>NZ_VWWX01000004.1:0-509765 GCF_011752745.1 Enterobacter sp. Acro-832
AACTTCGTAATGAATTACGCATGTTCACTCAGAGACTTGGTATTCATTTATTGTCCGAAGACATTAAGAATCCATGTCACTTTGAGTGCCCACACAGATTGTCTGATAAATTGTTAAAGAGCAGTGCAACGCGGCTTTCGCTCACCGTTGCGAGGTGGCGTATATTACGCTTTCCTCTTTCAGAGTCAACCCGTTATTTCAGGATTTTTTCTCTTCAACCGACCGCGTTATCTGTGAAGTGATTCACATCCGCCGTGTCGATGGAGGCGCATTATAGGGGGCCGCCGAGGAATGACAAGCGGAAAAATGCATTTTTATTTCAACCGCTCATCTTTTCACCAGAAAGGCTATTTTTGGTGCTTTTTAATCTCTTTTGGCAGCTCGGCCAGACTATTAATTACCCAATCCGCCGCATTCTCAGCTTCTGCCGTCACAGGCTTCCCGGTGCGCACTAATATTTTGGTCCCTACACCTGCTGCTGCAGCTGCCTGCATATCTTCCAGTTTATCGCCCACCATATAAGAAGCCGCCATATCAATGTGCAGGAACTCCTGCGCAGAGATGAACATTCCCGGATGCGGCTTACGGCAATCACAGGTCTGACGATATTCTTCTACGGTTCCCTGTGGGTGATGCGGACAATAGTAGATGCCATCGAGATCCACACCGCGATCGGCCAGTGACCAGTCCATCCATTCCGTCAGCGTCTCAAACTGCGCTTCGGTAAATTTACCGCGTGCAATACCGGACTGGTTCGTCACCACCACCAGCGCATAGCCCATCTCTTTCAGCTGGCGCATGGCATCTATTACGCCCTCGATAAACTCGAACTCATCAATCTCATGGACATAACCGTGATCCACATTAATAGTGCCGTCACGATCGAGGAAAATTGCGGGTACTGATTTTGCCACCGGTTTGCTCCTGAAAAAGGCATGTTCGACTAGTATCTCATGAATCGCAGCGCAATAAAGTGCTCATCGTACAGAGTTGGATTGATTTAGACGTCTGGATGCCTTAACATCCGTTTTGTTTACGGTCATCACCCGTATCTGGCAGAAGAAAATGCCACGGCTAACTTACATACGATAAAAATAATCTAATGATTAAACTTTCCAATATCACCAAAGTGTTCCAGCAGGGGAACCGAACCATTCAGGCGCTGAACAACGTCAGCCTGCATGTTCCTGCTGGTCAAATTTATGGCGTCATTGGCGCATCGGGTGCAGGTAAAAGCACGCTGATCCGTTGTGTTAACCTGCTTGAGCGCCCAACCCAGGGCAGCGTAGAAGTTGGCGGCCAGGAACTTACCGCCCTTTCAGAGAAAGAACTCACCAAAGCGCGTCGTCAGATTGGCATGATTTTCCAGCACTTTAACCTGCTGGCCTCCCGCACCGTGTTCGGCAACGTTGCCTTACCGCTTGAGCTGGATAACACGCCGAAAGAAGAAGTGAAGCGTCGCGTCACCGAGCTGCTCGACCTCGTGGGTCTGGGCGATAAACATGATAGCTACCCGGCAAATCTGTCCGGTGGGCAAAAACAACGTGTGGCCATTGCCCGCGCGCTGGCAAGCAATCCTAAGGTACTGCTGTGCGATGAAGCCACCAGCGCACTGGATCCGGCAACCACGCGTTCTATTCTGGAACTGCTGAAGGACATTAATCGTCGCCTGGGCCTGACGATCCTTCTTATTACGCACGAGATGGACGTGGTGAAACGCATCTGTGACTGCGTGGCGGTCATCAGCAACGGTGAACTGATCGAGCAGGACACGGTAAGTGAAGTATTCTCGCATCCGAAAACCCCGCTGGCGCAGCAGTTCATCCAGTCCACGCTGCATCTGGATATTCCGGAAGACTATCTGGAGCGTTTGAAAACCGAACCCGCTGCTGACAGCGTCCCGATGCTGCGCATGGAGTTCACCGGTCAGTCCGTTGATGCCCCCCTGCTTTCCGAAACCGCACGTCGCTTTAACGTGAACAACAACATCATCAGCGCGCAGATGGATTACGCCGGTGGCGTTAAGTTCGGCATCATGCTGACAGAAATGCACGGCACACAAGAAGAAACCCAGGCAGCCATTGCCTGGCTGCAAGAACATCACGTAAAAGTAGAGGTACTGGGTTATGTCTGAGCCGATGATGTGGCTGCTGGTTCGCGGCGTTTGGGAAACGCTGGCAATGACCTTTGTCTCTGGCTTCTTTGGTTTTGTGATTGGCCTGCCGGTCGGCGTGTTGCTGTACGTAACGCGTCCGGGTCAAATCATTGAGAACGCGAAGCTGTACCGTACGCTCTCTGCGCTGGTGAACATCTTCCGTTCTATCCCCTTCATTATTCTGCTGGTGTGGATGATTCCGTTTACCCGCGTGATCGTCGGAACGTCTATCGGTCTGCAGGCAGCGATCGTTCCGCTGACCGTTGGCGCTGCGCCGTTTATCGCCCGTATGGTGGAAAACGCCCTGCTGGAAATCCCAACCGGTTTGATCGAAGCTTCCCGTGCGATGGGTGCCACACCGATGCAGATCGTCCGCAAGGTTCTGCTGCCGGAGGCACTGCCAGGGCTGGTGAATGCGGCAACCATTACGCTTATCACCCTGGTCGGTTATTCGGCGATGGGCGGTGCCGTAGGCGCGGGCGGTTTAGGTCAGATTGGTTACCAGTACGGCTATATTGGATATAACGCGACCGTGATGAATACCGTTCTGGTATTGCTGGTTGTTCTGGTTTACTTAATCCAGTTCTCTGGCGATCGCATCGTCCGGGCTGTTACGCATAAATAACGTTACACACAACACAAACTCTACGAGTTAAGGATAAAACATGGCGTTTAAATTAAAGACCTTCGCAGCAGTAGGCGCGCTGATCGGCTCTCTGGCACTGGTGGGTTGCGGTCAGGACGAAAAGGATCCAAACCACATTAAAGTGGGCGTTATCGTAGGTGCAGAACAGCAGGTTGCGGAAGTTGCTCAGAAAGTGGCAAAAGAGAAGTATGGCCTGGACGTGGAGCTGGTGACCTTCAACGATTACGTTCTGCCGAACGAAGCGCTGAGCAAAGGCGATATCGACGCGAACGCCTTCCAGCATAAGCCATACCTGGACCAGCAGATCAAAGATCGTGGTTATAAACTGGTGGGTGTCGGTAACACCTTCGTTTATCCGATTGCCGGTTACTCTAAGAAAATTAAATCACTGGACGAACTGCAGCCGGGCTCTCAGGTTGCCGTGCCTAACGACCCAACTAACCTTGGTCGTTCCCTGCTGCTGCTGCAGAAAGTGGGCCTGATCAAACTGAAAGACGGTGTTGGCCTGCTGCCAACCGTTCTGGACGTCACCGAGAACCCGAAAAATCTGAAAATCGTTGAACTGGAAGCACCGCAGCTGCCACGTTCTCTGGACGATGCGCAGATTGCTCTGGCCGTTATCAACACCACGTACGCAAGCCAGATTGGCCTGACGCCAGCCAAAGACGGTATCTTCGTTGAAGATAAAGACTCCCCGTACGTTAACCTGATCGTGACTCGCGAAGACAACAAGGACGCGGAAAACGTGAAGAAATTCGTTCAGGCCTATCAGTCAGACGAAGTTTACCAGGAAGCCAACAAAGTGTTTAACGGCGGCGCTGTTAAAGGCTGGTAATCTCACCTCAGTGTAATATCATCAGGACGGGCTTATGCCCGTCTTGTCATTTGTGCAGTCAACTGATTCAATATCTGACGTTTTGATTATCCATTGAGGAAATATTATGCGTGCTTTACCGATCTGTCTTTTAGCACTCATGCTGAGCGGCTGTTCTATGCTAAGCAGATCTCCCGTTGAACCTGTTCAAAGCACGGCAACCCCGCCAAAGACCGAGCCTGCGAAACCGAAAGTGGTTCGCCCTGCGCCGGTTCGCATTATCACGAAAGCGGACGAACTCGTCGGTAAACCGTTCCGTGAACTGGGCGAAGTGAGCGGCGAATCCTGTCAAGCGACCAATCAGGACTCACCACCGAATATTCCGACTGCGCGTAAACGCATGCAGATTAATGCCGCAAAAATGAAAGCTAACGCGGTCCTGCTGCACAGCTGTGAAGTCACCAGCGGCACGCCGGGCTGCTACCGTCAGGCGGTGTGCATCGGTTCTGCGCTGAACATCACGGCGAAATGAGTGCATTTCAGTTCGAGCAGATAGGCGTTATCCACTCTCCTTATAAAGAGAAGTTCGCCGTCCCCCGCCAGCCCGGTCTTGTCACCAGCGGACGCGGTGAGCTTCACCTGATTGCGCCTTACAATCAGGCCGATGCGGTACGCGGGCTCGAGGCGTTCAGCCATCTGTGGGTGGTGTTCGTGTTTCACCAGACGATGGAAGGCGGCTGGCGTCCTACCGTGCGTCCTCCTCGTCTTGGCGGCAATGCGAGAATGGGGGTGTTTGCGACGCGCTCGACCTTTCGTCCAAACCCGGTTGGCATGTCGCTGGTTGAACTGAAAGGCATACGCTGCCAGAAAGATCGGGTGATACTCGAGTTAGGTAGCCTGGACCTGGTCGACGGCACGCCGGTGATCGACATCAAACCCTATTTGCCCTTCGCCGAAGCCCTTCCGGACGCGCGTGCAAGCTATGCCCAGGACGCACCACAGGCGGATATGCCGGTGTATTTTACCCCTGAGCTCGCCTCGCTGCTCGGTCAACTGGAGAAACGCTATCCTCGCTTACGGGATTTCATCACCGAAGTGCTGGCACAGGACCCGCGTCCGGCCTACCGTAAAGAAGAGGAAGCGGGAAAAACGTACGCCGTCTGGCTGCTGGATTTTAACGTTCGCTGGCGCGTCACCGGGGCAGGTTTTGAAGTGTTTGCCCTGGAACCCAGGTAATTTTGTTCTCCTCTCTTTTGGCATCTTTGCCACACTGGTAAACTAAACCACTTTTTTTGTGTCAGGCTGGTGTTTCAGCCTGTTCCAATCGTCGAAATGGAACCGTAACAACATGCGTACTAGCCAATATCTGCTCTCCACTCTGAAGGAGACGCCTGCCGACGCCGAAGTGATCAGCCATCAGCTGATGCTGCGCGCCGGGATGATCCGCAAGCTGGCCTCCGGGTTATACACCTGGCTGCCGACCGGCGTGCGCGTCCTGAAAAAAGTCGAAAACATCGTGCGTGAAGAGATGAACAACGCCGGTGCTATCGAGGTGTCCATGCCTGTGGTTCAGCCCGCTGACCTGTGGCAGGAGAGTGGCCGTTGGGAACAATATGGCCCTGAACTGCTGCGCTTCGTCGATCGCGGCGAGCGTCCGTTCGTTCTCGGCCCAACGCATGAAGAAGTCATTACCGACCTGATTCGTAATGAGCTGAGCTCTTACAAACAGCTGCCGCTGAACTTCTTCCAGATCCAGACCAAGTTCCGTGACGAAGTTCGCCCACGTTTCGGCGTCATGCGCTCTCGCGAATTCCTGATGAAAGATGCCTACTCTTTCCATACCTCTCAGGAATCCCTGCAAGAGACGTACGACGCAATGTACGCGGCATACAGCAAAATCTTCTCCCGCATGGGTCTGGATTTCCGCGCGGTGCAGGCTGATACCGGCTCCATCGGCGGTAGCGCATCCCATGAGTTCCAGGTTCTGGCGCAGAGCGGTGAAGACGATGTGATCTTCTCTGACTCCTCTGATTACGCCGCGAACATCGAATTTGCAGAAGCGCTGGCACCAAAAGAACCGCGTGCTGCGGCAACGCAAGAGATGACGCTGGTTGATACGCCAAACGCGAAAACCATTGCCGAGCTGGTTGAGCAGTTCAATCTGCCGATCGAAAAAACCGTTAAGACCCTGCTGGTGAAATCCACCGAAGGGAGCGCTTACCCGCTGGTTGCCCTGCTGGTGCGTGGCGATCACGAGCTGAACGAAGTGAAAGCCGAGAAGCTGCCGCAGGTCGCCAGCCCGCTGACGTTCGCCACGGAAGCGGAAATCCGCGCCGTGGTCAATGCTGGGCCAGGTTCACTGGGTCCGGTGAATATGCCGGTGCCTGTTGTTATTGACCGCACGGTAGCCGCGATGAGCGACTTCTCCGCTGGTGCGAACATCGACGGTAAACACTACTTCGGCATCAACTGGGATCGCGACGTGGCGACGCCGGAAGTGGCTGACATCCGTAACGTGGTCGCAGGCGACCCAAGCCCGGACGGTCAGGGTACCCTGATGATCAAGCGCGGTATCGAAGTGGGTCACATCTTCCAGCTGGGCGATAAATACTCGCGCGCGCTGAACGCCGCCGTTCAGGGTGAAGATGGTCGTAACCAGATCCTGACCATGGGTTGCTACGGTATCGGGGTGACGCGCGTGGTAGCTGCGGCGATTGAGCAGAACTACGACGAGCGCGGCATCGTCTGGCCGGACAACATCGCACCGTTCCAGGTCGCTATTCTGCCAATGAACATGCACAAGTCTTACCGCGTGCAGGAGCTGGCCGAGAAGCTGTACGCCGAGCTGCGTGCGCAGGGTATCGAAGTGCTGATGGATGACCGTAAAGAACGTCCGGGCGTGATGTTTGCCGATATGGAACTGATCGGTATCCCACACACCGTCGTGATCGGCGACCGTAACCTCGATAGCGACGAGATTGAATACAAATACCGTCGTAGTGGCGAAAAACAGATGATCAAGACCGGCGACATTCTTGATTACCTGGTGAAAGCCATCAAAGGCTAAACAAAAAAACCCCGCTCAGGCGGGGTTTTTTAATGGCGCTACGTCAGCTTATTTGCTGTTACAGTCTTTGCCCGCAATAAATTTCGCGTCTTTATCCGCCACCAGCGTTTTCACCATCTCTCCGCTATCCGGGTTTGGCTCCAGCGTAAAGTGACCGTCCACCGTCAGCAATATCGGCTTGCTGTCATTGCCGCGCGCCACAGCGTAATCACGCTCAAGCTGGGCATTGTTTGCCACGCTGACCTTCTTGCCAGTTGCGCAGTCGGTAAAGATCGCCGCATCTGCCATATAGAAGTACATCCCGCGCATTGCCATCGGCGTCGCGGGCAGAGCCGCTTTCACCGGCGCCAGCGTGTAGTTGAACTGGGATTCAATAGGATTACCTTCGCGGTCGAGCATCTCCATGCTGTCACCTTTAGGGCGGAACCAGGTTTTCTCGCCGGAGGTATCGGTGAGGACAAGCTTCTCCGCCGTACGCGCCCATGTTCCATAAGTCGCAAAAGAAGAAGGCTCTTTCCCGCCCTGATAGCGCTGGTTCATCACCCAGGTGCCGTCTTTTTGCAGGAACAGGGACGTTTCAATGCCTTCACAGTCCGCGCAAGGCAATACGCCGCGCCAGCTCTGCTGCATTGGTTTTAATTCTTCCGTTTGCGTGGGTTGCAAAACCTGCGTTTCTGAACGGTTGTTACACCCGAAAAGCGCAAACAGCGTACTCACTGCCAGCGCTGACCATAATGCTTTTTTCACAATGAATTCCTTATGAAATTTGTGTTCCCTTTCGTCACTCTGTCGGGCGACGAACTTTACCGCGTAATGCTTTCACTGTGGATTTTTGGGCCTTCGAGGACAGCCGACGCTCTTTCGATGCGCGGGTTGGCCGCGTTGCCCGGCGGCTTTTTTGTACTGCCGTTAATTCTTTGATGACCGCCACCAGCCTGGCGATGGCCGCTTCCCGGTTGAGCTCCTGGCTGCGGTATTCCTGAGCTTTGATCACCATCACGCCATCGCTGGTGATGAGGTGATGGCTGGCAGCAAGCAGACTTTCTTTATAATACTCTGGCAGGCTTGAGGCCCGAATGTCAAAACGCAAATGGATAGCCGTTGAGGCCTTGTTGACGTGCTGTCCACCGGCCCCCTGAGCACGGATGGCGGTGATCTCCAGCTCGTTGTCCGGAATGCTGACGTTTCGGGACAAGACGATCATGAGGCCGGTTGCCACGCCGTTAAATGAATTTCCAGATTATTCTGAGAATCAGAAAGCCAGATTGCACCGTCCTGAATCGTCGCCTGCAACACCATGGTCCGGCTGGCAAAGTCGCTCAGCTGCGCCAGTTGCTCATCATCCAGATACCAGACGGTGAGATTTTTAAACTGTCCGCACTTGCTCTTGTTTTGCTGCCACCAAATCTCTGCAGCACGCTGATTATACGCGAATAAGGCCACTTCAGCGGACTGGGTGCAGGCCTTCTTAATTCTGCGCTCGTCCGGCAGTCCGAGTTCGATCCACAAATCGATACCCAGATGATCGTTGCGCAGCCAGGCTTCAGGCTCGTCTTCTGCGCTTAACCCACGGGTAAACTGCAGACGCTCGTCAGCGTATTTAATCCACGCCAGCAGGCGCAGCATCATGCGCTCCTGGGTTTCGGAGGGGTGGCGTGCCAGCGTCAGCGAGGCGTCCAGGAACTGGTTGCGATCAAGATCGGCCACATTGACCACTGCTTTATAGATTGTCGCTTTCAGCGCCATGAGAGAACTCCATTCGAATCAGGCGCACATTGTAGCGAAAACCGCGGCAAAAGGCTGTCACGGGGTAATAAATACACCGCTATCAAGGCGCTGATATTGCTTAAATGAGTATGGTATAGTCACCTTGCTAAACCGAGTTTATCTTCGTAGGCTTAATGATATCTCACAGTAAGTCAGTGCGCTGACGGGAGGGGATGTGAATAATTATTGTGAGTTAATTCGCAAACGGTATGCGGAAATCGCCAGCGGAGATCTGGGGTATGTCCCGGACGCGTTGGGCTGTGTATTGAAAGTGCTTAATGAAGTGGCCTCTGATGAGAGCCTTTCAGAGTCGGTCAGGGAAAAAGCAGCGTATGCTGCGGCGAATTTACTGGTGAGCGATTATGTCGATGAATGATACTTATCAACCCATCAATTGTGATGACTATGACAACCTCGAACTCGCCTGCCAGCATCATTTATTACTGACGCTGGAGCTAAAAGATGGCGAAGTGTTGAAGGCGAAAGCCAACGATCTGGTTTCACGTAAGAACGTGGAATACCTGATAGTGGAAGATGCCGGTGCGACGCGTGAGCTGCGTCTGGATAAAATAGCCAGCTTCAGCCACCCGCAAATCGGCACCGTCGTGGTGAGCGAATCCTGATGACACTAACGGGCAGCCAGGCTGCCCGTTACGCTTTCTGCCACTCAAACCTGACACCCTCTTCCGCCCATCCCGCTTCCGTGATGAAAACCCCTGCCGCAGCAATCAACGTTTCACCATAGAACAGCAGCGGCGTGGTGTCGCGCAGCCACGGCGGCACATTGCACTCCTGCCAGATTTTCTTCAGCTTGCGGCCCCCGTTGCGCCCGACAATATGCAGCATGCCGCCAGCCTTAAAGCGTACCGTTACCGGTTCACCGGGCTTCGGCGGCCGCACATGACCAGACGGTATGAGGGAGATACGTCCAGCCTCAGCGGGCAATATCAGCGGAAGCTCAGGAGAAAGCCAGTCGAGCACCACATCCGTCAGGCAGGGCGTTGATTTTACCCACCAGAGTTCCCCTTTATAGCGTCTTACGTCAAAACCGTTCAGATGGACGCGCGGGGAAGCATCATCCCGCGCCAGGGCAACCTCGTCCCAGATACGGCTCAGCATCGCCCGCGACGGCATCGCAGCGTGATGAGAGGCCAGCCAGCGTCGTAGCAGCGCGGCGCGACGTACCGGGCTCATCGCTGTCAGCGGTGCAATCGCCAGCGCACCGTCTTTAGAAATCAGTTCAGCCAGCTCGTCACTCAACAGCTCATCCAGCAGCGTTTCCTGTTCGGCGCACAGCATAGCGCTTCTTGCCGTCGCGTCGGCAAAATGCGGCCAGCGCTCGCTCAATAGCGGGAGTACGCGCAGACGCAGAAAGTTACGATCATACCCTTCATCCTGGTTACTCTCATCTTCAATCCAGCTCAGCTGATGTTCTCGCGCCCAGGCTTCAAGCGAGGCGCGCGTCTCGCCAAGCAGCGGACGCAATAACGTTGTGCCGGCAAATGCCGAACGCGCTGGCATGGCAGAAAGCCCCGCCGGTCCGCTTCCCCGCTTAAGCGCCAGCAGAAAGGTTTCACACTGATCGTCCAGATGCTGGGCCGTGACCAGCGCTTCTCCAGCATGTAATGCCCCGGCAAACGCGGCATAGCGGGCTTTACGCGCCTGCGCCTCGATGCCCAGCCCTTCCTCTACCAGCGTGACGCGCTCGACGAGGAGCGGGATCGCCCATGCCGCACACAAGGCTTCGCAGTGCGCCACCCACTCCTCTGCGTGAGGACTTAATCCGTGATGAATATGTATCGCCCGCAGCTGGACGTCAGGCTCCCGATCGCGCCAGCACTTAAGACGATGAAGCAGAACGGTGGAATCCAGGCCACCGCTAAACCCCACCAGCAGCTGGCGGTACGGTGAAACGGCGTGTGCGATAGCGGGTAAGGTCATAGGGAATTACACATAAAAAATGCCCGAACTGAGCGGGCATTATCACACAGGACGAAGATTACTGCTGATAAAGCTCCAGCGGCAGGCCGTCCGGGTCGTTGAAAAAGGTAAAGCGCTTGTCGGTGAACGGATCGACGCGGATCGCTTCACACGTCACGCCGTGCGCTTCCAGATGTTTTACTGCGCTATCCAGGTCATCGACGCTGAAGGCGAGATGGCGCAGGCCGCAGGCTTCCGGACGGGACGGACGCGCAGGCGGAAAAGGAAAAGAGAACAGTTCAATCACATACTGCCCGTTTAACGCCAGATCGCCCTTCCAGGAGTCGCGCTCCTCGCGGTACGCCTCGCTCAACAGCGTAAAGCCGAGAATGTCGCAGTAGAAGGCCTTACTCTTCGCGTAATCGGTCGCAATGATCGCAATATGATGAACCTGTTTTAAACCCAGCATAGCTTCTCCTTTTTATGATGCCTGAACGTTACAACCGAAAACCCGCACCTTGCAAGCGGTCACCTTTATTTTAGGACTCGCACCCAGTACACGCCCTGCTCATCGCGCTTCGCACCGTGGATATCGGTCTCAAAGCCCGGATAATGGCGTCCGACAGAGCAGAGCATCAACAAGAAATCGAGCACCGCCCGACTCTCTTCGGTAATCATCTCTCCTGGCATCAGGAGCGGTACGCCCGGCGGGTAAGGCAGGATCATGTTGGCCGATACGCGTCCAACCAGATTTTCCAGCTCGACGGTTTCGACCTCCCCCCTAACCTGGCGCTGCCACGCCTTGTGCGGGGTAAACTTCATCTCCGGCAACACATCAAACGCCTGAAGCATCAGACGCGGCAGATCGTGCTGACGGATCAGCCTGTGGATCCCCTGGGCCAGATCCTGAATGCGCATATTACGGTAGAAGTCGGGATCCTCCGCATAGAGATCCGGCAGCATGTTCTTTACCCGCAGGTTGAGATCGTAGGCGCGCTTGAACTCCATCAGACCGCGCAACAGCCCCATCGCCCGGGTTTTATCGATCCCGATACTGAACAGGAACAGCAGGTTATAGGGCCCGGTCTTCTCCACCACCACGCCACGTTCATCAAGGAATTTCGCGACCAGCGCGGCCGGAATACCTTCCTCGCTCATCTTTCCCTGCTCATCCATGCCTGGCGTCAGGATCGTCACTTTTACCGGGTCGAGGAACATATGGTCGCTATCGGCATCCCGGAAGCCATGCCAGTCTTCGCCGGGCGAGACGGGCCAGCACTCCGCCTCATCAATCTCTTCCGGCTGCCAGATATCAAAGAACCAGCCGTCGGCTTCCTCTTTCAGCCGCTGAACCTCTTTGCGGAAATGCAGCGCGCGCTCCACCGAACGGTTGATGAGACGTTTGCCCGGATTGCCACGCAGCATCGCCGCGGCCGTTTCGATAGACGCCACCAGCGGATAGCTCGGTGAGGTGGTGGTATGCATCATAAAGGCTTCGTTAAAGGTCTCTTCGTCGTACTCGCCTTTGATATGAATCAGCGAAGCCTGGGAAAACGCCGCCAGCATTTTGTGCGTCGACTGCGTTTCGAAGAACACTTTACCCGGCACGCGCTCACCGCTCATGCCGCTCTTACCCGCGTAAATCGGGTGGAAATTGGTGTACGGTACCCATGCGGAATCGAAGTGGATCGACGGCACGTCCAGCGTCTTTTTGATCCAGTTCGTGTTGTACAGCAGACCGTCATAGGTCGAGTTGGTGATCACCGCATGGACAGGCCAGCTTGCACCGGGCACTGCCGCGACCTTGCTTTCAATGGCTTCATGCATGAACTCCCGGCGCGGAATACCACCAAGAATACCGAGCGCGTTACGCGTGGGTGACAGCCAGAGCGGTACGACGTCGCTCATCATCAGCAGGTGCGCCAGCGATTTATGGCAGTTACGGTCAATCAGCAGGGTGCTGCCCGCAGGCGCGGCGTACATCCCGACGATTTTGTTCGAGGTCGAGGTGCCGTTGGTCACCATATAGCTCTGCTCGGCCCCAAAGGTGCGGGCGATATACTCTTCAGCTTCCAGATGCGGGCCGGTATGATCCAGCAGCGAGCCTAATTCGGTGACTGAAATGGACACGTCCGCTTTCAGCGTGTTGCCACCAAAGAAATCATAGAACAGGCAGCCGACCGGGCTTTTTTGGTAGGCCGTCCCCGCCATATGGCCCGGCGTACAGAAGGTATATTTCCCCTCTTTCACGTAGGTAAAGAGCGCCCGGGTAAACGGTGGCGTAATGTTATCGAGATATTCATTCGTGTATTGCTGAATTCGGGTCGCAATGTCTTCCGCCACGCCGAGTGAATATTCAAAGAACCACAGCGCCATACGCATATCATTGGCGCTGACGTCCATGGTTGAGTGGGTATTGATAAAGGCGTACAGCGGGAGATATTCGTTCAGCTTGTTGATATCGCTGCACAGTTCGAGGTCATATTCATCCCAGTCGAAGATCACGCCGCAGATACGCGGGTTATGCTCGATGAACTTCAGCAGATCGGCGCTGTTGTGCGGCCAGATTAGCTGATACCCGCGCGACTGCAGGGCTTGCTCCAGCTCCTTAATCGGCTCATCTTTATAAAAGACGCCGTGTGGCCCCATAACGGCAATGATATTCATGGGCTTCCTCCTTAAAAAACATTAGCTAAGCATAGTCCGGCTAAACCGCAGGTATAAAAAAAGCCGCAACATTGTGCGGCTTTTCAGATAATTGTGAAGCTTACGCGTAGCCGTAAGTCATCAGACGCTGGTAACGGCGGTTGAGCAGATCTTCTTTGCTCAGCACGTCCAGGTCTGCCAGATCGGCCAGCAGCTGCGCTTTCAGGGACGCGGCCATCACTTCCGGCTTACGATGTGCACCACCCAGCGGTTCCGGGATGATGGAATCGATCAGCTTAAGCTCTTTCAGACGTGGCGCAATGATGCCCATCGCTTCGGCAGCCAGAGGTGCTTTGTCGGCACTTTTCCACAGAATGGACGCACAGCCTTCCGGGGAGATAACGGAATAGGTGCTGTACTGCAGCATATTCACTTTATCGCCCACGCCAATCGCCAGCGCGCCACCGGAACCCCCTTCACCGATAACGGTACAGATGACCGGCACCTTCAGACGAGACATCTCGCGCAGGTTGCGCGCGATGGCTTCAGACTGGCCGCGCTCTTCCGCGCCCACGCCAGGGTAGGCACCCGGGGTGTCGATGAAGGTGATGATAGGCATATTAAAACGCTCAGCCATCTCCATCAGACGCAGGGCTTTACGGTAGCCTTCTGGGGCTGGCATACCGAAGTTACGACGGATTTTCTCTTTGGTTTCACGACCTTTCTGATGACCAATGATCATCACCGGGCGTCCGTCCAGACGCGCGATGCCGCCAACGATAGCTTTGTCGTCAGCGTATGCGCGATCGCCTGCCAGTTCGTCAAATTCGTCAAACGCCAGGCGGACATAATCCAGGGTGTACGGACGCTGTGGATGGCGAGCCAGCTGGGCCACCTGCCATGCGCCGAGATCGGCAAAGATTTTGCGCGTCAGCTCTACGCTTTTCTCGCGCAGACGATGCACTTCTTCGTCGATGTTAATATCCAGTTTTTCATCCTGACGGCTTACCGCTGTCAGAGAATCGATTTTCGCTTCCAGCTCAGCAATCGGCTGTTCGAAATCAAGGAAATTCAGACTCATAGTATTCCTGTATTAGTCAAACTCCAGTTCCACCTGCTCCGAACCAATGAGGCCACGGAGATCGTTCAGTAAACGATCGCTCGGAGAGACACGCCACGTTGCACCAAAGCGCAACCGCGCACGTGCATCCGCCCTCTGATAGTAGAGATGTACTGGAATTGTCCCCGAGCGGTGGGGTTCCAGAGACTGACGGAGTCGGTTTAAAAGCTGGTCATCAATTTGCCTGTCCGTCAGCGAGATAGCAAGCCCGCGAGCATATTTTTCCCGGGCTTCGTCAATGTCCATCACTTCGCGGGCGGTCATTTTAAGCCCCCCACTGAAGTCATCAAAGCTGACCTGTCCGCTGACGATAAGTATGCGGTCTTTTTCCAGCAATTGCTGGTATTTATCCAGCGCGTCGGTGAACAGCATCACCTCCAGACGCCCGGAACGGTCATCCAACGTACAGATGCCGATACGATTGCCGCGCTTGGTGACCATAACCCTTGCAGCAATCACGAGCCCCGCAGCCGTGGTGATTTTACCACGTTCTGTCGGATGCATGTCTTTTAGCCTGTGGCCGCCGACATAGCGCTCAATTTCTTTAATGTACTGGTTGATCGGGTGACCCGTCAGGTACAAGCCTAACGTTTCACGCTCGCCGTCCAGCACCACCTGTTCTGGCCACGGCTGGCAGTTGGAATACGACTGTTCAATCTGCTCCGGCTCTTCCGCCAGCACCCCGAACATATCCGCCTGGCCAATGGCTTCCGCTTTCGCGTGCTGATCCGCCGCTTTCAGGGCGTCGCCCAGCGAGTTCATTAGCGCGGCGCGGTGCGGCCCCAGCCTGTCGAACGCGCCGGACATGATCAGTTTTTCCAGCACGCGGCGGTTCAGTTTTTTGGTATCGGTACGGGCGCAAAGATCGAACAGTTCGCGGAAATAGCCGCCGTTGTTGCGCGCTTCGATGATCGCCTCGATCGGCCCCTCACCTACGCCCTTGATCGCGCCAATCCCGTAAACGATCTCCCCGTCGTCATTAACGTGGAAATGGTAAAGACCCGAGTTGATATCCGGCGGCAGGATCTTCAGCCCCATGCGCCAGCACTCATCCACCAGCCCCACCACCTTCTCGGTGTTGTCCATATCCGCGGTCATTACCGCAGCCATAAACTCAGCAGGATAGTGCGCCTTCAGCCACAGCGTTTGATACGACACCAAAGCATAGGCGGCGGAGTGGGATTTGTTAAATCCGTACCCGGCGAATTTCTCCACCAGGTCGAAAATTTTCATCGCCAGTTCGCCGTCAACGCCGTTTTTCTTCGCACCGTCTTCAAAGATGGAGCGCTGCTTGGCCATCTCTTCCGGCTTTTTCTTACCCATCGCACGACGCAGCATGTCCGCGCCGCCGAGGGTATAGCCGGAAAGCACCTGGGCGATCTGCATCACCTGTTCCTGGTACAGGATGATGCCGTAGGTGGGCTCCAGCACCGGCTTCAGGCTTTCGTGCTGCCACTGAACGTCCGGGTAGGAAATCTCTTCGCGCCCGTGCTTACGGTCGATAAAGTTATCTACCATCCCTGACTGCAGCGGGCCCGGACGGAACAGGGCAACCAGTGCGATCATATCTTCGAAGCAGTCGGGCTGCAGACGCTTAATCAGATCTTTCATGCCGCGGGATTCAAGCTGGAAGACGGCGGTAGTCTCCGAGCGCTGCAGCATATCGAAACTTTTCTTGTCATCCAGCGGGATGGCCGCGATATCCAATGGCGGCTCGCCATTCTTCTCGCGACGGGCGTTGATCATCTCCAGCGCCCAGTTAATGATGGTCAACGTACGCAGACCAAGGAAGTCGAACTTCACCAGCCCGGCGTATTCTACGTCGTTCTTGTCAAACTGGGTAACCGGGTGTTGGCCCGCTTCATCGCAGTAAAGTGGTGCAAAATCCGTAATTTTAGTCGGGGCGATAACCACGCCCCCTGCATGCTTACCGGCGTTACGCGTGACGCCTTCCAGCTTGCGCGCCATGTCGATCAGCGCTTTGACTTCTTCGTCCGCTTCGTAGATTTCCGGCAGCTGCGGTTCAGCCTCAAAAGCTTTTGCCAGCGTCATGCCCGGATCGGGCGGCACCAGTTTAGAGATGCGATCGACAAACCCGTACGGGTGGCCCAGCACGCGGCCCACGTCACGGATAACCGCTTTCGCCGCCATCGTACCGAAGGTAATGATCTGCGATACCGCGTCACGGCCGTACATATCGGCCACGTGCTCGATCACCTGATCGCGTTTCTCCATGCAGAAGTCGACGTCGAAGTCGGGCATCGAGACACGTTCCGGGTTGAGGAAACGTTCGAACAGCAGGTCGAATTCCAGCGGATCGAGGTCGGTGATTTTCAGCGCATACGCCACCAGCGAACCTGCACCGGAGCCACGCCCCGGCCCGACTGGAACACCGTTATCCTTCGACCACTGGATAAACTCCATAACGATCAGGAAGTAGCCCGGGAAGCCCATCTGGTTGATCACCTGGAGTTCAATATCCAGGCGTTCGTCATACTCAGGGCGACGCTTTTTGCGCTCTTCTTCATCCGGGAACAAGAATTCCAGACGCTCTTCCAGACCTTCTTTTGATTTCGCGACCAGGAAATCTTCCGTGGTCATGTCTCCCGTCGGGAACTGCGGCAGGAAGTATTCGCCGAGGCGGACGGTGACGTTGCAGCGCTTGGCAATCTCTACGCTGTTTTCCAGCGCTTCGGGGATATCAGAGAAGAGTTCACACATCTCCTCCTCGCTGCGCATGTACTGTTGTGCAGAGTAATTACGCGGTCGCTTCGGATCGTCGAGGGTGAAACCATCATGGATCGCCACGCGAATCTCATGCGCGTCGAAATCACCCGCCTCAAGGAACCGCACGTCGTTGGTGGCCACCACGGGCAACCCGCGCTCTTCTGCGAGCGCCACCGCGGCATGAAGATAGCTCTCTTCATCCTGACGGCCGGTACGGATCAACTCCAGGTAATAACGATTCGGGAAATATTCTTCATAGAACGAGACGCATTGATCCACCAGCGCACTATTGCCGCGCAGCAGACATTTGCCGACGTCACCCATACGGCCACCCGAGATCAGCAGTAGCCCTTCGTTCAGCTCGGCCAGCCAGTCACGGTCGATCCACGGCCCCAGCGCACCATAGCCGCGCTGATAGGCTTTTGAGATAAGCAGAGTGAGGTTTTGATAACCCGTGTTGTTCATCGCCAGCACGGAAATTTGCGTCATTTCATCGCCGATGAGATCGCTCTGCACATGAAAATCTGCACCGACGATGGGCTTCATCCCCGCGCCGTGCGCCGTTCCGTAGAACTTCACCAGGCCACACAGGTTGGTAAAATCGGTGATCGCCAGCGCGGGCATGCCAAGGGAGGCCGCCTTTTTAACCAGCGGCCCGGTCTTCGCCAGCCCATCGATCATGGAGTAGTCGCTATGCACCCGCAGGTGTACGAAACGTGGTTCAGCCATCTTCAGATTCCGCGTTACTTAATTGCTTGCGTAATGATTCAGGACACCCGTCCCAGGGCGCGTTTCACCGGGCCAAAACTGCGCCGATGGTGTTCGGTTGCGCCATGTTCAGCCAGCCTCTCCAGGTGGAAAGGTGTGGGATATCCCTTATGCTGGGCGAAACCATACTGAGGGTAAGTGAGGTCCAGCGCGGCCATTTCGGCGTCGCGTGTCACTTTGGCAATAATAGAAGCTGCGCTAATTTCTGCGACCCGGCTATCGCCTTTGACCACTGCCATTGAAGGCATGGGCAATGCCGGACAGCGGTTGCCGTCAATCAGGACATATTCAGGGGCGATTTTCAGCCCCGCTACCGCACGCTGCATCGCCAGCATCGTGGCGTGCAAAATATTCAGCTCGTCTATCTCATGCGGCTCAGCGCGCCCGAGGCTCCAGGCCAGCGCTTTCTCCTGAATCTCACTAAACAGCGCCAGCCGGCGCTTTTCAGACAATTTTTTAGAGTCGTTCAGCCCGACGATCGGCCGAGCCGGATCGAGGATCACCGCAGCGGTCACCACGGCTCCGACTAACGGACCACGACCCACTTCATCCACGCCCGCCACAAGGTGGGTGTGAGGATAAACAAATTCCATCATTTTGCTAACTCCAGCACCGCATCGGCCGCTTGCTCATCAGCATGACAGCGGATCAGTTGATGCAGTTCGCGGAAGGTATCGTGCATCTGGTGGCTGGTTTTACCGTTGGCCAGCAGCGGCAGCAGCGCCTCCGCAAGCGCCTGCGGCTGGCACTCATCCTGCAGCAGCTCTTTCACCAGCTCGCGCCCGGCAAGCAGGTTTGGCAGGGAGACATAATCCGTTTTCACCAGACGTTTTGCCAGCCAGAAGGTAAACGGCTTCATGCGATAACCGACCACCATTGGGCATTTCGCCAGCATACATTCCAGCGCCGCCGTGCCGGAGGCCAGCAGTGCGGCATCGCTCGCATACATTGCTTCCCGCCCCTGCCCGTCCAGAAGACGGACGTGAAGATCCGGGGCGACGTCTGCTTTGATGCGCTCAAACTGCTCGCGGCGTTTGGCATTCACCAGCGGCACGACCACTTCGAGATCGGGGTACGTCTGGCGGAGAATTTGCGCTGTCTTGAGGAAATCAGCGCTCAGCATCTCCACTTCTGCGCCACGGCTGCCCGGCAGCAAGGCCAGACAGTGCACATCATGGGGAATGCCCAGCACGTCGCGCGCCGCGTTTTTATCCGGATCCAGTGGCATTGCATCCGCCATGGTATGACCGATAAAACGGCACGGAACATTAAATCTGTCGTAAAACGCTTTTTCGAAAGGCAGGAAAGCCAGCACCAGATGGGTGGACCGTCCGATTTTGAAAACGCGTTTCTGTCGCCACGCCCAGACGGACGGACTAACGTAGTGAATGGTTTTAATACCCTGCTTTTTCAGGTTCCCTTCGAGGGTAATATTGAAATCAGGTGCATCGATACCGACAAACACATCGGGTTTGAGTTCGGTAAAGCGGCGGGTGAGATCGGCACGAATGTGCAGCAAACGGCGCAGCCGTCCCAGCACCTCAACGATACCCATCACGGCCAGCTCTTCCATTTCGTACCAGGCTTCACAGCCTTCGGCCTGCATCAGCGGGCCAGCAACGCCGACAAAGCGAGCATTGGGTACACGCGCCTTAAGCGCACGGATGAGACCTGCACCAAGAATATCGCCGGAGGTTTCTCCGGCGACCAGGGCTATCGTAAGCGGACGACTGTCGACCATTAACGAATCAGACCCCTTGTTGAACGGTCAAAGAACTCCATGAACGCGTCCACTTCCGGGTGCTTTTTCGCCAGTTCGGCAATTTCCGGCTTCGCCTCTTCCAGCGTTTTACCGCTGCGGTACAGCAATTTGTACGCGTTGCGGATGGCAGTAATCGCTTCGCGACTAAAGCCACGACGCTTGAGGCCTTCGATGTTCACACCAAACGGCGTGGCATGGTTGCCCTGCGCAATCACATACGGTGGGACGTCCTGCGCCACACCGGAGCATCCACCGACCATCACGTGCGCACCAATGATGCAGAACTGATGGACTGCGGTCATGCCGCCAATGATGGCGAAGTCATCAACCGATACGTGTCCTGCCAGCGTGGCGTTGTTGGCAAGAATACAGCGGTCACCCACGGTACAGTCGTGCGCGATATGCGCATTCACCATAAACAGGTTATCGCTGCCCACCTTCGTCAACCCACCACCCTGTACTGTTCCACGATGAATGGTGACGCTTTCGCGAATACGGTTACGATCGCCAATTTCCAGACGGGTCGACTCACCAGCATATTTCAGATCCTGGTTAACTTCGCCGATGGAGGCGAACTGATAGATCTCATTATTGCTGCCAATGGTCGTGTGACCATTCACGACAACGTGAGATTTCAGTACTGTACCCTCACCAATTTCGACATGGGGTCCAACAATACAAAACGGGCCAATGTGGACGTTAGCACCAATGATGGCACCGGTTTCCACAATCGCGGTAGGATGAATAAAGGCGGATTTATCAATCACGTATCAGGACTCCCGGCTACGAGCACACATCATCGTCGCTTCGCAAACAACTTTGCCGTCAACCAGCGCTACGCCTTTGAAGCGAGTCAGGCCACGACGCGTTTTTTCAAAAGTGACTTCCATGATCATCTGATCACCAGGCACGACAGGGCGCTTAAAGCGCGCTTCATCAATACCCGCGAAGTAATACAGCTCACCTGGCTCCAGTTTACCGACGCTTTTGAACGCCAGAATACCGGTAGCCTGAGCCATCGCTTCCAGAATCAACACACCCGGGAAGATAGGCTTACCAGGGAAGTGCCCCTGGAAGAACGGCTCGTTCACGGAAACATTTTTCACTGCGCGCAGAAAACGACCTTCTTCAAAATCCAGCACACGGTCTACCAACAGAAACGGGTAGCGGTGCGGCAGAAGTTCTAAAATCTCTTCAATATGCAGAGTATGAGTGTCAGTAGTCAAAATACTCTTCCTGTCAAAATGTACTGATAACAATAATAACACGGCCTGCCGGTTTATTAGAAAGCCGACAGGCCGGGAAAAATAGCGTTCAACGGATGACGCTTAGTCTTGTTGATCGATCTTACGCTCAAGGGACTTGAGGCGCTTGCTCATATCATCAATGTTCATCACCAGAGCTGCTGTTTTACGCCATACCTTGTTGGGCTGAAGCGGAATGCCGGAGGAATAGACGCCAGGTTCAGTGATAGGACGCATTACCATGCCCATTCCCGTCACGGTCACCTTGTCGCAAATTTCCATATGGCCATTAATCACGCTCGCACCGCCAATCATGCAATAACGGCCAATTTTCAGGCTGCCTGCCATGATGACGCCACCTGCAACCGCGGTATTGTCGCCAATCACAACGTTATGCGCAATCTGGCACTGGTTATCGATGATAACACCATTGCCAATGATCGTGTCGTCAAGCGCGCCACGGTCAATGGTGGTACAGGCGCCGATCTCCACGCGATCGCCAATAATGACGCGACCAAGCTGCGGGATCTTCACCCAGTTACCGCGATCGTTAGCGTAACCAAAGCCATCAGAACCAATCACGGTGCTGGACTGGACGAGGCAGTTTTCGCCAATTTCCACGTCATGATAAACGGACACATTGGCCCACAAACGGGTCCCCGCGCCGATTTTCGTATTTTTCCCAACGAAGCAGCCTGGGCCAATGACGACGTTATCGCCCAGCACAACGCCGGATTCGATAACCGCATTCGCCCCAACGGCGACGTTGTTACCCAGCCTGGCCGTCTCATCAATCGCTGCGCTGGCAGCAATGTTCTGGGCCGGTTGCGGCGTGGTATCAAGAATTTGAGCCATGCGTGCATACGTCAGGTAGGGGTTTTTCACTACCAGCGCGCTTACAGTGGCAAATGGAAGATCGTCCTGCGTCAGAACAACAGCTGACGCCTGGCATTGAGCCAGTTGCTCACGGTACTTAGGGCTTACCATGAAGGTAATCGTGCCAGCTTTAGCAGATTGCATGGACGCAACAGCGGTGATGACGATATCGCCATCACCGTGTAATTCTGCATCCAACTGCTGAGCTAAATCAGCCAGTCGAATTGAAGGCATTACTTATTTAACCTGTTTCAGAACATCAGCAGTGATGTCTTTAACATCTTTGCTGTTGAAAGCAACGGCGTTCGCATCAACAACCAGATCGATGCTCTGATCGGCAGCCACTGCTTTAACAGCGGTCTGAATGCGAGTCACCAGCTTGCCGCGTTCTTCGTTAGAACGACGCTGACGATCCTGCTCGAAAGCCTGCGCTTTCTGGGAGAACGTCTGGCGCTGAGCCATTACGTCTTTTTCCAGCTTGCTGCGGTCGCTTGCTTTCATGGTAGAACCATCACGCTGCAGACGCTGCATTTTGGACTGAAGATCGTTTTCCATACCCTGCAGTTCGCTTGCACGGCCTTTGAATTCGTTTTCCAGAGTCGCAGAAACACCTGTTTTCTGTGCAACCTGCTGGAACAAATTACCCATGTTGACGATTGCAATTTTGTCTGCTGCCTGAGCAGAAGTTGCCATCGCTAAACCGAGACCTGCAGCTAATAACCACTTTTTCACAATTAACTCCTTACCATCCCATTGGCACCAGAAGGTACCGTTCTTTGCGTGGCAAGGCGACCGTGTTACCGATCGCCAGTTGTCAGCGCTACACTGCCAACGCATTCCTTTGCTGCGGATTATTACCAGGTTTTACCAATGTTAAACTGGAATTGCTCCGACTTATCTCCATCATATTTCTTAAACGGCTGGGCGTAAGAGAAGACCAACGGCCCCAGCGGTGACATCCATTGTAATGCGATACCGGCAGACATGCGAATATTGCTCGGATCGCTGTAGTCAGGAATGCCTTCTGCGCGCATCTGGGCCGTATTCTGCCAGTTAGTATCCCACACCGTACCGGCATCCCAGAAGAAGGACGTACGGACGGAGTTCGCGTATTTATCGCTGATAAACGGCGTTGGGGTAATGAACTCCAGGCTCGCAACGGCCATGGCGTTACCGCCCACCGCGTCATTGGAGCTACAAACCTCAGAAGACGAGGATTTATTACAGTTATCCTTATCGTTACCGCCGTAATAGACTGCTTTCGGACCAATGTTGTTGGACTGGAAGCCACGAACGGTACTGGAACCACCGGCATAGAAGTTTTCATAGAACGGCAGTTCTTTGCCGCCTAAACCATCACCATAGCCCCAGCGGGTACGACCCAGAACCACCCACTTATGATCGTCGTCGATCGGGAAGTAGGACGCAGTATCCAGCGTCACCTTATAGAACTCGTTATCGGAGCCCGGGACGGTGACTTTACCGTTCAGGTTGACGCGAGAACCTTCCGTTGGGAAGTAGCCACGGTCGAGACGGTTATAGGTCCAGCCGTAGTTGAAGGTGAAGTCATCCGCCGCGAAGCCATTATCATGGCCATCTTTGCTGGTTGACTGACCAATCGAGTCCAGATAACGCCACATCGCCACCTGCGGTTGCATATTGGACAGGTCGTTATGCACGTAACCTAAGCCCGCACGCAGGGTGTTGTATTCGTTAATCGGGAAGCCAAGCGTACCGTCCACACCGTAACTCTTGTTGGTGTACGAGGACAGATCCGCATCGTCTGCTTTAAAGTCGTTATAGAAGATACGACCGCCCAGGCTCACACCGTCAACGGTGAAGTATGGGTTCGTTACAGAGAACTCAGAGTAGGTCTGGTAGTCGTTTTTGGTACCGTTAATTCCGACAGAGTAACCCGTACCCAGCCAGTTATCCTGCTGCACGCCGACCTGGAAGCTGACGCCGCTTTCGGTACCGTAGCCCACACCGAAGTTGAAGCTACCGGTGTTACGCTCTTTCACTTTATAAACGACATCAACCTGATCCGGGCTGCCCGGTACGCGCTGGGTGTCGGTGTCCACCGTTTCAAAATAGCCCAGACGGTTCAGACGCTCTTTACCCTGATCAACGAGATCGCTACCTAACCATGCGCCTTCCATCTGACGCATTTCGCGACGCAGAACGGAGTCTTTGGAGGTGTCGTTACCGACGAAGCGGATCTTACGCACGTAGAAACGGTTACCCGCGTCAACATTCACGTGCAGCTTAACGGTTTTATCCGCGTCATTGATTTCCGGCTGAGTCTGTACGCGCGGATAGGCATAACCATAACGGCCGAGCAGCTTCTTAATGCTGTCTTCCATTTTGGTGACCTTGGAACCGCTATAGAGATCGCCTGGCTGAATTTTGGTCAGCGATTCGATTTCAGCAGAATGCCCCGCCAGGTTACCACTCACCTCAACACCCGAAAGCTTGTACTGATCGCCTTCCGTGATGTTGATCGTAATGTAGATGCCTTTCTTGTCCGGCGTCAGACTCACCTGAGTCGAGTCGATATTGAAACGCGCGTAACCACGATCCAGATAGTAGCTGCGCAGGGTTTCAAGGTCGCCCGCCAGTTTCTGTTTCTGGTATTTACGATCGCCTACCACGTTCCACCATGGCACTTCATCGCGCAGCTGGAAGGTGGAGATCAGTTCGTCGGTGCTGAACGCGTGGTTGCCGACAATGTTGATCTGCTGGATCTTCGCAGAAACACCTTCCTGGAAGACCAGCTTCAGATCAACACGGTTACGTGGCAGCGGAGTAACAACCGCTTTCACGCTGGCGCTGTATTTACCGACGCTGTAGTAGAAGTCTTCCAGACCTTTTTCAATGTCTGAAAGGGTTGTGCGGTCCAGAGACTCCCCCACACGAACACCGGATGCTTCAAGGTTTTGCTTGAGCATGTCATCTTTCACCGACTTGTTGCCGGAGAAAGTGATACTGGCGATCGTTGGACGTTCTTTTACCTGTACCAGCAGCGTATCACCATCGCGCAGGACGCGGACATCCTCGAAGTTGCCGGTGGCAAACAGAGCACGGATGGTGTTACTGATATCATCATCATTAACCGTATCGCCGGGGCGCACAGGCATACTGAGGAGGGCCGCACCAACGGCGACACGCTGAAGGCCTTCGAAATGAATGTCTTTCACTACGAACCCGTCAGCACCGTATACGGTGGCGCTGCTAAACAGCAGCGACGCTATGAGCAACTTTTTCATCGCCATCGTTATTATGCGTTCTTCCTAACTAACTCTCTTACAACCGAGAGAAATCATTGAAAAGTGCAAGCCCCATTAACAGCACCAGCAAAATCGAGCCAATGCGATAACTAAAGTCTTGAACTCGCTCGGATACCGGTCCGCCTTTTAGCTTTTCAATCGCTAAAAACAGCAGATGACCCCCGTCTAAAACGGGAAGCGGGAACAGGTTGATTATCCCAAGGTTCACGCTAATGAGCGCGAGGAACATGAGATAGTAAATCACCCCGAATTCCGCTGACATCCCAGCCCCCTGAGCAATCGAAATTGGCCCACTGAGGTTGTTCAGTTTCACATCACCGGTTATCAATTTCCCCAACATGTTGACCGTCAGCTTCATCAGTTGCCATGTTTTATCCGTGGCTTCAAGGATGGCGCTGAACGGCCCATACTGGCGTATTGTCTTGTACTCATCTGGCAGCGGGATCACTTTTGGCACAACGCCTGCAAACCCTTCTGCCTTCTTGCCGACCGACTTCGTATCCGGGATCAGCGTCAGCGAAAGCGGACTGCCCTGCCTTTCAACTTCCAGCGCGAGAGACGTACCCGGATTATCGCGCACCAGAGTAACAAAGGTCATCCACTCTGTTAATGGTTGACCATCGACTTTAACGATCCTGTCGCCTGCTTGCAAACCCGCTTTGCTCGCCGCCGAGTTGGCCTGGACTTCGGCTAATACCGGCTCGATCTGTGCGCCGCGTGGACGAATGCCCAGCGCAGCGACGGGATCCTCTTTGTCCGGCTCGAAACGCCAGTGGCGTAAATCGAGCACTTTGTCCTGACGGGCGTCTGACCCAAACGGCGATACGCTGATGGTGGTCTGCGGATCGCCAATTTTAGCAACCAGCTGCAGTCGCACGGCATCCCAATCAGGGGTTTCGATACCATCAATCGCTTTAAGTTCCATCCCGGATGTAATTTGCGCACTCGCCGCGATGGAGTTGGGGGCAATTTCACCGACCACCGGACGTACGCCAGGGACGCCGATGATAAACACCAGCCAGTAAGCTAAAATCGCAAAGATGAAGTTGGCTACCGGTCCGGCAGCGATGATGGCGGCGCGTTGTCCAACGGTTTTATTGTTGAATGCGCTGTGTCGCAGCTCAGGCGCGACAGGCTCGACGCGTTCGTCGAGCATTTTGACGTAGCCGCCCAGCGGGATAAGGGCGATGACAAATTCTGTGCCGTGGCGATCGGTGCGCGTCCAGAGTGATTTGCCAAAACCGATGGAAAAGCGCTCTACGCGCACACCACAGCGGCGAGCAACCCAGAAATGGCCAAATTCATGCACGGTAATCAGTACACCCAGTGCAACTATGAACGCCGCCAGATTCCAGAGAATGCTCAGCATAAAACCTTCCGTTAAATCGTCCCGAATACCAGTAAAAGCAAACACGCAAACACGGGAACAGCCGCTGTCAGGCTATCAATGCGATCCAGTATACCGCCATGCCCTGGAATCAGGTGTCCACTGTCCTTAATCCCTGCTTCACGCTTGAACATACTTTCGGTTAAATCACCGAGCACGGAGGCAAGCGCAGCAAAAATCGAGCACACCAGCAGTATTGACGGTGCCACTTCAAGATTCGCCCAGACGCCGTAGCCCCAGGAGATGATCGCGGCCGTAAACAAACCGCCGATGAATCCTTGCCAGGTTTTGCCCGGAGAAACCTTCGGCGCCAGCTTATGTTTGCCAAACAGTTTACCAAACATATAGGCCCCGGAGTCAGCCCCCCAGACGAGAATCATCACATAAAGCAGCCAGATCGCACCGCTGTAGTGGTTTTCGTCGTAGTGCCAGGCGCGCAGCGCAACCATACCCCAGAAAAAAGGAATAATGGTGAGCAAACCAAAAATCAGTCGCAGCACTTTTGAATGACGCCATAACGCCGCGGAGCCGGGATAAAACAGCACCAGCAACAGCGCGGCCACCCACCAGGCCAACGATATCCACAAGGAACCGGCCACCAGGGGCTGATGAATATCATGATGATATTCAGGCAACATAAACAGCATTATGGCCAGGATAAAGCCACACAGTACCGCAAGCCATACTCGCTGCGTGCGCGAGGTAAAGCCGCTAAACTGTCCCCATTCCCACGCGGCGAGCATGCACACCACCAGCGTAACAATAGCGAATCCCACCGGGGGCAGTAAAAACAGCGCCGCAATGACAATGGGTATTAATACAAAAGCGGAAATCAGGCGATACTTCAGCAAAAGCTACCCCCATCAGGCGTTATCGCCACCAGGCTCGGTGCCGCCGAAACGACGCTCTCGATTGGCAAAGGCATGCAGCGCACCTTCAAAGTCTTGTTCATCAAAATCGGGCCAAAGAACATCCGTAAAGTAAAGTTCAGCATAGGCAATTTGCCATATCAAAAAGTTACTTATGCGATGTTCCCCCCCTGTCCTAATTACCAAATCCACGGGTGCCTGTTCATTCATGCAGATTTGCTTGCTCAGCGCCTCTTCATCAATTTGGTCGGGTCTCAACAGCCCTTCCTGAACCTGTTCGGCCAGACGCCGAACGCCCTGGATAATATCCCAGCGTCCGCCGTAATTCGCCGCAATATTCAGCGTCAGTCCGGTATTATTTTCCGTCAGCGCTTCTGCTTTGCGAATCCGTTCCTGCAAACGTGAGTTAAAACGACTGGTATCGCCAATGATACGCAGGCGGACGTTGTGGCGGTGCAGGCTTTTTACTTCGCTGTCTAGCGCCCACACAAACAATTCCATCAACGCAGTCACTTCCTGCAGTGGTCGATTCCAGTTTTCACTGCTAAAAGCATAGAGCGTTAACGCATCAATGCCGTTATTGGCGGCAAAAGAAACGGCGCGGCGAACAGATTTCGCCCCAGCTTTATGCCCAAAGGCTCGTATTTTCCCTTGTCTTTTCGCCCAGCGGCCATTGCCATCCATAATGATTGCTACATGACGGCAGCCATGCGCTGGCAAGTTTTCGCTTATTGGTTGATTCGCAGACAACATAACGCGTTTTTTGTCCCTGAAAAGGATTTAACGGTACTCAGGAATACTGAAGCCGATACATAAAAAAGCCGTGTCAAACCACGGCTCACCTGACCACGTAAAGTCAAATACCTGCGATCAGGTGGCGCAGACTATATCACTGAAGCCCAACGCTAACAAATAGCACGACGACTAGTGGTTGCTTTATCACCAGCTTGCGAGACGTGTCACCTGTTGGCGCGCAATATTACGCGCAGCTGCATCCACCGCCAGCACCTCTTCCACGCTCTGTGGTTCGCGCAAATCCATCATCTCCAGTACCGCTAAATTCAACGCCGCGATATCGGTAAAACGAATTTGCTGATTCAGAAATGCTTCAACGGTAATTTCATTGGCTGCATTCAGTGCCGTTGTCGCCGCCTGCCCCTGGTCAAAGGCCGTCATCGCAAGCTTCAGACAAGGGTAACGGTCGTAGTCTGGCTCACTGAACGTCAGGGAACTTAGCTTGCAGAAATCAAGCGGCTTCACGCCGGACTTCACTCGATTCGGCCACGCCATGGAATGGGCAATTGGCGTACGCATATCTGGTTCGCCCAACTGCGCCAGCACGCTGCCATCCTGATAACGCACCATCGAATGAATCACCGATTGTGGGTGAATCAGTACTTCCATCTGTTTCGCTGACGCATTGAACAGCCAGCGCGCTTCAATGTATTCCAGACCTTTGTTCATCATGGTGGCAGAGTCAACGGAGATTTTACGCCCCATCGACCAGTTCGGATGACGGCACGCCTGATCCGGCGTCATGGCACGCAGTTCAGACAGTGGCGTTTCACGGAACGGGCCACCAGACCCGGTAAGCAGAATAGACACGACGCCATTCTGCTCCAGGTCAGCGTACCCCAGGTTCTGTTGAAAAGGTTGCGGTAAACTCTGAAAAATCGCGTTGTGCTCGCTGTCGACGGGCAAAAGACGCGCCCCGTGCTGCTTCACCGCCTCCATAAACAAGCGTCCGCATGTCACCAGCGACTCTTTATTGGCCAGCAGAACGTCCTTACCGGCATCAATCGCGGCAAGCGTCGGCAATAATCCTGCCGCCCCGACGATGGCCGCCATCACCTGATCCACCTCATCCAGCGCCGCCATCTCGCAAGCCGCCTGTTGACCACTCAGCACCTCGGTTCGGCTGCCCTTCTCAAGCAGCTGTGCTTTCAGCAGGCGAGCGCTCTCTTCGTCATCCATCACCGCATAGCGGGGCGCAAACTCCAGGCACTGCTCAACCATTCGCTGCACATTCTTACCGGCCACCAGCGCTGTCACGGTGTAAAGTTCAGGATTATGGCGAACGACGTCGAGAGTACTGCAACCGATAGAGCCGGTTGAGCCGAGGAGTGTTAAATGCTTCATGAGATGCCCGAAAAGTTAGACCAGATAAAAGCAAAACGCCGCCAGCAAGACCCTAAGTCTCTCTGAACGGCGTTTATCAGTGTACGACAGAAATCAGAACTGCATCAGTTCCGCTTCTTTATCTGCCAGCGCCGCATCAATTTTCTTGATGGCAGCGTCAGTCATTTTCTGAATGTCGTCCTGGGAACGACGATCGTCATCTTCACTGATCTCTTTTTCTTTCAGCAGCGCTTTGACTTTATCGTTCGCGTCGCGGCGAACGTTACGCACGGAGACACGACCCTGCTCAGCTTCGCCACGCACCACTTTGATCAGGTCTTTACGACGCTCTTCGGTCAGCGGTGGCAGTGGAACGCGGATGTCAGCACCCGCAGAGCTTGGGTTCAGACCGAGGTCAGACGCCATGATCGCTTTCTCAACCGCCGGGCCCATAGAACGATCGAATACGTTGATTTTCAGCGTACGGGTATCTTCTACCGTCACGCTCGCCAGCTGACGCAGAGGGGTTGGCGTACCGTAGTACTCGACGATGATGCCATCCAGCAGGCTTGGGGAAGCACGGCCAGTACGGATTTTGCTGATTTGGGTTTTGAACGCTTCTACGCATTTTTCCATGCGTACTTCAGCATCTTTTCTGATGTCGTTAATCACGTTACGAATCCTTGAAAACTTGTCTCAGGCAGACTATCCGCCAGCACAGCGCTACAGGTGTGCTAAGTATAGTCGCGTTTAATTCATGACAACGCCAAAGGCGCGCCCGGGTAAGATACCACTACAAAATAAAGCGGAATCTTACCTGTATTTATCGTCAACGGAAATTATTCCGTGATCAAAGTGCCTTCTTTTTCGCCCATGACCACGCGACGCAGTGCGCCAGGTTTGTTCATGTTGAAGACACGGATCGGCAGTTTGTGGTCACGAGCCAGCGTGAAGGCGGCAAGATCCATCACTTTCAGCTCTTTATCCAGCACTTCGCTGTAGCTCAGCTGATCGTACATGGTTGCAGACGGATCTTTTGCCGGGTCGGCAGTAAACACGCCATCGACTTTGGTCGCTTTCAGTACCACATCAGCTTCGATCTCGATACCGCGCAGGCAGGCAGCGGAATCGGTCGTAAAGAACGGGTTACCCGTACCGGCGGAGAGGATCACCACGCGGTTGTTGCGCAGCAGGCTGATAGCTTCTGCCCAGCTGTAATTATCGCATACGCCATTCAGGGGGATCGCGGACATCAGGCGGGCGTTCACATAGGCGCGATGGAGCGCATCACGCATCGCCAGGCCATTCATCACGGTTGCCAGCATACCCATGTGGTCGCCCACAACGCGGTTCATCCCCGCTTTCGCCAAACCAGCACCACGGAAAAGGTTGCCACCGCCAATGACCACGCCAACCTGGATGCCCAGTTCGACCAGTTCTTTGATTTCCTGTGCCATGCGATCAAGGATGCTTGCGTCAATACCGAAGCCTTCCGATCCCTGCAGCGCTTCGCCACTCAGCTTAAGCAGAATGCGTTTGTACACGGGTTTTGCATTGGTAGCCATGTTTCTTTCCTGAGACTGTCAACGATTAAGATGGGGGTTAATTCTGGCGACATGATATGCCGCAAATCAGTACAGCGATACTGGAGCCTGTCTGATTTCCTGTGACGGGTGACAAAAAGAAGCCGCCCTCAGGCGGCTCCTTTTCAATCATTAAGACTGCTTGGACATTGCAGCAACTTCTGCTGCGAAGTCAGTCTCAACTTTCTCGATGCCTTCGCCCACTTCGAAGCGGATGAAGCCAGTTACGTCAGCGTTGTGCTCTTTCAGCAGCTGAGCAACAGACTTGCTTGGATCCATAACGAATGGCTGGCCAGTCAGAGAAACTTCGCCGGTGAATTTCTTCATGCGGCCTTCAACCATTTTCTCTGCGATTTCTTTTGGTTTACCAGACTGCATCGCGATGTCCAGCTGAACCTGGTACTCTTTCTCTACCACTTCAGCAGACACGTCTTCTGGCTTAACGAATTCTGGCTTGCTTGCAGCGATGTGCATTGCCAGCTGTTTAACCAGCTCTTCGTCAGCGCCTTTAGCCGCAACCAGAACACCGATACGTGCACCGTGCTGGTAAGAGCCCAGAACGTCGCCTTCCAGAGAAGCAACGCGACGGATGTTGATGTTCTCACCGATTTTAGCAACCAGCGCAACACGTTCTTCTTCGAACTGTGCTTTCAGAACTTCAACGTCAGTGATTTTGCCAGCAACCGCTGCGTCCAGAACTTTGTTAGCAAATGCCTGGAAACCACCATCTTTAGCAACGAAGTCAGTCTGGCAGTTAACTTCCAGAATGATGCCGTAGGTGCCGTCGATTTTAGTGATGATCACGCCGTCAGCAGCAACGTTGCCTGCTTTTTTAGCTGCTTTGATCGCACCGGATTTACGCATGTTTTCGATTGCCAGCTCGATGTCGCCGTTCGCTTCAGTCAGCGCTTTTTTGCAATCCATCATGCCTGCGCCAGTACGCTCGCGCAGCTCTTTTACCAGGGATGCGGTAATTTCAGCCATTCTTAAATCCTCGGGAGATGTGAACTGCCCGGCCGGGGGCCAAACAGTGTAAATTGAAAAAAGGGGCCGGTAATGGGCCCCTATTCATACACGGTACTAATAAGGGGTAAAACCTTATTATTCAGCTTCTACGAAGCTTTCTTCCGCCTGAGAAGCCAGATCCTGGGAACGGCCTTCACGAACGGTAGCAGCTACAGCGCTCAGGTACAGGCTAACAGCACGGATTGCGTCGTCGTTACCCGGGATAACGAAGTCAACACCGTCCGGATCGGAGTTGGTATCAACGATAGCGAATACCGGGATACCCAGGTTGTTAGCTTCTTTGATTGCGATGTGCTCGTGGTCTGCATCGATTACGAACAGCGCGTCTGGCAGGCCGCCCATATCTTTGATACCGCCCAGGCTGTTTTCCAGCTTGTCCAGTTCACGAGTGCGCATCAGCGCTTCTTTCTTAGTCAGCTTGTCGAAAGTACCGTCCTGAGACTGGGTTTCCAGATCTTTCAGGCGCTTGATGGACTGACGAACAGTTTTCCAGTTGGTCAGCATGCCGCCCAACCAGCGATGGTTCACGAAGAACTGGTCGCAGCTGTTAGCAGCATCTTTCACAGCTTCGCTTGCAGCGCGCTTAGTACCAACGAACAGAATCTTACCTTTACGGGAAGCGATCTTGTTCAGCTCAGCCAGGGCTTCGTTGAACATTGGTACCGTTTTCTCAAGGTTGATGATGTGAACTTTGTTACGTGCGCCGAAGATGAAAGGCTTCATTTTCGGGTTCCAGTAACGGGTCTGGTGACCAAAGTGAACACCAGCCTTGAGCATGTCGCGCATGGAAACAGTTGCCATGTTTAAAACCTCTATATTGAAAGTTGGGGTTATGCCTCCACGTATCCCATATTACCGACCCCGAAGGGCACCCCGGAATATGTGCCGATACGTGTGTGTTGTTACACAAAGTGAGATTTGTCGCTCCCGTCCAGCCTGTGTATCTGAGATGGATCGGAAGTCCGGCGCGCTTTATACCACAAAACACGACCAGAAACCAACAGTTGTTGGCGGAGTGTGCTGTTAATGATTCTCAATTTGGCACGAAGCGTGCCTGACTGATACCATTGACGACACTTAGACTAGTATTGTCGAAAAAATCGACACCGATGGACAGATTACATGGCTATCTCTATTAAGACACCTGAAGAAATTGAAAAGATGCGCATCGCCGGTCGTCTGGCCGCGGAAGTGCTGGAAATGATCGAGCCGTTCGTGAAGCCGGGCGTCAGCACCGGTGAACTGGACCGCATCTGTAACGACTATATCGTGAACGAGCAGCACGCGGTTTCCGCCTGCCTCGGCTACCACGGTTTCCCGAAATCCGTCTGCATCTCTATTAATGAAGTGGTGTGTCACGGTATTCCGGACGATGAAAAACTGCTGAAAGACGGCGACATCGTTAACATCGACGTGACCGTCATTAAAGACGAGTACCACGGTGACACCTCAAAAATGTTCATCGTTGGCAAGCCGACCATTCTTGGCGAGCGTCTGTGCAAAGTTACCCAGGACAGCCTCTACCTGGCGCTGAAAATGGTGAAACCGGGTATTCGCCTGCGCACCATCGGCGCGGCAATCCAGAAATTTGTCGAAGCAGAAGGGTTCTCCGTGGTACGCGAGTACTGCGGTCACGGCATTGGTCGCGTCTTCCACGAAGAGCCGCAGGTTCTGCACTATGATGCCGATGACGGCGGCGTGGTGCTGCAAAAAGGCATGACCTTTACCATTGAGCCAATGGTCAACGCGGGTGATTACCGCATCCGGACCATGAAAGACGGCTGGACGGTGAAAACCAAAGACAGAAGCTTGTCTGCGCAGTACGAGCATACTATTGTGGTAACAGACAACGGCTGCGAAATTATGACGTTGCGCAAGGATGACACCATCCCGGCGATACTGACGCACGACGAATGATAAAAAAGCCGGCAAATGCCGGCTTTTTTAATGGCTATAGCTTTTTCTTATGGGTGGCGCACGATGAGTAATCTTTTACCCGAACAGTATGCTAACACAGCTCTTCCCACCCTCCCCGACCAGCCCGATAACCCAGGCGTCTGGCCGCAGCACGAGCTGACCTGTGCCGGCATCAAGGCGCACATGGATGTCTTTCACCGCTGGCTGGGCAGCGCATTTGATGCGGGCATATCGGCAGAACAGCTGATTGAGGCGCGCACCGAATTTATCGACCAACTGCTGCAGCGTCTGTGGATCGATTATGGGTTTGGACAAATCAGCGATGTTGCACTGGTTGCCGTCGGAGGCTATGGCCGCGGTGAGCTGCATCCGCTTTCCGATATCGATCTCCTGATCTTAAGCCGCAAAAAGCTGCCGGACGAACAGGCGCAAAAAATCGGCGAGCTGCTGACCCTGCTCTGGGACGTAAAACTGGAAGTCGGCCACAGCGTGCGTACCCTGGAAGAGTGTCTGCTGGAGGGGCTGTCGGACCTGACCGTCGCCACCAACCTGATTGAAACCCGCCTGCTGATTGGCGACGTCGCGCTGTTCCTGGAGCTGCAAAAACACATCTTCAGCGACGGCTTCTGGCCGTCAGAAAAGTTCTTCGCCGCGAAAGTCGAGGAGCAAAACCAGCGCCACCAGCGCTACCACGGCACCAGCTATAACCTTGAGCCCGATATTAAAAGCAGCCCCGGCGGCCTGCGCGACATCCACACGCTACAGTGGGTCGCCCGACGCCATTTTGGCGCCACCTCGCTGGACGAGATGGTTGGCTTCGGCTTTTTAACCGAGGCGGAGCGTAACGAGCTCAACGAGTGTCTGCACCTGCTCTGGCGCATCCGCTTTGCCCTGCATCTGGAAGTTACGCGCTACGATAACCGTCTGCTGTTTGACCGCCAGCTCAGCGTGGCGCAGCGCCTGAATTACCAGGGCGAGGGTAACGAGCCGGTTGAGCACATGATGAAGGATTTCTTCCGCGTCACCCGCCGGGTGACCGAGCTGAACCAGATGCTGTTGCAGCTGTTCGACGAGGCCATTCTGGCCCTGACGGCCGACGAAAAGCCGCGCCCGATTGATGACGAATTCCAGCTGCGCGGCACGCTTATCGATCTCCGCGACGAAACGCTGTTTATTCGCGAGCCGGAAGCGATTCTGCGGATGTTCTATACCATGGTGCGCAACAGCACCATCACCGGGATCTACTCCACCACCCTGCGCCATCTGCGCCACGCGCGCCGCCATTTGACGGAGCCGCTGTGCTATATCCCGGAAGCCCGTTCGCTGTTCCTGAGCATGCTCCGCCATCCGGGTGCCGTCAGCCGAGGCCTGCTGCCGATGCACCGTCACAGCGTGCTGTGGGCCTATATGCCGCAGTGGTCGCACATCGTCGGGCAGATGCAGTTCGATCTGTTCCACGCCTACACGGTGGATGAACACACGATCCGCGTGATGCTCAAGCTTGAAAGCTTTGCGAAAGAAGAGACGCGCTCCCGCCACCCGCTGTGCGTCGAGCTGTGGCCGCGCCTGACCCATCCGGAGCTGATCCTGATTGCCGCCCTGTTCCACGACATCGCCAAAGGTCGCGGCGGCGACCACTCGGTGCTCGGCGCGCAGGACGTGCTGAAATTTGCCGAGCTGCATGGCCTGAACTCACGTGAAACGCAGCTGGTGGCCTGGCTGGTGCGCCATCACCTGCTGATGTCGGTCACCGCCCAGCGCCGTGACATTCAGGACCCGGAAGTCATAAAACAGTTCGCCGAAGAGGTCCAGACGGAAAACCGCCTGCGCTATCTGGTCTGCCTGACGGTGGCCGATATCTGCGCCACCAACGAAACCCTGTGGAACAGCTGGAAGCAGAGCCTGCTGCGCGAGCTGTACTTCGCCACCGAAAAACAGCTGCGTCGCGGGATGCAGAACACGCCGGACATGCGCGAGCGCGTGCGTCACCACCAGCTGCAGGCGCTGGCGCTGCTGCGGATGGATAACATTGATGAAGAGGCGTTACATCAGATTTGGGCCCGCTGCCGCGCCAACTATTTTGTCCGCCATAGCCCAAACCAGCTTGCGTGGCACGCGCGGCATCTGCTCAAGCACGATCTGTCGCAGCCGATGATCCTGCTGAGCCCGCAGGCCACCCGCGGCGGGACGGAGATTTTCATCTGGAGCCCGGACCGCCCTTATCTGTTTGCTGCGGTCTGCGCCGAGCTGGACAGGCGTAACCTGAGCGTGCACGACGCGCAGATTTTCACCACCCGCGACGGCATGGCAATGGACACCTTTATCGTGCTGGAGCCGGACGGCAGCCCGCTGTCGTCAGACAGGCATGAAGGGATACGTTTTGGTCTGGAGCAGGCGATCACCCAGCGCAGCTGGCAACCCCCGCAGCCGCGTCGCCAGCCGGCGAAATTGCGCCACTTCACCGTGGATACCGAGGTCAATTTCCTGCCAACCCACACCGATCGTAAATCGTTCCTTGAGCTGATCGCGCTCGACCAGCCGGGGCTGCTCGCCCGCGTCGGCCAGGTTTTTGCCGATCTGGGAATTTCGCTTCATGGGGCCCGAATTACAACCATTGGCGAGCGAGTAGAAGATTTATTTATAATCGCCACCGCCGACCGACGTGCCCTTAATAATGACCTGCAGCTTGAAGTGCAACAACGGTTGACAGCAGCCCTCAATCCAAACGATAAAGGGTGATATGTTTTTTAGTGAAATGGAAAGAGTAAACAATGCAGCAGTTACAGAACGTTATTGAGTCCGCTTTTGAGCGTCGCGCCGAGATTACCCCGGCAAATGTGGATACCGTGACCCGTGAAGCGGTAAACCAGGTGATTTCCCTGCTGGATTCCGGCGCGCTGCGCGTGGCAGAAAAAATCGACGGTCAGTGGGTCACTCATCAATGGCTGAAGAAAGCCGTGCTGCTCTCTTTCCGCATCAACGATAACCAGGTTATCGACGGAGCAGAAAGCCGCTACTTCGATAAAGTGCCAATGAAGTTCGCTGACTACGACGAAGCGCGTTTCCAGAAAGAAGGTTTCCGCGTGGTACCGCCTGCGGCAGTGCGCCAGGGCGCCTTCATCGCACGTAATACCGTGCTGATGCCATCCTACGTGAACATCGGTGCCTACGTTGACGAAGGTACCATGGTCGACACCTGGGCAACTGTCGGTTCCTGTGCGCAGATCGGTAAAAACGTTCACCTGTCCGGCGGCGTGGGCATCGGTGGTGTTCTGGAGCCACTGCAGGCTAACCCGACCATCATCGAAGATAACTGCTTCATCGGCGCGCGCTCTGAAGTGGTTGAAGGCGTGATCGTGGAAGAAGGCTCCGTGATCTCCATGGGCGTTTACATCGGCCAGAGCACCCGTATTTACGATCGTGAAACCGGCGAAGTGCATTACGGTCGCGTTCCGGCGGGCTCCGTCGTGGTGTCCGGCAACTTGCCGTCAAAAGATGGCAAATACAGCCTGTACTGTGCGGTTATCGTGAAGAAAGTGGATGCGAAAACGCGCGGTAAAGTGGGCATCAACGAATTGCTGCGCACCATCGATTAATCGGGTATAACAAAAAGCGGGGGCAACCCCGCTTTTTTTATATCTGAGGGTGGCGAAAATAGATTTTTTCGTTAATTATTCAAAGGTTATGTTGAGATCAAGGGTACCGCTATGTACGATAATCTGAAAAGTCTGGGCATTACCAATCCTGATGAAATTGATCGTTACAGCCTCCGCCAGGAAGCCAACAACGATATTTTGAAAATCTATTTTCACAAGGACAAAGGAGAGTTTTTCGCCAAAAGCGTGAAGTTTAAATACCCACGCCAGCGTAAGACCGTTGTTGCTGACGGTGTAGGACAGGGATACAAAGAAGTACAGGAAATCAGCCCTAACCTACGCTATGTGATCGATGAACTCGATCAGATCTGCCAGCGCGACCGCACCGAAGTCGATCTCAAGCGTAAGATCCTTGACGACCTGCGTCACCTTGAAAGCGTTGTTACCAATAAGATCAGCGAGATTGAAGCGGATCTTGAGAAGTTAACCCGGAAATAAAAGCAAAACGGCAATCCTTGATTGCCGTTTTTAGTGTTTGCGCCCTCTCCCCGTGGGAGAGGGATGGGGTGAGGGCACCAGACCGCACTCAGTCATCTCTGCTCGTCCAGCTGCAGCGCCACATACAGCAGCAGCCTGTCGTCGAAATTCCCCAGATCCAGCCCCGTCAGCTCTGAAATTCGGTTTAACCGATACTCCAGGGTATTGCGGTGGATAAACAGCGCTTTTGACGTCGCCAGCGGCTGCACGTTATGACGGAACCACGCCTGCAGGGTCCGGCGCAGCAGGCCGTTATTGTCCATGGCTTTCAGGCGCGCCAATGGCCGCGCCAGCTCATTGGCCTGCCAGCCACCGCGCAGGCTGTCGAGCAGCACCGGCAGCATCAGGTCCTGATAAAAATAACTGCGGCTCTCCGGCATTCGCTGCTTGCCCACCATCATGGTGGTGCGTGCGGTACGCCAGGAGCGGGCGATACTGCCCGGCCCGGTAAAGTAGTTGCCCAACGCAACGCGAAAACGCAGCTGGCCATTCTCCTTCATTCGGGCGATCAGCAGCTCCACGCGACGACGATGATCGTCCGCATCCCAGCGGCCGAACGCATTAAGCGCTGGTTTGAGCACCACCATTTCCGTCAGAGAAACGATCGCCACCAGGTTATCGCGCTCCGGCGTCGCCAGCGCATTTTGCAGCTGCTGCAGTTCGGCCATCGCGCTGTCTACGCCCAGCTGACCACTATCGACTTCAATCACCGCTACCACGCGCGGCTGGTTCAGGTCGATCCCCAGACGCTGCGCCCATTCACTGAGCGCAGGCGTATGCTCTTCCGCCTGAATAAGATTCATCACCAGCTCCTCACGCAGGCGGCTGTCCTGAGCGAGCAGATGCATCAGGCGCGACTGCTCGAGCATCATCTCCGCCGTCATGCAGACCAGCTCACCGTATTTTCGCAGTGACTCGGGCTCGCCGGTGAGACCGATGACCCCCACAATCTCGCCTTCAAGGCGCAGCGGTAAATTGATGCCCTGACGGACGCCGTGCAGGTGTTTCGCTACCGCATCGTCGATATCGACCACGCGCCCCTGAGAGAGCACCAGCAGCGCGCCTTCGTGCAATTCCCCAATACGCTCGCGATCGCCGCTGCCAATAATGCGCCCGCGGGCATCCATTACGTTGATATTGGTATCAATGATGCGCATGGTGCGCGCCACGATATCCTGCGCCATTTTGGTATCAAGATGCCAGCCAGCCATAGAACCCTCCTGTGAGCAGAGCTCAAGCATAGGGATGTTCAGCGACGGCTGCATTGTGCGAATGCACAAAGAGAGAGGAAGAAGTATGGACTTGTGGGAAGGGTCACAGAAACGAGAAAGCCCCTGCGAACAGGGGCTTCAGAGGATTACTGCATCAGCAGGTAAATAGAGGTATCACCACGCTGGATATTCAGCGCCAGCACGGAAGGCTTGCTGTCGAGAATTTTACGCAGTTCAGCGATATTTTTCACCGGCTGCTGGTTAGCGCCCATGATCACATCGCCTTTCTTGAGGCCGATACGGGCTGCCGGTGAATTCGCCTTCACGTTGTTCACCACCACGCCTTTGTCTGCGCCTTTGTTGCTCATCTCGGCACCTTCAATCCCGCTGAAGATGGTGCTGGAGTCCACCTGATTCTGGCTGCTCTGCTGCAGCTCCAGGCTCACGTTAACCGCTTTACCGTCGCGCAGCAGACCAAGGGTCACTTTGCTGCCGATAGGCATAGAGCCGACTTCCGCACGCAGGGCGGCAAAGCTGCTGATCGGTTTACCGTTCAGGGAGGTGATCACATCCCCCGCTTTAATGCCCGCTTTAGCGGCAGAGGAGTTCGGCATCACCTGGCTGACGAATGCCCCGCGCTGGGCATCAACCTTCATCGCCTTCGCCAGTTCGGAGTTCAGTTCCGTACCCAGGATACCCAGCTCACCGCGTTTCACCTGGCCATACTGCACCATCTGCGCGGTCAGGTTTTTCACCATGTTACTTGGGATAGCAAAGCCGATACCGATGTTGCCGCCGTCCGGGGCAAGGATCGCGGTGTTGATACCGATCAGCTCGCCGTTCAGGTTGACCAGCGCACCGCCGGAGTTACCGCGGTTGATCGCCGCATCCGTCTGGATGAAGTTCTCATAGTTCTCGGCATTGAGGCCGCTACGGCCCAGCGCAGAGACGATACCCGAGGTCACGGTTTCACCCAGACCGAACGGGTTACCGATCGCCACGGTATAGTCGCCCACGCGCAGCGCGTCGGAGTCGGCAATTTTAATCGCCGTCAGGTTTTTCGGATCCTGAATCTGGATCAGCGCAATGTCAGAACGCGGGTCTTTGCCGACCACTTTGGCGTCAAACTTACGGCCATCGCTCAGCTGAACCTTAATGCTGTTCGCGTTATCGACAACGTGGTTGTTAGTGACGACGTAGCCTTTCGCTGCATCAATGATTACCCCCGAGCCAAGCGCCATGAATTTCTGCTGCTGGCCGCCGCCCTGGCTGTCATCCCCTGCGCCACCGCCCTGACAGAACGGAGAGCTCTGGAATGGCGAACCGTCCTGGCAGAACGGCGAGTTGTCGCCGAAGAACTGCTGGAAGTTACGCGGCATGCGCGGCGTATTGACGGTCGTGCTACCCTCAACGTTAATACTCACCACCGATGGCATCACTTTTTCGAGCATCGGTGCCAGGCTTGGCATCTGCTGCGCGGTTGCTGCCGACGACGCGGTCTCGGCTGCAGTAGCAGTCAGAGGAGACAGCGCTAAACCTAAACTCAGAGCCAGTGCACTCATTGCTAATGTGGTTTTTTTCATGTTTCTCAATCTCGATTTACAGGTAACGCAAAATTGCTGTGTAACTCAGATTCGTTTTATACCGCTTAGTTCCGGCGATAAGTTTATGGAAAAGGTAAAAATTTATTGGCCGTCTTTACAAAACTCCGGCGTTATTCCACCGCCATCAGCTTGCGATATTCATCCCAGGCATACAAATCCGTCATGCCGCTGATATAGTCCTGGATAAGACGGCAGCGATAATAATATTCCATCACCGGCCACTGGTGAGAATGACGATCCAGCTTGCCAATCGCTTCGACATACGCCAGACGGTGTCGGGTAGAGAGTTTCTGATAAAGTCGGGATTCGATGGGGATGCGGCGCACGCGCTCGTGTTCCACCAGCTCGCTGAATTCGTCGACGGACAGCTGGAGCAGCGGGGCATAAATTTCCAGTAACCCGCTGATCACCCGGTAGCCCTGCAGCTCTAACTGTTCGACATCCGGATGGCTGAAGACATGCCGCATCGCCACATGTTTATAAAGCTCGAGGAGCTGGCTGAAACTGCTGTCATCTTCCAGTAGCGCATGGTTGAATTCCCCGCTGAAAATCAGCGGCAAATTATCAATAAAGCGCGACGCCGCGTACGGCACCAGCTTATTTAATGTATTGACCCGTAAATACATAAAGAACTGATCTTCCGTACTGCGGCTTAATGTATTTGAGCGCGATTTATCCCAGGCATTTTCGACAACCTGCGCAAACAGCGAGCCTTTTTCATGGGTGCCCCAGGCCGTATAAAGATGCTGATAAAGCTCCTCGACGCTGAAGATTCTTTTCTCAACCGCGTCTTCCAGATCGGCCACGCAATAGGAAATATCATCGGCGGCTTCCATAATCCAGGTCAATGGAAAGCGGCCGTTTGGCGTCAATGAAAGTTCTTTACGTAGCCGTTCAATATAGGCCTCTTCGGAAAGATAATAGCCCGGTTTTTTCATTAAATAACTGTGGGACGCGGGCGTCTCCCCCATCCACCACGCGGGGCGCGTATATTTCAGAATGCAGCCGACCTGTGCCCAGGTCAGGTTCATACGCATCAGGGAGTGGACCAGCCGGATCCCCTGCGCGTTGCCCTCAAAATGACAGAGATCCTGGCGCACCTTGCGGCGCAAATCGTTCAGCCCCTCTTCGCCTTCTCGCAGGCGTAAATCGCGTACGATGCAGCGGTCGTCGCTCAGCGGCTGACTTACCGCATCCGAAGGGTAGAGCCGTTGTTTAAACCAGTCATTGATTGCCGCCTCACCAAAATGACCGAAAGGCGGGTTGCCGATGTCATGCATCAGGCAGGCCATCTCAACGATACTCTCGAAAGGCCCCGTCAGCTCGTCCAGACCATAGGTTTCCAGTAAGCGCTGCTCTTTGAGACGGCTCAAAATCTCTTTAGCTATATAGCGCCCGACCTGCTGCACCTCCATAGAGTGGGTTAAGCGCGTACGCACCGCGGCGTTACGCTCCAGCGGAAAGACCTGGGTTTTTTGCTGCAGACGGCGGATGGCGGGCGAGTTAATGATCCGCCCGCGATCGCTTTCGAAGATACGCAGGATCTCATGTTCGCTCTTGTCGCCCTGCGGCGAACGGAAACGTCGGTGCCAGTTAATTTTGGTGCGAAAATCGATTGGTGACATGTGCTCCCCCGCGTGAGAATGCGTTTCCCCTTAACCGCATGATAGACTATGCATCTTAACAAGGCACATCGCGAGTAAATCTATGAAAATCGGCATTATTGGTGCAATGGAAGAAGAAGTTACGCTCCTGCGTGACAAAATTGAGAACCGTCAGACCCTCTCTCTGGGGGGTTGTGAGATCTATACCGGTCAGCTAAACGGTGTTGACGTGGCTCTGCTGAAATCAGGCATCGGTAAAGTCGCTGCGGCGCTGGGTGCCACCCTGCTGCTTGAGCGCTGCAAGCCGGACGTGATCGTGAATACCGGCTCTGCGGGCGGCCTGGCGCCGACGCTGAAGGTGGGGGACATCGTTGTTTCCGACGAAGCGCGTTACCACGATGCTGACGTCACCGCGTTCGGTTACGAGTACGGCCAGCTTCCGGGCTGCCCGGCAGGGTTTAAAGCGGACGACAAACTGATTGCGGCGGCAGAGACCTGCATTGCGGAGCTCAACCTCAACGCGGTACGCGGTCTGATTGTCAGCGGTGACGCGTTCATCAATGGTTCCGTGGGTCTGGCGAAAATCCGTCATAACTTCCCTCAGGCGGTGGCCGTTGAGATGGAAGCGACTGCGATTGCGCACGTTTGCCATAACTTCAACGTACCGTTCGTGGTGGTTCGCGCCATCTCTGACGTGGCTGACCAGCAGTCCCACATCAGCTTCGACGAGTTCCTGACCGTTGCGGCAAAACAGTCCACCGTGATGGTGGAACGCCTGGTGCAGAATCTGGCACGTGGCTAAACATACCCTCAGGGCGCTTGCCGCCCTGCTTCTGCTCGCCCCGCTGTGGCTCTATGCTGTACCGCGCGTGATTACGCTCTCTCCCGCCAATACGGAGCTGGCGTTTGCCGCCGGCATTACGCCCGTCGGCGTGAGCAGCTTTTCCGATTATCCGCCGCAGGCCGCGGGGATTGAGCAAGTGGCTACCTGGCAAGGGATGAACCTTGAGCGCATCGTGGCGCTGAAACCGGATCTCGTGCTGGCCTGGCGTGGCGGCAACGCCGAGCGGCAGGTCAACCAGCTCACTTCCCTTGGCATAAAGGTCATGTGGATTGATGCCGTCAGCATTGAACAGGTCGCACAGGCGCTACGCGCCCTGGCACCCTATAGCCCTACGCCCCAAAAAGCCGAGGCTGAGGCGAAACAGATGCTGAGCGACTATGCCGCGCTGAAATCCCGATACGATACCCCTGTTAAAAAGCGCATCTTCCTGCAGTTTGGCAGCCAGCCGCTGTTCACCACCGGAAAAGGGTCGATTCAAAACCAGGTGCTGGAAGTTTGTGGCGGTGAAAACATCTTTGCAGCCAGCCGGGTGCCGTGGCCTCAGGTAAGCCGTGAGCAGGTTCTGGCGCGCCAGCCACAGGCCATCGTCGTGGTCGGAAATGCGAGCGAAATTCCCAAAATTGAGCAATTCTGGCAAAAGCAGCTAAAAATACCGGTAATACCCCTCAACAGCGACTGGTTTGAACGCGCCAGCCCGCGTATTATCCTCGCCGCAAAACAGCTCTGTGCCGCGCTGGCAGAGAGTCACTAACATAAGACCCTTTTCGAGGATTTAACGATGCTCGTTTATTGGCTGGATATTCTTGGCACAGCCGTTTTTGCTATCTCCGGCGTCCTGCTCGCCGGAAAACTACGCATGGATCCGTTTGGCGTGCTGGTGCTGGGCGTAGTAACCGCCGTGGGCGGCGGGACAATCCGCGATATGGCGCTGGCGAATGGCCCGGTGTTTTGGGTGAAAGATCCGACCGATCTGGTGGTCGCGATGGTCACCTGCCTGTTAACCATTGTGCTGGTTCGCCAGCCCCGCCGATTACCAAAATGGATATTGCCGGTACTGGATGCCGTCGGTCTGGCCGTGTTTGTCGGTATTGGCGTCAATAAGGCGTTTAATGCGGGCACCGGTCCGATGGTGGCGATCTGCATGGGCGTATTAACCGGCGTAGGCGGCGGGATCATTCGCGACATTCTGGCGCGTGAGGTACCGATGATCCTGCGTACTGAAATTTACGCAACGGCCTGTATTGCGGGCGGCATTGTCCACGCGACAGCGTACTACACGTTTGCACTTCCGCTGGAAAACGCCGCGATGCTGGGGATGGTCGTGACGCTGGTGATACGTTTAGCGGCGATACGCTGGCACCTGAAGCTGCCGACGTTTGCGCTGGATGAAAATTCAAGATAGGCGTCGTTTATAAGCCCGGTGGCGCTTCGCTTACCGGGCCTACAATCCGCATTCAGGCTTAAATGCTGAACGAAGAACCACACCCGCAGGTGCTTGTTGCGTTCGGGTTGGTGACCACAAAGCGCGAACCTTCCAGACCCTCGGTGTAATCCACCGAACCGCCCACCAGATATTGCAGGCTCATCGGGTCAACCACCAGCGCAACGCCCTGTTTCTCGATGGTCATATCGCCATCGTTAACCTGATCGTCAAAGGTAAAACCGTACTGGAAGCCGCTGCAGCCGCCGCCGGTAATATAGACACGCAGTTTCAGATCCGGATTGTCTTCGTCGGCAATCAGGGTTTTCACTTTGTTGGCTGCTGCTTCGGTAAACTCCAGCGGCAACGCTACATCATCACTCATCTTATGCTCCCATGAATACTGCTACTGCTATTGGGTAAAATTCACCCAATTCTTTGTGTCATTATCTAATACCCTGGTAATTCATTCAAGTATTCTGCGTTGCGGCCCGCTCCGCCTCTTGTTTTGCCAGAGTACGCGCAAGAATGGTGGAGTATAGCGGTTTTCCACCCAGGAACTGGGCTAATAGTGTCGCGCCGAGACAGGTAATGATCATTGGCAAAATGAGCTGGTAATTATCCGTCATCTCCAGCACCAGGACGATCCCGGTCAATGGCGCGCGCAGGGAGGCGGCAAGCAGCGCCCCCATTCCGGCCACCGCAAAGGTCCCGGCGTCAAGGTGATAGGCGGGAAAGCCCGCTTCCGCCGCCATACCAAACGCGGTGCCCAGCAAGGTTCCCAGCGCCAGCATCGGGGCGAATATCCCGCCGGGCGCGCCGGAGGAAAAACAGAGCACCGTCGTGATGACGCGGGAGATAAACATAAACAGCAGCAGACCCACGCTAAAGTTCCCCGCCGCCGCAATGGGGATCAGCCCGAACCCGCCGCCTGCGGCATTCGGCTCGATAAACCCGAGCACGCCGCAGATTCCGCCCAGCAGGCCGCCCATCAGCACCCATTTGGTCGTATTCCCACCGTGAATACGCTGGAACATATCCTGAGCGCGTAAGATAAAGGTATTAAACAGCGGCCCCACCACGCCAAAAATCATGCCGAGGATCAGGTAAAGCCACAGGGTGTTCACCGGCGCGTTGGTCAGTTTACCTACCTCAATGACCGCCCCTTCGCCATTAAAGAGGCGAAACACGATGCTCGACATAATGACGCCGGTAAACACCGCTTTAATGGAGATCAAGTTGTAGCGAAACTGCGCGCGCATCTCTTCGATGATAAACAAAATGCCCGCCAGCGGCGCGTTAAAGGCCGCCGACAGCCCCGCCGCTGCACCAGTTGCCAGCAGCGTATGGCGCGCTTCGGCGCTGCGCATCCGAAACAGATCGCCCACCATGCGGCCGACGTTCCCGCCCAACTGAACCGTAGGCCCTTCCCGGCCAAGAACCATCCCCGCGCCCAGCGTACCCATGCCGCCGATAAATTTCACCGGAATGACACGCCACCAGCGCACCGGACGCAGCTCCTCCAGCGCCCCTTCAATTTCCGGGATGCCGGACCCACCCGCCTCCGGCGCAAATTTACGCACCAGGAAATACCCCACCATGGCAAACAGCGCCGACAGCCCGAACGCCGCAACCCAGACCAGCCATCGGCTGTCGGCGAAACCGGCCACGGTTCCCACTCGCCAGTTGAGCACGGCATTAACCGCTTTTTCAAATGCCACGCCCACCAGACCGGCGAGTGTTCCCACCACGGCAGCGGCCAGCAGGATCGCCAGCGGCGTTTTATCGCGATTGAGCAGCCGCCGAATACTGATTCGATGCTGGGCGCGCGTAAACTGTTGTTCTTCAAAAGACGGAGAATCTGATTTCATGTCCTGTACTTATTCGTCATACAAAAAGCCGCGAGGATTTTACCAGAGACAGCCCCACCGTCTCCTGAAAATTACTTAACAAATCTTAAAGCATTACCCGGCTAAAAATTTCATAACCTTCCCCGAATCACTTAGAATAGTGGGCTTAATCATTTTATACGAACCAGGAACGACGCCATGAGCAAGTCTGAAAACCTCTACAGTGCAGCCCGCGAGCTTATTCCGGGTGGCGTGAACTCACCTGTGCGCGCCTTTACCGGCGTGGGCGGCACGCCGCTGTTTATCGAACGTGCTGACGGCGCGTATCTGTATGATGTCGATGGCAAAGCCTATATCGATTATGTCGGCTCCTGGGGCCCGATGGTGCTGGGGCACAACCACCCAGCCATTCGTAACGCCGTGATTGAAGCCGCCCAGCGCGGCCTGAGCTTCGGTGCGCCAACCGAAATGGAAGTGAAAATGGCGGAGCTGGTCACCGAGCTGGTCCCGACCATGGACATGGTGCGCATGGTGAACTCCGGTACCGAAGCGACCATGAGCGCCATCCGCCTGGCGCGCGGCTTTACCGGTCGCGACAAGATTATCAAGTTTGAGGGTTGCTACCACGGTCATGCGGACTGCCTGCTGGTGAAAGCGGGTTCCGGCGCGCTAACGCTCGGCCAGCCAAACTCACCTGGCGTACCGGCTGACTTCGCGAAGCATACCCTGACCTGCACCTACAACGATCTGGACACCGTTCGCGCGGCGTTCGAGCAGTATCCGCAGGAGATCGCCTGCATCATCGTTGAGCCGGTTGCGGGCAACATGAACTGCATTCCACCGCAGCCTGATTTCCTGCCGGGCCTGCGTGCCCTGTGCGATGAGTTCGGTGCGCTGCTGATCATCGATGAAGTGATGACCGGCTTCCGCGTGGCGCTGGCGGGCGCCCAGTCTTACTACGGCGTCGAGCCGGACCTGACCTGCCTGGGTAAAATCATCGGCGGCGGCATGCCGGTCGGCGCATTCGGTGGGCGTAAGGACGTCATGGAAGCGCTGGCACCCACCGGCCCGGTTTACCAGGCGGGCACGCTCTCCGGTAACCCTATCGCGATGGCGGCGGGCTTTGCCTGCCTGACCGAAGTGGCTCAGCCAGGCATCCACGAAACCCTGACCGACCGGACCACGCAACTGGCAAACGGCCTGCTGGAAGCGGCAGAGGAAGCCGGTATTCCGCTGGTGGTTAACCACGTGGGCGGCATGTTCGGGATCTTCTTCACCGAGGCGAAAACCGTGACCTGCTATCAGGACGTGGTGAAGTGCGACGTTGAACGCTTCAAGCGCTTCTTCCACCTGATGCTGGAAGAAGGCGTATACCTGGCACCGTCAGCGTTCGAAGCGGGCTTTATGTCCGTGGCGCACAGTGAAGAAGATATCAATAACACCATTGACGCGGCGCGTAAGGTGTTTGCGAAACTGTAAGGGCATTGCCGGGTGGCGCTAACGCTTACCCGGCCTACGGTGTTCTCCCTCTCCCCGTAGGAGAGGGCATCAGGCCGCACCTGACTACCGACTCTGCTTTCTCAACAGATAAATAAAATACGGCGCACCGATAAAGGTCGACAGCAGACCCGCCGGGATCTGATACGGGAACAGCACCATTCTTCCGCACCAGTCCGCAAACACCAGCATTACCCCGCCCGTCAGGGCCGACATCACGATATGCGGCATCGTCCGGCGGAACCCCATCATTCTGGCAATGTGCGGCGCCATTAGCCCCACAAAACTCAGCGGGCCAATCGTCATGGTCGCCGTCGCCGTCAGGCACGCAGCGAGCAGCAGCAACGCGATACGCGCTGGCGTCAGCGCCATTCCCACCGCGCGCGCGGTTTCCCCGCCGAGCGGAAGAATGGTCATCCAGCGACGGCACAGCGGCACCATCGCCAGCAGTACGATCATCACGATCCCGGACCCGATCGCCTGGCTGCCGGTCGCGCCGTACGTTGAGCCGGATATCCAGGTCAGGATCTTCGCCATACGCGGATCGCCGCTTGCCTGCAACATCATCAGCAGCATCGTGAATGCGGTACTGAGCGCCATCCCCGCCAGCAGCATACGGTGCGGTGAAAACCCGCCTCGACCAGCGGCAATCAGGATAATCATCAGCGTAACCGCCGCCCCGAGACTGCCGGCAGGCATCAGCCAGCCAAACGCATTGCCCGGCACGAAGAACAGCATCAGCACCACGCCAAAGGCAGCGCCAGAGCTGATCCCGAGCACTTCCGGGCTCGCCATCGGGTTGCCGGTCAGACGCTGAATAATGCAACCTGCCACCGCCAGCATCACGCCTGCGATCAGCGCAGCGAGGATACGCGGCCAGCGCCACTGCAGCAGGGCGTTGAGTAAATCACCCGTTGCCCAGTGCCAGCCCGCGGCATCGCGTCCGAATGAGAGCGCCGCGAACGAGGCGATAATCAGCACCACCAGCCCGACAAGGCCAAACCACAATACCGACTGACGCTCAGTATGGACTTTATCGCCCGCATCCATCGCCGGTGCGCTCATGCTGCGCAGGCGCGGAAGCAGCCACAGGAGCAGCGGCGCCCCGATCAGCGCGGTGACCGAGCCGGTGGAGACTTCACGCCAGACCTGCGCCAGCCAGAGAATAAGCTGATCGGAAAGCCAGAGGATCAGCGCCCCAATCAGCGGTGCCAGCATCAGACGCGCCAGCAAGCGACGCGCTCCGAGCATCTTCGCCAGCAGCGGGGCAAACAGGCCGATAAACCCGATGATGCCCACCGCGTTCACCAGCAGGGCGCTCAATACAATCGCCAGCGTCAGCGCCGCCAGGCGAGCCAGCGACAGCGCCAGCCCCAGGTTGCGCGCCACGCCATCATCCAGTCCCATCAGCGTCAGAGGACGCAGGAGCAGCAGCGTCAGCACAACACCGCCAGCCAGCTGCGGCCACAGGCGCTGCACCACGCTCCAGTCGGTCTGGGTCAGCGTCCCGGTACTCCACATGAACATGCTTTGCAGCTGATCGTGGTGGAACAGAACCAGCAACTGGTTGATCGCCCCACAGTACAGGCTGACCACCAGCCCGGCCAGAATCAGCGTCACCGGGGAAAGACGTTTACCCCAGGCCACGCCAAAGACCAGCGCGCCCACCGCACACGCTCCGGCAAGCGCCGCAAACTGCGAGGCTAACGCCCCCGGCAGCGTCCACAGCGTGGTGATGGTGATCCCTAGCTGGGCGCCGGTCGCGACGCCGAGCGTGGTGGGTTCCGCCAGCGGGTTACGTAAAACCTGCTGGAACAGTACGCCCACCAGCCCTAAACCGGCACCAACCAGCAGGGAGACTGCCAGACGCGGCAGCAGGCTGTAGTGGAACAGCATCTGCTGAATATTGTCGATATCCGGCGAGGCCAGCGCGGCACCCCACTGCGCGCGCGGTAATGCGGCCGAGAGGTTAAACCCGGTTAACGCCAGCGCGGCAAGGAAAATCAGCACCAGCAGAAGCGCCGGGAAGCGGGCAATCCGTGAACTCATGCTTTACCTCCCAGCGCGTTATCCAGCACGCGGGCAAAATGCATGGCCGAGAGCGTCGCGCCGTAGAACCAGACCGCCGGAGCGCGCTGGAAGCGTTGCTCACGGACAAACGGCATCGCCTGCCAGAGCGGCGTCGCCATCAGGGTTTGCATGGCGCGCTCGTTGCCGTGATCGAAGCACAGCACATCCACGTCGCGAAACGCCGCGAGACGATCGATACCCACAGCGGTACTGCCCCAGAACGTCATCTCCCCTTCCCAGGCATTACGAATACCAAAACTGTCGAGGACTTCCTGGAACAGGCAGTTTTTACCGAAAACCAGCATATGGCGGGCATCCAGCAGCGTCACCATCAGCAGCGGACGATCGCCCCGGTGAGCAAAACGCGGCTTCAGAGCGTCAATCAGGGCATCGAATTGGTCGAGATGTGTTTTAGCCTCCGCCTCACGGTTGAGGAAATGCGCCATCTCGTTAACCGACTTTTTCGCCATCGCCAGCGGTTTTTTACCGTCGCTGAAAGCGAATCCACGTCCGGGCGCAATGCGCGCCATGGTCTCTTCTGACGGACCGTAGCCCGCGGACCAGAACAGGAACGACGGTTTCATCTGGGTGAGCAGCTCGAGGTTTGGCTCCGTCCGCAGGCCGACGTCGATTACCGAGTCCGGCAGCTTCGGCTCGTTCACCCAGAGGTTATAGTTGGGAATGTCCGCCACGCCGTAGGGCGTGACGCCGAGCGCCATCATCAACTCGACCGGCAGCCACTCCAGCGCCACTATGCGGTGCGGATCGACGGCGGCGGCTCGCGCCGTATTCATTTTTAACAGCAGCGGTGAGAGGGCCATCGCCGTCAGCAGGCGACGGCGGCTAATGCGCATGTTGTCGAGCATCAGTAGACGAAGCTCACCGGTGCAGCCCCGGCCGGGTGAGGCAGAATACCCATCGGAATACCATAAATATGTTCCAGCGTTTCGCTGCGCATCAGCTCGGAGGGCGTTCCCTGCGCAATCATTTCGCCGCCGCGCAGCGCAACAAGGTAGTCGCAATAGCGCGCCGCCATGTTGATGTCATGCAGCACCGCAATCACCGTCAGACCACGCTGCTGGCTTAAGCGGTGCACCAGCGCCAGGACATCGACCTGATGGGCGATATCGAGCGCGGAGGTGGGTTCATCAAGGAGCAGGCAGCGGCTGTCCTGGGCCACCAGCATCGCAATCCACGCGCGCTGGCGTTCACCGCCGGACAGGCTATCCACCAGACGGTGCGCCAGCGGCTTTAGCCCAACCAGCGCAATCGCCTCTTCCACTTTCTCTCTGTCGGCCACGCCAAAGCGTCCAAGCGCGCCATGCCACGGATAACGCCCAATCGCCACCAGCTCTCGCACCGTCATCCCCTCCGCCTGCGGCAGCTGCTGCGGCAGATACGCCACTTTGCGGGCAAACGCTTTGCTGCTCCAGCTCTCGAGCGGTTGGTCATCCAGCAGGATGTCGCCTTCTGACGGCGGCTGATGGCGTCCCAGCATCTTAAGCAGCGTGGACTTACCGGAACCGTTGTGACCAATCAGGCCAGTGACTTTACCTGCGGGGAACGTCAAAGAGAGCGGATGCAGCAAGGTGCGCCCGGGTACGCGAAAGGAGAGATGGTTGAGCGTAAAGGTGGTGTCGGGTTGCGTTTGATTATCCTGCATTTCAGCCAACTTAAATAAAAAGGGCACGGCGAACCGTGCCCAGACAGAGATTAGAAGCGGAAGGTCGCGGTGGCAACAACCTGACGTCCTGCGCCCCAGTAGCATGCATATTCGCTGTAGCAGCTGGAGACGTATTCACGATCGAAGATGTTGTTCACGTTGACGCCGACGGATGAGCCCGGCAGTCCAAAGCGTGCCAGGTCGTATTTCACGGTCGCGTCAGCCAGTGCGTAGCCCGCGACGTTGAACGACTGGTAGGCTTTTGGCGACGAGGCAGAGTAGTAGGACACGGTGTTACCAATGTAACGGGTGCCTGCCCCTACCGTCAGACCGCTCAACGCCGTCTCGTGGAAGGTGTAATCTGCCCACAGAGACGCCATGTTACGCGGCACTTCCGCCGGACGACGGCCTTCATACCAGGTATCGTGCGTGTATTCCGCATCAGTAAAGCTATAGGAAGCCGTCACGTTCACGTTGGCAGATACTGCCGCTTTCGCTTCCAGTTCGAAACCGCGAGAGCGAATTTCACCGCCCTGTACGCTAAAGCCGCTGGTCGGGTTCGCCGGATCGGCCGTCAGGTTGTTGTTTTTGGTCAGCTGATACACAGCAGCGGTGACCACAACAGGCAGATCTTTCGGTACATACTTCACGCCCGCTTCATACTGCTTGCCGCGAGCCGGATCGAACGGTTTGCCGCCCTGGGTTGCGCCGGAAATAGGCTCGAAGGATTCGCTATAGCTGAAGTACGGCGTAATACCGTTATCAAACAGGTAGTTGATCCCGCCGCGCCAGGTGAATGCCCGATCGTTGATTTCTGCCGTCGTGTCGGAGGAACGCGTCAGCGTGGACGTTTTGGCAAAATCATAGCGTCCACCCAGGGTCAGTACCCACTTATCCCACTCAGCCTGATCCTGCGCGTACAGGCCCGTTTGCTCCTGACGATTGAGCACGGCATACGGGAAGTTCACGTTGATATTGGCATTGTTGTGCTGCGGATCCGTCATGCTGATAGGGTCAGCGCTGCCGTAATCTGCATCAATATCGTTACGCATGCGCAGGTAATCGACGCCCGTTAACAGAGTATGATCCACTGCACCGGTCGCAAATTTGGACTGCAGCTGGGTATCGACCGTGAACGAGTTGAGGTCCTCATCAGAGCGCACGTACGCGCGGCTGATCTGAGCCGGTGCAATATAGCCGTTACCGTAAACGGAACGGTAAAGCGTATTGATTTTGGTGTAGCGCAGGTTTTGACGCACGGTAAAGGTGTCATCAAACTGATGGGAGAAGCTGTAGCCCACCATTTTCTGGCGACGGGAGATCTTATTGTCTTCGTCACCTTCGTTGAAATCGGTCGGCAGCTTATGCGCGTTGCCGTTGGCGTCGTAGTAAGGCACAACGGTACCTTCCCGCGGCAGCCAGCCGTAATAGCCAGCATCCGGATCGCTCTGGAAGTTGCTCAGGAAAGTAAAATCGGTTTTATCGTCAGGACGCCAGCTGAAAGCAGGCGCAATGGCGTAGCGGGTGGACTTAACCATTTCCTGCTGCGCATTTTCGCTGCGCCCCAGACCCGTCAGACGGTATGACCACACGCCGTCATCATCAATCGCATCGCTGAAATCAAACCCGGTCTGCCACAGGTTATCGGTACCCATTTTGAACTGAATTTCTTTCAGTGGCTCGGTGGTTGGCCGCTTGCTGACCATGCTGACCACGCCGCCCGGGTGGCTTTTACCATACAGAACGGACGTAGGGCCGCGCAGTAACTCGACGCGCTCAAGGAAATACGGATCCATGGACGCTTCAGAATAGTTATCTCCCTGCAGCTTCATCCCGTCCAGATACTGGTTGGTATTCACGGTACTGGAGGTGGTGAACCCACGGATAGAAACAACATCATACGTTGTTGACGCGCCGCGCGTTGCGAACACGCTCGGCGTATAGGCCAGCGCCTGTTTAACCGTACCCGGCTGCTTCATGTCCATCTCTTCGCGGGTGACGACAGAAATAGACTGCGGGGTTTTCTCAATCGGGGTATCGGTCTTGGTCGCCGTGGCGGTGCGTTTGGCCGCAATCGTGGGTGCCGGTCCCCAGGCACTTTCCTGTGCCGCAGGTGCTGCGGTTACCGTAATGGTTTCTTCTTTTTTCGGGGTTTCTGCCGCATGAGCATACGCGGACACGCCGGCAACCGCTGTGGCTACAACGACCGCGAGTTTACGCAGCGACGTGTTCATTGGCTGAGCAGTATTGGAAAGCGCCATGATGTTTCTCTGATGGAAAAGTGAATGATAACGTAAACGAGAATTATTATTATGAGCGCCAGAATAATATGCGAAACGCGGGTTGCATAGCAAGCAGTAAGCGGCCCTACGAGAATTAAGGGTTTAAGAAATAGACAAGAGAAAACGAAGGGTTAATCAGAGTTAAAGTGAGGGTTAACGAAATGAGGTTTACGGGTAAAAAAAGCCCCCTTCCGGGGAAGAGGGCTTTAAAAGTTAGTTACCGCCAAACATGTCCTTAATCCAGCCGGCTACGCCATCGCTGTCTTTCTTCTCATTCTGCTGCTGCGGCTGTTGCTGCTGCGGCTGCTGTGGCTGAGAAGACTGATCGAACGGGTTGCCGGTCGGCTGTTCAGGCTGGCTCTGCTGGCACAGGGAATCCGGGTTGGTTGTCCAGACCGGCAGAGTACGCATTCCGCCGCCGCAGACGAAGTTACCGGAGCTGTCCACGCCCATATCGACGATATCTTCCGGCGCGACAAGGTTCAGTGGCACCGGTGACTGATTCGCCAGATAGCGCTGGTAAATAGACATCGCCCCGCTCGCCCCGTACAGCTTGGTCGGCTGGTTGTTGTCGCGTCCTACCCAGGTAATGACCACTTCACGGCCATCAATACCGGCAAACCAGGTATCGACGTTATTGTTGGTGGTCCCGGTCTTACCTGCCAGATGCAGGCCCGGATACTTCGCACCCAGTTGACGACCCGTACCACGCTGCACCACCTGCTGCATCGTCCACAACGTCATGTAGGCCGCCTGAGCAGGAACGGCACGCTCCGCCTGCGGGAAGCTCTGATACAGCACGGAGCCATCTTCGGCAATCACCGAACGCAGGGCGGACAGCGGCGCGCGGTTACCGCCGCTGGCGATGGTCTGGAACGCCTGCGCCACTTCAATCGGCGTCAGGTTAAGCGCCCCGAGGATCATCGCCGGCACCGGGTGCAGCTGATCTTTCGCCACGCCCAGCTTCTGCCAGGTATCGACAATGGCCGGCAGGCCCAGCGACATGCCCAGGTTCACCGTCGGCACGTTCATGGAGCGCGTCAACGCATCCACCAGCATCACCTGACCGCTGAACTGCTTATCGTCGTTCTGCGGTGACCACACCTGGCCGTTAGGCTGGCGCAGGGAGATCGGCGCATCCGCAATCCAGGTATTCAGACGATACTGGTTCGGCTGACTCAGGGCAGTCAGATAGGTCGCCGGTTTTGCCAGAGAACCGATCGAGCGACGCGCCTGCATGGCACGGTTGTAGCCTGCAAACTGCGGCTCGGCACCGCCCACCATCGCACGAACTTCGCCGGAGTTGCGGTCAACCACCACCATCGCGGTTTCAAGATCGGAGAGCTTACGCTGTTTCTTCAGCGCCGGAATACCTTCCACCGCCGCTTTTTCTGCCGCATCCTGCGCCACGGAGTCAAAGGTGGTGAAGATCTTCACGCCGGAGAGATCTTTGACCTTATCGCCAAGCTTGCTTTGCAGCTCCTGACGCACCAGCTGCATAAACGCAGGCTGAGGCGAGATCACCCCACCGCGCGGCTGAACGCCAAGCGGACGTGCGCTCAGCATGTCGTACAGCTCCTGGTCAATCACCTGCTGTTGTTGCAGCAGACGCAGCACCAGGTTACGACGCTCCAGCGCCAGTTTCGGGTTACGCCACGGGTTATAAATGGACGCCCCTTTCACCATGCCCACCAGCAGCGCCTGCTGATCCAGGCTCAGCTCTTCCACCGGACGACCAAAGTAGTACAGGCTCGCCAGCGGGAAGCCGCGGATTTCGTTATCGCCGCTCTGACCGAGGTACACCTCGTTCATATACAGCTCAAGGATACGATCCTTGCTGTAGCGCGCGTCCATCAGCACGGCCATGTAGGCTTCGTTCGCTTTACGCCAGTAAGAGCGTTCGCTGGAGAGGAAGAGGTTTTTCACCAGCTGCTGAGTCAGCGTACTCGCTCCCTGCACGGTACGACCGGCAGTCAGGTTCGCCAGCACCGCACGACCAATCGAGTAGAGGCTGATGCCGTCGTGCTCGTAGAAGTGACGGTCTTCGGTCGCCAGCAGCGTATCGACCAGCAGATCCGGGAAGCCGTTACGCGCCACGAACAGACGCTGCTCGCCGTTTGCCGACGAAAGCATGGTGATCAGACGCGGATCGAGACGGAAGAAACCGAACTGGCGGTTATTATCCATGTTCTCGATGGTATCCAGACGATCCCCGTCAAAGGTCAGACGCGCGCGCACCTGACCCTCTTTGCTGTCCGGGAAATCAAACGGACGACGGATCATCTCAATGCTGTTCGCCTGCACGGTAAATTCGCCAGGGCGCGTCATTTTTGACACCTGACGATACTGGGTGGCTTCCAGCAGTTTAACCATTTCGTTTTTCGTGATGGACATATCTGGCTCAAGGTTCACCATACGGCCATACACTGCCGCAGGTAACTGCCAGACTTTACCGTCGATACGGCTGCGGATCTTCTGATCCAGATACACGCCGTAAATTGCCATCAGCACAACAAAAACAATAAAGAGCTTCAGCAGCAGCCAGAACCAGCCGCGTTTGCCCCGAGGCTTGCGCCCTTTGCCTTTCCCTTTACGCGGCATCGGTTCTTCATCCTCATCATCGTCTTCATAGTCATCGTCATAGTCCTCATCTCTGAGGCGACGACGGCTTACTTTTTCTTTCGCCGGACGCGTTGGTTTTCCCTTACGTCCTATTGGCTCGCGGTCATTCCCCGCCATGCTTTTTCTCCGCAACTTTCAGGCGCAAAGGCCAGATTTTCTTTTCTTTCACAGGCCTGTGAAAGAAGAAATCTCTCAAAATTAGTTCTCCCTCTCCCTGTGGGAGAGGGCCGGGGTGAGGGCATCAGGCCACACATCCCGTTCAGGAATATTTCTTCGTCCGCTTCGTCGGCGCCGTATTCGCCGGATCGTCCGGCCAGACGTGTTTGGGATACCGCCCCTTCATCTCTTTCTGCACGTCACGGTAGCTCCCCGCCCAGAACGCCCCTAAATCTCGGGTGATCTGCAAGGGGCGATGCGCAGGCGACAGCAGTTCAAGCACCAACGGCACGCGTCCTTCAGCGATAGACGGCGTGGTTGCTTCACCAAACATCTCCTGCATCCGAACCGCCAGCGCCGGCGGATTATCCTCATGATAACGGATGGCAATCCGGCTTCCGGTCGGCACAGTGTAATGCCCTGGCAGTTCACTATCCAGACGTTGACGCAATGACCAGTCCAGTAAATTCTGTAACGCAGTCTTAACATCAAGCGCTTTAAGGGCGCGCAGAGAGTGCACGCCGCTCATCTGCGGCAGTAGCCAGCGTTCAAGCGTAGCCAGCAGCGTCTCGTCATCCACCGCTGGCCAGCCCTGTTCCGGTAGCCACTTTGCGGCGCAGTGCAGGCGAATGCGGTACTGTTCCGCCTCCGGCGTCCAGTTCAGCACGCTCAGCCCTTTTTCCCGAATGCCGTTCAGCATAGCCTGATGAAGCTCGTCTTCCGACGGCTTCGCCAGCGGCTTCGTCCCGAGCGTCAGTTTCCCAATCTGGCTACGACGAAACGCCTTCAGCGTGCCCTGCGCATCATCCCACTCGACGATGTCCGATTGCTTAAGCAACTGCGGACAGCTACGGGTCAGGGCGTCAATATCGACGGCAATCGCCTGCAGGATACGCGCGTCGGGGGAGTTGCTCCCCTGCAGCAGGAGCGGCGCAATCAGCCACTCATGACGCGTCAGGGCGTCATCGCTGTCCAGCATCGCCCCCATGCCGTTTGCCAGCTGATAGCGACCGTCCAGCCCGCGCCGACGCGCAATTCGATCCGGAAACGCCTGCGCTAACAGTCGGGAAATCTTCTCGCTGTCTGGCACGCCGCCGCGGCTGTTAAGCCGTTTGCACAGTTGCTGCGCCCGCTGCTGCCAGTTCCCCTGATTGCGCGAAAACGCCTGCCCCAGATCGCTGCTGCCTCCGCGTGGCGGCTCCTCAAGGATAGCCGCCAGTTTAGCCGCCGTGGCAATTTCATCATCCCCTTGCGCGGCCACCAGCATCGCGGCCAGACGCGGATCGTTGCCCAGCGCCGCCATTTTCTGGCCGCGTACCGTCAGACGTTCGCCTTCCAGTGCGCCAAGCTCAGTCAACAGACTGCGCGCAGCAGCGAGGTTAACGACAGGGGGAGAATCAAGCCAGGTAAGCTGTCCAGGATCCGGACAGCCCCACTGCAGCAGATCCATCACCAGGCCCGACAAATCACTTTGTAAAATTTCCGGCGTGCTTTGCTGCGCCGCGCGTTCTGCCTGTTCCGCGCTGGTCAAATGCAGGCAGATCCCCGGCTCAAGACGCCCCGCACGGCCCGCGCGCTGCACCATTGACGCCTGGCTGATGCGCTGCGTCAGGAGTTTAGTCAGCCCGGTACGCGGGTCAAAGCTTGCCACCCTCTCCTGCGCGCTATCGACCACCAGGCGAATACCTTCAATGGTCAAACTGGTTTCAGCGATGTTGGTTGCCAGCACCACCTTGCGCTGCCCCACCGGGGCAGGAAGGATAGCTTTACGCTGCTCCTGTAGCGACAGCGCGCCGTAGAGCGGGCACAGCAGTACATCACCGCCTACGCGAGAGGAAAGCTGCTCCTGCACGCGCTGGATCTCACCGACACCCGGCAAAAACAGCAGCAGGGAACCGGGCTCCTGGCGCAGCAGTTCAGCGGTGGCAACGGCGACCGCCTCGTCAAAACGCAGGTGGGAGGGAAGCGGTTGATGGCGGCGTTCAACAGGAAACGCCCGCCCTTCAGAGCTGATGACCGGCGCATCAGGTAGCGCCTGCCGTAGCCGCACATTGTCCAGCGTCGCCGACATTATCAGCAGACGGAGATCGTCGCGCAGCCCCTGCTGAACGTCCAGCAACAGCGCAAGGGCCAGATCCGCCTGCAGGCTGCGCTCGTGGAATTCATCCAGGATCACCAGCCCGACGCCGGTCAGCTCCGGATCGTTTTGCAGCATGCGGGTGAGAATCCCCTCGGTGACCACCTCAAGGCGCGTGGTCGGGCCCACGCAGGTCTCGGCGCGCATCCTGTAACCTACCGTTTCGCCCGGTTTTTCATTCAGCAGTTCTGCCAGGCGCTGCGCCACGTTGCGCGCGGCCAGCCTGCGCGGCTCCAGCAGGATAATTTTCCCGCTGATGTTCCCGTCTTTCAGAATTTGCAGCGGCAGCCAGGTGGACTTACCCGCCCCCGTCGGGGCATTCAGCAAAACCTGCGGGGCATGGCGTAAGGCAGCGAGAAGGTCAGGAAGAACGACGGCGACCGGCAATGAGGACACTAACAGCTCCAGAGGGTTAACATTAGTCGGCGTACATTGTAGCATCGGCGCATATCATTACCGAGTCCTCCGTATGCCTGAGTCGAAACGGCTGTTTTTTGCCATTGAATTGCCCACAACACTACAGCGTCAAATTGTTCGCTGGCGCGCCGATCGCTTCCCGCCGGAAGCCGGTCGCCCTGTCGCGGCGGCTAACCTGCACCTGACGCTGGCTTTTTTGGGCGACGTCAGTGCCGAAAAACAGCGGGCGTTAGCCGCACTGGCCGGGCGTATTGTCCAGCCGGAATTTACGCTACACCTCGACGACGCGGGTCAGTGGCTGCGTTCGCGCGTGGTCTGGCTGGGGACGCGCCAGCCTCCGCGCGGATTATTGCAGCTGGCGAACATGCTGCGCGCGCAGGCGGCGCGCAGCGGCTGTTATCAAAGCCCACAGCCGTTTCATCCGCACATTACCCTGCTGCGCGATGCCGGTCAGGCCGTTGCGATCCCGCCGCCGGGTTTTCACTGGGCTTTTCCGGTCAACACATTCGCGCTTTATGAATCCGTCTTTGCCCAGGGACGCACCCGCTATACGCCGCTACAGCGCTGGACGCTGGGCAACACCGAAAGGAACTCTGATGAAGTTTAGTCCTCCCCTGCAGCACGCTACGCTTATCCAACGCTACAAACGCTTCCTCGCCGATGTGATCACGCCTGAAGGCGAACCGCTCACCCTGCACTGCCCCAATACCGGTGCCATGACGGGATGCGCGACGCCGGGTGACAGGGTCTGGTATTCCACATCAGAAAATACTAAACGCAAATATGCCCATACCTGGGAAATGACCGAAACCCAGAACGGGGCATTTATTTGCGTTAATACCCTGCGCGCCAATCAACTGGTTAAGGAAGCGCTGACCCATGGCGTAATTCCCGAACTGGTCGGTTATGGCACGCATAAAAGCGAAGTGAAATATGGCGATGAAGGCAGCAGAATTGACTTCATGTTACAGGCGGAAGACAGGCCGGAGTGCTATATTGAAGTGAAATCAGTGACGTTAGCGGAACAGGAAAATGGCTACTTCCCGGATGCGGTAACGCTACGTGGCCAGAAGCATCTGCGAGAGCTAATGAGTGTTGCGGCGGCGGGCAAACGCGCCGTATTGCTGTTTGCAGTGTTGCATTCAGCCATTGAACGTTTCTCCCCTGCCCGCCATATTGATCCTAAATACGCGCAATTGTTGAATGAGGCACAAAAGCAGGGGGTAGAGGTTTTCGCTTATAAAGCGGAACTTTCTGCCGATAATATGACTCTGAGATCCTCTCTTCCCATTGTCTTATAAGGGATTAGACGATTGACGATTAAGTGTTCTGGCCGCGTGCGCAAATACGCTTTTCCTCACAGGCTTGTCAAGTGTTACGTTTAGATAATTGCCATACGGAAAAGCATCTGCTATTTATAGCGACCTGATTTTTCCCCCAACACGGGGATCGATAGTGCGTGTTAAGGAGAAGCAACATGCAAGAAGGGCAAAACCGTAAAACATCGTCCCTGAGTATTCTCGCCATCGCTGGGGTGGAGCCGTATCAAGAGAAACCGGGCGAAGAGTATATGAACGAAGCCCAGCTGTCGCACTTCAAGCGTATTCTTGAAGCATGGCGTAATCAACTCAGGGATGAAGTCGATCGCACCGTTACTCATATGCAGGATGAAGCTGCTAACTTCCCGGACCCGGTAGACCGTGCCGCTCAGGAAGAAGAGTTCAGCCTCGAACTGCGTAACCGTGACCGCGAACGCAAACTGATCAAAAAGATCGAGAAAACGCTGAAAAAAGTCGAAGACGAAGATTTTGGCTACTGCGAATCCTGCGGTGTTGAAATTGGCATTCGTCGCCTGGAAGCGCGTCCAACCGCCGATCTGTGCATCGACTGCAAAACGCTGGCCGAAATCCGCGAAAAACAGATGGCCGGTTAACACCAGCGCTGTTTACACACTCCAAAGGCGGGAGTCTCTCCCGCCTTGTTACTGTTGATATGTCTGAATCACACTATATTGGGCGCTTCGCGCCATCTCCTTCCGGTGAATTACACTTCGGCTCATTAATTGCCGCGCTCGGCAGCTACCTGCAGGCTCGCGCCCGACAGGGAAAATGGCTCGTCCGTATTGAAGATATTGACCCTCCGCGTGAAGTTCCCGGTGCAGCAGAGACCATTCTGCGTCAGCTGGAACATTACGGTCTTCACTGGGATGACGAGGTTCTCTGGCAGTCAAAGCGTCATGAGGCCTATCGGGAACGTCTGGCCTGGCTTCGCGCTCAGGGGCTTTCCTATAACTGCACCTGCACCCGCGCACGCATCCAGAGCGCAGGCGGCGTTTATGACGGCCACTGCCGCACGCTGAACAACGGTCCTGAAAATGCCGCCGTGCGCATCAGACAGCACTCCCCGGTGATGCACTTTAACGATTTACTCTCCGGTGAAATTCATGCCGATGAACGTCTGGCGCGTGAGGATTTTATTATTCACCGTCGCGATGGCCTGTTCGCCTACAACCTGGCCGTGGTGGTGGACGATCATTTTCAGGGCGTGACGGAAATAGTGCGCGGGGCTGATCTGGTCGAGCCGACCGTGCGACAAATCTCGCTCTATCATCAGTTTGGCTGGACGGCGCCGGATTACATTCATCTGCCGCTGGCGGTTAATGCGCAGGGCTTAAAATTGTCAAAGCAGAACCACGCCCCGGCCCTGCCAGACGGCGATCCGCGTCCTGTTTTGATCGACGCGCTGCGATTTCTCAACCAGAATGTAACCAACGAATGGCAGGATCTGCGTATTGACGAACTGCTGAAAATGGCCATTGCTAACTGGACGCTCGCGGCAGTGCCAAAAATCCAGCATTCTCAAATGCGTTGCGCTGAGCTATGATTAGCCGCTTTTTTCATAACAAAACACACTACGAGGTGTACCATTTTTACCCGAGTCGCTAATTTTTGCCGTAAAGTGCTAAGCCGCGAAGAGAGCATGGCGAACGATGCTATTGCACAGCCACACATGTCGGTTATTCCGCGTGAGCAGCACACTATTTCCCGCAAAGATATCAGTGAAAATGCCCTCAAGGTGCTCTATCGTCTGAATAAAGCGGGCTACGAGGCCTATCTCGTGGGCGGTGGAGTGCGTGATTTACTGCTGGGCAAAAAACCCAAAGATTTCGACGTGACGACCAGCGCCACGCCTGAGCAGGTGCGCAAATTATTCCGTAACTGCCGCCTCGTTGGCCGCCGTTTCCGTCTGGCTCACGTAATGTTTGGGCCGGAAATCATCGAAGTGGCGACCTTCCGCGGCCACCACGAAGCGGGCGCGTCCGATCGCACGACATCGCAGCGCGGCCAGAACGGTATGCTGCTGCGCGATAATATCTTCGGTTCTATCGAAGAAGATGCTCAGCGTCGCGACTTCACCATCAACAGCCTTTATTACAGCGTCGCGGATTTCACCGTGCGCGATTACGTCGGCGGTATGCAGGACCTGAAAGAAGGTCTGATCCGCCTGATTGGCACGCCGGAAACGCGCTACCGTGAAGATCCCGTGCGTATGCTGCGCGCCGTGCGTTTCGCCGCCAAGCTGAATATGCGCATCAGCCCGGAAACGGCAGAGCCAATCCCGCGTCTGGCGACGCTGATTAACGACGTGCCGCCTGCTCGCCTGTTTGAAGAGGCGCTGAAGCTGCTGCAGGCCGGCCACGGTTTTGAAACCTACAAACTTCTGCGCGAATACAACCTGTTCCAGCCGCTGTTCCCGACCATTACCCGCTACTTTACCGAAAACGGTGACAGCCCAATGGAGCGGATGATTGCGCAGGTGCTGAAAAATACCGATACCCGCATTCGCAACGACATGCGCGTGAACCCGGCGTTCCTCTTTGCCGCGATGTTCTGGTATCCGCTGCTGGAAACGGCACAGCGTATTACCCAGGAGAGCGGGCTCGCCTATTACGATGCGTTCGCGCTGGCCGCCAACGACGTGCTGGACGAAGGCTGCCGCACGCTCGCCATTCCGAAACGGATTACCACCCTGGTGCGCGACATCTGGCAGCTTCAGCTGCGCATGTCCCGTCGTCAGGGCAAACGCGCCTGGAAGCTGATGGAGCATCCTAAATTCCGCGCGGCCTTCGATCTCCTGTCGCTGCGCGCGGAAATTGAACGCAACCAGGAGCTGCAGCGTCTGGCGCAGTGGTGGGCTGAATTCCAGGTCTCCGCCCCGCCAGAGCAGAAAGATATGCTGACCGGGCTGGATGAAGAGCCGGAACCGCGTCGCCGTCATCGTCGCCCGCGCAAACGCGCGCCGCGTCGTGAAGGAACAGCATGACCCTCGCGTATATCGCCATCGGCAGCAATTTAGCCTCTCCGCTGGAGCAGGTGAAGGCTGCCGTACAGGCGCTGGGCGACATCCCACAGAGTCGGATCGTGGCGGTCTCCTCGTTCTACCGCACACCGCCGCTGGGGCCGCAGGATCAGCCAGACTACCTCAACGCCGCCGTGGTCCTTGAGACTGAACTGGGTCCCGAAGCGCTGCTGGATAATACCCAGCGTATTGAGCTTCAGCAGGGCCGCGTGCGCAAAGCCGAACGCTGGGGCCCCCGCACGCTCGACCTCGACATTATGCTGTTTGGTCACGAGAAGATTAACACTGAACGTCTCACCGTTCCGCATTACGACATGAAAAATCGCGGGTTTATGCTCTGGCCACTGTATGAAGTTGCCCCTTCCCTTACCTTCCCTGACGGGCTCTCGCTAAAGGCCGTTCTCAACAGTCTCGGTGCGGAAAAACCCGCTCGCTGGTAAAGCCGTTTTTTTATTGGTTAACCATAAAATATTTGTGGTTAATCGATTGCCTAAAATCATTGTTCCCTCGAATGTTACTGTTAGAATGCGCAAAGATTCGCTTTTGGGCTATCAGGAAACAGTATGAAACCAACCACCATCTCCTTACTGCAGAAATGCAAACAGGAAAAAAAACGCTTCGCCACCATCACCGCGTATGACTACAGCTTCGCCAAACTGTTTGCCGAAGAGGGGATCAACGTCATGCTGGTCGGGGATTCGTTAGGGATGACGGTACAAGGACATGATTCCACCCTGCCGGTGACGGTTGAGGACATCGCTTACCATACCCGCGCCGTGCGCCGTGGCGCTCCAGCCTGTCTGCTGCTTTCCGATCTGCCGTTTATGGCCTATGCCACGCCGGAACAGGCATTCGAAAACGCGGCGGCAGTGATGCGTGCCGGTGCCAATATGGTCAAAATTGAAGGCGGCGCCTGGCTTGTTGATACGGTGAAGATGCTCACCGAGCGCGCCGTGCCGGTGTGCGGGCATTTAGGCCTGACGCCGCAGTCTGTGAATATCTTTGGCGGCTACAAGGTGCAGGGCCGCGGCGATGCCGCCCAGACGCTGCTGGATGATGCTCTGGCGCTGGAAGCCGCAGGTGCACAGCTGCTGGTGCTGGAGTGCGTGCCGGTTGAGCTGGCGAAACGCATCACCGACGCGCTGTCCATTCCGGTAATTGGTATTGGGGCAGGTAACGTGACCGACGGTCAGATTCTGGTGATGCACGACGCCTTCGGGATCACCGGCGGACACATCCCGAAATTTGCCAAAAATTTCCTCGCCGAAGCGGGCGACATGCGCGCTGCGGTCAGGCAGTATATTGCCGACGTTGAATCCGGTGTTTACCCGGGTGAAGAACACAGTTTCCATTAAGGAGTCTCGTTGTGCTAATCATTGAAACCCTGCCGCTGCTTCGCCAGCATATCCGCCGCGCGCGTCAGGAAGGTAAACGTATCGCACTGGTCCCGACCATGGGCAATCTGCATGACGGCCACATGAAGCTCGTCGACGAAGCCCGCGCGCGGGCAGATATCGTGGTGGTCAGTATCTTCGTGAACCCCATGCAGTTTGACCGCGCAGACGATCTGGCGCGCTACCCGCGCACCCTGCAGGAAGATTGCGAGAAACTCAAAAAACGCCACGCGGATATCGTCTTCTCACCTGCACCGGCAGATGTTTACCCGCAGGGTACCGAAGAGGCAACCTACGTTGACGTCCCGGGCATTTCCACCATGCTCGAAGGCGCGAGCCGCCCGGGCCATTTCCGCGGCGTTTCCACCATCGTCAGCAAGCTGTTCAACCTGGTACAGCCGGACGTTGCCTGCTTTGGCGAGAAAGACTTCCAGCAGCTGGCGCTGATCCGCAAGATGGTTGCGGATATGGGTTACGATATCGAGATTGTCGGCGTACCGATCGTACGCGCAAAAGACGGCCTGGCACTCAGCTCGCGTAATGGCTACCTGACCGCCGAACAGCGTAAAATCGCGCCGGGTCTCAGCAAGGTCATGAACACCATGGCTGAGCAGATGCTGGCAAAAGAGTTAACAGCAGAAGAGATTATCGCCCTTGCCGAGCAGGCGCTTAACGATAAGGGGCTTCGTGCTGACGACGTACAAATTCGTGATGCTGATACGCTGCTGGAATTAACCCAGAACAGCAAGCGCGCAGTCATCCTGGTGGCGGCCTGGCTAGGTCAGGCGCGTCTGATCGACAATAAAGTGGTTGAGCTGGCGTAGTTCCTTTCACCCCTGATAATTATAGGTAAACGTAATGATTCGCAAAATGCTGCAAGGTAAGCTTCACCGTGTGAAAGTCACGCAGGCCGACCTGCACTATGAAGGCTCCTGCGCCATTGACCAGGATTTCCTTGATGCAGCAGGTATCCTCGAAAACGAAGCGATTGATATCTGGAACGTGAACAACGGTAAACGCTTCTCTACCTACGCGATTGCCGCCGAGCGCGGTTCTAAAATCATCTCCGTAAACGGCGCTGCGGCGCACTGCGCGGACGTGGGTGATATCGTGATCATCGCCAGCTTCGTGATGATGTCTGACGAAGAAGCGCGTCGCTGGCAGCCTAAAGTCGCCTACTTCGAAGGCGAGAATGAAATGAAGCGCACCGCAAAGGCGATTCCGGTTCAGGTTGCCTGATGTTTATCCCTGCGGCTGATTGCTGATCAGCCGCGACATCGTCTCCAGCGAATCCGTTCTTAAGATATACAGGCGCTTCAGCAAGAACGGATTATCCCCCGGTTTGACCTTCCCTCGTACCGTCGTCACCGCCAGATGGAACCCGGCGTCATTCGCAGCTTTAATCGCCTTATCGTCATAACCGCCGAACGGATACGAGAGGTAGAGCACGTGAGGGTTAAACTGCGCCAGGTCGCGGCGCGAGCGCTTAAAATCAAACAAAATATTGTGATAGCTGCGGCTCAGTAAAATGGGCTGATGGTTGTCGTCGACGCGGTGCAGGAAGTGCGTGTGGGACTGATAGTCGAACACGTCATGCATCTGCTCCAGCTCCGACACGCTCATAAACTGCAGGAATTTTGGCGCCCATTTTTGCGGGTGGCGCTTGATGCGCGACGAGATGATGAACGCCGTCGCCTTAAAGCCATACGCTTTGAGGATCGGGTAAGCATAGCGATTAACGGACTTCAGGCCATCGTCGAAGGTAATCACCACCGATTTCGCCGGCAGGTTCATCTTGTTGCGCACATACCCTTCCAACTGATACAGGGTCAGGGTGGTATAGCCCTGATCGCGCAGCCAGGTCATCTGGTTGTTGAACGCACGCACGCTGGTGGTCGTGGAGGTATGGCGAAAACGGGTGTTCTCTTCGTCGCGCAAAATATGGTGGTAGGTAATGACCGGAATGCCGTTATCTTCCTGCGCGTCCAGGCTGCTGATCCAGGCCAGGCGGTTGCCGATGCGGATCTGGAACCAGGTCTGATTGAGACGATCTTTGAGCTTGTTCAGGATCGGATAGCGAAGATTGGCGCTTAAGGTGCCGAAGGGTGCGCTACCGTTGTTCGGGGCGTTATAAACGGGCGTGTCTTTCCACGTTATCAGGTTTTGATTGCTCAGCGGTTTATTCAAATCCCCCAGGCCATCCTCGACGCGCTGTTTGCCCTGTACCGGCTCCAGGTGCCCCTTGTCGATAAAGCCCGTGCCAAATCCGAAGCGAAATTCATAGTAGTCCGCCGCCGCAGGCACCACCGCGAGGATCTGCCCTGCCCGCACGTTGCCAACGTTAATGACGCTGTTGCCGACCTGCGCCCAAATCGCCGCATCTTCGGTGGTTTGCATATATTGAGCAGGCAGTCTTTGCTGACTTAATAAACTGGCAGAAGAAGTGCCGGAGACGAACATCAATAGCAGGAAAACAATACGCGTGAACATGAGGGTCTTATTCGAAGCGGAAATACTTATGCCATTGTAGCAAAAGCGACATCAATACCAATGTTTAATTCTTATACAGGTCATGAAGCAGGACAAAGGGGGGATTTTTTTGCTGCTGATGCCACAAGCTGCTGACGCCCGGTGTACCCTGCGCGACGATAGCGTTACGGAACGCCGCGCTGGTTAATGTTTCGCGCTGGGGATACATCATTTCAAGCAATGGAAGGCTAATACCGGAGATCACCTCGCAGCCGTCGTGCTTATGGCTCATCAGGGCCGCAGCACGGTACGGCGCCGCGCCGGATTTATCAGTAAGAAAAATGACGCCCTCTCCAGTGTCAGTTTCATGCAGGGCATCGCACATCATCCGGCCAAGCATGTTGGTGCTCAAGCCGCGCCAGTAGTTAACCGCGCGACACTGTGGCAGTGGACCAAACCTGGCTTCCAGCTTCAGCAGCATGTCCTGCGCCCGTTCATCGTGGCAGGTGATAACCCATCCCAGCATAACTCTCTCCTTAGCAGGCAAGTAGTTTAGCGGAGTGAAGGTTAGCTTACGGTGATAACTGTCAAAGAAAATGCCCGGCAAACAGAATGTCGCCGGGCTGAGGGCTAGCTGCGCAGACCGCGTCCGCGCTGGATCAGGTACCAGCACAGCAGGTAGAAGACGATGATGAACACCGCCAGCACCGCCACCGTGGTAAACAGCGGCACATCGGTGATGCCGAGGAAGCCGAAGCGGAAGCCGCTGATCATATAGACGATCGGGTTCAGGTGCGACAGCGCCTGCCAGAACGGCGGCAGCAGCGTCAGGGAGTAGAACACCCCGCCAAGATAGGTCAGCGGCGTCAGCACGAAGGTCGGGATCAGGCTGATATCGTCAAACGTTTTGGCAAACACGGCGTTCAGCAAACCGGCCAGCGAGAAGAGGATTGCCGTCAGGAGCAGCGTCAGCGCGACGAACAGCCAGGAGTGCACCTGGAACGGGACAAAGAACAGCGAAATCGCCGTGACCAAGATCCCGACGCACAGCCCGCGCGCCACGCCGCCGCCGACGTAACCGGCAATAATGACGTGCGTCGGTACCGGCGCGACCAGCAGCTCTTCAATATTGCGCTGGAACTTGGCGCTAAAGAACGATGACGCCACGTTGGCATAGGCGTTGGTGATCACCGCCATCATAATCAGGCCCGGCACGATAAACTGCATATAGGTAAAGCCGTGCATCTCACCAATCCGGGAACCAATCAGGTTACCGAAGATGATGAAATAGAGCGTCATCGTGATGACCGGCGGCACCAGGGTTTGCACCCAGATGCGCATAAAGCGGTTAATCTCTTTCGCCCAGATGCTTTTCAGCGCGACCCAGTAAAGATGCGTCATGCCTTGTCTCCTTGTTTATCCTGCACCAGAGAGACAAACAGCTCTTCCAGTCGGTTCGCTTTGTTACGCATACTTAAGACCTGAATACCCTGCGCGCTCAGCTGTGAAAACACGCTGTTGATGCCCTGCTCGCGCAGCACTTCCACTTCCAGCGTCGAGGTATCGACGAGGCGGTATTGATAACCTTCGAGCTTCGGCAGCGGGCTCTTTGCCGCCAGATCGAGAATAAAGGTTTCTGACTTCAACTTGGAGAGCAAGTTCTTCATCGAGGTGTTTTCCACCAGCTCGCCGTGCTGAATGATGCCGATGTTGCGGCACAGCATTTCTGCCTCTTCCAGATAGTGGGTGGTCAGAATAATGGTGGTGCCTTTGTCGTTGAGGTCTTTCAGGAAGCCCCACATGGAGCGGCGCAGTTCAATATCGACACCCGCCGTCGGCTCATCAAGAATCAGCAGTTTTGGCTCGTGCATCAGCGCGCGGGCAATCATCAGGCGGCGCTTCATCCCGCCGGATAACATCCGGGCGCGTTCGTTACGCTTTTCCCACAGGTCGAGCTGCTTGAGGTATTTTTCGCTCCGCTCCAGGGCCTCTTTACGCTCAACGCCGTAATAACCCGCCTGGTTAACGACGATCTGCTGCACCGTCTCAAACGGATTGAAGTTGAACTCCTGCGGCACCAGACCCAGCTGACGCTTGGCGTTCACCACATCTTTTTGCAGGTCATAACCAAAGACGCTCACCCGGCCGGACGTTTTATTGACCAGCGAACTGATAATCCCAATGGTGGTCGATTTCCCCGCGCCGTTCGGCCCCAGAAGCGCGTAAAAATCACCGGCCTCTACTTTTAGATCTATTCCGCGCAGCGCCTGAACGCCGCCCGGATAGGTTTTTTTAAGCTGCTCAAGCTCCAGTGCAATTGCCATGAAATTAACTTACCTTCAGTTCTGACACACGTTGTGTGGTTTCATTAAAAGTCGGGTTACCCTATAGTAGCGCAACGCAATTACTCGGTTACAGGTCGCTAACCTCCATGAACAACATAGATACACTCATCAGCAACAATGCACTATGGTCAAAAATGCTGGTGGAGGAAGACCCCGGATTTTTTGGAAAACTCGCGCAGGCGCAAAACCCACGCTTTCTCTGGATTGGATGCTCCGACAGTCGCGTACCGGCGGAGCGCCTGACCGGCCTTGAGCCCGGCGAACTGTTTGTTCACCGCAACGTTGCCAACCTGGTGATTCACACCGATCTCAACTGTCTTTCTGTTGTTCAGTATGCCGTTGACGTTCTGCAAGTCGAGCACATCATCATTTGCGGCCACTACGGCTGCGGCGGCGTGCAGGCGGCGGTTGAAAACACGGAGCTGGGGCTCATTGATAACTGGCTGCTGCACATCCGCGATATCTGGTTCAAACATAGCTCACTGCTGGGCGAAATGCCGCAGGAGCGTCGCATGGATACCCTGTGTGAACTCAACGTGATGGAGCAGGTGTATAACCTGGGCCACTCAACGATCATGCAATCGGCGTGGAAACGCGGGCAGAAGGTCTCGATCCACGGCTGGGCGTACGGTATTCACGACGGTCTGCTGCGCAACCTGGAGGTGACCGCCACCAACCGGGAAACGCTGGAGCAGCGTTACCGTTCGGGAATTGCCAACCTACAGCTTAAACACGTAAACCATAAATAAAGCCGGGTAGCGGCTGCGCCTTACCCGGCCTACATGTGCCCATTCGTAGGCCCGGTAAGCGCAGCGCCACCGGGCAACAAACCGCAATTATTCGTCCAGCAATACCACTTTCCCAACATACGGCAGATGGCGATAACGCTGTGCGTAGTCAATGCCGTAACCGACGACGAACTCGTCCGGAATAGAGAAACCGACAAACTCTACCGGCACCTGCACTTCACGGCGGTCAGGTTTATCCAGCAGGGTGCAAATCGCCAGCGATTTTGGCTCACGCAGGCTCAGGATCTCGCGCACTTTTGACAGCGTGTTGCCGGAGTCGATGATGTCCTCAACGATCAACACATCTTTACCACGAATATCTTCATCCAGATCTTTCAGGATTTTCACATCACGGGTGGTGGACATGCCGCTGCCGTAGCTGGAGGCGGTCATAAAATCGACCTCATGGGGCACATGCACCTCACGGCACAGGTCGGCCATGAACATGAAAGAGCCGCGCAACAGACCGACCAGCACCATTTCGCTGCCGCTGTCCTTGTAATGTTCGGTGATTTGACGACCCAGTTCGGCGATACGCGCTTTGATCTCGGCTTCCGGGATCATCACTTCAACAGTATGTTTCATATTACTAACCAAATGATTTTAATGAAAATCTCTCAATACGGATGAGTTAATATCCAGCACTGATACGCAAGCCAGCCATTATATCAGCAAATGGATAACCCTGGCGTATGAGTTATAAAAAGCAAATATTGTGATTCCGATCACACTTGTTAATACCTATAATTAGTTGCTAGCAAATTATTAACAAAAACTGACGAGTACACTTTCTATGGCTGAAACAAACTCTAAACAGCCGCGTCTACTGGTGACATTAACAGCGCTATTCGCCGCCTTCTGCGGCCTGTACCTGTTAATCGGTGGCGTCTGGCTGGTCGCGATCGGCGGCTCCTGGTACTACCCGATTGCGGGCCTGGTTATGCTTGGCGTAACCGTCCTGCTCTGGCGTAGAAAACAATCTGCACTGTGGCTGTATGCCGCACTCCTTCTTGCCACCATGATCTGGGGCGTCTGGGAAGTCGGCTTTGACTTCTGGGCGCTGACGCCGCGCAGTGACATCCTGGTCTTCTTCGGTATCTGGCTGATCCTGCCGTTCGTCTGGCGTCGCCTGATCGTGCCGTCCAGCGGTGCCGTTGCGGCGCTGGTGGTGGCGCTGCTGATCAGCGGCGGTATCCTCACTTGGGCTGGCTTTAACGACCCGCAGGAGATCAACGGTACGCTGAACGCAGAATCCACGCCTGCAGCAGCGATCTCACAGGTTGCTGACGGCGACTGGCCTGCCTATGGTCGTAACCAGGAAGGCCAGCGTTACTCTCCGCTGAAGCAGATCAACGCGGACAACGTTAAGAACCTGAAAGAAGCCTGGGTATTCCGTACCGGCGACCTGAAGATGCCGAACGATCCGGGTGAACTGACCAATGAAGTGACGCCAATTAAAGTCGGCGATATGCTTTATCTGTGTACGGCGCACCAGCGTCTGTTCGCGCTCGACGCGGCCACCGGTAAAGAGAAATGGCACTTCGATCCGCAGCTGAACTCCAACCCGTCCTTCCAGCACGTGACCTGTCGTGGCGTCTCTTATCACGAAGCGCGCGCCGATAACGCGAGCCCGGAAGTGGTTGCCGACTGTCCGCGCCGCATCATGCTGCCGGTCAACGATGGTCGTCTGTTCGCCATCAATGCCGAAACGGGCAAGCTGTGTGAAACCTTTGCCAACAAAGGTATCCTGAATCTGCAGACCAATATGCCGGACACCACGCCGGGTCTGTACGAGCCAACCTCGCCGCCCATCATCACCGATAAAACCATCGTGATTGCCGGTTCGGTAACGGATAACTTCTCCACGCGTGAAACCTCCGGCGTTATCCGCGGTTTCGACGTGAATACCGGTAAACTGCTGTGGGCCTTCGACCCGGGCGCGAAAGATCCGAATGCGATCCCGTCGGACGAGCACACCTTTACCTTTAACTCGCCAAACTCCTGGGCACCTGCAGCGTATGACGCGAAGCTGGACCTGGTCTACCTGCCGATGGGTGTTACTACGCCAGATATCTGGGGCGGTAACCGCACGCCGGAGCAGGAACGTTATGCCAGCGCTATCGTGGCATTGAACGCGACCACCGGTAAGCTGGCCTGGAGCTATCAGACCGTACACCACGATCTGTGGGATATGGATATGCCGTCCCAGCCGACGCTGGCGGACATTACCGTTAACGGCAAAACCGTTCCGGTGATTTACGCCCCGGCGAAAACCGGCAACATCTTCGTACTGGATCGCAGCAACGGCAAGCTGGTTGTGCCGGCACCGGAAAAACCGGTTCCGCAGGGTGCGGCGAAAGGTGATTACGTCAGCAAAACCCAGCCGTTCTCCGATCTGAGCTTCCGTCCGAAGAAAGACCTGAGCGGGGCAGACATGTGGGGTGCCACAATGTTTGACCAGCTGGTGTGCCGCGTGATGTTCCATCAGCTGCGCTATGAAGGCATCTTCACGCCGCCTTCTGAGCAGGGCACGCTGGTCTTCCCGGGTAACCTGGGGATGTTCGAGTGGGGCGGGATCTCCGTTGACCCTAACCGTCAGGTCGCTATTGCTAACCCAATGGCGCTACCGTTCGTTTCCCGTCTGATCCCACGCGGTCCGGGCAACCCAATGGAGCAGCCGAAAGACGCGAAAGGCAGCGGTACCGAAGCCGGTATTCAGCCGCAGTATGGCGTACCGTTCGGCGTAACGCTGAACCCGTTCCTGTCGCCGTTTGGTCTGCCATGTAAACAGCCTGCCTGGGGTTACATCTCCGGTCTGGATCTGAAAACTAACCAGATCGTGTGGAAAAAACGTATTGGTACCCCGCAGGACAGCATGCCGTTCCCGATGCCGGTTCCTGTGCCGTTTAATATGGGTATGCCAATGCTGGGTGGCCCAATCTCCACCGCCGGTAACGTGCTGTTCATCGCGGCAACCGCAGATAACTACCTGCGCGCGTACAACATGACCAACGGTGAGAAACTGTGGCAAGGCCGTCTGCCAGCGGGTGGACAAGCTACGCCGATGACCTATGAAGTGAATGGCAAGCAGTACGTTGTTATCTCTGCGGGCGGTCACGGTTCGTTTGGCACGAAGATGGGCGACTATATTGTCGCGTATGCACTGCCTGACGAAAACAAGTAACTGAAAAGCCCGGTGGCGCTTACGCTTACCGGGCCGTCGGGTACGCTATGTAGGCCGGGTAAGGCGAAGCCGCCACCCGGCTTTTTTTATACGGTAAAGCCCAGCATCATCCCCGTATCTTCATGCTCCAGCAGATGGCAGTGCGCCATATAGGCAAACTCCTTCGGCGCATCGTGGTCAAACTTCACCAGCACCTCGCTGACGCCGCCTTCCACCTTCACCGTATCCTTCCAGCCCGCGCGATGCGCGTCCGGCGCGTTGCCGTTCTCAGAAAGAATGCGGAACTGCGTGCCGTGAATATGGAACGGATGCAGCATCATGTCCCCTTCACCTGAAATCACCCAGCGCTCAAACTGCCCTTTTGTCGCTGCAAACATCGGCGTATTCATGTCGAACGCTTTACCGTTGATCATATTGGCGTTATGGAAATCAAAGCCATGGTCGCCGTGATTCATGTTACCCATGCCGCCCATTTTGCCGTGGTCCATATTCATGTGGCCCATCATCTGCCCGTGATGCATCCCCGCCATCGCCTTATCACCATATTTCGCCATCAGCGCCTGCATGCCCATCATATCGAGCATCGGGTTCATGGAGAGCTGCAGTTTGCGTTGCGTAAGCCCATCAAGCGACGGAAGGGCTGGTAGAGTGGTTAACGTATCAGGCAGCGTGCCGGAAGCGGTCACCTGTAACGGCTGAATACGCAGCACCGGATGCGGCTTGTCAAACGGTGCGACCGCCATCCCCATCTGACTAACCGGCAGGGTCACGAGGTCAAACGCCTTGCCGTCGCTGATATCCACCAGCACCTCAAAACGCTCTCCCATCAGCATCGGCAGTTCGTTGACCTTCACCGGCTCAGGCAGCAGCCCGCCGTCGCTGGCGACCACGTACAGCGGACGCTTATCGCTGGTGGCGAAGTTGAGTGAACGCGCGTTACAGCCGTTAAGCAGACGCAGTCGCAGCCAACCTTTCGGCGCAGCGTGCTGAGGATAAATGGCGCCGTTGGTCAACAGCGTGTCGCCAAACCAGCCGACCGCCGCGCTCATCACGTCCAGCTGGTAGTCAATTTGCCCGTCAGCGGTGAATTTCTTGTCCTGCACAATCACCGGCACATCGTCGATGCCCCATTGTTTCGGCAGGCGCAGCAGGCGACTCTCGTCGTCTTCAATCAGCACCAGTCCCGCCAGCCCCATCGCCACCTGATGGCCCGTTTTGCCATGCTGATGCGGATGGAACCAGCAGGTTGCCGCGCGCTGGTCGGGCGTAAAGGTGACGCTGCGCGAGCTGCCCGCTTTGATGATGCCCTGCGGCCCGCCGTCTACCTCGCCCGGCACTTCCAGTCCGTGCCAGTGCACCGTCGTCTCTTCAGCAAGCGTATTGTGGATATCCACCGTCACCGCCTTCCCTTTGCGCAGCTGCAGCGCAGGGCCGAGCAGATTGCCGTTATAGCCCCAGGTTGTCGCGTTGTGCGCACCGAACAGCGTGCTGCCGGACTGAACAACAAGCTTGATACGGCTACGGGCATCCGCGGTCAGCAAATCAGGGATGGGTAAGGCAGGCCTGTCAGCCGCAAAAACCGCGCGGCTCCAGAGAGGCAATGCGCTGGCAGCACCCAGCGCCACGGAATATTTTAAAAAATCACGACGTTGCATGTTCATTTCCTTATTTCCAGCAGGCGATCTTTTGAGCATAAACCCTCCCCTTACCGGAAGGTCAAGTAAAGCGGCAATAATAAAGATCGTCGCACTGGCACCAAGTATGCTAACGTTAATTTTCCTTGAAGAAGTGGTAGAAGCAATGAAGACGTTTTTCAGGACAATTTTGTTCGGTAGCCTGATGGCAATGTGTGCGAACAGCTATGCGCTAAGTGAAAATGAAGCGGAAGATATGGCCGATTTAACGGCGGTTTTTGTATTCCTGAAAAATGATTGTGGCTACCAGAATTTACCCAACGGGCAAATTCGCCGCGCGCTGGTCTTTTTTGCCCAGCAGAACCAGTGGGATCTCAGCAACTACGACAGCTTCGACATGAAGGCGCTCGGCGAAGACAGCTACCGTGACCTAAGCGGTATTGGCATTCCCACTTCTAAAAAATGCAAAGCGCTGGCTCGCGACTCACTCAGCCTGCTCGCCTACGTCAAATAACCTTCCCGACGCCCCCTGTTGAACCTATAGCCGTGCAACCACGGTTATAGTTAGCTATCATGTTTCGCTCATTTTTTGTGAGCGTAACGGATGTTAACAAAGGAGGAGTCCGCGTATGGCCGACCACACGTTGTGGCATGAAACACTGCATGACCAGTTTGGTCAGTACTTTGCCGTTGATAACGTGCTCTATCATGAGAAAACCGATCACCAGGATCTGATCATCTTCGAGAATGCTGCCTTTGGCCGCGTCATGGCGCTGGACGGCGTCGTGCAAACGACCGAGCGAGATGAGTTTATCTATCATGAGATGATGACCCACGTCCCGCTGCTGGCGCACGGCCACGCGAAGCATGTCCTGATTATCGGCGGTGGCGACGGCGCAATGCTGCGTGAAGTTTCCCGCCATCGTTCCATTGAAACCATCACCATGGTGGAAATCGATGCGGGCGTCGTCTCTTTCTGCCGCCAGTATCTGCCCAACCACAATGCCGGCAGCTATGACGATCCGCGCTTTAGCCTGGTGATTGACGACGGCGTTAACTTCGTTAACCAGACCTCGCAGACCTTTGACGTGATCATCTCCGACTGCACCGATCCTATCGGTCCTGGCGCGTCGCTGTTTACCTCCTCGTTCTACGAAGGCTGCAAGCGCTGTCTGAACCCGGGCGGGATCTTCGTCGCCCAAAATGGCGTCTGCTTCCTGCAGCAGGATGAAGCGCTGGATAGCCACCGTAAGCTGAGCACCTATTTCGATGATGTCAGCTTCTATCAGGCGGCAATTCCAACCTACTACGGCGGGATCATGACCTTTGCCTGGGCGACGGATAACGACGTCTTACGTCATCTCTCCACCGAAATTATTCAGGCCCGCTTCCATCAGGCCGGTCTTCAGTGCCGATACTACAATCCGGCTATTCATACCGCAGCGTTTGCTCTGCCGCAGTACCTGCAAGACGCATTATCCACTAAGGGGGTGAGCTAATTGAAAAAGCTTAAACTGCATGGCTTTAACAACCTGACCAAAAGCCTGAGTTTTTGTATTTACGATATCTGCTATGCCAAAACAGCGGAAGAACGCGATGGTTACATCGCCTATATCGACGAACTCTACAACGCCAACCGTCTGACCGAGATCCTGTCAGAAACCTGTTCAATAATCGGCGCCAACATCCTGAATATCGCCCGACAGGATTATGAACCTCAGGGTGCCAGCGTGACCATCCTGGTCAGCGAAGAGCCGGTCGACCCGAAGCTTATCGACAAAACGGAACATCCGGGCCCGCTGCCGGAAGTGGTGGTTGCCCACCTGGATAAGAGCCATATCTGCGTCCATACCTACCCGGAGAGTCACCCGGAAGGTGGGCTGTGTACGTTCCGCGCCGATATTGAAGTGTCGACCTGCGGCGTGATCTCCCCGCTCAACGCGCTGAACTATCTCATCCACCAGCTGGAATCGGATATCGTCACGATTGATTACCGCGTGCGCGGCTTTACCCGTGACGTCAACGGCATGAAGCACTTCATCGACCACGAGATCAACTCTATTCAGAACTTTATGTCCGAGGACATGAAATCACTGTATGACATGATGGACGTGAACGTGTATCAGGAAAACATCTTCCATACCAAGATGTTACTTAAGGAATTCGACCTTAAGCACTATATGTTCCACACGAAGCCGGAAGATTTGAGCGAAGAAGAGCGTAAGGCGATTACTGACCTGCTCTGGAAAGAGATGCGCGAGATTTACTACGGCCGTAATATTCCGGCCGTGTAAGTGTTGCCCGGAGCAGGGACGCTTCGGGAAGTTACCGCTGTTTCATGAACTCGCGGTAGGCATTCACCACCTGAAGGAAGTCTTCTACGCCGCACAGCGACAGGCTTTCTTCGTCATAGTAGCTCAACCCCTCTTCCATCTCGTCGCCTGAAAACTCGAGCTGGTTGGCACGCACCATGACCTCTTCACCATCCATCCACAGCGTGTATTCGTGCCCGGCGCGTTGCCAGGAGCGTTCACTGCCTTTCACCGTATTTGCCGCCTGTTCAACCTCATCAAGAAGGGCGAGATTTTCTTTCACCTCTTCGTTAAACCAGTGTCCAACGGCTTCGTGGCCCATCGACATACGCACTTTCACCACTCCGGTGATGTCGCGCAGAAATTCGTAATCCATAGTGTTTTCCTCTGCAAAGCCATTAGGGTAATTATCGCAGCAGAGAGGAAGAAAAAAAGCGTGAGAGGTGGGAGGAATGAAAATAAAAAGGTGAGAGCAAGGCCCTGCGGCCTGATGCCCTCACCCCGTCCCTCTCCCACGGGAGAGGGTGCAAACACTAAAAACCGTCTCGTTGAGACGGTTTTGCTGTTTATACCGCCGTCTGGAAGATAACCCCGTCAGCCTTCTCGGTATACTGAGAGAGCTGGTCGAAGTTCAGGTAGCGATAGGTATCCACCGCGGTCTTATCCACCTGAGCCACAAAGGTCTGGTACTCTTCCGGCGTTGGCAGTTTGCCAATCAGCGCCGCAACCGCCGCCAGCTCCGCAGAGGCCAGGAAGACGTTCGCACCGGTACCTAAACGGTTCGGGAAGTTACGGGTCGAGGTGGAAACCACCGTCGCGCCGTCGGCGACGCGCGCCTGGTTGCCCATACACAGGGAACAGCCAGGAATTTCAATACGCGCCCCGCTCTTACCAAACACGCTGTAGTAGCCCTCTTCGGTCAGCTGAGCCGCGTCCATACGGGTTGGCGGCGCCACCCACAGACGGGTTGGCAGCTGGCCTTTGTGGGTATCCAGCAGCTTGCCGGCCGCACGGAAGTGGCCGATGTTGGTCATGCAGGATCCGATGAACACTTCGTCGATCTTCTCGCCCTGAACTTCGGACAGCGGACGCGCGTCGTCCGGATCGTTCGGTGCACACAGGATTGGCTCTTTGATATCCGCCAGATCGATGTCGATCACCGCCGCGTACTCTGCGTCAGCATCGGCTTCCAGCAGTTGCGGATCGGCCAGCCATTTCTCCATGCCCTGGATACGACGCTCCAGCGTACGACGGTCGCCGTAGCCTTCTGCAATCATCCACTTCAGCAGCACGATGTTAGAGTTCAGATACTCGATAATCGGCTCTTTGTTCAGCTTGATGGTACAGCCCGCAGCTGAACGCTCAGCGGAGGCATCGGTCAGCTCGAACGCCTGCTCAACCTTCAGATCCGGCAGACCTTCGATTTCCAGGATACGGCCAGAGAAGATGTTTTTCTTCCCTTTCTTCTCAACGGTCAGCAGACCCTGTTTAATCGCATACAGCGGGATCGCGTGAACCAGGTCGCGCAGGGTGATACCCGGCTGCATTTTACCTTTGAAGCGCACCAGCACCGATTCCGGCATATCCAGCGGCATCACGCCCGTCGCCGCAGCAAACGCCACCAGACCGGAACCCGCCGGGAAGGAGATACCGATTGGGAAACGGGTATGGGAGTCACCGCCGGTACCCACGGTATCCGGCAGCAGCATGCGGTTCAGCCAGGAGTGAATTACGCCGTCGCCCGGACGCAGGGAAACACCGCCGCGGTTCATGATGAAGTCTGGCAGCGTGTGGTGCGTGGTTACGTCAACCGGCTTCGGATACGCCGCAGTGTGGCAGAAGGACTGCATCACCAGATCGGAAGAGAAGCCCAGGCACGCCAGGTCTTTCAGTTCGTCACGGGTCATTGGGCCAGTGGTGTCCTGAGAGCCTACGGAGGTCATCTTCGGCTCGCAGTATGCGCCAGGACGAACACCGGCGACGCCGCAGGCGCGACCGACCATTTTCTGTGCCAGAGAGTAACCGCGATTGCTCTCCGCAACGTCTTTCGCGTGACGGAATACATCACTGTGCGGCAGACCCAGCGCTTCACGCGCTTTGGTGGTCAGGCCACGACCGATGATCAGCGGAATACGGCCACCGGCACGCACTTCGTCGATCAGCACGTCGGTTTTCAGCTCAAAGCTCGCCAGCAGTTCGTTGGTTTCGTGGTTACGCACTTCACCTTTGTACGGGTAAACGTCAATCACGTCGCCCATGTTCAGGTTGGAGACGTCCACTTCGATCGGCAGGGCGCCCGCATCTTCCATGGTGTTGAAGAAGATCGGTGCAATTTTACCACCGAGGCACAGGCCGCCGCCGCGTTTGTTTGGCACATGCGGGATGTCGTCACCCATGAACCACAGCACGGAGTTGGTCGCGGATTTACGGGAAGAACCGGTACCCACAACGTCACCCACGTAGGCCAGCGGGAACCCTTTTTTCTGCAGGGCTTCGATCTGTTTGATCGGGCCAACGCTGCCTGGCTGATCCGGCTCAATGCCTTCACGGGCGTTTTTCAGCATCGCCAGGGCGTGCAGAGGGATATCCGGGCGAGACCACGCGTCCGGTGCCGGAGAGAGGTCATCGGTGTTGGTTTCACCGGTCACTTTGAAGACGGTGACGGTGATTTTTTCAGCAAGTGCTGGACGATTCAGGAACCATTCGGCATCAGCCCAAGACTGCATCACCTGCTTCGCATAGACGTTGCCTGCTTTGGCTTTTTCTTCCACATCGTAGAAGTTATCGAACATCAGCAGCGTAGACGAGAGCGCTTTAGCAGCAATCGGTGCCAGCTTGTCGTTATCCAGCGCGTCAATCAGCGGATGAATGTTGTAACCACCCTGCATGGTGCCGAGCAGTTCAATGGCTTTTTCAGGAGTAACCAGTGGGGAGGTGGCTTCGCCTTTGGCGATAGCAGCAAGGAATCCGGCTTTTACGTAGGCAGCTTCATCTACGCCAGGCGGTACGCGGTTGATCAGCAGATCTAACAGGAATTCTTCTTCGCCCTTAGGCGGGTTCTTCAGCAGCTCGACGAGCGCGGCCATTTGGGTTGCATCTAAAGGTTTGGGTACAATTCCCTCGGCGGCACGTTCTGCTACGTGCTTACGGTATTCTTCTAGCACGACGGTTCTCCTCGCTCTCATTGTCATATGCGGCGGGCGTTCTCTTCACGCTCCTGTGAGACAGCAGTTTGTAGGGTAAATGCCCGATACCGCGTCGGGCAGCATAGCAGGATTTCTGCACAGTGTTAATCCGTTTACAAAAAAGCAACATTAAAAAATTTGCTGAATCGTTAAGCATGGTGTAGCGGGGATTTAGGCCATCATTTTGCGGTTTCTTCCGCACCGTGACGCTTCAGTTTTTCCTTCATCAGATATAATTGTGTAATAAATACTCACACTCTTTATCCGGACGTACCGGACGCTTCCCAATAAAAGTCAAAACAGTAAAAGACGGGTGAATAATACTCACGCCAACCGTAACGCCTCACGGCACAGCGCTTGTCTCGTTGGAGTCATTTTATGAAGTTGCCCTTTAAGCCACATCTGCTCGTCCTTCTGTGCAGTGCCGGGCTGCTTGCCGCCTCAGGCATCATGTTTGTCAAAAGCCGCGCAACGGAACCCGTTGCGCCCGCCCCCGTCGCTCAACAACCGGCGGCCCCCGCTGCACCGGCAGCAGCAACGCCCGCCCCTGTCGTCGCGCCAACCTATACTGCCGCGCAAATCGATCAGTGGGTTGCCCCTATCGCGCTCTACCCGGACGCCCTGCTGTCACAGATCTTGATGGCCTCGACTTATCCGGCCAACGTGATTCAGGCGGCGCAGTGGTCAAAAGACAACCCTAAAATGGAAGGGGACGCCGCCATTCAGGCTGTTGCCAGCCAGCCATGGGATCCGAGCGTCAAATCGCTGGTCGCGTTTCCTCAGCTCATGTCGCTGATGGGTGAAAACCCACCGTGGGTACAAAATTTGGGCGATGCGTTTCTCGCGCAGCCGAAAGACGTGATGGATTCCGTTCAGCGCCTGCGCGCGCTGGCACAGAAGACAGGCGCGTTACAATCCACGCCTCAGCAGACGGTCACCACCGTGACTAAACCGGCTCCGGCTAAAACCAGCACCACCGAGGCAACGACGACAACCACAACCACGTCTGCGCCCGCGCCAACGGTGATCAAAATTGAATCTGCCGATCCGCAGGTTGTGTACGTCCCCACCTATAACCCCAATACGGTTTACGGGACCTGGCCCAACACTGCCTATCCGCCCACCTATCTCCCGCCTACACCCGGGGAGCAGTTTGGCAACAGCTTCGTCAACGGCTTAGGCTTCAGCCTGGGTGTCGCCACAACCTATGCCATTTTCAGCAACATCGACTGGGATGACGACGATGACTGGGATCACCATCATGACGGTGACTGGGATAATCACGGCGGCTATAACCGCAACGGTGATAACAACATCAATATTAACGTTGAGAACTTCAATAAAATCAGCGGACAGCGTCTGACGGACGCCAACCGTACCTGGCAGCATAACCCGGCCTATCGGGAAGGTGTGCCCTATCCGACTAACCAGCTCAACACCCGTTTCCACTCCACCAGCACGACTACCGGGCTAAGCTCAACGCAGCAAAAACCGGTTAACCGGGACAGCCAGCGTCAGGCGGCCCTGAGCCAGATGGAGAAATCCACGGGTAAAACCTTCCCGCAAACGGCACGTCCCGGCACGAAAGACGTGCAGCGTCAGGCCTCAAGTGAACAGGTGAAGCAGATTTCCCAGCGCAATAACTACCGTGGCTACGACACCAAACCGCAGACGGCGAAGCGAACCACCACACAGCAGCGAGAAAATCGCCAGACCACAGCGCAGAGACAAGATAAACGGGTTTCGCAGCCCGCGCAGCAACGCACTCTGCTGCAGCGGAACAGCCAGCCCCGGGCCAATGCGCTGAGCGGCAACGACAGCCGCTCCGCCAACTGGCAGGCGCAGCAGCAGCGTGGTGCGCAAAGCAGGCAGCTTGCGGCTCGCCAGCAGCAGCCGCGTCAGGCGTCTGGTGGACGCGCTGAACGCCGTGAAATTCGACATCGCTAAGGGAACCGACATGAAAAGTAAACTACTCAGTGGAATGGTGTTGTTCATGCTTTCGGCCTCGGCGATGGCGCAGCAGTCTTTCAGCACGCCCGATCAGGCGACCGATGCGCTGGCCAACGCCATTGGTGAGCATAATGAGCGCGCGATGAGCAACCTGCTTGGAGAGAACTGGCGCGATTTTCTGCCCCCTGAAGGCGTTGATCCGGATGCCGTCGATCGTTTCCTGCGCGACTGGAAAGTCCGTCACAACACCGTTGTCGAAGGGGATACGGCGCATCTTGTTGTCGGCGATAACAGCTGGCAGCTTCCCATCCCGGTGATCAAAACCGCAACTGGTTGGCAATTCGATATCAAAGAAGGGGCGGAAGAGATCCTGACCCGCGAAATCGGGCGTAACGAACTTGCCGCCATTGAAGCCTTACATGCCTATGTTGATGCGCAGCAAAGCTACTTTGCGATGAACCAGAAATACGCGCAGAAGATTGTCAGCTCGAAGGGCAAAAAAGACGGTTTGTACTGGCCTGCCTCTCCCGGCGAAGCGCCCAGTCCGCTCGGACCAGCATTTAGCCCAAAAGAGCCGGGTACCGGCTATCACGGCTATCGCTTCCGGATCCTGCCGGATAAAAACGGTTTCGCGATGGTGGCCTGGCCGGTCAGCTACGGCCAGACGGGCGTGATGAGCTTTGTGATAAATCAGGACGACAAGGTGTACCAGTCCGATCTCGGCAGCGAGTCGGAGCAAAAGGCCCGGGCGCTGGCCTCATACGCGCCTGATAAAACCTGGCAGCCCGTCGAACCCTGAATACCCGCTCTGCCTGTAGGCCGGGTAAGGCGAAGCCGCCCCCCGGCTTTTTACTTACAGAATATTGGCGACAGATTTCGCCAGCTGAGCTTCCAGAACCGGTTTGGCTTCTTCAAACTTCAGGTTTACTTTGTTAGCGTTCGACACCACGCGGGTTTGATACTTCGCACGGTCGCCCTGCTCGGAGCTGGTTTGCAGCTTCACGCCAGACGTTCCCTGACGCAGCGCCGCGATGTTGTCCGTGGTGACCTTCGCCTTGCTGCGCTCGGAGATCTGCAGGTCGGTCACCATGGTATAGTTTACGTCTTCCACCATCGCATCTGCCGCCATGCCGATCAGCCCCGCAGCCAGCCCCACGCCCAGCGCTGCGCCGGAGGAGTTGCTGTTGTAGGCCGTGATACCGGCACCCAGCGCGGCACCCACAGCGGCGCCTTCATAGCCGGTTTTCAGGTAGCCCTGAGATTCACGCAGGTCCATTTTGTCTGCTTTCAGAACGTTAGCCTGCACCCAATAGTATGCGCTGTCAGGAGAGCTGGTGACCTTGTATCCCTTGGCACTCAGATCGTTTGCCAGCAGCGTCTGCAGGTTGCTCATGTCTTTATCAGAAGTGTTTTTAACCTGAATGTAGACCGTTTTTTCGCTGGATGGCTCAAGCCAGATGGTTTCACTCATCTGCGTTTTTACTTCCAGGTTGCGTTTTTTCACCGCCGTCGTCATCGCACCGCACCCGGTCAGCGTCATCACTGCCGCTAATAAGCCAATCCCCATCACTTTCTTCAAAGACATGTTATTTCCTTTTTGTGTGTAATCAAAAGTCCAGAATCGTTAACCGTGCGGCCAGTAGCTACACAATGGTGCAAAAGGTATCGGCAGACAGATGAAAATTTTTAGAGGAAATAACAATAAGTTACCTACCATAATGGGTAGTTTTCAGGCAAAAAAAACGCCTCCAGAGGAGGCGTTAGCAATCAGGGAAGAAACTTATTTCTTCTTCGCTTTCGCGTTTGGCAGGTCAGTGATGCTGCCTTCAAACACTTCTGCCGCCAGGCCCACGGACTCGTGCAGAGTCGGGTGTGCGTGGATGGTCAGCGCGATGTCTTCAGCGTCACAACCCATTTCGATAGCCAGACCGATTTCACCCAGCAGCTCGCCGCCGTTGGTACCGACAATCGCACCACCGATTACTCGGTGAGTCTCTTTGTCGAAGATCAGTTTGGTCATACCGTCTGCGCAGTCGGATGCGATAGCACGGCCAGAAGCAGCCCACGGGAAGGTGGCGGTTTCGTAGCTGATGCCTTTCTCTTTCGCTTCTTTCTCAGTCAGACCAACCCATGCCACTTCTGGCTCGGTGTACGCGATAGATGGGATCACTTTCGGATCGAAGTAGTGCTTCATGCCGGCGATAACTTCAGCGGCAACGTGGCCTTCGTGAACACCTTTGTGCGCCAGCATTGGCTGACCGACGATATCGCCGATAGCAAAGATGTGCGGCACGTTGGTGCGCAGCTGTTTGTCAACGCGGATGAAGCCACGGTCGTCTACTTCCACGCCAGCTTTGCCCGCGTCGAGATTTTTACCGTTCGGTACACGACCGATAGCCACCAGCACGGCGTCGTAACGCTGTGGTTCGGATGGGGCTTTTTTGCCTTCCATGGAAACGTAAATACCGTCTTCTTTCGCTTCAACGGCAGTCACTTTGGTTTCCAGCATCAGGTTGAATTTCTTGCTGATGCGCTTGGTGAAGACTTTAACGATGTCTTTGTCGGCAGCCGGGATCACCTGATCGAACATTTCAACCACGTCGATCTCTGAACCCAGCGCATGGTACACGGTACCCATTTCCAGACCGATGATACCGCCGCCCATAACCAGCAGACGCTTAGGAACGGTTTTCAGCTCCAGCGCATCGGTGGAATCCCACACGCGTGGATCTTCATGTGGAATGAAAGGCAGTTCGATTGGGCGAGAGCCTGCCGCGATGATCGCGTTATCGAAGTTGATCACGGTTTTGCCGTTTTCGCCTTCCACTTCCAGGGTGTTCGCACCGGTGAATTTACCCAGACCGTTTACCACTTTCACTTTACGGCCTTTGGCCATACCCGCCAGACCGCCGGTCAGCTGAGTGATAACTTTCTCTTTCCAGGTACGAATTTTGTCGATGTCGGTTTTCGGCTCGCCGAAGACGATACCGTGTTCAGCCAGCGCTTTGGCTTCTTCGATCACTTTCGCTACGTGCAGCAGCGCTTTAGAAGGGATACAGCCGACGTTCAGACAAACACCGCCGAGGGTGCTGTAACGTTCTACGATGACGGTTTCCAGACCTAAATCCGCTGCGCGAAATGCTGCGGAGTAACCTGCCGGGCCTGCCCCAAGTACTACGACCTGAGTTTTGATTTCTGTGCTCATCATGACCTCTTAGTTTATACCCGTCGTCCACCGGGTCGTTCTATCCGCCCGCAGTTTACAAAATTGTTAACAATTTTGAAACAACAAACGGCTCACGAATTGTCGCTTTCGCCAATAACCTCACAAACACCATGAGATTATCAGAAAAAAGCCGGCCGACTGGCCGGCTTTTCGATTACATCACCAGGCGGCGAATGTCGCTCAGCATGTTGTTGATGATGGTGATGAAACGCGCACCATCAGCACCGTCGATCACGCGGTGGTCGAAGGACAGAGAGATTGGCATCATCAGACGCGGCACGAACTCTTTGCCATTCCACACCGGCTCCATCGCGGACTTGGACACACCGAGGATAGCCACTTCCGGCGCGTTCACAATCGGCGCGAAGTGGGTGGTACCCAGGCCGCCGATGCTGGAGATGGTGAAGCAACCGCCCTGCATTTCGCCGGCAGTCAGCTTACCATCACGCGCTTTCTTGGAGATGGTGGTCAGTTCACGGGACAGCTCGGTAATGCTCTTCTTGTTCACGTCTTTGAAGACCGGAACAACCAGACCATTTGGCGTATCAACCGCAACACCGATGTTGATGTATTTCTTCAGCGTCAGCTTCTGGCCGTCTTCGGACAGGGAGCTGTTGAAGCGTGGCATCTGTTCCAGAGCCGCAGCAACCGCCTTCATGATGAAGACCACTGGGGTGAATTTCACGTCCAGTTTACGCTTCTCAGCTTCGGCGTTCTGCTGTTTACGGAACGCTTCCAGATCGGTGATATCGGTCTTATCGAAGTGCGTAACGTGCGGGATCATCACCCAGTTACGGCTCAGGTTCGCACCAGAGATTTTCTGGATACGGCCCAGTTCCACTTCTTCGATTTCGCCGAACTTGCTGAAGTCCACTTTCGGCCATGGCAGCATGCCCGGGATACCGCCGCCAGCGGCTGCAGCTGGTGCAGCTTCGGCGCGTTTCACCGCGTCTTTCACGTAGGTCTGAACGTCTTCGCGCAGGATACGACCCTTACGGCCGGTGCCTTTCACTTTCGCCAGGTTCACACCGAATTCGCGCGCCAGGCGACGAATCAGCGGCGTCGCGTGGACGTAAGCGTCGTTTTCAGCGAACTCTGATTTTTCTGCTTTTGCAGCAGGGGCAGCGGCTGGTTTAGCAGCCTGAGCCGGTGCAGCAGCCGGTGCTGGAGCAGCCGCGGCAGCCGGAGCTGCGGCAGGCGCAGCGCCTTCCACTTCGAAGACCATGATCAGAGAGCCGGTAGACACTTTGTCGCCGGTGCTGATTTTGATCTCTTTAACGGTACCCGCGAATGGCGCAGGGACTTCCATAGAAGCCTTGTCGCCTTCAACGGTGATCAGTGACTGTTCAGCGGCAACTTTGTCGCCCACTTTTACCATCACTTCGGTGACTTCAACTTCATCACCGCCGATGTCCGGTACGTTAACGTCTTTCGCGCCGCCAGCAGCGGCTGGTGCTGCGGCTGGCGCCGGAGCAGCGGCCTGTGCAGGCGCGGCAGCAGGTGCAGCACCTGCCACTTCGAAGATCATGATCAGGGAGCCAGTAGACACTTTGTCACCGGTGTTGATCTTGATCTCTTTAACGGTACCCGCAAACGGTGCTGGCACTTCCATAGAGGCTTTGTCGCCTTCTACGGTGATCAGTGACTGCTCGGCCGCAACGGTATCGCCCACTTTCACCAGGATCTCAGTCACTTCAACTTCGTCACCGCCGATGTCAGGCACGTTCACTTCTTTCGCGCTCGCGGCAGCTGCTGGAGCAGCGGCGGCCGGAGCGGCTTTCTTCTCTTCCTGCGCAGGTGCAGCAGCGGCTGCACCGTCGGCGGAATCGAAAATCATGATCAGTTTGCCAGTCTCGGTTTTATCGCCAACAGAGACTTTGATCTCTTTAACGATGCCAGCCTGAGGAGACGGGACTTCCATAGAGGCTTTGTCGCCTTCTACGGTGATCAGCGACTGTTCAGCTTCAACTTTGTCGCCTACTTTGACCAGGATCTCGGTGATTTCAACTTCATCAGCCCCGATGTCCGGTACATTGATTTCGATAGCCATTATTCTTTTACCTCTTACGCCAGACGCGGGTTAACTTTTTCTGCATCGATGTTGAATTTGGTGATCGCGTCCGCAACCACTTTCTTATCGATTTCGCCACGTTTAGCCAGTTCGCCCAGTGCTGCTACAACCACGTAAGAAGCATCAACTTCGAAGTGGTGACGCAGGTTTTCGCGGCTGTCAGAACGACCGAAGCCGTCAGTACCCAGAACGCGATAATCATCAGCTGGAACGTAAGTACGAACCTGCTCAGCGAACAGTTTCATATAGTCAGTAGACGCCACCGCTGGCGCGTCGTTCATCACCTGAGCGATGTACGGAACGCGTGGGGTTTCCATTGGGTGCAGCATGTTCCAACGCTCACAATCCTGGCCATCACGCGCCAGTTCAGTGAAGGAGGTCACAGAGTACACATCGGAACCGACACCGTAGTCTTTCGCCAGGATCTGTGCTGCTTCACGAACGTGACGCAGGATAGAACCGGAGCCCAGCAGCTGAACTTTACCTTTGCTACCTTCGATGGTTTCGAGTTTGTAGATACCTTTACGGATACCTTCCTCGGCACCTGCTGGCATTGCCGGCATGTGGTAGTTTTCGTTCAGGGTGGTGATGTAGTAGTAAATGTTCTCCTGCGCTTCACCGTACATGCGCTGCAGACCGTCATGCATGATGACTGCCACTTCGTACGCGTAAGACGGGTCGTAAGAGATACAGTTAGGGATAGTCAGAGACTGAATGTGGCTGTGACCATCTTCGTGCTGCAGACCTTCACCGTTCAGGGTCGTACGACCGGAAGTACCACCGATCAGGAAGCCGCGAGCCTGCTGGTCGCCTGCCTGCCAGCACAGGTCACCGATACGCTGGAACCCGAACATGGAGTAGTAAATGTAGAACGGGATCATCGGCAGGTTGTTGGTGCTGTAAGAGGTCGCAGCAGCCAGCCAGGATGCGCCTGCGCCCAGCTCGTTGATACCTTCCTGCAGGATCTGACCTTTCTCGTCTTCTTTGTAGTAAGCAACCTGCTCACGGTCCTGCGGGGTGTACTGCTGGCCGTTCGGGCTGTAGATACCGATCTGACGGAACAGACCTTCCATACCGAAAGTACGCGCTTCGTCGGCGATGATTGGCACCAGGCGATCTTTGATCGACTTGTTCTTCAGCATCACGTTCAGGGCACGAACGAAAGCGATAGTGGTAGAGATCTCTTTGTTCTGCTCTTCCAGCAGCTGAGAGAAGTCTTCCAGCGCTGGCAGTTCCAGCTTCTCGGTGAAGTTAGGCTGGCGAGCTGGCAGGTAGCCTTTCAGCGCCTGACGACGTTCGTGCAGGTACTTGTGCTCTTCAGAGCCTTCCGGGAAGGTGATGTAAGACAGGTTTTCTACCTGCTCATCGGTGACTGGAACGTTGAAACGGTCGCGGATATAACGCACGCCGTCCATGTTCATTTTCTTAACCTGGTGAGCGATGTTTTTACCTTCTGCGGTATCACCCATGCCGTAACCTTTGATGGTGTGGGCCAGGATTACAGTCGCTTTACCTTTGGTTTCACGCGCTTTTTTCAGTGCAGCGTAGATTTTCTTCGGATCGTGACCACCGCGGTTCAGGGCCCAGATCTGCTCATCAGTCCAGTCTGCAACCAGGGCTGCGGTTTCTGGATATTTGCCGAAGAAGTGCTCACGCACATAGGCACCGTCTTTGGATTTGAAGGTCTGGTAGTCACCGTCAACGGTTTCGTTCATCAGCTGGATCAGTTTACCGCTGGTGTCTTTACGCAGCAGTTCGTCCCAACGGGAACCCCACATGACTTTGATCACGTTCCAGCCAGCACCTGCGAAGATGCCTTCCAGTTCGTTGATGATCTTGCCGTTACCGGTTACCGGGCCATCCAGACGCTGCAGGTTACAGTTGATGATGAAGCACAGGTTGTCCAGCTTCTCACGGGTCGCGATGGTGATCGCGCCTTTAGATTCTGGCTCATCCATTTCGCCGTCGCCCAGGAAGGCGTATACGGTCTGCTCAGAGGTGTCTTTCAGACCACGGTGTTCCAGATACTTCAGGAATTTCGCCTGGTAGATCGCACCGATTGGGCCCAGACCCATTGATACGGTCGGGAACTGCCAGAATTCAGGCATCAGTTTAGGGTGCGGGTAAGAAGACAGACCTTTACCGTGAACTTCCTGACGGAAGTTGTTCATCTGCTCTTCAGTCAGACGACCTTCCAGGAATGCACGTGCATAGATGCCCGGAGAGATGTGGCCCTGGAAGTACACCAGATCGCCGCCGTCTTTCTCGTTCGCTGCACGGAAGAAGTGGTTGAAGCACACTTCGTAAACGGTCGCAGAAGACTGGAAGGACGCCATGTGGCCACCCAGCTCTAGGTCTTTCTTGGATGCGCGCAGAACGGTCATGATGGCGTTCCAGCGAATTGCAGAACGGATACGACGTTCCAGATCCAGATTGCCCGGGTATTCCGGTTCGTCTTCGACGGCAATCGTGTTTACGTAGTTGCTAGCCCCTGCACCTGAAGCAACCTTCACACCGCCTTTGCGGGCTTCAGAAAGCAGCTGATCAATCAGATACTGAGCGCGCTCAACACCTTCTTCACGGATGACCGATTCGATCGCCTGTAGCCAGTCGCGAGTTTCGATCGGATCCACGTCATTTTGGAGACGTTCTGACATGGGGGTATTCCTTATCTATCTAATACGTTGATTTGTCTGGAACCTGTCCCATTGTGCTCTTGGGCAAGAACACAATAAGACAGGTTCTGCGTTTAGTTGCCGCGCTCTAAAAGTACCTGGCGCTTAATCCTTTCGTTGCTGTATGCGGCGTAATGAACGTTCGCGACGCGATTGTTCACGGCTGCGGTCCAGCAAGATTTCCTCAATGAAAGCCAGATGGCGGTGCGACGCTTCGCGCGCCTGCTCCGGTTCCCCGGCCATTATCGCCTCGAATACTCGGGTGCGATGGTTGCTTACCAGTGGGAGCATGTCCCGACGGGCATACAACAATTCAAAATTTTGACGAACGTTCTGGGCCAGCATCGGCTCCATGCAGCGTAGCAGATGGAGGAGCACCACATTGTGTGCCGCTTCGGTGACGGCGATTTGATACTGGACGACGGCGCTGGACTCGGCGTCTAAATCGCCGGACTGCTGTGCCCGTTCAATGGCCTGATGCAGTTCGCGGATACGCACGCGATCTTCATCAGTGCTGCGAAGGGCGGCGTAATAGGCCGCAATACCTTCCAGCGCGTGACGGGTCTCAAGCAGGTCAAACTGGGATTCTGGGTGGTCAGAGAGAAGTTCTACCAGCGGATCGCTGAAGCTCTGCCACAGGCTGTTTTGCACAAAGGTTCCGCCGCCCTGGCGACGAAGCAGCAAGCCCTTTGCTTCGAGACGTTGAATCGCCTCACGCAGAGAAGGACGTGAAACGTCGAACTGTTTTGCCAGCTCGCGTTCTGGCGGAAGTTTCTCACCCGGGCGCAGAGTCCCTTCGAGGATTAAAAACTCCAGCTGCTGCTCAATCACATCAGAAAGTTTTGGTTGGCGAATTTTGCTGTAGGCCATATTCCCTGTCTTACGCCTTTTTGCCCGGAGTCAATTGGTCTTACCAATTTCTATTTCGTATCGCTAAAGTAACAAAGTATTCACCTTCTGTCCATATTGGTTTTGATTGAAATCAGTAAACCCTGCACATTTTAACAACCTTACAGAAATAACGTTTCAGAAATGTAACTTTGCACAAATGAGTTGATTACCCCCAAAGAGGGAGTTTTAACCATAATGAAACGAGGGTTTTTGCAATCTGAAGCGATTCAACAAGGCAAATAATGAAAATTCGCCCACTTAAGGCGCATTTCTATTCTATAGGTTGGGAGAGGAACAACGAGCGGGCCGATTTACAAATGCTTTCTTTTTATTCAAGTCGTCATCACCCCTTCATAAAGCAGGTGCATTCGCAGGCACTTACCACTATTCTGGCGCTTACGGAAGTCATCGCCGCTTTTTTCGGTCTCGTTTACCGTAAAGAAATAAATACAGAATATGGATTTTCATAATTACACACGCTCAGCGTGAACATAACAACCACACACGAGGTTTCAAATGGAAGCTCAACAGCACGGCGATCAGCTAAAGCGCGGGCTTAAAAACCGCCATATTCAGCTCATCGCACTGGGCGGTGCGATTGGTACCGGCCTGTTTCTGGGCAGCGCATCCGTTATCCAGTCTGCCGGTCCGGGCATTATTTTGGGTTACGCGATTGCGGGTTTCATTGCTTTTCTGATCATGCGCCAGCTGGGCGAAATGGTAGTAGAAGAGCCGGTCGCGGGCTCCTTCAGCCACTTTGCCTATAAATACTGGGGCAGCTTTGCCGGTTTCGCCTCGGGCTGGAACTACTGGGTGCTGTACGTTCTGGTTGCCATGGCCGAACTGACCGCCGTCGGGAAATACATTCAGTTCTGGTATCCCGAAATCCCAACCTGGGCTTCTGCTGCAGCCTTCTTCGTCATTATCAACGCCATTAACCTGACCAACGTTAAAGTGTTCGGGGAGATGGAGTTCTGGTTTGCCATCATCAAGGTCATTGCCGTGGTGGCGATGATTATCTTCGGCGGTTGGCTGCTTTTCAGCGGTAACGGCGGCCCGCAGGCCACCGTGCGCAACCTCTGGGAACAGGGTGGCTTCCTGCCTCACGGCATGACCGGTCTGGTGATGATGATGGCCATCATTATGTTCTCCTTCGGCGGTCTGGAGCTGGTAGGGATCACTGCCGCTGAAGCCGACAACCCGGAGCAGAGCATCCCGAAAGCCACAAATCAGGTTATCTACCGTATTCTGATCTTCTATGTGGGCTCACTGGCCGTGCTGCTCTCCCTGCTGCCGTGGACGCGCGTGACTGCTGACACCAGCCCGTTTGTGCTGATCTTCCACGAGCTGGGCGACACCTTTGTCGCCAACGCGCTGAACATCGTGGTGCTGACCGCAGCGCTCTCGGTATACAACAGCTGCGTATACTGCAACAGCCGTATGCTGTTCGGCCTCGCCCAGCAGGGCAACGCGCCGAAGATGCTGCTTAACGTTGATAAACGCGGCGTGCCGGTGAATACCATCATTGTTTCCGCCATCGTGACCGCCCTGTGCGTGCTGATTAACTACATGGCACCGGAATCGGCGTTTGGCCTGCTGATGGCGCTGGTGGTCTCTGCTCTGGTCATCAACTGGGCGATGATCAGCCTGGCACACATCAAGTTCCGCCGCGCGAAACAGCAGCAGGGCGTCACCACGCGCTTCCCTGCCCTGCTCTATCCGCTGGGTAACTGGATCTGCCTGCTGTTCATGGCGGCCGTTCTGGTGATCATGCTGATCACGCCGGGTATGGCGATTTCCGTCTACCTGATCCCGGTCTGGATTGCGATCCTGGGCGTGGGCTATCTGTTCAGTCAGAAAAGCCGTAATGCCATGAAGGCACACTAAGCCTTTCTCCGCGGTACCTGCTTTTACGGGTACCGCGCGTTGTTACCTCCCTCACACTTTCGCGCCCACAGCGCATTTATCCATATCACCGCCCTGATACTGCAACGCATATATCTCTTCGCCAGCGAATAATTCTCTCCATACCGTAAACCGGAGAGCTGTCGATGGATAACAACACCCTGTCAGTAAAAGAAAAGATCGGCTATGGGATGGGCGATGCCGGATGCAACATTATCTTTGGCGCCATCATGCTGTTTGTTAACTATTTTTATACGGATATTTTTGGCCTCGCCCCTGCGCTGGTCGGCGTGCTGCTGCTGTCTGTCCGCGTGATTGACGCCGTAACGGACCCGATCATGGGCGCGATTGCCGACCGTACCCGCAGCAAATATGGCCGGTTTCGTCCATGGCTGCTGTGGATCGCTTTCCCCTACGCGCTGTTCAGCATCCTGATGTTCACCACGCCAGAGTGGAGCTATAACAGCAAAGTTATCTATGCCTTTGTCACCTATTTCCTGCTGTCGCTCACCTACACCGCCATTAACATCCCCTACTGCTCGCTGGGCGGGGTGATCACTAACGACCCGAAAGAGCGCGTCGCCTGCCAGTCGTATCGCTTCGTGCTGGTCGGCATCGCCACGCTGCTGCTCTCATTGACGCTGCTGCCGATGGCCGACTGGTTTGGCGGGGACAACAAAGCCAAAGGCTACCAGATGGCGATGACCGTGCTGGCGCTGATTGGCACCTGCATGTTCCTGTTCTGCTTCGCCACCGTGCGCGAGCGCGTGCGCCCGGCGGTGCAGACCAACGATGAGCTGAAAAACGATCTGAAAGACGTGTGGAAGAATGACCAGTGGGTGCGCATTTTGCTGCTGACGCTCTGCAACGTCTGCCCCGGCTTTATCCGCATGGCGGCCACCATGTATTACGTTACCTGGGTGATGGGCCAGAGCACCCACTTCGCCACGCTGTTTATCAGCCTGGGCGTTGTTGGCATGATGCTCGGCAGCGTGCTGGCAAAAGTGCTGACCGACCGCTGGTGTAAGCTGAAGGTCTTCTTCTGGACCAATATCGTGCTGGCGATTTTCTCCTGCGCCTTTTATTTCTTCGACCCGAAAGCCACCGTCACCATCGTGGTGCTCTACTTCCTGCTGAACATCCTGCACCAGATCCCGTCTCCGCTGCACTGGTCGCTGATGGCCGACGTGGACGACTACGGCGAGTGGAAAACCGGGAAGCGCATCACCGGCATCAGCTTCTCGGGCAACATCTTCTTCCTGAAGCTGGGGCTGGCGATTGCCGGGGCGATGGTCGGGTTCCTGCTCTCCTGGTACGGCTACGACGCGGGCGCGAAAGCGCAAAGTGCGGACGCGCTTAACGGGATCGTGCTGCTCTTTACCGTCATTCCCGGCATTGGATACTTAATTACCGCGGGCGTGGTACGTCTGCTGAAGGTGGATCGTGAAACCATGAAGCAGATCCAGGCCGATCTGGAGAAACGCCGCACCAACTACCGTGAACTGAACGACTATCAGGAACTGAAAGCCGCAGAGACAAAATAAGGAGAGCCAAATGCATCAGTGGCCAAACCCGTTTATCGAACAACGCGCCGATCCGTACATTTTACGCCATGAGGGGCAGTACTATTTTATCGCCTCCGTGCCGCAGTACGACAGGCTGGCGATCCGCCGCGCAGCGTCGCTTGAAGGCTTACGTCATGCCGAAGAAGTGGTGGTCTGGCGTAAACCCGACGCAGGCCCCATGAGCCAGCTGATATGGGCGCCGGAACTGCATCATATCGACGGAAAGTGGTACATCTATTTTGCCGCGACGCACACGCAGGCGCTCGATGCACTCGGGATGTTCCAGCACCGCATGTTTGCCATTGAATGTACCGACAGCGATCCGCTTACCGGCACGTGGGTGGAAAAAGGGCAAATCAAAACCCCGTTCGATACCTTTGCTCTGGACGCTACCACCTTTGTGCATCAGGGGAAACGCTGGTATCTGTGGGCGCAAAAGGCACCGGATATCACCGGGAACTCCAACCTTTATCTGTGCGAAATGGCGAACCCGTGGACGCTAAAAGGCGAGCCGGTGATGCTCAGCAAACCGGAGTATGACTGGGAGTGTCGCGGATTTTGGGTTAACGAAGGCCCGGCGGTGTTGGTTCACGGCGATAAGCTATTTATCAGCTATTCCGCCAGCGCCACCGACGAGAACTACTGCATGGGACTGCTGTGGATAGACCTGAATGCCGATCCGCAAAACCCTGCAAACTGGCACAAATCCCCGCGTCCCGTATTCGTGACCAGCTACGAAAACCGCCAGTTCGGCCCGGGCCACAACAGCTTTACACAAACGCCGGAAGGGGAAGATGTGCTGGTGTATCACGCGCGAAACTACACCGAAATTGAGGGCGATCCGCTTTACGATCCGAACCGTCATACCCGCCTGAAGCACGTCCGCTGGAATGAAAACGGGATGCCTGATTTCGGCATCCCGCCTGCGGATACGCTATAGTCTTTGCGGCGCGCTGGCTTACACCAGCGTGCCGTAGATCGTCAGTAGCGCCACGATAACCACCACCACAAACGACGTTTTCTTCGCCATGGAGACAGCGGCTTTCGGTGTTTCAATCTTGTCGGTATGCGGCTCACGCGCCAGCGAGAACTGCGCCAGACGCGTTAACACCTGGTACTGCGACGTATGGCGGTCAGCCAGCGAAGCAAACCACGCGGGCAGCGCTTTCTCACCGTGACCAATTAACGCATACACCACGCCCACCAGACGCACCGGGAGCCAGTCGAGCACGTGCAGGATGGCATCGATGCCGGATAGCAAACGTTCATGCGGCGTCAGATAGCGGGCAAGCCAGGTCTGCCAGGCGCGCAGGAACGCATACCCCATCAGCAAGACCGGTCCCCACGGGCCGCCCACCACAAACCAGAACAGCGGCGCCAGGTAGTAACGGAAGTTAATCCACAGCAGCGCGTTCTGAAGTTCGCGCAGAAACTCGCGCTCGTCGCAGTCCGGCGGCACGCCGTGGATCATCGTCAGCTCGCTCGCCATGGCACCGCGCGCATGGGCATCGTCACGGGAGGCGGCTTTCAGGTAGGCGTGATAGTGCAAACGCACCTTGCCCGCACCAATGCACAGCACGCCGAGCAGGATCCACACCACCAGCAGCGGCACGTTGAAAAACAGTCCATGCAGCGCGCGCAGCAGCAGGAACGTAATGACCATCACTCCTGCCATCATCAGCAGCGTGCGCAGCATGGAAAAATGTTTGATACGGCGGAATAACACCTCCAGCCGGTGATCCAGATGCCAGTGCTCGCCGAGCTTGAACAGGCGTTCAGCGATGATGACCAGCAGCATGGTAAACAACGTCATGGTATCTCCTTATTCTGACGACGCGGTGAGCATGGCGCGGAACCGCAGCCAGTCGAATGCCGGGCCGGGATCGGTTTTTCTCGCCGGGGCAATATCACTGTGTCCCGTAATATTGTCGGCGATGGCCGGATAGAGTCCGATAAGCGTGCGGGTCACAGCCGCTAACTGTTGATACTGTGAATCGGTGTAGGGCGTGGTATCCGTGCCTTCCAGTTCGATCCCGATAGAAAAATCGTTGCACCGTTCGCGCCCGTGATACATCGACACCCCGGCATGCCAGGCGCGCTTATCAAAGGGAACATACTGAACCACTTCACCATCGCGACGAATCAGGCAGTGAGCCGACACGCGCAGATGCGCAATCTCAGCAAAGAAAGGATGGGCATCGGGATCAATCGTTCCCGTGAATAACGCATCGATCCACGGGCCGCCAAATTCCCCCGGCGGGAGACTAATATTATGAACAACCAGCAGTGTGGGCTTTTCATCCTCCGGGCGGCAGTCGTGGTGCGGCGAAGGGACATGCCGCGCATCCACCAGCCATCCGTTTTCTAACAACATGCTGGAACTCCTTATGTATGGTGCTGTTACTCGGTTCAGAGTAGCATGTTTCAATATTATGATTCGTTACCAATTTGGAGTTTTATCATGCCGCCTCGCCGCTACAACCCCGACCACCGACGTGAAGCGCTTCTGGAACGTATTAATATGGATATTCCGGCAAGCGTTGCCCATGCTTTGAAAGAAGACCTGGGCGGTGACGTCAATGCCGATAAAGATATTACCGCACAATTGTTGCCAAAAGAGACACGCTCCCACGCGGTCATTATCACACGCGAAGAGGGTGTTTTTTGCGGCAAGCGCTGGGTTGAAGAGGTCTTTACCCAACTGGCGGGCGATGATGTGCAGGTAACATGGCACGTGGAAGATGGCGATAGCGTCACGCCCAATCAGCCGCTGTTCGAGCTGGACGGCCCCTCCCGCGTCTTGCTGACCGGCGAACGAACCGCGCTCAATTTTGTACAAACGCTCTCTGGCGTTGCCAGTGAAGTGCGCCGCTACGTTGACCTGCTGGCCGGCACCCGAACCCAGCTGCTGGATACCCGCAAAACGCTGCCGGGCCTGCGCACGGCGCTGAAGTACGCGGTGCTCTGCGGCGGGGGCGCAAACCATCGTCTGGGCCTGTCCGACGCTTTTCTGATTAAAGAGAACCACATTATTGCCTCGGGCTCCGTGCGTCAGGCGGTGGAGAAGGCCTTCTGGCTGCACCCTGATGTGCCGGTTGAAGTGGAAGTGGAAAACCTGGACGAGCTGGAGCAGGCGATTAAGGCTGGGGCCGATATCATCATGCTCGATAACTTCGAAACCGAGCAGATGCGTGAGGCGGTAAAACTGACCAACGGCCGGGCCCAGCTCGAAGTGTCCGGAAACGTCACCTTCGAAACAATCCGTGAATTTGCCGAAACCGGCGTGGATTACATCTCCGTCGGCGCGCTGACCAAGCACGTTCGCGCTCTCGACCTCTCGATGCGTTTTAAATAGTCATTCCTCTCCCCTCTCCGCCAGGAGAGGGGAATTTCAGCCCCGCTCGCAAATCCGCTGTTCCTCCCTGCAACGCGGCATAAATTCTCTGAATGCGCTCTCCCGTTCCTTTTTTTGCCCCTCGTTTCTGCCCTTTCGCGCTGACAGAGTAGCGCCACTTAACGTAAGGAGCAGATATGAACAGACAACACGGATTCACTCTCATTGAGCTGATGGTGGTCATCGGCATTATTGCGATTCTGAGCGCCATCGGCGTACCTGCCTATCAGAACTACCTGCGCAAAGCGGCGTTGACCGATATGCTGCAAACCTTCGTCCCCTACCGCACCGCCATCGAGCTTTGCGCGCTGGATCACGGGGGCGTGGAGAGTTGCGATGCCGGCAGCAACGGTATCCCTTCCCCCACCACGACACGCTACGTGTCGGGAATGAGCGTAGCGAAAGGGAGCGTGACCTTAACAGGACAGGAAAGTCTTAACGGGCTGGAAGTGGTCATGACGCCGCAGTGGAACGACGCTAACGGTATGACGGGCTGGACGCGTCTCTGCAACATCAGCGCTGATAGCGCCCTGAAGCAGGCCTGCGAAGACGTTTTCCGCTTCGACAATAACTGAGGAGCGGAAAATGAAGACCGATCAACTCGTGGCGCTTTGTCTTCGCCATCACGCACTGCTGCTTACCAGCGACAGTGAAATGGTCAGCATTGCCGTCGTGGGCAACCCCGCGGCCGAACTCATGGAGGCGCTGCGTTTCGCGACTCAGAAACGGATTGATATTGAGTGCTGGAGCGCTGAGCGCATGGAAAAACACCGGCAGCTCACGTCACAATCACATCTGCCCGGTGTTTCGCAAGCGCATTCAACGGTAGATATCCTCAACCACACGCTGCAGCAGGCAATTAACCAACGCGCCTCTGATATTCATATCGAACCGATGGAGCATGCGTGCCAGATTCGTTTACGTATCGACGGCGTACTTTGCCCGCAGCCTCCGCTTGCGGCGGAACTGGCTAACCTGCTCAGCGCGCGTTTAAAAGTGCTGGGTAACCTGGATATTGCTGAGCGCCGTTTACCCCAGGACGGCCAGTTTACGATTGAGCTGGCCAACGAGCCGGTTTCGTTTCGGATCGCGACGCTTCCCTGCAGCGGCGGCGAGAAAATTGTGCTGCGTCTCCTGCAGCAGGTTCCGCAGGCCCTTGAGCCGAAAGCGCTTGGCATGAATGCTGAGCAACTGGCCTGTTTTAATGCGGTGCTCCACCAGCCACAGGGGCTGATTCTGGTCACCGGGCCTACCGGCAGCGGCAAAACCGTGACGCTGTACAGCGCGCTGCAGTCGCGTAACACCCCTGACGTCAACATCTGCAGCGTAGAGGATCCTATTGAGATCCCCCTTGCCGGATTAAACCAGACGCAGATTAATCCCCGGGCGGGTTTAACCTTCCAGAGCGTGCTGCGGGCGCTGCTGCGTCAGGATCCCGACATCATAATGGTCGGCGAAATCCGTGACGGTGAAACGGCCGGGATTGCCATTAATGCTGCCCAGACCGGGCACCTGGTGCTGTCGACCCTGCATACCAACTCGACGACGGAAACGCTGGTTCGCCTGGAGCAGATGGGCGTCGCGCGCTGGATGATTTCCTCCGCGCTGACGATGGTGATTGCCCAGAGACTGGTTCGACGTCTGTGCCCGTACTGCCGACAGAAAAGCGGGGAGCATGCGGAATTACCTCGCTCAGTATGGCCCAGACCGCTTCCACGCTGGCAGCCAACCGGCTGCGATCGCTGTTACCACGGTTTTTATGGCCGCGTGGCCATTTTTGAAGTACTCGGGATCGACAATGCCCTGCGGCAGGCCATTGCCAGCGGGGCGGGAACAGACGTCATCGAGGCGAGCGCCCGCCAGGCAGGGATGATTTCTCTTTTTGAACACGGCTGCATGGCCGTCGAACAGGGGCTAACCACGATTGAAGAGTTGCTGCGCGTCCTGGGAATGCCCAATGGCGGCTAATCAGCTCTGGCGCTGGCGTGCGCTCACCAAAGATGGAGAACCCCGAAGCGGGACACTGTGGGCCACGGACCGCAATGCGGCCTTCACCCGGCTAATGCGTAACGACCTCCATCCTCTGACGCTAACCCGATGCGCGCAGCGGCACCGCTGGCGGCAACACCACTGCGACGAGATGTTTCATCAGCTCGCCACGCTTCTGCAGGCTGGACTGACATTATCCCACAGTCTGCAAATGCTGGCAGAGCAGCATCCGTTAAAACCGTGGCAGGCGATGCTGCAAAGCATTGCCGATGAGCTCAGTGAAGGATGCCCGTTTTCGGCGTCGCTAAAAAAGTGGCCAGCCGTTTTTAGCCCGCTGCATGTCTCGATGGTGAAGACCGGGGAGCTGACAGGGAAGCTGGAGGCGTGCTGTCGTCAGCTCGCGCAGCAACAAAAAGCGCAGCAGCAGCTCAGTGCAAAAGTGAAAAAGGCGCTGCGTTACCCGGCGATCGTCCTGACGCTGGCTGTAGTGGTTGTGCTGGCGATGGTCACCCTGGTCCTGCCCGAGTTTGCTGCGATCTACAAAACGTTTAATACCCCGCTTCCCGTGCTGACACAGATGGTCATGGGAATGGCCGCCTTTATGCAGTCATATGCCCTCGCGTTGTTCGCCCTGCTACTAATCCCCTTTGCCGTCGCCTGGGCTCTGCGGCAGAACCCTCGCTGGCAGCAAATCCTGATGCAGACGCCCGTGATGGGCGCACTGGCAAAAGGCCAAAAGCTGGGACACATCTTTACCGTGCTGTCACTCACGCAACAGGCAGGCATCCCCTTTTTACAGGGCCTGGAGAGTGCAGAAGAAACTGTTGAGAGCCGGTACTGGCAAGGGATACTTCGCAACGTGCGGGAGGACATTGAAAAAGGTCTGCCCGTCTGGTCATCCTTTCAGAAGGCGGCATTGTTTACCCCGCTCTGTATTCAGCTTTTACGAACCGGTGAGATGTCAGGTGCGCTGGACATCATGCTGGCAAACCTTGCCCGTCATCACACGGAACAGACCTTTCAACGAGCAGATAACCTGGCGGCGCTTCTGGAGCCGCTGCTACTGATTGTGACGGGGGTCATTATCGGTACGCTGGTGGTGGCAATGTACCTGCCGATATTCCACCTGGGAGATGCGATGAGCGCGGGATAGTACAACAGGGCTGGCGCACGGGCATGCGCCAGCGAAAGCCATTACAGACTATTGAATACGCGGTTTTCTTGTTCCTGAACGCGAATAAACGTCGTACGCTTTGTCAGCTCTTTCAGGCGGGATGCGCCCACGTAGGTGCAGGCAGAACGCAGGCCGCCGAGGATATCGCGTGCGGTGTTTTCAACCGGGCCGCGCAGAGGCAGCTTCACGGTTTTGCCTTCTGCCGCGCGGTATTTTGCCACGCCACCGACGTGACGGGTCATCGCAGACTCAGAGCTCATGCCGTAGAACAGCATAAATTTCTCGCCGTTCTCTTCAACGACGGTACCGCCGCTCTCTTCATGGCCTGCCAGCATACCGCCGAGCATCACGAAGTCCGCGCCACCACCGAAGGCCTTTGCGACATCCCCCGGCATGGTGCAACCGCCGTCGCTGATGATCTGGCCGCCCAACCCGTGCGCCGCGTCGGCACATTCAATGACGGCAGAGAGCTGCGGATAACCGACGCCGGTTTTGACGCGCGTGGTGCATACGGAGCCCGGGCCAATGCCCACTTTCACGATATCGGCACCGGAGAGGATCAGCTCTTCACACATTTCACCGGTCACCACGTTGCCCGCGATGATGGTTTTCGTCGGCCAGGCCTCACGCGCCTTGCTGACGAACTGCACGAAGTGCTCGGAGTAACCATTCGCCACATCAATACAAACGAAGTTCAGCGCCGGGTTAGCCTTCAGGATCTGTTTGGTCTTCTCGAAATCCGCATCGGAGGTGCCGGTGGAGACCATCACGTGCTTCACCACATCAGCAGAGGCGGACGCAACAAACGCATCCCACTCTTCAGGGCTGTAATGTTTGTGCACGGCGGTGAGAATATCGAACTGTGCCAGCGCGGTTGCCATCTCAAAGGTTCCCACAGTATCCATATTGGCAGCGATGATCGGCACGCCAGACCAGGTCTGACCGGAATGCTTAAAGGTGAATTGACGTTCGAGTTCAACGTCTGAGCGACTTTTCAGTGTAGAGCGTTTAGGGCGGATAAGAACGTCTTTGAAACCTAACTTCAGATCTTCTTCGATACGCATGTGCGGATTCCTGGGGTTAGAGGCAAATATGTTAAAAGCACAACTCCAGTGACGCTATCATACGCACTAATACCTGCTCCGCAAGACTGCGAAATTCTCTTTTTTTACGCTACAATCCTATAAATTTACCTGGTAAAAAGCCGGTAAACAGGGCTAAACAGTGACTGGCGCATCTGTGATTTTTAATCAACTGATTTTTATAATGAATAATTCCCAGGATTTGATTTAATGGGGTATATCGTTGCATTAACCGGCGGCATCGGTAGTGGCAAAAGTACCGTTGCGGACGCGTTTTCTCGTTTGGGTATCACGATTATCGATGCCGATATTATTGCCCGCCAGGTGGTAGAGCCCGATACACCCGCGCTAAAGGCCATCGCAGAACATTTTGGTCAGGCCATCATCAATGCCGATGGCACCCTGAATCGCCGTCAGCTTCGCGAATGCATTTTTTCCGATTCCGCGGAAAAAGCCTGGCTTAATAGCCTTCTCCACCCCATCATCCACCAGGAAACGCAGCGTCAGATCGCCGCAGCCCGCTCGCCCTATGTCTTGTGGGTGGTTCCGCTGCTGGTTGAAAATCAGCTGCAGAATAAAGCCGACCGGGTGCTGGTGATTGATGTCACCCCCGAAACGCAAATCCAGAGAACCATGACGCGCGATCGCGTCTCGCGCGAGCATGCTGAACACATTCTTGCCGCTCAGGCCACGCGCGCTCAGCGCCTTGCCGTGGCGGATGATGTCATTGATAATAACGGCGCACCAGATGCCATTGCATCGGATGTTGCCCGTCTGCACGCGCAGTATCTGACGTTTGCCGCGCAGGCCGTTGCACAGGAAAAACCATAATGTCGACACACATCCTTTTTGAGCATCCGCTCAACGAAAAAATGCGTACCTGGCTGCGCATCGAATTCCTCATTCAGCAGCTTTCACAACATTTGCCGGTTAACGACCACGCTACGGCGTTGCATTTCTTCCGCAATGTAGGCGATCTGCTGGATGTGATTGAACGCGGCGATGTCCGCACAGAATTGCTTAAAGAGTTGGAGCGCCAGCAGCGTAAATTACAGGCTTGGGCTGAGGTTCCGGGGGTGGATGTAAGCCGTATCGATTCCCTTCGCCAGCAGCTTAAAACCAGCAGCAACATCCTGATGGCTGCACCGCGCGTCGGGCAGTTTTTGCGTGAGGACCGCCTGATTGGCCTGGTGCGCCAGCGCCTGAGCATCCCTGGCGGTTGCTGCAGCTTCGACTTGCCGACGCTGCATATGTGGCTCCATATGCCACAAGCCCAGCGTGACGCGCAGGTGAACAGCTGGCTGGCAAGCCTGGAGCCGATGCACCAGACGCTGTCGCTGATCCTCGATCTGATCCGTAACTCAGCGCCGTTCCGCAAGCAAACCAGCCTGAATGGTTTCTACCAGGACAACGGTGATGATGCCGATCTTTTGCGCCTGAATTTATCGCTTGGCGAACAGCTTTATCCGCAAATTTCCGGGCATAAGAGCCGCTTTGCGATTCGCTTTATGCCTCTGGACAGCGAAAATGGCACCGTGCCGGAACGCCTCGATTTTGAACTGGCCTGTTGTTAAGGAGTGCCGATGTCTGATGTCACCACCGTAAACTGCCCTACCTGTGGCAAAACCGTTGTCTGGGGCGAAGTGAGTCCGTTCCGCCCATTCTGCTGCAAACGCTGCCAGCTTATTGACCTGGGCGAATGGGCGGCGGAAGAGAAACGTATTCCGAGTAAAGGCGATCTCTCGGACAGCGACGACTGGAGTGAAAATCAGCAGTAATCTGTAAAGCCTGCTGACGCGTCGCTTAGCAGGCCTTCGGTTGTGCAACGAGCCGCATGATCACAGGCTCGTTGGCTGGCGGGAATTTTTCGGCATCACTTGCCTGAAGCGCCACCCAGTTACCCGGCTGCCCCTCTTTTCCCCAGGGTTCACCTTCCCAGTTTTCCACCAGCCAGAACCACAGCGTAATGTGCCTGTCCGGGAACTGGTATTCGAGCTTATCAAACAGCGTTGCGCCAAGCGGGGTGATCCCGACTTCTTCCTGAAGCTCGCGAACCAGCGCCGCTTCCGGGGTTTCACCAGCCTCAATTTTTCCGCCTGGAAACTCCCATTTGTTCGCCATATGGGCGTCGGCAGCACGCTGGGTGATAAAGATTTGGTTTTGCGGGTTGCGAATAATCCCGACGGCAATTTGCAGTATTTTCATATTGTTACTTCCATAAAAAAGGCGCAGATGTCTGCGCCTTTTTGTTTTTTTATGAATTTAGCTCAGACGCCCGTGGCACGCCTTGTACTTTTTACCGGAGCCACATGGGCACGGATCGTTACGACCCACTTTGCGATCGCCAGTCTGCGCGGCGATCGCCGCTGCGGCTTCGCTGTCGTCGGTCTGATGGCTCAGCTGTTGCATTTGTGCCAGACGCTCGGCTTCTTCACGACGCTGCTGCTCCATCGCTTCTACCTCTTCCGGCATACGCACCTGAACCTTGCTCAGGGTGCTGATCACTTCATACTTCAGCGACTCCAGCATAGAGGCAAACATGGAGAAGGACTCACGCTTGTATTCCTGCTTCGGATCTTTCTGCGCATAGCCACGCAGGTGGATACCCTGACGCAGGTAGTCCATCGCCGCCAGATGCTCTTTCCAGAGGGAATCCAGCGTCTGCAGCATCACGCCTTTTTCGAAGTGACGCATCATCTCAGCGCCAACAACCTCTTCCTTACGCTTGTAAACATCCAGCGCGGTTTCGTAGATACGCTCGCGCAGGGTCTCTTCGTGCAGCTCAGGCTCTTTATCCAGCCACTCTTTGATAGGCAGATCGAGGTCAAAGTCGTTTTTCAGACGTTCCTGCAGGCCTTCGATGTCCCACATCTCTTCCAGAGACTGAGGTGGAATATGCGCATCAATCGTGGCTTTAAACACATCTTCACGAATGCTGTTGATGGTTTCGCTCACATCGGATACGTCCAGCAGTTCGTTACGCTGGGTGTAGATCGCACGGCGCTGGTCGTTAGCCACGTCATCGTATTCCAGCAGCTGCTTACGAATATCGAAGTTGCGGCTTTCCACTTTACGCTGGGCGTTCGCGATCGCTTTGGTGACCCACGGGTGCTCAATGGCTTCGCCAGGTTTCATGCCCAGCTTACGCATCATGCCGGACACGCGGTCGGAGGCGAAAATACGCATCAGCGCATCTTCCATCGACAGGTAGAAGCGGGAAGAACCGGCATCACCCTGACGACCCGCACGGCCACGCAGCTGGTTATCGATACGACGCGATTCATGACGCTCGGTACCGATAATGTGCAGACCACCGGATGCCAGCACCGCGTCGTGACGCACCTGCCAGTCGGCCTTAATCTGCGCAATCTGTTCAGGCGTTGGGTTTTCCAGCTCAGCCACCTCGGCCTGCCAGCTACCACCCAGCATAATATCGGTACCACGACCCGCCATGTTGGTGGCGATGGTTACCGCAGCCGGATAACCTGCCTGCGCAACAATATCCGCTTCTTTGGCGTGGAATTTGGCGTTCAGTACGTTGTGTTTAATACCCGCTTTCGTCAGCTCGTGAGAAACCACTTCGGATTTTTCAATGGAGATGGTCCCCACCAGAACAGGCTGGCCTTTAGCAGTACGCTCGCGGATATCTTCGATGATTGCCTGAATTTTTTCCGCTTCGGTCATGTACACCAGGTCCGGCATATCCTTACGGATCATCGGACGGTTGGTTGGAACGACCACGGTATCCAGCTTGTAGATGGAGCTGAATTCAAACGCTTCGGTATCGGCAGTACCGGTCATGCCCGCCAGCTTCTCGTACAGACGGAAGTAGTTCTGGAAGGTGATAGACGCCAGCGTCTGGTTTTCGTTTTGAATATCCACGCCTTCTTTGGCTTCTACAGCCTGGTGCAGACCGTCAGACCAGCGACGCCCCTGCATGGTACGGCCGGTGTGCTCATCGACAATGATCACTTCGCCGTCTTTTACGATGTAGTCGACGTCACGGGTGAACAGCGCGTGTGCACGCAGCGCGGCGGTCACGTGGTGCATCAGCATGATGTTGCTCGGGGAGTACAGAGACTCGCCCTCTTCCATAATGCCTTCAGCAACCAGCAGCTCTTCAATTTTCACCAGACCACGTTCGGTCAGGTTCACCTGGCGCGCTTTTTCATCAACGGAGAAGTGGCCTTCACCCTGGAAGGTATCCGAGTCTTCTTTCTCCTGACGCAGCAGGTGTGGAATGATTTTGTCGACTTTACGGTACATCTCGGAGCTGTCTTCAGCCGGGCCGGAGATGATCAGCGGGGTACGCGCTTCATCGATCAGGATGGAGTCCACCTCATCCACCAGCGCATAGTGCAGCTTACGCTGGACACGCTCTTCAGGGCTGAACGCCATGTTGTCACGCAGGTAGTCGAAGCCGTATTCGTTGTTGGTACCGTAGGTGATATCCGCATTGTACGCTTCACGCTTGGCTGGCGCAGGCAGGCCGGACATGTTGATACCGACGGTCATACCGAGGAATTCGAACAGTGGACGGTTGTTTTCGGCATCACGCTGCGCCAGATAGTCGTTGACGGTAACGACATGAACGCCTTTACCAGTCAGCGCGTTCAGGTAAGCCGGCAGCGTTGCGGTCAGGGTTTTACCTTCACCGGTACGCATTTCCGCGATGCAGCGCTCGTTAAGCACCATACCGCCCAGCAGCTGAACGTCGAAGTGACGCATGCCGAACACGCGCTTACTTGCTTCACGCACAACGGCAAACGCTTCCGGGATCAGGCTTTCTAAGGTTTCACCTTTTTCCAGACGCGCACGGAATTCCGCCGTTTTCGCTTTCAGCTCATCATCAGAGAGCTTCTCCATCGCCGGTTCCATACCGTTGATGACGGCAACAGCTTTGCGCATACGGCGCAGGGTACGATCGTTACGACTACCAAAAACTTTAGTTAATAATTTGATTAGCATAATAAATTCTCAAACGCCCCATCATGGGCAGATAAATTAAGGTATTGAAAAAGTTAATTTAGCTGAGGCGTTGAGGCCCGGCGCGAATGCCATGAACCTGGCTAATCCAGGTTGATACAGAGAATGAAACAGGAGGAACGAGTGCGCGTTGCGCCGTCTCGCGCACCATAACCGGCGGCTGGCTGTCCTGCGTAAGCAGTGCATTAAGCGTGTCCAGCAGGGCAAGATGCTGGGCCTGCACCGGCAGCGTCTCTTCCGCCACAGGCATTGCCTGGGGCGCCATCGCGAAGGAGAGATGGCGGATAACCGTGCGGATAGCGTGCTGGTGCCAGTAATCAACGGAGAAATTCGGGCGGCGGCTGGCTTCAAGCCACGCGAGGTTTGTAAAGTTAACCCGCGTGTTGAGATCGTGTTTGGTGGTAGAGGTCTTCGCTGGCGTCGCCGCTTCGGCACTGTTGCTGAGCGCAGGCAAGCCGAGACTCGCCGCGACCATCCCTAATAAGAGATGCGGCCAGAAGTAACGTCTGCCAAATTGTCGCCAGCGCGTCAGTATTCCGCTCACTTGCTCCACCACATAAGCCAGCCTGTAACAGGCTACTTTTAAGTTATTTTTTTAAGCGCCCAGATATTACCACTAAAGCCAATGCACATCAGCAGGAATGAGGTGCCGCCGCGGGGAAAAACGGTCAAGAATGCAGCTAACGCACGCATTTTCTGCGCAAGACAAACAAGAGATAACGCCGGGGCAAACGAAGAAGGGCAAAAATAAAAACGACTGGTCTTCCTGGTCGGAGAGAGTACCAGGTTAACCAGTCGATTTTTTACGAAACGGCGTGAACCGTTACGCCAGAACCATGTTTGGCGCTTTGAAAGCCAGCGGCAGTTCTGCTTCGTCTTCGAAGGTCACATATTCCCAGGCTTCCTGTTTTGCCAGGACGGCCTGCAACAGTTTGTTGTTCAGCGCATGACCGGATTTGAACGCGGTAAATGCACCAATAATATTGTGACCACACATAAACAGGTCGCCGATAGCGTCCAGCATTTTGTGACGAACGAATTCATCTTCGAAACGCAGGCCGTCTTCGTTCAGTACGCGATAATCGTCAACAACGATGGCACAATCGAAGCTGCCGCCCAGGCACAGGCCGCGGGACTGCAGATATTCGATATCACGCATGAAGCCAAACGTACGGGCTCGGCTGATCTGGCGCATAAACGCATCAGCAGAGAAGTTCATCGCGTAGCGCTGGGTGCTGGAATCAATCGCCGGATGGTTAAAGTCGATGGTAAAGTCCAACGAGAAACCATTGTACGGTTTGAATTCAGCCCACTTGTCGCCATCTTCGACGCGAACGGTCTCTTTGATGCGAACAAATTTCTTCGCGCAGTTCAGTTCTTCGATGCCGGCATCCAGCAACAGATAGACGAACGGTGCAGCACTGCCATCCATAATCGGGATTTCTGGCGCATCGACTTCAACAATAATGTTGTCGATACCCAGACCCGCCAGGGCGGCGTTCAGGTGCTCTACGGTAGAAATCCGCACGTCATGCTCGTTCACCAGACAAGTACAGAGCATAGTATCACGCACAGATTTGGCATCGGCCGGAAAATCTACCGGTGGATTCAAGTCGGTGCGACGATAGATGACCCCGGTATTGGCCGGCGCAGGGCGTAACGTCAGCGTGACTTTCTTGCCGGTATGTAAACCGACACCCGTCGCCTGAACGATACGTTTAAGTGTCCTTTGTTTGATCATCGTATAATCTCGCCAAATTAACTATCCAACCGAGAGTGTATATCACTAACGGTGGGCCAGTTTAGCACAAAGAGCGCAAATCCCCTAATTCCAGCCAATTCTTAATCAGCTTGCTTACGCAGGAACGCCGGGATATCCAGATAATCTGGCTCTTTCGCCGTTTGCGGCGTTGGGTCGTTCACCACTTTCGCGGCCGGTTTCTGCTCCTGAGTCAGCGGAGACATACCGTGCTGCTGGTAACGATCCATTACCGGTTGCTGAGTCTGCTTGTTGGTCACTAAGGTGATCTCAGGACGCTTGTCCATACCGATACCGGTCGCAACAACGGTAACACGCAGCTCGTCGTTCATTTCAGGGTCAAGCGAAGTACCGATTACCACGGTAGCGTTGTCAGAGGCGAACGCACGGATAGTGTTACCCACGGTTTCGAACTCATCCAGACGCAGGTCAAAGCCAGCGGTAATGTTGACCAGCACGCCGCGCGCACCAGACAGATCGATATCTTCCAGCAGTGGAGAAGAGATGGCCATTTCAGCCGCTTCTTCTGCACGGTCTTCGCCGCTCGCCACGCCAGAGCCCATCATCGCGTAGCCCATTTCGGACATCACGGTGCGAACGTCTGCAAAGTCAACGTTCATCAGGCCAGGACGGGTAATCAGTTCAGCGATACCCTGAACCGCGCCTTTCAGCACGTCGTTTGCTGCGCCGAAGGCGTCCAGCAGGGAGATACCGCGACCCAGCACTTTCAACAGCTTGTCGTTCGGGATGGTGATCAGCGAGTCCACGTGCTTGGACAGCTCGGTGATACCCTGCTCCGCAAAGGCCATACGCTTCTTGCCTTCAAAATTGAAAGGCTTAGTCACGACAGCAACGGTCAGAATACCTAAATCTTTAGCCACTTCAGCTACAACAGGTGCTGCGCCGGTACCGGTACCGCCACCCATACCTGCTGCAATGAAGACCATGTCCGCACCTTCCAGTGCAGCGCGCAGGGCTTCACGATCTTCTTCAGCCGCATTGCGGCCCACTTCCGGGTTAGCCCCTGCTCCCAGCCCTTTGGTGATACCACCGCCGATCTGGATAGTCTGGCCTACAGCCGTCTTACGCAGTGCCTGTGCATCGGTGTTAACTGCAAAGAATTCAACACCTTCAATGCGTTCACGCACCATATGCTCTACGGCGTTACCGCCGCCGCCACCGACGCCGATGACTTTAATCACCGCGTCGTTGGTCAGTTCCATAGGTTCAAACATAATTTCTCTCTCCGTTGTGCCTGTCGCCCGAGACCGCTAATTCTCTCCGGTCTCTTAAAAAAATTAAAACTCTTTTCGCAACCAGTTGTTCAGTCGTTTGACCCACGACCCCACTGAGACGCGTTTTTCCACTTCCGCTTCACCACTGAGATGAGATTCCTTCCCGTAGTGGAGCAGGCCCACAGCCGTTGAATAATACGGCTCCTGAGCATAATCCGTTAAACCGGTGATATTCAGCGGCGCACCAATACGCACCTGCGTATGGAACACGCGCTGTGCACAGGCCGCAAGACCTTCAATTTGCGCTGCACCGCCGGTTAATACAATCCCCGCTGCAAGATGATGTTTAACACCCTGCTGACGAAGCTGTTCCTGTAACTGTAAAATCTCTTCGTTGACCAGGTTGAGCAGCTCGGTATAGCGCGGCTCGATCACCTCTGCCAACGTCTGGCGCTGCAGGCTGCGCGGTGGACGACCACCGACGCTTGGCACTTCAACGCTCTCATCTTTGCCAACAATAGAGCCCAGCGCACAACCGTGGCGCACTTTAATCGCTTCTGCATCGCTCGGTGGCGTACCAAAAGCGTAAGCAATATCGCTGGTCACGACGTTCCCTGCGTACGGGATCACTTTGGTGTGGCGCAACGCACCGCCGGTATACACGGCCATGTCCATTGTACCACCACCAATATCGACCACACAGACACCCAGTTCACGTTCATCTTCGGTCAGCACGGAATAACTTGCCGCCAGACCGGCGAAAATAAGTTGGTCAACTTTCAGGCCACAACGTTCAACGGCTTTTACAATGTTCTTCGCCATATCGTTGTGACATGTGATCAGGTGCACTTTTGCCTGCATACGAACGCCTGACAGACCAACCGGGTTCTTGATCCCTTCCTGGTAGTCAATCGCATATTCCTGCGGGATCACGTGCAATACGCGATGCTCATCGCGGACACGCACGGATTTCGCCGTATGCACAACGTTTTCAACGTCTTCCTGCGTCACTTCTTCTTCGGAAATCGGCACCATGCCGATTTCGTTCTGGCAGCTAATGTGCTTACCAGAGAGGGCCAGATAGACAGAAGAAATCTGGCAATCTGCCATCAATTCAGCCTGATCGATGGCGCGCTGGACGCACTTCACCACCGATTCAAGATCGTTTACCCCACCTTTATCCATACCACGGGACGGGCAACTGCCCACGCCAATGATATTGACCATACCGTCGGGCAGAACTTCCCCTACTAAAGCGGCAACCTTCGCGGTGCCAATCTCCAGTCCAACTACCAGTTTTCTGTCCGTCGCCTTGATCATTGTTGTTCTGCCTGTACCTGTGCCTGATTCTGTTGCTGATTAGGTTCCTCGACCGGAGCCGGTACCCAACCGACTGCTGCGCCTGAGTCATAGCGCAAATCAACGTAGCTTATCCGTTTGCCGTCAGTCTGTGCCTGCTGCTGTAAAACCGGGTAAAGTTCGACAAAACGCGCCAGACGTTTCATGGTGTCCCCGCGCCCCAGGTTGAGCTTAATGCCGTTCGTTAACGTAAGCTGCCAGGAACGGCGCGCCGTCATGGCAGCATCTTTTAACGTAAACCTGTCCTTCGCCAGCACCTGACCCATTTCACGAAAACCCTGTAACACTTCGTTTTCGCTGCCTTCAGGGCCATACAACATCGGTAAATTTTGCTTGTTGACACGATCGGCCGGGACGCTGAAGGAATTTCCGTCGACGTCAACCATGTGCTGATCATTCCAACGCGCAATGGGCACATATTCAACCAGATGAATCTTCAATTCATCAGGCCATTGCTTTCTTACGCTCGCCTGTTTTATCCATGGCAGACGTTCAATCTGGCTCTGGATAATATTGACGTCCTGAGTCATAAAGGTGCCAGGCGAGCCCAGTGCCAGTATTGACTGGCGAATATCGTCGTTACGCGTGTAGTGACGCTCACCGGTGACCACCAGCTTAGAAAGTGGCAACCGCTGCGCATCTTCCATCCAGCCCAAGACCATCCAGCCGCTGATAAACACGGTGCACAGCACCCCGAGCAGGAAAATGATGCCTGCAAGACGCGTTCCATTACTGCGGCGTGAAGAGGTGTATTCTTCCTCGTCATCGCGGTTGCGCGTGTTCAATGCAGCCTGAGACATATCAGCCCGCCTGGTCCAGAATGCGTACGACTAACTGCGAGAAGCTCATCCCCGCCTGACGCGCGGCCATCGGCACAAGGCTGTGGCTGGTCATTCCCGGAGAGGTATTGGCTTCCAGCAGATAAAATTGTCCATCCCGGTCCTGCATCACGTCGATGCGCCCCCAGCCCTGGCAACCCAGAACATGCCAGGCTTTAAGCACCAGGGACTGTAAATCGGCTTCACGCTCAGCTTCAAGACCACTTGGGCAGAAATATTGCGTCTCATCAGAGAGATACTTCGCCTCATAATCATAGAAGACTCCAGCGGGTTGGATACGGATTGACGGTAAAATTTCTTCGCCAAGCATCGCGACGGTAAATTCCGGCCCGCTAAGCCATTTTTCTACCAGAACTTCATCATCATGTTGAAATGCCAGCGCTAAAGCGGACGCTAAATCGTCAGCTTTGTCGACTTTGGACATTCCCACGCTGGAGCCTTCCCGGCTGGGCTTTACAATAACCGGTAAGCCCAGTTCAGCAATGCGTGCATTAACGCTATCCGACAGGCCCAATTCAAATTCGCGTCGCGTCAGCGCTACCCATGGTGCGACAGGTAACCCTGCGCCCTGCCACAGCAGCTTGCTGCGCAGTTTATCCATAGAGATAGCGGAAGCCATCACGCCGCTGCCGGTGTACGGCAGGCCGAGCAGATCCAGAAGCCCCTGCAGGGTACCGTCTTCACCGCCACGACCGTGTAAAGCGATAAAAACTTTATCGAAGCCCATGGCTTTTAATTGCGTCACGTCGACCTCTTTTGGGTCAACCAGATGCGCATTGACGCCACCTTCACGCAGGCCCGCCAGTACAGCCGCGCCGGAATTCAGGGAAACCTCGCGCTCGGCGGAGGTGCCGCCAGACAGGACAGCAATCTTATCAGCCATGATGCTCATCCTCCTGGTTTTGCGGCTTCAGTTTGATTTCAGCTAAGGTACGGGCGATTTTGCCGATATTTCCCGCACCCTGAATCAGAATTAAATCGTTACCTGTCAGGACCGGTGCCAGAATTTCCGCCACCTGGGCAGGGTCAGAAACCAGAATAGGGTCAACTTTACCGCGTCCACGAATGGTGCGACACAGAGAACGACTGTCTGCGCCCGGAATCGGCGTCTCGCCTGCGGCGTATACATCCAGCATTAACAGGGTATCAACCTGCGACAGGACGCTGGCGAAATCGTCATACAGATCGCGCGTACGCGTGAAACGGTGCGGCTGGAACACCATCACCAGATTCTTGTCCGGCCAGCCCGCACGTGCGGCTTTAATGGTGGCGTCCACTTCGGTTGGATGGTGACCATAGTCGTCCACCAGCATCGCCGTACCGGCTTTACCGTTTACCGGATCCAGCGGGAATTCACCGAGGAAGTCGAAACGACGACCGGTGCCCTGGAAGCTTTCCAGCGCGCGCAGGATCGCATCATCATCAATGCCTTCTTCCGTCGCGACGGCCACTGCCGCTGCGGCATTGAGCGCGTTATGGCGCCCTGGCGCATTCAGCGTCACGTGCAGCAGCTCTTTGTCCTGACGCGCCAGCGTGAAGTGCCCCTGCGCGCCAATCTGTTTGTACTCTTCCACGCGGACGTCAGCGTCTTCACTGAAACCGTAGGTGGTGATTTGACGACCCACGCGCGGCAGCAGCTCGCGGATCACCGGATCGTCTACGCACATCACCGCGCGCCCGTAGAACGGCAGGTTGTGCAGGAAGTTGATAAAGGTCTGCTTTAAGTTCTCGAAGTCACCCTGGTAGGTATCCATATGGTCCGCTTCGATGTTGGTGACAATCGCCACCATCGGCTGCAGGTGCAGGAACGACGCGTCGCTCTCATCTGCTTCAGCAATCAGATAACGACTGTGGCCCAGACGCGCATGCACGCCCGCGGCTTTGACCAGGCCGCCGTTGACGAACGTCGGGTCGAGACCCGCTTCTGCATAAATACTGGAGACCATCGCCGTGGTCGTGGTTTTACCGTGGGTCCCGGCAATGGCAATGCCATGACGGAAACGCATCAGTTCCGCCAGCATTTCTGCACGGCGGATCACCGGAATGCGCGCGTCATGCGCGGCAACGATTTCCGGGTTGTCAGAGGAGATAGCGCTCGATACCACCACCACGCTCGCATCGCGCACGTTTTCCGGGCGATGGTTAAAATAGATAGTCGCCCCAAGCGACGCCAGCTGCTGCGTTACAGGGTTTGGCGCCAGGTCAGACCCGCTGATCTGATAGCCTTCGTTAGCTAACACTTCGGCAATACCGCCCATGCCAGCACCACCGATGCCAACAAAGTGAATGTGCCGGACGCGACGCATCTCGGGCACGATTGAACGCAGTTTTGCCAGTTGTTGTGTATTCATTCTCTAAACGCCATCGACTACTTAAAATTCGTGCCGCGCTTCACGCGCTGCGAGGGTTAAGCCTGAGCTGCCAGGCTCACTTCTTTTGCCACCCGTTCCGTCGCATCAGGGATAGCCGCCGCGCGCGCGCGTTCAGCCATCTCAAGCAATACGTCTCTGTTCCAGCCCGCCAGGGTGGTGGCGACCGCGTCGGCGGTAAACTGTGGCTGCTCAAAAATTTTCGCCGCACCGGCTTTCTCAAGCGGCAGGGCATTCCAGTACTGTTGCCTGTCTTTGTGCTGGAAAGGCACAAACAGAGCCGGCAGCCCCGCGGCAGCGATTTCGCTTACCGTTAAGGCGCCAGAACGACAGACCACGACATCGGCCCAGGCGTACGCTGCCGCCATGTCGTCGATAAACTCCGTCACGTTATGCTGCGGCTGCCCCGCCTCGGCGTAAGCCTGCTCAACGGTCTGCTGAGCGCCTTTTCCACTCTGGTGCCAGATGGTGACGGCAACACCCAGCTTTGCGGCAACCTGCGGCATCGTCTGGTTTAAAATGCGCGCGCCCTGAGAGCCGCCGACGACCAGCACACGCACCGGCCCTTCACGGCCCGCCAGGCGAGCCTCCGGCAGCGGCAGTGCCAGCACGTCCACGCGCACCGGGTTTCCCACCACATCCGCTTTCGGGAACGCGCCGGGAAACGCCTGCATGACTTTGGTGGCGATTTTCGCCAGCCATTTGTTGGTCAGACCCGCAATACCGTTCTGCTCATGCAGCACGACGGGAATACCTAACGACCACGCGGCTAACCCACCTGGACCCGAGACATAGCCGCCCATGCCCAGCACCACATCGGGCTTAAAGCGCTTCATGATGGTTCGCGCCTGACGCCAGGCGTTAAAAATGCGCACCGGTGCCAGCAGCATTGCCTTGAGGCCTTTGCCCCGAAGGCCGGAAATACGAATAAAGTCGATCTCAATACCGTGTTTCGGTACCAGGTCGGCCTCCATGCGGTCTGCGGTTCCCAGCCAGCGTACCTGCCAGCCCTGATCCATTAAATGGTGCGCAACCGCCAGTCCCGGGAACACATGTCCGCCGGTACCGCCTGCCATCACCATTAACCGCTTCGGTTGATTCATCGTGAACCTCGTGTAAACGCCTGGGCTTTTTCCAGACGCGTCTCATAATCTATGCGCAACAACAGCATGATGGCCGTCGACATAATCAACAGACTGGAACCACCATAACTGATCAACGGCAACGTCAGACCTTTGGTCGGCAGCATACCTGCTGCGGCCCCGACGTTAACCAATGCCTGGAAGCTAAACCAGATACCAATTGAGCAGGCCAGGAAGCCTGAGAAACGGTGATCGATCTCCAGCGCTTTCCGGCCGATGGACATGGCGCGGAAAGCGACGAAGAATACCATTAATAGCGCTAATACCACACCGATATAACCCAGTTCTTCCGCAATAATGGAGAAGATGAAGTCAGTATGCGCTTCCGGTAAATACTCCAGTTTCTGTACCGAGTTACCCAGCCCCTGCCCCCAGAGCTCACCGCGCCCAAAGGCCATAAGTGACTGCGTCAGCTGATAGCCGCTGCCGAACGGGTCTTCCCACGGGTTCCAGAACGAGGTCACGCGGCGAATACGGTAAGGCTCGGCGAGGATCAGCAGCACAACCGCTGAAATCCCCATCCCGATAATGGCGATGAACTGCCACAGCTTTGCGCCCGCCAGGAACAGCATGGCCAGCGTGGTGACAAACAGTACCACCACGGTACCGAGGTCAGGCTGCGCCAGCAGTAATACCGCCAGCACCAGAATCACGCCCATCGGTTTTAAGAAGCCGCGCAGGTTATTACGCACTTCATCTACCTTACGCACCAGGTAGTTCGCCAGGTAGCAGAACAGGGAAAGCTTGGTAAATTCCGCAGGCTGAATACGCAGCGGGCCAAAGGCGATCCAGCGTGATGCCCCGTTTACGGAACTCCCCACCACCAGGACGATCAGCAGCATAATGATCGACGCGATCAGCATCGCCGTACTGTGCCGCTGCCAGAACTCCATCGGCAGACGCAAGGTCACCAGCGCCAGGCAGAATGCCAGGATAATGTACAGACCATCACGCTTGGCAAACAGGAAAGGATCGTTCGCCAGACGCTGCCCGACGGGCATTGACGCTGACGTCACCATAATAAAGCCGACCGCCGCGAGCCCCATCGTGAGCCAGAACAGCGTGCGGTCGTACATGATCAGGCTGTCGTTATCTTTTTGACGAGAGCCCATCACCCAGCCTTTGAGTGCCGCAAACAACCACACCAGGATCCCAAATCCTGGCAGGCGCGGCATTTTCAGGCGAGGGAGAGATAAACGCATCAGCCTAACTCCTTCGCCAGGCGGGTAAAGACATCACCACGCTGTTCGAAATTCTTGAATTGATCGAGGCTGGCACAGGCCGGAGAGAGCAGCACCATATCACCCGGCTTCACGCGAGGGGCAATCAGCCGCATCGCCTGTTCCATGGTTTCGGTTTGCTCGGCGACCTCAGGGCGCAGTGCAGCCAGCTCGCTGCCGTCACGGCCGAAGCAGTACAGACGGACGTTATCGCCGGAGAGATACGGCTTCAGGGACGAGAAATCCGCTGATTTACCGTCACCGCCCAGCAGCAGATGCAAGGTACCGTCAACGTGCAGGCCGTTCAGCGCGGCCTCCGTGCTGCCCACGTTGGTGGCTTTGGAGTCGTTGATCCAGCGCACGCCGTTGTGCTCCAGCGCCAGCTGGAAACGGTGTGCCAGGCCGGAAAACGTGGTTAACGCTTTCAGGCTTGAGGAGCGCGGCAGCCCCACTGCGTCCGCCAGCGCCAGCGCCGCCAGCGCATTGGTATAGTTGTGCTGCCCAGAGAGCTTCATCTCTTTCACGTTCAGCACTTTCTCACCTTTCACGCGCAGCCAGGTTTCACCCAGCTGGCGGTTCAGATGATAATCACCCATGGTGATGCCAAAACTAATGCAGCGGTCGTCTGCGCCACGCACCGGCATGGTCAGCGCATCATCGGCATTCACTACGCAGACTTTGGCATTCTCATAAACGCGCAGCTTGGCGGCACGGTACTGTTGCAGACCAAATGGATATCTGTCCATGTGATCTTCAGTCACGTTGAGGATCGTCGCAGCGGCAGCATGCAGGCTGGAGGTCGTTTCCAGCTGGAAGCTGGAAAGCTCGAGAACATACAGTTCACAGCCTTTGTCCAGCAGCATCAGAGCAGGCAAACCAATGTTACCGCCAACGCCGACGTTCATGCCCGCCGCTTTTGCCATTTCCCCCACCAGGGTGGTGACGGTGCTTTTACCGTTAGAACCGGTAATCGCGATAACGGGCGCCTGCGCTTCGCGGCAGAACAGCTCGATATCGCCGACAATCTCAACGCCTGCATCTGCGGCAGCGCTCAGGGAAGGATGCGCCAGCGCCATACCCGGGCTGGCGACAATCAGATCGGCTGCCTGCAGCCAGTCATCATTCAGACCACCAAGGTGGCGTTCAACCTGTTCCGGCAGTTTATCCAGACCCGGCGGAGAGACACGCGTATCCATCACGCGCGGCGTCACGCCACGTGCGAGGAAAAAGTCCACGCAGGAAAGGCCCGTGAGGCCTAACCCGATGATAACGACTTTTTTGCCCTGGTAATCTGCCATGATTAACGTACCTTCAGCGTTGCCAGGCCAATCAGCACCAGCATCAGCGAAATAATCCAGAAGCGCACAATGACGCGCGGCTCCGGCCAGCCTTTCAGTTCATAGTGGTGGTGAATCGGCGCCATACGGAAGATACGCTGACCGCGCAGCTTGAAGGAACCGACCTGCAAAATCACCGACAGGGTTTCAACGACAAACACGCCGCCCATGATCACCAGCAGGAACTCCTGACGCAGCAGCACGGCAATAATGCCCAGCGCGCCGCCTAACGCCAGTGAACCGACGTCACCCATAAAGACCTGAGCCGGATAGGTGTTGAACCACAGGAAGCCAAGCCCCGCGCCGACAATCGCCGTACAGACGATCACCAGTTCACCCGCATGACGCAGATAAGGGATGTGCAGATAGTTGGCGAAATTCATGTTACCGGTCGCCCAGGCCACCAGCGCAAAACCGGCCGCCACGAAGACGGTTGGCATAATCGCCAGGCCATCCAGACCGTCGGTCAGGTTAACGGCGTTACCGGTGCCGACAATCACAAAGTACGCCAGCAGAATGTAGAACAGCCCCAGCTGTGGCATCACGTCTTTAAAGAACGGCACGACCAGCTCGGTCGCTGGCGTGTCTTTCCCTGCCAGATACAGCGCGAAGGCCACGCCCAGCGCGATCACCGACATCCAGAAGTACTTCCAGCGGGCAATCAGACCTTTGGTATCTTTGCGGACGACTTTGCGGTAATCATCGACGAAACCAATGATCCCGTAACCCACCAGAACCGTCAGCACACACCAGACGTACGGGTTGGACGGGTACGCCCACAGCAATACGGAAACGACGATGGCAGTCAGGATCATGATCCCGCCCATGGTCGGGGTACCGCGCTTGCTGAAGTGCGATTCCGGGCCGTCGTTACGCACAACCTGGCCGAAAGAGAGCTTTTGCAGACGGGCAATCATGCGCGGGCCCATCCACAACGAGATGAACAGCGCAGTCAGCAGGCTGACGATGGCGCGAAACGTCAGATAGGAAAAGACGTTAAAGCCGGAGTAATATTTGACCAAATGTTCGGCCAGCCAAACTAACATGTCCCGTTCTCCTGTAATGCGTGCACAACCTCTTCCATGGCGGCACTACGTGAACCTTTCACTAACACTGTCACAATTTGTTTTTCTGTCATTAATGCCTTAAGGCGCTCAATCAACGCGGCTTTATCGGCAAAATGCTCGCCAACGCCGCTGGCCTGGCTAATCGCCTGGCTCAGTTTTCCTGCGCTCAGTACACAGTCCAGCCCCGCCGCTTTCGCCGCTTCACCGACCTGGGTATGACAGGCTTCACTTTCGTCGCCCAGCTCTGCCATGTCGCCAACCACCATGATGCGGAAGCCCGGCATTTCAGATAACACCTGCACCGCCGCCGTCATCGAGCCAACGTTCGCGTTGTAGGAGTCATCCAGTAGCAGCTTGTTTTCCGAAAGCTGAATCGGGAACAGGCGTCCCGGCACGGCTTTCAGGTTCGCCAGCCCGGCTTGGATCGCCTCATGTGAAGCGCCTACCGCCGTTGACAGCGCCGCCGCCGCAAGGGCATTGGCGATGTTATGGCGACCCGGCAGCGGCAGCAGCACCTCCACGCCACCCGTTGGGGTGGTGAGGGTGAACTCGGTGCCGTGCGACGTCACATGGATATTGGTCGCCGTAAAATCACTGTTGGCCGCATTTGGCGAGAAGCGCCAGGTTTTACGCGCACCAATGATGCTCTGCCAGTTCAGCCAGTCGTTGTTATCGGCGTTCAGAATGGCGATCCCGTTTTCCGGCAGGCCGGTGTAAATCTCGCCTTTCGCTTTCGCCACGCCTTCCAGAGAGCCAAAGCCTTCCAGGTGCGCAGCCGCGAGGTTATTCACCAGCGCTGCTTCCGGGCGCGTCAGGCTCACGGTCCAGGCGATTTCACCCTGGTGGTTTGCACCTAACTCGATCACCGCATACTCGTGCTCTTTGGTCAGGCGAAGCAATGTCATCGGCACGCCGATGTCATTATTGAGGTTGCCCGCGGTATAAAGCGTATTGCCGCACTGGCTGAGGATCGCCGCCGTCATCTCTTTCACTGACGTTTTGCCTGAGGATCCGGTCAGGGCGACGACGCGAGCCGGCACCTGCTGACGAACCCAGGCAGCCAGCTCACCGAACGCGAGACGCGTATCTTTCACCACAACCTGCGGCAGATCGATATCAAGCTTGCGGCTGACCAGCAGCGCACCGGCGCCGTTCTCTTTGGCCTGTTCGGCAAAATCATGCGCGTCAAAACGCTCGCCTTTCAGCGCCACGAACAGACAGCCAGCGGTGACTTTGCGGGTGTCCGTCGTCACGGCATCAATGGTCAGGTCTTGCCCGTACAGGTCGCCGTGCAGTACCGCTGCGGCCTGGCTTAACGAGAGGCTAATCATACGACGACTCCCAGCAGGCGAGCTGCCGTTACGCGATCCGAGTAATCCAGACGGCGGTTTCCAACGATCTGATAATCTTCATGGCCTTTACCCGCCAGCAGAACAACATCATTCTCCTGTGCCTGCATGATGGCGTTCGTCACGGCTTCCGCCCGGCCTTCCACGACGCGCGCGCGGCCCGCATCCAGCATGCCCGCCAGAATGTCGTTAATGATGGCGCGCGGCTCTTCCGTACGCGGGTTGTCATCGGTGACAACCGGAATATCTGCGAACTGTTCCGCAATAGCGCCCATCAGCGGGCGTTTGCCTTTGTCACGATCGCCGCCGCAGCCAAACACGCACCAGAGCTTACCGGTACAGTGCAGGCGCGCCGCTTCCAGCGCTTTTTCCAGCGCATCCGGCGTGTGGGCATAATCAACCACAACGGTCGGTTTGCCCGGCGCGCTAAACACTTCCATACGGCCACATACTGGCTGCAGACGCGCGGCGGTTTTCAGCAGCTCAGCCATCGGGTAACCCAGCGCCAGCAGCGTTGCCAGCGCCAGCAGCAGGTTGCTGACGTTAAACGCCCCCATCAGGCGGCTTTCAATTTCGCCTTCACCCCAGGAAGAGGCAAAGCGGATGGTCGCTCCGCTGTCGTGATAATTCACCTCAACCGCCTTCAGCCAGCGGCCGTGGCAGTTCGGATTGATATGGTCTTCCATCGATACGGCAACCGCATCCGGCAGCTTCGCCAGCCAGCGGCGGCCGACTTCATCGTCGGCATTGATGATCGCCTGACCACAGTGGTGAGTGGAATAGAGCAGCCATTTCGCGGCTTCGTAGTGCTCCATATCACCATGATAATCAAGATGATCGCGGCTCAGGTTGGTAAACACGGACGCGGCAAATTTCAGCGCCGCGACACGGTGCTGTACCAGACCGTGCGAAGAGACCTCCATCGCGGTAAAGGTTGCGCCCTGCCCTGCCAGACCGGCGAGCACGTGCTGTACGTCAACCGCGGAGCCGGTGGTGTTTTCCGTCGGGCTCACTTTGCCCAGCAGACCGTTACCCACGGTCCCCATCACCGCGCCGGTTTCACCCAGCAGTTGAGCCCACTGCGCCATCAGCTGCGTGGTGGTGGTTTTTCCGTTCGTACCCGTTACGCCAACCAGGCGCAGCTGGTCGGAAGGTTCGTGATAAAAACGCCCCGCCAGTGCGGAAAGACGTTCGTTTAACTGGCTGAGATAGATGACCGGCACGCCGTGCATTTCACGGATCTCACCGTCGGTTGCCTCATCTTTAGCCTCAGCAATAATGGCAGCCACACCTTGCGCAATCGCCTGCGGGATATAACGACGCCCGTCCGCCTGATGACCGACCACCGCCACAAAAAGATCGCCAGACGCAGCCACGCGGCTGTCCAGTACCATCTCTCGCAGTGCTCGCTCCGGTGCATTTGGCACCCACGGAGCGAGAAGGTCGCGCAAATTACGATCTGCCACCTGTACCCTCGCCTTGATTAATTACAAATTCACTTTTTTCGCCCGTCGCCAGCGCATCCGGTTCAATGTTCATGGTGCGTAACACGCCGCCCATGATGGCCCCGAACACAGGCGCGGAGACGGCGCCGCCGTAGTATTTACCCGCCTGTGGATCGTTTATCACGACCACCAGCGCAAAACGCGGATTGCTTGCAGGCGCAACGCCTGCGGTATAGGCAATGTATTTGTTGATGTAGCGGCCGTCTGGCCCCACTTTTTTCGCTGTACCGGTTTTAATGGCGATACGATAGCCTTTAATCGCCGCCTTCACGCCGCCGCCGCCCGGCAGCGCCACGCTTTCCATCATGTGCACCACGGTACGAACGATGGATTCCGGGAAGATACGCTCGCCCGGGACCGGTGGATCAACTTTGGTAATCGACAGCGGGCGATAAACACCATAGCTGCCAATCGTTGCGTAGACTCGCGCTAACTGTAACGGGGTTACCATTAGCCCGTAGCCGAAAGAGAAGGTGGCCCTCTCTATGTCAGACCACCGTTGTTTTTGAGGATATAAGCCACTGCGTTCTCCGACCAACCCCAAATTGGTCGCCTTTCCCAGTCCAAAACGTGAGTAAGTCTCTACTAACGCTGAGGACGGCATCGCTAACGCCAGCTTTGAAACACCGACGTTACTCGACTTCTGTAACACCCCGGTCAGGGTCAATTCGCTGTAGCGCGCCACGTCTTTTATCTCGTGGCCGTTAATACGGTATGGGATGGTGTTCAGAACCGTGTTTTCATTGACGATGCCGCGCTGGAGCGCGGTCATCACCACCATCGGCTTCACCGTGGAGCCAGGTTCGAACACGTCGGTAATCGCCCGGTTACGCATGGCATCTTTTGCGGTGCCGGTAAAGTTGTTCGGGTTGTAGGACGGACTGTTGGCCATCGCCAGCACTTCACCGGTGCTGACATCCACCAGCACGGCGCTGCCTGACTCCGCCTTGTTGAACGCCACGGCGTTGTTCAGCTCGCGGTAGACCAGCGCCTGCAGGCGCTCGTCGATACTCAGGGCCAGGTTGTGCGCTGCCTGACTGTCCGTAGAGGAGATATCTTCGATGACGCGCCCGTAGCGGTCCTTACGCACGATTCGCTCGCCCGGCTGACCGGTGAGCCACTTATCGAAGCTTTTTTCAACGCCCTCAATCCCCTGACTGTCGACGTTGGTGAAGCCAATGAGGTGAGCGGTTACTTCGCCGGATGGATAGTAACGACGGGATTCTTCACGCAGATGAATGCCCGGTAGCTTCAGTTTGCGAATGTAGTCGGCCATGTCAGGGTTAACCTGACGCGCCAGATAGATAAAACGCCCTTTCGGGTTCGCGTTAACGCGGGAAGCCAGCTGATCCAGCGGCATTTTCAGCGCATCAGCCAGCGCTTTCCAGCGGTTATCAAGGGTAATGCCACCGGCGTCGTGCAGCTCTTTCGGATCGGCCCAGATAGCCTTCACCGGTACGCTCACCGCCAGCGGACGACCGGAGCGGTCGGTGATCATCCCGCGGGACGTGGAGACCTCCTGAACGCGCAGAGAGCGCATATCGCCCTGGCGTACCAGCATGTCAGGCGCGACGATCTGCAGCCAGGCCACGCGGCCCAGCAGAAAACCCAGCGCCAGTAAAATGCAGCCGCAAAGCAACGCAAAACGCCAACTGATAAAGTTGGCCTGTTCTTCCTGACGTTTTGGTTTTAGCGTTTTTGCCGCTGCTTTCATGCGTCGCGTTTTCCCTTATTTTTGTACTACGATATTTTCCTGTGAAGGATCAACATGCTGCAGTTGCAGCTTTTCCGTTGCGATCCGTTCAACCCGGCTGTGATCGCCGAGCGCGTTTTCTTCAAGGATCAGATTTCGCCATTCAATATCCAGCGCATCGCGTTCCAGTACCATCTGCTCGCGTTGCGCAGTCAATAAACGTGTATGGTGGGCTGTCGTCACCACCGTTACTGCCGTGACAATGATGCAAATGAACAGACAGAGTGGCAGTTTCCCAAACCGCAAAAGATCGTCGCCGATCACGCCAGGCAAGGCATGGCGCTCGTTGCTTCCTAACGAATCCTTAACTTTGCTTAGGGTCTCTGTCACTCTGCCGATCATGCGTTCGTCCTCTCTGCAACACGCAGCACTGAACTACGGGCGCGTGGATTCTCTGCCACTTCTTCTTCGCCCGGCATCAACTTGCCTAATGCTCGCAACTGACGGCCACCCAGCTTCCTGAGTTGTTCTTCCGTCATCGGCAGCCCCGCTGGCACCTGTGGACCGCGGCTTTGTTCACGCATAAAGCGTTTCACAATACGGTCTTCCAGCGAATGGAAGCTAATGATGGATAACCGCCCACCCGGGGCAAGCACGTCGAGCGAGCTTTTTAGCGCCAGCTCTATTTCCTCCAGTTCACTGTTTACCCAGATGCGAACCGCCTGGAAGGTACGGGTCGCGGGATGTTTGTGCTTATCCTTCACCGGGGTCGCTGCCGCGATCACCTCGGCCAACTCTTTGGTGCGGGTCATTGGCTCAATGCGGTTGCGCTCAACAATGGCGCGCGCAATACGTTTGCCAAAGCGCTCTTCGCCAAACGTTTTAATGACCCATGCAATATCGGCTTCGTCAGCGGTCTGTAGCCACTCGGCGGCGGATTGTCCGCGCGTCGGGTCCATCCGCATGTCCAGCGGACCATCACGCATAAAGGAGAAACCGCGTTCAGCGTCGTCAAGTTGGGGTGAAGAGACGCCAAGATCGAGAAGAATCCCGTCGATCTTGCCCGTCAGGCCGCGCTCAGCCACATAGTCCGCGAGCGCAGAGAAAGGTCCATGCACGATGGAAAAGCGTGGGTCATTGATGGTCTGTGCAACGGCAATTGCCTGCGGATCGCGATCGATTGCCAGCAGACGTCCCTCCTCACCCAGCTGGGAGAGGATCAAACGCGAGTGGCCACCGCGACCAAATGTGCCATCAATGTAGATGCCATCCGGACGAATATTCAGGCCGTTAACGGCCTCGTCCAGTAACACCGTTTTATGTTTATAATTTTCCATCATATTTATAGAGACAAGTCCTGCAGTCGTTCCGATAATGTCGCGGAATCAGACTGCTCAGCGTCGATATCTTCCTTGACCTGTTGATACCAGGTCGTTTCATCCCACAGTTCAAACTTGTTGAACTGCCCGACCAGCATCACTTCTTTTGTCAGACCGGCATGTTGCCGCAACACAGGGGCAATCAGTAATCGCCCTGCGTTATCCATCTGACATTCACTGGCATGTCCCAATAACAGCCGCTGCACGCGGCGTTCCTGCGGGTTCATGCTCGACAGTCGCGACAGCTTTTGCTCAATAATTTCCCATTCAGGTAAGGGGTAAAGCAGCAGGCAGGGGGAGTTAATGTCAATGGTGCAAACCATTTGACCCGCAGCGTTCTCAATCAGCTGGTCGCGGTATCGGGTTGGTACCGATAAACGCCCTTTGCTGTCGAGATTGACTAACGTTGCTCCACGGAACATGCCAGTCTCACCCCTCCTCACCACTTTAACCCACAAATTCCCACCTAAAGGAGTTTACGGAGCGAGGGAAAAGCTTGTCAAGCCAGGACTCTCCGTATAAGGACTCGAAAGCCCTCTATTTACAGAGTTAAACAGTCCTGGTTAATAACTGCACAACTGGCGAGGCAAAATTAACGTTATGAATATTTGTAAGAAAAAAACCGAATATGCACACTAGCGTTAAGGCTCACTCAATATCATCGCAGATAAATATAAAGTGTCAGTTTGCGACGCGGGCAGCATTTTATGACAGATTCTCAGGGGATGACAGCGCCAGATTCACCCAGGCACACGGTAAGCGCAGTGGTTAGCACGTAAGCTGGCAAAGGAAGAGGAAAAAACGTCTGAATATTCATCGACCGAAGAGGGTTTGTAACAAAATAATACAAAGAATACCGTTTAAAATCGCTGAGATGTTCTTTAAAGAACAATTTAAAAGCCAAAATGAATTAAGAAAAATAGGCGATTATGATCTCACAAGAATTATCCTAATTTCTCTCCGGGAATTATCCGCACGAATTATTGCAGCAAAATGGGGCAGATTTCGCCGCCCCAGTCATTTCATTTTTGGCGGCTTAAAATTCCGCGATGGTAGAGATTACGTTTGATACGCGTCAGGCCCGGCTTTGGTTTGCGGGGTTCATCCAGACTCGCCAGCACAATCTCCAGCACGCGTTCAGCCACGTCACGGTGACGCTGTGCAACCGCCAGCACCGGGCACTGAAGGAAGTCGAGCAGCTCGTTATCCCCGAACGTGGCAATCGCCAGGTCGGAGGGGAGTTTACCTTCACGGCGTAAGGTGACATCCATGACGCCCTGCAAGAGCGCAAACGAGGTCGTGAACAGCGCCTGAGGCATCGGGTGGGTTTCCAGCCATTTCTCGAACAGCTGCGCGGCGGCTTCACGTTCGTAGCTGTTGGCATAGAGGTAGTGAACCTCGCGCGGATCGTCTTTCCAGGCGGTTCTGAATCCCTGCTCGCGCAGGAAGCTCACCGAAAGCTCGGGCAACGCGCCAAGATACAGCACCGTTTCCGCCGGGAACGTCCGCAGCTCTGCGGCCAGCATTTCGGCATCATCCTGGTCCGCACCCACTACGCTTGTGAAATGTTCACGATCGAGCGCGCGATCCAGCGCCACGATTGGGAACGGGTCGTTCGCCCAGCGCTGGTAGAACGGATGTTCTGGCGGTAAGGAGGTCGAAACAATAATGGCATCCACCTGACGCTGGAGCAGATGCTCAATGCAGCGCATCTCGTTATCAGGCTGATCTTCCGAGCAGGCAATCAGCAGCTGATAGCCACGCTGGCGCGCCTGACGTTCAAGATAGTTGGCGATACGGGTATAGCTGGTGTTTTCCAGGTCCGGGATCACCAGACCAATAGAGCGGGTGCGCCCGGCGCGCAGACCGGCTGCGACAGCATTCGGATGGTAGTTATGTTCACGAACCACCGCCATAACTTTTTCAACGGTCTTGTCGCTGACACGGTACTGCTTTGCTTTACCGTTAATCACATAGCTGGCCGTTGTTCGTGACACGCCGGCTAGCCGGGCGATTTCATCCAGTTTCACAATTGCCCCTTAAAAAAAGAAAAGAGTCCATGGCCCTGTCAAGGTTATGGTTAAATCTTTTAACATCTAAACGCAGAAAAGCCTTCGCGGCAACCGCTTTTATCTGCGTTGTCGGCTGATTACGCAAAAAAAAGCCCGGCTTTGGTGACCGGGCAGAAAGAGGCGAACCTTTTTGACAACTAACGCATGATTTTCTCGCCGCGTGACAGACCCACGACACCCGATCTTGCGACTTCAACAATTTTTGCCACATCCCGCACGGACGTCAGGAAAGCATCCAGCTTGTCACTTGTCCCGACCAGCTGAACCGTATAAAGAGAAGGCGTGACGTCGATAATCTGTCCGCGGAAAATATCCGCATTGCGTTTAACTTCTTCACGCCCGTAGCCGGTGGCCTGGATTTTCACCAGCATGACCTCACGTTCAACGTAGGCCCCCTGCCCCAGCTCGCTCACGCGCAGCACATCAACCAGCTTATGCAGCTGTTTTTCAATCTGTTCAAGCACTTTGGCGTCGCCAACGGTTTGAATCGTCATGCGCGACAGCGTGGGATCCTCCGTCGGCGCGACGGTCAGGCTTTCAATGTTATAACCGCGCTGCGCAAAAAGACCAATGACGCGCGACAGTGCGCCAGACTCGTTTTCCAGTAAAACCGATAATATCCGGCGCATATCAGGTTCTCTCCGTTTTGCTTAACCACATTTCATCCATACCGCCCCCCCGAATATGCATCGGATAAACGTGTTCGGTTCCATCAACAATCACATCCATAAAGACAAGGCGGTTGTTTTTAACGTGCTCAAGCGCTTGTGCGAGCTTCGTTTCCAGCTCGGCCGGATCGGTCACTCGCATCCCAACATGGCCATAAGCTTCAGCAAGACGAACAAAATCCGGCAGCGATTGCATATAGGACTGCGAATGTCGGCCAGAGTAAATCATATCCTGCCACTGCTTCACCATGCCGAGGTAGCCGTTATTCAGGTTCAGCACAAGAACCGGCAGCTCATACTGCAGCGCGGTAGACAGCTCCTGAATGTTCATCTGAATACTGCCGTCTCCGGTCACGCAGACGACGGTTTCATTCGGCAACGCCAGCTTCACGCCCAGCGCGGCAGGCAGACCGAAGCCCATGGTGCCTAAGCCACCCGAGTTGATCCAGTGACGCGGTTTATCAAATGGGTAATACAGGGCGGCAAACATCTGGTGTTGGCCCACGTCTGAGGTCACATATGCCTCACCTTTCGTCAGTCGCCACACCGCTTCGATGACCGCCTGCGGCTTAATGTTTTCGCTTTGCGTGTCATATTTCAGGCACTGACGCGCTCGCCACTGTTCAATCTGCTGCCACCAGTCGCGGATCTCATCCAGTGGCTGGGTCGCGTTCTCCTGGGTCAGCAGATCCAGCATCTGTTCCAGAACCTGACGAGCATCACCGACGATCGGCACATCAGCCGACACCGTTTTTGAAATGGACGTCGGATCGATATCAATGTGCAACACGGTGGCGTTCGGGCAATACTTCGCCAGATTGTTGGTGGTACGATCGTCAAAACGCACGCCGACGGCAAAGATCACATCGGAGTGATGCATCGTCATGTTGGCTTCATAGGTACCGTGCATACCCAGCATGCCGAGCGCCTGGCGGTGAGTGGCGGGAAACGCCCCCAGCCCCATTAGCGACGACGCCACAGGAAGGTTGAGTTTTTCAACCAGCTCACGAAGCTGGGCTTCACAGGCAGCGTTGATCGCCCCGCCGCCGACATAGACGACCGGTTTTTTGGCTGCCAGAAGCGTTTGCAACGCCCGCTTGATCTGTCCTTTATGCCCCTGCGTTGTCGGATTGTAAGAACGCATGCTCACTGAGTCAGGCCAGACGTACGGCAGCTTGTTTGCCGGGTTCAGAATGTCTTTAGGCAGATCGACCACCACCGGTCCCGGGCGCCCGCTTGCTGCCAGCCAGAAGGCTTTTTTCAGTACGCCGGGAATGTCTTCGGTTTGCTTGACCAGAAAGCTGTGCTTCACAACGGGACGGGAAATCCCGACCATGTCACACTCCTGGAAAGCATCGTAGCCAATCAGCGAGGTTGCTACCTGCCCGGAGAGGATCACCAGCGGGATAGAGTCCATATACGCCGTCGCAATGCCGGTAATGGCGTTTGTCGCGCCGGGGCCGGACGTGACTAAGACCACGCCTACTTCACCCGTCGCACGCGCCAGACCGTCGGCCATGTGTACAGCCGCCTGCTCGTGACGTACCAGAACATGGTCAATGCCCCCTACCGTATGCAGCGCATCATAAATATCCAGGACCGCGCCGCCAGGGTAGCCGAACACTTGCTTTACGCCCTGATCGATCAGCGACCGCACGACCATTTCCGCGCCAGACAACATCTCCATGCTTTGCCTCCAGGCATTTTGTTATAGACGGACTGCCGAATTCATTTCCGCACCGTCTTACGATCGGGATGAACCAATCTTATATTTTGCAGAGTGTTCTTTACCTTAACCGCTCGTTATGAGGCAGGCAATTAGCAAACCCGGGGAGATAAACGGTGCGTAAAGCAGAAAAAGCAGCCGTTAACTGAAGATATGGTTAATTCCTCTGGGAATAGAGGACGGTGTGATAAATCATCGCTGAAAAGCGCGGCAATGCAGGAAATCATCTATTTTTGCGTACCGAAGAGCGGCCCGAAAAAAATCGTCACAGAACAAAATAGTAATTATCTATAAAAACTCAGGATAAATCACACAATCCGATGCGATTTATCCTGATGCGTTTACCGACGGCAGATACCGACCAGCAACTCTTCCATCCACTGGTGTCCCTTATCCCTTCCGGCCGCTTCATGCCAGGAGAGATAGCAGGTTCGGCTATTTAACTTAAGCGGCAGAGGCAAAATTTGCAGATTTAACGGGTCAGAAAACTCTTCTGCCAGCCAGCGCGGTGCAATCGCCACCAGATGTGTTTGGGAGACAACGTTTAATACGCTGACCATAGCCATCCCCTGATAAGCCACGCTCGCCTGCTTATCCGCAGAGTCATACCATGGCAGGCTAAAGGAAGCATATCTGTCGAGGGCAACAACGGCATGCTGCTCGTTATAGACATCATTTTCGCGTAGCGGATATTTCAGCCGGGGATGATTTTTACTGGCCACCAGAACCATTTCATCTTTAAACAGCGGTACGCAGGAAAATTCAGGACGACGGAACTCTTCATACCCCAGGACGAATTCAATCTCCTGATAGCGTAACTGATGCTCTGTACTTTGGTTCAGGGATGATTTAAAAACCAGATGGATATTTGGCGCGATCTCTTCGACTTTATTATAGATAATTGAGGTTAAATAATTATCTAATGGACTGCAGACACACAGATGAAATGTGCGCTCGCTGCTTAAAGGTTCAAAGCCCGATCCCGGCAGCTCGTTTTGTACCAGCTGCAACGCCTGACGGATTGAGCCGAACAGCTGGAATGCACGCGCAGTAGGCTGGATCCCTCTTCCGTAACGAACAAACAATTCGTCGTTAAACATGACCTTAAGCCTGGCAACGGCGTTACTCACAGCAGGTTGTGACATCCCCAACGCCTGGGCCGCGCGGGTGATATTCTGTTCCTGCATGACAGCATCAAACACCGTCAGAAGATTAAGATCCACCGTGCGTAACTGCGGTTTAATCCCATCAGTAGCTTGAGGTTGTTTAATATTATTTTCTGACACTTCTGACTCCACTGTCACGCTACACTCCCTTTGCTCACGTACGGTAATAATCTCGAAAAATATGATTTATCATGCAAATACGATCAGCGAAAGAGAATTATTTAAAATTCAGAATATATAAAGACGCTATACAAACGAAAAGAAAATAGCGCAAATGATATGTTTGACTTTAGGATTTAAATGAAACCATAAACCAAGCAAATACACAATGACCGCCAGATTAATGATGACTTAAGTATTATTAAACTGTTATCGCCACCGCTCATTAGTTAGTTAATAACATGTTACCTCTGTTCATTTTCTAGCGACGCGTAATAGATTCACCGTAATTATAACTTAATGATAGTAAACCCCTTTATGTACAGAATACTCTCTGTAACGCACGTCACTCATTTTAAACAATTATATTTATTTATTTCTGCAACTGTTTTCTTCAGTCCAAAATTAGACAATTAGTCGGCTCGCAAAAGCCAAAACCAGCACAATTAGCTAAAGTAAAATCCTGCCCGTTCCGCCCGTCGGGTCCGTTTTTATCGTCAGGGGTTGACATCAACTGCCGTATCCAGTACCACTAAAAGCATATTGAATTTAACGGAGCACGATTCATGATTCGCACCATTCGTTTCACCGGTCTACTACTACTAAACGCATCCACTGTGCGCGGTAGACTGGCGGGCGATATTCAGCGTTGAATCGTCACCAGTAAGACTAAAAACCCGCGCCACTGCGCGGGTTTTTTTATGCTCGTAGCAAGGCGCCCTAAGACTGACAAGGACCTAACCCATGAGCCAGCAAGTCATTATTTTCGATACTACTTTACGTGACGGTGAACAGGCATTACAGGCAAGCCTGAGTGTAAAAGAGAAACTGCAGATCGCGCTGGCTCTCGAACGTATGGGTGTCGACGTGATGGAGGTGGGTTTCCCGGTCTCGTCTCCGGGTGATTTCGAATCCGTCCAGACCATCGCCCGCACCATTAAAAACAGCCGCGTATGTGGTCTGGCGCGCTGTGTAGAAAAAGATATCGACGTTGCAGCCGAGTCACTGAAAGTGGCCGAAGCGTTCCGTATCCACACCTTTATTGCCACCTCGCCCATGCACATCGCCACCAAGCTGCGCAGCACGCTGGATGAGGTGATTGAGCGCGCGGTGTACATGGTGAAACGCGCACGCAACTACACCGATGACGTTGAATTCTCCTGTGAAGATGCAGGCCGTACGCCAATCGACGATTTGGCGCGCGTCGTGGAAGCTGCCATTAACGCGGGTGCCAAAACCATCAACATCCCGGACACCGTCGGCTACACCATGCCGTTTGAGTTCGCTAACATCATCACCGGCCTGTATGACCGCGTTCCGAACATTGATAAAGCGATTATCTCCGTCCACACCCACGATGATTTGGGTCTGGCCGTGGGCAATGCTATCGCCGCCGTCCACGCTGGCGCGCGTCAGGTAGAAGGCGCGATGAACGGCATCGGTGAACGTGCGGGCAACTGTTCGCTGGAAGAAGTGATCATGGCGATCAAAGTGCGCAAGGACATCATGGACGTGCACACCCGCATCAATCACAACGAGATCTGGCGCACCAGCCAGACCGTCAGCCAGATTTGCAACATGCCTATTCCGGCCAACAAAGCGATTGTCGGCACTGGCGCCTTCGCGCACTCCTCCGGTATTCATCAGGATGGCGTGCTGAAGAACCGTGAAAACTACGAAATTATGACCCCGGAATCCATCGGCCTGAACCAGGTCCAGTTGAACCTGACCTCCCGTTCCGGTCGCGCGGCAGTGAAGCACCGCATGGAAGAGATGGGTTATAAGGACAGCGATTACAACATGGATCAGCTGTATGACGCGTTCCTGAAGCTGGCCGACAAAAAAGGGCAGGTGTTCGACTATGACCTGGAAGCGCTGGCCTTTATTAACAAACAGCAGGAAGAGCCAGAGCACTTCCGTCTGGATTACTTCAACGTGCAGTCCGGCTCCAGCGACATCGCCACCGCCTCGGTCAAGCTGGCCTGTGGAGATGAAATTAAAGCAGAGGCAGCTAACGGTAATGGACCTGTCGATGCGATTTACCAGGCCATCAACCGCGTTACCGAGTACGACGTTGAGCTGGTCAAATATGACCTGACAGCTAAGGGCCACGGCAAAGATGCGCTGGGCCAGGTCGACATTGTTGTGACCCACAATGGCCGCCGCTTCCATGGCGTGGGTCTGGCGACCGATATCGTTGAATCCTCCGCGAAAGCGATGGTGCATGTGCTGAATAACATCTGGCGCGCCGCCGAAGTCGAAAAAGAGTTGCAACGCAAAGCTCAGAATAAAGAGAACAACAAGGAAACCGTGTAATGTCGAAGAATTACCATATTGCTGTGTTACCGGGCGACGGTATTGGCCCGGAAGTGATGGCACAGGCGCTGAAAGTACTGGAAGCCGTTCGCGCGCGTTTTGCGATGAAAATCACCACCAGCCACTACGATGTGGGCGGTATTGCGATTGATAACCACGGCACGCCACTGCCAAAAGCGACCGTGGAAGGTTGTGAAAATGCCGATGCCGTGCTGTTTGGTTCCGTCGGTGGCCCAAAATGGGAACACCTGCCGCCAGCAGAGCAGCCGGAGCGCGGCGCGCTGCTGCCGCTGCGTAAACATTTCAAATTGTTCAGTAACCTGCGTCCGGCGAAGCTGTACCAGGGTCTGGAAGAGTTTTGCCCGCTGCGCGCCGATATCGCCGCCAACGGTTTCGACATTCTGTGCGTACGTGAACTGACCGGTGGGATCTATTTCGGTCAGCCAAAGGGGCGCGAAGGCAGCGGTCAGCATGAAAAAGCGTTCGATACCGAGGTGTATCACCGCTTCGAAATTGAACGTATCGCCCATATCGCGTTTGAGTCGGCGCGCAAACGCCTCCATAAGGTGACCTCTATTGATAAAGCGAACGTGCTGCAGTCTTCCATTTTGTGGCGCGAGATCGTCAGTGAAGTCGCTAAACAGTACCCGGACGTTGCGCTGTCGCACATGTACATCGACAACGCGACCATGCAGCTGATTAAGGATCCGTCCCAGTTTGACGTGCTGCTGTGCTCCAACCTGTTCGGCGATATTCTCTCTGACGAGTGCGCGATGATCACCGGCTCGATGGGCATGCTGCCATCCGCCAGCCTGAATGAAGAAGGGTTTGGTCTGTATGAACCGGCAGGCGGCTCCGCACCGGATATCGCCGGCAAAAACATCGCTAACCCGATTGCGCAGATCCTCTCTCTGGCCCTGCTGCTGCGCTACAGCCTGGATGCAGGCGATGCAGCAACCGCAATTGAAAACGCAATTAACCGGGCGTTAGAAGAAGGCGTTCGTACCGGTGATTTAGCACGCGGCACGGCGGCAGTCAGTACCGATGAAATGGGCGACATTATTGCCCGCTATGTCGCTGAAGGGGTGTAATCATGGCTAAGACGTTATATGAAAAGTTGTTTGATGCGCACGTTGTCTACGAAGCACCAAACGAAACCCCACTGCTGTATATCGACAGACATCTGGTACACGAGGTGACCTCTCCCCAGGCATTTGACGGCCTGCGCGCGCACAAGCGTCCGGTGCGCCAGCCGGGTAAAACCTTCGCGACGATGGATCACAACGTTTCCACCCAGACTAAAGACATTAACGCCTCGGGTGAGATGGCGCGTATCCAGATGCAGGAACTGATTAAGAACTGCAATGAATTTGGCGTTGAGCTGTACGACCTGAACCATCCGTATCAGGGCATCGTCCACGTGATGGGCCCTGAGCAGGGGATTACCCTGCCGGGCATGACCATCGTCTGCGGTGACTCCCATACCGCAACCCACGGCGCGTTTGGCGCCCTGGCGTTCGGGATTGGCACGTCCGAGGTAGAACACGTGCTGGCGACGCAGACCCTGAAGCAGGGTCGCGCCAAAACGATGAAGATTGAAGTGAAGGGCAAAGCGGCACCTGGCATTACCGCGAAAGATATCGTGCTGGCGATTATCGGTAAAACCGGCAGCGCAGGCGGTACCGGCCACGTCGTTGAATTCTGCGGTGACGCTATTCAGGCGCTGAGCATGGAGGGTCGCATGACCCTGTGCAACATGGCCATTGAGATGGGTGCCAAAGCCGGGCTGGTCGCGCCAGATGAAACGACCTTTAACTATGTGAAGGGCCGTCTGCACGCGCCGAAAGGGCAGGATTTTGACGACGCGGTAGCCTACTGGAAAACCCTGAAAACCGACGACGGGGCAACGTTTGATACCGTTGTCACGCTGCAGGCTGAAGAGATTGCCCCTCAGGTGACCTGGGGGACCAACCCGGGTCAGGTGATTTCCGTCAACGACGCCATTCCCGATCCGGCTTCCTTCGCCGATCCGGTCGAGCGCGCCAGTGCGGAAAAAGCGCTGGCCTATATGGGGCTGAAGCCCGGCGTGCCGTTGACCGACGTGACCATTGATAAGGTGTTTATCGGCTCATGCACCAACTCCCGTATCGAAGATTTGCGTGCGGCGGCAGAGATCGCCAAAGGCCGTAAAGTCGCGCCGGGCGTGCAGGCGCTGGTCGTTCCAGGCTCTGGTCCGGTGAAAGCCCAGGCGGAAGCCGAAGGTCTGGATAAGATCTTTATCGAAGCAGGCTTCGAGTGGCGCCTGCCAGGCTGTTCCATGTGTCTGGCCATGAACAACGATCGCCTGAATCCGGGTGAGCGCTGTGCCTCCACCAGCAACCGTAACTTTGAAGGCCGTCAGGGCCGCGGTGGGCGCACCCATCTGGTCAGCCCCGCAATGGCCGCCGCTGCGGCAGTCACCGGCCATTTCGCCGACATTCGCAGCCTGAAATAAGGAGACAATCATGGCAGAGAAATTTACCCAACATACAGGCCGGGTTGTCCCCCTGGACGCCGCGAACGTCGATACTGACGCCATTATTCCTAAGCAGTTTTTGCAGAAGGTGACGCGTACCGGCTTTGGCGCGCACCTGTTCAACGACTGGCGTTTCCTGGACGACAAAGGCGAAGTGCCTAACCCGGAATTCGTTCTGAACTTCCCGGAATACAAAGGTGCCTCCATTTTGCTGGCGCGGGAAAACTTTGGCTGCGGCTCGTCGCGTGAGCATGCGCCCTGGGCGTTGACCGACTACGGCTTTAAGGTGGTTATTGCTCCCAGCTTCGCGGATATCTTCTACGGCAACAGCTTCAACAACCAGCTGCTGCCGGTGACGCTGAGCGATGAGCAGGTCGATGAATTGTTTGCGCTGGTTAAGGCCAATCCGGGCATGTCGTTTGAAGTGGATCTGGAAGCGGAAGTGGTGAAAGCCGGGGATAAGACCTACAGCTTCAGCATTGATGCGTTCCGCCGCCACTGCATGCTGAACGGTCTGGACAGCATTGGTTTGACGCTGCAGCACGAAGACGCCATCTCAGCGTACGAGAAAAAACAGCCTGCGTTTATGGGCTAAAGGCAATGGCCCGCGAAATGCGGGCCATTGATAAGGGTGCGTTGAGGCTCAACCACTCTGGAGAGGCGGGGAAACTTCCCCGCCCATACCGCTAACGTTTTGCTTCGTAAGCCAACACTGCCGCCATTTCTGTTTTCTCCTGTCTGAAATGCAATTCACACAACGAATCACGGACCATCCAGGTGAAGATCAACAACGTCGTACAGATCAGAAATAAACCTAACAGCAGAGTACGTTTTGGCATTCCAGCCTCCTTATTGCTTTTCGGCAATGAAGAGACTAACCTCGCAATGTTGGTTGTGAAGTTGGTCTCCCCATCAATCTTTTGATGTGGGACTCTCCACTGTTTGCCTCTTGCGAAAGCCTGAGGCAAACAGCCTCAAGCACCCGCCACGCACTCTATTCCCCTTCGTGATCTCTGTCAGAATGTCGTTCCATTTTGTGAAGCCGTCTTCCAGAATCAGACGTCTTTTACCCGGCAGGTCAGCAGGAGCGTCACGACGGATAGCGCCGCAATCATCCAGTAAACCGACGTATGGCCATAGCTTTGCGCCAGCGCGCCCTGGATCACACCGGCCAGAATCACCCCGGTTGAAATACTGTTCGTAAAGAGCGTCGTGGCCGATCCCGCGCGTCCGGGCATCAGATCCTGAAACCAGAGCATGCCGATTCCGGCGACGATCCCAATGAACACAGCATTAAACAGCTGCAGCGCCAGCAGCGCTTCGCGCGAGTGGAATAAGATCAGCCCAAGATAAAACAACACCCCGGCTGCAACCGCAACCACCATCATTTTGCGTTTACCGAAACGCTTTACGTAATATCCCGCCAGAATCATTGCCGGAATTTCCAGCCCGGCAGCGGTCCCCATTAAGATCCCCGCAAGCTTGTCCGGTAAGCCCAGATCGCTGCTGATCCACAGCGGCATGTCGATGATGTACATGGTATTGCAGGTCCACATCAGCGTGGAGGCAATAAACAGCATGCGGACGTTTTTGTCCTGCCAGCCGCTCACCTGGGTGAGCGGTTTATCCGTTGTCTGTTCGACGCGCGCCACGGACGGCAGCGCAAAGGCTATCAGCGCCAGGCTGATGACAAAAATCCCGGCCGCGATGGTGAACATGGTGGTAAAGCCGTAGTTCAACGCCAGCATAAAGGCCAGCGGCGGACCAATGACCCACGCCAGCGAGAGCTGGGCACGCATCACCGAGCTGAACATCACCACTTCCCGCGCCGAGTTATCCGCATATTCACGGGCCAGCGCGAACAGCTGCGGCATGGCGGTGTTCGCCAGTGACGCCAGCAGCACGCCGCAGGTAATGAGCGTCAGATAATGACGGTTAAAGGCGAAGAGCAGCGCGTTGCCCACGGCCATGGTGCAGCAAAAGAGGATCAGCCTGCGGCGATCGCCCTGGCTGTCCGATCGTTTCGCCAGCGCGAGGCTGACCAGGATCCCGGCAATGGCGTTAACAGTATAAAACAGCCCCACCCAAAACGGCTGTGCCCCCACCTCGCGGCTGAGAAACAGGCTCAGCGTCGGCGCCTGCAGCGCCCCCGCCACGCCCATCATAAAGGCCACCAGCATAAAAGCGGCATACACGCCGTTCAGGCGTCGCCCCATCGTCATCAACCACAGCATGCGCAAGTCCTTGTGAAAGCAAATCGAAATTGGGTGAAAGAATAAACGAAAAAAGCCAGCAAAAACATTTTGCTGGCGGGTGATAAGCACCAATACTCAGTCACACATGATCGAGGCGAGTCAGCGAGAAGAGGCCGGTTTCGTAACGTCCCACTGCATCAGTTCTTCTAACATTTTCAGCCGTTGCTCGGCACACTGGCGGGCCAGCCAGGACGATCCTTTTGTCGCTGAAAAGTACTGCTGATAAAACTGACGTGCGGTAGACCTCTTCATCATTTACCTCCTCGCTTCATCGGGAAGCATTATTGGCCTAATATAGGGATTAATAAATTGCTGGTTTTTTGTCAGGAGTTCCCCTTTTATGCCTTCCGGTCGTCTGCAGCAACAATTTATCCGCCTCTGGCAGTGCTGCGAGGGGCAATCGCAGGAAACGACGCTCAACGAGCTGGCTGACCTGCTTAGCTGTTCCCGCCGTCATATGCGCACGTTGCTCAATACCATGCAGCAGCAGGGGTGGTTAAGCTGGGAAGCGGAAGCGGGACGCGGGAAACGCTCGCGGCTGACCTTTCTCTACACCGGGCTGGCATTGCAGCAGCAGCGTGCAGAAGACCTGCTCGAGCAGGACCGCATCGATCAGCTGGTCCAGCTGGTGGGCGACAAAGCCGCCGTGCGCCAGATGCTGGTTTCCCATCTCGGACGCAGTTTTCGTCAGGGCCGACACATTCTGCGGGTACTCTACTATCGGCCAATGAAAAATCTGTTGCCCGGCACGGCGTTACGCCGCTCAGAAACCCATATGGCCCGGCAAATCTTCAGCGGCCTGACGCGGATAAATGAGGAAAACGGGGAACTGGAGGCGGATATCGCGCACCACTGGCAGCAGCTTTCCCCGCGCCACTGGCGCTTTTTCTTACGCCCTGGCATCCACTTTCACCACGGTCGCGAGCTGGAGATGCACGACGTCATCGCCTCTCTGGAACGCGCCCGCAGGCTGCCGCTCTACTCGCATATATCGCGCATCCACTCCCCCACGGCCTGGACGCTGGATATTGAGCTGTCGCAGCAGGACAAGTGGCTTCCCTGGCTGCTGGGCTATGTACCGTCGATGATTTTGCCCGGCGAGTGGGAGTCGATGAACAATTTTGCCAGCCTGCCAATTGGCACCGGCCCCTACGCCGTGTCCCGCAATAACAGCAATCAGCTGAAAATCCGCGCGTTCGATGACTACTTTGGCTATCGGGCGCTGATCGACGAAGTGAACGTGTGGGTATTGCCGGATCTCAATGAAGACCTGAGCTGCGGGCTGACGCTGGAAGGCCCCACCACGGGAGAAAAGGCCGTGGAGAGCCGCCTGGAGGAGGGATGCTACTATCTCCTCTTTGACCGCCGCACCCACCGCGGGGCAAACCAGGACGTCCGGAAGTGGATCAGCCACGTGTTGTCCCCTTCCAATCTGATCTACCATGCGGAAGCGCAGTACCAGACATACTGGTTCCCGGCGTACGGCCTGCTTCCGCGCTGGCACCACGCCCGCCCGTCGCAGTGCGACAAACCCGCAGGGCTGGAGTCCATCACCCTGACCTACTACCGCGAGCATGTTGAGCATCGTTTTATCGCGAGGATCATGACCCGCCTGCTGGCAGCCGAGGGGGTCAGGCTGGACATCAGGGAAGTGGACTATGACGAATGGCATCAGGGGGAGATCGCCAGCGATATCTGGCTCAACAGCGCCAACTTTACCCTGCCGCTCGATTTTTCCCTTTTCTCGCATTTGTATGAAGTCCCGCTGATCCAGCACTGCATCGACCGTGACTGGCAGCAGGATGCCGCCCTGTGGCGTGCGGGCGAGATGAATCTTGCCGTGTGGTGCCAGCAGCTGCTGGCCGAGCAGGCGATCGTCCCGTTGATCCACCACTGGCTGATGATTCAGGGCCAGCGCAGCATGCGCGGCCTGCGGATGAACACCCTGGGCTGGTTTGATTTCAAATCCGCCTGGTTTGCGCCCCCGGAGCCATAACGCTTTCGTAATATTCACCAAATCATTACAATAGCGCCGTTCTCAACGGGGTGCTGCATCACAGATGTGCGCTGAGATAATACCCGTCGAACCTGATCCGGATAACGCCGGCGAAGGGATTTGAGGCTGTCGCTCAAAATCCTTTGCCACTCAACCCTGAGGTGCAAAGTGTTAAAAAAAGTTCTCCCCCTGCTGGCGCTGTTCGCGCTGCCCGCTTTAGCCAAACCCGTCCTGACGGTCTACACCTACGACTCTTTCTCTGCCGACTGGGGTCCTGGCCCGGTTGTCAAAAAAGCCTTTGAAGCTGACTGCAACTGCGAGCTGAAGTTCGTGGCGCTGGAAGATGGCGTTTCACTGCTCAACCGTCTGCGCATGGAAGGGAAAAACAGCAAGGCTGACGTAGTGCTCGGTCTGGATAACAACCTGCTGGAAGCCGCCTCGCAGACCAAACTGTTTGCCAAAAGCGGCGTCGCAGCAGAGGCCGTTAACGTGCCTGGCGGCTGGAAGAACGACACCTTTGTGCCGTTCGACTACGGATACTTTGCTTTTGTTTACGACAAAAACAAGCTGAAAAACCCGCCGAAGAGCCTGAAAGAACTGGTGGAAAGCGACCAGAAGTGGCGCGTGATTTATGAAGATCCGCGGACCAGCACGCCGGGCCTGGGTCTGCTGCTGTGGATGCAGAAAGTCTACGGCGATAAGGCGCCGGAAGCGTGGCAGAAGCTGGCTGCCAAAACCGTGACCGTGACCAAAGGCTGGAGCGAAGCCTATGGCCTGTTCCTGAAAGGCGAAAGCGACCTGGTGCTGAGCTACACCACCTCCCCGGCTTACCACATTATCGCCGAGAAGAAAGATAACTATGCTGCCGCAGATTTTGCGGAAGGGCACTATCTGCAGGTGGAAGTCGCCGCGCGTACCGCTGCCAGCAAACAGCCTGAGCTGGCCGAGAAGTTCCTGAAGTTTATGGTTTCGCCGGCATTCCAGAATGCCATTCCCGCAGGCAACTGGATGTATCCGGTCACCAGCGTTGCACTGCCTGCAGGTTTTGAACAGTTGACCAAACCGAAAACCTCGCTGGAGTTTACGCCGCAGCAGGTCGCCGCGCAGCGTGCCGCATGGGTAAGTGAATGGCAACGCGCCGTCAGCCGCTAATTCCCGGCTGGTTGCTTCCCGGACTGCTCGCCGCCGTCGTAATGGTGGCAGTCAGCCTGGGGGCTTTTCTTGCGCTGTGGTTTAACGCGCCGGAGAGCGACCTGCTCGCTCTCTGGCACGACAGCTACCTCTGGCACGTCATTCGGTTCTCTTTCTGGCAGGCGTCTCTTTCTGCCCTGATGTCGGTGCTCCCGGCGATTTTTCTTGCACGCGCGCTGTATCGGCGGCGTTTCCCCGGCAGGCAGGCTCTGCTGCGCCTGTGCGCCATGACGCTGATCCTGCCCGTGCTGGTGGCGGTATTTGGCATTCTGAGCGTTTACGGTCGCCAGGGGTGGCTGGCTTCGCTGTTCGGCCAGCTTGGTCTGGAATGGTCATTCTCGCCTTACGGACTGCAGGGCATCCTGCTGGCACACGTCTTTTTCAATATGCCGATGGCAACGCGCCTCTTTTTGCAGGCGCTGGAGAACATTCCCGGCGAACAGCGCCAGATTGCCGCCCAGCTCGGCATGCGCGGCGCGTCGTTCTTCCGCTTTGTCGAATGGCCGTGGCTGCGCCGCCAACTCCCGCCCGTAGCGGCATTAATCTTCATGCTCTGCTTTGCCAGCTTTGCCACCGTGCTGTCACTTGGCGGCGGGCCGCAGGCCACCACCATTGAGCTGGCGATTTACCAGGCGCTGAGTTACGACTACGATCCCGGTCGCGCCGCACTGTTGGCGATAGTCCAGATGGCGTGCTGCCTTGCACTGGTACTGTTGAGCCAGCGGCTGAGTAAAGCCATTCCCGCTGGCAGTCATCAAATAACCGGCTGGCGCGATCCGCAGGACAGCCTGCACAGCCGCGTCAGTGATGTTATCCTGATCGGGCTGGCGCTCCTGCTGCTGTTGCCGCCGCTGCTGGCCGTTATCGTTGACGGACTGAACCTCAATCTCATGTCTGTCCTGCAACAGCCCGTCCTCTGGCAGGCCACCTGGACCTCGCTGCGTATCGCGCTGGTTGCCGGATTACTGTGCGTCATCCTGACCATGATGCTGTTGTGGAGCAGCCGTGAGCTTTACGCCCGCCAGGCGCAAAAAGCCGGACAAATGCTGGAGCTGACGGGTATGCTGATTCTGGCGATGCCGGGGATCGTGCTGGCGACGGGCTTCTTTTTACTGTTCAACAGCACCCTCGGCCTGCCCGAAAGGGCCGACGGCATTGTGATCTTTACCAACGCCTTAATGGCCATCCCTTACGCGCTCAAGGTGCTGGAAAACCCGATGCGCGACGTCAACAGCCGCTACAGTTTGCTGTGCCAGTCGCTGGGCATGCAGGGCTGGCAGCGGCTGAAGGTGGTTGAACTGCGCGCGCTAAAGCGTCCGCTGGCACAGGCGCTGGCGTTTGCCTGCGTGCTCTCTATTGGAGACTTTGGGGTCGTGGCGCTGTTCGGCAATGACGATTTCCGCACGCTGCCATACTGGCTCTATCAGCAAATCGGCTCTTACCGCAGTCAGGACGGCGCGGTCACCGCGCTGTTACTGCTGCTGCTGTGCTTTGCCTTATTTACCGTTATCGAGAAACTTCCGGGGCGTGATGCTAAAACTGACTGATGTAACCTGGCTTTATCAGCATCTGCCGATGCGCTTCACGCTCTCCGTGCGCCAGGGAGAGATGATCGCCGTGCTTGGCCCAAGCGGTGCGGGGAAAAGCACCTTGCTCAACTTGATCGCCGGTTTTCTGCAACCTGCCAGCGGGTCGATAGCCATCGATAATCGTGATTTCACCAGCGCCCCTCCGGCTAAACGTCCTGTCTCAATGCTGTTTCAGGAACACAACCTGTTTACCCACCTGACGGTGCGGCAAAACATCGCGCTGGGAATGCACCCGGGACTCAGGCTGAACGATGATCAGCGCCATAAGCTGGAGGTCATTGCCGCGCAGATGGGGATCGCCGGGTTTATCGACAGGCTGCCGGGCGAGCTTTCCGGTGGGCAGCGTCAGCGCGTGGCGCTGGCACGTTGTCTGGTGCGCGAGCAGCCGATACTGCTGCTGGATGAGCCGTTCTCGGCGCTCGATCCCGCGCTGCGCCAGGAGATGCTGGCCCTGGTGCAGGAGGTCTGTCAGCGCCAGCAACTGACGATGCTGATGGTTTCGCACAGTATCGAGGATGCCGCACGGATTGCGCCGCGATCGGTGGTGATCGCGGAGGGACGCATTTTGTGGGATGGAGCAACAGAAGCATTAATGAGCGGAAAAGAAAGCGCTTCTGGATTATTGGGTATAAAACCGTAGGCCGGGCAAACGCAGTGCCGCCCGGCGCTTAACGGCTCACAACTTTCAACAGGATCTCACCGTACACTGGCATCAGCGGGTGACGAATCAGCGCCACCAGCGCCACCACCGCCACACCCAGCGTCAGCGGGGCCAGCCAGAGCAGGCGAGTACGCGGGAGGTAGCGTGTCAGGCGATCGATATTTGCCTTCGCGCTGCGCCACAGTCGCCAGCAGAGCCATGCCGCCAGCCACAGCAGCAGCGCCGTGCCCAGCAGCAGCCACTTAAACTCACCGCTTTGCATACCGTCAGGAATATCGATGGCGGCCCCCGCGAGGATCCCCGGCAGGAAGTAGAACGGCGGCCAGAAGACGCAGCCGATAATGTTTGGCACCACGAATTTCGCAACGGGCAGATCCAGCATCCCGGCCACCATCGGCACCAGCGGACGCGTTGGCCCAACGAAGCGGCCGACAAGGATGGTAAACATGCTGTGCTGGTGCAGCGCATGCTCGGTCTTATCCAGCAAGGCTTTGTTCTTTTTCATGAACGACCAGCGGTGCAGCGGCTTCTTAAAGCGCCAGCCCAGCCAGAAGGAGATCCAGTCGCCGAGCAGGCAGCCGATAATTCCCGCCAGCCACGCCTGCCAGAAATTAACCTCACCGCTGCCGATCAGCGCGCCAAGCCCCGCCATCATCACGGTGCCAGGCAGGATTAACCCGACGAGCGCCAGCGACTCCAGAAACGCCACCAGCGCCACGGCGATGAGCGAGTACATAACGGACTGGGTAATAAAGTGTTCCAGCAATGCCTGCATAACTATTCCGGTCAGAAAACGAATCAGCGATTCTGCTTAGCGCCCCGCACCGCGTCAAGGCAACAATTGTCTGAATAGTTTACAGGTTGCTTCCCGCATTCACCTGTTTGTTTATCTTTTTTTACCGTTTATTCACATCCCGCGCGGAATTCACTGGGGCTGGCACCGGTACATTTTTTAAATACGCGGGAGAAATAGAGCTGGTCTTCAAAGCCCACGTTGCGCCCCACGGTGGCGATGGGCATCCGGGTGGTGCTGAGCAGCAGCTTCGCCTGGCTGATCCGCTGATCCTCGCGCCAGCTCAACACGCTGACGCCTAGCTGCTGGCGGAACAAATGCGACAGACGCGACGGCGACAGGCAGACGTGCTGGGCAACGCTGGCGATATCAAACTGGCTATCGGCCAGGTGGTCGCTGATGTACTGGCAGGCGTCGCGCACGCGGTTATCCAGCGGCGGGTTAAGCGACGCGTTAATCGCCTCCATCCGTCGCAGCAGCAGCTGCTCAAGCAGGTTAATCGCCAGCAGTTCAGCGTAGCGCCCACCGGCCTGTCCCGCCTCGATAATCTGCGCAAAAAGTTCGCGAAACTGCGCCAGATGCACCTCATCCGGGCGATAAAAACCGGTGTGCGCAAAAATCGCCGGCCAGGAAAGCCACTCCTGCCAGTAGGCTCGCGGACGGAAATAGACCCACTGGTGATACCACTCTTTGGCGTCCGGATGACGGCCGTAGTGGTGGATCTCCCCCGGCGGGAACAGCAGGATATCCCCCGGGCGGCAGACAAATTGCTGGTCGCCGTTTTTGATGATCCCTTCCCCTCGCACGGTCAGGTTGAGGATATATCCTTTCATCCCAAGCGGTCGGTCGACGTAAAAGTCGAGATATCCTTCAGCCTCGATAGGAGTCAGTCCCGCCACAAGGTGCGCGTTAAACGAGTATCCCGGCAGCAGAGGATCGTTTTGCGTTTCGGCCATAGATTCAGTTCTCCCAAGGGTCCTCAAGGAAACCAATTGTCCATATCACTAAAAGCAGGTTAAAAATGGCCCGCGAAAAGATCCAAAAAGCATCACGCCGCTTTTACGTCCGCCATGTTTCAGCCTTTCCCCCTGATTTCTCCGCCTGAGCAGGCAGATAAGCAGTAACAAAAGTGTCTATAACTGCGGCAGAAATGTCCACATTGAATATTTGCACGGCGTCACACTTTCCGTTGTAACAGCAATTTAGTCCATAAGATTAGCGGATCCTGCCTGACGACTTTTGTCCCCAGTCTCTAATGTTCTTCCATACCTCTTTTTTCGATGGAGCAACACCATGGCAATTGCGATTGGCCTCGATTTTGGCAGCGATTCGGTTCGCGCGCTGGCAGTGGACTGTACGTCCGGCCAGGAGATAGCAACCAGCGTTGAGTGGTACCCGCGCTGGCAAGAGGGGCGCTACTGCGATGCGCCGAACAACCAGTTTCGGCATCACCCGCGTGACTACATTGAGTCGATGGAAGCGGCCATTAAAACCGTTCTGGCCGAACTGACCGACGCCCAGCGGGCGGATATTATTGGGATTGGCGTCGACAGTACCGGCTCCACGCCTGCCCCTGTGGATGCCGATGGCCGCGTGCTGGCGCTGCGTCCTGAGTTTGCCGACAACCCGAACGCCATGTTCGTGCTGTGGAAAGACCATACCGCCGTGGAAGAGGCCGAAGCCATCACCCGCCTGTGCCATCAGCCGGGCAAAACGGACTACTCGCGCTACATCGGCGGGATTTACTCCAGCGAATGGTTCTGGGCCAAGATCCTGCACGTCACCCGTGCCGACGCAACCGTTGCGCAGGCTGCAGCGTCATGGGTTGAACTGTGCGACTGGGTGCCTGCCCTGCTCTCCGGCACCACGCGTCCACAGGATATCCGCCGCGGTCGCTGCAGCGCCGGGCATAAATCCCTGTGGCATGAAAGCTGGGGCGGCCTGCCTCCGGCAGCCTTCTTCGATGAACTCGACCCGATCATCAACAAGAGCCTGACATACCCGCTGTTTACCGACACCTTTACCGCCGATATTCCCGTCGGCACCCTCTGTGAGGAGTGGGCGACGCGCCTCGGCCTGCCGCAAAACGTGGCGATCTCCGGCGGCGCGTTTGACTGCCATATGGGCGCCGTGGGCGCGGGCGCACAGCCAAACACGCTGGTCAAAGTCATCGGCACCTCCACCTGCGACATCCTGACGGCGGATAAAGCCACCGTCGGCGACCGCGCGGTAAAAGGCATCTGTGGCCAGGTTGACGGCAGCGTGGTACCGGACTTCATCGGCCTCGAAGCCGGTCAGTCCGCGTTTGGCGATATCTACGCCTGGTTTGGTCGCGTGCTGGGCTGGCCGCTGGATCGGCTGGCGGCGGCGCATCCTGAACTGAAAACCCAGATCGCCGAGAGCAAAAAGCAGCTTCTGCCGCAGCTTACCGAAGCCTGGGCCAAAAATCCCTCTCTCGACCACCTCCCGGTGGTGCTGGACTGGTTTAACGGTCGTCGCACACCGTTTGCCAACCAGCGCCTGAAAGGGGTGATTACCGATCTCAACCTCGCGACCGACGCGCCCGCGCTGTTCGGCGGCCTGATTGCCGCAACGGCCTTCGGTGCCCGCGCCATTATGGAGTGCTTCACCGAGCAGGGCATCGACGTGAATAACGTGATGGCGCTGGGCGGCATCGCCCGTAAAAACCCGGTGATCATGCAGGCCTGCTGCGACGTGCTGAACCGTCCGCTGCAGATTGTGGCGTCCGATCAGTGCTGCGCGCTGGGCGCGGCGATTTTCGCCGCCGTCGCCGCGGGCGTCCATGCGGATATCCCCACCGCGCAGCAGCACATGGCGAGCGCCGTCGAAAACACCCTTCAGCCGCGTGCTCAGCAGGCACAACGCTTTGAACAGCTTTATCAGCGCTACCAGCAGTGGGCAAAAAGCGCCGAACTTCACTATCTCCCTGTCGCCGCCCCGGCCAAAAGCACCGCGGACACTACGGCAACCCTGACCCATTAAGGACACGATGATGACCATTTTTAATAACTATGAAGTGTGGTTTGTGATTGGCAGCCAGCATCTGTACGGACCGGAAGCGCTGCAGCAGGTAACAAAACACGCGGAGCACGTCGTTAACGCGCTGAACGCGGAAGCCAAACTGCCGTGCAAGCTGGTGCTGAAACCGCTGGGCACAACGCCGGATGAGATTACCCATATCTGCCGCGACGCGAACTACGATGATAAATGCGCCGGTCTGGTGGTGTGGCTGCACACCTTCTCACCGGCAAAAATGTGGATCAACGGCCTGTCTATCCTCAACAAACCGCTGCTGCAGTTCCATACCCAGTTCAACGCCTCCCTGCCGTGGGACAGCATCGACATGGACTTTATGAACCTGAACCAGACCGCACACGGCGGCCGCGAGTTCGGCTTCATCGGCGCGCGTATGCGTCAGCAGCACGCGGTGGTCACCGGCCACTGGCAGGATGGTAAGGCGCAACAGCGTATCGGATCCTGGATGCGCCAGGCGGTTTCGAAGCAGGATACCCGCCACCTGAAAGTGGTGCGTTTCGGCGACAACATGCGTGAAGTGGCGGTCACCGACGGTGACAAAGTGGCCGCGCAGATCAAGTTCGGCTTCTCCGTGAATACCTGGGCCGTGGGCGACCTGGTGCAGGTAGTGAATGAAATCAGCGATGGCGACGTGAGCGCGCTGGTGGACGAGTACGAAAGCAGTTACCGCCTGACGCCTGCGGCACAGATCAACGGCGACAAGCGTCAGAACGTGCTGGATGCGGCGCGCATCGAACTGGGCATGAAGCGCTTCCTGCAGCAGGGCGGTTTCCACGCCTTTACCACCACTTTTGAAGATCTCCACGGTCTGAAACAGCTGCCGGGTCTGGCAGTACAACGTCTGATGCAGCAGGGCTACGGCTTTGCCGGCGAAGGCGACTGGAAAACTGCCGCTCTGCTTCGCATCATGAAGGTGATGTCGACCGGTCTGCAGGGCGGCACCTCCTTTATGGAGGACTACACCTACCACTTCGAGAACGGCAATGACCTGGTGCTCGGCTCTCACATGCTGGAAGTGTGTCCTTCCATCGCGGTAGAGGAAAAACCGATCCTCGACGTACAGTACCTCGGCATCGGCGGTAAAGCCGATCCGGCGCGTCTGATCTTCAACACCCGCACGGGCCCGGCCATCAACGCCAGCCTGATCGATCTGGGCGATCGTTTCCGCTTGCTGGTGAACTGCGTCGATGCGGTTGAAACGCCACATTCTCTGCCGAAGCTGCCGGTCGCCAACGCCCTGTGGAAAGCACAGCCGGATCTGCCAACCGCGTCAGAAGCCTGGATCCTGGCCGGTGGCGCGCACCATACCGTCTTCAGCCACGCGCTGGATCTGAACGACATGCGTCAGTTCGCCGAGCTGCACGATATCGAACTGACCGTCATTGATAACGATACCCGCCTGCCCGCCTTCAAGGACGCGCTGCGCTGGAACGAAGTCTATTACGGTTCAAAACGCTAAAGCACGGAATGCCCGGTGGCACCGCGTTTACCGGGCCTACGATCCTGTAGGCCGGATAAGCGAAGCGCCATCCGGCACTGGAGACAACAATGTTAGAAGAGCTCAAACGGCAGGTACTTGAAGCCAACCTGGCGCTGCCGAAACATAATCTGGTCACCCTGACCTGGGGCAACGTGAGCGCCGTTGACCGCGATAAAGGCGTGTTCGTGATCAAGCCTTCCGGCGTCGATTACGCGGTGATGACGGCGGACGATATGGTCGTTGTCAGCATCGAAACGGGTGAAGTGGTGGAAGGCAACAAAAAGCCGTCATCCGATACGCCCACTCACCGCCTGCTCTATCGATCATTCCCGACTATCGGCGGTATCGTGCATACCCATTCGCGCCATGCCACTATCTGGGCGCAGGCGGGCCAGTCCATCCCGGCGACCGGCACCACCCACGCGGACTACTTTTACGGCACGATTCCCTGCACGCGTTTGATGACCGATGCGGAGATTAACGGCGAGTATGAGTGGGAAACCGGTAACGTGATCGTCGAGACCTTCGAAAAACAGGGAATCGACGCGGCGCAAATGCCCGGCGTGCTGGTGCACTCCCACGGCCCGTTTGCCTGGGGGAAAAACGCGGAGGACGCGGTGCATAACGCCATCGTGCTCGAAGAGATCGCCTATATGGGGATCTTCTGTCGCCAGCTGGCGCCGCAGCTGCCGGATATGCAGCAAACCCTGCTGGATAAGCATTACCTGCGCAAGCACGGCGCGAAGGCCTACTACGGGCAGTAAACCCTTGCCCGGTGGCGCTGCGCTTACCGGACCTACGGAACCTGCAGGCCGGATAAGCGTAGCGCCATCCGGCGAAACAGGCACTGTATAAAACCCCAGCAAACCTACCTCAACCAGGCTATAATCAGGCCTGGTTTTGTTTTCTGGGATAACGGCGTGGCGCAGGCGCAAGAAGGCTTTTTACTGACCCGACACTGGCGGGATACGCCTCAGGGCACCGAGGTTGAATTCTGGCTGGCAACGGACAACGGCCCGCTGCAGGTGACGCTGCCGCCGCAGGAATCCGTGGCGTTTATTCCAGAAGCGCACGTCGAAAAAGTGAAACAGCTGCTGCGCGGTGAAAACGGCTGGCGCATTACCCCGCTTGAACTGAAAGATTTCCACCGTCAACCGGTTTATGGCCTCTACTGTCGCGCCCATCGTCAGCTGATGCGCTATGAAAAACTGCTTCGCGAAGCGGGCGTAACGCTCTACGAAGCCGACATCCGCCCACCGGAGCGCTTTCTGATGGAGCGGTTTATTACCGCGCCCGTCTGGGTCGACGGCACCGCGCACAACGGCAGTCTCGTTAACGCGCGGCTGAAGCCGAACCCGCACTACCGCCCTCCGCTGAAGTGGGTCTCCCTGGATATCGAAACCACCCGCCACGGCGAACTGTACTGCATAGGACTTGAAGGCTGCGGCGATCGGGTTGTCTATATGCTCGGGCCGCCAAATGGTGATGCCTCTGCGCTGGATTTCCGGCTTGAGTACGTCAACAGCCGCCCGCAGTTGCTGGAGAAGCTTAACCAGTGGTTTGCCGACTACGATCCCGACGTTCTGATCGGCTGGAACGTGGTGCAGTTCGACCTGCACGTGCTGCAAAAACACGCCGAGCGTTACCGCATCCCGCTGATGCTCGGGCGCGGCAACAGCGAGCTGGAGTGGCGCGAGCACGGTTTTAAGAACGGCGTTTTCTTCGCACAGGCGAACGGTCGCCTGATTATCGACGGCATCGAGGCGCTCAAGTCCGCCTTCTGGAACTTCTCTTCCTTCTCTCTCGAAGCGGTGGCGCAGGAGCTGCTTGGCGAAGGCAAATCCATCGACAACCCCTGGGACAGAATGGACGAGATCGACCGGCGCTTTAACGAAGACAAGCCCGCGCTCGCCACCTATAACCTGAAAGATTGCGAGCTGGTCACGCAGATTTTCCACAAAACCGAAATTATGCCCTTCCTGCTGGAGCGCGCGACGGTGAACGGCCTTGCGGTCGACAGGCATGGTGGATCGGTTGCCGCCTTTAGCCATCTCTACTTTCCCCGAATGCACCGGGCAGGATATGTCGCCCCTAACCTCGGGGAGGTGCCGCCGCAGGCCAGCCCCGGCGGCTACGTCATGGATTCCCGGCCAGGATTGTATGATTCCGTTCTGGTGCTGGACTACAAAAGCCTCTACCCGTCGATAATCCGCACCTTCCTGATCGATCCCGTCGGGCTGGTTGAGGGCCTGACCCAGCCGGATGATGAACACAGCACCGAAGGCTTCCTCGGCGCACGCTTCTCTCGGGAAAAACACTGCCTGCCCGACATCGTGGGAAACATCTGGCACGGCCGCGATGAGGCCAAGCGCCACGGCAACAAGCCCCTTTCTCAGGCGCTGAAAATTATCATGAACGCCTTCTACGGCGTGCTGGGTACCAGCGCCTGCCGCTTCTTCGACCCGCGTCTGGCATCGTCGATCACCATGCGCGGGCACGAGATCATGCGTCAGACCAAAGCGCTGATTGAGTCCCGGGGCTATGACGTCATCTACGGTGACACCGACTCCACCTTTGTGTGGCTTAAGGGCGCGCATTCAGAAGAAGACGCCGCGCAAATCGGCAAAGCGCTGGTCGCCTTCGTGAACGACTGGTGGCAGGAACATCTGCAGAAAGCGCGGTTAACCAGCGCGCTGGAGCTGGAATTTGAAACCCATTTCGCCCGCTTTTTAATGCCCACCATTCGCGGTACCGATCAGGGCAGCAAGAAGCGCTACGCCGGGCTGATTCAGGACGGCGACGCACAGCGGATGGTGTTTAAAGGGCTCGAGACGGTACGTACCGACTGGACGCCGCTGGCGCAGCAGTTCCAGCAAACGCTCTATCTGCGGGTGTTTCGCAATGAACCGTATCAGGACTACGTGCGCGAGACGATAGCCAGCCTGATGGCGGGCGAGCTTGACGCGCAGCTGGTGTATCGCAAACGCCTGCGCCGCCCGCTCGCGGAGTACCAGCGCAACGTTCCTCCGCACGTGCGCGCCGCGCGCCTTGCGGACGACGAAAACGTCCGCCGCGGCCGCGCGCCGCAGTATCAGAACCGGGGCACCATCAAATACGTCTGGACGATAAACGGTCCGGAACCGGTGGATTATCAGCACTCACCTCTGGATTACGAACACTATCTGACGCGTCAGCTTCAGCCGGTTGCCGACGGAATTTTGCCCTTCATCGACGACGACTTTGCTACACTGGTTACAGGGCAACTTGGCCTATTTTGACACGTGACGAAATGGCTGCCATCCAGTACCATAGCGCCCTTTCCATTCCCGGACCCATTTTTCGATGACCGTCTTTTTTGACGGTGGTCGAACTATTGCCTGCAATTAAAGATTAGAGCCGAACAACTATGCCTTTTACACTTGGTCAACGCTGGATCAGCGATACAGAAAGCGAACTTGGATTAGGAACCGTCGTTGCCGTTGATGCACGCATGGTTACCCTCCTCTTCCCTGCCACTGGTGAAAACCGCCTGTACGCTCGCAATGACTCCCCTGTAACCCGCGTGATGTTTAATCCGGGTGACACCGTGACCAGCCATGACGGCTGGCAGCTCAAGATTGAAGACGTAAAAGAAGAGAATGGACTGCTCGCCTACATCGGCACTCGCCTGGACACCGACGAGGCCAATGTCATCCTGCGCGAAGTGCTGCTCGACAGCAAGCTGGTGTTCAGCAAGCCGCAGGACCGCCTGTTTGCCGGGCAAATCGACCGTATGGATCGCTTCTCGCTGCGCTATCGCGCGCGTAAGTTCCAGAGTGAACAGTACCGCATGCCGTGGAGCGGCCTGCGCGGCCAGCGCACCAGCCTCATCCCCCACCAGCTGAACATCGCCCATGACGTGGGCCGTCGCCACGCGCCGCGCGTGCTGCTGGCAGATGAAGTGGGCCTGGGTAAAACCATTGAAGCGGGTATGATCCTGCATCAACAGCTGCTTTCCGGCGCCGCCGAGCGCGTGCTGATCGTGGTGCCAGAAACCCTGCAGCACCAGTGGCTGGTTGAGATGCTGCGCCGCTTCAACCTGCGTTTCTCTCTGTTCGACGACGAACGCTACGCCGAAGCGCAGCACGATGCGGACAACCCGTTTGAAACCGAACAGCTTGTGATTTGCTCCCTGGACTTCGTGCGCCGCAGCAAGCAGCGTCTTGAGCATCTGTGCGATGCCGAGTGGGACCTGATGGTGGTCGACGAAGCGCACCACCTGGTCTGGAGCGAAGATGCGCCGAGCCGCGAATATATGGCTATCGAGCAGCTTGCCGAACGCGTGCCTGGCGTCCTGCTGCTGACCGCCACGCCGGAACAGCTGGGTCTCGAAAGCCACTTCGCCCGTCTGCGCCTGCTTGATCCCAACCGTTTCCACGATTTTGAGCAGTTTGTGGAAGAACAGAATAACTACCGTCCGGTGGCGGATGCCGTCGCCCTGCTGCTGGCGGGCAAGCGTCTTTCTAATGACGAACTCAACACCCTGAGCGATCTGATCGGCGAGCAGGATATCGAGCCGCTTTTGCAGGCCGCGAACAGCGATAGCGACAACGCGGAATCCGCGCGCAAAGAGCTGATCGACATGTTGATGGATCGCCACGGCACCAGCCGCGTGCTGTTCCGTAACACCCGTAACGGCGTGAAAGGGTTCCCGAAACGCGAGCTGCACACCATTAAACTGCCGCTGCCGACGCAGTATCAGACGGCGATTAAAGTCTCCGGCATTATGGGCGCGCGCAAAACGCAGGAAGAGCGCGCCCGCGACATGCTTTATCCGGAGCAAATCTACCAGGAATTCGAAGGCGATACCGGCACCTGGTGGAACTTCGATCCGCGCGTGGAGTGGCTGATGGGCTACCTGACTGCACACCGCTCCCAGAAAGTGCTGGTGATCTGCGCCAAGGCGGCTACCGCGCTGCAGCTGGAGCAGGTCCTGCGCGAGCGTGAAGGTATTCGTGCCGCCGTGTTCCACGAAGGCATGTCCATCGTTGAACGCGACCGTGCCGCGGCGTGGTTTGGCGAAGAGGACAGCGGCGCGCAGGTTCTGCTGTGCTCGGAAATCGGTTCCGAAGGCCGTAACTTCCAGTTCGCCAGCAACCTGGTGATGTTCGATCTGCCGTTCAACCCGGATCTGCTCGAGCAGCGTATCGGCCGTCTGGACCGTATCGGTCAGGCCCATGATATTCAGATCCACGTGCCGTATCTGGAAAAAACGGCCCAGTCCGTGCTGGTGCGCTGGTTCCACGAAGGTCTGGATGCGTTTGAACATACCTGCCCGACGGGCCGCACCATTTACGATCAGGTGCATGGCGATCTGATCGGCTACCTGGCCGCACCGGAAAACACCGACGGCTTTGACGATCTGATTAAGTCCTGCCGCGAGAAGCACGACGCGCTGAAAGCGCAGCTGGAACAGGGTCGCGATCGCCTGCTGGAGATCCATTCCAACGGTGGCGAGAAAGCGCAGGCGCTGGCAGAGAGCATCGAAGAGCAGGATGACGACACCAGCCTGATTAGCTTCTCAATGAACCTGTTCGATATCGTCGGCATCAACCAGGACGATCGTGGTGAGGATCTGATAGTCCTGACCCCGTCCGATCACATGCTGGTACCGGATTTCCCGGGCCTGCCGGAAGATGGCTGTACCATCACCTTCGAGCGTGACGTGGCGCTGTCCCGTGAAGATGCCCAGTTCATCACGTGGGAACACCCGCTGATCCGCAACGGGCTGGATCTGATCCTCTCCGGCGATACCGGCAGCAGCACGATCTCCCTGTTGAAGAACAAGGCGCTGCCGGTGGGGACGCTGCTGCTGGAGCTGATTTACGTTGTGGAAGCGCAGGCACCGAAGCAGCTGCAGCTCACCCGTTTCCTGCCGCCGACGCCGGTCCGTCTGCTGCTGGATAAAAACGGCACCAACCTGGCCGGACAGGTCGAGTTCGAAAGCTTCAACCGACAGCTGAGCGCGGTGAACCGCCATACCGGCAGCAAGCTGGTTAACGCGGTCCAGCAGGACGTGCACGCTATTCTGCAGCAGGGCGAAACCCAGATTGAGAAAGCGGCCAGAGCGCTGATTGATGCCGCACGCGCGGAAGCCGACGAGAAACTGTCTGCGGAGCTGTCGCGTCTGGAAGCGTTGAAGGCCGTGAACCCTAACATCCGTGACGACGAGCTGGCGGCGATTGAAAGCAACCGTCAGCAGGTGCTGGAAAGCCTCAACCAGGCTAGCTGGCGTCTGGATGCCCTGCGTCTTATCGTTGTGACGCATCAGTAACCGGAGCGCAAGATGGTGATGGAGCCGTACAATCCGCCGCAGGATCCCTGGCTGGTCATTCTGTATCAGGATGAACACATTATGGTGGTCAACAAGCCCAGCGGGCTGTTGTCCGTGCCGGGGCGTCTGGATGAGCACAAAGACAGCGTGATGACGCGCATTCAGCGCGATTATCCTCAGGCGGAGTCTGTCCATCGCCTGGACATGGCGACCAGCGGCGTGATTGTGGTGGCGCTGAATAAGGCGGCGGAACGCGAGCTGAAGCGCCAGTTCCGCGAGCGCGAGCCGAAAAAGCAGTATGTCGCCCGCGTCTGGGGTCACCCCGCGCAGGCGGAAGGGCTGGTGGATTTACCGCTGATCTGCGACTGGCCGAACCGGCCAAAGCAGAAGGTGTGCTACGAAACCGGCAAGGCCGCGCAGACCGAGTATGAAGTGCTGGAGTACGCGCCGGATAATACCGCGCGCGTCCTGCTTAAACCGATTACCGGACGCTCACACCAGCTGCGCGTGCATATGCTTGCCCTGGGTCATCCGATTCTGGGCGACCGGTTTTACGCGCCGCCTGAAGCACTGACCTTAGCGCCACGTCTGCAGCTGCACGCGCAGACGCTCACCATCACCCATCCTGCCTTCGGTAATGCGATGACATTTAAAGCTCCGGTGGACTTCTAAAAAAAAGCCCGACACCGTCGGGCTTTTTTTATTTAAAGCCTTTCTTCTCTTTAATCAGTTCGTACGCTTTCTGAATTTCCTGCGCCTTTTGCTTCGCCATCTCCATCATTTCCGGCGGTAAACCTTTCGCGACCAGCTTGTCCGGATGGTGCTCGCTCATCAGCTTACGATAGGCACGTTTGATCGTGGTCTGATCGTCAGAAGGCTTTACGCCAAGTACGTTACAGGCATCTTCCAGCGTCGGACCACGCTGCGCCTGCTGCCAGGCACCGCCAGATGACTGCTGGTGATAGCCGCCGCCAAACTGCGCCCCGCCCTGCATCATGCGCAGGAACTGATCGAACTGCATACGGGAGATACCCAGCTCTTCCGCAATCACGTATAAAACATCGCGCTCGTTAGGGTGAAGCGAGCCGTCGGCGAAGGCCGCCTGGATCTGAATTTCCAGAAACATCCGAATTAAATCAAAACGGCCGAAGCAGATGCTGCGGAACTGACGCATTTTTTCGCGAAGCGGATAGTTATCGGATTTCCCGATGCGAAACGCATTTTGCGCCTCCAGGCGGGAGTCACCGTGCAGATTCATGCGGTCCATAAAGACGCTGGCAATCTGAATATCGGCTTCCGTAACGCGGCCTTTGGATTTGGTTAAATGCCCCATCACCTCAAAAGTGGTGGAGAAAAAGAGTGACTGACGCTCGCGCTGATTGGCAAACCAGGCCATTTTGCGGCTGCGGGCCTTATCAAACATATGGCCAATAATAAGCCCCAGCACTATTCCCCAGAACCCGGCACCCATGATGATGGCGAACGCAACGCCGATTATTTTACCCCAATACTGCATATACTCCCCGGATAGTCATATTCCTGGCCGACGCAACGTCATCATCACTGTGTTCAAGTCACGGTCAATTGAAGGACATCGCCTATAATTTGCTTTATCATACTCGTCATTCGATAGCGAGCCTAACACTCTGGCACGCAAACGGGCAGGATTAACGCTGGTACTGCGCAGATGAGTAAGATAGTCTCTGAGCGTTTGTAAGCCGTAGCCACTGATGACGGAACAATAAAATACAACGTATGAAAAAACGTATCCCCACCCTCCTGGCCACAATGATTGGCACCGCCCTGTACAGTCAACAGGGGCTGGCGGCCGATCTCGCCTCGCAGTGTATGCTTGGCGTCCCAAGTTATAATCGCCCACTGGTGAGTGGCGATACCAATAGCTTGCCGGTAACCATTACTGCCGACAGTTCAAAAGGGACTTACCCTGACAATGCCACGTTTACAGGCAATGTCGATATTAATCAGGGCAATAGCCGCCTGCAGGCAGATGAAGTGCAGTTGCACCAGAAGCAGCCGGAAGGCGCGGCCGAACCGGTACGCACGGTGGATGCGCTGGGTAATGTGCACTATGACGACAATCAGGTCATCCTGAAAGGTCCGAAAGCCTGGTCAAACCTGAATACCAAAGACACTAACGTCTGGAAAGGTGATTACCAGATGGTGGGTCGCCAGGGGCGCGGTGACGCAGACCTGATGAAACAGCGCGGTGAAAACCGCTATACCATCCTGGAAAATGGCACGTTTACGTCGTGTCTGCCGGGTTCAAATACCTGGAGCGTGGTCGGGAGCGAGGTTATCCATGACCGCGAAGAGCAGGTCGCAGAGATCTGGAACGCCCGCTTCAAGGTGGGTCCGGTCCCCATATTCTACAGCCCTTATTTGCAGCTTCCCGTGGGTGACAAACGTCGCTCCGGTTTCCTGATCCCGAATGCCAAATACAGCACCACGAACTACTTTGAGTTCTACCTGCCGTATTACTGGAACATCGCGCCCAACATGGATGCGACGATCACGCCGCATTATATCCACAAGCGCGGCAACGTCATGTGGGAGAACGAATTCCGCTATCTGACCCACGCCGGTGCGGGTCTGATGGAGCTGGATTATCTGCCGTCGGATAAAGTATTCCAGGACGAGCATCCGACTGAAGGCGATAAACACCGCTGGATGTATTTCTGGCAGCATTCCGGGGTGATGGATCAGGTCTGGCGTTTCAACGTCAACTACACCAAGGTCAGCGATCCAAACTACTTCAACGATTTTTCGTCAAAATACGGTTCGAGTACCGACGGTTATGCCACACAGATCTTCAGCGTTGGCTATGCGGTGCAGAACTTCGATGCGACGGTAACCAATAAACAGTTCCAGGTGTTCTCAAGCCAGACGGCGAGTACTTATGGTGCCGAGCCGCAGTTGGATGTTAACTGGTACCAGAATGACGTGGGGCCATTTGACACCCGTATTTATGGTCAGGCGGTGCATTTTGTAAACACCAATTCCAATATGCCGGAAGCCACCCGTGTTCACCTGGAGCCTGTCATCAACCTTCCATGGTCCAATGACTGGGCAAGTCTGAACACGGAAGCTAAGCTGATGGCGACACACTATCAGCAGAAAAACATTGATGATTACAACACCAGCAACAACGCCCATCTTGAGGAATCCGTAAACCGTACGCTTCCGCAGTTCAAAATGGACGGTAAGCTGATATTCGAACGCAATATGGGTCTTCTGGCGGATGGCTATACCCAGACGCTGGAGCCACGTATGCAATACCTGTACGTGCCTTATCGCGACCAGAGCAACATCAATAACTACGACTCCTCCTTATTGCAATCGGACTACAGCGGTCTGTTCCGCGACCGTACATATGGTGGTCTGGACCGTATCGCATCTGCTAACCAGTTGACGACCGGGGTCACATCGCGCGTTTATGATGACGCTGCCGTTGAACGTTTTAACGTTTCTGTTGGTCAAATCTATTATTTCACCGAGTCTCGTACGGGCGATGACAACATTAAGTGGGAGCAAGATAATAAGACGGGTTCGCTAATTTGGGCTGGCGACACCTACTGGCGTATGACCGATCGTTGGGGCCTGCGTGGTGGCGTTCAGTACGACACCCGTCTCGACAATATTGCCAACAGTACTGCGGCTATTGAATATCGCCGGGATGAAGATCGTATGGTGCAGTTGACCTATCGTTATGCCAGTCCGGAATATATTCAGGCGACATTACCAAACTATGGTACTGCTGAGCAGTATAAAGACGGTATTTCGCAGGTGGGTGGCGCAGCGAGTTGGCCCATCGCCGACCGTTGGTCAATCGTAGGCGCTTACTACTTTGACACTAACGCGAATAAAGCTGCTGACCAGATGGTGGGGCTGCAATATAACTCCTGCTGCTACGCGCTGCGTGTCGGTTACGAACGTAAGCTTAACGGCTGGGAAAACAATCAAAGCAAATACGATAACGTGATTGGCTTTAACTTCGAGTTACGCGGCCTGAGTTCCAACTACGGTCTGGGTACGCAGAAAATGCTGCGCTCGAATATTCTGCCTTACCGCAGTTCCTTGTAATGTGCTTGATTTGCAACGTAATCCGCTTTGCGGTTAATTGAAATGGAAAAAGTATGAAGAACTGGAAAACGCTGCTGCTCGGTGTCGCTATGGTTGCGAATACCAGCTTCGCGGCCCCCCAGGTTGTTGATAAAGTCGCCGCGGTGGTTAACAACGGCGTCGTGCTTGAAAGTGACGTTGACGGTCTGATGAAATCGGTGAAGCTCAATTCGGGCGAAGCGGGTCAGCAGCTTCCGGATGACGCCACGCTGCGCCACCAGATCCTGGAGCGTCTGATCATGGATCAGATCGTTCTGCAGATGGGGCAGAAAATGGGTGTGAAGGTCACTGACGAGCAGCTCGATCAGGCGATCGCTAACATCGCGAAACAAAACAACATGTCTTTAGACCAGATGCGCAGCCGTCTGGCCTATGACGGCATCAGCTACGCCACCTACCGTAATCAGATCCGTAAAGAGATGCTGATTTCGGAAGTGCGTAACAACGAAGTGCGTCGCCGCGTCACTATCCTGCCTCAGGAAGTGGACGCGCTGGCAAAACAGGTGGGTAACCAGAACGATGCGAGCACGGAGCTGAATCTGAGCCACATTCTGATCCCACTGCCAGAGAACCCAACGTCCGATCAGGCTGCGGAAGCAGAAAGTCAGGCGCGTTCAATTGTCGAACAGGCGCGTAACGGCGGTGACTTTGGCAAGCTGGCTATCACCTATTCCGCAGACCAACAGGCGCTGAAAGGCGGCCAGATGGGCTGGGGACGTATTCAGGAGCTGCCATCCATCTTTGCCCAGGCCCTGAGCACGGCGAAGAAAGGGGATATCGTCGGTCCAATCCGTTCAGGCGTGGGCTTCCACATTCTGAAAGTGAACGATCTGCGCGGCCAGAGCCAAAATATCTCCGTTACCGAAGTTCACGCTCGTCATATTCTGCTGAAGCCGTCACCAATCATGACTGACGATCAGGCGCGAGCGAAGCTGGAACAGATTGCAGCAGACATTAAGAGCGGTAAAACCTCGTTTGCGAAAGCAGCAAAAGAGTTCTCTCAGGATCCTGGCTCTGCTAACCAGGGCGGCGATCTGGGCTGGGCGGCAGCGGATATCTACGATCCTGCCTTCCGTGACGCGCTGATGAAGCTGAACAAAGGCCAGATTAGCGCGCCGGTCCACTCTTCGTTTGGCTGGCATCTGATCGAGCTGATGGACACCCGTAACGTTGATAAAACGGATGCGGCGCAGAAAGACAGAGCCTACCGTATGCTGTTTAACCGTAAGTTCTCTGAAGAAGCAGCCACCTGGATGCAGGAACAACGCGCCAGTGCTTACGTGAAAGTGCTGAGCAACTAATGAAACAGCATCGTGTTGTTATCACGCCCGGCGAACCCGCCGGGATTGGGCCTGACCTCGTTGTCCAGCTCGCCCAGCGCAGCTGGCCAGTAGAACTGGTTGTCTGCGCGGATGCAACACTGTTACAGGACCGGGCAACGCTGCTCGGTCTGCCTTTAACGCTCATCCCTTACGTTGAAGGCCAACAGCCTGCACCGCAGCAAGCCGGTACCCTCACCCTTCTTTCTGTTCCCCTTCGTACGCCGGTCATTCCTGGCCAGCTCAGCACGGAAAACGGCCACTATGTGGTTGAAACCCTTGCGCGCGCCTGCGACGGTTGCCTGAAGGGCGAATTTGCCGCCCTGATTACCGGCCCCGTCCACAAAGGCGTGATCAACGAAGCGGGCATACCGTTTACCGGGCATACGGAGTTCTTCGAAGAGCGATCGCACAGTCCGAAAGTGGTGATGATGCTGGCGACCGAAGCGATGCGCGTTGCCCTGGTGACCACCCATCTGCCGATCAAAGCGATTCCGGATGCGATCACCCCCGATCTCCTGCGCGAGATCATCGGGATTTTGCATCACGATCTGCAGACAAAATTTGGGATCCCGCAGCCGCATGTGCTGGTTTGTGGCCTGAATCCGCACGCGGGCGAAGGCGGGCACATGGGCACCGAAGAGATCGACACCATCATTCCGGTACTCAACGAAATGCGGGCGAAGGGAATGAACCTCAGCGGTCCGCTGCCTGCTGATACCCTTTTCCAGCCGAAATACCTGGATAATGCCGACGCCGTGCTCGCGATGTACCACGATCAGGGCCTGCCCGTGCTAAAATACCAGGGCTTTGGCCGCGGGGTGAATATCACCCTCGGTTTACCCTTTATTCGAACGTCCGTTGACCACGGTACTGCGCTGGATCTGGCAGGCCAGGGGAAAGCGGATGTCGGCAGTTTTATTACGGCGCTTAATCTCGCCATCAAAATGATTGTTAATACTCAATGACTAATCGAGTCCATCAGGGCCACTTAGCCCGTAAACGTTTCGGGCAAAACTTCCTTAACGATCAGTTCGTGATCGAAAGCATTGTCTCGGCTATTAATCCACAAAAAGGCCAGGCGATGGTCGAAATCGGCCCGGGCCTTGCCGCACTGACCGAGCCGGTAGGCGAACGCCTCGACGAACTGACCGTCATCGAACTGGACCGCGATCTGGCCGCACGCCTGCAAACGCACCCGTTCCTCGGGCCAAAGCTGACTATCTATCAGCAGGACGCCATGACCATGAACTTCGGCGAACTGTCGGAAAAAATGGGTCAGCCGCTGCGCGTTTTCGGCAACCTGCCGTATAACATCTCCACGCCGCTCATGTTCCACCTCTTTAGCTATACTGATGCCATTGCCGATATGCACTTCATGTTGCAAAAAGAAGTGGTTAACCGTCTGGTTGCAGGCCCGAACAGTAAAGCGTATGGTCGTTTAAGCGTGATGGCACAATATTACTGCAACGTGATCCCGGTACTCGAAGTACCGCCGTCAGCGTTCACACCGCCACCGAAAGTGGATTCAGCGGTTGTGCGCCTTGTGCCGCACAAAACGAAACCGTACCCGGTTAAAGATCTGCGTGTACTGAGCCGCATTACCACTGAAGCCTTTAACCAGCGTCGTAAAACGATCCGTAACAGCCTCAGCAATTCATTCACCGTTGAGGTATTAGCTGAACTGGGGATCGACCCGGCAATGCGTGCGGAGAACATTTCCGTAGAGCAGTACTGCAAGCTGGCTAATTACATCAGCGAAAATGCGCCGCCGAAGGAGAGTTAAGCCATGATTGATTCGCCCCGCGTATGTGTCCATGTACAAAGCGTCTATGTTGAATCACAGTCCTCGCCGGACGAAGAACGTTTTGTCTTTGCTTACACCGTGACCATTCGCAACCTGGGGCGGACGCCCGTGCAGCTGCGCGGACGCTACTGGCTTATCACCAACGGCAATGGCCGCGAAATCGAAGTTCAGGGGGAAGGTGTGGTCGGTGAACAGCCCCACATCGCCCCTGGCGAAGAGTACCAGTACACCAGCGGCGCGGTGATTGAAACGCCGATGGGTACCATGCAAGGCCATTATGAAATGGTCGATGTCGATGGCAATGGCTTCCGCGTTGCCATTCCCGTGTTCCGTCTCGCCGTAACCACACTTATTCATTAATCTAATGTCTACATATCTGATTGGCGACGTTCACGGTTGCTACGATGAACTGATCGCATTATTAAAACAGGTCGACTTTACGCCAGAACAGGACACGCTCTGGCTGACGGGCGATTTAGTCGCACGTGGCCCCGGCTCGCTTGAGGTATTACGTTTCGTCAAATCACTGGGCGACAGCGTGCGCATGGTGCTGGGCAATCACGATCTGCATCTGCTGGCAGTGTTCGCCGGGATCAGCCGCAATAAACCTAAAGATCGCCTCACCCCGCTGCTGGATGCGCCGGACGCGGACGATCTGATTAACTGGCTGCGCCGTCAGCCCCTGCTGCAGGTTGACGAAGAGAAAAAGCTGGTCATGGCGCATGCCGGGATCACGCCACAATGGGATCTTGAAACAGCGAAAACCTGTGCACGTGACGTTGAGGCAGTGCTGGCAAGCGACTCGTATCCTTTCTTCCTCGATGCCATGTACGGCGACATGCCGAACCACTGGAGCGAGGATCTCAGCGGTCTGGCCCGTCTGCGCTTTATTACTAACGCCTTCACCCGCATGCGTTTCTGCTTCCCGAACGGACAGCTGGACATGTATTCCAAAGAGACGCCGGAAAGCGCACCGGCCCCGCTCAAACCGTGGTTTGCCATCCCGGGACCGGTGACAAGCGAGTACAACGTGGTATTTGGTCACTGGGCTGCACTGGAAGGAAAAGGGACGCCGGACGGGATTTACGGTCTGGATACCGGATGCTGCTGGGGCGGAGAGCTAACCTGTTTACGCTGGGAAGATAAAGCTTACTTTGTTCAGCCGTCCAACCGACAGCTGGACTTAGGGGAAAGTGAGGCCGTCGCCTCCTGAATCATGCCCTCTCCCGGGCGGGAGAGGGCAAATCACTTAACGACGTTCCAGGATCTCGAAGCAGTAGCTGTGAGAGTTCTGTGCATCCGCATCGTGGAATTCGCTGAATACCGATTCCCACTCGTCCGGATCGTAGTCCGGGAAATGGGTATCCCCTTCCACTTCCGCATCAATATGGGTCAGATACAGCTTCTGCGCTTTAGGCAGGAACTGCTCGTACACGCGCCCGCCGCCAATTACCATGATCTCTTCGGCATTGCCGCATGCAGCAATCGCCTCGTCGACGGATTTTACCCATTCGACGCGATCGTCAGTACCCGGCTGGCTGCTGATAACGATATTTTTACGGCCCGGCAATGGACGACCAATCGACTCCCAGGTCAGGCGGCCCATCACTACCGGCTTGTTTAACGTAGTACGTTTAAACCATGCGAGATCGGCAGGCAGGTTCCACGGCATGGCATTTTCCATACCGATAACGCGGTCCACCGCCAGCGCTGCAATCAGACTGATCATTGAAAATTTCCCGGATGCAAAAAATTGCCGCCACTATACGGAAAGCTTAATCTTTCGTCGACTGGCGGCAGAGTAAAGATACAGAAATTTTTTAATATTGCTGGCAACTCCACTTCACGCGGAAGGTTTACTCTCCGGTTCGTCAGACGGATCGCCGGTATGCTTGCCCTCTTCCGTGCCCTGCCAGCCGTGACGCTGGATCAGCGACAGGTGATTGCGATCCTCATTGATGATTTCCGTCAGCATGGCGCTGGTGCGTTTAAACACTGCCGCACGCTCCGTGGCCGTACTGCCCGCCATCGCCGCCATCTCTTCCACCATTTCGGTATTAAAGCGACGGAACAGATCCGCCCGTTCGCGGGCTTCATACGCGCCGAGCCCCAGGTTTTCCAGCGCCATGCGGCCAGACTTCAGCGCGCCTTCAAACGTTTCACGCTCGGGGGCTGCGACGCCCGCCTGCCTGAGGCGGATATAATGATCAACATCGCGCGCGCGGGAAATGATGGTCAGATCCGGAAAATGCTCTTTCGCCATTTCCACCATCTGCATGCTGGTCTCCGGATCGTCAATCGCGTTAATCAATACCTCCGCTTTCGCCGCCCCGGCGGATTCCAATAGATCGACGCGCGTTGCATCGCCGTAAAACACCTTCATATCAAATTTACGCAGGGTATCGACATGGTCGGGGTCGTGATCGAGGATAACCATTTTCACCCCGCTGGACAGCAACAGACGGCCAACGATCTGCCCGTAGCGGCCAAATCCGGCAATGATGACGCGAGGCTGCTCCTCGTCGATCTCATCGGCTTCGCGCTCCTGATCGCTACCCGATTTTTCCAGACGCGTCAGCACCACCAGCAGAACGGGCGTCGCGGCCATCGACAGAGCGACCGCCAGCGTCAGCGCTTTTGCCCACTCGGGATCGAGGACGTTTGCCATCTGCGCCGCGCCAAAGACCACGAACGCAAATTCGCTCCCCTGCCCCAGCAGAACCGCAAACCAGCTGCGCTGCTTATTCGGCACCTTCAGCGGACGCGCAATCAGCCACAGCATCGCCATTTTAATGATCAGGAAGCCGACCAGCAGGACGACGATCCGCAGCGGGTGCGTCACCAGCGTGCCGAAGTCGACGGACATTCCTACGCCGATGAAAAACAGCCCCAGCAGCAAGCCTTTGAACGGCTCGATATCACTTTCCAGCGCGTGACGGTATTCGGAACTCGCCAGCAGAACGCCGGCCAGGAAGGCCCCCATCGCCATCGACAGGCCGGCTTCCTCCAGCAGCAGACCGAAGCCAAACACCAGGAAGAGCGCCACGGCACTGAACACTTCGCGAAGGCCTGAGCGGGCAACGAACCGCAGCAGCGGACGGGTGACGTAGCGACCAAGCAGCACCACCAGCGCCAGCGCCCCCACGACTTTTAATGCCGACAGCGCGAACGCCCCCAGCGTCGTGGAGGAACCGCTGGCCGCCAGCAGCGGGATCATCGCCACCAGCGGGATAGCGGCAATGTCCTGGAACAGCAGCACCGAGAACGCGCTGCGTCCCATCTGCGAGACCGTCAGATTGCGCTCGTTCATGGCCTGCATGGCAATGGCGGTCGAGGAGAGCGCCAGCGTCATGCCGATAAGCTCTGCCACTTTCCAGTCCATGCCCAGCAGGATGCAGAACCCACCCAGCAGCAGGCCACAGGCCACCATCTGCAGCGCCCCGCCGCCAAATACAGAGGCGCGAAGCTTCCACAGGCGCTGCGGATCGAGCTCCAGACCAATCACAAAGAGCATCAGCACAACGCCAATTTCAGCGAAATGAAGGATCGCCTCTGCATCCGTCACCAGTCGAAAGCCCCACGGTCCAATAACGCAGCCCGCAATCAGGTAGCCGAGAACAGAGCCCAGCCCCAGGCGTACCGCCACGGGCACAATCAGCGCCGCTGCGCCAAGGTATATCAGCGCCTGTATCAGCGTATGGCTATCCATGGTGCGCCTCCTGCCACTCAAGTAAGCGTTGTTTATAATGGCGAGCCTGCGCCTGCAGCGTTTCGTCATCGCAGACAAAGGTGCAGTGCATCGCAAAAGGCGGGAGCCAGTTCAGGCCGCAGTAGAGCGCGGTCGCCTGCAGCGGCTGTGCCAGGACCTCAAAACCCGGGAAGGAACCAATATCAAAGTGGCTTTCTCCTCCGCCCGTGGTAACCGCCCACATCAGGCTTTTCCCTTTTAGCGCATGACCATTGTGGCCATACGCCCAGCCGTGGGAGAAGACCTTATCAATCCACAGCTTCAGCAGCGGGGGCGAGCTGTACCACTGCATGGGATGCTGCCAGACGATCAGATCGGCACGGGAAAGCGCCTCCTGTTCAGCGGCGATATCGATGTTGAAATCGGGATAAAGTTGATAGAGAGAACGTATCTCTACGTTATCAAGCGTCCTTACCTGCTCAAGCATCCGCTTATTCGCATGAGAGTGCTGCGGATAAGGGTGCGCGTAAATAATGAGTATCATCAAATGGCCTGTCTTCTTCTCTTCTTGTAGCAGTGAGTGTAGACAGTTAACCCGCCCGGTGAAAGGGGCGTAGAGGCCATGAAAAGGAAAGCGCAGCTATTGGTAATCATCATTCGCAGGACGTTTTTATCTTCGCAAAAGATCCATGACATGAATTCCTCCCATTAATCCATATAAAGATGAGATATTTTAAGAAAATCTAAAATAATTTTTTAATAAATCGATCTATACATAACACATTGAAAAAATAATAATTTTATGCTCTTTGTCGCGAGCTCATTCTTTTACTTCGCATATAAACGTTATTTTAATGCGTTATATCGCGCCCTTCTTATTCAAATGGATGTGTACATGAGCAACAATTATTTCAGACTCAATAAAACAACCAGAACGCTGGGCAATCTGTTTCCTGCCTTGTTGATATTCACGCCCGCCGTAGCCTTTTCCGGTACGATTGACCAGTCCACCTCCGTGCCGCAAGATTTCTCCGCCGACACTGAATACGTCATAAGTAAAGACGTTACGATCACCTCTTCCGGGAATGAGGCGGCCGTCTCCGTAACAGGGTTTAACGTAAAAACGGCCACCAATCAGGGAAATATTTCTGGAACGGCAAACGGGCTAGAGATTAATACTGGCGCGCAGCGCGTCATTATTAATAATGATCTCAACGCAAATATTACATCTAAAACAGGCAACGCTATTAACATCCAGTCAATGCTGGGTGACTTAAATAATGAGGGAAATATTTCCGGCGCTGAAAATGGGATCTTTGTCAGTGAATCTTCCTCTGCAATAAATATTTCCAATACGTCATCGGGAGTGATAAAAGGTAAGAACGGTATCAGTGCTCAAACAGGGGCCGGTATAGATAACAGCGGTACAATCACCGGCACGAGTGACAACGGTATTATCCTGAGCGATGGCAATTCGAAAATCATCAACACGGGTACCGTTCAGGGCCTTCAGAACGGCATCAACGTAACGGATACGGCGAAAGTTGATATCACTAACAAGGGCTCGATTGGCGGTGGCGGTACGGCGATTACGTTTGCCAGCAGCAAAAATAATACGTTGGTACTTGATACAGGCTCGTCACTGAAAGGCGACGTCATTTCTAGCGTCTCTAAAGGAAATACGGTAACTCTGGCAGGAACCGGCACAGAAGACAGCAATTTTGTTGGCTTATCGGAAGGCGATGGCTTTGCTTCTTTAGAAATGGACGGCGAAAGCTGGGCGCTCTCAGGGAATATCGACATTATCGGTTCTGGCAATTCGCTGCTGGTTAACAGCGGTGATTTAATCCTGTCGGGGAATGTGTCTAATGCAGGTACGACTCTCGTTGCCGAAGATGCTTCTCTCCAGTTGGGTGATGGCACGAAAACCGCGACGCTGAGCGGTGGACTGACCAACAACGGCACCCTTATTTTTAATCAGGGCAGTAATACGGCGTTCGCCACCGGCATTACCGGTAGCGGCAATGTTGAAAAAGTGGATTCCAACACCCTGACGCTAACCGGCAAAAACACCTACACGGGTGATACCGTTCTGCATAGCGGCACCACGCTGGTCGGTGTTGGTTCAACGCTTGGTACAAAGAGTAGCAACGCGACGATTACTGTCGAAAATGGCGCTCAGTTTGCCACTGCTGGCGAAGTAAACGACAATATCAACATCCTCACGGGTGGTACGCTGGCAGCATGGAATGCGATTCAGGGTAACGATACGCTGAGCGTTTCAGGTATCGATACGGTCAACGGCAACGTCACCAATGGTGGCACACTGTTACTCAGCGCCGCCAATAACAGCGTTGGCAATAATTTCACCATTAACGGCGACTATACCGGCTTTGCGGGCAGTCAGATCGTGATGAACAGTACCCTGGGTGAAGACAACTCGCCAACCGATCATCTCACCATTACCGGCAGCAGCTTTGGCCAGTCCGACGTCAGCGTTAACAACATTGGCGGCCTGGGCGCGCAAACCGTTAACGGCATGGAAATTGTCAGCGTTGGCGGCAGCTCCGAAGCCCAGTTGACCCTTGCCAAACCGGTGGTTGCCGGTGCGTGGGAATATAATCTCTATCAGCACAGCAACGGCAACTGGTACCTGGAGTCAAAGGCCACGCCTTCCGATGAACCGTCGGATAATACCGATGATGGCGATAACACCGACAACGGTGATAACACCGACAACGGCGGTAACACCGACAACGGCGGTAACACCGACAACGGCGGTAACACTGACAACGGCGGTAACACTGACAACGGCGGCAACAGCGGTCCTGAAGTCATGGCTCCGGAGGTTGGCGCTTACTTAGGCAACTACCTTGCCGCGCAGAGCATGTTCCTGCACAAGCGTGACGATCGCGATCAGATCACCTTCCGTAATGAAGAAGACCTCAACACCTGGATGTACGTCAAAGGTCGCTACCATGAAAACAATGCAGGCGGCGACAAAGTCAGCTATGACACCACCACCACCGTGCTTCAGGTAGGCAGCGACTTTATGAGCAAGCCTATGGATAACGGTATTCTGCGTGCGGGCGGCATGTTCGGGGCCGGTCAGGCGAAAACCCACTCTGATGCAAAACACAACGTGCGTGATGCGCAGGGCAAAGTGGACGGCTTTAACGTCGGCCTGTATGCAACCTGGCAGGAAGATCAGAAGCTGCGCCTGGGCAGCTACGTTGATACCTGGGCCGCCTACAGCTGGTACAACAATAAAGTGACCAGCAATCGCAACGATGAAGACTACGACAGCACCGGTTTTGCCGCTTCCGTCGAAGTGGGCCATGCGTGGGTGGTTGATTCAGAGAATGAGCGCACCTGGAAAATCGAACCGCAGGCCCAGATCGTCTACAGCTATCTGGATCAGGAAAATCATACCGATCGCGACGGCGTGCGGGTGACAACGCTGGACAACGACGGTCTGTTTGGTCGTCTGGGCGTCAAATCAAGCTACTTCCAGCAGAAAGATGTGAAAGCCTGGCAGCCGTACGTTGCCGTGAACTGGCTGAAAGGTGCGGGTCAAAACGATCTGGCGTTTAATGGCGAGACCGTCAGCAACGATACGCCGGAAGATCGTGGGCAGCTTGAACTGGGCGTCACTGGTAACCTGAACGACACCACCACGCTGTCCCTGCGCGCCAGCGGCGAGTGGGGTGAAAACAGCTATGCTGCTTATGGCGGTCATATCCTGCTGAACCACCGCTGGTAACCGTTCCTGAAAGACTAAAAGCCGTGGCAAACGCCACGGCTTTTTTATTAGTTATCCAGCTCGCCCATTGATTTAACCTGATCGCGGTTGATCTGCTCGGTCTGACCCGTTTCCGCATTTTTATACGACACCAGACCGGTATCATCATCGACCTGTGGTTTTCCGTCGGTGACAATGGTTTTGCCATCGGTGGTTTTCACTGCCTGGTTAGAGGAACAGCCCGCGACGGTAAACGTTGCAGTGGCGGCAAGAAGGGTGGCGATCAGTAATTTATTTTGCATGGTGTTTTCCCCTGCTCTCAGTTGAATTTCGTTATCGACCTAATGATTTTAGGCTAACTCACTGAATGCGGATGAAAAACCAGAAGGTTCTGAAGATGGATAAAGAAAAAAAGTAGGGCGGGTAAGCGAAGCGCCACCCGCCATTTGCCCGGCGGCGCTACCGCTTGCCGGGCCTACGCAGATTACTTGCTAATCTGCGCGTGCATTTCCTGAACCGAAATCACCTTCTCGGTGGCATCCGCGTTCAGCGCCATGGCTGTTGCGAAACCGCCGTTCAGGGTGGTGTCGTAGTGCACTTTGTACTGCAGCGCGCTGCGGCGAATCAGCTTGGAGTCTTCAATCGCCTGGCGGCCTGCGGTGGTGTTGATGATGTAGGTGTATTCGCCATTCTTGATACGATCCTGAATGTGCGGACGACCTTCATGCACCTTGTTCACCAGACGCGGGTTGATGCCCGCTTCACCCAGCACAATCGCCGTACCGTGGGTCGCGTCCAGCTCAAAGCCCTGCTTCAGCAGCTTGGCGGCCAGGTCAACCACGCGCTCTTTATCGCCTTCGCGAACGGAGAGCAGCGCACGGCCCGATTTTCTCATGGTTGAGCTACTGCCCAGCTGCGCCTTCGCGAACGCTTCTGCGAAGGTGCGGCCTACGCCCATCACTTCCCCGGTTGAGCGCATTTCTGGCCCTAACAGTGGGTCAACGCCCGGGAATTTGTTGAACGGCAGCACCACTTCTTTCACCGAGTAGTACGGTGGAATGATCTCTTTGGTCACGCCCTGCTGTGCCAGCGTCTGGCCTGCCATCACGCGCGCCGCCACTTTCGCCAGCGGAATACCGGTGGCTTTGGAGACGAACGGTACGGTACGTGCCGCACGCGGGTTGACTTCAATCAGGTAGACTTCGTTATCTTTCACCGCGAACTGGACGTTCATCAGGCCGCGAACCTGCAGCTCGAAGGCCAACTTCTGCACCTGCTGGCGCATCACATCCTGAATTTCCTGGCTCAGGGTGTACGCTGGCAGAGAACAGGCAGAGTCACCGGAGTGCACGCCCGCCTGCTCGATATGCTCCATAATGCCGCCAATCAGCACCATTTCGCCGTCGCAGATGGCATCAACGTCCACTTCTACCGCATCGTCGAGGAAGCGGTCGAGCAGCACTGGCGCATCGTTGGAGACGCTCACCGCCGTCTGGAAGTAGCGACGCAGGTCGGCTTCGTCGTAGACGATTTCCATCGCGCGGCCGCCCAGCACGTAGGAAGGACGAACCACCAGCGGGTAGCCAATCTCTTTCGCCTTCTCTACGGCCTGTTCGATGGCCGTCACCGTGGCGTTCGCCGGCTGTTTCAGCTTCAGACGGTCAACCGCCTGCTGGAAACGCTCGCGGTCTTCCGCACGGTCAATCGCATCCGGGCTGGTACCGATAACCGGTACGCCTGCCGCTTCCAGCGCGCGCGCCAGCTTCAGCGGAGTCTGGCCACCGTACTGCACGATAACGCCTTTTGGCTTCTCGATGCGCACGATTTCCAGCACGTCTTCCAGGGTAACCGGCTCGAAGTAGAGGCGGTCGGAGGTGTCGTAGTCGGTGGAGACGGTTTCCGGGTTACAGTTGACCATGATGGTCTCGTAACCGTCTTCGCGCAGCGCCAGCGAGGCGTGTACGCAACAGTAGTCGAACTCGATGCCCTGGCCGATACGGTTTGGACCACCGCCCAGCACCATAATCTTGTCGCGGTCGACGGACGGGTTCGCTTCGCACTCGTCTTCATAGGTGGAGTACATGTACGCGGTGTCGGTCGAGAATTCAGCCGCACAGGTGTCCACGCGCTTGTAGACCGGGTGCAGGTCATACTGGTCACGCAGCTTGCGGATTTCCGCTTCGCGCACGCCCGCCAGCTTAGCCAGACGCGCATCGGCGAAGCCTTTACGCTTCAGCACGCGCAGGAAGTCAGCATCCAGGCCGTTGATGCCCAGCTCGGCCACTTTCTCTTCCAGACGCACCAGCTCTTCAATCTGCACCAGGAACCAGCGGTCGATGTTAGTCAGGTTGAACACGCCGTCGACGGACAGGCCGGCACGGAAGGCATCGGCGATGTACCAGATACGCTCTGCACCCGCGTCTTTCAGCTCGCGGCGGATTTTGGTCAGCGCTTCCGGGTCGTCCAGACTCACTTTCGGGTCGAAACCGGTCGCGCCCACTTCCAGGCCGCGCAGCGCTTTCTGCAGGGATTCCTGCTGGGTGCGGCCAATCGCCATCACTTCACCGACAGATTTCATCTGGGTGGTCAGACGGTCGTTCGCGCCCGCGAATTTCTCGAAGTTGAAGCGAGGAATTTTGGTCACAACGTAGTCGATGGACGGCTCGAAGGACGCAGGGGTGCGGCCACCGGTGATGTCGTTCATCAGCTCGTCGAGGGTGTAACCCACCGCCAGTTTCGCCGCCACTTTCGCAATCGGGAAGCCGGTCGCTTTAGAGGCCAGCGCGGAGGAGCGGGACACGCGCGGGTTCATTTCGATAACAATCAGGCGGCCGGTTTTCGGGTTCACGGAGAACTGCACGTTTGAACCACCGGTTTCCACGCCGATTTCACGCAGTACCGCCATCGAGGCGTTACGCATGATTTGGTACTCTTTGTCGGTCAGCGTCTGGGCTGGCGCAACGGTGATGGAGTCGCCGGTGTGGATACCCATCGCATCGAAGTTTTCGATGGAGCAGACGATGATGCAGTTGTCGTTTTTATCACGCACCACTTCCATCTCGTACTCTTTCCAGCCAATCAGCGATTCATCAATCAGCAGCTCTTTGGTTGGAGAGAGATCCAGACCGCGTTCGCAAATTTCTTCGAACTCTTCACGGTTGTAAGCGATACCGCCGCCGGTGCCGCCCATGGTGAACGATGGACGGATGATGCATGGATAGCCCACGTCAGCCGCAACGGCCAGCGCTTCTTCCATGTTGTGTGCGATACCGGAGCGCGCGGTGTCGAGGCCGATTTTCTTCATCGCCACGTCGAAGCGGCGACGGTCTTCGGCTTTATCAATCGCGTCGGCGGTCGCACCAATCATGGTGACGCCGAATTCGGCCAGCACGCCCTGACGCTCCAGCTCGAGCGCGCAGTTCAGCGCCGTCTGGCCGCCCATGGTTGGCAGCACCGCGTCCGGACGCTCTTTCTCGATGATTTTACGCACCACTTCCCAGTGAATCGGCTCGATGTAGGTCGCATCTGCCATTTCCGGGTCGGTCATGATGGTAGCCGGGTTAGAGTTAACCAGGATGACGCGGTAACCCTCTTCACGCAGGGCTTTACACGCCTGCGCGCCGGAGTAGTCGAATTCGCAGGCCTGGCCGATGACGATCGGGCCAGCGCCAAGGATCAGGATGCTTTTTATGTCTGTACGTTTTGGCATTGTCTTCTCGGCTCCTGATTATTTAGCGGTCTTACGGTATTGCTCGATAAGTTCGATGAAGTGATCGAACAGCGGCGCGGCGTCGTGTGGGCCCGGGCTGGCTTCCGGGTGTCCCTGGAAGCTGAACGCTGGCTTATCGGTACGATGAATCCCCTGCAGGGTGCCATCGAACAGCGACTTATGGGTCACGCGCAGGTTAGCCGGCATTGAGGCCTCATCGACGGCAAAGCCGTGGTTCTGCGCGGTGATCATCACCGTGTTGTTATCGATATCTTTCACCGGGTGGTTACCACCGTGGTGGCCGAACTTCATTTTGACGGTGTTCGCACCGCTCGCCAGCGCCAGCAGCTGATGGCCGAGGCAGATGCCGAATACCGGAATGTCGGTTTCCAGGAAGGACTTGATGGCAGCGATGGCGTAATCGCACGGCGCCGGGTCGCCAGGGCCGTTGGACAGGAAAATACCGTCCGGATTCATCTTCAGTACGTCTTCAGCAGACGTTTGTGCTGGCACTACCGTCAGGCGGCAGCCGCGGTCAACCAGCATGCGCAGGATGTTGCGCTTGGCGCCGAAATCGTAGGCCACCACGTGGAACGGCAGCTCGCTCTCTTTTTTCGCTTCCGGCAGGTCGCCTTCCAGCGTCCAGCTACCCTGCGTCCAGCTGTAGGCTTCTGCGGTAGTCACTTCTTTCGCCAGGTCCATGCCGTTCAGGCCCGGGAAGGCTTTCGCTTTTTCCAGCGCCAGCGTCGCATCGAGGTTATCACCCGCGATGATGCAGCCGTTCTGTGCACCCTTCTCGCGCAGCAGACGCGTTAACTTACGGGTATCGATATCGGCAATCGCCACGATGTTATGGCGCTTCAGGTAAGAAGAGAGGTCTTCGGTATTGCGGAAGTTGCTGGCAATCAGCGGCAGGTCACGAATGACAAGGCCTTGCGCATGTACCTGAGAGGATTCTTCGTCAGCCGCATTGGTGCCGACATTGCCGATATGAGGATAAGTAAGAGTAACGATTTGGCGAGAATAGGAAGGATCAGTGAGGATTTCTTGATAACCGGTCATTGAAGTATTGAAAACGACTTCCCCAACCGCCGAACCCGTTGCCCCTATGGCCCGACCGATAAACTGGGTTCCGTCTTCCAGAACCAATAGCGCTGACTTAATCAAAACACCCTCCAGAGAATATTCACTCACTTTATTTGCATATTAATTCATAACCATGTCATGGATCAATGCAAATGTGTTGCCAGCGGATTTTTGGCAAACGGCGGCATTCTGGAGATTTGGTGGGTAAAAGTCAACTTAAAACCGATATTTTGTTTAGTCTTTTGCGTATCTGACGAGGTGAGTGGAGCTTAAGCGACAAAAAGATCAGGTAAATCACTGCGGAAAACGCTTGCGCACCGGTTTTAATGAAAAATGAGTCGGCACAGCATCAAAAAGTGGACCAAATGGTCAAAATTTACATTTCAGTAACGAGAATTAAGGGTAATAGCTATACTTTCAAGGCCAAAGGAACGAAATGAGCACGAAACAGATAAAATAAAAGGGCAATAAATTATTGCCCTATGCAATCAAAGGATTACGACTGCAATAACCACATCACGATGGGTAATAATGCTTACAGATTGTTGAGATCAAGCACATCTCTCATATCAAAAAGACCATTTTTCTTCTCTTTCAGCCACAAGGCGGATCGAACGGCACCATTGGCAAACGTCATTCGGCTGGACGCTTTATGCGTAATCTCGACGCGCTCGCCAATATCGGCGAACATCGCGGTATGTTCGCCGACGATGTCACCCGCCCGGACGGTTGCGAAACCAATGGTGCCCGGCACGCGCTCCCCGGTGTGGCCTTCGCGGGCATAGACCGCGCAGTCTTTTAAATCTTTATCAAGTGCATGAGCAATCGCTTCGCCCATTGCCAGCGCCGTGCCTGATGGTGCATCAACCTTATAGCGGTGGTGAGCCTCGACAATCTCAATATCGGTGTAGTTGCCCATCACCTTCGCCGCCTTCTCCAGCAGCTTCAGCATGACGTTAACGCCCACGCTAAAGTTTGCGGCGAAGACAATCGCAATCTCTTTGGATGCATCCTGGATAGCCTGCTTGCCCGCATCGTCAAAACCGGTGGTGCCGATCACCATCCCCTTGCCGTGCTGGCGGCAAAACGCCAGATGCGCGAGCGTCCCTTCAGGACGGGTAAAATCGATGAACACATCGAAGTCATCTTTAACCGCGTCCAGGCTGCTTTGTACGGTTACGCCGGTCTTTCCCGCGCCCGCCAGCTCGCCAGCATCGGTCCCCAGAAGTGATGAACCGTCACGCTCCAGCGCCGCGCCAAGTGCTACGCCATCCATCTGAAGTGCCGCCTGAATAAGCTGACGGCCCATACGTCCACCCGCGCCCGCAATGGCGACACGGATCTGTGCATCATGCATAGTTATTCTCTTACGTTAAAATGATGTAAACCGTTTTCAGATTAACCAGCCTTTCTGAGCACTGCCAACTGAAAACACCGATAATTAGAATTTAACGTGAAACCGACTTAAATATCAGTAAAAGACATGATTTTGTCGTCACGATAAAGTAACGGGTAAAAAAAAGGCCAGCACAGGAGGTGCTGGCCTTTCATCAGAAAAGGGACTATTCGACTTCGCGGGCGTCGATTCTCAGCTCTTTCGGCACTTCGAAAACAATATTCTCTTCGCGTCCTTCCAGCGGCACCGCTTCGCCGCCGCCCAGCTCCTGCAGACGGGAAATGACGTTTTGTACCAGAATATCGGGCGCGGATGCCCCGGCCGTCACGCCTACGCAGGCCGCGTCTTTAACCCACACTTCCTGAATATCCGTGGCATCGTCGATCAGGAACGCCGCCTTCCCCATTCGCTGTGCCAGTTCAGCCAGACGGTTAGAGTTGGAGGAGTTCTTAGAGCCGACCACCAGCACCACGTCCGCCTGTTCAGCCAGTGCGCGCACCGCTTCCTGACGATTGGTGGTGGCGTAGCAGATGTCGTCCTTGCGCGGCCCGACGATTTTCGGGAAGCGCTGACGCAGGGCATCAATCACGTCTGAGGTATCGTCGACGGAGAGCGTCGTCTGGGTCATAAACGACAGGCGCGCTTCGTTTTTCACGTTCAGCGTGAAGACATCTTCAGGCGACTCCACCAGGTACATTCCCCCTTCAGGGTTGCTGTACTGGCCCATGGTGCCCTCGACTTCCGGGTGGCCAGCATGGCCAATCAGGATCGACTCTTCACCACGGCGGCTGGCGCGCGCCACTTCCATATGCACCTTGGTCACCAATGGGCAGGTGGCATCGAAGACGGTCAGATCGCGGCTTTTGGCTTCGTTACGGACCGCCTGAGAGACGCCGTGCGCGGAGAAAATCAGGATCGCACCGTCCGGCACTTCGCTGATCTGCTCGATAAAGATGGCACCGCGTTCGCGCAGGCTGTCGACCACGTAGCGGTTATGCACCACTTCGTGACGTACATAAATCGGCGCGCCGTAAATCTCCAGCGCGTTTTCAACAATGCTGATAGCGCGGTCTACACCGGCGCAGAAGCCGCGCGGGTTAGCCAACAGGATCTGCATTTCAGGCCTCCAGTGCCGGATCGATTTCCAGCACTTCAACATCAAAATGAACGGTACGCCCGGCAAGCGGATGGTTGAAGTCAACGGTAATCGAGTCGCCGTTGATTTCGCGGATCACGCCAGGCATTTCGCTGCCGTCCATAGCGGTAAAGAGCATAATCGCGCCGATTTCCGGTTCACCTGCGTCCATAAACTCGCGGCGCGAGAAATACTGGATCAGGTCCGGGCTTGGCACGCCAAATGCCGCATCCGGCTCCAGCGAAAAGGCTTTTTTCTCGCCCTCTTTCAGGCCCAGAAGCTGCTGCTCAAGACCTTCAGACAGGGAGGTATCGCCAAGACGAAACAGGGCCGGTTTGCCGTTATTGCGGGTGGACTCAGCCGTTGAACCATCATCCAGCTTCAGCGTGAAGTGAACGAGAACCGCGCTGTTGCTCTGTACGGATTTAGACATGCAAATTGCTCGCTTGTTTTGGGTCACCTGTTGCCCGGTGGCGCTACGCTTACCGGGCCTACGGGAAGCCACAAATTCTGTAGGCCGGGTAAGCGTAGCGCCACCCGGCATTGATGCTTACGCCTGCTCTTTCGCAGCGGGTTTAGGCAAGAAGCCTTCCAGCACGATTAACGCCGCACCGATGCAAATGGCGCTATCAGCGAGGTTAAAGGTCGCGAAGTGCCAGTCGCCGACGTAGAAGTCGATCATATCGACCACAAAGCCGTGCCACAGGCGATCAAACAGGTTGCCCAGCGCGCCGCCAATGATCAGCGCGTAGGCGATGTTATTCAGCTTTTGCGTTGCCTTCGAGCGGTACATCAGCACCGCCAGGATCACGCAGATACCAAGAGCGATACCCGCGAAGAACCAGCGCTGCCAGCCACCGCTGTCGGCAAGGAAACTGAACGCCGCACCGTAGTTGCGCGCGTAGTGCAGGTTAAGCGACGGGAACAGCGGGATCGTCTCCCCCAGAGCAAAATTCTGGAGGATCAGGAACTTGCTGCCCAGATCAATAATCAGCACCACCACAACCAGCCACAGCCAGCGCAGTCCTGTTGAACAGAGAGTTTTACTCATCAGGCAAACTTACGTTTTTCGCCGTCACCGGCGACGTTGCTTACACAGCGTCCGCAGATGTCTGCGTGTTCCGCCACCTGACCGACATCGGTGGTGTAATGCCAGCAACGCGGGCATTTCTCACCGTCGGCTTTGCTCAGCGCGACTTTCAGTCCTTTGAGCAGTTCGCTCTGCTGAGCATCAGCAGAAGCCTCGGCATAATCCGCAACTTTCGCACCGGAGGTCAACAGGACAAATCGTAATTCATCGCCCAGCGCCGTCAGCTTCGCCGCCAGCTCTGGCTCCGCGTACAGGGTTACTGCCGCTTCCAGAGAGCCGCCGACTTTCTTATCAGCACGCGCCTGCTCGATAACCTTGTTCACTTCGCCACGTACTTTCAGCAGCTCGTCCCAGAAGGCATCGTTCATTGCTTCGGTGCTGGAGAGATCGAACAGACCTTCGTACCACTCGCCCGTGAAGACATACTTCTCGCGGTCGCCCGGCAGATAACCCCAGATTTCATCTGCGGTGAAGGACATGATCGGCGCCATCCAGCGTACCAGCGCTTCTGCGATATGGAACAGTGCGGTCTGGCAGCTACGACGCGCCACGCTGTCCGCTTTCGCGGTGTACTGGCGGTCTTTGATGATGTCGAGGTAGAACGAGCCCATCTCGATGGAGCAGAAGCGCATCAGGCGCTGCACCACTTCGTGGAAGTCATAAGACTCGTAGGCCTTCAGGATATCTTCCTGCGCCGCTTTCGCGCAGCCTACCGCCCAGCGGTCCAGAACGACCATCTCTTCCGGTTTCACCATGTCTTTTGCCGGATCGAACCCGTTCAGGTTCGCCAGCAGGAAGCGCGCGGTGTTACGGATACGACGATAGCTGTCGGCAGCGCGTTTCAGGATCTCGTCAGACACCGCCATTTCGCCGGTGTAGTCGGTCGACGCCACCCACAGACGCAGAATGTCTGCGCCCAGTTTGTTCATCACATCCTGCGGAGAAACGGTGTTACCGATAGATTTGGACATCTTACGGCCCTGACCATCCACGGTGAAGCCGTGAGTCAGTACCTGACGGTAAGGCGCTTTACCCTTCATGGCGGTAGAGATCATCAGAGATGACATGAACCAGCCGCGGTGTTGGTCAGACCCTTCCAGATACATATCGGCAGCGTGACCGGCAAACTCCGGACGCACGTCAACCACGGAGGAGTGGGTAGACCCGGAATCGAACCACACGTCCAGGGTATCCGGCACTTTCTCGTAGTTATCCGCATCAGCGCCCAGGATGTCGCGGGCGTCGAGATCCCACCACGCCTGAATGCCGTCAACTTCGACGCGCTTCGCCACTTCTTCCATCAGTTCCAGGGTGTTCGGATGCAGCTCATGCGTCTCTTTATGCACGAACAGCGACATCGGCACGCCCCAGGTACGCTGACGGGAGATACACCAGTCAGGACGGTTAGCCACCATGGATTCGATACGCGCCTGGCCCCAGTCCGGGATCCACTGCACGCCTTTGATCTCTTTCAGAGACTGCTCGCGCAGGCCCTTCTGATCCATGCTCACGAACCACTGCGGGGTCGCACGGAAGATGATCGGGGTCTTGTGACGCCAGCAGCACGGATAGCTGTGCTGCATTTTTTCAACGTGCAGCAGCGCGCCGCTGGTACGCAGCATGTCGACGATAATGTCGTTCGCTTTGAAGACGTTGATACCGTCCAGCGCCGGGTAGGTGCCAGGCAGGTAAGAACCATCCGGACCAACCGGGTTAGCGATTTCCAGACCGTACTTCAGGCTGATGTTGTAGTCGTCAGGACCGTGGCCACCGGCGGTATGTACCGCACCGGTACCCGCTTCCAGCGTCACGTGGTCGCCGAGGATCGCCGGAACGTCGAAGTCCAGGAACGGGTGTTTGAAGCGCATCAGCTCCAGGGCGTCACCTTTCACGGTACCCAGCACGGTGTAGTCAGTGATATGCGCGCGCTTCAGCACGCTCTCAACCAGATCTTTCGCCAGGATAACCGCCTGACCGTCAATCTGCACCAGCGCGTATTCGAACTCACCGGACAGGGAGATCGCACGGTTGGCTGGCAGGGTCCACGGGGTGGTGGTCCAAATCACCAGAGAGATCGGGCCGTTTACCGAGGCGACGCCAAATTTGGCTTTTACCGCATCCTGATCCACCGCGTGGAAGGCCACGTCGATAGACGGAGAGGTTTTGTCGTAATACTCCACTTCAGCTTCTGCCAGCGCAGAACGGCAGTCCACGCACCAGTGCACCGGCTTAGCGCCTTTGTGCAGGTGGCCATTACCGATGATTTTGCCCAGCGCACGGATAATGTTGGCTTCCGTTTTGAAGTCCATGGTCAGGTACGGGTGCGACCAGTCGCCCAGTACACCCAGACGGATGAAGTCAGCACGCTGACCGTCAACCTGCGTGGCTGCGTATTCGCGGCACTTCGCACGGAACTCAGCGGCGGTGAACTTCTCACCTGGCTTGCCGAACTCTTGTTCGACTTTCAGCTCGATTGGCAGACCGTGGCAGTCCCAGCCCGGAACGTAAGGCGAGTCATAGCCCGCGAGTCCTTTGGACTTCACGATAATGTCTTTCAGAATCTTGTTAACCGAGTGACCAATATGAATGCTGCCATTCGCATAGGGAGGGCCATCATGCAGAATGAAGGTTCTTTTGCCTTTTTTGGCTGCACGAATGATGCCGTACAGGTCATCATCAGTCCAACGCGCCAGCATTCCCGGTTCGCGCTTGGCGAGATCGCCGCGCATCGGGAACCCTGTTTCCGGCAAATTCAGGGTTGATTTATAGTCACTCATCAGATTCTCGGTTCCGTATTTATCACGTAGGCAGTTAAGCCGGTTCTAAAGCCCAAAAAACTCGCGGGCCGTCAATTCATCTCGCGCAATTTGCGCTTTGAGTTCATCCAGCGAACCAAATCGCTGCTCATTGCGTATTTTTTTACGCAGTATTACATCTATATGGCGACCATACAGGTCCATTACAACGTCCAGCAGGTGCACTTCTAGCTGTTGACGCACACCGGCGACGGTCGGACGCGTGCCAATATTGGCGACGCCGTAGAACGGCTTATCGCCCAGTCCTGCCACTTCTACCGCATAGACCCCTTTAACCGGGGAAACCTGACGACGCAGCGGTATATTCGCCGTCGGGAAACCTATCGTGCGGCCCAGCGCATCGCCATGGACCACGCGGCCAGAGATGGTGAACGGATGCCCCAGCAGGGTTTCTGCCGTATCCAGTTCGTCATCGGCCAGTGCCCGGCGTACCGCCGTGCTGCTGACGCGCACGCCGCCTTCACAGAAAGTCATCGCGCTGGTGACGTCAAAACCGTACTCCAGACCAGCCTTCTGTAATAGCAAGAAATCGCCCTGACGACCAGCGCCAAAGCGGAAATCATCGCCCACGGCAAGAAACTGCACGCCAAGACGCTTAACCAGCAGGTCGCTGACGAAATTTTGTGCTGTCAGCGCGGCAAAGCGGCGATCGAAACGTACGCACAATACGTAGTCCACGCCGGACTCAGCCAGATAGCGCAACTTCTCGCGCAGGCGTGTAAGACGGGCGGGAGATTTATCGCCCGCGAACAGCTCCAGCGGCTGCGGTTCGAAAATCATCACTACAACGGGCAGACCGCGGGCCTCCCCTTCTTTACGCAATCCCTGCAACAGCGCCTGATGACCACGATGCACGCCGTCGAAATTACCAATGGTCAGCACGCACCCGTGCGGGGCTCTGCTGAGATTATGTATGCCGCGTATCAGCTTCATGTCTGGCTCAAAACAGTGAAAATCGCCAAAGTATACCTTGTACAGCGGTTAAGGTTAACCGGCGATTGTTCGTGCAAAACAGAAAGCCGTAATGATTTCATCAGGCTGACCTTTCGCAGCGAAAAAATCTGCTCGCGAACTGCGATTTTTATGCCGAAAAGCTGTATTCACGAACAACAAGCTGGTAGAATCCTGCGCCATCACTACGTAACGTAGCGTCGCCACATTAACGGCGCTTATTTGCACAAATCCATTGACAAAAGAAGGTATAGAGGGCATATTCCTCGGCCTTTGAATTGTCCACATAGATCATATTTGGGAGTTGGACCTTGGCTAATATCAAATCAGCTAAGAAACGTGCCGTACAGTCTGAGAAGGCTCGTAAGCACAACGCAAGCCGTCGCTCTATGATGCGTACCTTCATCAAGAAAGTATACGCAGCTATCGAAGCTGGCGACAAAGCTGCTGCGCAGAACGCATTTAACGAAATGCAACCAATCGTGGATCGTCAGGCTGCTAAAGGTCTGATCCACAAAAACAAAGCAGCGCGTCATAAAGCAAACCTGACCGCGCAGATCAACAAACTGGCTTAATCGCCGCTTGTTGTTGCTTGTTTTAAAAGAACCCGCTTAACGCGGGTTTTTTTATGTCTTCAGATTGCCGGTGGCGTAAACAGCGCCGAGTAGTCACGGTTACAGATTCGCTGTACCGCGGGGTGCTGAATCATTCTTTCGGCAAATATGGCGTGATACTCCTCCATCACGTTATCCACTCTGCCTATCTCCGTAATCTTGTCATCCGAATAGAGATCGTGCGCGTAGAGCGTCGGCGCAACAAAGATGGCGTTATGCGCTTCACCAAAGGCTTTCATCAGCGCCGCATCGTCAAACTCACCGAGGATTTCCACCTTCAGCCCCTGGGAATTAAACCAGTTCAGCAGCTTGCGTCCGAGCATGGAACGTCTTCCCGGCACCAGCAGGCGACGCTCTTCCAGGCAGGCCGGGAAGGGTTTCTCCGGCGGCGGATTAATGCACCAGAAGCTCACGCCGCATTCACCAATCTTCACCGAGAACAAGCCTTCCTGCTGCGTCGAGTCAATCGGGCAGTCCGAGATAATCATGTCCAGCTTGTGCTGGCTTAGCTGTTCCAGCAGCATCTCGTGAGTGGATTCAAAGCAGCGAAGATGAATTTGTTCATCTTCAACCACCGCCGCGTCCAGCACGCCGCTCACCAGCCGTTTGGACAGCGCATCCGCCACGCCAACATCAAAGAGCAGGTTCGACTCTTTGCGATAGTTAACGATATCCAGCATCTCCTGGCTCAGGGTGAACATCTTGTCCGCGTAGCGGAAAACCAGTTCACCCAGTTCGCTGGGTTCAATCCCGCGCCCCTTACGCTTGAACAGCTTGCCCTGCAAACGCTCTTCCAGCGCCTTAATTTGCCCGGTGATAGTTTGCGGCGTCAGGTAGAGCGCCTCTGCTGCCCCGACCACCGATCCCTGTTTATAGACGTGCCAGAAGTAGTAAAGATGGTTGTAATTCAAATGAGACATCGCGTCTTCTCTCCCTGAGTGTGTATCGGGAGAAGGCTCGCCTCCTCCCGGTGTTCCGTTATGCCTGGACGGCCTGTCCGGACAATTTTACCTTCAGCAAGGTATAACCGATTACCGCGGCCAGTAATGACCCGATAAGAATGCCGAGTTTCGCCCAGACGATCAGCTCAGGCGCATGCGCGCCAAACGCCAGCGTCGAGATAAAGATCGACATCGTAAACCCGATACCACACAGCACGCCGACGGCCATAATCTGCTTAAACGTGGTGCCGTGCGGCAATGACGCCAGCTTCAGTTTCGTCGCCAGCCAGCAGAAAAGACTAATACCCAGCGGCTTACCGATAAACAGCCCGGCAATAATGCCCAGCGGCAGCACGGACGTTAGCCCGTCCAGCGTCACCCCGCCGAGGGAAACGCCCGCGTTGGCAAACGCAAACAGCGGCAGGATCATAAAGGCGACCCACGGGTGCAGCACATGCTCCAGCTGTTTGGCAGGCGACTTGCCGTCCTGCGGCTTCAGCGGCACGAAGAAGCCGACGATCACCCCAGCCAGCGTGGCATGCACGCCTGATTTCAGCACCGCCGTCCACAGCACCATCCCCACGAGGATGTAGATACCGATGCGGCGCACATTAAAGATGTTCAGCAGCGCCAGCACCGCAATCGCCCCGGCAGCCACGCTCAGAGACAGGATCGACAGATCGCTGGTGTAGAACAGCGCGATAATCACAATGGCGCCAAGGTCATCAATAATCGCCAGCGCCATCAGGAAGATTTTCAGGGCTACCGGCACGCGGCTTCCCAGCAAGGCCAGCACCCCGAGCGCAAAAGCGATATCCGTCGCAGCCGGGATTGCCCAGCCGTGACGTGCGATCGGATCCTGCCAGGTGAACGCCAGAAAGAGCAGCGCCGGCACCACCATCCCGCCGAGCGCAGCAATGACCGGGAACGCCGCACGCTGGCGGCTGGCAAGCGAACCCAGCACCAGCTCGCGCTTAACCTCAAGCCCCACAAGCAGGAAGAACACCGCCATCAGCGCATCGTTGATCCACAGCAGCATGTTCTTGTTGATTTCCAGCGCCCCGACCTTCAGTTCAACGGGCGTTTCCAGAAAAGCATGATACAGATCGCGGGTCATTCCGACGTTGGCCAGTACCATCGCGGCCGCAGCAGCCATAATCAGGATCACGCCGCCGGATGCCTCACTGCTAAAGAAACGGTGTAGTAATTTCACTTTAGTTCTCTCTTTTACAACAATACCTCGATAAAACCATAATACCAAGCCAGATAGCTCGGCAAAAACAGATTAATATTGAGTATAGGTTCAGTTTAACCGAGCAATACCGACAAAAAGAAAAAGCCCGGAATCGCTTCCGGGCTTTTGCGGATGAAAACCAGCTAGTCGATTAGCGGGTCAAATCATCGAAGAATTTTTTGACACCATCGAAGAAGCTTTTGGAGCGCGGGCTATTTTTCTCACCCGTCGGGCCACCGAAACTCTCCTGCAACTCTTTCAGCAGCTGTTTCTGCTTGTCGTTCAGGCCAACCGGCGTTTCCACGACGACGCGGCAAAGCAGGTCGCCCTGCGCACCACCACGAACGGATTTAACGCCTTTACCGCGCATGCGGAACAGCTTACCGGTCTGGGTCTCGCCCGGGATCTTCAGATTGACGCGACCATCCAGCGTCGGTACTTCAATTTCGCCACCAAGTGCCGCCATCGCGAAGTTGATCGGCACTTCACAGTACAGGTTATTCCCTTCACGCTCGAAAATCGCGTGCTGTTTAACCTGCACCTGAACGTACAGATCGCCTGCCGGTGCGCCGTGTTCACCTGCTTCACCTTCGCCCGCCAGACGAATGCGGTCGCCCGTATCGACGCCAGCTGGGATCTTAACGGACAGGGTCTTGGTTTTCTCAACGCGACCGTGGCCGTGGCACTTGGTGCACGGATCTTTAATCAGCGTACCGCGACCGTGACAGTGCGGACAGGCCTGCTGTACCGCGAAGAAGCCCTGACGCATCTGCACCTGGCCGGAGCCGTGACAGGTTGGACAGGTCTGCGGCTGCGTACCCGCTTTCGCGCCGCTGCCGTGGCAGACGTCACACTCTTCCAGCGTCGGAATACGGATCTCTTTGGTGACGCCGCGAACGGCCTCTTCCAGCGTCAGATCCATGTTGTAGCGCAGATCCGCGCCGCGCGCCGCGCGCTGACGACCACGACCGCCGCCGAAGATGTCGCCAAACACATCGCCAAAGATATCGCTGAAGTCAGCGCCGCCGCCAAAGCCGCCGCCACCGAATCCACCGCCGCCCATGCCGCCCTGTTCAAAGGCTGCGTGACCGTACTGGTCATAGGCCGCACGTTTTTGTGCATCGGTCAGGACTTCATAGGCTTCTTTGATCTCTTTAAATTTGGCTTCAGCCTCTTTGTCACCCTGATTACGGTCCGGGTGGAATTTCATGGCCAGGCGCTTATACGCCTTTTTGATTTCACGCTCTTCCGCAGTTTTCGGAACGCCTAAAATCTCGTAATAGTCTTGCTTTGCCATTGGTTTTTTTAAGCCCCTTAACATGCGAGCACGGGCGTGGAGAGTTCTCCTACGCCCGTGCCGATTAATTACCCTGCATCAGGGCGATTATTTTTTGTCTTTAACTTCTTCGAACTCAGCGTCGACAACGTCGTCGTCTTTCGCGTTGTTCGCAGAAGCGTCAGCGCCCGCCTGCTGTTGAGCGTGCTGCTGCTGAGCGATTTCCATCAGCTTCTGGGAAGCCTGTGCCAGCTCCTGCATCTTCGCTTCGATGTCCGCTTTGTCTTCGCCTTTCAGAGACGTTTCCAGCGCGCTCAGTGCAGTTTCGATAGCAGTTTTGTCTTCCGCTGGCAGCTTATCGCCGGCTTCTTCAACCTGCTTACGGGTGCTGTGCAGCAGATGGTCACCCTGGTTACGGGTCTGAACCAGCTCTTCGAACTTACGGTCGGATTCAGCGTTAGCTTCGGCATCGCGAACCATTTTTTCGATTTCTGCTTCGTTCAGGCCAGAAGATGCCTTGATGGTGATCTTCTGCTCTTTACCGCTGTTTTTGTCTTTCGCAGACACGTGCAGGATACCGTCAGCATCGATGTCGAAGGTGACTTCGATCTGCGGCATGCCGCGCGGTGCCGGGTTAATACCGTCCAGGTTGAACTGACCCAGAGATTTGTTATCCGCCGCACGCTTACGCTCACCCTGCAGCACATGGATGGTTACCGCAGACTGGTTGTCTTCAGCGGTAGAGAACACCTGGCTGTGCTTGGTTGGGATGGTGGTGTTTTTGTTGATGAGCGCAGTCATCACACCGCCCATGGTTTCGATACCCAGAGACAGCGGGGTAACGTCCAGCAGCAGTACGTCTTTCACTTCACCGGTCAGTACGCCACCCTGAACCGCAGCACCAATTGCCACCGCTTCGTCTGGGTTAACGTCTTTACGTGGCTCTTTACCAAAGAACTCAGCCACTTTCTTCTGCACCATTGGCATACGGGTCTGGCCACCAACGAGGATAACGTCGTTGATATCAGACACGGACAGGCCAGCGTCCTGCAGAGCAACTTTCAGCGGCTCGATAGAACGGTTCACCAGGTCTTCTACCAGGCTTTCCAGTTTCGCACGGGTCACTTTGATGTTCATGTGTTTAGGACCGGTCGCGTCTGCGGTGATGTACGGCAGGTTCACGTCGGTCTGCTGAGCGGAAGACAGTTCGATCTTCGCTTTCTCAGCGGCTTCTTTCAGGCGCTGCATAGCCAGCGGGTCGTTACGCAGGTCAATGCCCTGATCTTTCTTGAACTCGTCAACGAGGTAGTTGATCAGACGGGTATCGAAGTCTTCACCACCCAGGTGGGTATCACCGTTGGTTGCCAGAACTTCGAAAGTTTTTTCGCCGTCAACTTCGTCGATTTCGATAATAGAGATATCGAAGGTACCACCACCCAGGTCGTAAACCGCGATAGTACGGTTGCCAACTTCTTTATCCAGACCGTAAGCCAGTGCAGCCGCGGTTGGTTCGTTGATGATACGTTTTACTTCCAGACCTGCGATACGGCCAGCATCTTTGGTTGCCTGACGCTGAGCATCGTTGAAGTAGGCAGGAACGGTGATAACAGCTTCAGTTACCGGCTCACCCAGGTAATCTTCAGCGGTTTTCTTCATTTTTTTCAGCACTTCAGCAGAGATCTGCGGTGGTGCCGTTTTGGTGCCTTTCACATCAAGCCATGCATCGCCGTTATCTGCTGCGATGATTTTGTAAGGCATGATGGAAACGTCACGCTGAACTTCTTCGTCCTGGAAGCGGCGACCGATCAGGCGTTTAATCGCAAACAGGGTGTTTTGCGGGTTTGTCACTGCCTGACGTTTAGCCGGCTGACCAACCAGAGTTTCACCATCCTGGGTATAAGCAATGATAGAAGGCGTGGTGCGATCGCCCTCGGCGTTCTCCAGCACGCGTGCAGTAGTGCCATCCATAATCGCTACACAAGAGTTGGTTGTACCCAGGTCGATACCAATAATTTTACCCATCTAAACGTCTCCACTAAAAATTCAGTCAACATGTGGTTGTGTACCTGTAATAAGGGCAGAACGTGCTTTTTCAACTGCCCAGATTTGATTTTTTTTCAGGTCCACACACTGCGGTTGACTACAAGATGGGGTCGCGACGGCATCCATCAAGGGGGAATGATAAAAAAAATTTTAATTTCACCCTGATGAGATCATAGACGCCATCGATTGCGCCCATTATGATGCCGCGCCCCGTCAGGGAGAACTGACGCGGGTTTAACCATTTCACCATATTAATGATGATTTTTTTGAGGACTTATGGGCAACACTAAGTTGGCTAATCCGGCTCCGCTGGGCCTGATGGGTTTTGGCATGACCACTATTCTGCTGAACCTGCACAATATCGGGATGTTCCCGATGGATGGCATCATCCTGGCGATGGGCATTTTTTACGGCGGTATCGCGCAAATTTTCGCGGGCCTGCTGGAATATAAAAAAGGCAATACCTTCGGCTTAACCGCCTTCACCTCTTACGGTTCTTTCTGGCTGACCCTGGTTGCCATTCTGCTGCTGCCTAAAATGGGTATGGCAGACGCGGCAAACGCCCACTTCCTGGGCGTTTATCTGGGCCTGTGGGGCATCTTCACCCTGTTCATGTTCTTCGGTACCCTGAAAGGCAACCGCATGCTGCAGTTCGTCTTCCTGAGCCTGACCGTCCTGTTCGCCCTGCTGGCAATCGGTCACCTCGTGGATAACGAAGGCATCGTTCATGTTGCAGGCTGGATTGGTCTGGTTTGCGGCGCGAGCGCTATCTACCTTGCAATGAGTGAAGTGCTGAACGAGCAGTTTGACCGCACCGTGCTACCGATTGGTGAAAAACACTGATCCTTCTGTCGTGTCCGCCTCGCGGGCACGACATCCCTTCTTCTGCCCCAGCCAAATCCCTAATCCCAGCCCCATCACCGACAGCGCCAGCACGTACCAGGCCGGAGCCATGGGAGACACGCCCATCAGGACCGTCACCGCAATCGGCGTCAGCCCACCGAAAATGGCATACGACACGTTGTAGGAAAACGAAATCCCGGTGAAGCGAACCTCTGGCGGGAACGCGCGCACCATCACGTACGGTACCGCCCCGACAACGCCCACGCACAGCCCTACCACGCCGTACAGCAGGAACAACTGTTCAGGATGGCTGCCTGCCAGATGGTAAAACGCCCAGCTTGAAGCGGCCAGTAACAGGCTGCCGACAATAAAGGTGACGCTGGCACCGAAACGATCCGCCGCCAGCCCGGCGGCCAGACAGCCAAAGCAGAGCATGATTGTCGCGATACTGTTTGCCTGTAGCGTCACGGCAGGGGCGAAACCGTATTGCTTTTGCAGCCAGACTGGGGACATCAATATCACTACCACAATGCCCGCCGAGAGCAGCCAGGTGAGCAGCATCGATACCACCACCGCTTTTTTATGGCGTACCACGACCGCCTTCACCGGCAGCTCCTGCGCCAGCGCTTTGCGCTGCTGCATTTCGAGGAAAATGGGGGTCTCCTGCAGCCAGCGGCGCAGGTACATCGCGACCAGACCAAATGCCCCGCCCAGCAGGAACGGAATACGCCACCCCCAGTCGTGCACAGCCTGCTGCGTCATGCTGGTATTCACAATGGTTGCGACCACCGAGCCGAGCAGGATCCCGACCGTCAGCCCCGCCGTTAAGGTTCCACAGGCGATACCAATGCGGCGCGCCGGAACATGCTCCGCGACAAACACCCACGCGCCCGGCACTTCACCGCCAATTGCCGCGCCCTGAAGCACGCGCATCAGTAACAGCAGCAACGGCGCGAGAATGCCCATCGAGGCATAGGTAGGCAACAGACCAATTGCCAGCGTGGGTACCGCCATCAGCAGGATGCTTAGGGTAAACATCTTCTTACGGCCGACCAGATCGCCAAAGTGGGCCATGATAATGCCGCCCAGCGGACGCGCCAGATACCCGGCGGCAAAAATGCCGAAGGTTTGCACCTGACGCAGCCACTCCGGTATATCTGCCGGGAAGAAGAGCTCCCCCACCACGGCGGCGAAGAAGACGAAGATAATGAAATCGTAAAACTCCAGCGCGCCGCCTAAGGCCGCGAGCGTGAGGGTTTTGTAATCCTGTCGATTCAGAGGTCGGGTGTTATGTGACATAGCGAACCATTATGCGTGTATTGTGGATTTATTTTTACAGCAATCGTAAAGAAAAAATTACTATACCGTAAAACCGTTACCACGCTATCGCCGCTTCAGCTTATGTCACATATTGATTAATTTCAGGAGATTGTTTCGCGACGCGCGTTTTTAGGACGAAAAGCTGCTACCACTTTCTCATCGGTTTCGACATACGGGCCGTCAAGCAGCTGTATACAATACGGTACACTTGCAAAGATGCCGTGAACGATGACGCTGCCGTCTTCCGCTTTAAGCCCTTCCAGGGTCTCTTTGATCGACTTCGGCTGGCCCGGCAGGTTCAGGATCAACGCCTGCTTGCGGATCACCCCCACCTGGCGGGAAAGAATGGCCGTCGGAACAAAGTGTAGACTGATCTGGCGCATCTGTTCGCCGAAGCCAGGCATTTCACGATCGGCAATCGCCAGCGTCGCGTCCGGCGTCACGTCGCGGCGCGCGGGGCCGGTTCCGCCGGTGGTTAACACCAGGTGACAACTCATCTCATCCACCAGCTCACACAGGGTCTGCTCGATGATCGGCTGTTCGTCGGGAATCAGGCGAGTCTGGATCTCAAACGGGGTAGTCAGTGCACTGGCCAGCCACGCTTCCAGAGCGGGGATGCCTTTATCCTGGTAAACACCGCTGGAGGCGCGGTCAGAAATCGACACTAAGCCGATGCGTAAGGTATTCATATCCATTCCATTCAAAGAGTACTGATTAAAGGGAATGATACACGCAGAGAGGGGATTCAGACAGGGGACGAAAGAAGTCGCGTGACCGGGAGCCCGGTCACGCAGAATGATTACAGCAGGTCGCCGATCATTTTTTCCAGTTTGCCCTGGTCAACAGCAAACTTACGGATACCGTCCGCCAGCTTGTCTACCGCCATTGGATCCTGGTTGTGCTGCCACAGGAACTCGGATTCAGTGATGCGCTCTGGGCGTGCTTTCACTTCACCGGTGTAGGACAGTTTACGCTCCAGGGTACCTTCGCTTTCTGCCAGCTCTTTCAGCAGCGCAGGCGCGATGGTCAGGCGGTCACAGCCAGCCAGCTCGATGATTTCACCGACGTTACGGAAGCTTGCGCCCATAACCACAGTCTCATAGCCATGCTGTTTGTAGTATTCGTAGATTTCAGTCACAGAAATCACGCCTGGATCTTCAGCCGGTGCGTACTCTTTCTTATCGGTGTTGGCTTTGTACCAGTCCAGAATACGGCCTACGAACGGAGAAATCAGGTATACGCCGGCTTCTGCACAAGCACGCGCCTGCGCGAAGGAGAACAGCAGGGTCAGGTTACAGTTGATACCGTCTTTTTCCAGCTGCTCTGCCGCGCGAATACCCTGCCAGGTAGAAGCCAGTTTGATCAGGATACGGTCGTTACTGATGCCCGCGTCGTTGTACATTTTGATCAGACGTTTCGCTTTGGCGATAGACGCTTCGGTGTCGTAGGAGAGACGCGCATCCACTTCGGTAGAGATACGGCCAGGAACCAGTTTCAGGATCTCCAGACCGATGTTCACTGCCAGTTTGTCAGTGGCATCCACAACCTGCTGCGCGCGGTCATTGCTCTGCGCTTTCGCCCAGGTCACTGCGTCGTCAATCAGTTTGCGATACTCAGGGATCTGTGCGGCGTTAAGGATCAGAGAAGGGTTGGTTGTGGCATCCTGCGGCTGGTAAAGCTTCATTGCCGCGATATCTCCGGTGTCAGCTACGACAGTGGTGAACTGACGAAGGGAGGTCAATTTATCCGTCATGATAGTGTTTCTCTTTTAACGTGCCCTGGATAATTCACGCTACCGACAGCATGCCTGCAGCGGAAAAATGACAGGTTTACTTGTTAGGGGGATGTAACCGGTCTGCCCTGATGATAACACGACGGAGGGGTAGCGCAACCGCAGACAGTGCGCTTAGGCAGAGTATGATAAACTGGAAATATTAACAGGCTGCTAAGCAACAGCATGCCCAATCAGTGGTAGCGCTTACATATTCACATTGGCATCAACAAGAGGGACGTTAATGCCTGATTTCTTTTTCTTTATTAACGAAGTCCTCTGGGGTTCGATAATGATATACCTGCTTCTGGGAGCAGGGATTTGGTTTACGCTACGCAGTGGGTTTATCCAGTTTCGCTATATTCGCAAGTTTGGCAGAAGTCTGAAAAACAGCGTCACGCCTCAGCCGGGCGGATTAACGTCATTCCAGGCGCTCTGTACCAGCCTCGCGGCTCGCCTCGGCAGCGGAAATCTGGCGGGCGTTGCGCTGGCCATCAGCGCCGGTGGGCCGGGCGCGGTCTTCTGGATGTGGGTGACGGCGCTACTCGGGATGGCTACCTCCTTTGCCGAAAGTTCGCTTGCACAACTCTACAAAGAGAAAGATAAACACGGCCAGTTTCGCGGTGGTCCTGCCTGGTACATGGCGCGTGGCTTAGGGATGCGCTGGATGGGCGTCCTGTTCTCGGTTTTTTTACTGCTCGCGTACGGTCTTATTTTTAATACCGTCCAGGCGAACTCGGTTGCCAACGCCCTGCGCTATGCCTTCTCCTGCCCCGAGTGGATCGCGGGTCTCGCTTTAGCCCTCGTCGTTCTGCTTACCATCTCGGTCGGTCTCAAGGGCATCGCTCGCCTGATGCAGTGGCTGGTGCCCATTATGGCGCTGCTCTGGGTTGCCGCGAGCCTGTTCGTTGCCGCACTGCATCTCGACCAGGTGCCGGGCGTGATTGCCACCATCGTCAAAAGCGCCTTTGGCTGGCGCGAAGTGGCCTCCGGGGCGCTGGGCTACACCTTCAGCCAGGCGCTGATGGCGGGTTTTCAACGGGGCATGTTCTCCAATGAAGCCGGTATGGGGTCAACCCCCAACGCGGCCGCCGCCGCCTCTTCCTGGCCGCCGCACCCGGCCGCACAAGGCATTGTGCAGATGATTGGCGTCTTTACCGATACCATTATTATCTGTTCCGCCAGCGCCATGATTTTGCTGCTGGCAGGCCCCGTACCGCACGCGTCGGGCACCGTCGGGATACAGCTTCTCCAGCAGGCGCTGGTCAACCTGACCGGCGGCTGGGGAGCCGGATTTGTCTCGCTCATCCTGATCTTGTTTGCCTTCAGTTCGATAGTGGTGAATTACCTTTACGCCGAAAATAACCTTATTTTCCTGAAACTCGACTCCCGCGCCGCAATCGGAACCCTGCGCCTGGGGGTCATCCTGATGGTGATTGCAGGCTCCCTGCTCAGTATGCCGCTGGTCTGGCAGCTGGCCGATATCATTATGGCGCTAATGGCGATCACTAACCTCACGGCAATCCTGCTGCTCTCGCCCGTGGTGACCCTGATTGCCAGAGACTATCTGCGTCAGCGCAAACTCGGCGTTCCGCCGGTCTTTGATCCCGCCCGCTATCCCGATATCAAGGCGCAGCTTGCCCCCGGCACGTGGGATGATTTGCCGCGGCAATAACAGCTATCGATCAATTCGGGGCGATTTTTTGCTAAAGTCGCTCTAAATTTCCTGCAAGGACTGGATATGCTGATTCTGATTTCACCTGCAAAAACGCTCGACTACCAGAGCCCGCTCGCCACCGAACGCTATACCCAGCCTGAACTGCTGGACTATTCGCAACAGCTGATCCGCGAAGCGCGTAAGCTCTCTGCGCCGCAAATCGCCTCGCTGATGAGCATCAGCGACAAGCTGGCAGACCTTAACGCGACCCGCTTTCATGAATGGCATCCGGATTTCACCCCTGCCAACGCTCGTCAGGCGATTCTGGCATTTAAAGGCGACGTGTATACCGGCCTGCAGGCGGAAGATTTTAGCGAAGCCGATTTCGATTTTGCCCAGCAGCATCTGCGCATGCTGTCGGGTCTGTACGGCGTACTGCGCCCGCTGGATCTGATGCAGCCGTACCGTCTGGAGATGGGGATTCGTCTGGAGAATGCCAAAGGCAAAGACCTTTACCATTTCTGGGGCGATATCATCACCGATAAGCTGAATGCGGCGCTGCACGCACAGGGCGATAACGTAGTGATTAACCTGGCGTCCGATGAATATTACAAGTCGGTGAAGCCGAAAAAACTGGATGCCGACATCATCAAGCCGGTATTCCTTGACGAGAAGAACGGTAAGTTCAAAGTGATCAGCTTCTACGCCAAGAAAGCGCGTGGCCTGATGAGCCGCTACATTATCCAGAACCGCCTGACGAAGCCGGAGCAGCTAACCGCCTTCAACAGTGAAGGCTACTTCTTTGACGAGGCGTCGTCAGGGAAAGGCGAACTGGTGTTTAAGCGCCACGAGCAGTAAAAACAAACCCCGCCAGCTGGCGGGGTTTTGCATTAGTGGTGTTTCCAGTCCGGGCCGCGATCGTCGTGGCGGTCATCGTGGTGATGGTCATCGTGACGATCGTCGTGTTTACGATGCTCATCATGTGGGCGCCAGTGGTTATCGCGCCAGTCATAATGCGCTTTCCACCAGTCGTGGTCGCGCCAGCGGCCGCCGTCCCAGTAATGCCCGTTATTATCCCGGTCGCCAATCTGCAATTTGACCGCAGGTACGAGGGTGATTTCGGATGCCTGTACCGCCATGGGAGCGACCAGCATCAGTGAAAGCGCAATCAGCACAGGTTTCAGTGTAGACATCGGTGACTCCTTATTATCTTTGCCCAACGTGGGCCGATGTAAGGAGAGTACGCGAGGGGAACGGGGGATGTTATTCTCTGCAATCCTAAACGCTAAGTGACCGCATTTATTGGGAATTTCTACTTTTTCCCTGCTATTTTTCTCCTTAATTTCTCCATAAAAAAAGCCGGGTGGCGCTTCGCTTACCCGGCCTACGATTTGTTCGTCGTTGTAGGCTCGGTAAGGCATAGCCACCACCGGGCAACACAATCACGCACGCGTCATCATTGGTTGTAGGTCGGGTAAGGCGTAGCCGCCACCCGACAAAAAATCATGCGCGAGTCATCATCAGCTTACGCAGCGCGGCAAAGTCTGCCGGCAGCTCATGAGACAGCAGCGGCAGGTCGGCACGCTCGGCCAGCTCTTTTGGCAGCGGCAGCGTTTCGCCCAGAATCGCCTCCACGCTCTCTTTGAACTTCGCCGGATGTGCGGTTCCCAGGAACAGGCCGTATTCACCCGGATTAAGCTGATCGCGCAGCGCGCGGTAGGCAATCGCCGCGTGCGGTTCAGAGGTATACCCCACCGCCTTCAGCTCGCGCATGGTGGATTTGGTGGTCTCATCCGTCACCGCGGCATAGCCCAGGTCGCCCAGACGCCAGATCTTACGGCGGAACAGCTCTTCCACGCGCGGCCAGTTGTTTGGCTGTGACACATCCATCGCATTGGAGAGGGTCGCCTGCGTGGCGTTCGGCGCCCACTTCCCGTCTTTCAGGAAGCGCGGCACGGTGTCGTTGGCGTTGGTGGCGGCGATAAAGCGTTTCACCGGCAGCCCCAGGGATTTTGCCAGCAGGCCCGCCGTCAGGTCACCGAAGTTACCGCTCGGCACGGAGATCACCAGCTGGTTGCGCGCTTCCTGCGGCAATTGCGCCACCGCTTCGAAGTAGTAGCAGATCTGCGCCAGCAGACGGCTGATGTTGATGGAGTTGGCGGAGTTCAGACCCAGCGCCACCTTCAGCTCTTCGTCGTCGAAGGCCTGCTTGACCAGCGCCTGGCAGGCATCGAAATCACCGTCAATTGCCACGGTTTCAATGTTGCCGCCGAGGGTGCAGAACAGTTTCTCCTGCAGCGGGCTGATTTTACCTTTCGGATAGAGGATCACCACGCGGACGTTTTTCAGGCCGTAGAACGCATGGGCTACCGCCGCGCCGGTATCGCCGGAGGTTGCGGTCAGGATGGTCACCGGCTTGTCGCCGCTGATGTGGGTCAGCATCTGCGCCATAAAGCGGCCGCCGAAGTCTTTGAACGCCAGGGTCGGGCCGTGGAACAGCTCCAGACAGCCGACGTCAGGCTCAACCTGCTGAACCGGCGCCGGGAACGCGAATGCCGCGCGTACGCGCTCTTCCAGCAGCTCCTGCGGAATTTCATCGCCGATAAACGCGGACAGAATTTTGGTGCTGCGGGTGACAAAATCCTGCTTAAGCAGGTCATCAATCTCGGTCAGCTGGAATTCCGGCAGGTCATGAGGGAAAAACAGCCCCTGATTTTTGCCCAGTCCCTGAGTCACCGCCTGCGCGAAGCTGACCTGCTCGTTATGATCTTTAAGGTTGTAGAGTTTCATTAATTATCCCAGTACTCGTGCGCCAGCCGTGTCCAGACGGCAAATATGAACAAAGCCTTCCTGATTTTGCAGGTAGTGTTTAGAGAGCCAGTCCGCCACGCGCTGCGCAGTGTCTGCCTTGTCGCACAGGGCGAACAGCGTCGGGCCGGAGCCGGAGATGCCGCACGCCTGCGCGCCGATATCCATTGATGCCTGTCGCGCCTCGTTAAAGCCGGGCAGCAGCTTCGTGCGGTACGGCTCGGCAATGACGTCCTTCATCAGTTTGGCCGCCAGCTGCGGCTGGCGGGTGTAGCAGGCGTGGATAAAGCCCGCCAGATGACGCCCGTGGGCAATACAGTCCTGACGACGATACTGCGCGGGCAGGATCGCACGCGCTTCCGCAGTTGAAACCTTGATACCCGGATAGGCCAGCACCCACAGCCACTCATCAAACCCTGGCACCTGCTGGCTGATGATGCCATTTTCTTCGATCATCAATTGCATGCCGCCGAGGAAGCACGGCGCCACGTTGTCATAGTGAATGCTGCCGGAGATACGCCCTTCCAGCTCGCCCATTAAGCCCAGCAGGCGGTTGTTGTTCAGCGGCTTGCCGCAATGCTCGTTCATTGCTACCAGCGCGGCGACCACCGAACAGGCGCTGGACCCAAGACCCGAGCCGATCGGCATACTTTTTTCCAGCGTCATGGCGACCGGCACGTTTTTGCCGATCTCCTGACAAAAACGTTCCCAGCACTGATAGACGATGTTCTCGCGCGGGTCGGACGGTAACTTGCTGGCGAAGCGGCCCACGTTGTTCAGGCTGAAGCTGTCTGCCGCTTCCACCGTCACCGTATCACCCAGCAGCGAACCATCCACCGGCGTCACCGCCGCACCCAGCACGTCGAATCCGACGCTCATATTCGCGCTGGAAGCCGGGGCATAAACTTTGACCATGTTAAACTCCTAACTTCCATGACAGGGTACGCAGCAGATCGGCAAACACACCCGCCGCCGTAACATCGTTCCCTGCGCCATAGCCGCGAAGCACCAGCGGCAGTGGCTGATAATAGTGGCTGTAAAACGCGAGGGCGTTTTCGCCGTTTTTGACTTTGTACAGCGGGTCGTTGCCATCCACTTCGGCAATCTTCACCCGGCACACGCCATCTTCTTCAATGTTGCCAACATAGCGCAATACCTTACCTTCATCACGGGCTTTTGCAACGCGAGCGGCAAACGCGTCGTCAAGCTGCGGCAAACTGGCCATAAAGGCGCCAACATCGCCGCTGCTGTCAAATTCTGCCGGCAGGACCGGTTCAATCACGATATCGGAAAGCTCAAGCTCACGGCCCGTTTCGCGCGCAAGGATCAGCAGCTTGCGCGCCACGTCCATACCGGAAAGGTCGTCACGCGGATCCGGCTCGGTATAGCCCAGCTCGCGCGCGGCGCGGGTGGCTTCCGAGAGGCTCATCCCCTCATCCAGCTTGCCGAAGATAAACGACAGCGAGCCGGAGAGAATGCCGGAGAAACGCTGCAGTTCGTCGCCCGCGTTAAGCAGATTCTGCAGGTTCTCGATAACCGGCAGGCCCGCCCCCACGTTGGTGTCGTACAGGAACTTGCGGCGCGACTTGCTCGCCGCCAGACGCAGCTGGTGATAGTAATCCATCGACGAGGTGTTGGCCTTTTTATTCGGCGTCACCACGTGGAAACCTTCGCGCAGGAAGTCCGCGTACTGGTCGGCCACCGCCTGGTTCGAAGTGCAGTCGACGATGACCGGGTTAAGCAGGTGATACTCTTTTACCAGACGGATCAGGCGGCCCAGGTTGAACGGCTCTTTTGCCTCCTTCATCTCGGCCTGCCAGTTTTCCAGGTTCAGGCCGTGGACGTTGGTCAGCAGCGCTTTGGAATTCGCGATCCCGCAGACGCGCAGGTCGATGTGTTTCTTCTTCAGCCACGCCTGCTGGCGCTTCACCTGCTCCAGGAGCGCGCCGCCCACGCCACCCACCCCAATCAGGAACAGCTCGATGACCTGATCGGTGTTAAACAGCATCTGGTGAACCACGCGAACGCCGGTGGTGGCATCGTCGTTATCGACGACAACAGAAATTGAACGCTCTGACGAGCCCTGGGCAATCGCCACGATATTGATATTGGCGCGCGCCAGCGCGGCAAAGAATTTGGCGGAGATACCGCGCAGGGTGCGCATACCGTCGCCCACCACGGAGATGATCGCCAGACGCTCCTGAATCGCGAGCGGCTCCAGCAGCTCTTCTTTCAGCTCCAGATAGAACTCTTCCTCCAGCGCGCGGCGGGCGCGCAGGCAGTCAGCCTGCGGCACGCAGAAGCTGATGCTGTATTCGGAAGAGGACTGGGTGATCAGCACCACCGAAATACCGTTGCGGGACATGGCCGCAAACACGCGTGCCGCCATGCCGACCATTCCTTTCATCCCCGGACCGGAGACGCTGAACATCGCCATATTGTTGAGGTTGGAGATGCCTTTCACCGGCAGACCGTCCTCATCGGTGCTCGCGCCAATCAGCGTACCCGGCGCCTGCGGGTTACCGGTATTTTTAATCAGGCAAGGGATCTGGAACTGGGCAATCGGGGAGATGGTACGCGGGTGAAGCACTTTGGCGCCGAAGTAGGAAAGCTCCATCGCTTCCTGGTACGACATCGACTTCAGCAGCCTGGCGTCCGGTACCTGGCGCGGGTCGCAGGTATAGACGCCGTCGACGTCAGTCCAAATCTCGCAACAGTCCGCACGTAAGCAGGCAGCCAGCACGGCGGCGGAGTAGTCGGAGCCGTTACGGCCCAACACCACCAGCTCGCCCTTCTCGTTACCGGCGGTAAAGCCCGCCATCAGGATCATGTGGTCAGACGGAATTTTGCTGGCGGCGATACGGCGGGTTGATTCGGCAATATCAACGGTGGATTCGAGGTAGTGGCCCACCGCCAGCAGTTTTTCAACGGGATCGATCACGGTCACGCTATGGCCGCGCGCTTCCAGCACGCCCGCCATGATGGCGATAGAGAGTTTTTCACCGCGACAAATCAGCGCCGCGTTGATGCTGTCCGGGCACTGGCCGAGGAGGCTGATGCCGTGCAGGACATGTTTAATTTGCGCGAATTCCTGCTCAACGAAGGACTTCAGCTGCGCATGCGGGAAGCCAGGCAGCGCCTCTGCCAGCCCTTGCAGTAAGTCAGCGAAGATACGCTCTGCGTCGCTGATGTTCGGAAGTGCATCCTGACCACCGATGGTCTTTTCAATCATCGCCACCAGATGGTTCGTGATTTTTGCCGGGGCAGAGAGCACGGTCGCAACCTGCCCCTGCCTGGCGTTGCTTTCCAGGATATCGGCAACACGCAGAAAACGTTCTGCATTTGCCACTGATGTACCGCCGAACTTCAACACTCGCATGGTTCTACCTCGTTTCCTTTAGCCGAAAAAAAAGCCCGCACTGTCTAGGTGCGGGCTTTTTTCTGTTTTTCCTGTACGCGTCAGCCCGCATCGTTACCTGTGGTAATGATGATGGTTGTGGTAATGGTGGTGATGCTGATGCGTTTCATGGATGTTGTGTACTCTGTCATTATTATCTGTCTGTGCTGTATTCTTTTAGGGTTAAAGGATCGGGCACCTTAAGTCAACGAATTTTTAATTTGATCACAATTCGGGAGACTCTCACGTCCCGCTGTGTGCAGATTTATTTTCATCCGATTCCCCCATGTGCAACCCATCCAGACAGACTTATTCGCCATAGTAAAAACTTATGGCAGTGTTTTACTCGGCCAATTTTTTTTCAATATCGTGTAGCAAACGGTGCAGCATGGCGGTGTCCCGCTGTTCAAGACGCCCCAAACGCTGCTGCAACCAGTCAGCCATTTTTTGATCGTCCGCCACCCCCAGATGCACGAGCAGGTTTTCTACGCGCGCGCGAAGTGCTGCAAGCTGATTTTCATCGGTTCCTGTATTTTGCGACGGGGGAATTTGTATTAAGGATGCTAATTGATAGCAATACACCATGACCGCCTGGCCTAAATTGAGGGACGGATAATCCGCGACCATCGGTGCCCCCGTCAGCACGTCCGCCAGTTCCAGCTCTTCATTGGTTAATCCGGAATCTTCACGCCCAAACACCAGCGCCGCTTTCTCCAGCCACTGGCTTTTCTCGCTGAGCATCGGCACCAGCTCCGCTGGCGTGGCATAGTAGTGGAACTTCGCCCGACTGCGCGCCGTGGTTGCGACGGTAAACGAAATATCGTGCAGCGCATCGGCAAGCGTAGCGTAAGTGGTTATATTATCGAGAATATCTCCCGATCCGTGCGCCACCCAACGGGCGGCGGGTTCCAGATGGGCCGTGCTGTCCACAATACGCAAATCGGTAAAACCCATGGTCTTCATGGCACGCGCCGCTGCGCCTATATTTTCTGCTCTGGCTGGGGCAACCAGTACAATCGACAGATGCATTTATGCTCTCTTTTTAATCAGTTAGCCGGTAAAAATGTGATGCACTTCAACATATTACGCAGCGCGAATTTACAAAATTGCAACACAAATCACCGAAATAGCGTTTCATAACAAATTAAAAACGCTAAACTATTCTGTGTCTGAACAATCAGTTAGAATGTTAACAGAACACTATTATCCTTATGTTTTATAATGATAATAGCGACATGAATACCCTATTCTGATTGGATTCGCTTCGTTTATAAATCAATGTCCGCAACTAGTTGGTTTATTGAAAAATTGTGACAAAGGCTAGCATTCGGCTACGATGATTTCATCAAACTGTTAACGTGCTACAATTGAACTTGATATATGTCAACGAAGCGTAGTTTTATTGGGTGTCTGGTGTCACTTAGCCTGTTATGTTGCTGTTAAAATGGTTAGGATGACAGCCGTTTTTGACACTGTCGGGTCCAAAGGGAAAGTACCCAAGACCAAGCTAATGATGTTGTTGACGTTGATGGAAAGTGCATCAAGAACGCAATTACGTACTTTAGTCACGTTAAGCCGATCATGTTAATTTGCGACATGCATCAGGCAGGTCAGGGACTTTTGTACTTCCTGTTTCGATTTAGTTGGCAATTTAGGTAGCAAACATGCAGACCCCGCACATTCTTATCGTTGAAGACGAGTTGGTAACACGCAACACGTTGAAGAGCATTTTCGAAGCAGAAGGCTACGATGTCTTTGAAGCGACCGATGGCGCAGAGATGCATCAGATCCTTTCTGAAAATGATATCAACCTGGTGATCATGGATATCAACCTGCCGGGCAAAAACGGTCTTCTTCTGGCGCGCGAACTGCGCGAGCAGGCGAACGTCGCGTTAATGTTCCTGACGGGCCGTGATAACGAAGTTGATAAAATTCTTGGCCTGGAAATCGGTGCGGATGATTACATCACCAAGCCGTTCAACCCTCGCGAGTTAACCATTCGTGCACGCAACCTGCTGTCCCGTACCATGAATCTGGGCACGGTCAGCGAAGAGCGTCGTAGCGTTGATAGCTACAAATTCAACGGCTGGGAACTTGATATCAATAGCCGTTCGCTGATTAGCCCGAACGGCGAGCAGTATAAACTGCCGCGCAGTGAATTCCGCGCGATGCTGCACTTCTGCGAAAACCCGGGCAAGATCCAGTCCCGTGCAGAGCTGCTGAAGAAAATGACCGGCCGTGAGCTGAAGCCGCACGACCGTACCGTAGACGTCACCATCCGTCGTATTCGTAAGCACTTCGAATCTACGCCAGATACGCCGGAAATCATCGCCACGATCCACGGCGAAGGGTACCGTTTCTGCGGTGACCTGCAGGAGTAATCCCGCAGTTAACGCATTAAAAAACGGCGCATTTGCGCCGTTTTTTTTTATTTCCAGATCCGCATCGTGTCGTAATCAGGCTCTGCTGGTGGCTCAGGCCGCTTCGGCTGAGAGAGCGAGTACCAGTCGAAATGCCGGGTCAGGTACATCACGGCAAACAGCGCCAGCGCGAGAACCGCTGACCCCAACAGCAGCGCGCTATCCTCCGAGCTCAGCAGGAACCACATCACGACATCCAGCCCGAGTAGCGCCAGTACAAACAGCCCGCTGCGCTTCCAGCTTTTCATAACGGCCTGCAGGTACATTACGTTCATCGCTGCACCAACCAGACTTGCAACAACCCAGGCGGGGGTAAACCCGACGTGTTCAGACAGCGCCAGCAGCACCAGATAGAACAGGACCAGCGACAGCCCCACCAGCAGATACTGCATCGGGTGAAGGCGTAATCCGGTTAAGGTTTCGAAGACAAAGAAGGCCATAAACGTCAGCGCAATCAGCAAAATGGCGTACTTGATCGCACGGTCAGTCAGTTGATACTGATCGGCAGGCGTGGCTACCGTAACGCTAAAAGCAGGGATTGATTCCCACTCTGGCGACTCACTGCTGTTAAACCAGCTCTCAAGATTGTTCGCAAACCAGCTGCTCTGCCAGTTCGCCTGAAAACCAGAATCACCAATTTTATGTTTCACCGGCAGATAGTTACCCATAAAGCCCGGATGTGGCCAGTTGCTGTTGAGCGTCATTTCACTGTTGCGTCCCACAGGAACCACGGCAAAACTCCCCGTTCCGGCCAGATTCAGGGACATCTCCAGGGCAAACGTTTTTGACTCCAGCGTTTTGTCAGTCAGCGGAATATGAATACCGGAAAGCGCACCATCCACACCCGACCCCGGCTCGACGCTCAACGCCTCGCCATTGATGCTGGAAACTTTCACCGTGCCAATGCCCCGCGCATCCCCCACGCCGACAACGATAAACGGTTGCCCAAGGGTCATCGTTTCCCCTTTAAGCTGCGCCATTTTCTCGGTACTGAACCGCACTTTTATCCTGAGATCGGTGTTCCAGATCTGTCCGTCATAGATCCCGATATTTCGGGACTCAACGTGCTGGCTACCTTCAACAACCAGTGACTCCGGCAGAATAAAATGCATATAGCTTTTCTTGTACTCGACTTTCTTCTCATCCTCTACCTTGTAAAAAATCTCTGTTACCGGGATAGCAATCAGCGGCCCGACCAGTTTTTGCGGCCCGCTGGTACTCTGACGCAGCGTATTTTCAACATCGTTGCGGTAGCTCTCTCGCTCTGATATCAGGTTACTGACCATAAAAAGCGGGACTAACAGCAGCAGGATGCACCCCAGAAGGGTGCTAACTTTCCAGAACAGGGGGGATTTCATCATTACGTCTCCTTTGTGATGAGGAGAGCGTAACCAGGCTATGTGGGGCCAGTTTGAAGTTATGTGAAGGGACGGTGAAGTCTCAGCGTGGCCATCACGCCACCTTCATCACGATTACGCAATGTAATCTCTCCCTGATGCAGACGCGCCACCTCCTGAACAAACGCCAGCCCGAGCCCGCTGCTCTTTAACCCGTTCTCGCGCGGAAGGGAATAAAAGCGCTCAAAAATACGCTCCAGCGCGTAATCCGGGATCCCGCTTCCGCTGTCGGTGACGATCAGCTCTACCTGCCTGCGATCTTCCCGGGCCGCCAGCGCAATGGCGCCACCCTGCGGGGTGAAATCGATAGCGTTATCCAGCAAATTGCCGAGCGCCTGCTCGAGAAGGTCGGGATCGCCCGCCACGTAAAGCGATGTCGGCTGAAGGGTCAGCACAATTTTTTTCGCTGCCAACTGCGTCGCTCGCGCGTCTGCAAGCCGAGTGAAGAGCGAGTCAACGCTGACAGCTTCAGGCGTAATCTCGACACGATTTTCAAGCCGCGCCTGAGTGAGCAGCTTTTCAACCAGCGACTGCATGCGCGCATTTTGCACCAGAATATTATCGATAAACCGCGCGGCGACCTGCGGCGGCGGCTGCTCGGAGAGAATTTCTGCCGCGCCGCGTATGGCGGCAATCGGGCTTTTCAGCTCGTGGGTCAGCGCATGGACATAGCGTTCAATGTAGTTTTTCCCTTCAAGGCGAATACGCATATTTTCCAGCGCCTGTGCCAGCTTTTGCAGCTCGCTACTGCCTGGATTAGGCAATGGGAGAGGCGTATCGGTGGTTACCGAGTCGGCATAGCGCGATAACGTACCGATAGATCGATTGATCCACCACGCCACCGCCAAGCCAATCAGCAGGGCAATGCCGAGCAGCGCACCGCCTGCCCACAATATCCGTCGCTCGCTGCGGTGAATCACCGGAGCCATCGCGCTGTTCGGTTTCCCCACCGACAGCACGCCGATTATCTTGCCCTGATCCACAACCGGCGCGGCAACATACATCACCGTGCTTTCCGGATCGTCGGGATGACTCTGGGTACTGCGCGCGCCGTATTCGCCGCGAAGCGTCAGCCAGACATCATTCCAGCGCGAGTAATCTTTTCCCACGGCCAGACCAGCGGAATCAAACACGACCCTGCCCTGCGCATCGGTCATGTAGACGTGATACTCGTTACGCACTTTATGAATACCGCCAATATTGGCGCGAAATGGGCGCTGATGAAGCTGAGAAAAGGCCTGTGCAAGCTTGCCCTGCTGCGCGTGACCCGAAAGCAAATCATCACGTCCGATTTCGGCCAACAGGGTCGCGGTATCGATTAACGTGCCCTCGGTTGCCCTGCGTACGCCGGGCTTCACCTCCTGAACAAAGATCGACAGCACGAACCACGCGGCGATGGCGACGATCAGGAAATACCCCAGCAGCAACCGCATCCCAATGCGCATCAGTAAAGGCCCAGACTGTAGCCCATACCGCGATGGGTGCTGATGGGGGACAGCTCCTCGTTCACCGCCCGCAGCTTGGCGCGCAGGGTTTTGATGTGGGTGTCCACGGTACGATCGAAACTGTCGCCGTCTTCACCCCACACCTTGTCCATGAGCTGCTGACGCGAAAAGACCCGACCGGGCGCCTGTAACAAGGTTTTGAGCAGCAAGAATTCGTAGCGGGTCAAGGGCAATGTTTCCCCGCACCAGCTGATTCGCGCGGCAGGCTCGTTCAGTTCAAATTGCCCGATACGCAACGTTTCTGAGGGTGCAGCGGATTTTTGCATGCGCCGTAAAACAGTCCGCACCCGCGCGCAAACTTCACGAGGGGAGAAAGGTTTCGCAACGTAGTCATCAGCGCCCATTTCCAGGCCAAGCAGCTTGTCGACTTCATCACTGCGCGCCGTCAGAAACAGCACAGGCAGCGAGGGATGCTGCGCCAGCAGCCGACGGCAAAGCTCAAACCCGCTGATGTCCGGCAGTCCGACATCCAGAATGGCGAGCGCCGGAACCTGCCGCCGCGCCTCCTCCAGCACGGGTAAACCGCGTTCAAACGCCTTTACCGCGAATCCTTCCTGCTGAAGCATGTAGATCAGCGTATCGGCGATACTGGTTTCGTCTTCAACCAGCCAGACCACAGGTTGTTGCATGATTCATCCCTGAATTAATGCCACGGCATAATCGGCACCGCGCTGATCGCGTTCTTCGGTGAGCCTTCCACCACTTTGTCAGAATAGGCAAGGTAGGCCAGCGTGTTGCGTTTGGCATCGTAGAAACGCACAACCTGCAGCTTTTTGAACACCAGCGAGGTCCGTTTCTGGAATACCACGTCGCCCTGCGCTTTGCCGTTTTTAATTTTATCGCTCAATTCAACCGGTCCCACCTGCTGACAGGAGATCGCCGCATCGGAGGTGTCCTCCGCCAGCCCCAGGCCGCCTTTGATACCGCCTGTTTTCGCACGGCTGACATAGCAGGTGACGTTTTTCACGTCTGGATCGTCAAACGCCTCAACGACAATTTTGTGGTCCGGGCCAAACATTTTGAACACGGTATCGACGGAACCAATCTGTTCCGCCTGTGCAGCGCGTCCGGCCATCAACATCAGCGCGGTGAAGAGCAAAGTCTTGTATTTCATATTGTTACCATTCTTTAAAATTACACTGAGCGATTATTCAACACTTTAGACAAAAATGTAGCAAGATCACAGGATTAGAATATATTTGCCCATAATGCCCTGCAAAAAGCATGAATGCGCAAAAAAAACACTGAATGCTAAAACATCAAAAAATGCTATTATCCGCTAACCTGTTATCAGGCACCTGCTGTTTTAAGGATGAGGATAGTATATGGATCAGGCTGGAATTATTCGCGACCTGCTCACCTGGCTGGAAGGTCATCTCGACCAGCCTTTGTCACTGGATAATGTGGCGGCTAAAGCAGGCTATTCCAAGTGGCATCTGCAAAGGATGTTCAAGGATGTCACCGGTCATGCTATCGGGGCCTATATTCGCGCACGTCGTTTATCGAAATCTGCTGTGGCTCTGCGCCTGACCGCGCGCCCGATTCTGGATATTGCCCTGCAATATCGTTTCGATTCGCAGCAGACTTTCACCCGCGCCTTTAAAAAACAGTTCTCGTTGACGCCAGCGCTGTATCGTCGCTCGCCTGACTGGAGCTCGTTTGGCATGCGTCCGCCGCTGCGTCTGGGCGAGTTCGCGATGCCGAAGTATGAAATTATTACCCTGCCGGAAACCCATCTGATCGGCACAACGCAGAGCTACTCCTGTTCACTGGAGCAGATTTCCGAGTTCCGTCATCAGATGCGCGTTCAGTTCTGGCGCGACTTCCTGAGCCACGCGCCGGCGATCCCGCCGATCCTGTATGGTCTCAACGAAACGCACCCAAGCCAGGAAAAAGACGACGAGCAGGAGGTGTTCTACACCACCGCGCTGACGCCAGAGATGGCGAATGGCTACATTCAGGGTTCGAAGCCTGTCGTGCTGGAAGGCGGCGAATACGTGATGTTCGCCTATGAAGGGCTGGGAACGGGGGTGCAGGAGTTTATCCTGACCGTTTACGGAACCTGCATGCCGATGCTGAATCTGAATCGCCGTAAAGGTCAGGACATTGAGCTCTATTACCCGGCTCAGGATGCGAAACCGGAAGAAGGCCCTATCAATCTGCGTATGGAATTCTTGATTCCAATACGTCGTTAACGCTGCAGTTCGTCAAGCGCAGGGGCATCAAGATGCGAAATGTCCCCTGCCATCTCCACGACCCAACCTGACGCCAGCCACGCACTTTCCTGATAATCAATTCGGGAAATGGAGCAGTTACGCAGACGCAGACGGCGCTCAGCGTAAGCCGGTAACCCCAGAATGGTGCTCACCAGGCAACCCAACGCAATCCCATGACTCACCAGCAGCGGACGGCTTCCCGCCGGAAGCTTCAGGCATTCCGCCAGGGCGGCATGCATACGTACGCTGAGCTCCTGCATGGATTCGCCCTCAGGAATACGGCCATCTTCGGTACCGTTCACCAGCGTGCGGCGCCAGCCCTCTTCCGTTTCCGTCAGCGTATCGATATGGCGTTTTTCCAGCACGCCCATATCCAGCTCGCGCAGGCGCGGCTCAAGCATGACGTCACAGCCGCAGGCGTCTGCGATGATGCGCGCCGTCTGCTGTGTGCGACCTAAATCGCTGGTAATGACGTGGGTAATGCCCAGCGTTCTGGCACGCTCTGCCACCTGCCACGCTTGCTGCACACCCTTCTCAGTGAGAGGACTGTCTGACTGGCCTTGAATACGTCGCTCGGCGTTCCACTGCGTTTCACCGTGGCGAACAAGGTATACCTGTAACATGCTTTTTTTCCGTTATACTGCGATGAGTTTTTTTTGAATCGAGCTTAATTATGCACCATGTTGTCTCTGCTACCACTAATCCTGCCAAAATTCAGGCAATTCTAAGGGCATTTGACGAGATCTTCGGCGCAGGATCCTGCCATATTGAGGCCATCGGCGTCGAGAGTGGCGTTCCTGAACAGCCGTTTGGCAGCGAGGAAACGCGCGCTGGCGCACGAAATCGCGTGGCAAATGCCAGGGCTGCGGCACCGGATGCGGACTTTTGGGTGGCGATTGAAGCCGGTATCGACGAAGGTGCAACCTTTAGCTGGGTGGTGATCGAAAGCCGTGAACAGCGCGGCGAAGCGCGTTCGGCCACCCTGCCCCTGCCGGAAATCATTCTGGAAAAAGTGCGTGCGGGTGAAGCGCTCGGGCCGGTGATGTCGCAGTACACCGGCATTGATGAGATTGGCCGTAAAGAAGGGGCGATTGGCGTCTTTACCGCAGGCGCGCTGACGCGTTCAGGCGTTTACCATCAGGCGGTGATCCTGGCGTTAAGCCCGTTCCATAACGCGATTTATCGTTAGGTATTTTTCAACAACACCGCTTCCAGCCACTGACGCAGCTCAACGGGCGCCGACTTCAGGCTGTTCGATCCGCGGGTAATCGTTGCGATGCCCGCGCCGAGCTCATTTTTCAGCTCGCGCTGGCTCATCTCGCCGCGCAGTAACTCTTCAATGATCCGCACGCGCGTTCCCAGCGCCTCACGCTCGTCCGGCGTGAGCATCAGCTGCATCAGGGGTAAATGCAAATCCTGCTCGTAAGACTGGCGAAGCAACTCCACAAAACGAAGCCACTCCTGATGACGTTGTTCGGCCATTGCCGAGGAATACGGGGAATGCTGGGTCATGTTATGCTGCCTCTTGTACTCTTTAGCGAGTACAGCATAACACAACCCACGCCGATCAGTAACGTCTCTGCCACTCGGCATCGCTCATCAGGGTATCTTTCTGCCCCATGAAGTAGCGATAGTAGGCATCATAGGCCAGCACGTTCTTCACGTAGCCGCGCGTTTCCGAGAACGGGATGCTCTCGACAAACGCCACGGCGTCGATGCGTCCGGCGCTGTTGCCGAGCCAGGTGCGCACGCGACCCGGTCCCGCGTTATAGGCCGCCGATGAGAAGATGCGGTTGTTGCCGAACTGCTGATACACATACTGGAGATAGCTGGTACCGATATTGATGTTGGTATCCGGATCGAGAAGCTGTGACGGGCTGCTGTATCCAGGGATGTTAAACATCTTCACCGTGTGCGTCGCCGTGCCCGGCATAATCTGCATCAGGCCACTGGCGCCCACCGGGGAACGGACTTTCGGGTTCCAGGCACTTTCCTGACGAGCAATCGCCATCGCGTAGCTTTGCGGAATATCTTTGCCGCGGGTGTAGCGATCGAACAGATCCTTATAAGCCAGCGGGAAACGCTCTTCGAGATGATCCCACAGCTTACCGGCGATCGTCGCCTGCACGCTCAGATCCCACCAGTGGTTATCAAAGGCATAGCGGGCAAGCTGGGCTTTTTCATCGGTGGTGCGGCTGGTCACCAGATTCGCCCATTCGCTGCGCGCGGTGTTATCCATATTCCAGTACATCAGCTCGCGAACGCGCGCCATTTCTGGCCCCTGCGTCAGCGCCGGGTTCGCGTTAGCGGGCGCCTTATCAATGCGGAAGGTGTACTCCTCGCCCAGGCGCTGCGCGGCCGCCATCGGGTAGAACCCGCGTTGCTGCATCAGCGTATGGAGAATCTCTTTGGCTTCATCATCACGACCGCGCTCCATCAGCAGATCGGCCTGCCAGTAGCGCCATTCGTCTTTCTCTTTGGCCTCCATTGGCAACCGCGCGAGCCAGGTATTGAGCCCGCGACGATCGCCCGTACCCAGCGCCATGCGTACGCGGCGCTCCACCAGCGACGTGGAGTTCGAACGCATAATGGCATCGTCTCGCCAGCGCGCCTGCTCGTCGGTCACATCGGTGCCCATCAGTCGCCACGCCACGATATCGCGCAGCTCCTGGGTTTGCTCCTCATTAAGCTGCTGCGCCTGCACCAGCTGCGGGATCATCAGTCGTGCGTTTTCTACATCGTCACGCGCCACGCTGGCAAAAGCTACCGCCGCCATCTGGCGGGTAAAATCGGTCGCGCCCGTACTGCGGGCAAAGGTCAGCACGCTGTTGGGATCGTTTGCCAGCGAGATAACCGCCGTGGAGATCGTCTGGTAATCGGACGGCATCTGCCCCGCCAGCGTGGTCACCAGCCGCGTGTTGCCTGCCTTCATCGCCAGGCGGATGCGCTCAAGATAGGACAGCGGGTCCTGCTTGCCGGAAGCACGCCACGCGCCAAACAGGGAATCACAGGCGTTCGGCTGATTTTTCCCGGTCAGCCAGAGCTCTTTCGCCCCGGCCCAGGCCTCTTCCTGCTGGCCGGTCGCCCATTTTGCGTAGTAGTAGTTACACTGCGCTTCGGTGGTATTCGGCTTTTCAGGGCTAAACGCCAGCAGTCCGCGCCAGTCTTCGCGACGCGCCAGCTCATTCACAAAACGAGACTGGAGATTTCGGGCTGGCGGCAGGGTCGGGTTCGCCTGAATGAAGTTATTCACGGTGACGGTTGGCTGGTTCATGAGATCGTCCGTGATCTGGCGATACTCGAGATACGGATACAGCGGATAATCCTTTAGCGTCGGCATCAGCGCCTGAACGGTATCCATCTGCTTGTTGTCCCACGCCTGTTTAATCTGAGCGTAGCGACTACGTTGTTCATCCAGTGAATCGGCATGCACCGCCTGGCTTACCGCCATTACGCATACGCTGGCAGCCAGCAGACGCCAGACCACCTGTTTGGCTTTTTCCACAAGCTCTTCCTCATTGTTTTTTCGTCAATTGCAGCGTCTTGCCACGTCAAAGTCTAATTAACTTATGCTAACCAGGCATCCTTCAACGCGCCACGTCATGGACACTTTTTTACCTTTCTTGCGCGTTTTAACACTCCCGACGTTCCTGGCTGGGATTAGGGCGGGAAAAAGGCTACACTTCGAGGCTGAAATTCCTTCTCATTACGATAAAAGAGGCGAAGTCCAACGTGGCTCAATTCGTTTATACCATGCATCGTGTCGGCAAAGTTGTCCCGCCGAAACGTCATATTCTTAAAAATATCTCGCTGAGCTTCTTCCCGGGCGCAAAAATCGGTGTTCTGGGTCTCAACGGTGCCGGTAAGTCCACCCTGCTGCGCATCATGGCCGGCATTGATACAGACATCGAAGGTGAAGCCCGTCCGCAGCCTGGCATCAAGATTGGCTACCTGCCGCAGGAACCTCAGCTGAACCCGGAACACACCGTTCGCGAATCCGTTGAAGAAGCGGTATCCGAAGTGGTTAACGCCCTGAAAGGTCTGGATGAAGTGTATGCCAAATACGCCGAGCCGGATGCGGACTTCGACAAGCTGGCCGCACAGCAGGGCAAGTATGAAGAGATCATCCAGGCGCACGACGGTCACAACCTGAACGTGCAGCTGGAGCGCGCGGCTGATGCCCTGCGTCTGCCGGACTGGGATGCAAAAATCGCGAACCTCTCCGGGGGTGAACGCCGCCGCGTGGCGCTGTGCCGCCTGCTGCTGGAAAAACCAGATATGCTGCTGCTCGACGAACCAACTAACCACCTGGATGCGGAATCCGTGGCGTGGCTGGAGCGCTTCCTGCACGACTTCGAAGGCACCGTTGTGGCGATCACCCACGACCGTTACTTCCTCGACAACGTCGCCGGTTGGATCCTGGAGCTGGACCGCGGTGAAGGTATTCCGTGGGAAGGCAACTACTCCTCCTGGCTGGAGCAGAAAGATCAGCGTCTGGCTCAGGAAGCGTCTCAGGAAGCGGCCCGTCGTAAGTCTATCGAGAAAGAGCTGGAGTGGGTGCGTCAGGGCGCGAAAGGCCGTCAGTCTAAGGGCAAAGCCCGTCTGGCACGCTTCGAAGAGCTGAACAACACCGAATACCAGAAACGTAACGAAACCAACGAACTGTTTATTCCACCTGGAGCACGTCTGGGGGATAAAGTGGTTGAAGTGACCAACCTGCGTAAGTCTTACGGCGACCGTGTGCTGATCGACGACCTGACCTTCTCCGTACCGAAAGGCGCTATCGTCGGCATCATCGGTCCGAACGGCGCGGGTAAATCAACCCTGTTCCGCATGATGTCCGGTCAGGAACAGCCAGACAGCGGCTCTATCACCCTGGGTGAGACCGTGAAGCTGGCCTCCGTTGACCAGTTCCGCGACGCGATGGATAACAGCAAAACCGTGTGGGAAGAAGTCTCCGGCGGTCTGGATATCATGCGTATCGGCAACACCGAGATGCCAAGCCGCGCCTACGTTGGTCGCTTTAACTTTAAAGGCACCGATCAGGGCAAACGTGTAGGCGAGCTGTCCGGCGGTGAGCGCGGTCGTCTGCACCTGGCGAAGCTGCTGCAGGTGGGCGGTAACGTTCTGCTGCTCGATGAACCAACAAACGACCTGGATATCGAAACCCTGCGCGCGCTGGAAAACGCCCTGCTGGAGTTCCCGGGCTGCGCGATGGTTATCTCGCACGACCGCTGGTTCCTGGACCGTATCGCGACCCACATCCTGGACTACCAGGACGAAGGTAAGGTGGAGTTCTTCGAAGGTAACTTCACCGAATACGAAGAGTACAAGAAACGCACGCTGGGCGCCGACGCGCTGGAGCCGAAGCGTATTAAGTACAAGCGTATTGCGAAATAAAAGCAAAACGGCAACTTCGGTTGCCGTTTTTTATGGTTGTTCCCTCTCCCCGTGGGAGAGGGCCAGGGTGAGGGCATCAGGCCGCACAGTGTGTAGGCCGGGTAAGGCGAAGCCGCCACCCGGCTTTTTTATTTGCCCACGTAATACCGCTTCACCTCGTCAAACTGCATCGCAAACTCAATATAGCTCATCAGCGCGGGCGAATTCAGCTTGCGGCTCGGGTAGGCCAGCCAGAGGTCGTTGCCTTCAACATTCCACTCCGGCAGCACCTGCACCAGCGCGCCCTTTTCAACCTTATCTTCCAGCAGAAATGTAGGAAGCAGCGTGATCCCCGCCCCGGCCATCGCGCACTCGCGGGCGTACACCAGATTATCGGTCATATGCGCGTTATCCGGCAGGTAGCGGTAATCCTCATTCTCGCTTCGCAGAAGCCACTCCGACCAGGCTCTGTGCGTAATGCTGCGGTGCTCCACCAGTTGACGGGGATGCGTTAGCGGCGCCCGACGCGCCAGATAGTCCGGCGAGGCCAGCATGTAGCGCGGACAATGCCCGATCATTCGGCCAATCAGGGAGGAGTCCTGCGGCTTGCCGGTACGCAGCGCCACGTCAAAGCCGGACTCGACCAGATCCACCACATCATCAGAGATCGACACGTCCAGCGAAACCTCAGGATAGCGAAGCTGGAACTCGGCATTCATATGCGCCAGCAGCGTTGCTCCTATCCCAGCCGGGCAGGTGATGCGCAGCCGCCCGCTCGGGTTTTCGCGCAGGCGCTGAATGGCATACTCCGCCCGCTCGCTGGCCGCCAGCATTTCGCGGCAATGCACCAGATAGTGCTCGCCCGCAAACGTCAGGTTTAGCCTGCGCGTGGTGCGGTTAAGCAGGCGGATACCCACCTGCTGCTCCAGCTGGCTAATTCGCTGGCTGACGCTGGATTTCGGCAGTTCGGCTTTCTGGGCTGCCGCGGTAAAGCTGCCCATCTCCGCCACCAGCGCGAAAAGCGCCATATCCTGCAGCTGTTTAAACATGATTGTTCATCCTGTACGAACGCTGAGTTCTTGATTGTCCATCTTATCATGCAGCTGGCCACTTAATAGACTAGCCTCAACAAAACGCATGCCATTGAGGAGCACACCATGTCAGTTAAAGCCATTGCCGTGAACCCGGAAAATCCGTCCACCTTCATTGAAATCACCCCACCGATGCCACAGCCCGGCGAGCACGATCTGCTGGTGGAGGTGAAGGCCGTCTCCGTTAACCCGGTTGATACCAAAGTCCACGCGGGCATTGCCAAAAACGGGCTGAAAGAGCCGCGCGTGCTCGGCTGGGATGCCAGCGGGATCGTCAAAGCCGCTGGCACTGGCGTCACCGGATTCAAACCGGGAGATGAGGTGTGGTATGCAGGGGACATCACCCGCCCGGGCAGCAACACCACACACCAGCTGATCGACGCGCGCATAGTCGGGCACAAACCGACAAGCCTCGGCTGGGCGGCTGCCGCTGCGCTACCGTTGACCGCGCTCACCGCGTGGGAGGGACTGTTTGAACGGCTGAATATTCAGGATGCCGGTGCGGACAAAACCCTGCTGATCATCGGCGGTGCGGGCGGGGTGGGATCGCTGGCGATCCCGTTTGCGAAGCACAACAGCAAGGTAAAGGTTATCGCAACGGCGTCCCGTGAAGATTCCGCCCAGTGGTGCCGCGATCGCGGTGCAGATGTGGTGGTGAACTACCGCGATCTGAAAGGCGAACTGGCGAAGCACGGGCTGAACTTTGTGGATTACATTTTCATCCTCAACGATACCGACGGACACTGGGAGGCGGTCAGCGAACTGATTGCGCCGCAGGGGCATATCTGTTCTATCGTTGAGAATGAACACCCGCTGAACCAGGACAAGCTGAAGTCGAAATCCGCCGCGCTGCACTGGGAATTTATGTACACCCGCAGCATGTACCAGACCGCTGATATGGCGCGTCAGGGTGAGATCCTCAATGAGGTGGCGAAGCTGGTGGATAACGGCGTGGTGGAAAGCTCACTGAGTGAAACGCTGCACGGGCTGAGCGTGGAAAGCATTACGGAGGCGCACCGTAAAGTGCTGGACGGGCATATGCGGGGGAAAGTGGTGATTGAGTTCTGAGTGGCTTGTTCCCCCTCACCCTAACCCTCTCCCCATAGGGGAGAGGGGATAGCACGGAGCCGTCTTTAACCCTGCTCCCCCATCATCTCCTTCACCAACTCGACGCAGCGCAGGAAACGGGAGTCGTAATCCGACTCTTCCACATGCACAAACTCAACGTTGTTTTCGTTGAGCATATCCACCAGCATGGTCTGGAATTCTCGCCTGTCGACGGAGCTGCCGAGGCTGCGCATGCCGTCGGCCACCCACGGGGTATTGTTTTCCAGCAGGATCACCAGGTCAAAGCGGTATTCGTCAATCAGCGCCTGCACGAACGGATGTTCACGCCCTTCGTACTTTTTGCAGAACGCCTGGGTGGTGACAAAATCGGTATCGATAAACGCCACCTTGTTGGCGTATTTCACCGCGAAATCAATGTACTGGGCATGACCGAGCGCGATTTTGTCGTAGTCGGAATACTGCAGCGCCATCTCATCGCCGCCCAGGTGGGAAAAGACATAGTCGCGCCCGTACTCCCACGCGCTGGTGGTATTGAAGATATTCGCCAGCTTGTTGACCAGCGTTGACTTACCGCTCGACTCGCCGCCCAGGATCGCGACGGTGCGCACAAAGAACGGCTTCACCTCGGTCGGGATGTAATCCCAGTAGCGGAACGGGTTTTCGCGGATCTGCGCCCCGCTGATGTTCATGAAGGTGCGTTTCGGATCGATCAGCACCGTCTCAATGCCCAGATGCTCGCGGAACTGCGGCGCGTCGGACTCTTCAGAGGTGTAGATCCAGTTAGGCGCAATGCCCTTCTCTTCCATAAACGCTTTGATGCCGTTGCTCCACACGTCCCAGCCGTGCGGGTACGGCTCCATGCCCTCTTCGTTGAAGGCATGAATGCGAATGTTTTTCTGGTACTTGAAGGTCTGGAGCAGCCAGCGCAGGCGGTCCGGCACGGTCGGCTGCTGCGACATGGCGCTGTCTTCAAACAGCTGGCGATCGCGGGTTTCGTCGTACCCCATGATGATGTGCAGCTCGTCCACCTGGCTGCAGGCGCGCTGGATCAGATAGATATGCCCGGTATGCAGCGGGTAAAACTTGCCGAACACCACGCCGATGTTCTTTTGCATACGCGGGAATTCCAGCCCCAGAAAGCGGTGCAGCGCTTCGAGCTTCTGCGCGCTGGGGCTTTTGATTTTGGCGTTCAGCAGTTGGCTCAGGTAGCCTTTGGTCATGCCGCTGGCGTCTGCCACCTGCTGCAGCGTGCAGCCCTTCTGGCGGATAGCGGTCTTGATGTAGTCAAATGATGACATAAATTACGGTGCCTCCTGCAAAATCGAATACGTAATTATAAGTCGTCAAAGACATTTAACGCATCTGCGAGTTTCTTCACGCCAAATACCTGCATCCCTTCCGGGATTTTTTTCGGCACGTTGGCAGCCGGAACTATCGCGCGACGGAAACCGTGTTTTGCCGCCTCGGAGATTCGCTCCTGCCCGCTCGGCACCGGACGGATTTCCCCGGCAAGGCCCACTTCGCCGAAGACGACCAGATCCTGCGGCAGCGGTCTGTCGCGCAGGCTGGAGACCATCGCCAGCAGCAGCGCCAGGTCTGCGCTGGTCTCGGTGACTTTGACGCCGCCGACCACGTTCACGAAGACGTCCTGATCCGCCATCTGCAGACCGCCGTGACGGTGCAGCACCGCCAGCAGGATCGCCAGACGGTTCTGTTCCAGACCAACCGCTACGCGCCGTGGGTTGCCCATCATCGAGTGATCGACCAGCGCCTGAATTTCGACGAGCAGCGGGCGCGTCCCTTCCCACAGCACCATCACCGAGCTGCCGGAGGTGATCTCATCGCCACGGCTCAGGAAGATGGCCGACGGGTTGCTGACTTCGCGCAGCCCCTGCTCGGTCATGGCAAACACGCCTAACTCGTTCACCGCACCAAAGCGGTTTTTATGACTGCGCAGGGTGCGGAAGCGGGAATCCGCGTCGCCATCGAGCATCACGGAGCAGTCGATACAGTGTTCGAGCACTTTCGGTCCCGCCAGCGAGCCATCTTTGGTCACATGGCCCACCATCACAATCGCCACGCCGCGTGTTTTAGCAAAGCGCGTCAGGTAGGCCGCCGTTTCACGCACCTGCGCGACGCTGCCCGGCGAGGACTGGATGTCCGCCATGTGCATCACCTGAATGGAGTCGATCACCATCAGCTTCGGCTGCTCTTCTTCGGCGATCATGCAGATCTGCTCGATGCTGGTTTCCGACAGCATGTTCAGATTACCGGTCGGCAGGCCCAGACGGTGCGCGCGCATCGCCACCTGCTGCAGGGACTCTTCCCCCGTGACGTACAGGGTTTTCATCTGTTCGGCGAGCTTGCAGAGCGTTTGCAGCAGCAGGGTTGACTTGCCCGCGCCCGGGTTACCACCGATAAGAATCGCGCTGCCCGGCACCACGCCACCGCCGAGCACGCGATCGAACTCTTTAAATCCGGTGGAGAAGCGCGGCAGCTCTTCGAGGCTGATGTCCGAGAGCTTCTGGACTTTCGCTACGCCCGCATTGCCCGCGTAGCCGCTCAGGCGTTCATTGCGCGCCACGCTCGGCGAAGCCGCCACACCACGCACTTCGGTGATGGTGTTCCAGGCATGACAGGCGCTGCATTGCCCCTGCCAGCGCGGATAATCCGCACCACATTCATTACAGACAAATGCGCGTTTTGGAGCTTTCGCCACGGTTTACCTCGTTATTTCTCTGCGGCCTGCGTGCCGGGTGGCGCTTACGCTTACCCGGCCTACAAAGCATACCGTTATTTCTGATTAAGGCTGCCGGAGAGAATGCAGAACACCCCCATCAGGTCAGCGTGACGGATAGTCACTTCCGTCTTTTCATTCACTTTTGGCTTGGCATGGTAGGCAATGCCCAGGCCGGCCGCTTTGATCATCGGCAGGTCGTTCGCGCCGTCCCCGATGGCGACGGTCTGGACAACCGGAATTTCATATTTTTCCGCCAGACGCGTCAGCGTATTGGCTTTGTACTGGGCATCCACAATATCGCCGATCACCTGGCCGGTCAGCTTGCCGTCCATGATCTCCAGCTCATTGGCCACCACGGTGGTCAGATGCAGTTTTTCCCGCAGATAATCCGCGAAGAAGGTGAAGCCACCGGAGGCGATCGCCACCTTCCAGCCGAGGGACTGCAGCTTCAGCACCAGCTGCGTCAGCCCGGGCATCAGCGGCAGCACATCGCGCACCTGGCGCAGAATGTTGGCATCGGCCCCTTTCAGGGTCGCCACGCGCTGTCTCAGGCTGGCGGTGAAATCCAGCTCGCCGCGCATCGCACGCTCGGTGACTTCCGCCACCAGCTCGCCGCTGCCCGCCAGCTTCGCAATTTCGTCAATACACTCGATCTGAATGGCGGTAGAGTCCATGTCCATGACCAGCAGGCCAGGCGTTTTCAGGTGCGGAATTTTACCCAGTGGCGCAACGTCCAGCCCGGCGTCATGCGCCAGGCGCGTGGCGCGCTGCGTCAGAGAGCCCGCCAGTCGAATGACCTGGTAGTCTTCCACGCACCAGGCGGCGACGATGACCATCGCGGCCCCCAGTTTAGTTTGATACTGGGTCAGGCGTTGCTTATCCAGACCGCGTCCGTACAGCAGCCAGCCGCTACGACCGGCATGGTAATCCAGAGGCATCACCTCATCGCCACTTAAAGAGAGCGGCAATCCTGGCCATAAAGAGACATCCGTTGGCAGGTCACACCAGGTAATGTTCGGCATTAAAGCTCCTGTAATTTCGTTCGCGCCGGAAGGTTGCAGAGGGAAAATAACGCATGAGGCTACCCTGTAACCATCACTTCTGGCAACATTAAGCCGTAAATTTTCAGCAGGTGGAATATGGCTCGCGCAAAACTGAAATTCCGGCTCCATCGCGCCGTGATTGTCCTTTCCTGTCTCGCACTCTTAGTGGTGCTGATGCAAGGGGCATCGTGGTTTAGCCAGAATCATCAACGGCAACGCAACCCGCAGTTTGAAGAGCTGGCCCGCACGCTGGCACGCCAGGTGACGCTCAACGTCGCGCCGTCCATGCGAACCGAAACGCCGGACGAGAAGCGAATAGGCCAGGTTTTACGCCTGCTGACGGAGAACAGCCGCATTCTTGATGCGGGCGTCTATGATGAGCAAGGCAACCTGATTGCCCGCGCGGGCGAACATGTCGACGTGCGCGACAGGCTGGCGCTGGACGGCAAAAAAGCCGGCGGCTACTTCAACCAACAGCTTGTTGAACCTATTCAGGGCAAGAATGGCCCTCTGGGGTATCTGCGCCTGACGCTCGACACCCATACTCTTCCTACTGAAGCCAAGCAGGTCGATAATACCACCAACATTCTGCGCCTGATGCTGCTGCTTTCGCTCGCCATTGGCGTTGTGCTGGCGCGCACCCTGCTTCGCGGCAAACGCACGCGCTGGCAGCAATCCCCGTTCCTGCTGACCGCCAGCCGGTCGGTCCCCGAAGACGAAGAGAGCGAGAAGAAAGAATAGTGATAAAGTAGGCGAACGATTCAGAAAAGGAACTTTGCCATGACGACGTTACGCCTGCTTATCTCTGACTCTTACGATCCCTGGTTTAATCTCGCGGTGGAAGAGTGCATCTTCCGCCAGATGCCTGCCACCCAGCGCGTCCTCTTTCTCTGGCGTAACGCCGATACGGTGGTCATTGGTCGTGCGCAAAATCCGTGGAAAGAGTGCAACACCCGGCGCATGGAAGAAGACAACGTCCGCCTGGCGCGCCGGAGCAGCGGCGGCGGTGCGGTGTTCCACGATCTGGGCAATACCTGCTTTACCTTTATGGCGGGAAAACCGGAATACGACAAAACCATCTCAACATCCATCGTCCTCAACGCGCTCAATGCGCTCGGCGTGACGGCTGAAGCTTCGGGACGCAACGATCTGGTGGTCAAAACGCCCGACGGTGACCGCAAGGTCTCCGGCTCTGCCTATCGTGAAACGATGGATCGCGGCTTCCACCACGGCACCCTGTTGCTGAATGCCGATCTGAGCCGTCTGGCGAACTACCTTAATCCTGATAAGAAAAAGCTACAGGCTAAGGGCATTACGTCCGTACGCGGGCGCGTGGCGAATCTGGTGGAACTGCTGCCCGGGATTACTCACGCGCAGATTTGCGATGCGATCCGTGACGCTTTCTTTGAACATTACGGTGAGCAGGTAGAAGCCGAAGTGATCTCCCCGGACAAAACGCCGGACCTGCCCAACTTCGCCGACACCTTCGCCCGCCAGAGCAGCTGGGAGTGGAACTTCGGTCAGGCCCCTGCCTTTTCCCATCTGCTGGACGAACGTTTTACCTGGGGCGGCGTGGAATTGCACTTTGACGTTGAGAAGGGCCACATTACCCGCACGCAGGTCTTTACGGATAGTCTCAATCCGGCACCGTTAGAGGCGCTGGCTGCGCGTCTGCAGGGCTGTTTGTATCGGGCGGATATGTTGCAGCAGGAGTGTGATGCGCTGATCGGCGATTTTCCGCAACAAGAAAGAGAATTGCGGGAATTATCGGCCTGGATCGCCCAGGCTATAAAATAACCCGGATAAAAAGCGGTGAATAAATGCACCGCTTTTTTATTATTCGCCTCCCTCTACATGTAAATACATGCACAAATGTATTTACCCGCATTAATATTTCTCAAAACAAAAATTAGAATTAATCATTATAGAATTAACATTAACCATTAATAGAATCTTCGCGCTTGCAACACTGCAAGTTAATGACTTCATGATAATTAATACAATTATTCAATTATTGGTTAAGGAATAACAATGAAAAAAGTTCTTCTTGCAACACTGATTGCAATGACGTCCACGGCAGCGCTGGCAGACGGCAGCATCGTGATGAAGGTTCAGGGTAAAATGAACCATGCTTCTTGCACCCCTGAATTAAGCAACGGCGGTTCTATTGATTTTGGGACTATCGCGCTGGATCAGCTCTCTCCAACCCAGACCAACCAGATGGGTCAGAAAGACATGTCTCTGACCATCAACTGCCCGTCTGCAACCAAAGTTGCCTGGAGTATTGCCGATAACAAAGAAGACTCCAATGCGGCAAACGATCTGAGCTCCAGCGAGTTTTATATTCGTGATGCTAAAGACAATGGCGGCGACGTGTATGGTGCAGGCACCACCTATGGCGTGGGCACCACTGCCGCTGGCGACAAAATTGGTGCGTATGCGATCAGCACCCGCGTCAATGAAATCACGGCTAACGGCATGCCTGCCCAGGCTATCTATGCCCCAGCCTACGTGAACAGCAAAGGCGAATACATGTGGCGCAACCTGGCGTCTGGCGTTATCGCTAACGGTAACGCGGAAATTATGACCGCAACCAAGCCTGGCTATACCGCACCGCTGGCCATCACCAACGTGGTTTATCCGTTCAAAGTGTCTCTGGCGATTGTTAACACTAACCGCCTGTCCACCACGGATGAAGCTCAGCTGAGCGGCGAAACCACCATCACGCTGGTTTACCTGTAATCATTGACGATTGGTCACTATCACGGCGGAGTATTCCGCCGTTTTCATTTAAATAAATACATTCATAAATGTTTAAATGAGCCTTATTAAATCTCAAAGCACGTGTAAGTAAAACTAATTATTGAATTACTTAAATCATTACTAAAATCGGCGCTGCTTGTCATGCCGATACTTATCGATTTGCAAGTCATTTTTAAATTAAAAATATCTGAGTTATTAACTCTTTCTATGGTTAAGGAATAACAATGAAAAAGCTCCTTCTCGCTACCGTTTTATCAATGGCAGCGACTGCGGTCTATGCTGAACCGACTGCAATGCTGAAAGTTCAGGGAACGCTGACCAGCGCTGGTTGCGTGCCTGAAATCAGCAACGGCGGTCTGGCAGATTTCGGCGAAGTGGGTCTGGATTCGCTTTCCTCCTCCGCGGCCTACCAGGCTGGCCATAAAGATGTGACATTCACCATCAAATGCCAGTCGGCTACCCGCGTAGGCTGGACGATCAAAGATGACCGTGCAGATTCAAATGCCGGTAAGAATAAAACATCAAGCGAGTTCCACGTGGATAACGGCACGGCGAACGGTGCTCAGGCATCCGGTAACTACCAGCTGAACGGCGTGGGTAAAACCAGCGCAGGGGAAAACATCGGTGCCTATTCCGTTGCGACCTATCTGACTTCCGTCACCGCAGACGGCGCAACGGCTCAGCCTATCGCCGCGTCTATGTACACCGGCGGCGCCATCAGCAGCAGAAGCTGGGTGAACATGTGGACCAGCGGCATCATCATGAACGACGGTACCGACGTAATGACCGTTGCCAAAACGGGTGAGCGTGCGCCAATGGCCTTCACCACTGCAGCTTTCCCACTGAAAATCGCGCTGGCTATCGCGCCAAGCAAAGATCTGACCCTGACCGACAAAACCGATCTCGACGGCCAGTCCACTATTACGCTGGTTTATCTGTAATTCAGCATGTTGCCGCAAAACTCTCCATTTCGATGGGGAGTTTTTTAATACCGTTAACCACGAAAAAATCATGACCAGAATAATGAAAACTACATCCCTGTTTTCCGTCCTTTTATTCGCGCTTCCCACCACGCTGTTCGCCGCAGGCATGGTACCTGAAACCACGCTGCTGATGATCGATGAAGCCAACCACGGCGGCGTAATGAGCGTCAAAAATACCGACACCATACCGACTCTGCTCTACACCTCTATTAACGATATCGAAGGGGAAAATGGCGTAAAGCTCAACGTCACCCAGCCGGTTGTTCGTCTGGAACCAGGCCAGGAACAGCAGGTGCGTTTTATTCTTGAAACCGATAAACCTCTCACGGTCGAACACTATAAGCGCGTGATCTTCGAAGGCATTCCGCCGAAGAGCAAAGATAAAAACGTGAAGGTGGGGATTAACCTTCGCCAGGATCTGCCGGTACTGATCCATCCGAAAAGTCTGCCTGTCGTCACCGATGCGTGGAAGTTACTGACCTGGTCGCTGGAAGGAAAAGAGGTTGTGGTGCGCAATACCTCCCCTTACGTCGTGCGCTTCTCAACCGCCATTACCCTACTTCCATCGCGAGCAACCGGGCTGGTCAACAAGACCTTTATCCTGCCGGGTGAAACCATGAAAGTGCAGATGGACAAGCCGATGGGTAGCACCGATAACGCAGTAGAGTTCAGCCCCGCGAGCCGCTACGGGATTGAAGTGGATAACTACACAGCCCCCCTTAAACGCTAAAACGACAGGGATGCTTTGGTGACTGAGCTATCATTGCGCAACAGGATGCGCCGAGCGGCAGTAGTGGCAGCATTACTGCCGTCTTCCGCGCTGCATGCGTCCGATGTGGATTTTAATACAGATATTCTGGCGACACGTGGCATCAGTACCAACCTCGCCCACTATTTCTCTGAAGCTCAACGCTATCTGCCTGGCAAGCATGCCGTGCAGGTAAAAATAAACGGCATTGAAAAGGGCAGCCTCGCCGTCAAAATTGGGGATGAAGGGCAGCTCTGCGTTGATGATGATTTCATCAGCGCCGTGGGGCTTTTACCGCTAAATATCAGCGAAAAAGAGACGTGTCATGACCTGCTCAAAGACTACCCTTCAGCCACGATCAAGCTCATGCCCAACACCGAGTCACTGGAGATATTCGTTCCGGCAGAAGCCATGGATAACGGGTTCTATGCCGCCAGGTTTTACTCTCACGGCGGCATTGCGGGCCTCATTAACTACAACGCTTTCACCAACTACAACGAATATGGCAGCGGTGGCAACAGCACGTTTTCACAGGGAAATATCGGCACCGGTATTAACATTGCAAACTGGACGCTGCGCAGTAACTACATCCTGACGGACGATAACGGCACCCGCAGCGCCGAGAATCTTTACACCTACGCTGAGCACGTTTTTGAAGAGAAAAAAATGCGTGCGCAGGTCGGTCAAATCAATATCAACTCCGCCCTGTTTAGCGGCGCGCAAATTACCGGGGTCCAGCTCATGCCTGAAACCGGTCTTCAGCCCAATATTCAGGTCACGGAAGTCTCCGGTATTGCCCGTACAAACCAGGCTCGCGTAGAAGTTCGTCAGTCCGGTCAGGTTATCTATTCTTCGCTGATCAATGCCGGTCCCTTCACGCTGCCGGACGTACCGGTTTTGCGCAGCAATGTTGACCTGGATGTCAGCGTCATCGAAACCGATGGCTCAACAACCCATTTCACCGTGCCCTCATCAGCCCTCAACGTCATCGGGAGCAACCGTGCCGAGGGGTTAAATCTGGCACTTGGTCAGGTTCGCGACAGTGGCGATGAAAAGAACTCTCCCTGGGTGTTCACCGTGTCTGACGGTACGAGCCTGACTACACGCCTGACTGCCGTTGCGGCAAGCGTGCTGGCCGAGAAATACCAGTCTACCGGTGCAAAGCTCGACTGGTCCGTCAATGAAAACTGGCTCATTTCACCCAGCGTATTGCTAAGTCAGTCCCGCTTTTATGATACGCAGCGGGGCAGCAAGTTTGAGCTCAGCAGCAATATTTTACTCCCCGCGCAGCTGACGCTCGGGCTCAGTGCTTCCCAGTATAACGGCGACTTTCGTGAGCTCACCGAAGCCATGGACGAAGAATCGCAAAGCTATGAAAACGCATGGAATACCAGCCTCAGCTGGAACAACGAATACATCGGCTCCCTCTCTTTACAATACAGCGCGAACTCTGGCGATGAGAGCAGCGGTGACTCACGCTATCTGATGGCCTCGTGGAGCAAAAGCCTGGGGCGTACCTCGCTGTCCGTAAACTGGCAACACGCCATGAGCAATAGCGAAACAGAAAACAGCACCAGCAACAATGACGATCTCTTCTATGTCAGCCTGATCGTCCCTCTGGGCGACGATCGCGTCAGTACCTACATGCGTACTCAGGGTGAAAAGCAAAACTATGGCGTCCAGGACAGCGGTTCTGTCGGCCGAAACCTTAACTACAACATTTCTGCCGATCGCGATAATCAGGACAAAAGTGATTCCTTTAACGGCAATATCACGACCAACCTGCACTATACCCAACTTGGGCTGTCTGCCGGTCTGAATGACGGAAACCAGCATAACTACAGCGCATCGTTAGGGGGTGGCATTGTCATGCACCGCCATGGCCTCACCTTTGCCCCCTTCCCGGTGAAAGAGACCTTTGGCATCGCAAGGCTAAGTGAGCCGGAAAGCGGGATAGAAATCACCACACCCGATGGCACCGTCTGGACAGATTACTGGGGGCAAGCCGTCGTTCCCGGGCTCAGAGAGTGGCAGAAATCACAAATTGTGATCAATACCAGCTCGCTGCCGCAGGGGATGGATTTATCAAATGGTATCCAGACCGTGTCCGCGGCCTACGGCTCATTTGCACAGGTCGATTTCCATGTGCTGAATACCCGTCGCGTGATGCTGAAGGTAAAACATGTCAATGGCGGCTGGCTCGAAAAAGGGCTAAGTATCGTGGACAAAGACAGCAACTATATTGTCAGTGTGATGGATAACGGCAGCGTGTTTATTTCCGATGCCTCGACGACGCCGGAGCTGTATGTCGTGGACGACAATATGACGCGTTTATGCCAGATCCACTACACGCTGAATGAAGAGAAAGATAAAGACGCCTATTACGAAAAAGCAGAAGGAACATGCCAGTGAAAATAGTTAACGTGATGCTGAGCGGTCTGACATTATTTTTCGCCTCTCAGGTATTCAGCGAGGAGTGCCAGATGACCCTTTCTCAGCCGACCGTCTCGTTTGGCCGATTCAAACAGGACGATATTGCTGCCTCGCTGAAAAACTGGAATCGCATGCCCGCAAAAGAGGTGATGATCAACGTGTTTTGCCCTCAGCCTCAGGTCATGGCCCTGTTCATGCAGTCCGCGTCTGGCGCCAACGGCGGCGTGCTGTTTGGGCAGGAGGGACGGCTGGCGCTGGTCGCGAACAACATGACGGTAGACGGACGCCACTACGATCTCGTCAAAACCACCGACCGGGTAAAATTTACCTCATCAGACAGCCCCAAAGAAAATGTTTTCCTGAAAAACAACGACGGCATCATTGCTCGCCAAAACGCGACACCGGTTCAGGGCAAGCAAATGAGCGTAACCATAAAACTTATACCCATCATTAATAATAACCAGCTGCGCAGAATTTCCGATAATACCGACCTGGAAAGCACCCTCTCCTGGGAATTATTAACAAGCGAGTAAAAGAATTCACCTTCGTATTCATTTTTTGGGTGAAGAGTAAGAAGAAAAATAAACCTTTTAAATTATGGATCCGTCCATTCAATTTAATATTCATTACATCTATGTTAAGGATTAACCATGAAAAAGAGTCTCCTTGCCGCCGCACTGGCACTGGCAGCGACCTGTGCTCATGCGGGTGACACAGCGGTACTGAAAGTCAAAGCGTCGCTGACCGGCAATTCCTGTACGCCTGAACTCAGCAACAATGGCGTGATCGATTTCGGTACCGTCCAGGTCGGCGATCTCTCTCAAACCCAGGCAACCCAACTGGGTGAAAAGGGTCTGACACTCACGATCAACTGCCCAACGCCGACTAAAGTGGGCTGGAGCATTGCGGATAACCGTGCAGACACCAATGCCAGCACCGGCAGCAGTTCCAATCTGAAGGTGATGAATGCGACGTCTAACGGTGGCGAGCTGCGCGGCAGCATCTCGACCTTTGGTCTGGGTAAAACGCATGACGGTAAGAACATCGGCGCATACTCAGTGTATACCAGCACCGGTGACGTCACGGCGAACGGCGCAACGGTTGAGCCTATCCGTACTGCGCTGTCTGCAGGTACAAGTATGGGCCGCTGGCAGAAAGCCAATGGTGGCACCATTGCGAACAAAGACCTGGGTCTGATGAGCGTGGCATCTGCCGGTAAAACCGACCCGATGGCGGTGACCAGCGTCTCTTTCCCGCTGAACGTCTCGCTGGCAGTAGAAAACCTGAAGAAGCTGTCTCTGACGGAAGACACCGAGTTTGATGGTCAGGCGACGATCAGCGTCGTGTATCTGTAAGAAGTGAAAATGCCGGGCAGCGAATGCCGCCCGGCAGACAACATTACGCTTTATCGCCCAGCAGAACGGATTCCAGCGCGATTTTGATCATGTCGTTGAAGGTGGTCTGACGCTCAGCGGCAGTGGTCTGCTCATGAGTACGGATATGGTCGGACACGGTGCAGATGGTCAGCGCTTTCGCACCAAACTCAGCCGCAACGCCGTAGATACCCGCCGCTTCCATTTCCACGCCCAGAATGCCGTATTTTTCCATCACGTCGAACATCTCGCCGCCGTCTGGTGCATAGAACAGATCGGCGGAGAAGAGGTTACCCACGCGCGCGTCAACGCCCAGCGCTTTTGCCGCGTCAACCGCGTCACGCACCATGCCGAAGTCAGCGATTGCCGCGAAGTCATGGTCTTTGAAACGCATGCGGTTTACTTTGGAATCGGTGCAGGCACCCATACCGATAACCACGTCGCGCAGCTTAACGTCCATACGCACCGCGCCACAGGAGCCCACGCGGATGATTTTCTTCACGCCGAAGTCGGTGATCAGCTCTTTGGTGTAGATAGAGCAGGATGGGATACCCATACCGTGACCCATGACGGAGATTTTGCGGCCTTTATAGGTACCGGTGAAGCCCAGCATGCCGCGTACGTTATTCACTTCACGCACGTCTTCGAGGAAGGTTTCTGCAATGTGCTTCGCGCGCAGCGGGTCGCCCGGCATCAACACGACGTCAGCGAAATCACCCATTTCTGCATTAATGTGAGGAGTTGCCATCTTCAGTTCCTTTTACATTGTTGTTTTTGCCGGGTGGCGGCTATGCCTTACCCGGCCTACAAAACCGTAGGCCCGGTAAGCGAAGCGCCACCGGGCAATGACATCAGAACATGGCCTTGCCATATTCCATGTCAGACGTACCAAAATATTTCGCCAGGGTCTGGCCGATGTCCGCGAAGGTTTCACGGTGACCCAGCGAGCCCGGCTTCACTTTCGGGCCGTACACCAGCACCGGAATATGCTCGCGGGTGTGGTCGGTACCGGTCCAGGTTGGGTCACAGCCGTGGTCCGCGGTCAGGATCAGAATGTCATCTTCACCCACCAGCTCCATCAGCTCCGGCAGACGGCGGTCGAACAGCTCAAGACCCGCAGCATAACCCGCGACGTCGCGACGGTGACCCCAGGAGGAGTCGAAGTCCACGAAGTTGGTGAAGACAATGGTCTTGTCGCCCGCTTCTTTCATCTCTTTGATGGTGGCATCGAACAGCGCATCGAGACCGGTCGCTTTGACCTTTTTGGTGATGCCGCAGTTAGCGTAGATATCCGCAATTTTACCCACGGACACCACGTGACCGTCTTTCTCATCGACCAGCTTCTGCAGCACGGTTGGCGCCGGCGGCTCAACGGCCAGATCGTGACGGTTACCGGTACGCTGGAAGTTACCCGCTTTGTCACCAATAAACGGACGCGCGATCACGCGGCCAATGTTGTAGCCGCCTTCGGTCAACTCTTCGCGGGCGATTTCGCACAGCTCGTAGAGTTTATCCAGGCCAAACGTCTCTTCGTGGCAGGCAATCTGGAACACGGAGTCAGCAGAAGTGTAGAAAATCGGCTTGCCGGTTTTCATGTGCTCTTCGCCGAGCTGGTCCAGAATCACGGTACCGGAAGAGTGGCAGTTGCCGAGGTAACCCGGCAGGTTTGCACGCTTCACCAGCTTATCGAGCAGCTCCTGCGGGAAGCTGTTCTCGTGATCGGAGAAGTAACCCCAGTCGAACAGCACCGGCACACCGGCGATTTCCCAGTGACCAGACGGGGTGTCTTTACCGGATGAGAGCTCGTGCGCCCAGGCATAGGCGCCCACGACTTCCGCGTTGCCGTCCATACCGGCTGCGATTTTACCGGTAGAGCCTTCATGCGCTTTCACCAGCCCGAGGCGGGTCAGGTTTGGTAGAGTCAGAGGGCCTTTACGACCGTTGTCCGCTTCGCCTTTCGCACAGGCTTCCGCGATGTGACCCATGGTATCGGAACCCACGTCACCAAAACGTTCTGCATCTTCGGTTGCGCCGATGCCGAATGAGTCCAGCACCATAATAAATGCACGTTTCATAATTGTTCTCCGTACGTAGTGCTTCAAAAATTATCGATCAGATCAGTATACCGCTATTCGGTGATACGGCGATAGACAGTCGGTGTGGTTTCCGGTGCTTTATCGTCAAGCGTGATGGCCGCTTTCACCGCTTTCGCCGCTTCCTGCCAGCTGGCTTCGTCTTTGGCGTGGATCACCGCCAGCGGACGTTGGCCGTCAACGCTGTCGCCCAGACGGGCCATATCGGTAAAGCCGACGCTGTAATCAATGGTGTCTGAGGCCTGACGACGGCCGCCGCCCATTGAGACCACTGCCATGCCGAGGGCACGGGTGTCCATGGCGGAGACAAACCCTTCGCTATCGGCATACACCGCTTTGCTGAGCGTCGCGGTTGGCAGGTACTTCGCGTAATTTTCGACGAAATCGGTCGGGCCTTTTTGCGCCGCGACCATGCGGCCGAAGATCTCCGCCGCTTTGCCGTTGTCCAGCACCGCCTGCAGCTTCGCGCGGGCGTCGGCGTCGTCTTTGGCGAGCTTGCCGGAGATTAACATCTCAACACACAGCGCCATGGTGACGTCGAACAGGCGCGGGTTACGGTATTCCCCCGTCAGAAACTGGACGGCTTCACGCACTTCGACGGCGTTACCGGCGCTGGAAGCCAGCACCTGGTTCATATCGGTGAGCAGTGCGGTAGTGCGCACGCCTGCGCCGTTAGAGACGCCAACGATCGCTTCGGCCAGCGCCTCAGAGAGTTCATAGGTTGGCATAAACGCGCCGCTGCCTACCTTCACGTCCATCACCAGCGCGTCCAGCCCTTCTGCCAGCTTCTTCGCCAGGATAGAGGCGGTGATCAGCGGGATGGAGTCAACGGTCGCGGTGATGTCGCGGGTCGCGTAGAAACGCTTGTCTGCCGGAGCAAGAGAGCTGGTCTGGCCGATAATCGCCACACCAACGTCTTTAATAATGTCGCGGAAGCGGTTGTCATCCGGGAAGATATCGAAGCCCGGAATGGCTTCCAGTTTATCGAGCGTACCGCCGGTGTGGCCCAGGCCGCGTCCGGAGATCATCGGGATGTAACCGCCACAGGCTGCCACCATTGGGCCGAGCATCAGGGAGGTCACGTCACCCACGCCGCCGGTGGAGTGTTTATCCACAATCGGGCCGTTAAGGTTGAGGCTTTTCCAGTCCAGAACGGTTCCTGAATCTCGCATCGCCATGGTCAGCGACACGCGCTCAGGCATCGACATATCGTGGAAGAAAATGGTCATCGCCAGAGCCGCAATCTGCCCTTCTGAGACGGTGTTATCACGAATGCCGTTAATGAAGAAGCGGATCTCTTCGTCGCTTAATGCATGACCATCACGTTTTTTACGAATAATTTCTTGTGCGAGAAACACGGTAACCTCCATGCGGAATCGGGGGAATTGTGGCGGGTGGCGCTACGCTTACCCGCCCTACGATCCTGTAGGCCGGATAAGCGAAGCGTCATCCGGCATTGTTGGCAATCAGTAGCTGCTTGCGCTCTTACCGTCGCCGTGACCCAGCGCTTTCAGCAGGCTGGCCAGCAGGCTGGACGCACCGAAGCGGTAGTGACGGGAATCGGCCCAGTCGGCGCCGAACAGTTCGTCGGCAATCGCCAGGAACTGCTGCGCGTCTTCGGCGGTACGCACGCCGCCCGCAGGTTTGAAGCCTACGGTTTTGGACACGCCCATGTCGCGGATCACTTCCATCATGATGCGCGCGCTTTCCGGGGTCGCATTTACCGGCACTTTACCGGTAGAGGTTTTAATGAAATCCGCGCCGGCTTTGATGGAGATTTCAGACGCTTTACGAATCAGCGCCTCTTCTTTCAGCTCGCCGGTTTCGATGATCACTTTCAGCAGCACGTTTGCCGCCGCACACGCGTCTTTACAGGCCTTCACCAGGTCAAAACCGACCTGCTCGTTACCGGCGATCAGCGCGCGGTAAGGGAACACCACGTCAACTTCGTCTGCACCGTAGGCAATCGCCGCGCGGGTTTCTGCCAGCGCAATCTCGATATCGTCGTTGCCGTGCGGGAAGTTAGTCACGGTTGCAATGCGCACATCCGGGGTGCCCTGCTCTTTCAGCGTCTTACGGGCAATCGGGATAAAGCGCGGGTAGATACAAACGGCTGCGGTGTTACCCACTGGCGTTTTCGCCTGATGGCACAGGGCGATGACTTTCTCATTGGTGTCGTCATCGTTCAGGGTAGTCAGGTCCATCAGTTTCAACGCGCGCAGGCTGCTTGCAGTTAAATCGGTCATAACAATCTCCAACGGCAGTGCCGTATAAATTTTACCTTGCGGGTCTGTGAGTATTCTAACATCCACCCGCATCCACACTTCGACATTCATCACAGTTAATGAAAACTGCGTACAAATTTGCATTACTGTAATGAGATCTTCTTCAAACTTTAGTGCGCAGATTGCCGACTAAAGCAGCAATACCCCCTGTGGGATCAAAAGCGCCAACAGGCAGGCTTTCTACAATCCGTTCATCATCCGCAGAACATTCAAGGAAGCGAATATGCCTCACTCCAGCCTCGACGCCCTGCAGCAACGTTGCCAGCAAATTGTGACAAGCCCGGTGTTAACCCCGGAACAAAAACGTCATTTTCTGGCGCTGGAAGCGGAAAACAACCTGCCGTATCCGGCACTTCCTGAAGCTGCGCGCGCCGCGCTAGACGAGGGGTTTATCTGTGACATGTTCGAAGGCCATGCGCCTTACAAACCCCGTTACGTTCTGCCGGATTACGCAAAATTTCTGGCTAACGGTTCAGAATGGCTGGAGCTGGAAGGCGCAAAAGATCTCGACGATGCCCTCTCGCTGTTAACCATCCTCTACCATCATGTTCCGTCCGTCACATCGATGCCGGTCTATCTCGGCCAGCTTGATGCGCTGCTGCAACCGTATGTTAGAATTCTAACACAAGAAGAAATCAATAGCCGAATAAAACGTTTCTGGCGCTATCTTGACCGTACGCTGCCGGATGCCTTTATGCATGCCAATATCGGGCCGGAAGATACGCCCATTACCCGTGCCATTCTGCGTGCCGATGCAGAGCTGAAGCAGGTCGCGCCGAACCTGACCTTTATTTATGATCCAGAGATCACCCCGGATGATTTACTGCTTGAGGTGGCGAAAAACATATGTGAATGCAGCAAACCGCATATTTCTAATGGCCCGGTGAATGATAAAATTTTCACAAAAGGCCGTTATGGCGTGGTGAGCTGTTACAACTCCCTGCCTCTGGCTGGCGGTGGCAGCACCCTGGTGCGTCTCAACCTCAAGGCCATCGCCGAACACAGCACGTCAAGTGAAGACTTCTTCAGTCGCGCCCTTCCGCACTACTGCCAGCAGCAAATGGCCATCATTGATGCCCGCTGCGATTTCCTGTATCAACAATCCGGCTTCTTTGAGAATAGCTTCCTGGTGAAAGAGGGGCTGATAGATGCCGATCGGTTTGTGCCGATGTTTGGCATGTACGGTCTGGCAGAAGCGGTAAACGTGCTCTGTGAGAAAGCAGGCATCGCGGGACGTTACGGAAAGGATGAACAGGCCAACGCGCTGGGCTACCGCATCAGCGAACAGCTTGCGGCGTTTGTCGAAAACACGCCGGTGAAACACGGCTGGAAGCAGCGCGCGATGCTCCATGCGCAGTCGGGGATCAGCTCCGATTCGGGCACCACGCCGGGCGCGCGCCTGCCCTACGGCGACGAGCCGGATCCCATCAGCCACCTGCTGGTGGTGGCTCCCCATCACAAGCACTACTCTTCCGGGATAAGCGATATCCTGACGCTGGATGAAACGGTAAAACGCAACCCGCAGGCGGTGGTCCAGCTGTGCCTGGGCGCGTTCAGGGCGGGTATGCGCGAGTTTACCGCCAACGTCGCGGGTAACGATCTGGTGCGCGTCACCGGGTATATGGTGCGGCTATCGGATCTGGAGAAATACCGGGAAGCAGGGTCGAGAACGAACACCACGTGGCTGGGGGAAGAAGCCGCACGCAATACCCGCATTCTGGAACGTCAGCCGCGCGTGATTAGCCATGAACAGCAGATGCGCTTTAGTTAGTCAGGTCATCCCTTTTTCCTGCGTGGACGGGCCGGGCAGCCGCCTGGCTCTGTTCCTGCAGGGCTGCAACCTGCGCTGTAAAACCTGCCACAACCCGTGGACGATCGGCCGCTGCAACGACTGCGGGGACTGCGTGCCCCACTGCCCGCACGACGCGCTGACCATTCAGGCCGGGCGCGTCTGGTGGCAGGAGAACGACTGCCAGCAGTGCGACACCTGCCTGCACCTGTGCCAGCAGCAGGCGACGCCCATGGCGCACCGCCTGAGCGTGGAGGAGATCCTCACCCAGGTCCGCAAATCCGCACCGTTTATCGAGGGGATCACCGTGAGCGGCGGTGAAGCCACAACGCAATTACCGTTTTTAGTGACGCTGTTCACCGCGATCAAAGCCGATCCCGCCCTGCGTCATCTGACCTGTCTGGTCGACAGCAATGGTCTTTTAAGCGAAACCGGCTGGCAAAAGCTGCTGCCGGTACTGGATGGCGCGATGCTGGACCTTAAAGCATGGGAGAACGCGCATCACCGCTTCCTGACCGGGCGCGACAATCCGCAGATCAAGCAGAGTATCCGCTGGCTGGCAGAACGCCACCGTTTGACGGAGCTCCGCTTGCTGGTCATTCCGGGGCAGTGTGATTACCTGGAACATCTGAAGCCGCTGACGGCGTTTATCCACGGGCTGGGAAACGTGCCGGTACGCCTTAACGCGTTTCATGCGCACGGCGTATACGGTGAGGCAGCGTCATGGCGTAGCGCCACGCCGGAAGACGTTGAACCGCTGGCGCGGGCGCTGGAAAAACAGAGGATAACGGTGATTCGCCCGGCGCTTTATCTATAGCGTGATGCCAAATACCGAACGCGTATTTTCCAGCAGCGCATCGGCAATTACCTCTTCTGGCTCCTGTCGCAGTTCACACAGGGTGGTGAACACGCGCGCCGCCTGTTCCGGGCGATTCGGCTGTCCCTGAAAACCGTTCAGCGGCATATCCGGCGCGTCAGTTTCCAGCAGAAGCGCCGACAGCGGCAGCTGTGCCATCACGTCACGGGTTTTACTGGCGCGCGGATAGGTGATGGTGCCACCCACTCCAATTTTATAGCCCAGTTCAATGAAACGCTGCGCCTGCTGCAGGCTGCCGGAGAAACCGTGCACGACGCCCCTGCGCGGCAGATCGATGCGTTTCAGGTGCATCGCCAGCTTATCGTGCGTGCGTCTTGAATGAAGGATCACCGGCAGATCGTGACGCTTCGCCAGCCTGAGCTGCGCGTCGAGGATCGTCTGCTGGCGCTCAAACTGCGGGTCCTCGCGATAAAGATCGAGGCCGATCTCCCCGATGGCGACAAGCTTGTTCCCTGCGGTCCGCAGGATCTCATCAAGTCTCTCAATGTGCTCATCACGATGCCGCTCAATCACGATCGGATGCAGGCCAAGCGCGGCATAGAGCGCAGGATGACGCGTGGAAAGATCCAGCACGCGGGAAAAGTACGCCGCTTCTACTGACGGCACAATAATGGCCTGAACGCCTGCGTCAGCCGCTTTCGCAATACTGTGTTCTTCATCTCCCGTAAACGGCGGGAAATCAAAGTGGCAGTGGGTATCGATAAAGCGGTGCATCACGCCAGATCCTCGTTATCCAGTAAAGCGTCATTCGCCTGCGGAATGTCCACCAGGGGCACCGTCAGAGCGTCGTTGGCGACAATCGCAGGCGGCGTAATAATGCGTTTATGGCGATGAAGCGGCGGTTGCTCCGCCAGCATTTTCCCCACCGTCGCCAGGAAGTAGCGTCCACACAGCCGCCCCGTTTTGTAATCCATGCGCAGCGCAGGGACGCGGCTGCCCAGCGCCATGCTCAGCAGCGGCTTAGGCGGATAAATTTCAAAAATACGCAGCTTACCCGGTGGCTTTTCAATGAAACGCTGCATCGCGCCGTAGGTGGTTTCATGCTGCTTCGCGATGTTCACCAGCGGCTGCAGGCTGCTGTCGCCCAGCCAGCGCTCCATCCGCTTAAACCACTGTGGGGTGTAATACATTTGCGACGGTACGGTACGGATCACCACAATGGTTTTCGCCCCGCGACGGGCGGCTTCCTGCACCGGCACGGCGTCACTGATCCCGCCGTCCAGATAGCTAATGCCGTCCAGCAGCGCACCGGTACGATAAAAACCGGGAATGGCGCTGGAGGCGCGGATGATGTCCAGCCAGTTCTCCTTCTGCGGAGAAAAATAGCCCGGCGAATAGTCATCCCCCCGGCTGGCGCACATCCAGAATTCTTTACCGCTATCAAACAGGCGGGCCGCGGTGTCCATGGCCAGCGGCATCTGGCTGGAAGTTGATTCCAGCAGCCAGTCGAGGTCGATCAGGTTACCGCCGCGCACAAAGCGCACCGGATTAAAAAATTCTTTCGCCGTGGTGTAGCGCATGATGACCTTTCGCGCGTATCCGGGCTGGTTACAGACATAGGCAGAAAGATTCTGTGCCCCGGCAGACGTGCCGAAGTACAGGTCAAACGGGTTGAACTGCGCGCGCATAAATTCGTCCAGCACGCCAGCGGTGAAAATGCCGCGCTGTCCGCCACCCTCGCAGACCAGCGCGAGTTGACCTGCGCGAAACGGTTTTAACGTCAGCGGCGCAATGTTGCCGAGCGTAACGGGAATTCGTTGCCCCACCTCTGCTTTCCTGTTTTGATTATTTTATAACACCACAGTAACGCACCCGACCTGTTACGCAAATAAGAAAAAGCCAGTCGCAGTGACTGGCTTTATTTTGTTGACGGAATATTGCGTTTGCTACGGACGTCGACGCCCCGTAAACAGGCTGACCAGGAACAGAATAATACCGACAACGAAGACAATTTTAGCTGCCCATGCCGCTGTACCTGCCAGTCCACCAAAGCCCAATGCGGCGGCAATTAACGCGATAACCAGAAATATAATGCCCCAACGAAACATAAGCTTCTCCTTTACCATAGTTAATGTCGGCCGCTAAACGTGAGCGCTCAGGTCACTCACCGGCGTTTTTCCAGAGTCGTTCTTATATCGCCCGCAGGTTTTAGCCAGACGGGCGAATGGTCCAGATTTACTTCGTTTTCAGATCGTTTTTAACGCTTTTCACACCATCAATCGCTTTCGCAATGGACTCGGCACGCTCACTTTGCGCCTGCGAATCTACCGTACCGGAAAGCTGAACCACACCATCGGTGGTTTCCACTTTCACCTTACGGGACGGCACGATGTCATCTGCTAAAAGTTTAGCTTTGATTTCGCTGGTGGTGGCTGCATCACCGGCATAACCTTTCACCGACGCATTTTTGCCGTCACGGACATGCAGCTTATCGCTGACGGAGGCAACGCCTTCGACGCCTTTCGCCACTTTCACCGCCTGTTCTGCCTGAGCCTGGCTTTCAACAAAGCCGCTCAGCGTGACCACTTTTTTGTCGGTCTTAACGGAAATATCGGTGCTCTTGATGGCTTCATCATCCACCAGTGCGGCTTTCACTTTTGCTGTGATAGAGCTGTCATCCATGAAATTGCCGACTTTATTCATAGAGCTATCGATTTTTTGCCCTGCGCTGTCAGCCGTGGATTGTGCTTTATCCATGGTGCTGCTTTCCGCCAGGGCGGAGCCGCTCACCAGAACGCTACCCAGTGTTACAGCCAGCAGAGTTTTAGAAATCTTCAGTCTTGTCATATTCATCGATCTATTCCTGTGTTGACCCGTTATTCGGGCTACGTACTTCCTTAGTAGTGATATATATTGCGAATAAACACGCGGGCAAAATGGATAACCTAAAGCCATGCATTGAACAGTTAATTTATCCACACCCGGTGTTAAACACTGAGTTAAATATAGATCACTCTCACAGAGCCGCTTTCAGAATTGGGTAAAAAATGGGCGAATAGCGTGAAATTGCGTTGAATTAAGAACATTCCGCAAGGGATTAATAAGACAGGAATAAAAGAAGAGCACGGCTGCTGCCGTGCTCTGAGAGGGGATTAGTGCTCGCGGGTTTTACGGAACTGGACGTCAGGATAACGCTCCTGCGTCAGATTCAGGTTCACCATGGTTGGGGCAATATAGGTCAGGTTATCGCCGCCATCCAGCGCCAGCTGAACTTCATTCTTACGCTTAAATTCTTCGAATTTCTTCACGTCAGAACACTCAACCCAGCGCGCGGTCGCGACGTTCACCGATTCGTAAATCGCTTCTACGTTGTATTCGCTCTTCAGGCGCGCAACAACCACGTCAAACTGCAGCACGCCGACCGCGCCAACGATCAGATCGTTGTTCGCAATCGGGCGGAAGACCTGCACGGCACCCTCTTCGGAGAGCTGAACCAGGCCTTTCAGCAGCTGTTTCTGCTTAAGCGGATCGCGCAGACGAATGCGACGGAACAGTTCCGGTGCGAAGTTCGGAATACCGGTGAACTTCATCATTTCACCCTGCGTGAAAGTGTCGCCGATCTGGATGGTGCCGTGGTTGTGCAGACCGATGATGTCGCCCGGATAGGCTTCTTCAACGTGCGAACGGTCACCCGCCATAAAGGTCAGCGCGTCGGAGATGACAACGTCTTTCCCGATACGCACCTGACGCAGCTTCATGCCCTTTTCATATTTACCGGACACCACGCGCATAAAGGCCACGCGGTCACGGTGTTTCGGATCCATGTTGGCCTGAATCTTAAATACGAAGCCGGTGAACTTCTCTTCTTTTGCTTCCACTTCACGGGTGTCGGTTTTGCGCGGCATCGGCTGCGGCGCCCACTCCACCAGACCGTCGAGCATGTGGTCAACGCCGAAGTTACCCAGTGCGGTACCGAAGAAGACCGGGGTAATTTCGCCGCTCAGGAACAGCTCTTTGTCGAATTCGTGAGACGCGCCCTTGACCAGCTCCAGCTCGTCGCGCAGCTGCGCGGCCAGCTCTTCCCCGACCGCCGCGTCCAGATCCGGGTTGTCCAGACCTTTAACAATGCGCACTTCCTGAATGGTGTGGCCTTTACCGGTCTGATACAGGTAGGTTTCGTCTTTATAGAGGTGATAAACGCCTTTGAATAGCTTACCGCAGCCAATCGGCCAGGTGATTGGCGCACAGGCGATCTTCAGCTCGTTTTCCACTTCATCCATCAGCTCCATCGGATCGCGGATGTCACGGTCGAGTTTGTTCATAAAGGTGAGGATCGGCGTATCGCGCAGACGGGTGACTTCCATCAGCTTACGGGTACGATCTTCTACACCTTTCGCGGCGTCGATCACCATCAGACAGCAGTCCACCGCCGTCAGGGTACGGTAGGTATCTTCGGAGAAGTCTTCGTGGCCCGGGGTGTCCAGCAGGTTCACCAGGCAGTCGTGATACGGGAACTGCATCACGGAGGTGGTAATCGAAATACCACGCTGTTTTTCCATCTCCATCCAGTCGGATTTTGCATGCTGGCTGGAGCCACGGCCTTTAACGGTACCCGCAGTCTGGATCGCCTGTCCGAACAGCAACACCTTCTCAGTGATGGTCGTTTTACCGGCATCGGGGTGCGAGATAATGGCAAAAGTGCGGCGCTTGGCCACCTCTTGCAGATAAGGAGACAACGTCATAATTAAATCTTCTTTTATAAGCGCGGCAGCACGCCACGCATCATGGAATACAAAATTGCGGCTATTTTACCCATCAACGGGGGGCAGGCAATCATTGTTTACACAGGAGTTGCTCCAGTTCGTTCAACGACGTCACGGTCCAGGTCGGCTCGATGCCGTCAGGCTTCTCACGGCCATGCGCATTGAGCCACACGGTCGACAGACCGGCCTTCATGCCGCCCAGAATATCTGACTCTGCCGTATCCCCCACCATCAGGACACGATCGCGGTCGGGATTGCCGGCCTGCGCCAGCGCGTAGTCGAAAATTCGCGGATCTGGCTTCGGCACGCCAACCTCTTCCGAGATCACCAGCGCGTCAAAATGATCGCGCAGGCCGGTACGCTCAAGGCGGATCTGCTGCAGGGCGGTAAAACCGTTGGTGATGATCCCCAGTTTCACCTTGCCTTTCAACGCATTCAGCAGGGAAACCGCGCCCGGCAGCGGCGCACAGATATCGGCCATGGCGTTAAGGAAAGCCTCGTTAAGCGTCCCCGGACTGACCTTTAAGCGTTCCGCCCAGACGTCAAAGCGCTGATGCTGAAGCTGTAACGCGGTGATGGCACCGTTCTGGTAATCCACCCACAGCGGTTTGTTGACCGCCTGATAGTCCTGAAAATCTTCAGCGGTGAAGGTTACGCTATAGTCGAGAAACATCCGCTGCAGGCCGCCGAACGAGTCGAACGTAAACAGCGTTTCGTCGGCATCAAAGAAAATCCAGTCCCATTTCATCGTTACAACCTTATTTTTTATTATCCAATCGGCAGAGCCATTATGATGGCGTCTTCACGTCCCTCTGCGGTGGGGTAGTAGTTACGGCGGATTGTCGCCTCGTTAAAGCCTAAGCTTTCATAAAGCGCGATGGCGGCGACATTCGACGCGCGCACCTCCAGCCACAGGGTGAAAACGTCACGGGTTTCGAGCTCACGGATGAGGTGCTCAAGCAGTTCTCTTCCCAGCCCACGGCGCTGAAACGCGGGATCAACCGCGATATTAAACAGCGTCGCCTCATCAAGAACAACCTGCGTGATCGCGAAAGCGGCCATGGTGCCGTCAACGTCCAGGCGGTAGTTCAGATACCGTTCGCCCTGATTGCTGGCGAAGGTTTTTTCGCTCCACGGAAACGCGTGGGCGCGTGTTTCAATCGCGAACGCTGTGGACAGGTCAGGCGTCGTGAGGGAAGAAATCGTGTTCATATTCGCAGATTTGTTGCCATAGCGCGCTGCGCGCTTTTGGGTTGGCTTTCAGTTCGTCCAGCGCTGGCGAGCAGATCTGGCTCCCCTGAAGAGAGATCTCATTCGCCTCACCGATACGCCAGCTGTTACAGCGGCTATCAGGAGGCAGCATCGCGACACGCTCTGGCGTCAGCGGTAAAACCTGGTCGGCCGTCAGCTTCAGGCTGCGAAGGACATCATCGATCAGGGGGTCATTCAGGGCAGGCAGTTCTTCCGCCACCATCACCAGACGAACGTGCGCCGGGATGGAGATGGCGATTTCGCCCTGCAACGCCGTCGGGCGACGCAAAGCCCACTGGGTGATGCCCAGCTGCTGCAACTGCCAGTCTCGTCGGGATGTCATAGGGAAAACTCCTGTCTCTCAGGCGCGCAAATATAGCAAATGTGTCGAAAGTGCGCCATCTACCTACTATAATCCCCGGCTGAGTTTATTGAGGAACAATTCATGTCTGCATTTACCCCGGCAAGTGAAGTCTTGCTGCGTCACAGTGATGATTTCGAAGAAAGCCGTATTCTGTTTGCCGGAGATATGCAGGATGACCTGCCCGCGCGTTTCGACTGTGCTGAAAGCCGTGCCCACACCCAATACTACCACCACTGGCAGGTGCTGAGCCGCCAGATGGGCGAGCGCGCGCGCTTTAGCCTGGTGGCAGAGCAGAGCGATATCGCCGACTGCGATACGCTGATCTACTACTGGCCGAAGAATAAACCGGAAGCTCAGTTCCAGCTGATGAACCTGCTCTCCCTGCTGCCGGTCGGCTGCGATATTTTCGTGGTCGGTGAAAACCGCAGCGGCGTGCGCAGCGCGGAACAGCTGCTGGAAGGCTATGCGCCGTTGAACAAAGTCGACAGCGCTCGCCGCTGTGGTCTGTACCATGGCCGTCTGGAAAAACAGACAACATTTGATGCGCAGGCATACTGGGATGAGTACCAGCTTGACGGCCTGACCATCAAAACGCTGCCGGGCGTGTTCAGCCGCGATGCGCTGGATACGGGCAGCAAGTTGCTGCTTTCCACTCTGACGCCGCACACCAAAGGCAAAGTGCTGGACGTGGGCTGCGGCGCGGGCGTGCTCTCTACCGTGCTCGCCAGCCATTCGCCAAAGGTGCGTTTAACCCTGTGTGACGTGAGCGCCCCGGCGGTTGAAGCCAGCCGCGCAACGCTTGCCGCAAACGGCATTGAAGGCGAGGTGATTGCGAGCAACGTCTTCTCCGACATCACCGGTCGCTTCGACATGATCATCTCTAACCCGCCGTTCCACGACGGTATGGAGACCAGCCTGGAAGCAGCACAAACGCTGATCCGTGGTGCAGTCCGTCACCTCAACAGCGGCGGTGAGCTGCGTATCGTCGCGAACGCCTTCCTGGCGTACCCGAAAGTGCTGGACGAAACCTTTGGCTTCCACGAAGTCATCGCCCAGACCGGCCGCTTTAAGGTCTATCGCACCGTGATGACGCGTCAGGCCAAAAAGTAATCGCCTCCCTGTAGGCCGGATACGCGAAAGCGCCATCCGGCGATACATGGCGCGTCCATCGGCCATTTTTCCATCAATCAAGGCATCACGCGCACTTTTCTGTTGACGTAAAGCTGAAAACATCTAGAATGCGCCTCCGTGGTTACGATACTTTTACAGTATCGATGGTATGCGAAGGTGGCGGAATTGGTAGACGCGCTAGCTTCAGGTGTTAGTGTCCTTACGGATGTGGGGGTTCGAGTCCCCCCCCTCGCACCATAAATCACGATGATATTGCTCGCACTGGGCGAAGGTGGCGGAATTGGTAGACGCGCTAGCTTCAGGTGTTAGTGTCCTTACGGATGTGGGGGTTCGAGTCCCCCCCCTCGCACCAACGAGGCGATATCAACATAGCAATAAAAAGTAAGATGACTGTGCGAAGGTGGCGGAATTGGTAGACGCGCTAGCTTCAGGTGTTAGTGTCCTTAGGATGTGGGGGTTCGAGTCCCCCCCCTCGCACCAATTATCTTACACTCCCTCTGAATATCTTCTTTTCCCTGTTATTTCAAACTCATCAGTATCACCAGAATTCCGCTGACCAGCGCGACACACGATGGCAGTAAAACAAAGTGACGTAGTTGCTTATGCCAGATCATGCCTGACGTGACTAACAGTCCTGACACAATGATGGCTTTCCAGGTATCAAGAGAGAGATCGGCAAACGTCAAACCGCCGAGAATGGCTCCCGGTAGCAATACCCCCCAACCGCTGCCCAGCGCCCTGTTCAACATGATCTGCCCTCTTTCAACGATAATGATAACCAATATCATATGACAGAGATTATCATTTGTCAGCTGAATGAATCAAAATCCATCGACCTTTACCTTTCCCGTAATGACAGGAATTGCCTAAGGTGATAAATTGCGCACCTGTTAACAACGTCTAAAGATTTTCTGATAATTACTCTTTGCGCTTTTTGCATATTTTATTGCGAAACGACATCTATTTATTTGTTTTAATTAAATTTTAATAAAAACACACGACTATGACATCACAATCCTGGCGGTCTTTGGTTCACAGAAAATATCAATTATCGTTACGTTTATTTTTATTTCTGAACGCAACCTCGGCAGTGTTCTCGGTAACAAACCCGCTCAATTCTGTACGCCTGTTTTCCGCCCCTCTGATTGCTATTTTCTCCATCAGTACCGGCCTGTTCATCTGGCACTGGAGAAAGCGCGCGCGGAAGATAAATATTCCTGTCGTTTCAGGGATCTTCGGTATTTTGTGGGCCTGGCAAATTGTCTCCAAATTCGCCTTAATTACCCACGATCATGCGACGTATTTGTTAATCGCGCTTTTAACGGTGCTTTTTATCGGCACGCTGGCGTTCGCCAGTAATATCAAAGCCTTTACGCTGCATTCACTGCCCACCTTTATTGTCTGCCTGTGGTTAAGCGATCACGATATATGGCTGAGAATGACCTATTCTTTCGCACTTCCTGTGGTGGCAATTGCTATTCATAACATTTTGCAAAGACGCAACGACCGTTTCGCTCAGGAGCTGCTCTCTCGCCTTCTGGAAGAACGAGAAACCCTTACCGATCTCAGCATGATGGACCCGCTTACCGGGCTCTATAATCGTCGCGGTCTGCAAAGCCGTCTGGAGAATCTGCCCACGGTAGAAAATGGCGAGCACTTTGTTCTGCTGATGGATATCGACCACTTCAAAGCCTATAACGACCATTACGGCCATATGATGGGCGACCAGGCGCTGAAGCGCGTCTCTGCGGCAATCCGCGATGCCGTGCGTTCTCGCGATATTGTGGCGCGTTTTGGTGGGGAAGAGTTTATGGTGCTGCTGACCAACATTTCACTCGAACACGCCCGCCAGACGGCCGAGCGGATCCGTCAGAAAGTCTATGATTTGAAAATCCCGCATCTGTTTAACGAAAGCGTCGCGACAAACGTCACCATCAGCATTGGTATCGCCATTTTCGAGGATGAAGACGTGGAAGGCGCGCTGGAAAAAGCGGACAAAGCCCTCTATGAAGCAAAGCATATGGGACGCAATAACATTCTGTTAAGTGAAGAGATTCAGACGGCGTAGACATAACGACGATGTAACCCGGACAAAAGTCTTGCCATTGGTATGAGCAATAGTTAGGATTGGCAATCATTATCATTTAGATTTCTATCTATACTATGGCCACGCATACTGCACACATCGTCGAACCTCTCCTCTGGCGAGCGCCGCTCACCAGCGGGAATGCTTCGCTTGCAGATGCGATACGGGACAAAATTGCGGAAACGCGCGCCCACCTGCTGGATTTTATCCGGCTTGATGAAGCGCCCCCGTCCCACGCGATGACACTCTCAGAGTGGCGACAGCCGTCAAAGCTGCAATCGCTGCTGGCCACCTATTCCGACCATATCTATCGCAATCAACCCACCCTTACGCGGGAAAATAAACCCCTGCTCTCTCTCTGGGCGCAGTGGTATATCGGGTTGATGGTGCCGCCGCTCATGCTGGCGCTGTTAACACAGAAGAGCATGCTGGAACTCTCGCCGGATAATTTCCATGTTGAGTTTCACGAAACCGGACGTGCTGCCTGCTTCTGGATTGATCTCCACGAAGACCATAGCGCTGAACGCCTGACGGCTCAGGAACGTATGGAGCAGCTCATCACTCAGACTCTGATCCCGGTGGTGGAAGCGCTGGAAGCGACGGGAGAGATTAACGGGAAGCTTATCTGGAGCAATACGGGCTATTTAATCCACTGGTATTTAACGGAAATGAAGCCGCTGCTCGGTGATGAGAACGTTGAGGCCCTGCGTCAGTCCTGTTTCTTTGCCAGGCAGCTTTCCGATGGCCGTGACAACCCGCTATTCCGCACCGTTGTACTCCGTGACGGGCTTCTGGTTCGCCGCACCTGCTGCCAGCGTTATCGCCTGCCGGACGTTAAGCAGTGTGGGGATTGCACGCTGAAGTAGAGCAGTGAATTGCCCGGTGGCGCTTCGCTTACCGGGCCTACAAAAACTAAAAACGGCAACCTGCGTTGCCGTTTTTTTTTTACCTATGCCACCTGTTGATTGTCCTCTTCCGCGCTACGCTGCGCTTCTTCCGCTTCCTGCTCCAGCAGCTGCTTCTCATACACTTTGAAGAACGGGAAGTAGATGATCGCCGATACGCAGGCCAGAACCACAACCAGAATAGCCGCGCGGAAGTCCCAGCCCAGGGCCCACGCTGCGCCTATCGGCGCCGGTGCCGTCCAGGGAACGACCGAGATGACGCGCCCAATCAAATCAAACGTCATCGCCGCCCACGCCAGCACGGCGTTGACCATCGGTGCCAGCAGGAACGGAATAAAGAACACCGGATTCATTACAATCGGTGTACCGAAAATGACCGGCTCGTTGATGTTAAAGAAGCTGGGAACCACGCTCAAACGGCCAATAGAGCGTAAATGCGCTGAACGACTGCGCAGATAGCAAATCACCAGCCCCATCGTGGCGCCCGACCCGCCAATCACGATAAAGAACGTCCAGAACGCCTCCATGAAGATATGCGGCAGAGGCTGGCTGGCGGCCAGTGCGGTCTGGTTAGCGCCCAGGTTAGTCAGCCAGAACATCTGCAACATTCCGGAGACGATGGCGGCGCCGTGGATCCCGGCGAACCACAGCAGATGACCAATCAACACGGCCAGCAGGATCGCAGGCAGGGAATCCGCCGCGGAAACCAGAGGTTTAAAGACCGACATAATGGCCTGCGGGATCAGCATGCCGAACTGAGACTGAATCACCAGGCTCAGAGGATAGAGGGTCACCACCACCACCAGCACCGGGATCAGCAGATCAAAAGAGTTTTTGATCATCGGCGGGACCTGGTCCGGCAGTCGAATGCCGATGTTATGCGCTTTGAGGAAACGCATCATCTCAACACAGTAAATCGCCACCAGAATCGCGGTAAAAATGCCCGTTCCCCCCAGACTGTCGACAGGGAGCGTGCCTTTGGTTTTGGGTGCCGCGACCAGCAGAAACGCCATCAGCGACAGCATGGCGCACATAAACGGGTCCAGCTGATGAGATTTGACGTAGTGTTTGCCAAGGTTATAGGCAATCGCCGCACAGATATAAATGGACATAATGCCCATTGTCATATCAAACGGCGTCAGGATTTGGCCTTCAAACTGCTTCGCCATATCCAGCCAGGCGCGGGCGAAACCCCAGGTGGTATCAGGCGAAAAAGGTGGGTAAGCGAACACTAACAAAAACGAACCCACAATCATAAATGGCATCGCGGAGATGAACCCGTCACGAATAGCCATAACATGACGCTGGGAAGAGATCCGCCCGGCTATCGGGCTGACGTAATTTTCGACGAAACGGAATATCAGGTTAAACGCAGCATGGTTGGCAGACATGGCAGATCTCCTGTCAGACGTTTGTTACGGGCACATACGCGCCGCACGTTGTTCCATACATCAGCTTCACAACCTTGCTGGCTTGCCAACCAGCGGTACTGCTCAGACGAAATGGTTTCATATTTGGCTCTTATTATTGGATACAGGGGACGTTACGTACTCAGTATTAATCTACGCTTCCCGCTCTGCAACCGGTTACTGTAACCGGTTTCTGTGATTGTGAAGAGGATCCAGAAATCAGCCGTTTGGGATATTTGTTACTTAAGAGATATTTACAGAGCATAATTTCTTATGACAGATTACGCAGGATATTTGTCAGGAGGAAACAATGAGTTTGCAGTCTGTACAGCAGTTTTTTGCCGACAACGCGCCGGATATAGACGTTATTGAGCTTAGTCAAAGTACTGCTACCGTTGCGTTGGCTGCTGCCGCCCATCGTGTCGAGCCGGGACAAATCGCCAAGACCCTGTCACTCAAGGTTAAAAATGAGGTGATTCTGGTCGTGGCGAAAGGCGATGCGCGTCTGGATAACAAAAAGCTGAAAGACACGTTTGGTGCGAAAGCGCGCATGCTCAGCAGTGATGAAGTGGTGACCATCACCGGTCATCCCGTTGGCGGCGTATGCCCGTTCGGGCTGGAAAACCCGCTCGCGGTATATTGCGATATCTCTTTAAAGCAGTACGCCGAAGTGCTGCCTGCCGCAGGCGCAATTCACAGCGCTGTGCGCATTTCACCTGACAGAATGGCAGAGCTGACTTCCGCAAAATGGGTGGATGTCTGTATCTGATTGACGCGCCAGAGCGTATCTGGCGCGCAAAAAACGGTTTATAAAAAGGTGGGCGTGAGGAGAGTCAAACATTGCGGCTCTCTTGCAGGAAGATGCGTAATAATATCTGCCGCATCGAGTAACCCTACGTCTGAATTCACGCCCAGTTTCACCATCGCATTAAACTTATGTGCCCGGATGGTCTTAATATTCCGTTCAAGATGTGCCGCGATTTCAGGGATGGAATACCCGCAGGACATATAACGCAATATTGCCCGTTCTGTGGGGCTCAGCATCCTGTTTTGGCTCCGGTACCAGTGATTCAGCATATTGTCATTGATACGCAGCGTTTCGCTCAGCAACTCCACGAGTTCCTTCTGCAGATGCTCAAGCGTCACCGATTTACTGACGACACCGTGCAGGCGTGATGGTGAAAGATGGCTAATTAGCCGTGCTTCCATCTCGTCAGAAACCAAAATGATGCGCTGGATATGGCCGTGCGTAAACGCAAGGTCCCGCAGGTGCGCCAGGCAGTTACGGCGCTCCTCTCGCGCATCGGAAAGGGAATAGATCAGCGAGAAAAAATTAACGTGACGAAGTGCATTCTTAAAGCTGTCAAATTCACTAAACAGGTGTAGCTGATAATGGCTCAGGCCGGGCATCGCAAAAAGATGCTGTAGCCCGACAGCCGTCATCGTGCAACTTTCGATGATGGCGATATGTCTTGTTGAATCGGTTTTTTCCATTCCTCGAACTCTCCATAGGCTGACAACAAACTCAGCTCTCTCATTCCCTGTGTACTGTTGATCCAGGCGTACATATCCGCATTGCTGCGTAATGAAAGCCGTCGCATCGCACTGTTTTTCTGCGCACTGATGGTTTTATTGCTCTTCTTAAGCAATGTGGCGATTTGGTTAATCCCCCATCCTTTCCCTAACAGACGCAGGACCTTACGTTCGGAGTGCGTAAGCGCGATAACCTGTTCGTTTTCATCCTCCGCGCCCTGAGGCTCCGGGGTTAATAACGTCTGGCTTATCCGCTCTGCCCGCTCACTCCCTGCCCGAATCGCGTTAACCACGCCTTCAATGGGTTCCATATCAGAAAGCAACGTACTTTCCGGGCGCATAAGTAACTCAACCGCAATAGGGTAAAGCGGACGCGAGACTAAAAAGATCCAGTGAATGTCCCGGTATTGATTCAATAAACTGTAATATTCTTCAAGCGCACCCCGAGGATTCCTGTATTCGCCTGAAATATCGGCAATAATGACGTCCGCGCGGCGTAACTGGAGCAGCGTTAATTCCTGCAATGAGCGGCAATAGCTCAATTCAAAATCGGGGAAATGACGTGCCATCACGCCCCCTAACCCGTTTTGCATCACGGGTATCCGGCTAATGACAACGCCATGCTTACCATGCAATGACAACATAGACCCTCCGTGTCCATTTTTCATTTGATGAGTAACGTTAAAACACATCAACGTATGACTATTTCGTCCCTGAGTGTAAGACTGGTTAATACAAGCAGAAGATGAGATGTATGCTTAGTTTAAGAAATGCCTAAACAGCAGTAATATCTCACAAAGCGAAATAAAATTTAATTGTGGAGTCATTAAAATAACGACAATTTAAAATTAGAATAACTAAATACAAATATTTTATATTTTGATATTAATAATTCACGGCATTAATAAATTAATCCCGCCCCCTTTCACGACACCGCCTGCCACTGTTTGCACAAACCTTGATCTGGCCCACAGCAAGAGGGACTGCACTTTGTGCTAAAAGTACTCATTATGGGCTAACCGGCAACCTCTCCATCTTTTTCAGGACACGACATGCAGGCAGAGCGGTCAACGCAGCGTGCTATCACGCGGCTATGTATTCAGTGCGGTCTTTTTCTGCTCCAGCACGGCGCGGAAAGCGCGCTGGTTGAGGAGCTTTCCACCCGGCTGGGGCTGGCGCTAGGGATGGACAGCGTCGAAAGTGCCATCTCATCCAATGCCATTGTGCTGACCACGATCAAAGACGGTCAGTGCCTGACCTCCACGCGCAAAAACCATGACCGCGGCATAAACATGCACGTCGTGACCGAAGTGCAGCACATTGTCATCCTCGCTGAACATAAGCTTCTCGATCTCAGGGAGATTGAAAAACGATTCAACCAGATCAAGCCATTACGTTATCCGCGCTGGCTCGTTGTGTTGATGGTAGGACTCTCGTGCGCCTGCTTTTGTAAGCTCAACAAAGGCGGATGGGACGGAGCAATCATCACCTTTTTCGCCAGCAGTATCGCCATGTATGTTCGCCAGATGCTGACGCATCGGCAGCTGCATCCGCAAATTAACTTCTGCATTACCGCATTTGTCGCCACCACGGTTTCTGGCCTGCTGCTGCGTCTGCCGCAGTTTGCCAACACCCCGACCGTTGCCATGGCCGCCAGCGTGCTTCTGCTGGTTCCGGGCTTTCCGTTGATCAACGCTGTCGCCGACATGTTTAAAGGGCACATCAATACCGGTCTGGCACGCTGGGCGATCGCCAGCCTGCTGACGCTGGCGACCTGCATCGGCGTGGTCATGGCCATGACACTCTGGGGGCTACGCGGATGGGCGTGATCGATTTTCTGCTGGCGCTGGCGCAGGACATGCTTCTGGCCGCGATTCCGGCCATCGGATTCGCGATGGTATTTAACGTCCCGCAACGCGCTCTGCCTTGGTGTGCCCTGCTGGGCGCGATTGGCCATGGATCACGCATGGTGATGATGACGGCGGGTTTTAACATCGAATGGTCGACATTTATGGCCTCCATGCTGGTCGGCAGTATCGGCATTCAGTGGTCGCGCTGGTACCTGGCACATCCCAAAGTGTTCACCGTTGCCGCAGTGATCCCGATGTTCCCGGGCATATCGGCCTATACCGCAATGATTTCCGCGGTGAAAATCAGCCATTTCGGCTATACCGAGCCTCAGATGATCCTCCTCCTGAGCAACTTTCTTAAGGCGTCATCCATCGTCGGCGCGCTCTCCATCGGGCTGTCGATCCCCGGCCTGTGGCTATACCGCAAACGCCCACGCGTTTGATATTTGTGTTATTTCGCTGCCGTGGAGATAATCCGTCTGGTCCGTTTGGTGAAAATAAGGAAAGGATGTGGCTAACCCTGGCAGCGAACACCCCGAGCACAGTGAAGAATCCAGCCTGAAAGAAAAAATCTTTCAGAGCGCCATCGCGCTTTTTGCCGAGTATGGATTGAACGGTGCACGGATGGAGCAGATTGCAGAGAAAGCGGGCACCACCAAACGCATGGTGGTTTACCATTTCAAGAATAAAGAGAACCTCTATCTCCTGGTACTGGAACATGTTTACACCCAGATTCGCGCCAGTGAAAAAGCGCTAAGCCTGACGGGAATGCCCCCGGTCGAAGCGCTGGTCAATCTGGTTGAAGCCACCTTTGACTATCATGCCGACCACCCTGACTACATCCGGATTATCTGCATGGAAAACATGCAGCGCGGCCGCTTTATGCAGCAGTCGAGCTATCTCCGCCAGGTCAACCGCAGCGCGCTCGACCTGCTGGAGGAGATCCTGCGCCGGGGGAAAGAAAAACAGCTTTTCAGTGAGACGGTTGACGCCCGCGATCTTCATCGTCTGATAAGCAGCTTCAGCTTTCACTACGTTGCCAACAGCTACACCTTTACGCTGCTGTTTGAAGAAGGCGCAGACGAGCAGGCTCAGCGCCAGCACTACCGCAAAATGGCCGTTCAGGTGGCGCTCCGTTACACCTGCCCATAAAATTGCTTGCAATTAAATCGTACACTACCTATATTCATCTCATGAACGCGAAAACGAACGATGCAACCGCTGCGCTCAAGCTGGATAACCAGCTCTGCTTTGCCCTCTATTCGGCAAATCTGGCGCTTAACAAGCTGTACCGGCAGTTGCTGGCACCGCTGAACCTGACCTATCCACAATATCTGGTGATGCTGGTGCTGTGGGAGCAGGATGATATGACGGTGTCGGACATCGGTGAACGGCTGTTTCTTGACTCTGCGACCCTGACGCCGCTGTTGAAGCGTCTGGAAAGCGCCGGGCTCATCAACCGCCACCGTTCACGCAAAGACGAACGTCAGGTCGCCGTCACCCTGAGTGAAGCGGGACGTGAGCTCCAGCAGCAGGCTTTGGGTATCCCTCATGCGGTGGGGTGCGCAGCGCAGTGTGATACTGACACCCTGCTGGCGCTCAAACAGCAGCTCGAACTTTTGCGACAACAGCTACACCGCGCGTAACGCTATACTTTACGCGTGATTATTTACCCATATATATCGCACGCTATTTAATAGCACACGTTAAAACAAGATGAGGAACCTGCCATGTCTTTAGAAAAAGTTGTTTATACCGCCAAAGCAAAAGCCACCGGTGGCCGTGACGGTCGTGCCACCTCCTCCGATGGCATACTGGACGTCAAACTGGGTGTGCCAAAAGAGATGGGCGGCATGGGGGGAGACGTGACAAACCCTGAGCAGCTGTTTGCCGCGGGCTACTCTGCCTGCTTCCTGGGCGCGATGAAATTCGTGGCCGCTCGCGACAAATTTACCCTGCCTAAAGATGCTTTTATTGAAGGCGAAGTGGGTATTGGCCCGCTGCCTACCGGTTTTGGTATTGAAGCAAAACTGAACATCCATGTTGAAGGTATGGATCCTGCGGAAGCTAAAAAGCTGGTCGATGCGGCGCACATTGTTTGCCCGTACTCTAATGCAACCCGCGGCAACATCGACGTCACGCTGAACATCATCGCGTGATAACGGCCTGATGGCGCTGCGCTTATCAGGCCTACAACTGTAGCCCCGGTCAGCGCAGCGCCGCCGGGGAAATCCCCTCCTTCCCTTTCCCCTCTCTGTGCTACCATAAGCCCATATCACGCCCGTAGTCATCAGTAGAGTAAGCGTTATGTCCTCCAGAATTCTGACCACCAGCATTGCTGGTATTGATGCCTTTATGCGCGACCCTCGCGGTGTATTGACCCACGCCGAAGGGGGCACGGTTGCGGTTTTTGCCGACAACGCGCCAGCGTTTTACGCAATCACACCGGAACGTCTGGCACAGCTTCTGGAGATCGAAGCGCAATTGTCACGCCCGGCAAGCGATGTCACGCTGGATAACCAGTTCTTTGATGAACCGGTTAACGTTCCAGTGACCGTTCCGATGGGTAAATTTGCCCTCTATGCAGGCTGGCAGCCGGATGCAGATTTTCAGCGGCAGGCCGCGCTGTGGGGCATTGCGTTAACCCAACCCGCCACCGCGGAAGAGCTTGCCGCGTTTACCGCCTGGTGGCAGGCGGAAGGGAAAGTGTTCACCCATATTCAGTGGCAGCAAAAGCTCGCGCGTCATCTCCAGATTACCCGCGCCGGCAACAACGGCCAGCCAAAACGTGATATCAATGCGTTTTCAGAACCGGATAAACAGATCCCCAGCGGATTCCGAGGTGCGAAATGAAGAACGTCGGCGACCTGATGAAACGTCTGCAAAAAATGATGCCTGCCAACGTGAAGCCTGCTTTCACCACCGGTGAAGAGCTGCTGGCGTGGCAAAAAGAGCAAGGTAAGATCCGCGCCGCCGCGCTTGCCCGCGAAAATCGGGCGATGAAAATGCAGCGCACCTTTAACCGTTCCGGAATTCGTCCCCTGCACCAGAACTGCTCGTTCGATAATTATAAAATTGAGACCACCGGGCAGATGAACGCGCTGGCCGCCGCGCGGCAGTACGTGGATGAATTCGACGGCAATATCGCCAGCTTCATCTTTAGCGGCAAGCCGGGCACCGGCAAAAACCACCTGGCTGCCGCCATCTGCAACGAGCTGCTTCTGCGCGGTAAATCGGTCCTGATCATCACCGTGGCCGATATCATGTCCGCGATGAAAGACACCTTCAGCAACCGCGAAACCAGTGAAGAACAGCTGCTTAACGATCTGAGTAATGTCGACCTGCTGGTCATCGACGAGATTGGCGTTCAGACGGAATCCCGCTATGAAAAGGTGATCATTAACCAGATTGTCGATCGCCGCTCCTCATCCAAACGCCCCACCGGCATGCTGACAAACCACAACATCGACGAGATGACCCGCTTGCTGGGGGAACGCGTCATGGACCGCATGAAGCTGGGCAACAGCCTGTATGTCATCTTCGACTGGGACAGTTACCGTAGCCGCGTCACCGGGAAAGAGTATTAAGACAGTTCCAGGAATCGCCGACAGGTCGCAGGTATATACTGGAACCCCTTCGGCCCAAAACGGACCTTTTTGAGAGAGCCATGATGAAAAAACAGATTCTAATCAGCACCTTTTTAGGTGCGCTGCTGGTAACCGGTGCAGCGCAGGCGGCGTCCTGGCAGGAGTCCCTGTCAAGCGCAGCAAACGAGCTGACCAAAGAGAGCAGCAGCACGCAGGGCGGACTCTCCGCCTCTTCCCTCACCAGCCTGCTGGGCAACAGCGGTCAGAGCCTGAGCGCGGGCACGATGAACAACGCGGCGGGGATTCTGGAATATTGCGCGAAGCAAAAGCTGGCCTCCGTGACCGACGCGCAAAACGTGAAAAACCAGGTGCTGGGTAAACTGGGTCTGGATACCCAGGAGCAAAAAGCGGACACCAACTATATGGACGGCATTCAGGGCCTGCTTAACGCGCAGAACGGTCAGCAGCTTAACCTGAGCACCCTCGGCAACTCTTCTCTGGCCAAACAGGTGAAAACCAAAGCCTGCGATCTGGTGCTGAAACAAGGCGTTAATTTCATCTCCTGATCCACCCCATTTTCTGCCACAACACGCCGCGTTTAATGCGATAGTCTTGCAGCGCGGCGCTAAATGAGCGTTTTTCCTGCCTGCCACCGTCTCAGCGTCCGTTTGTCAGGATGTGCACGTCTTCATAAAAACGATTTTCTAAACCAAATCCTAACAACAGCACACTTTCGTGACACTAAAATTGCAGCTTAACGACATCGCAATTACATTGTATGACCCAAAAAATAAACAGTTAGCCAGCGAAGCATCTGGCGTCACGAGGATATGCTGTTGTCTGAATTCCTGTCTCTTATCCTTTTTCTGGCTTCTGTCGGCGTTTACGCCTGGAAAGCCGGCCGTCATACCTGGTGGTTTATCGCCACGCTGGTGGTGCTCGGCATTTTTATTATTTTAAACATTACCTTATACGCCAGCGATTACTTTACCGGTGACGGCATTAACGATGCGGTGCTCTACACGCTGACAAACAGCCTGACGGGCGCGGGTGTAAGCAAGTACATTCTGCCGGGGCTCGGCCTTGTCGTTGCACTGGTCACCATTTTTGGCGCGCTGGCCTGGGTGCTGCGTCGACGTCGCCATCATCCGCACCATCATGGCTACAGCCTGCTGGCGTTATTCCTGGCGCTGGCCTCCGTCGACGCCAGCCCGGCGTTCCATCAGATCACCGAACTGGTGAAATCCCAGTCGCGCGACGGCGATCCGGATTTCGCGGCTTACTACAAAGAGCCGTCGAAAACGATCGCTAACCCGACGCTCAATCTGGTCTATATCTACGGTGAAAGTCTGGAGCGTACGTACTTTGATAACGATGCCTTCCCGAACCTGACGCCAGATCTGGGTGCGCTGAAAAATGAAGGTCTCGATTTCAGCCACACCATGCAGCTGCCCGGTACGGATTACACGATTGCCGGTATGGTTGCCTCCCAGTGTGGTATCCCGCTGTTCGCGCCTTTTGAAGGTAACGCCTCAGCCTCCATGTCGACCTTCTTCCCGCAGAATATTTGCCTCGGCGATATCCTGAAAAACTCCGGCTACGAAAACTATTTTGTGCAGGGAGCAAACCTGCGCTTCGCCGGAAAAGATGTGTTCCTGAAATCCCACGGTTTTGACCATCTGTATGGCTCAGAAGAGTTAAAAACGACGGTTGCCGATCCGAGCTACCGCAACGACTGGGGCTTCTATGACGATACGGTACTCGACGAAACCTGGAAGAAATTCGAGGAGCTGTCCCGCGCGGGCAAGCGTTTCTCTCTCTTTGCGCTGACGGTGGACACCCACCATCCGGACGGGTTTGTCTCGCGCACCTGCAAGCGCAAAAGCTATGACATTGATGGTAAAAACAATAAATCATTTAGCGCCGTCACCTGCAGTCAGGAGCACATTGCCGCGCTGGTCGAGAAAATCAAAGCCTCGCCCTGGTTTAAAAACACCGTCATCGTCGTCTCGTCCGATCACCTGGCGATGAAAAACAGCGCGTGGGACCAGCTCAACAAGCAGGATCGCAGCAATCTGTTCTTCGTCCTGCGCGGCGACCAGCCGCAGCAGGAGGAGATCGCCACCAAACGCAACTCCATGGATAACGGCGCCACCGTGCTGGACATCCTGGGCGGCGACAACTTTATTGGCCTGGGCCGCAGCACGCTGTCGGGGCAATCCCTGTCGGAAGTGTTCCTCAACATGAAGGAAAAAATCCTCGCCTGGAAGCCCGACATCATCCGCCTGTGGAACTTCCCGAAAGAGATGAAGGACTTCACCGTCGATCGGGATAAAAACACCATTGCCTTCTCGGGCAGCAACTTCCGCCTGCCGCTGCTGGTACGCGTGTCGGAGGGTCGCGTTGAGCCGCTGCCAGAAAGCGAGTATTCCGCGCCGCTGCGCTATCAGCTGGCCGATTTTGCGCCACGCGATAACTTCGTCTGGGTCGACCGGTGCTACAAAATGGGCCAGCTCTGGTCGCAGCCGCTGGCGCTCTCTACCGACTGGTGCGTTTCTCAGGGCCAGCTCGGCGGCGAGCAAACCGTGCAGCACGTGGATAAGGCAAACTGGAAAGGCAAAACCGCCTTCAACGATACGGTGATTGATACCGCGCGCTATCAGCGTAACGTCGATATGCTGAAAATCGTCGACAACGATATTCGCTACAAAGCGGACAGCTTTATCTTTAACGTGGCTGGCGCGCCGGAAGAAGTGAAGCAGTTTAGTGGCATCTCGCGGCCAGAGTCCTGGGGACGCTGGTCCAACGCGCAGCTGGGCAATGAGGTGAAAATTGAGTACACCCATCCCCTGCCGGAACAGTTCGACCTGGTGATCACCGCCAGGGCCTATGGGCCGAATGCTAACAAGCCCGTCCCCGTGCGCGTGGGCGATCGGGAGCAGACGTTAACGCTTGGAAACGACGTGAGCACGCACACGCTGCATTTTGAGAATCCTTCACGCAGCAATACCCTGGTCATCGTGCCGCCGGACCCGCAGTCCACGAACGAGGGGAATATCCTTGGTCACTCACCGCGTGAGCTGGGGATCGGCATGGTCGAAATCAAAATCATCAGCAAAGCGGGTTAATGCACGTCGCGCCCGGCGTTCTGCCGGGCGCTTATGAAAATAAATAATCCTATATAATTCTTATAAATTAGATAAAAACACTTTATATAAGCCATTTTTATCTATCAATATCCTGCCAAAAACCAAATCCATAAAATGTGCAGCTCCTGAAATCACCACGGAGCGTTACGCACGTTTATCATGCTAACCGGCTATAAGTTCGAATCCATCCGGGCACTGCGCAGTGAAAATGTGGTTGCCTGGGAGGTATTGTCCACGGCAAAGCCCAACGTCAATCTTGAAGATTACTTTGGCTCGATGTCGGCGACGCAGCGTAAAGCGCACTTCTTTGCGCAGCTTCGTCACGCCATGTTTTGCAAGGATGGCGACAAGTATTATCTCAATGCGACATCGGATTTACTGCTGGAAACGGACTTCCTCGACAGGCTAAAAGAAGAAACCCCGTGCCCGGAGAGACTTGCTATCGAGATCACCGATCTCCATACGATGGTCCAACTCGACGATACGCAAAGCCGGGTGCTGCAAAAATGCATCGCGACGCTCCATCAGTGGGGGGTAGAAGTGTGGGCAGACGATGTCTGCGAAGACCTTCTTCCCGACCTGCTGACCAGCCAGATCCGCTTCTGCGGCATCAAAATTGACAAACATACCTTCTGGAACGGACGGACCGAGCAGGCGAAGTTTCTGCATCTCACCCGCGAGTGCAAGCGCGTCGCCAGCAAGGTGCTGATCGAAGGCATCGAAACCGCGGGTGATTTCGCGCTGGCCCGCGCCAGCGCAGCCGATTACGGCCAGGGCTATCTGTGGGGGAGAAAATGACCCCTTTCATTCCGAATGCTGGCGATCGGGTCATCGTTCTGCGCGGCAACGCCTGCTTATGGCCTTGCCCCACTTTTTGCTGCCACAACCTGGCGGAATGCCATCAAAAACGCTGCCTGCTGGACGCTCAGTCATTCGCTTTGTAATTGCACTGTTACTTACGTCAGGAAATAAGATCATGAAAATTATTCCCACCGTTGTATGTTGTTCCGCTCTCCTGCTTCCTGCTGCTGCGATCGCCGCAGACAGTACCGCAAGCGCGACGATGCACGTCTCACTTGAGGTCGTGAAGTCGTGCACCCTCAAAGCCAACGACCTCAACTTCTCGCGTCACGGCTCCGATGAGTCGAGTGAAATCCAGGCCAAAACGCAGGTCGATATCGTCTGTACCAACGGCACGCCGTTCACCCTCACCGCCACCAGCAACGACGGCGAAAACGGTACCTTCTGGCTGAAGCCGGAAAATGGCGAAACGGGCGCGCAGAAGATTGCGTGGAAGCTCTTTGCTGACGAAGGCAAACAGACGCAAATCACCGGCACGAATGGCCTGGACGATACCGGCAACGGTGCGGAACAGGAGGAAACGCTGTATGGCGTCATTGACGCCGGGGCGCTGACAACCGCCCAGGCAGGGAACTACAGCGACGATATCACGTTAAAACTGGAGTACTGATCGTGCGTCGTTACCTTCCCTGCTTCATTTTGTGGCTCATGATGCTGGCGCTGCTGTCGCGCTACGCGCTGGCCGCCACGCTTCAGGTGGCCCCGGTAACGCTCGATCTGCAGAGCGACCAGCGGGCAGCGGCGGTCTATCTCACTAACAGTGGGAAAGCGGCTATCCATGCGCAGATTCGGGTATACGAATGGACGCAAAAAAACGGTAAAGATGTGCTGGTGGCCACCGGGGAGGTGGTCAGCAGCCCGGCGATGACATCACTGGCGCCGGGCCAGCAGCAGCTGGTGCGCATTATCGTCATGCAGCCCGGCAACCGTGCGCAGGAGCAAAGTTACCGGCTGGTCATCGACGAACTGCCGGACGCCGCGTCCCGTGCCGCCAACCCCTCCGCGGTACACTTCCTGCTGCGCTACTCGATTCCGGTGTTTATTGCCGGGAACCAGAGCGCGCCCGTCAGCCACGATGCCCTGAGCTGTGAGCAGGCAGACATACCGGCCACTCTCCGCTGCTTTAACGCCGGAAACCGCCACATCCGCCTGAGCCACCTTGAGGCCCTGACGGCCGATGGGAAAGTTGTAGGGTCGATTAAAGGCCTGGCGGGCTATGTGCTCCCGGGACAAACCGCCCTTTTATCGCTCAAGCAGCCCACACGTCACGCGCTCAGCGCGCTGCGCGTCTATCTCAATGATGACCATCATGCCAGCCAGATACCTCTGCGCCCGCTCGCTTCTCGCGCTCCTGTTTTGGCTACCGCTCATGCTGTCAGCCCGGACTGACCCCGCCGACACCGTGCAATGGCTGGCCATTACCGTGAACCACGCCCCGCGAGGCGAGCTCTGGGCCTGCCGGGTGGTGGATAATGCGCTATGGATAAGCCGCAGCGACATGAAAAAGCTGGGGCTTCACGCCCCGGAGGATCGCGCCGGGTGGGTTGAGCTGACCTCCCTGCCGGGCCTGAAGGTCAATCTCGACGTGCTGTCCCAGCAGGTGTCGATTACCGCAGAGGCCGACGCGCTCGAAGGCCAGCAGCATCTGACCGTCTCGAAGCCCACGCCGATGTACCGCTATCCTGATGCGCAGCCCGTCAGCGCCTATACGCTCGGATACGCGCTCTACGCCAGCGACGTGCAGGGGAAGCGCCAGCTCAACGCCCAGACCATGCTGACCGCGTCCGGCGGGCTGCCCGGAACGTTCAGCAGCAGTTTTTCAAGCCATGCCGGGGAGGAGAACAGCGCCGGTCGACCGACCCACACGCGTCTCGAAACCCGCTGGCAGTGGGATAACACCGACTCGCTGACCACGCTGGCGCTGGGCGACAGCGTCACCACCGGCACCCGCTGGAGCCGACAGGTGCGCTTTGGCGGGCTGCACTGGGCACGTAACTTTGAACTCAATCCCCAGCTCAATACCGAACCGCGCAGTCGCTACAGCGACACCGCCGTACTGCCTTCCACAGTCGATTTGTATATCGACGGCCTTAAGCAGAGCAGCCAGCGCGTCACGCCGGGAGACTTTCTGCTGGATACCCTGCCTTCCTTCACCGGAAGCGGGCAGGCGGAGGTGGTGATTACCGATATCAACGGCCAGCGTCGCACCGTACAGCTCGATCTCTACGGCGCGCCGGGCATGCTGGCGGAAGGGCTCAGCAGCGGTTCGCTGGACATCGGCTGGATGCGCGAAAACTACGCCCTGCACTCCGACGACTATGCCGCCTCGCCGCTGCTGGACGCAGGCTGGCGCTATGGAGTGAATAATCACCTGACGCTGGCGCTGCATACGGAGCAGCAGCGCAGGCTGCACAACGTGGGCACGGGTGCTGACTGGCTGGTTTCCCCCGCCGTAGGGGTGCTCAGCCAGCACGTTGCCGTGAGCGACAGCCCTTACGGTCAGGGCGTTCAGTGGGGCCTCGGCTGGCAGTGGAACGGCAGAGGAACGGGCATTTCTGCCAGCACCGTCCGAACCGAGGCGGATTTCGCCGACAACGCCCGCATGAGCGGTGCCGCGCCCGTCAGGCGCAGCGACAGCGTGTGGGTAAGCCAGTCCATCCCCCACTTCGGTACCGTGGGCGCGGGCTGGGTACAGCAGAACATTCAGGGCAGCACAGAGCGTTACCTCAACGCCTCCTGGTCGGTGTCGCTGCCGGCACACATCTCCACCACGCTGAGCTACACCCGCTCGTTTACGGATGCGTCGAGTCACGTTCAACTGCTGTTTTCCGTCCCATTGGGTCGCGAGGACACGCTCTCCGCTCAGGCCAGCCGGGATACGCCGCGCATGGATTACCGCCACCAGCCGGACGATGAGGCCGGCGGCTGGTCATGGGAGTTGGGCCAGGGCTTTGGCGAACGACGTGAAAAATATGCGGACGTAGGCTATCTGGGCCGCGCGGGCGAATGGCACGTTGGGCTGCAGCAAGGTGCCAGCCAGGGCAACCAGTACGCCTCCGCCGAAGGTAGTCTGACGCTGCTCGACGGCAGCCTGCACGCGCTGCGCTACATCCAGCAGGGCATGGCGCTGGTCTCCACGCACGGTGTTGGGCACGTACCGGTGATGCTGGAAAACCGCCCGGCCGGTGAAACGGATGAGGACGGTTATCTCCTGCTGACCGACCTGCCGCGCTACCACAATAGCAAGGTCAGCATTAACCCGCTCGATCTGCCCGCCGATGTGATCGCCCCCGTCACCGACATGCATGCCAGACCGGGCAACAGCAGCGCGGTCAAAGTCGAGTTTAACGTCCATCACGCCGTCACGGTTCAGGCCCGGCTGGTCGACAGCCGACGCAGGCCGCTCCCGCTGGGCAGCGTTGTGTCAACGCCGCAGGGTGCCACCATCGTGGGACGCGACGGCTTTATCTGGCTTGAAGATCCGCCCCTGCCGGGTGAGCTGGTGGTGAAGACCGGTGAGGGGGAGTGCCGGGTCACGCTTCCGGCACCGCGTACCGCGTCATCTATACAGAATATCGGAGAACAACTGTGTCACTAAGAGCGCCGTTATTATTGCTGCTCGCCCTGTCCGTGAAGGCGATGGCGGCAGCCTGCTGGATAACCTCCATGCCCGCCATTAACTTTGGCAACGTCGTGGCGGGCAATACCACCTCCGTCAACACCGAGGTCAAGTTTAGCTGCCAGGCCGACAACGAGGGCAGGACGGAATATCTCAACGTCTGCCTCAGCAGCGTAGACGCCCCGCCCTTTGAGATGATCTCGCCGGGGGATCAGGAGGGGAAACAGTACACCCTCCTCTTCCGCCTGCTTAACGGCGCAGCGCGCTCTCAAGAGCTGGGGCCTGCCAGCAACGGGAACCTGATTCAGCAAACCCTGGCCGCGGAGAGCAATGCCAACGTCAGCGGTACCTTTCCGCTTATCGCTACCATTCCGGCAGGGCAAAGCCAGCTTCCGGCCTACCACTATTACAACTACAACATGAATCTGCGTATCGCCTGGCACAGCGCCCTGCGTCAGGATGCCCTGCAAAACTGCTCGGACGGTTCCGCAGAGGGGGAGCAGGTGCAGGGCGGCACCAGCGCGCAGGCCGAAATCAGCCAGGGGTGCTACATCGAGCGCGTGACGCCCCTTAACTTCGGCACCCTGACCAGCACCGCGACCCTGCGTCCGACGCGTTCCACCGCCACCCTCACCACGCGCTGTCCGGCCGGAACCGCGCTCACCCTTGCCATGGGCAAAGGCAACCATGCCAGCGGTAACCAGCGGCAGCTCTGCAACAGCGAGGGCCAGTGCCTGCGCTACGGGCTCTGGCAGGATGAGGCGGCCACGCAACGCTGGGGAGATCAAAGCAGCGGCGATGCGCTGCAGGTCACCAATCCCGCTGGCGGCACCCAGAACTACACCGTTTACGGCGAGGTCCCGGCGCAGCCGCTAACCGGTACCGGGGAATTTATTGATGACGTGATTATCACGCTGACTTATTAAACCACCCAAAATCCTGCCTGGATCAATGTTATCGGTAACAGTGGCGTTAAAATAGCCAACAATGCAGCCCGGCAAGGCGTAGGCCTTCTCTTTTTATTTTTTATCTCTGTTTTTATTACAAGAACTTATGAAATACCTGCTTGCTGACGCCATCGTCTACAACGACGAGGACGGTTCTGTTTCTCTTATCAATGCGCCGGATGAGGATGCGCAGCTCCTCACCTGTACGGCCAATACCATCATGAAGCTGCTGGTTCATCATCATGGGAACGTGGTTGAACGGGAAACCTTTCTCCAGGAAGTCTGGGATCGTCGAGGGCTCCAGGGGTCTAACAACTCCTTAAACCAGTACATCAGCATTCTGCGCAAGATGCTGGCGACCCTGCTTCCCGACGCGCTGTTTATCGTTACCGTACCGAAAACGGGCTTTATGCTCAGCGCAGACGTCACGGTCACTCCGCTGGAGGAGGCTCCGCCGACCGCCGAAACGGCGAAACCTGCATTGCGCGTTCGCCCGGAATGGCTGTTCTGCGGCGCGCTCACGCTGGTCGTCGTTGCGCTATGCCTCTGGATCGCGCTCATCAAGCCGGAAAATTCACAGCGGGAGATCCATCTGCTGACGCACATTGGCACCTGTCCGGTCTACACCTTTACGCCGCTGGCGGACGTGTTTCACGGGAAGGCGATTACGCTGGCGCAAACGCTTCAGAAGGACGGCCATCTTCCGTGCCTGAAAAATTCAATTTTCTACATGCACATTCAGAGAACGCTTTTCTACGGCCACGAAGGGCGGCTGGTGCTCTCCCAATGTTCCCTCACGCAGGGTAAAGCCAGCGCCTGTCGTACGCTTTACTATTACGAGTGGTGATATGAGACACAAAAAAGTTTGGCTAATCCTGATCCTCAACCTGCTGCTGCTGGGCACCGTGCTGGCGTGGTACTTTTACACGCCCCCGCTGTCGGTGGCCTGTGACGGAAACCTGACCTTCTCCGACCGGCGCGACAGCCACGATTTCACCTTTGACGGTGAGATCATTATGCGTTTTCATCCCGACAAAACGGGGTACATCACGGTTAACGGCAGCGTGGTGAATGCCCCGCGCAGCTGGGAGGTTTCCCGCCAGGAGATGTTTAAATGGCGTCACGTGGAAGGCGAACTGTATGAGATCGTTATTCAAAAAGTGGAGCGTTTTAGCCATGACGCCATGCCGCCCGGGGTCTTTGAAAAATACGTTGCCGGCCTGACGCTGGGCAATAAAAGGCTCCTGACAATAGAGCGCACGCCGGAAGACGCGCTGGTGATCAGCAATTTTTATTCGCCGGTGCTGATCTGCTCGGAATAATGTCGACGGGTCAGGTTATACTTGCCGCCATGACTATTCGCATTCGCCCCACCACCCGCAACGACGTTGCCGCCCTGTCCGCCATTGAACGCGCGGCGGCCGGGCGCTTCCGTGGCTTCCCGGCACTCGCCTGGCTTGCCGATTGCGAGGTCATTTCCGCTGAGCAACACCTCGGCTATGTCGAACGCGGGCTAAGCTGGCTGGCGCTGGCAAACGACCACCCCGTCGGGTTTATCCTTGCCGAAGCCCATCCGTCATCACTGTTTATTGTCGAACTCTCGGTTGATCTGGACTGGCAGGGAAAAGGGATCGGCAGGCAGCTCATCGCCTGCGTGGCAGACCAGGCCCGTAACAGGGGGCTGACAGCGCTGACGCTGACGACGTTCAGGAACGTACCGTGGAATGCGCCGTTCTATGCGCGGCTGGGGTTTGAAAAAATGACGACGCTGACGCCTGAACTGCGTCAGAAAAGGGAAGAAGAGACAGCGCACGGTTTCGCATATGAAACCCGCTGCGCCATGCGCCTGCCTCTGTAATATCGCCCGGTGGCGCTGCGCTTACCGGGCCTACAAAACCACGAACCGTAGGCCGGGTAAGGCATAGCCGCCACCCGGCAAAACCACGAACCGTAGGCCGGGTAAGGCATAGCCGCCACCCGGCAAAACCACGAACCGTAGGCCGGGTAAGGCGCAGCCGCCACCCGGCACAAGCCACGAACCGTAGGCCGGGTAAGGCGCAGCCGCCACCCGGCACAACATACGGCGTTAGAACGTTTCCCAGTTATCACCTGCATCAGCGGTAACCGTTTTACGCGCCATCGCCGGTGCTGCAACGGTTTTCGCAGAAGCGAATTCGCGCGCTTTCATCTGCTCCTGCTGAATGCGGAACACCGCCACGGCCTGCGTCAGACGGCTTGCCTGCTCTTCCAGTGCCGCTGCCGCTGCGGCAGACTCTTCCACCAGCGAGGCGTTCTGCTGGGTCACGCGATCCATCTCTGCCACCGCCAGACCGACCTGGTCGATACCGCGGCTCTGCTCGTCAGACGCAGAGGCGATTTCGCCCATGATGTCCGTGACGCGGGTGACCGCATTCACGATCTCACCCATGGTTTCACCGGCACTTTCGACCAGCGTTGACCCCACTTCCACGCGACCCACGGAGTCTTCAATCAGGCTCTTGATCTCGCGTGCCGCCTGGGCGCTGCGCTGGGCCAGGTTACGCACTTCACCTGCTACCACCGCAAAACCGCGGCCCTGCTCGCCCGCACGCGCCGCTTCTACCGCCGCGTTCAGTGCCAGGATGTTGGTCTGGAAAGCAATGCCGTCGATCACGCTGATAATGTCGGCAATTTTCTGCGAACTGCCCGCGATATCGCGCATGGTCTGCACCACGTTATCCACCACTTTGCCGCCTTTCTGCGCGGTTTCGGAGGCGCTCAGGGCAAGATGGCTCGCCTGACGGGCGTTCTCGGCGTTCTGCTTAACGGTCGCCGTCAGCTGCTCCATGCTGGCAGCGGTCTCTTCCAGGGAAGCGGCCTGCTGTTCAGTACGGGAGGAGAGGTCATTGTTGCCCATCGCGATTTCACTCGCGCCGCTGTAGATCGCATTCGCGCCGTTACGCACGTCGCCAACGGTACGCACCAGCTCGCCCTGCATATGGCGCAGCGAGTCGGCCAGTTCACCCATCTCGTTGGTGCCCTGAACTTCAATACGCTTCACCAGGTCGCCGCTGGCGATATGGCGAATGTTGTCGATCAGACGATTCAGCGGGGAGATCAGCGTCTGCTTGATGTTCAGCCAGACGGCCACGATCACCACCAGCACGGCAATCAGGACGCTGATCAGCACCCAGATAGCCTGGCTGTAGGAGCTGTTGCTGTCTTCGACCGCCATCTGGTATAGCTTGTCGTTCTGCTGCAGGTAGCTCACGTACTGCTTCTCAAAACCGTCCTGGTAACTCTGGGTCGGCTGGTCGAAGAAGGCGTTGATTTTGCCCGCGCCCAGCAGCTGGATCAGCTCCGCCAGCGCGCCGTGGTAAATATCATAGTTACGCTTGATCTCCATGGCATCCGCATCGCTTTGACGCGGATCGCGCGGCAGGGCTTCGTAGGCAGCCCAGTTTTTTTCCGCCTGTTTCAGAGACACAGAGGCGATTTGCATCAAATCGTTCACGGTCGCGCCGCTGCCGATATTGCTCTGATCCATCATGTAACGGATACCCGCGCGGTTCAGGGTATTACGGGTTTGCAGCAACGCTACCCAGCTGGCGTTCAGCGTGGACTGTTGCTGGCGAATGGTTTGCAGGACGGTGAAATTCTCTTTGTCATTCTTCAGAGCATTAAAGAAAAGACCACCGGATGTGAGTTGTAAAAGGCCAAATATCGCTAAAACCAGCATTAAGCTGGTGACAATCTTGATACGGTTTAACATGTTTTCTCTTTCCTCAGACAGATACAGAATTTTCGGCCTGGAAAGGGAAAACTTTACGAAATTCATCCTGGAATTTGTGGTTTTTACTCTTCATCCCGCGCTGCGTTATGACGGTTTCCGAGTTCAATAAACTCTTCCAGCAGCGCCGTCAGCTGTTTCATCTTCTCCGGCGTATATTCCGCCTCAATCTGCTGATACGCCTCTTCCACCTGCGCCTGGGCGTGCTCATACAGCGCATTGCCCTCTTTGGTCAGCGAGACGTACAGCTTGCGCTGGTCGTTCACCGGCTTTAAACGCAGCACCAGGCCGTCGCGCTCCATGCGCGTCAGGATGCCGGTCAGGCTCGGGCGCAGGATGCAGGTGCGAAACGCCAGATCGTGAAAATCCATCGACGGATGTTCAGCCAGCACGCGCACAATACGCCACTGCTGCTCGGTAAGATTATGGCGCTTCACAATCGGGCGGAAGTAGGACATCGCCGCTTCCCGCGCCTGCAGCAGCGCGATGGTTAATGAATCATGCATAGCCTGTTCCCTTCACATCATTAACAAGTAAACAAACACTAAAAGATGTTTTTATAAACAACACGTTTTCTGCCAAAAAGTCTAACAGAAACCCATTAATTTTATTAAACTACTGATTTTACTAGACATAAAAAATAATATGTAAATTTATTGTTATTCATATCACAAATTTTTCACTTCTGATTGCGAAATAAACAGCAAAAGCATAAAACCAGATCATTAACATATTAATGAAATCCAAACCGGACCTCCGGCCTGAGGAGTATGTGAATGAAAGGTACCGTTTTTGCCGTCGCCCTCAACCATCAAAGCCAGCGCGAAGCCTGGCGTGAGGCGTTTGAAAAAGCCCCCTACAACACGCCGCCGAAAACGGCGGTGTGGTTTATCAAACCGCATAACACCGTGATTCGCGCGGGCGAGCCCATTCCGTTCCCGCAGGGGGAAACGGTGCTGAGCGGCGCCACGGTGGCGCTGGTCGTGGGTAAAACCGCCAGCAAGGTGCGCGTGGAGGACGCCGCGGAATATATTGCAGGATACGCGCTCGCCAACGAGGTGAGCCTGCCGGAAGAGAGCTTCTACCGCCCGGCCATCAAGGCCAAATGCCGGGACGGATTCTGCCCGCTTGGCGAACCGGTCGCCGTTAATCACGTGGACAACCTGACCATCATCACCGAGATCAACGGCCGCGAAGCGGACCACTGGAACACCGCCGATCTGCAGCGTAACGCTGCCGAACTGCTGAGCGCCCTGAGCGAGTTCGCCACCCTTAATCCCGGCGATGCGATCCTGCTCGGTACCCCGCACAGCCGCGTTGAGATCCGCCCGGGCGATCGCGTGCGTATTCTGGCGGAGGGGTTTCCGCCGCTGGAAAACCCGGTGGTGGGTGAACGCGACGTCGCTAACACACACCGCACGCCGCCGTACGCCACGCTGTTTGCCCTCGGTCTGAACTATGCCGATCACGCCAGCGAGCTGGACTTCAAGCCGCCCACCGAGCCGCTGGTCTTTATCAAAGCGCCGAACACCTTCAACGGTGACAACCAGACCTCGGTGCGCCCGAACAACGTCGAGTACATGCACTATGAAGCGGAGCTGGTGGTGGTCATCGGCAAAACGGCGCGTAAGGTGAGCGAAGCCGAGGCGATGGACTATGTTGCGGGCTATACGGTCTGCAACGACTACGCCATCCGCGACTACCTGGAAAACTACTACCGCCCGAACCTGCGGGTGAAAAGCCGCGACGGGCTGACCCCCATTTCCCCCAACATCGTGCCAAAAGAGGCCATTCCCGACCCGCACAACCTCGCCCTGCGCACCTTCGTTAACGGCGAGCTGCGTCAGGAAGGCACCACGGCGGATCTGATCTTCAGCATCCCGTACCTGATTGCCTACCTGAGCGACTTTATGACCCTGCAGCCGGGCGACATGATTGCCACCGGCACGCCGAAGGGGCTGTCCGACGTGGTGCCGGGCGATGAGGTGGTGGTGGAAGTGGAAGGCGTGGGACGCCTGGTGAACCGAATTGTGAGTGAGGAGACGGCAAAATGAAAAAGATAAACCATTGGATCAACGGTAAAAACGTCGCGGGCAGCGACTACTTCCACACCACTAACCCGGCCTCCGGCGAGGTCCTGGCAGAAGTGGCCTCCGGCGGTGAAGCCGAAATCCATCAGGCCGTTGCCGCCGCCAAAGAGGCGTTCCCGAAGTGGGCCAACCTGCCGATGAAGGAGCGCGCGCGCCTGATGCGTCGTCTGGGCGATCTGATCGACCAGAACGTACCGGAGATCGCCGCCATGGAAACCGCCGATACCGGGCTGCCGATCCACCAGACCAAAAACGTGCTGATCCCGCGCGCCTCGCACAACTTCGAATTTTTCGCCGAGGTGTGCCAGCAAATGAACGGCAAGACCTATCCGGTTGACGACAAGATGCTCAACTACACCCTGGTGCAGCCGGTGGGCGTCTGCGCGTTGGTGTCGCCGTGGAACGTGCCGTTTATGACCGCCACCTGGAAGGTCGCGCCCTGTCTGGCCTTAGGTAATACCGCGGTGTTGAAGATGTCCGAGCTCTCCCCGCTGACCGCCGACCGTCTGGGCGAACTGGCCCTCGAAGCGGGTATTCCGGCGGGCGTGCTGAACGTCGTTCAGGGCTACGGCGCGACGGCAGGCGATGCGCTGGTGCGGCATCACGACGTGCGCGCGGTCTCCTTCACCGGCGGCACCGCCACCGGACGCAACATCATGAAAAACGCCGGGCTGAAGAAGTACTCCATGGAGCTGGGCGGCAAATCCCCGGTACTGATTTTTGAAGACGCGGATATCGAGCGCGCGCTGGACGCCGCCCTGTTCACCATCTTCTCCATCAACGGTGAGCGCTGCACCGCCGGCTCGCGCATCTTTATCCAGCAGAGCATCTACCCGGAATTCGTCAAGCGCTTTGCCGAGCGCGCCAACCGCCTGCGCGTGGGCGATCCGACCGATCCGAACACCCAGATTGGCGCGCTCATCAGCCAACAGCACTGGGAGAAAGTCTCCGGCTATATCCGCCTCGGTATCGAGGAAGGCGCAACCCTGCTGGCGGGCGGCCCGGACAAACCGGTCGATCTGCCTGCACACCTGAAATGCGGCAACTTCCTGCGCCCGACCGTGCTGGCGGATGTTGATAACCGCATGCGCGTGGCGCAGGAGGAGATCTTCGGGCCGGTGGCCTGCCTGCTGCCGTTCAAGGACGAAGCAGAAGGGCTGCGCCTGGCCAACGACGTGGAGTACGGCCTGGCGTCGTACATCTGGACCCAGGACGTCAGCAAAGTGCTCCGTCTGGCGCGCAATATCGAAGCGGGCATGGTGTTCGTGAACACCCAGAACGTGCGCGATCTGCGCCAGCCGTTTGGCGGCGTGAAGGCCTCCGGCACCGGCCGCGAGGGCGGCGAGTACAGCTTCGAGGTGTTCGCGGAGATGAAGAACGTCTGCATCTCCATGGGCGACCATCCGATTCCAAAGTGGGGGATCTGAAAATGGGTAAATTAGCGTTAGCGGCAAAAATCACCCACGTGCCGTCGATGTATCTCTCCGAGCTGCCGGGTAAAAACCACGGCTGCCGCCAGGGCGCTATCGACGGACACAAAGAGATCAGCAAGCGCTGCCGGGAGCTGGGCGTCGATACCATTATCGTCTTCGACACCCACTGGCTGGTGAACAGCGCCTACCACATCAACTGTGCGGACCATTTTTCGGGCGTCTACACCAGCAACGAGCTGCCGCACTTTATCCGCGACATGACTTACGACTACGACGGCAACCCGGAACTCGGCCAGCTGATTGCCGACGAGGCGGTGAAGCTTGGCGTGCGCGCCAAAGCGCACAACATTCCGAGCCTGAAGCTCGAGTACGGCACGCTGGTGCCGATGCGCTACATGAACGCGGATAAGCACTTCAAAGTGGTCTCTATTTCGGCGTTCTGCACGGTTCACGACTTCGCCGACAGCCGCAGGCTGGGCGAGGCCATCGTCAGCGCCATTGAAAAATACGACGGCACCGTGGCGGTGCTCGCCAGCGGCTCGCTGTCGCACCGCTTTATTGACGACCAGCGTGCCGAGGAAGGGATGAACAGCTACACCCGCGAGTTCGACCGCCAGATGGACGAGCGCGTCGTGAAGCTGTGGCGCGAGGGTCAGTTCAAAGAATTCTGCAGCATGCTGCCGGAGTACGCCGACTACTGCTACGGCGAGGGCAATATGCACGACACGGTGATGCTGCTGGGCATGCTCGGCTGGGACAAATACGACGGCAAGGTGGAGTTTCTCACCGAGCTGTTCGCCAGCTCCGGCACCGGCCAGGTCAACGCCGTTTTCCCCCTGCCCGCGTAAGGAGCCACCATGCCGCACTTTATTGCTGAATGTACCGACAACATCCGCGAGCAGGCCGACCTGCCGGCGCTGTTCGCCAAAGTGAACGAGGCGCTCGCCGCCACGGGCATCTTCCCGCTCGGCGGTATCCGCAGCCGCGCCCACTGGCTGGACACCTGGCAGATGGCCGACGGCAAGCACGATTACGCCTTTGTCCATATGACGCTGAAGATTGGTGCCGGGCGCAGCCTGGAGAGCCGGGAGGCCGTGGGGGAGATGCTGTTTGAGCTTATCAAAGCGCACTTCGCGGAGCTGATGGCGAGCCGCTACCTGGCGCTGTCGTTTGAGCTCGACGAGCTGCACCCGACGCTCAATTACAAACAGAACAACGTGCACACGTTGTTTAAGTAGCCGTCTGCTTGCCCGGTGGCGCTTCGCTTACCGGGCCTACAACGGCTCGAACGTAGGCCGGGTAAGCGAAGCGCCACCCGGCAACAGCCGCATAAAGGATACGCCATGCTCGACAAACATACCCATACCCTGATCGCCCATCGTCTGCATCAGGCGGAACAGTCCCGGGAGCAGATCCGCGCGATCTCGCTGGACTATCCGGAGATTACGATTGAAGACGCCTACGCCGTCCAGCGCGAATGGGTGAGCCTGAAGATCGCCGAAGGCCGCGTGCTGAAGGGCCACAAGATCGGCCTCACCTCTAAAGCGATGCAGGCCAGCTCGCAGATCAGCGAGCCGGACTACGGCGCGCTGCTGGACGACATGTTCTTCCATGACGGCAGCGACATTCCCGTCGATCGCTTTATCGTCCCGCGCATTGAAGTGGAGCTGGCGTTCGTGCTGGCAAAACCGCTGCGCGGCCCGAACTGCACGATCTTCGACGTCTATAACGCCACGGATTACGTCATCCCCGCGCTGGAGCTGATCGACGCCCGCTGCCACAACGTCGACCCGGAGACCCAGCGTCCGCGCAAGGTCTTCGACACCATCTCCGATAACGCCGCCAACGCGGGCGTGATCCTCGGCGGCCGTCCGATTAAGCCCGACGAGCTGGACCTGCGCTGGATCTCCGCCCTGCTCTACCGCAACGGCGTGATCGAAGAGACCGGCGTGGCCGCAGGCGTCCTGAACCACCCGGCCAACGGCGTGGCGTGGCTGGCCAACAAGCTTGCGCCGTACGACGTGCAGCTTGAGCCTGGCCAAATCATTCTCGGCGGCTCGTTTACCCGCCCGGTGCCCGCCAGCAGAGGCGACACCTTCCACGTCGATTACGGCAACATGGGCTCCATCAGCTGCCGCTTTGTCTAGGAGAGCACGATGCAAAACGCATTTAAAGCGGCGCTAAAAGCAGGCCGTCCGCAAATTGGGTTATGGCTGGGGCTGACCAGCAGCTACAGCGCCGAGCTGCTGGCCGGAGCAGGATTCGACTGGCTGCTGATCGACGGCGAGCACGCGCCGAACAGCGTTCAGACCGTCTTAACCCAGCTGCAGGCTATCGCCCCTTATCCCAGCCAGCCGGTGGTCCGCCCGTCGTGGAACGACCCGGTGCAGATCAAACAGCTGCTGGACGTGGGTGCGCAAACCCTGCTGGTGCCGATGGTGCAAAACGCCGACGAAGCGCGGCTGGCGGTACGTGCCACCCGCTACCCGCCTGCGGGCATTCGCGGGGTGGGCAGCGCCCTGGCACGCGCGTCGCGCTGGAACCGCATTCCCGATTACCTGCAGCAGGCCAACGACGCCATGTGCGTGCTGGTGCAGATTGAAACCCGCGAGGCGCTGAAAAACCTGCCGCAGATCCTGGACGTGGAAGGTGTCGACGGCGTGTTTATCGGCCCGGCGGATCTGAGCGCCGACATGGGCTTTGCCGGCAATCCGCAGCACCCGGAGGTGCAGGCCGCCATTGAGCAGGCGATCGCGCAGATACGCGCTGCCGGTAAAGCTCCCGGCATCCTGATGGCGAATGAACCGCTGGCAAAACGCTATCTTGAACTCGGCGCGCTGTTTGTTGCCGTCGGGGTCGACACTACCCTGCTTGCCCGCGGCGCGGAAGCGCTGGCGGCACGCTTTATCGAAACACAGGTTACGTCAGTTCATAACAATAAATCCGTCTACTAAACGTAAGAGCTGGAGCGCACCATGACGACCTCTACCCTGCAAACGCATGATAATAAAGCTGTTGAACACCGCGTCATTCACAAGCTGTTCCGACGCCTGATCGTCTTTCTCTTTATCCTGTTTGTCTTCTCGTTCCTTGATCGCATCAACATCGGCTTCGCCGGGCTGACAATGGGTAAAGATCTGGGCCTCACGTCAACCATGTTTGGCCTGGCCGCGACGCTGTTTTACGTCACCTACGTGCTGTGCGGCATCCCGAGCAACATCATGCTGGCGAAGATCGGCGCACGCCGCTGGATCGCCGGGATCATGGTGGTATGGGGTATTGCCTCTACCTGCACCATGTTCGCCACCAGCCCCGAAACCCTTTACGTCCTTCGCATGCTGGTGGGCATTGCCGAAGCCGGTTTTCTGCCGGGTATTCTGGTCTATCTCACCTGGTGGTTCCCGGCCTATCACCGCGCCCGCGCCAACGCGCTGTTTATGATTGCTATGCCGGTCACCATGATGCTCGGCTCGATCCTCTCCGGGTACATTCTGGCGATGGACGGACTGTGGAACCTCAAGGGCTGGCAGTGGCTGTTCCTGCTGGAAGGGCTGCCGTCGGTGGTGCTCGGCGTGGTGACCTGGTTTTACCTCAACGACACGCCGGACCAGGCCACCTGGCTGGATGAGGACGAAAAGCAGGCGCTCAAAACGATGATCGCCCGCGAGCAGGAGGTCGCGATTGCCCAATCCGTCACGCCGCGTTCGACGCTGCGCGAGGTGCTGACCCCGGCGGTGCTGCTCTACACGCTGGCCTACTTCTGCCTGACCAATACGCTGAGTGCGATCAACATCTGGACGCCGCAGATCCTGCAAAGCTTCAACACGGGCAGCAGCAATATCGTCATCGGCCTGCTGGCAGCGATCCCGCAGTTCTGCACCATCCTCGGGATGATCTGGTGGAGCCGCCGTTCCGACAGGCTGAAAGAGCGAAAAAAGCACACCATCCTGCCGTACCTGTTCGCCGCGGCGGGATGGATGCTGGCCTCCGCGACGGATCACAGCCTGATCCAGCTGCTTGGCATCATCATGGCCTCAACCGGATCGTTTACCGCCATGGCGATATTCTGGACCACGCCGGATCGGGTTATTAGCCTGCAGTCCCGCGCGGTGGCGCTGGCGGTGATCAACGCCATCGGCAACGTCGGCTCCGCCGTCAGCCCGCTGCTGATTGGGATCCTGCGCGACGCGACCGGCAGCTTCAGCTCGGGGCTGTGGTTTGTGGCCGGGCTGCTGGTGGTCGGCGCGCTGGTGCTGACGCGCATTCCGATGACGCAGCGGGATCAACAGAGGAACGATCATGTGCCAGAACCCTATCGCCAACATTGATATCAGCAAGGAGTACGACGAAAGTCTGGGCACCGACGATGTGCACTACCAGTCGTTCGCCCGCATGGCGGCCTTTTTTGGCCGCGACATGCAGGCGCATCGTCACGACCAGTACTTTCAGATGCACTTTCTCGATACCGGGCAAATCGAGCTCCAGCTCGACGATCACCGCTATTCGGTGCAGGCGCCGCTGTTTGTCCTCACGCCGCCGTCGGTGCCGCACGCGTTTATCACCGAATCCGACAGCGACGGTCACGTGCTGACGGTGCGCGAGGATCTGATCTGGCCGCTGCTGGAGGTGCTCTACCCCGGCACGCGGGAGGCGTTTGGCCTGCCGGGGATCTGCCTCTCGCTTGCCGACAAGCCGGACGAGCTGGCGGCGCTGAAGCACTACTGGCAGCTGATTGCCCGGGAATCCACGGAGCAGCTGCCCGGGCGCGAGCATACCCTGGTCCTGCTGGCCCAGGCGGTGTTTACCCTGCTGCTGCGCAACGCGAAGCTCGACGACCACGCCTCAGGCGGCATGCGCGGCGAGCTGAAGCTGTTCCAGCGTTTTACCCAGCTGATCGACACCCACTACCACCAGCACTGGACGGTGCCGGAATACGCCAGCGAGCTGCACCTGACCGAATCCCGACTGACCGATATCTGCCGCCGCTTCGCCAACCGTCCGCCAAAACGCCTGATCTTCGACCGCCAGCTGCGGGAGGCCAGGCGCTTGCTGCTCTTCTCCGACAGCACCGTCAGCGAGATTGCCTGGCAGCTGGGGTTCAAAGATCCAGCCTATTTCGCCCGCTTTTTTAACCGCTTAGTGGGATGCTCGCCCAGCGCGTATCGGGCGCAGAAAGTACCGGTTTCCTGAACGCATCACGGTTCGTAGGGCGGGTAAGCGCAGCGCCACCCGCCGAAAAGCCGCACAGATCACAAAACCACATCCCACCCGAAAAGTACCCGTCGTTGTCCCAATCGTCCCTTCACGTTACGCCCCTCTCAGGCTTCAATTAAACAACAAAAACAAAACATAAATTTAACAAATCTATTCCGATACGAGGTCCCTATGAAGCCTGAAGAGTTCCGCGCAGACGCCAAACGTCCGTTAACCGGTGAAGAGTATTTAAAAAGCCTGCAGGACGGTCGTGAGATTTATATCTACGGCGAGCGCGTCAAAGACGTCACCACCCACCCGGCATTTCGCAATGCGGCAGCCTCCATCGCGCAGATGTACGACGCGCTGCACAAGCCGGACATGCAGGACACGCTGTGCTGGGGCACCGACACCGGCAGCGGCGGCTATACCCACAAGTTCTTCCGCGTGGCGAAAAGCGCCGACGACCTGCGCCAGCAGCGCGATGCCATCGCCGAGTGGTCGCGCCTGAGCTACGGCTGGATGGGCCGCACGCCGGACTACAAAGCCGCGTTCGGCTGCGCGCTCGGCGCCAACCCGGCCTTCTACGGCCAGTTCGAGCAGAACGCCCGGAACTGGTACACCCGCATTCAGGAAACCGGCCTGTACTTCAACCACGCCATCGTTAACCCGCCGATCGACCGCCACAAGCCAGCGGACGAGGTAAAAGACGTCTACATCAAGCTGGAGAAAGAGACCGACGCCGGGATTATCGTCAGCGGCGCGAAAGTGGTGGCCACCAACTCCGCCCTGACCCACTACAACATGATCGGCTTTGGATCTGCGCAGGTGATGGGCGAAAACCCGGACTTCGCGCTGATGTTCGTCGCGCCGATGGATGCCGAGGGCGTGAAGCTGATCTCCCGCGCCTCCTACGAGATGGTGGCAGGCGCAACCGGATCCCCGTACGACTATCCGCTCTCCAGCCGCTTTGACGAGAACGATGCCATCCTGGTGATGGATCACGTGCTTATCCCGTGGGAAAACGTGCTGATCTACCGCGATTTCGACCGCTGCCGCCGCTGGACGATGGAAGGCGGCTTTGCGCGAATGTACCCGCTGCAGGCCTGCGTGCGTCTGGCGGTGAAGCTCGACTTCATCACCGCCCTGCTGAAGAAATCCCTGGAGTGTACCGGCACCCTGGAGTTCCGCGGCGTGCAGGCGGATCTCGGCGAAGTGGTGGCATGGCGCAACATGTTCTGGGCGCTGAGCGACTCCATGTGTTCCGAAGCCACGCCGTGGGTCAACGGTGCGTATCTTCCTGACCACGCGGCGTTGCAGACCTACCGCGTGATGGCCCCGATGGCCTACGCGAAGATCAAGAACATCATCGAGCGTAACGTCACCTCCGGGCTGATCTACCTGCCGTCCAGCGCCCGGGATCTGAACAACCCGCAGATCGACCAGTATCTGGCGAAATACGTGCGCGGCTCCAACGGCATGGATCACGTCGAACGCATCAAGATTTTGAAACTGATGTGGGATGCCATCGGCAGCGAGTTTGGCGGTCGTCACGAGCTGTACGAAATTAACTACTCCGGCAGCCAGGATGAGATCCGCCTGCAGTGTCTGCGCCAGGCGCAGAGCTCCGGCAACATGGACAAGATGATGGCGATGGTCGACCGCTGCATGTCCGAATACGACCAACACGGCTGGACGGTGCCGCACCTGCACAATAACAGCGATATCAACATGCTGGATAAGCTGCTGAAATAGCGCAGCGGGAGGTTTTCATGCAATCAGAACAACGCCTGCGTTTTCGCGACGCGATGGCCAGCCTGTCGGCCGCGGTCAATGTTGTCACCACCGAGGGTGAGGCCGGACGCTGCGGCATCACCGCCACCGCTGTCTGCTCGGTCACGGACACCCCGCCGTCGGTGATGGTATGCATCAACGCCAACAGCGCCATGAACCCGGTATTCCAGGGCAACGGCAGGCTGTGCGTTAACGTGCTGAACCACGAACAGGAGATCATGGCTCGCCATTTCGCCGGGATGACCGGAATGACGATGGAGGATCGCTTTGCCCTCTCTTGCTGGCAGAAAGGCCCGCTGGCGCAGCCGGTGCTCAAGGGCGCGCTGGCCAGCCTTGAAGGCGAAATAAGCCAGGTGCAAACCATCGGCACGCATCTGGTTTATCTTGTTGAAATTAAAAACATCATCCTGAGTGATGCGGGCCACGGCCTGATCTACTTCAGGCGACGTTTCCACCCGGTCATGCTGGAGGCGGAAGCCGCCGTGTGATCTCCCTCGCGCTGGCCTTTTTTCCGGCCAGCGCCGCTTTCTGCAAAAACTCCTAAGGTTTCCGCTAAATCACGCCGTTATATACCCATAAGAGAAATTTTCTGTGCCTGAATACTGACAGGTTGTGTCAGTGCCCCCGCATCATTCAGCGCATGCCTATATATACAGGATGACCTTATGGCTAAAACGACGCGGAGCCGCTCGGCTGAACGTCTGGTCGATATTCTCCTTGAGCTACATTTAAACGGTGTGGTAAACCGCAGTGCGCTAATGGAGAAATTTAAAATTACCGAGCGCACCGTCTATCGGGATTTAAATGCACTCTCTCCCATTGTTGAACATACCGGTAACGGGCTATATCGTCTGATTCATTCTGCACAATCGCCCGGCGGACAAGGATTGCACCACACTCTGGCTAACTTTCTGAATGCCGACAGCTTTTTCCCTGAAAGAAATACGGAATTCTGGCAAAAGCTTGAGACGCGCGTAGACGAAAACCATATTCTTATTCTTGGTAATGAAGCGGAACACACGTTAGAACGCGATATTCGCCGTCATTTAACGAAAGTCGAGAAATCGATTAAAAACCATAATGTTTGCCAGATCGTTTATAAGGGCAAAACCCGCCTGATTAATCCCTATAAACTCATTAACAAAAAAAATATATGGTATTTACAAGCCACCGAAAATAGCCGGCTGAAATCCTTCTCATTGAGCCAGATTAGCTGGTTTGATATTCAGAAAACAACCTTCACTCCCGAAGAAAATGTCCTTGAGCTGCTGGAAAAAAGCCTTGATCCCTGGGTGTCCGAAGATACTTTCGCGGTGAAAATATTCATTAAAGATAATATTTCACATTACTTCCTGCGCCGCGATCTTCTGCCGGAACAGGAGCTGCTGGAGGAGCAACAGGGCGGCGTCACGCTGCGCTGCCAGGCGGCCCACGAGAACCAGATCCTGCCGCTGCTGTTCTACTGGCTCCCCCATATTCAGATACTGGAACCGAGCTGGCTGAAGGAGAAGCTCATCAGGACGCTGGAAAGCTATCTGGCCGTGGAGCGTACCCCGAATAATCAAGTGATCTCAATCACATAATTTCGCCCACTGGCGGCGAGCCGAAACCGCTCGTCGCCGCCTTTGACCGCTCACCCGGCACTTTCAACCACTCATTCATTTACCGTCCTTTACGCGCGCGTTGATCTGGCACGATCGCTCCAGCATTAATCAATACCTCCTCACAACGAACCCTGACCCTTTTTTCTTTACATAAAAAACCAGGTCTTACTATGGATACTAAAAAACTACTGAAGCACGTGCCCTGGGCCTTACTCGGGATCCTCGGCGCTTTTTGTCTGGCGGTTGTCGCATTACGCCGGGGCGAACACGTAAGCGCCCTGTGGATCGTGGTCGCGTCGGTTTCCGTCTATCTTGTGGCTTATCGCTACTACAGCTTATACATCGCGCAGAAGGTCATGAAGCTCGACCCAACGCGTGCCACCCCGGCGGTCATTAACAATGACGGCCTGAACTACGTGCCAACCAACCGCTACGTGCTGTTTGGTCACCACTTTGCCGCGATCGCCGGTGCGGGCCCGCTGGTCGGCCCGGTACTGGCCGCGCAGATGGGCTACCTGCCGGGTACGCTCTGGCTGCTGGCGGGCGTGGTGCTGGCGGGTGCGGTGCAGGACTTTATGGTGCTGTTTATCTCTTCTCGCCGTAACGGCGCCTCTCTGGGTGAGATGGTCAAAGAGGAGATGGGCCGCGTGCCGGGGACTATCGCCCTATTCGGCTGCTTCCTGATCATGATCATCATCCTTGCGGTGCTGGCCCTGATCGTGGTGAAAGCGCTGGCCGAAAGCCCGTGGGGTGTCTTCACCGTCTGCTCTACCGTACCGATTGCGCTGTTCATGGGGATCTACATGCGATTCCTGCGTCCGGGACGCGTGGGTGAAGTGTCGGTGATTGGTATCGTACTGCTGGTCGCCTCCATCTACTTCGGCGGCGTGATTGCGCACGACCCGTACTGGGGCCCGGCGCTGACCTTCAAGGACACCACTATCACCTTCGCGCTGATTGGCTATGCATTTATCTCCGCGCTGCTGCCGGTCTGGCTGATTCTGGCCCCGCGTGACTACCTGGCCACCTTCCTTAAAATCGGCGTTATCGTCGGTCTGGCGATCGGCATCCTGCTGATCAACCCGGATCTGAAAATGCCTGCGGTAACGCAGTACATCGACGGTACCGGCCCGCTGTGGAAAGGCGCCCTGTTCCCGTTCCTGTTCATCACCATTGCCTGCGGTGCGGTCTCCGGCTTCCACGCCCTGATCTCCTCCGGTACCACGCCTAAGCTGCTGGCGAACGAGAAAGACGCACGTCTGATCGGCTACGGCGCGATGCTGATGGAGTCCTTCGTGGCGATCATGGCGCTGGTTGCCGCGTCCATCATCGAACCGGGTCTGTACTTTGCGATGAACACCCCACCGGCGGGTCTTGGCATTACTATGCCTAACCTGCACGAGATGGGCGGCGACAACGCGGCGCTGATTATGGCGCAGCTGAAAGACGCCAGCGCACACGCGGCGGCGACCGTCAGCTCCTGGGGCTTCGTGATTTCGCCTGAGCAGATCATGCAGACCGCGAAAGACATCGGCGAACCGTCCGTGCTGAACCGCGCCGGTGGCGCACCGACGCTGGCTGTCGGTATCGCACACGTGTTCCACAAAGTGCTGCCGTGGGCGGACATGGGCTTCTGGTACCACTTCGGTATTCTGTTCGAAGCGCTGTTCATCCTCACCGCGCTGGACGCCGGTACCCGTGCGGGCCGCTTCATGCTGCAGGACCTGCTCGGTAACTTCGTGCCGTTCCTGAAGAAAACCGACTCTCTGGTGGCGGGCATTCTGGGTACGGCGGGCTGCGTCGGCCTGTGGGGCTACCTGCTGTATCAGGGCGTTGTCGACCCGCTCGGCGGCGTGAAGAGCCTGTGGCCGCTGTTCGGTATCTCTAACCAGATGCTGGCTGCCGTGGCGCTGGTGCTCGGCACCGTGGTACTGGTGAAGATGAAGCGCACCAAATACATCTGGGTCACCGTGGTGCCTGCGCTGTGGCTGCTGCTCTGCACCACCTGGGCGCTTGGCCTGAAGCTGTTCAGCGCCAACCCGCAGCTGGAAGGCTTCTTCTTCATGGCTAACCAGTATAAAGAGAAGATTGCCGCAGGCGGCGCAGACCTGACTGCCCAGCAGATTGCCAACATGAACCATATCGTGGTGAACAACTACACCAACGCGGGTCTGAGCATTCTGTTCCTGGTGGTGGTGTACAGCATTATCTTCTACGGCATCAAAACCTGGTTGAAAGTGCGTAACGCTGAAGACCGTACGGATAAAGAAACCCCGTACGTACCGGTGCCGGAAGGCGGCGTGAAGACCTCTTCACACCACTAACACAATGGCGGGTGGCGCTGCGCTGACCCGCCCTACAACGGTACTGTAGGCCCGGTTCGCTGCGCGCCACCGGGCTTTTTCTTATCAGGACACGTTATGTTTGGTAACTTAGGCGAAGCAAAAAAATACCTCGGTCAGGCGGCGAAAATGCTGATTGGCATTCCGGACTATGACAACTACGTTGAGCATATGAAGACCAACCATCCGGATAAGCCATACATGACCTACACCGAATTCTTCCGTGAGCGTCAGGAAGCGCGCTACGGCGGAAGTGGAGAAGGCGGCGTCCGCTGCTGCTAAAGGAGAGACCATGACCCCGATTGCCGTTACCCTGCTGACCGGTTTCCTCGGCGCCGGTAAAACCACCCTGCTGCGCCACATTCTGAACGAGCAGCACGGCTTCAAAATCGCCGTCATCGAAAACGAATTTGGCGAAGTCTCCGTAGACGACCAGCTGATTGGCGATCGCGCCACGCAGATCAAAACCCTGACCAACGGCTGCATCTGCTGCACCCGCTCTAACGAGCTGGAAGACGCCCTGCTGGACCTGCTCGACAGCCGCGATCGCGGTGAAATAGACTTTGACCGTCTGGTGATCGAGTGCACCGGCATGGCCGACCCCGGCCCGATTATTCAGACCTTTTTCTCTCACGAAATCCTCTGCCAGCGCTACCTGCTCGACGGCGTGATTGCCCTGGTCGATGCGGTCCACGCGGACGAGCAGATGAACCAGTTCACCATCGCCCAGTCTCAGGTGGGCTACGCCGACCGCATCCTGCTGACCAAAACCGACGTGGCGGGCGAAAGCGTTAAGCTTCGCGAGCGCCTGACGCGCATCAACTCCCGCGCACCGATTTACACGGTGACGCACGGCGATATCGACCTGTCCCAGCTGTTCAACACCAACGGCTTTATGCTGGAGGAGAATGTCACCGCGAAACCGCGCTTCCACTTTATGGGAGACAAGCAAAACGACGTGGCGTCGATTGTGGTGGAGCTGGATTATCCGGTGGATATCAGCGAAGTCTCCCGCGTAATGGAGAACCTGCTGCTGTCGTTTGCCGACAAGCTGCTGCGCTACAAGGGGATGCTGTGGATTGACGGCGAGCCCAACCGCCTGCTGTTCCAGGGCGTGCAGCGCCTGTACAGCGCCGACTGGGACCGACCGTGGGGCGATGAAGCGCCGCACAGCGTGATGGTGTTTATTGGCATCCAACTGCCGGAAGAGGAGATTCGGGCGGCGTTTGCGGGTCTGAAGAAATAGCCTCCCCGCTTAACTATGCGATCCGAACAATCCCCTCTCCCCTGTGGGGAGAGGGGTGAGCGGTAAACTTATTTCACCGCCTCCGGCAGCGTCACAATCCACAACTCGCTGTCGGACTCCGGCTTCTTCAGCGGCTTCACGCTGAGCGTGGTTTCCACCGGTTTATCATCTAGCGTCAGCTTGCCTTCCGCGTTTACCCGGTAATCCTTGAGCTTCTTGCCCTCGACCGGGTTTTGCATCGCGACCTTCACGCCAAAATCGTTATCGTTCGCCACCGCAAGCGTTTTGCTGTCGATCAGCGCCAGCCCTTCAGCCTTCTCCTGCTGCCAGCCCAGCGCGCGGAGATCGACCATCTGCGTTTTTGACGCAAGCGTAATGCCGCGCTGCGCCAGGGTTTTCTCATCATCAAACTCTGGATACTCGCCCGGCTTGTCAAAGGCGGAAAGATCGCTCGCCTTGCTGAGATCCACCTTGTAAATCAGGTTACGCATTCCGTCGTTTTTATCGCTTCCCTGCTCAATCAGCAGGATGCGCTGATTATCGAGCGCCACGATGTCGCCGATTTTGGCGTCGCTGTTTTTGTCGTAGGCCGCGCTGTCGATAGGGTAACCGTACATCGCGGTTTTGCCGGTCGCCGGGTCAAAGCTCACCAGACGGGTGAACAGCGCCTGCTTTTTGCTCTTACCGTCGATGTCCAGCGTGCTCTGCACCGCGGCGATAATCCGTCCGTCCGGCATCCGGGTCAGGCCTTCAAAGCCCCGGTTGGGCTGGCGCCATTTGATGATGTTTGGCAGACCGCCCGCGATGGATTTTTCCCCTTCCGCGGCCTGCGGCCCGTGGATCGCGAGGATCTTGCCTTTGCTGTCGACGTTAATCAGGAACGGGCCGTACTCGTCGCACAGCCAGTAGCCGCCTTTGCCGTCCGGCGTGATGCCTTCCGTATCCAGTCCGCGGTTGTCACCCTTGAGCGTCTTTAAGGTATCGCTGAACGCCACTTCATTGGTGGAACCAATCACGCCGCTTTGCAGCGGCAGACCATTAATCTCACCTTTATCGTCATGCAGCGGGCGGGCATCAACCGCCTCCGCTTTGCCGTTCTGGACGCGGATGGTCATCAGCAGCGGCGCGAAATCTGGCGTGACAAATATTTTGGCTTCGTTTTTACCCATTTTTGGCGCATCGGCGTTGGGACCGCGATCGGTCACGGTCGCAAACGTCAGGGCATCGCCCTGCTTGCCCGTAAACAGCAGACCAGAGCCAATCCCCACCGGGAGCCCGTTCGGGAACGCATCGGCAAACGCGCCGCTGTATTTCACATGGGAGCCGTCAGGGAAGCTGACGACATAGCGCTCAGCGGTAGGCTGTGCCGCCAGGCCAGAGAAAGAGAGCGCACAACCGATAAGCACAGGAATAATTTTTCTTTTCATATTGTTAGCATCCAGTAAGTGAAGCCAACAACGTAAAGAATAAACGTGTCAGAAAAATGACATGGAAAGGCAACCGGCATGGGCGAGTGAACGTATATTCATTGCCCGGAAATGTAATGTTATGTTGTATTGTGTGTCATCTGAAATACTTTTGGAAATTATTAGAAACTCAATTAATTCGCCTCTAATCACTATCCCTTCCTCGTTCAGTTTATGTTTAGTCAAAAAATTAAACGGTGCCTAAACGTCCAAACATCACGCATTGACACCTCGACAATCAAACATCGATGCAACATTTCAAATAAAAAAGTTAACAATATCAGCATAAAACAGCGAACTTCATCACATTTGCAGTCATAAACATCGCTTGTTAAGGTGCCTCCAGATGAATTTAATGACGAGGCATAAAACATGAAAAAACTGAATATCCTTCTTCTTTCTGCTCTGACCGCCCTCTCGGGTTCCGCTCTGGCAATGGGTGGCAGCATTGAGCAGGGTAAAAACTTTACCAACCTCAACCTCGAAATGGGGAAATCCTCATCCGGCCTGTATGCCGAAAGCAACTGGCTTAAAAACACCGATGACGGTACCCAGACCGGCGGCGTGGGCGCAGGCTATAACCTGGAAGTGGGCCCGGTAATGCTGAATGCAGGCGCGAAAGCCATCTACATCGGCCCGAAAAAAGGCGATAACGGCGTGGCGTTCCCCATCGGTGGTGGCGTAAACGTTGCCCTGACCGACAGCATTCACGTGTACGGTGAAGGCTACGTGGCGCCAGAAGGGCTGAACAACAGCGTGAAAAACTACGTGGAAGCCAACGGTGGCGTAAGCTGGACGCCGATCGCGCCAGTGACCCTGAAAGTGGGCTACCGCCACGTGAGCGTTGATGGTAAAGACGGTCGTCCGAACCACACGCTGATTGACGGCGCATATGTAGGCGGTGGAGTGTCCTTCTAAGCCTGTGCGTGCGTTTCGCCCGGCGGCGCTACGCTTGCACGGGCCTACAATGAAAGGGGCAATATATTAAAATTGTTGCACATTGTAGGCCGGGTAAGCGCAGCGCCACCCGGCAAGAAAGGCGATGACAGTGTTCATAGTAAACCTGCCGGCTGGCAGGTTTTTTTATGACCTCTTACTGACGCACCACCACCAGCTTCTGGTTCACAAACTCTTTGATCCCCAGATCCGACAGCTCGCGTCCGTAACCGGAGCGCTTCACGCCGCCGAACGGCAGCTCTGGCGCGGTATCGGTAAGCCAGTTGATGTACACCATCCCGGTCTCGATCCGCGACGCCATTTTCTTCGCACGCTCGATATCCTGACTGAATACCGCCCCGCCCAGGCCGTAGTGGGAGTCGTTCGCCAGCGCGACCGCCTCGTCGTCGTTTTTCACCACGTACATCTGCGCTACCGGGCCGAAGAACTCTTCGAAGTACGCCGGGTTGTCGCGCGAGATGTTCGTCAGGATCGTCGGTTCAAAAAAGCTCCCGTCGCGCTGCACCGGCTTGCCGCCATAGTGCAGCGTCGCGCCGTTTTTCACCGCCTCGTTAACCTGTTTGGTCAACGTTTCTAGCGCATCTTTCGACGACAGCGGCCCCAGCGTGGTGCTTTCGTCCAGCGGATCGCCAATCTTCACCTGCTTAAATGCCTCGGTGAATTTGCTCAGGAAGGCGTCGGCGATCTTTTCATGCAGGATAAAGCGCTTCGCCGCGGTACAGACCTGCCCGGCGTTGTTGAGCCGCGCATTCACGCCAATCTTGACGGCTTTGTCCAGGTCCGCATCGTCCAGCACCACGAACACGTCGTTACCGCCCAGTTCAAGGGTAGATTTCTTGATGTGCTTCGCCGCCTGCGCGGCCACCACGCTACCCGCTTTTTCAGAGCCGGTTAATGCGGCACCCTGCACGCGATCGTCGGCAATGATGTTCGCCACCTGCTCGGACGAAATAAACAGGTTAGTCCATGCCCCTTCCGGCGCGCCCGCCTCGCGGACCAGGTGGGCAAAGGTCTCGGCGCAATGCGGCACGATGCTGGCATGCTTGGCGATCACCGGGTTGCCCGCCGCCAGGTTTGGCGCCAGAACGCGCATCAGCTGGTAATACGGGAAGTTCCACGGCTCAACGGCCATCAACACGCCGATGGGATGATGCTCCACCCACGCTTCCCCGAGTTCGGATTGATACTTCACCGGAGCCAGGAACTGCTTTGCGTTGTCGGCGTAATAGCGGGCGATCTGCGCGCATAGCTTCACCTCGCCACGGCTCTGTTCGATGAGCTTGCCCATCTCCTGGCTGGCGATTTTCGCCAGATCCTCGGTGCGCTCGTCGATCAGATCGGCAAGCTTATGCAGCACCGGCAGGCGCTGGCTGATGTCGCCTTTCGCCCAGTCCGAATGGTAAAGCGCATCGGCCGCCTTCAGTGCCGCGTCGATATCCGCGTCGGTATGTGAGGGGTATTCTTTGATGAGCTGGTTAGTGGCAGGATTTACTGTCTGATAAGCCATGTCGAATCTCCTTGTTTTACCGCTTAGGCTATTAAGGGTAGTCAACATGACTGGCTGTGGACGTAAAGTTGGGTATATCCGGAAGGTTCTTAATGAAGCGCTGCCAGACGGTTCGCTGACGTGGTATAAAAAACGTCCAGAAGGAGGGCTTATGACCGATACCCGACACATCCGGCAGACTTTTCACCGCGCCTCAGGCCTTGAGCTGCGCAGCACGTGGCAGAGCACGCAGGCGTACAAACGCCACAGTCACCCTCAGCTCTCTATCGGCGCGATTATGGAAGGCCAGACCTGCTGCATTTGTCATGACAAAGAATATATCCTTAACCCCGGGGACCTCATCGTGATCCCGGCCTGTGCGCCGCACAGCTGCAACCCCGTCGCCGGGCAACCGCGCAGCTACCATATGCTCTATATCGACACCGATATTCCTCTGGCGTTACAGGTGATTCGCGACCCTACGCTGTTTAAGCGCTACCTGGATATTGTTGAGATGATGTCGCCTGTATCCGTGGACAGGCTGCTTTCAGCCCTGCCCCGCTGCGTGGAAAACACAGATGCGCTTCGCTCAACCAGTCAGCACGTGCGGCAGGCGTTTCTTGCCGACCTGGCCACACCGCCTTCGCTTGACGAACTTGCCCAACGATTCTCGCTGCGCAAGGAGACACTGATCCGCACCTTCCGGCAGGATACCGGCCTGACGCCGGGCAGCTTCCTCAACATCTCCCGCGTGGAGTTCGCCAAAGCGCGGCTACGTGCCGGGGACGACATCGCCGACGTCGGCTACCAGAGCGGCTTTGCCGACCAGAGCCATTTTCATAAGACCTTCGTCAGCTATACCGCCGCCACGCCGCGCCAGTACGCGACGGGCCGATCAATATCTGACAATAAATAACGTTGGCATCACCGTAGCCTGACCTCAAATTGTTAACCGAGGTTGCTATGGAACTGTTCTTCCCTTCTGCTTTTCTCGCCCTGGCGCTGGCGCATTTTGTTGCGCTGTTGAGCCCCGGGCCGGACTTCTTCCTGCTGGTGGGCTACGCTGCGCGCTATCGGCTGCGCGGCAGCGCCGGATTGTGCGTCGGCATCGCTGCCGGCAACGGGCTGTATATCTTACTGGTGATTATCGGCTGGAGCGCGTTGCGCCAGTTTGACTGGCTGTTTACGCTCATCGAGTTATCCGGCGCACTGTACCTGCTGTGGATCGGCTCGCATCTGGTGCGCAGCCAACCGCAGGCGATGAGGCTGAATGAAACCCGTCAACACTGCCCTTCGCTGCGCAAGCAGATCCTGCTGGGGCTCGGCTCGGCGCTGCTTAATCCGAAGAACGCGTTGTTCTATCTGGCGCTGATGACGGCGCTACTGGGGCCGGACGTGACGCTGCTTCAGCAGGCAACGTGCGGCGTCTGGATGGTGACGGTGGTGCTGGCGTGGGATCTGGCACTGGTGTCGATGATGGGGCTATCGGCGGTGCAACAGAAGCTCAGCCGTGCGCTGTGGCTGATAGAGCGCACGGCGGGGGTGGTGCTGATGGGGTTTGGCGGGTGGGTGCTGTGGCGATTAGAAGTTAGTGCGATATAACACAACTTCATCATTTATTTTGAAAAACACATTGATTAAATCCATAATTCATCACAATCAATAATCGTAACATATTGATTTAGATCTATTTTTTAGTGAATAATGGATTTAACCATGCTAAAAAGAGGGTTTTAAATCATCATTCAAAATGCCTGAAATATGGGCAAGGATGCTTTTATGACTTCCCTGAATTTTTCCCAAACGGCAGCCTTTATCTGGTCTGTCGCCGATCTCCTGCGCGGTGATTTTAAGCAATCTCAATATGGCCGTATTATTCTCCCGTTTACCCTGTTGCGCCGCCTGGAATGCGTGCTTGAAGAGACGAAAGAGGCCGTCGTTCTTGAAGCTCAAAAAGTCCGCTCGTCTCCCCTACCGGAAGAAGCGAAAGAAAAGTTAATCCTGCGCGCCACCAACGGGCTGACGTTTTTTAACGCCTCGCCGTTGAACCTGAGCAAAATGGGCCAAAACGACATCAAGGCCAACCTGGAAAACTACATCCAGTATTTTTCCAGAGACGCGCGGGAAATTTTCGAGCACTTTAAATTCAGCGAATTCATTGGGTTGCTGGATGATGCCAATCTCCTCTACAAAGTGGTGCAGAAGTTTGCCACCACCGATCTCAGCCCGCAGGCCATCTCCAACCATGACATGGGGCTGGTCTTTGAAGAGCTAATCCGTCGTTTTGCCGAAAGCTCGAATGAAACCGCCGGGGAACACTTCACGCCGCGCGATATCGTGCGTCTCACTACCTCGCTGGTGTTTATGGAAGACGACGAGGCGCTCACCAAAGAGGGCGTCATTCGAACCCTTTACGATCCGACTGCGGGCACGGGCGGATTTCTCTCTGCCGGGATGGAGTACGTTCATGAACTCAACCCGAATGCGGTGATGCGCGCGTTTGGGCAAGAGCTAAACCCGGAGTCCTACGCTATCTGTAAGGCCGACATGCTGATAAAGGGTCAGGACGTCAGCCGCATCAAGCTGGGCAACACCCTTTCTAACGATCAGCTTCCAGCCGACCGCTTCGATTACATGCTGTCGAACCCGCCGTTTGGCGTGGACTGGAAGAAGATCGAAGCCGACATTAACAACGAGCATCGCAAAGGATTTGACGGGCGTTTCGGGCCTGGCCTGCCGCGCGTTTCCGACGGCTCGCTGCTCTTCCTGCTGCACCTGATCAGCAAAATGCGTGATGCCGATACCGGCGGGCGCATCGGGATCATCCTCAACGGTTCGCCACTGTTCACGGGCGGCGCGGGCAGCGGCGAAAGCGAGATCCGTCGCTACATCCTTGAAGCCGATCTGCTGGAAGGGATCGTCGCCCTGCCCACCGACATGTTCTACAACACCGGGATCGCCACCTACGTGTGGATCCTGTCCAACAAAAAAGCGGCGGAGCGTAAGGGCAAGATCCAGCTGATCGACGCCAGCAAGCTGTGCAGCAAAATGCGTAAGTCACTGGGCGCGAAGCGCAACATGATGAGCGAGGAAGACATTCGGCTCATTACCCGCACCTTTGGCGACTTCGATGTGGTGGATCTTAAGGACGCTGATGACAAGCGCGCCGCCCCCAGCAAGATATTCAACAGCACCGACTTTGGCTTCCGCCGCCTGACTATTGAGCGCCCGCTGCGTTTAACGGCACAGATCACGGATGAATCCATCGCCGTGCTGCGCTTTGCCCCGAAACCTCTCAACGCGCCGATGGCGTGCCTGTACGACGCGTTCGGTGCCTTCTGGCAGGACGAGAACTACGGCAGTTTTGCCGAGTTTGAGGTGGAAGCACGCGCCGTTATTAAGGCCGAATTCCCCGATCTGAAAGAGAAGCAGATTAAAGATCTGCTCGACGCAACGCTGTGGCAACACCAGCGCGCGCTGATGGTAAAAGCGCAAAAAATCCAGTCGGTGCTGGATGGTAAAGCGGGTGGTCGCGCTCAGGCGAGTGATGATTTCAACCAGTTCCAGCTAACGCTCAAGGAGGCATTCAAAACTGCCGCCGTGAAGCTGGATGCCAAAGAGCATAAGCAGCTTATCGAGGCGATCACCCACAAAAACCCTGACGCAGAGCCGGTCGTCAAAAAGGTGCTCAAGGAAGATGCGCAGCCGCTGTACGGCGCGTTTGCGTACCGCGGTCAGGTGGTGGAGTTTGAGCAGGACGCCGACCTGCGCGACAACGAGAACGTAGCGCTCGATCCGTCTGTTTCGACCAGCGATTTGATTGAAGGCTATGTGAAGGCGGAAGTGCTGCCGCACGTGCCGGACGCCTGGATTAATGCCGACAAGCGCGACGCCCGCGACGGCGAGGTTGGCGTTGTCGGGTATGAGATTCCGTTTAACCGACATTTTTATGTCTATAAGCCACCGCGCCCGCTGGAAGAGATTGACGCGGAGCTGGATGCGCTGAGCGCGGAGATTATGAAGCTGCTGCAGGAGGTACACTCCTGATGGGCTTAATATCATTTGATAAATATAAAACTTCAAAAAAAGAGTTGATAGGAAAATATCCTCATCATTGGAATTTGTCTCTAATAAAATATGAGACTTATGTTAAGGCACGTGTTGGTTGGCATGGTCTTAAATCTGATGATTTCACAGAAGAAGGTCCCTATCTTGTTACAGGAACTGATTTCCAAAGTGATAATATTAATTGGGAAGGATGCTATCACTGCGACATAGTAAGATATGAGCAAGATCCATTCATACAATTAAAGAATGGTGATTTACTTATTACAAAAGATGGCACAATTGGTAAGGTAGCACTTGTAAGTGGTTTAGATAATAATGAGAAAGCAACCTTAAATAGCGGGATATTTGTTGTCAGACCTCTAAAGGAAAATATTTCAACCAGATATTATTTTTGGTTACTTCAATCGTCCCTGTTTTCTGACTTTATTAATTACCACAAACAAGGTAGTACTATTATCCATTTGTATCAGGATACATTTTTAAACTTTTCATTTCCATTTCCTGAGTTAAAAGAACAAAATAAAATAGTAGCTTACCTTGACAGATACATATTAAAAACCAACAATCTTATTATTAAATTACAGAAGCTTATAGAGCTTCTAAATGAAAAACGCCAAGCAATGATTAGCCATGCCGTAACCAAAGGGCTAGACCCTGATGTACCGATGAAAGATTCTGGGGTTGAGTGGTTGGGGCAAGTTCCCACGCATTGGTCAATAAGCAAAGTTCGATATTGCTTCTTATTTGACAAAGGCCTTACTATTACTAAAGAAAACCTCCAGGATGAGGGTATACCTTGTATCAACTATGGAGAAATACATTCCAGGTACGGTTTTGAGATTAATCCAAACATTCACAAATTGAAGTATGTTAATGAAACACATTTAAAAAATGACAAAAACTCATTACTTATAAAAGGTGACATTATTTTCGCTGATACATCAGAAGATGTTAATGGGTCAGGAAATTTCTCACAACTCACTACTGACTCTAGTATCTTCGCTGGTTACCATACAATTATCGCTCGCCCTATAGATCGGCAAAACTATCGATTCCTTGCTTATCTATTCGATTGCCAAGAATTAAGATCGCAAATAAAACATGCTGTTAAGGGCGTAAAAGTATTTAGCATCACTCAAGCTATCTTACGCGGATTATCTATTTGGCTTCCACCGACGAATGAGCAAGAGTCTATTTCAAAACTACTTGATTATCAGACCGCAAAAATCGACACCCTAATCCAAAAACAACTCAAACAAATTGAACTCCTAAAAGAACGCCGCACCGCCCTGATCGCCGCCGCCGTCACCGGCAAAATCGATCTCCGCGACTGGACGCCTCCCGCCAGCAGCACCGAAACATCCCTCACCGCTGAGGAGGCCACAGCATGATCGCCGACGTCACCAAAGAATCGAACCTGCAGGCCGATATCATTCAGCAGATGTGTCAGAACGGCTGGGTTCCCGGCACAGGCAGCAAGTACGATCGCGAACGGGCACTCTATCCGCAGGATGCGCTGACGTTTGTCCAGACCACCCAGCCGCAGGAGTGGGAAAAATTCACCCGCATCTATCCCAACGACACCGAGCGTCATTTTCTCGATGCGCTGGTCGCACAGCTTAAAAAAGCCGATGCCAATGCCACCGATCTCCAGTCCCGAACCTACGGAACCCTGGGGGTGCTGCGCCACGGCATCAAAAGCCATAACGCGCGTTTTAACCTCTGTCAGTTTAAACCGGATCACAACCTCAACCCGGACACCCTGGCGCGCTATCGGCAAAACATCTGCCGTATCGTTCCGGAACTGGTTTACAGCCCTCACGCCACCAGCAACGCCACGGATGTAAAAGCCAAACGCTGGCGCATCGATCTGGTGCTGTTTGTCAATGGCCTTCCCGTTGCCACTCTTGAGCTGAAATCCGAGTTCAAGCAGACGGTCAACAGCGCCATTAACCAGTACAAAAAAACGCGCCTGCCGAAAGATCCGGCGACCAACAAGCCTGAGCCGCTGCTGACCTTCAAGCGCGGCGCGCTGGTGCATTTTGCCGTCAGCCAGTATGAGGTCTATATGACCACCCGGCTTGCCGGTGATGACACGTATTTTCTGCCGTTCAACAAAGGCACTAAAGAGGGCGGCGCGGGGAACGACATCCCGGAAGATAACCAGGAATACGCCACCCGCTATCTGTGGAACGAGGTATTACTCCCTGACAATCTGCTGAAAATCCTCGCCTGCTTTGTGCATCTGCAAATTGAGGAAAAAGAGAGCTGGGACGGTAAAAAGGTCAAAAAAGAGAGCCTGATCTTCCCGCGCTATCACCAGTGGGACGTGGTGAACAAGCTCATTGCCGCCGCAGATGAAGAAGGCACCGGCAACAAGTACCTTATCCAGCACAGCGCCGGATCCGGAAAATCAAACTCCATCGCCTGGACGGCGCATCAGCTCTCCTGCCTGCATAACGAAAAGGGTGAAAAACGCTTCCACTCGGTGATTGTTGTGACTGACCGTACCGTGCTGGACGATCAGCTCCAGGACACCATCTATCAGTTTGAACACGCGGACGGCGTGGTCGGGCGAATCAACAACCGCGAGGGGGAAGGCTCGAAATCGGAGAAGCTTGCCAGCGCGCTGGAGCACTCGCAGCCCATCATCATCGTCACCATTCAGACTTTCCCGTTCGTACTCAAAGCGATCGAAAACAGCACCAGCCTCAAAGAGCGAACCTACGCGATCATCGCAGATGAAGCGCACTCCTCCCAGAGCGGCTCCACGGCGCGTCAGCTGAAAGAGGTGCTGATGAGCGAAGGGGCCGACGACGACGTGGTCCTCACCTCTGAAGACATCCTCGACGCCACACTTGCCGCACGCAGCGGGAGCAGCAATCTTAACTTCTACGCCTTCACCGCGACGCCGAAGGCGAAGACCCTGGAGCTTTTTGGCCGCCGACCCAACCCGCACGAACCCGCATCCAGAACCAACAAACCTGCGGCGTTCCATGTTTACTCTATGCGCCAGGCTATTGAGGAGGGCTTTATCCTCGACGTGCTGAAGAACTACACCAATTACAAAGTCGCCTATAAGCTGCTGCAAAAAATGGGTGATAAAGACCGGGAAGTGGACAGCAACCGGGCGAAGATCAGGCTCAACCAGTGGGTGACGTTGCATGAACACAATGTCGCGCAAAAGGTAAGAGTCATCGTTGAGCACTTCCGTCAGCACGTGATGCATCTGCTCGGCGGGCAGGCGAAGGCGATGGTGGTGACCAGCTCGCGCAAGGCTGCGGTGCGCTACAAGCTGGCGTTTGATAAATACATCTCTGAAATGGGCTACGGGAAGATCACTGCGATGGTGGCATTCTCAGGCGAGGTCGAATTCCAGGAAAATGACATGAACGACCTCGCGCTGTTGCACCAGAAATTCACTGAAATCAGTATGAACCCGGCGCTCAAAGGCCGCGATATGCGTAAGGCGTTTGATACTGATGACTATCAGGTGATGCTGGTGGCCAATAAATTCCAGACCGGCTTCGACCAGCCGAAGCTGTGCGCCATGTACGTGGATAAAGCACTTGGCGGCGTGGAGTGCGTGCAGACGCTGTCGCGTCTCAACCGAACCTATCCCGGCAAAAAAGAATCCGGCACCTTTGTACTCGATTTTTATAACGAACCTGACGATATCCTCGCGGCCTTCCAGCCCTACTACCAAACGGCTGAATTGACCGATGTCAGCAATCCAGATCATGTGTTCGATCTGTATGAGAAACTTCGCGCGATGGGCATATTTTTATGGCACGAAGTGGAACAGCTATGCGAGGCTTTTTACAGCAAGAAAAAATCGAATGCGAAGATCAGCAATATTTGTCTGCCCGCAGTAAACCGTTGGGCAATGCGGTATACCTCCGCGAAAGAGGCGTATATCAGCGCCAAGCAGATCTACGAGTTAACAAAAAGGGATTCCCCTAACCCCATTTTGCTCGCAAACGCGGAAAACAGTTTTAAAGCCTGCAAGAAGGAGAAAGATCGTCTGGAGATCTTCAAAAAAGATCTCGGCAGCTTTGTACGTTTTTACGAATTTATGTCCCAGATCGTCGCCTACGATGACAAGTCGCTGGAGAAGTTAAGCCTTTATTGTCGTCACCTTCACCCCTTGCTGCGCGAAGAGGCAATTGATGAAGATGATGTCGATCTTTCCAATGTTGAAATGAGCCACTATCGGCTTTCAAAGATCCAGGAACAGCATATTAAGCTTCAGGAGGATGCTGCAGAGTATAAGCTCAAGCCGGTTAATGACGTCGGCACCGCAAAAGCAAAAGATAAGAAAGAGGAGTTTATGTCGCAGGTGCTGTCGCAGCTCAACGAGCTGTTTATCACTGAAAACCTGACCGACAAAGATATGCTCAACTACGCCTTTGTGGTTTACGATAAGCTCGCAGAAAACAAACTTGTCATGACACAACTCGACAACAACACCCGTGAGCAGGCCATGCTGGGCGACTTTACGAAAGCCATTGATGATGCCGTGATGGACAGCAACGAAGCGCACAAGGAGATGATGATGCAGTACTTATCGTCTCCTGACGTTGCCAGAGGGTTTGCTCACCTGATGTATGACATTGCAAAAATGCGCAGGGAATCGATTCATGAGTGATATCCAGCTCTTTCGTTACAGTGCTATCGGCGTAAAAGAACTTTCCGGTAAAGCAGCAACCATCGAAAAAGAGCTGCAAACCTTGATCGAATCCCGAATGGAAACCTTTCTCGGGGTTCGTTTTCTCGACAGTGAATACAGCACTGGTAAGACCCACCGTGGGCGTATTGATTCACTGGGGCTGGACGAAAATAACTGCCCGGTCATTATCGAATATAAACGTCACAGCAACGAAAATGTCATTAACCAGGGGCTGTTTTATTTAGACTGGCTTCTCGATCATAAGGCTGAATTTAAGTGGCTGGTGATGGAAAAGCTCGGCAAAGAGACGGCGGAGGCTATAGACTGGTCAGGCACGCGCTTGCTCTGTATTGCCGCTGATTTCAATAAGTATGACGAACATGCCGTTCAGCAGATTAACCGCAACATCAGCCTGATTCGTTACAAGCTTTTTTCTGACGATCTGCTGATGTTCGAACTGGTCAATGCCGTTGTTGAGAACGCCTTTTCTGAGGCGGCAACCGAAACATTACCCTCCGCAATTGGCAAGCGTAATACGCGAACGCATAGCGAACAGCTCGCCAGCGCATCCACAGAATTAGCCCTTCTTTTCGAACAGCTAAAAAGCTATGTCCTGTCTCTCGGCGATGAGGTGCAGTATAAAGAGCTGAAGCTGTACGGCGCATTCCGTCGTCTGCGGAATTTTGTTTGTGCCGGGATTTACCCCGTAACCGATCCGCATATCCGTTTGTGGTTGAAACTGGATCCTGAGCATATTCAGTTTGAAGAAGGCTTTAGCCGGGATGTGACTCACATCGGACACTGGGGGACAGGCAACGTTGAACTCGCTGTACGCAATGAACATGACCTGATGAAAGCTAAGCTGCTCATCGAAATGGCATATCAGGAGAATTGATGCTGATTTGTTTCAGGACAGGAGTATTACATTCTTTTCGTCATCATGCGTTCTTGCTCCGGGAAAATTTTTCTCCCGGAGTAAGCGAATCAGGCCCCTAACCGATAATCCCAGTCATCCGAATGAATAACGTTACCGTCACGGTAATGCCAGGTAATCTTTTCATAACGAAGCAAAACAAGCTCAAGATGACCCTGTTTTTCATGGTAAGTCTCTTTCACGTCATGCATTAATGATAACACCGTGACGACCTTCACCGCTTCCAGCGTTATCGTGAAATAGATTTCTTCCTGACCGGCATCATTGATTCTGTACAGGTCGATAGTCGCTTTCCTGAACGTACCGCCCGTGCTGAGTGCTTTATAGAGAAAAACGCTGGAGGCATCAATTTCCTTCTCAATCAGAAAGGGACGATGCTGGCGTTTGCTCAATGCTCTGCCATTATGCAGGTCAGAATTATAGCTTACGTTATGATAGAGCCCTAAAACCTCAATCTGGTTTTCACGGTCTTTAACTTTCACGCTGCCTTTTATGTTATTACCCGCATCGTCAGTTAATGACATATATCCCGGAATGGCCATTTACATATCCTTATCGAATGGAAAAGAGTGTTCAACAGTTGAGATCATAACGGCGAGACATCTTTTACCCTGCGGGCTTTTTATTTTGAACATCTCCCTGATTGAATCCACAAAAAGCTTGTTACTTTCTGCCTCCGTTTCGGGGAAATTCGCAAACGCGCAAATTTGTTCAACAGTGAGTAACGGTTTATCGTCTTTTAAGATTGCTAAGACACCTTCAGGGTTATGTGGGATGGCTTCAGAAAGCGCCGCCTTTAAATCTTCAGCCGTACTGGCGTCCACTCCGGGTTCAAGGGCACTCGCCACGGCTAACCATACCTGAGTTCCTTTACTTATCTCTGGTATGACATGATTCCACCATTCCGACTCACCCGTATCATTTGAATCCAGCTCCGCTACAACAGACATGGCGCCTTTGCCGTTTATCATCTGCAAGATCTGTTCAGGAGTGTGGTTTTTGGCAAATAAACCCATCGGTAAAGACAAGAAGAATAGCGCAATAATATACTTCATTATCGCACCACCAGTATTGTATCACCCGAATCATAAATCATATGACGTTTGTCCTGACCGTTCATAATGATGCAACCTGCTGATGCAGAACCTGGCGGCTGGCCTTTTTTATCACCGTGAATTTGAAAATGATCTCTACCAAAGGTATTAGTCCCCGCTATAGGCTCAAGAATAATGGCCTCAGCACTTTTATGATTATTCCACCCGGCAATAAAATAAATACCTCTGGGAATAGGGCCTCTGTTTCGTTGACTTTCACACTCTGGCTTATCTTTCGATTCACCCGCACCGCTGTAGCAGTTAGCGACAAACACACCATTATGACTCAATACCCCCGTCGAAACTTTATACTCCCATGTCATCGATACCGTCTCCTTTCATAAATAGTCCTTTATCTTATGGCTAACAGGAGCGTTAAAATGACTACGACGGTCACAAAACATTACGTCCGAAAATAAATAAGCACAAAAAATATAGAAAAATTAATAATAGAAAATTTAAATGTATATATTTTTTATATAGACGCCATTGGTTCACACTGAGAATGCGTCTCCCCCCTTACGCCAGTTTTGCACTTTTGGTTCACTTGCCTCTATCCTTAAACCATGGAAAAAATAGCTGAACTCAAACGCGCCAAGCTGCTGGCGCTGTCGCTGCTGCTGGTTGCCGCCGCGGCCTTTATCACCACCCTGTTCCTGCCGCAGACCTTCTGGGTGCGCGGCGTCAAGGCCATTGCCGAGGCGGCAATGGTCGGCGCGCTGGCTGACTGGTTTGCGGTCGTCGCGCTGTTCCGCCGGGTGCCGATTCCCTTTATCTCCCGCCATACGGCGATCATCCCGCGCAATAAAGACCGGATCGGCGACAATCTCGGCCAGTTCGTGCAGGAGAAATTTCTGGATACCCAGTCGCTGGTGGCGTTGATCCGCCGCTATGAGCCTGCCCAGATGATTGGTGCCTGGTTCAGCAAGGCTGACAACGCCCAGCGTGTCGGGCTGCATCTGATGCAGGTGATGAGCGGTTTTCTCGAGCTGACCGACGACGGGCGCATTCAGCGCCTGCTCAAACGCGCGGTGCATAAGGCCATCGACAAGGTCGATTTCACCGAAACCAGCGCCGTGATGCTGGAGAGCATGACCAAAAACAACCGCCATCAGGTGCTGCTGGACACCATCATCAACCGACTGATTACCCTGATTCAGCGGGAAAGCACGCGGGACTTTATCGCCGACCAGATCGTCCACTGGCTCAAAACCGAGCACCCGCGCAAAGCGATGGTGCTGCCCACGGAGTGGCTGGGCGATCAGAGTGCGGAGATGGTATCGAACGCGGTCAACACGCTGCTGGACGATATCAGCCACGACCGCACGCACCAGATCCGCCAGGCGTTTGACCGCGCCACGCTGAAGCTTATCGACAACCTGAAAAACGATCCGGACATGGCGGCCAAAGCCGACAACATCAAGCATTACCTGAAAAACGATGAGGCGTTTAACCGCTATCTGGGCGAGATGTGGGCCGATCTGCGCCAGTGGCTGAAGGCGGATATGCAGAGTGAGGACTCGCGCGTGAAGCAGCGCATCGCCAACGCCGGGCTGTGGTTCGGTGAAACGCTGACGAACGATGCGAACCTGCAGGCCTCGCTGAACGAGCATCTGGAGCAGGCCGCGCACCGCCTCGCGCCGGATTTTGCCGCGTTCCTGACACGCCACATCAGCGACACGGTGAAAAGCTGGGATGCCAAAGACATGTCCCGCCAGATTGAGCTGAACATTGGCAAGGATCTGCAGTTTATCCGCGTCAACGGCACCCTGGTCGGCGGGACGATTGGCCTGATCCTGTTTTTACTCTCGCAGTTGCCTGCCGTGCTGGGACATTAATCCGCTTTGGGCGGCGCGATGACGTAGCGCGTCGCCTCGAAGCGGTTCAGGATCAGGTGCACCAGAAAGACCATCGTCAGCGTCGCCACCAGCGAAAAGGTGACGGAGGTGATGCGGTACAGATCGCTGAACACCAGGTCAGTGTCCGGGTGCATGTTCTGCCCGAACATTATCCCGATGGTGGTGATGCTGGAGAAGCCCACGCCCGCCCCCACCTTCTCCATCACGTGGAGTCGCGCACCAAACGCCAGCCCAAGGCCGATCAGCGGCATCATCAGCAGCATATGGCTGCTGTGATCGTAGAGGATCAGCTGCACCACCAGAATATAGAGACAGCCCAGCACCACGCCGACCACGCGCCAGATGGAGCTCATCACCGCGCCGCGATAGTGCATCGGGAACAGGATCAAAATCCCTGCCATCAGCGCCGAAAGCGAATCGCTTAAGTCGCTGATCTGAAAAACGACGAATATCAGCGTCGCGACGGTGCCGGAGAGCAGCGACTCGTGGCGCACGCGGGCGTCGTCTTTCTCAATCAGCGGCGGCGGCTTGCGGGGCTCCACGTCCGGCAGGAGATAGTTCATCAGCGCGCTCAGGCACACCGCCATCACGCTGGCTTCGATGTTGGAAAACAGCAGCGTGTGCCAGTTGGTGGTGGGGTAGCTCATAAAGTTGAGCATCACGCTCTGGCACACCACACCCATCGAACCGAACAGAAACAGCGGGCCTTTACTCATAAAGCGAAAGCGCATCACGTACAGGGCCAAGACCACCAGCGTCATGATGACCGGCCATTGCGACAGATAGCCGATGATAATCACCATTTCGACGCAGTTGAGCGATGCGCTGAAGATAAACTGCTTCGCCACGTGGCGGTTAAACACCGGCACCAGCGAGAGCAGCATGATCGGATAGACCACGAAAAACACGCCGTAGCTGGTGTTGTAGAAACTGGAGATGCTGAGCGCAATCATCCCGGCAAAGACGATGCGCAAGGTCTGGCGAAAGTCGTTTGCCGTGTAGACGATGTTGCCGTGCGGGGTAAAGACCCGCGCCAGGGTACTAATAGACATAGTGAAGTAGGCTTACCAGGTGGATCTGCATCCCGGAGAAGAAGCGCGCAAACGGCCCTTCGCTGTTGTAGAGCTGCACGGTCGCGCGGGCGCCGGTCGGCAGATGCTTCGGCAGCGCCTCGTCCAGCGTCACGTGAATGCGCATGCGCTGGGCGTCGCGCACCCAGCGGTTGGAGGTTTCCGGCTCGGAGAGTTGGCCGTTAACGGCCTCCTGACCTGCCAGGATCCCCGCGTCGCTGCTGGTGACGTGGGCGCGGAAAACGTGTCCCGGGAAGGCGTCAAACACCACGGCCGCATCGGTGCCCTGATGGGTATGGCGCAGGCTCTTCTCACGGAAATCGGCCACGATATCGGTCTGGTTGTTCACCAGCGCCAGCGCGGCGGAACCGGATGAAGCGTAGAAGCCGGGGCTCAACTGCAGGTTACTGATCGTACCGTCCGCCTGGGCGTAGACCTTCGTCCAGCCGAGATTCAGCTCTGCTTCATCCAGCGCGTTACGGTATTTTTGCAGCGTCACGTTGCGGTGCTCGTCGCGCTCGCCTCGCTGGATACGCAGGTTCTGAATGTTGGCCTGAATTGAGCTGACGGCCTGTTCGCTGCTCTGCCAGGTGGTGCGGACTTTATCCAGATCCGCCTGCGAGACGTTCTGCAGCGTGCTCAGCTTCTGGTAGCGATCAAAAGTCACTTTGTCGTTACGCGCGGTCAGCAAGGCGGTTTTCAGGCTGGCCTGCGCGGCGGCGATCTGCGCATCCAGCTGTTCGTTGGACAGGCGTGCCTGCTCGAGCGCGATTTGCGCCGCTTCCACCTTATTGCGAAACGGCGTGTCATCGAGCTCAAACAGCAGATCGCCTCTCTTCACCTGGCTGTTGTTGTGGACATGCACCGCCGCCACGTAACCGGAGACGCGCGGAGACACCGGCGTCACCACGCGCATCACGGTGGAGTCCGGCGTCAGCGGGATCCAGATATCCGCGACGATAAAGTAGACAAACATCAGCAGGAAAGAGGCAATACTCACCCTTACCCAGCGGGCAAACTTTTGTTCAGGGGTCATTATTTTTCGGTCTTGTTATCTTCTTCGCGGATTGTCCGCAAATTGCAGGCGATTTGATTCAACGTGGCGCTGAAAATGTCGAGATGTTCCGGCGCGATGTTTAGCGATACGCGCGCCTGATACGTCTCAATCACCTGAGTGAGCCTTTGTAACAGGGCTTTTCCCTCAGGTGTCAGCGTCAGAAGCCGGATGCGCTTGTCATAAGGCGATACAGCGCGCAGCAGGTATCCCTGCTTTTCCAGCTGTGTCAGGGTGCGCATCAGCGGCGGCAGTTCAATGCCCTGCACCTCCGCCAGCTCACTCATTGAGACGTTATCCCCGAGCTGATGAAGCTGCATCATCACCGTCCAGCTCGACTGGGTTAACCCGGTATCGAGAATGGCCTCGTCGATGACGGCACGCCACTGGCGCACGATCATCGCCATCCGCATGCCCATTGGCCTGCGGCAGAACAGTTCTTCTTCACTCATGGGGAAACCTCTCGTCACACGCGGCCAAGATAATAGTTATCAGGGTAACTATCAAGAAACGAGAGGCGAAAGCGCAGGAATTGCGAAAGGTGTTACTGGAGGCGATGTACGCGTAGGCCCGGTAAGCGCAGCGCCACCGGGCGTTTTTAGCGGCTAAAAAGCCTCTTTACAGCGGCCTTCCCCGACGCCGTCACCACCACCTCCCGATACCCCGCCACCCGCTGGATCCAGCCTTTACTTTCCAGATGGTCGAGCAGCAACGCGCCGGCTTCTCCACCCAGGTGAAACCGCCGCTCGCTCCAGTCCAGGCAGGCGCAGCAGGCCTTCCGGCGCGGATGCGCACTTAACGAAATGCCGAGCGTCAGGAACTGCTCCCGGCCATAGAGTGTCAACGCTGAACCGTCAGCCTCCAGCCAGCCTTCCGCCTGCATGAAATCATAGATCTGCACCGCCACCGCGCCTGCGAGATGGTCATAGCAGGTCCGGGCTTCACGCATGGCTTTCGGCGCCGTGGTTTCCGGCGGGGTAATGCGGCTCCACGAAAGCCCCATCATCTGCTCCACCAGCGCCGCCACGTCGTGCCCGGCAAGACGATAATAGCGATGCCGCCCTTGCGACAGGCAGGTTATCAGTTGCCCTTCAAGCAGTCGGGCGAGATGCCCGCTGGCGGTCGACGGTGCGACATCTGCCGCCGCGCTCAGTTCGGTGGCCGTCCACGCCCGCCCGTCCATTAGCGCACAAAGTATCTTCACGCGCGACGGATCGGCCATTGCTGCCGCCACCGCGGCAATCGCCTTTTCCAGCATCGCGCTGTTGTCAGGGGGTAAACTCGTCTTAAGCATGGGCCGCCCAGGGTTCGGTGATCTCTGCGGCCAGCTTATCATCATCCGTCAGCAGAATAAGGTGATTCGCATGGTCGCTGTACTGGGTCAGGATAGACACACCGCGTGCCGCCAGCGCCGCCGCGATCTCGCCCAGCTCGCCAGGGCGTTCCTGCTTAAGCTTTCTGATCACCGGCTTTCGCACCGCCTGCACGGTAAACCCGGCGTCAAGCAGCACGCGTCGCGCTTTTTCCCCGTCTTCCACCAGGAAATGGGCATGTGTACCAAATACGCCACCGCCCTCCAGCCCCACGCCGTTGCGGCCCAGCAGCTGCCCAAAGCGCGCCAGTTCCCCCGGGATATCGCGAAAAATGACATGAACGTCATACATCGGCATGCCCTCCGGTTTCAGAGGTATATTCCCGCACGACCTGCGCCACCCGAATGCGGTAGTACGCAAAAATTGACTCCCGTCCTTCGGCCTGCGCCGCCTGATGGAAGACGTTCTGCTTCCAGCGGCGGACAGCCTCTTCATCCCGCCACCAGGAAAGGGAGAGGATTTTGCCCTCGGTGGTCAGGCTCTGGAACCGTTCGATATCAATAAAGCCGTCGATGTCGGCCAGCAAAGGCTTAAGCTCTGCAGCAAGCTGAAGATAGCGCGCCTGATGGGCAGGCGCGGCTTTGGCTTCGAAAAGGACTGCGATCATGGTTTTCTCTCCGTTGTGATGTTGGGGAGAGAATGCAGGAGGGAAAAGCACAATGCTTCGGTAAGGAGCGAAGTGTTGCGCCGGATGGCGCTGCGCTTATCCGGCCTACGGGCTCATGTAGGCCCGGTAAGCGCAGCGCCACCGGGCGGGTTTTAGCCCACCATCGACCTCGGCTCCATAAACGCCCGAATTCCCCACTCGCCCATCTCGCGCCCCAAACCGGAGTGCTTAAACCCGCCGAACGGCGCTTTCGGTTCATGGGCCAGGGTGTTCACCAGCACGCGACCGGAAACAATCTGCTGCGCCACGCGTCGTGCGCGGTCCACATCGCCGCCCAGCACCATCGCGCTCAGGCCGTAGTCGGTGTCGTTGGCAATGGCTATCGCCTCCGCCTCGTCATGATAGGGGATCACGCACAGCACCGGACCGAAAATCTCGTCGCGGGCAATCGTCATCCGGTTGTTCACGTCGGCAAACAGCGTCGGACGCACAAACCAGCCGTCCTGCGTGCCGTCCGGTCGTCCTTCACCACCCACCAGCAGGCGTGCCCCCTCTTCGAGGCCTTTACGGATATAGCCCTGCACCCGCAGCCACTGCTTCTCGCTGACCATCGGGCCGACGTCTGTCGTGCTGTTGCGCGGGTCGCCGGATTTCACCGCCGACACGGCTTGCGCCAGCGCGGTTTCGATCTCCGCCTTACGCGCCTGCGGCACCAGAATGCGCGTCCCAGCCACGCACGCCTGCCCGCTGTTCATAAACCCGGCCTGGATCACCAGCGGGATCGCCTGCGCGAGATCCACATCATCCAGCAGGATCGTCGGCGATTTACCGCCCAACTCCAGCGTTACGCGCTTAAAGCTTTCCGCCGCGTTGCGCAGGATCGCCTTGCCGGTATTCGTGGAACCGGTGAACGAGATTTTTGCCACGTCCGGATGACGGCTAATCGTTTCGCCGACCGTCTCGCCGCGTCCGGTGACGATATTAAATACCCCTGGCGGTAATTCAGCATCGCGCAACGCTTCCGTGACAATCTGCGTTTGCAGGGCGCTCATTTCGCTCGGCTTGATCACCGCCGTGCAGCCCGCGGCGAGCGCGGCCGCCAGTTTGCCGCAGATAAACCCGGCATCGCTGTTCCACGGCGTAATCAGCCCGGCCACGCCAAGCGGCGTCATCTGCACCGTTGCGGCACCTGCGGGGGTGACAAACTCAAACGCCTCCAGCGCCTCGATGGCCTGAGCAATCACCTCTGCCGGATAGCTTGCCATCCATGCCGAGCGCGAGGCGGGCGCGCCGTACTCCTCGACAATGGCGTCCAGCAGCGCATCGTGACGGGCGGCCACGGCGGCGTGCATGCGCTTCAGCGCGGCGATGCGTTCCTGCTTTGTGGTCTGCGACCACGCCGGAAACGCCGCTTTCGCCGCCGCGATAGCGCGTTCAGCGTCAACCTCATCCGCCAGACGAACCTGGCCGATGACCTGCGCCGTCGCCGGATTGTACAAATCAAACCGTTCGGTCCCGTGCGGGGTAACAAACTCGCCGTTAATAAAGATCTGTTCGATAGTGTGCATATCACCCTCCTCAGGCTGTGTGAGACCAGTCTGTCACGGCTTCTCCGTTGCGATAATCCACGCTATGCTGCAAGGGTTGTTTCGATTTTCAGGATAATCTATGCATCGTTCAGGTCTGACAGAGCTGGAAGTGGTGATGGCGGTGGTGCGACGCGGCAGCTTTCGCGGCGCAGCGCAGGAGCTGGGGATGTCCGCCACGGCGGTCAGCAACGCCATCGCCGGGCTGGAGAGCCGCCTTGAAACGCGACTTTTCAACCGCACCACCCGCAGCGTGGCGCTTACCGACGCCGGACAGCGCTACGTGGCGCGTATCGGCCCCGCCCTTCAGGAGATCCGTCTCGCCGGGGAAGAGATCCACAGTGACACCGGGGAACCTGCCGGCACGCTACGGCTGAATGTGCCGAATCATATCGGCACCCTGTTTCTGGACCAGCTGCTGATCGACTACATGATCCGCTACCCGAAAATGCGCGTGGAAACGGTGAGTGAAGCAAGGATGATCGACATCGTTGCCGAAGGCTATGACGCAGGGATCCGCCTCGAAGAGTCCGTTCCGCAGGACATGATCGCCGTGCCGCTGACCGGAGAGATCCGCCAGCTCGTCACCGCCACGCCGGACTATTTCGCCCTTCACGGCATACCCGAGACGCCGGACGATCTGCTTTCACATCAGGGGATCGGCATGCGTATGGCTCACGGTGGGATCTACCGCTGGGAGCTGGCCCGTCGGGGGGAAACGTACGCGCTTGCCGTGCCGCCGCGCTTTGCGACGTCCGATCTTTTTGCCTCGATCCGCGCCGTAAAAGCGGGGTTAGGGGTGGGATTTTTACCGGAACTCTATATTCAGGACGAGCTGAAAAGTGGGGAGCTGGTGAGCGTCTTAAACGACTGGACGCAGCCGTTTGCCGGGCTGCGCCTGTACTATCCCGGTCATCGCCACGTCCCGCCAGGGCTGCGGGCGCTGGTGGCGATGATCCGCGAGCGCGGGATTATTCCAGGTTAGCTTTATTCAGCCCGTACGCCGCATCCAGCGAACCGGGCGCCATGCGGGAGGTGATGCCCAGACGGTTCCAGGCGTTGATCGCCACGATAGCGAAGTTCAGCTCTGAAATCTCCACGTCCGAGAAGTGCTCCGCCACGCTGCGGTACAGCGCGTCACTCACCCCGTGAACGCCAATCTGGGTCAGCGCTTCGGTGAAGGCCAGCGCGGCTTTCTCACGGGCGCTGAACAGCGGGGACTCGCGCCAGGCCGCCAGATGGTACAGGCGCAGTTCGCGCTCGCCGGCGATTTTCGCCTCTTTTGAGTGCATATCCAGACAGAACGTACAGCCGTTCAGCTGCGACACGCGAATGTCGATCAGGTGCTTCAGCGCCGGATCGATGGAGGTTTTTGCTACCTCCATGCTCAGGGCAGACAGCGCGTTGGCGAGGGCAGGTGTAACTTTATGGTGGTTAACGCGAGTGCTCATGGTCTTTCCTCTTTTTGTGCGGCATGTGCCGTGCGATGAGGCAAATCTACGCCGTTCATGACATAGTAAAAAGATACAAAAAGCGTGAAATGAGGTAGGACATGAAGCCGGGCTATCACGAGATTTATTCCCGCTACCGCGACAACATCATGCGCGGCGTGCTGAAGCCGGGCGACAGGGTGCCTGCCATCCGCGTGCTGGCGGAAGAGCTGAAGGTGGCGCGTAAAACCGTCGAAACGGCGTACGCCATTCTGACGGGTGAAGGGTATCTGGTGAGCCAGGGCGCGCGCGGCACGCAGGTTAACCCGGACTTACTGCTGCCGGATAAGAGTGCCCCTGCGGAGCAGCCCACCGGAGCGCTTCCGGCCTCGCTCATCAGCCAGCGCGAGCGGGCCGGGTTTCTGCGTCCCGGCATCCCCGCCCTCGACAGCTTCCCGTATAAAAAATGGCTGCTGCTGGCGGGCCAGGCGACGCGGGCTATGCGACAGGAGGAGATGCTCAACCCGCCCGTTCTGGGCTGGTATCCGCTGCGCCAGGCCATCGCCAGCTACCTCAATATTTCACGCGGTTTATCCTGCACCGCTGAACAGGTGCTGATCACCAGCGGCTACAGCGGCAGCCTGCGGCTGATCCTCGACACCCTCGCCAGCCGCAGCGACAAGGTGGTGTTTGAAGATCCGGGCTATTTTATGGGCCAGCAGCTGCTCAAGCGGATCGTGCCGCGCCTGCACACCGTGCCGGTCGACCGTTCAGGTATCGATACGGACTACCTGCTGCGTCACCATCGCGACGCCCGATTTGCCATCGTCACCCCGTCACACCAGAGCCCACTGGCGGTCACGCTCTCCCTGCCGCGTAAGCAGCAGCTGCTCGACTGGGCCAGCCAGAACGAGGCGTGGATTATCGAAGACGATTACGACGGGGAGTTTCACTACACCCGCAAGGTGCTGCCGTCGCTGAAAAGCCTCGACCATCACGACCGGGTGATTTTTATGGGCACCTTCAGTAAAACCATCATGCCGTCGCTGCGCATGGGCTACGTGGTGATGCCCGCCAGCACCGTCGGAGCCTTTACCGACTGCGCGGACATCACCACCAGCGGCCAGCCGGTGCTGACGCAAAAGATCCTCACCGCGTTTCTCAACGAAGGGCATTTTTTCCGTCATTTGAAAAAGATGCGCGCGCTGTATCAGACCCGCCGCGACTGGATGATTGCCGCCCTGCAGGAGGTTTATGGCGATCTGTTTTTCACCGAGCAAAACGACGGTGGGATGCATATCGTGGCGTTTCTGACCAAAGGAAGCCGTGATCGGGAAGTGGCCTGCTGCTGGCAGGAACAGCAGTTGCAGGTCAATGTGCTCTCGGAGTGGTATCGCGGGTCGGGCAAACGCTACGGGCTGGTGATGGGCTATAACAACGTGCGCTCGTATGAAGAGGCGGTTGAGCTGCTGGAAAGGCCGAAGCGGCAGACGTTTGCGCTGTTGCGCTGAAAATCGCCCGGTGGCGCTACGCTTACCGGGCCTACGGGATCGAGTAGGCCGGGTAAGGCGCAGCCGCCACCCGGCGACAACGTGGATCACACATCATATCGCGATAACCCAACGTCCTTGAGTTGCTCGTCGCTCATCTGGCTCAGGATGCGGCGGGTGCGGTTGATGCGATACCAGCTACGCAGCGTTTTTGCGATCCAGACAAACACAATAAACGGACGTTTTGAACGATTCTCGTAGAATTCCATGATGCTCTCCTCACTGTGTCAGTGGGGTTATCATCCCGGAAATCCACCCGTGCAATACAGATGCAAAAACAACTTTTGTTTAACATACAGATCCGCTAAAACAGTATCTGCATGGCAATTTTCGCAGCAATCTGTACTGGTTTTATAATCTGTATGGTGAAAACAAAGGATACAGCATGACACGCTACCAACATCTGGCCAATCTTCTGGCTGAACGCATTGAGCAAGGGCTGTATCGCAGCGGCGAACGTCTGCCGTCGGTGCGCACGCTGAGTCAGGAGCACGGCGTGAGCATCAGCACCATACAGCAGGCCTACCAGATCCTCGAAAACCTCCAGCTGATCACGCCTCAGCCGCGCTCCGGCTATTTTGTCTCACCGCGCAAGGCCCAGCCGCCCGTCCCGGCGATGACGCGCCCGGTGCAGCGCCCCGTGGACGTTACCCAGTGGGATGAGGTGATGATGCTGCTGGACGCCCGCGCCGACAAAGAGATGATCTCCTTCGGCGGCGGTTCGCCGGACATTAACCAGCCGAGCCTGAAGCCCCTGTGGCGCGAGATGAGCCGCATCGCGCAGCATAACCCTGGCGAGATGCTGAGCTATGACGTGCTTGACGGGCGTCTGGAGCTGCGCGAGCAGATCGCCCGTCTGATGCTGGACGGCGGCTCGACCGTCTCGGCAAGCGACATTGTGATCACCAACGGCTGCCACGGCGCGCTGTCGATTGCCCTGCTGTCGGTATGCAAACCGGGGGATATCGTGGCGGTGGAATCGCCGTCGTTTCACGGCACCATGCAGATGCTGCGCGGGTTTGACATCAAGGCGATTGAAATTCCCACCGACTCTGAAACCGGGATCAGCATCGAAGCGCTAGAGCTGGCAATGGAGCAGTGGCCAATCAAAGCGGTGATCCTGGTGCCCAACTGCAATAACCCGCTCGGGTTTATCATGCCGGAGGCGCGGAAAAAGCAGGTGCTGGCCCTCGCCCAGCGGCACGATATCGTGATTGTCGAGGATGATATTTACGGCGAGCTGGCGGCGGAGTACCCGCGTCCGCGCACCATTCATTCAATGGATATCGACGGCCGCGTGATCCTCTGCAGCTCGTTTACCAAAACCGTGGCGCCGGGCCTGCGCGTCGGCTGGATTGTGCCGGGACGCTACTACGACCGGGTAATGCACATGAAATACGCCGCCGGCGGATTTAACGTGCCGGGCACGCAGATGGCGGTGGCGGCGTTTATTCGCGACGGTCATTACCATCGCCACGTGCGCCGTATGCGCCAGATTTATCAGCAGAATATGGAAACCTACACCTGCTGGGTGCGGCAGTATTTTCCGGCAGAGATTTGCGTCACGCGCCCGCAGGGCAGCTTCCTGCTGTGGATTGAGCTGCCGGAGAAGGTCGATATGGTGTGCGTCAGCAAGCAGCTGTGCCGGATGAAGATCCAGGCCGCGGCCGGGTCGCTGTTTTCCGCCTCCGGGAAGTACCGCAACTGCCTGCGGATCAACGTGGCGCTGCCGCCAACGGAGAAACATCGCGAGGCGTTGAAGAAGATGGGTGAAGCGATTGTGATTGCGATGGAGGAGTAGTGTTTTGCCGGGTGGCGGCTTCGCCTTACCCGGCCTACGTTCTTACCGTTGTAGGCCCGGTAAGCGCAGCGCCACCGGGCAACAGGCCGCACTACTCGTCGAAGTACCAGTATCCTTGGTTAATCAGCCCGGTGAGCTCCTCGACAAACGCCGGGTTTTTCAGCGCATCGCCCAGCTCGGCCTGACCGAGTTCGGTATAGCGGCACAGCGCATCCGCCGCCTTCGCGTCTACCGTCTCCAGCTGTTCGCTGTTGATGAAGAAGCTGCCGTTGATGTTCAGCACGCGCAGGCCGCTCAGGCGAGACAGCGTTTCTCCGCCCTGCAGCGCGTCCAGCACCTCTTCCGGCGCGTACGGCGGCTCGGCGGCGGCAATATCCAGCTCGTGGCGCGGCGTGGAGACAAAACTGCCGAACCATTTTGTGAAATCATCGGGCTTGCCGATCATGTCGATCATCATCTGACGAATGCGATCGAGCTCGTACTGCTCCACGCGGCCCGGGTGTTCGCGGCAGGTCAGATCCGAATCGCTGTAGTGCTCGCCGCCCAGATCGTTTTCCAGCGCATAATCGGCGAAGCTGCTGATCAGATCGCGGCCGTTTGGCCCACGGAAGCCGACGGAGTAGTTAAGCGCCGTTTCATGGGTAAAACCGTCGTGCGGGAATCCAGGCGGAATATAGAGAATATCGCCCGGGGCCAGATCTTCGTCGATGATCGGTTCGAACGGATCCACATGCAGCAGCGCCGGATGCGGGCAGAACTGACGCATCGGCAGCTTGTCACCCACGCGCCAGCGGCGGCTGCCCATCCCCTGAATGATAAACACGTCGTACTGATCGATATGCGGACCCACGCCGCCGCCCGGCACGGAGAAGGAGATCATCAGATCGTCCAGACGCCAGTCCGGCAGAACGCGGAACGGACACACCAGCTCCGCCGCGGGCATATGCCAGTGGTTCACCGCCTGCGCCAGCAGCGACCAGCCGGTTTCGCCCAGATCGTCAAAGTGCTCGAACGGACCATTGCTGGCCTGCCATTTACCGTTGAAATGGCTCACCAGACGGCTATCGACCTCAGGCTCCATCGCCAGACCCGCCAGCTCGTCCGGGGTAATCGGGTCGACAAAATTCGGGAAGGCATTTTTCAGCACAACGGGTTGCTTTTGCCAGTATTTCTCAAGAAATTCCGGCCAGTTCAGGTTCAGTTGATACGCCATGGGTAGCACCAGTGAGAAGGGAAACAGGCGCGATTATAGGCAAGAAGGCAGAGGGGGAACTTGTCATGGGTCAAACCAGCACGTGTAGGTCGGGTAAGGCGAAGCCGCCACCCGACACAAACACGCCGCGAAAACTTAATCCAGCTTCAGCTCGTCATAATGGGTAATCAGTTTACCCACGATGCCGTAGTCCAGCGCTTCCGCCGGGGACATCCAGAAGTTGCGGTCGGTGTCTTTTTTCACTTTTTCCAGCGGCTGGCCGGTAGCGTCGGCGATCAGCTTGTTCACGCGATCCAGCATGCGGATGATCTCGCGCGCTTCGATCTCAATATCGGTCGCCTGACCGCGCACGCCGCCCAGCGGCTGGTGGATCATGAAGCGGGTATTTGGCAGCGAGTAGCGGTGCTCTTTTTTCGCAGCCAGGAAGATGGTGATCCCGGCGCTCGCGACCCAGCCGGTGCCGATCACGTGCACTTCCGGGCGAATGAATTTGATGAAGTCGTGGATGGTGTCGCCCGCTTCCACGTGGCCGCCCTGGCTGTTGATGTACAGCTTGATCGGATCGTTGCTGACGCTTTGCAGCAGGATCATCTGGGTGATCACTTTCTGCGCAAGCTCCTGGTTGATCTCACCGGAGATCACAATCGAACGAGACTCCAGCAGTTTTTGCTGCAGAGCGCCCGCGCCGTTTGACCCTTCCGCTTTTTCCTTGTCGCTTTCTTTCAGTGTGTAGTGCATTGTTATTTCCTCAGCTTGTCGCGCTCAAAACCAGAGTGTAGCCTGTTTTACCGATCAAAGTCCTCACAGACAAATAACGAGGGAGCTTATGCATATTGCCCATGTTGCACTGTGGACCCGAAACCTGAACGCCCAGGTTCAGTTCTGGGAAACGGTTTTTAATGGCCGCAGCAACGAACGCTACGTCAGTAAAAATCGTCCCGGGTTTGAATCACACTTTATTACGCTGAATGATGGACCGACCATCGAGCTGATGACGCTGCCGGACCTGCCCGCAGCCCCGTCACATCCGGAGTTTATCGGCTGGGCGCATATTGCCATCAACGTCGGCAGCAAGGCGCAGGTGGACGACATGGCCGAACGGGCGCAGGCCAGCGGCACGCTGCTCAGCGCCCCGCGCATGACCGGAGACGGCTTCTATGAAGCGGTGATTGCGGATCCGGACGGCAACCGGATTGAGCTTGTCGGTGCATAACATCAGCGTTTCGTTCCTGAACTCGCCCGGTCACGGATCGCTATACTTCATATGATTATCATATTGTTAAATGATAATTATAATTAATGTGTTAAGATGAAAGTCAGCATAAACAGTCCCTTACGTCACTCCTGGGGGCTGTTTGCATCCTCGACATGTAAATCAGCACCGGGGCGGTGAATGGAACACATTGTGTATGTGGTTGATGACGATGACGCAGTCAGACAGTCCGTAATCGGGCTGCTGGAATCCGCAGACTTAAACGCCATCGGCTTTTCATCGGCAGAAGCGTTTCTTCAGCACCGCTTTGAAGAGCTCCCCTCGTGCGTGGTCCTCGATATGCAGATGCCCACCATCTCGGGTTTTGAGGTGGCAGATGCCCTCAAGGACAGCGGGCGTGAAATCCCGATTATCTTTCTCACCGGCCACGGCACCATTCCGATGTCGGTGCGCGCCATTAAAGGCGGCGCTTACGAATTTCTCACTAAGCCCGTCGAATCCACCGCGCTTATCGACGCCATTGAGTCCGCGCTGCAGCTGGCGGAAAACAACGCCGAGCGCAATAAAGAGCACTACGCCCTGAAGCAGCGCCATCTCTCCCTCACACCGCGCGAACACGAGGTGCTCACGCTGGCGATAAGCGGCATGCTGAATAAGCAAATTGCCGCCGAGCTGGGCGTCAGTGAGATCACGGTGAAAGTGCATCGCCGCCGCGTAATGGAGAAAATGCAGGTGCGCTCCGTGGCAGAGCTGGTCAGGGCCGTTGAGCGCCTGACCAAAAGCCAGCCTGCGGAGTAACGTTTACCCTTCCTGTACCGCCAGCGGCAGCGCAAAGGCAAACACCGTGCCGTAAGGCTCCCGGCGGCGCGCGCTCAGCTTCCCGCAGTGGCGCTCAATGATGCTGGCGCTGATGGTCAGCCCCATCCCCATTCCCTGTGGCTTGGTGGAGTAGAACGAGTCAAAAATCTGCTCCAGCCGCTCGGGCTCAATGCCGCTCCCGGTATCGGCGATCTCAACGATCGCTTTCCCGTCCGCGTTGCTGGTGCTGAGGGTAATGGTGCAGGCGCGATCCTTCACCTCGGCCATCGCCTCAACGGCGTTCATCACCAGGTTAAGCAGCACCTGCTGGATCTGCACGCTATCACCGGTGATAAAGCTGTCCTGCGCCTTCAACAGGTAATCAACGCTAATGTGTCGCTGCTCCAGCTCGCTGCGGGAGAGCGCGATGATATGGTGGATCAGATAGTGCAGATCGATGCGCGAGAAAGTGGGATCCTGCTTGCGCGTCAGGGACTGGATGCTGCGAATGATCTCCCCCGCCCGCGCGCCTTCCGCGGCGATCTCTTCCAGCCCTTCCCGCACTTTATCCAGCCGGGCCGGCTCCCGGCTGAGCCAGCGCAGGCTCGCTCCGGCGTTAGAGACGATCGACATCAGCGGCTGGTTGATCTCATGGGCGATGGAGGAGGTCAGCTGCCCGACGGTGGTGGCGCGGGACACCCTCGCCAGATCCGCCTGCGCCACCCGCATGGCATCCTCCGCGGCGCGCTGGCTGGTGATATCGGTGATGATGCCGTAATACTCATTCACCTCGCTGCCCACGCCCACCGGATCGCCAATCCCGAGGATATAGCGCGTTGAACCGTCGGTACGCTTCACCCGAAACTCCGCACGCATGGAGAGCCCTTCGCGCACGCTCTGCGTGACGATGGTGCTGATGCGGGCGTAATCGTCTTCATGAACGAAGGTCAAAAATTCCGCCATGGAGATCATCTTTTGCTGCTCGGGCAGGCCGAGGATGCGGGCGTACTCCTCCGAGACAAACATCAGATCCTGCTCCAGCTCCCAGCGCCAGCTGCCGGTGTGGCTGATCTGCTCGCCCAGCATCAGCGAGGTCTGGCTGGCGCGCAGCTCTTTTTCCACCCGACGGCGCTGGATGTTCTCCCCCAGCAGTTCGGCGTACAGCCGCGCCGTTTCCAGGGAGACCGCAGCCTGCGCCCCCAGCAGGCTCACCACGCGAGAATGCTCGGCGGTGAAGACCTCCGGCATCAGGCGGTTTTCCAGGTAGAGCACGCCTACCAGCCGCGCCTGTTTGAACATCGGGACGCACATGACGGCCGCCCCCGAGGTCACCAGATAGGGATCCTGACTGAAGGGGTGAAACTCCTCCGGCTTACCGGTGCGGATCTCCTGCCCGGTGCGGATCACCGCCGCCAGCACCGACAGGGGCATGTCGGTCGCCGTCGGCACGTCCTTCAGGATCCGCACCCGCACGCCTTCGGTGCTGGTCCAGGCGCTGGCCTCGATCTCCGGGATCAGATTATCGCTCACGCGAAGCAGCAGGCCGCGCTGCGCCCCGGCGCGTTCGAGGAGGATCGTCATCAGGTTTTCGATTAAGCGCTCGAGGTTGATCTCTTCCGACAGCGCGCGGGAGGCTTTGATGACGCTCTGCAGATCGCGGATCGTCTCGTTCTGAGCGAACGCCACCGTGTCATAGGCGCTCGCCTGCCCTGAGGCCAGCAGATGCGGGAAATCCTGCTCCAGCTGGCGCACCTTGGCCTGCGCGCCCGCCCGGCCCCAGGCGGCAATTGCGCCACGGAAGTGTGCGTCCGAGGCGGTTGGATAGCCGCAGGCCAGCGCAAAGCGGCCCGCCAGCTCGTGGGCCAGGGCATTAATCGGATTAAACCCGCCCTCGCGGGAGAGCCGGACCGCCTTCTCATACTGCTCAAGCGCGATGCTGTTCATCCCGTCCAGACGCACGATTTCGGCGTAGATCAGCGCCTCTTTATCCGCGAACGTGCCGGGATTAATGCGCGCCCAGAGGGCGATTTTGTCATAGTGGGCGTGAATGCTGCGGCGGTGGTTCGCCGAGAAGGTCTCCGGCGTTAACTGACGCGAAAGCGCCAGCGCGCTGTAAAGATGGTAATCCAGCAGATGGATGTGCCCCGGCGCAGACCACGCGTACCACCCCGCCATTTCCAGATCCGCCTGCGCGTCGGCATACTCCCCGCAGGTAAAGTGGGCCATGCCGCGGTAGAGCCAGTACCAGAACAGCATGGTGGAGGTCTGCTCCGGTGCCTGCTCCGGCGACGCGGGCAGCAATGCCTCCGGCAGCACCTGCGATGCGGTCCAGGTGCCGATAACCGGCGTGCGCAGGAACTCAACGTAGCCGCGCTGGACCATCAAAATGGTCTCCACGTCCTGGAAGTGGGTTTTACGCACGAACGCCAGGCCGCGATCGATGCTGGTCAGCACCCCGTCCAGGTGATCGCCCCGGGAGAGGAAGTTAATCACTTGGTGGCAGGCCGCAAAGCAGGCCATCGTCATATCCCCGTGGGTCACCGCCGAGGTAAAGCAGGCCTTCGCGCACTCGATGGTAAACGATAAAGGCTGGGTCCAGACGCTTAGCTGGTCGAGCGGTAGCAGGGTTTTGGCTTCAAACGCGTCGTAGCCGTGGCGATTCACCAGCTCGCGGGCCAGGGTGCCGTATTGAAAGCCGAGGCGATACTCGGCGTAGCGGTGGCCCATCAGCACGCCAAACCAGGCCATCGCCGTGGTGGAGGCGCCGGTAATACCGTGGTCGAGCGTCAGGTGCATCATGCGGCAAAGCAGTAAAAAGTGCAGGCGCGGACAAATGAAGCTGGCGCAAATGCTGGCGCTGTAAAGCAGGTTCATCACCGCTTCGGTTTCCGGGTTATCCATCCGCGAGAGCGGGGCAAACAGGGTTTGCGGCGCGTCGCCCGCGCGGTTACAGAAGTGTTCCCAGGCCTCGTCGCAGTCGGCATCTTCCGGATAGCGGCCGATCTGAATACCAAAGACCCCCAGCCAGCAGAGCGCTGCCTCCAGCGCCAGACGGCTGTCCGACTGGCGAATGTACACTTCCACCAGCAGATTGGCCGCCAGCGCCTTTTCGGTCAGCCCGCCGGGGCACCCGAGGATCGCGTCACACAGTTCGCGGGTACGCTCCAGGTGCCCCAGCGCAAACTCGCAGCCCGCCTCTTCGATATCGAGCATAAAGTCTGACACCGTCCCGGCGTTGCCCAGCGCTCGGGCAGTCTGGATATAGCTCAGCGCCGAGAGATAATCCCCCGAGCGTTTCGCGCGTCGCGCGGCCAGCAGGCTCAGCTCGCGGAACATCTGGCGCTGCGGGGCGGGCTGGATGCTGTCCAGCGCGGCCGTGACGTGATGTACGGCGCGAAACAGCAGCTCGTTCCCCGCCGCCTGCCGCGCGGCGTCGGCCAGCAGGCTGGCGGTGGTCAGATGAAGATGGCTTTTCTCATGCCGATCCAGCAGCGCAAAGGCGGCCTCCTGCACCCGGTCGTGGGTGAAAGAGTACGCTTTCTCCGTCAGCACGATCAGCTGCGCCATGACCGCCGGATGCAGCGCGTAGCGCATTTCCGCCATCGATATACCGACCACGCGGCAGATCATCTCCATTTCGCCCGTGCCGCCGAGGCAGGCAAGGCTACCCAGCAGGCGACGCGTCTCGTCGGGCAGCTCTTCCAGCTTCTCCAGCACCAGGGTGACGACGTTTTCGGTGTAATGCCGGGCGCGGATGGCCTGCAGATCGTAGTGCCACTTGTCCTGATATTTGTTGTGCACCACCAGCCCGTCATCGACGATGCGGCGGAAAAATTCGTGTACAAAGAGTGGGTTGCCCCCGGTCTTTTCATGGATCAGCGTGGCGAGGTCGGTCGTCGCCGTGCTGCGGGTACGAAATACCGTCCCCAGCCAGCGGGACACGGCTTTGACAGAGAGCGCCTGCGGGACAATTTCGCTCGCGTGCTGTGCCGCCTCCGGCAGGCTCGCCAGCTGCTGTTGCAGTGTGGGTTCGGACAACGAACCGATGTCGCGGTGAGCCACAACCACCAGCAGTGGGATCGCGCCGCAGTTCACCAGCAGATAGTTGAGCGTATGCAGGCTGGCGGCGTCGCTCCACTGGAGATCGTCGAGCACCAGCACCAGCGGGCAGCCCTGCGAGGCAAAGGTTTTCACCAGCGCCAGCACCATATGGCTGAAGCGCGCCCGGGCATCAATGGAAAACGTATCCGCCGGGAAGCGCGGCTTGCGCTCAAGCAGCAGGCCCAGCTCGGGCACGAGGCTGACGGCCAGCGCCTCGTGTCCTTCCAGGGCGCGAGAAAGACGGATTTTCCACTTCGCCACCTCGTCTGCCGGCAGGCCCAGCAGGTGCAGGGTCAGGGGGCGGAATGCGGAGCTTAATACGCCGTAGGGCAATGACGGTGAAAACTGATCCACTTTGCCCACCGCCAGCAGCACCGTACGCTGCTGGAGCGTTTTTAACGCCGTCGCAATGATGGAGGATTTGCCGATCCCCGACGGCCCGCCGATGGTCACCAGCTCCGGCACACGGTTCTCCCCCACCCGCTCAAACGCGGCAATGACGTCATTCGCCTGCGGATGCGTCGCGAACAGCGAGTCCGCCAGAAGAATAGCCGGGGTGCGGTCCTGCTGGCCGGGGGTAAAGGCAACGATCTCGCCCTCACCGGTCAACGTCGCCTGGCAGCGGCGGAGGTCGGCAATCAGCCCGTCAACCGTCTGGTAGCGGTTATCGGGGTGCTTCTCCAGCAGCTTCAGGATGATGGTCGACAGCATTCCCGGCACGTCCGGGCGTATCGCATCCGGAGCCAGCGGCGCCGAGGCAATATGGTAGTGCGCCCAGTTGGTCCGATCGTCCTCCCCCAGTTCAAACGGCAGACGTCCGGTCAGGAGTTCATACAGCACCACGCCGAGGCTGTAGAGATCGCTGCGGCCATCGACGGGGCGCTGGGTGCGGGAGGTGTGCTCCGGGGACATATACGCCGGCGTGCCGCCTGAAATGGCAAGCCGGGTCTGCGCGAAGGCGCCGGAGAGGCTGCATGAAAGGCCAAAGCTGCCCAGACGGCAGGTGGCATCGTGATGAACAAAAATATTGCCAGGCTTGATATCGCCGTGGATCAGGTTTTGCAGATGCATCTGGCGCAGAGGAACGCAGATCTGGATCGCCAGCTCGATAAAGCGCGCGATCCCCGAGATCGCCCTGCCCGCGCGCCGCGCCAGCAGCTCAAACGAAAACGGGGCGTACACCAGCGCGAAGCGTCCCCGGTACTGGGTGGACGCGACGGCACGAATGGCCCAGCTGTCCTGCAGCGCGTCACGCAGCGCAAACTCGTTTTTCAGCAGCCGGGTGGCCCGCTCTTCCTCTTCGTCGCTGACCGCGGTGGCGATAATGAACGAGCCGCCGGAATGAGGATGTCGCGCGTGCATCCAGGCGATTCCGCCCTCCTGCGCCAGCACGGTAAAAATCACATCCTCTTTAAGGACAAAAACCCGCCCCTGGTGAAGATTTCCCTGGGCGGGCCAGAATGCAGGCTGCTCGTGTTCGTTCATCCGCGATCCTTATTGTCGGCGGGCCAGCTCCCGCTGAATATGATCCAGCAGAATATCGATGTTAATCGGCTTACGCAAAAAAGCAGCGGCGCCCAGACCGAGAGCGTACCGCTGCATATTTTCATCAGCATGACCGGAGATAAAGAGCACGGGCGGAGGCGGTACGGCCAGCAGCCGCAGCTTGTCAAATAGCTCAAGGCCGCTCATACCCCGGAGCTTGATATCGGTGATCACTAGCGCCGCGCCGGACAGGGCAAGCGGATGGCTCAGAAATACCTCTGCCGAATCAAACGTGTCGGTTGAATAGCCTTCCGACTCCAGGAGATTACTCAACCCGCTGCGGACGGAACGTTCGTCATCAATGATGGCAATGCGCCACGGCAGCGTCATGCTGTTATTCCTCTAACCAGTCATTTAACGTCGCGAGGGTCCTTCGCGGGCGCAGGGGGCGCCGTGCCGCTGATTTTCGGTACGCATTCGTGACGAAACCAGGCGAGGGTGAGCGGTTCGCGACTCAGTAAACGTCGTCCCACCGGGATGAGCTGTTCGCCCACCAGCATGCCGAACAGGCCAAGCAGGGCGACAACCGGCGGTGCCGGGGAATGGACGTCGAGCAGAGCGTAAATTACCCCAGCAACCACGCCGCACACCAGCGAAATTATCCATGCTTTCATGATGACGCTCCCGTCTGCGATGCCGCCTGCGGAACGGTCACCTGAGGAGGTGGGGCGCCGTCGCGGGATAAGAGATGGCGCGTCGCCTGTTCACCCGCCAGCATCCCCAGCAGACCAATCAGCGCCAGCGCGGGCGGCGCGGGGGAGCGCACCTTCAGCACGGCATACATCAGGCCAATCAACACGCCTGCCGCAAGGGATATCAGCCCAGTACTCATCGTGAACTCCAGAGAAAGAGGCAGCGGCGAGCCGGATGAGGGACCAGCCCGCCGACGGGACTTAGCGAGCCGGGACCGGCGCTAAGGTGCGGTGCTCGCTCTTCTGGCGAGACGGCGCTTTGTGCACCATGGTGTAGGCGTAATCCACGCCCATGCCGTACGCGCCGGAGTGCTCGCGCACGATGTCCATCACCGCGGTGTAGGTCTCTTTACGCGCCCAGTCGCGCTGCCACTCCAGCATTACCTGCTGCCAGGTCACCGGGATCACGCCCGCCTGGATCATGCGCTGCATCGCGTAGTCGTGGGCTTCTTTCGAGGTGCCGCCGGACGCGTCCGCCACCATATAAATTTCGTAGTCGCCTTCCAGCATTGCGCACAGGGCAAAGCTGTTGTTGCACACTTCTGTCCACAGACCGGCCACCACGACCTTCTTCTTGCCGTTGGCCTTCAGCGCGTCGCGCACCTTCTGGTCGTCCCAGGAGTTCATGGAGGTGCGCTCCAGAATGTCCTGACCCGGGAACACGTCCAGCAGCTCAGGATAGGTATTGCCGGAGAAGCTTTCGGTCTCTACGGTGGTGATGATGGTCGGGATGTTGAACACCTTAGCCGCTTTCGCCAGCGCCACGGTGTTGTTTTTCAGCACCTGGCGGTCAATCGACTGCACGCCAAACGCCATCTGTGGCTGGTGATCGATAAAGATGATCTGACAGTTCGCAGGGGTTAACACTTCGAGCTTTGAAGAGGTCATAGCATTTTCCAGTGGTTAAGGGTAGAAATCGCCGCGAGCGCCACGGCGATAAAGTCACCCTCATCCTGCGGTTTTCCTTCTCCGCGCGTAATTATCTCTTCGTATAGTTAACCTTAGGTATAGTTATACTTTGGTATACCTATCCTATTGTATAACTGGATCTTTGCCGAAACCGGTTCCCATAATCCTGACCATTCCCCTCTCAGTCAGGAGCAGTTATGGTTACCCTCGGTAAAGCCGATCTCATTCTGGTTAACGGCCAGTTTCACACCGTCGATCGCGAGAATCCTGTCGCGGAAGCCGTTGCCGTGCGCGACGGAAAATTTCTGGAAGTGGGTACCGTCGCCGAGGTGATGCAGCACCACGGCGACGCCACCAAAGTGGTGGATTTGAAAGGCCACACCGCCATCCCCGGCCTCAACGACTCGCACCTGCACCTGATCCGCGGCGGGCTGAACTACAACCTCGAGCTGCGCTGGGAAGGCGTGCCCTCTCTGGCCGACGCCCTGCGGATGCTGAAAGAGCAGGCGCTGCGCACCCCGTCGCCGCAGTGGGTGCGCGTAGTCGGCGGCTGGACCGAGTTCCAGTTTGCCGAGCGCCGCATGCCAACCCTGGACGAAATTAACGACGCCGCGCCGGATACCCCGGTCTTCATCCTGCACCTGTACGACCGCGCCCTGCTCAACCGCGCCGCGCTGAAGGTGGTCGGCTACACCAAAGACACGCCAAACCCGCCGGGCGGCGAGATCCAGCGCGACGCCAACGGCAACCCGACCGGGATGCTGATCGCCCGTCCGAACGCCATGATCCTCTATGCCACGCTGGCCAAAGGGCCGAAGCTGCCGCTGGAGCAGCAGGTTAACTCCACCCGCCAGTTCATGCGCGAGCTCAACCGCCTGGGGCTGACCAGCGCCATCGACGCGGGCGGCGGCTTCCAGAACTACCCGGAAGATTACGAGGTGATCGCCGAGCTGCACGCGAAAAAGCAGATGACCATCCGCATCGCCTACAACCTCTTTACCCAGCGTCCGGGCCACGAGCTGGAAGACTTTGAAAAATGGACCGACATGCTCACGCCGGGCCAGGGCAGCGACTTCTTCCGCCACAACGGCGCGGGCGAGATGCTGGTCTTCTCCGCCGCCGATTTTGAAGACTTCCTCGAACCGCGCCCGGATCTCGCGCCGGGCATGGAGGACGAACTGGAGCGCGTGGTGCGCCATCTGGTGGAGCACCGCTGGCCGTTCCGCCTGCACGCCACCTATAACGAATCCATCAGCCGCATGCTGGACGTCTTCGAGAAGGTGAACCGCGACATTCCGTTCAACGGCCTGCACTGGTTCTTCGACCATGCGGAAACCGTGTCACAGGCCAACATCGACCGCATCAAAGCGCTCGGCGGCGGCATTGCCGTCCAGCACCGCATGGCCTTCCAGGGCGAGTACTTTGCCGAGCGTTACGGCATCGAAGCCACCCGCCACACGCCGCCGGTGGCGAAAATGCTCGAGACCGGCGTGCCGGTGGGCTTAGGGACGGACGCCACCCGCGTGGCGAGCTACAACCCGTGGACCGCGCTCTACTGGCTGGTCTCCGGCCGTACCGTCGGCGGAATGCAGATGTACGACCACAGTGCCCGTCTGGATCGCGATACCGCCCTGATGCTCTGGACCCAGGGCAGCGCGTGGTTCTCCAGCGAGCAGAACCAGAAGGGGCAGATTAAAGTCGGCCAGCTCGCCGACCTGGCGGTGCTCAGCAAAGACTACTTCCGCGTGCCGGAAGAGGAGATCAAGGGCATCGAGTCCGTTCTCACGGTGGTCAACGGCGACATCGTCTACGCCGCGGGCAGCTTTGGCCCGCTCGCGCCGCCGGCCATCCCGGTCCTGCCCGAGTGGTCCCCGGTGGTGAAGGTGCCGGGCCACTACCGCAGCGCGCCGCCGCAGGCTACGCGCGTGGGTATGAGTGTGGCTCACCACTGCAGCGGCCCGTGCGGGGTTCACAGCCACCAGCACGATTTCGCCCGCACGTCAGCGATGCCGGTGTCCGACGATAACGCTTTCTGGGGGGCGCTGGGCTGCAGCTGCTTTGCATTCTGATGAAAAACACCACTATGCCGCCCCGGATCGACCTGGGGCTGTTCTTCCTGCGCCTGACCGGCAGCCTGCTGCTGCTCTATGTGCACGGCCTGCCGAAGGTGCTGCACTTCAGCGAAGAGCTGACGCGCATTGAAGATCCGTTCGGCTTCGGGCCTTACGCCAGCCTGATCCCGGCGATTGTCGCCGAGGTGATCTGCCCGCTGTTGATCATTGCGGGCGTCTACACCCGCCTGGCGTGCCTGCCGATTATCGCCGTGCTGCTGGTGGCGATGCTGGCGGTCCACCCGAACTGGTCGATTGCCGAAGGGCAGTTTGGCTGGCTGCTGCTGATTATCTTCACCACTCTTGCCCTCACCGGGCCGGGCCAGTGGCGGCTGCAGCGTAAGGCAACGGAGAGGTTCGCATGACCCAGGTTAACGACGTTCGCGACGCACACGTCGAGACGACGCCCGCACCGACGGTTTCACCCTGGCAGCCGCTGAGCCAGCCGGTGTTCCGCATGCTGTGGATCGCCACGGTGGTCTCTAACGTCGGCTCATGGATGAGCGACGTCGGCATCAACTGGAGCATGCTGACCCTGAGCGCCGACCCGCTGGATATCGCGCTGGTGCAGGCAGCCAGCAGCCTGCCGATGTTCCTCTTCGCCCTGCCGTCCGGGGTGATGGCGGACATCGTTGACCGGCGTAAATACCTGCTCTTCTCCCAGCTGTGGGTGTTCATCGCCGCCGCCGGGCTGACGGCGCTCTCCTTCACCGGACACGTCACCCCGACCGTGCTGTTGGTGGCGACGTTTCTGCTGAGCGTAGGGGCGGCGATGAGCTCGCCGCCGTTCCAGGCCGTGGTGCCCGATCTGGTGAGCAAGCCGGAGCTGGGTGCCGCCGTGGCGCTGAACTCGCTCGGGGTGAACATCAGCCGGGCGATTGGCCCCGCGCTGGGCGGTTTCCTGCTTTCGCTCGCCGGGCCGTGGATGGTGTTTGCCCTGAACGCGCTGTCCGTGGTGGGCGTGGCGTGGGTACTGTGGCGCTGGCGTCCGGCCCCGTCCATTCAGCGTCTGCCGCCGGAGCACTTCTTCTCTGCGGTGCGCACCGGCATCCGCTACGTGCACGCCGCCCCGGTGCTGCGCAACGTGCTGGTGCGTACCGTGGCCTTCTTCGTTTTCGGCAGCGCGGGCTGGGCGCTGCTGCCGCTGGTGGCGCGCCGCGAGCTGGGCCTGGGCCCGGCGGGCTACGGCGTGATGCTGGCGTGCATTGGCCTGGGGGCGATTGCCGGGGCCATCCTGCTGCCGCGCCTGCGCCAGCGGCTGAACGCCGACCGCCTGATGGTGGCCGCGAGCCTGGTCTTTGCCCTCACCATGCTGGCGCTGGCGTTTGTGCGCCACGTCTGGCTGCTCAACCTGTTTGAGTTCTTCACCGGCTTCGCGTGGATTGCGGTGCTCTCGACGCTGAACCTCGGCGCCCAGCGCAGCGCCGCCCGCTGGGTGAAGGCCCGCGCGCTGGCGGTCTACCTGACGGTATTCTTCGGCTCGATGACCACGGGCAGCGCCATCTGGGGGCAGATAGCCTCCCGGTTTGGCACCCCGACCGCGCTGGTTGTCGCCACGCTGGGGATGGTGCTGGCAAGCGCCACCGTGTTCCGCTGGAAGCTGGAGAAAGACCCGGAATTAAACCTCGACCTGAGCGGCCAGCCGCTGGACGGCGTGGAGATCGACCTGCCGAACGAGCGTGGCCCGGTGCTGGTCTCGCACGAGTACATCATCGACCCGCACAACGCAAAAGCCTTCCTGGAGGCGGTCCACGAGCTGCGCCGGGTGCGACGCCGCGCCGGGGCGATGAGCTGGGCGGTATACGAAGATATTGAGCGCCCCGGCCTGTTTATCGAGACCTTCCTGATGGGCTCGTGGATTGAGCATCTGCGCCAGCAGGAGCGCCACACCATGAATGACCTCCTGCTGCAGAGCCGCGTTCTGGCTTTTCATCAGGGCACAACATCACCGGCAATTCGTTATCTGGTCGCGCCGGTATAACCATAACCATCACCTGCACAGGAACACACTATGGCAACGTTTAAGGCAAAAGACGGCACGCAGATTTACTACAAAGAAGGCGGCGCGGGCAAACCGGTTCTCTTCAGCCACGGCTGGCCGCTGGACGGCGACATGTGGGACAGCCAGCTGAACTACCTGGCCGAGCGCGGCTTCCGCGCCATCGCCTTTGACCGCCGCGGCTTTGGCCGCTCGGATCAGCCGTGGAACGGTTACGACTACGACACCTTTGCGTCCGACATCAACGACCTGATCACCACCCTGGACCTCCAGGACGTGACGCTGGTGGGCTTCTCCATGGGCGGCGGCGACGTGACCCGCTACATCAACAACTACGGCAGCGCGCGCGTGGCCGGTCTGGCGCTGCTGGGCGCGGTCACGCCGATCTTCGGCAAATCCGGCACCTTCCCGCAGGGTGTGGATCAGAGCGTGTTCGACGGCATTCGCGACGGACTGCGTAAAGATCGCGCCCAGTTCATCAGCGACTTCGCCACCCCGTTCTACGGCACCAACGCCGGGCAGACCGTTTCCGCCGGTGCCCTGACCCAGACGCTGAACATCGCCCTGCTGGCCTCCCTGAAGGGCACCATCGACTGCGTGACCGCCTTCGGCGAAACCGACTTCCGCCCGGATATGGCGAAAATCGATGTGCCGACGCTGGTGATCCACGGCAGCAACGACCAGATCGTGCCGTTTGAAAGCACCGGCAAGCTGGCGGCAGAGATGATCAAAAACGCCACGCTGAAGGTGTACGACAACGCGCCGCACGGCTTCGCGCTGACCCACCAGGACCAGCTTAACGAAGACCTGCTGGCGTTTGTGAAGTCGCTGTAAGTCTTAAAAAGCGAAGCCTGATGGCGCTTCGCTTATCAGGCCTACAAGGGCTGGTCCTGTAGGCCGGGTAAGGCGCAGCCGCCACCCGGCGCTTTCGCAGACGCGTTGCGCTCCGCCAGCAGCCTACAAATCTCCGCATGCTTCTCCTCGGTAAAGGTAAAGCGCGACATAAAGCCCATTCGGATCAGCGACCCTATTGCCGGCAGCAGGCAAATCCCGAAGAACAGCCCCGACAGCACGCTCTCGCTCTGAATTTGCGCCTGCGGCACATAGCCGATCATCGTCAGAAACACCCCGATTAACCCGCCGCCCACCGCCACCGACATCTTGCCGGTAAAGGTCTGCCCGGAGAAGGTGATAGCCGCGCAGCGCTTGTGGGTGTGGTACTCCGCGTACTCGATGGTGTCGGCAATCATCGACGAGGTGAGGATGTTGGTCATCATCACGAACAGCGTGCTCAGGCCGAGCAGAATAAACAGCATCGTCACCTGCTGATAGCCCACAAACCACATCACCACGCGCACCGCCACGTCCAGCCCGCAGAGGATCATAAACAGCTTCCGCTTCTGCATCCGGCGCGTCAGCATCGGGGCGACCAGGCACAGCACCGCCGCGACTATTCCCATCACGCCAATCGCCATCTGCAGGCTGCCGTCGCCCAGATTGTTGATAAAGAAGTAGATATAGAGACCGCCCGCCACGTTATGAAACACGCAAAAGAAGAACGACAGCAGGACGATAAACAGCGGCTTGTTCTGGCGCAGGTTGTGGAAGGTATCGCGGATGGTCACCTTTTCCGGGCTTGGCGGCACGCGCTCTTTAATCTGCATGAAGCCGTTAAGCATCAGCGGCAGGCCCACCAGCATCATCACCAGCGCCGCCATAAAGTAGCCTTTGTCATTGCTGTACTGGGCGAAATAGGCCGCCAGCTTCGGGAAGAAGATGTTGGCGCAGGCAATCCCGGCGTTCACCCCGAGCATCGCCGCCGTCACCGCGCGGGTGCGCTGCCCGGAGTCGTTGGTCATCACCGACGACATCGACCAGAATGGGATATCGGAGATGGCGTACAGCGTCCCCCACAGAATATACGTCACCCCGGCGTAGAGGATTTTGGTGGTCATGTCCGCTTCGATTTTATAGAACGACAGCAGCGTGACGCCGGTGATCAGCAGCGGGGCGATCAGCAAAAAGTGGCGAAACTTGCCGAACCGGCTGTTAATGGTATCCATAATGCTGGCAAACAGCGGATCGTGAACCGCGTCCCACGCGCGGGCAATCAGGAAGATGGTGCTCGCCGCCAGCGCCGAGATCCCCAGCACGTCGGTGTAAAAATAGTTAATAAACGAACCCACTAAACCAAAGCTAAAACACTGACCTAAACCATAACCAAAATAAGACCACAGCTCGCGAGACGGTATTTTCATTGTCGTTGCCATTGTTATATGCCTGCCTGGTTGCCCGGCGGTGGACCGCCGGGTCGATATTATTAGTCCTGCGCCTGTGGGGCGATCTTGCGCAGCTGCTGCATCAGGGCGATTTCACGGCGCGAGAAAGGAATGCCGTTCTCCTCAAACACGTCGTGGAACCAGAGGCGGCAGTAGTCCGTGGACTCCTTCATCACCACCGGCCACGGCAGCCACGTCTGGGTTTTGCCGCGCACCAGACCCCACTGGTACGGCGCGACCTTCGCCGCGTACATCAGCGGAAGCTGCTCTTCGATGGTGCTGCCCACGTGGCGGGCCAGCCATTCGGTGCAGAACAGCGGTCGTCCGAGCTTTTGCAGCTGCTGAATAATCGCCGTCATGCGCCCGGTGTGGGTGTAAGCGTGGAAGCTCACCACGTCCGAGAGCGCCAGCGCGGTCTGGTCCAGCGGATGCTGAAAGAACGTCTCGCCCTCCTCTTCCGGCGGCAGACGCCACGCGCAGACGGTGAGCGGCTGGGTCGGATCTTCTTCACGCACCCACTGGAACGCCAGCTTCATCAGCGCGTGGGCGCAGGTCTCCAGCTTCGCGTCGTACTGCACTTCCTGCGTGCCGGTGGCGAAAATGCCGCGGTTGCCCGGCTCGTTGTAGAGATCCCACAGCAGCACGCGCCTGTCGTCGCGGTACTGGCGTACAACGTCGCGGATATAGCGTTCAATGTCTGCCCAGCAGTCCGGATCGCACACCTTGTCACGCCCCGGGCTCGCCGCCGCCTGGCTGTTGTGCTTGCCCGGTACCGGCGGCTTTTGCGGGCCGAGGTACGGCTCGTCGCCGGAGAAGCCGCAGTCGTCCATCAGGGTCAGCATGGTGCTGAACCCGTGGCCGTCGGCAATCGTCAAAAAGCGGTCGATGCGCGCCATCAGCCCGTCGCGGTCGTGCTCCCAGACGATAAACGGCAGGTTGATGCGCAAGGTGTTGTAACCCGCGTCCGCCGCCCAGCCCAGCTCGCGCTCGATGGTGGCGGCATCGAAGGTCTCTTCCTGCCAGATATCGGTCCAGTTCACCGCCGTCGACGGCAGATAGTTAAACCCGCACAGCCAGCCCTTCTGCTGATACCACGCCTGTGCCTGCTCCCTGCTCCACTGCTCTTTCATTACGCGTCCTCTTACTGATAATATTTAGCTAATAAATATTAGTTGCAGGATAAATGCGCAAATCACGGCGATAAGAAAAGCGACGCCCCTCACAAAGTTCACGCTTCGATGAATGAGAAACGTGATCGACGGCGCGTAAGCGTGCGGTTAGGGTATGATGCGAATTCGCGAAAGGGAGAGGACGGATGAAGCGAAAAACGAAAGTGACGATGAACGATATTGCGCGGGCGGCAGGGGTGTCGCAGGCGACGGTATCGCTGGTGCTTAACCAGTCCCGTAACATCAAGCTCAGCGACGACACCCGCCAGCGGGTCATTGGCGTCGCTACCGAGCTCGGCTACGACCGTCTCCCCGCCGTTCACGCCCCGCGCAACCAGGAAGAGATCGCCCTGCTGGTCAGCTCGCTGCAGAGCTTTGACCCGTTTATCGACGCCATCAGCCAGGCGCGGGAAGCCGCGTGGCGCAATGAAACGTTGCTCACCGTCTACGACTACGGCGACGGCGACGACATCGAGCTGGCGCTGAACATCATCCGCCAGCTGGAGAAGCGCAACTGCATCGGGATTGTCCTCGCCTCACCGGTCACCACGCTGGTGGACATGACGGCATTCCAGGACTGCACCCGCATCCCGCTGGTGCTGCTCAACCAGCGCGACCCCGGCTCGCCGCTGCTGCCGTCGTTTATCCCGGACGACTACGCCAACGCCTTCCAGGTGACTAAACACCTCATCGCCTGCGGGGCCACGCGCATCGCCCACATCACCGGCGAGAGCTGGATGGAGGCCTCGCGCCAGCGTCTGGCGGGCTACCAGGCCGCGCTGCAGCAGGCCGGACTCACGTGCGACGACGGTCTGGTGCGCCAGACCAACTGGCAGTTCAGCGAGTCCTTTACCGCGACGACCTCTCTGCTGGAACTGGCCGAGCGCCCGGACGCCATCTTCTGCGCCAGCGACTGGCTGGCGATCGGCTGCTATCAGGCGCTGGCGGTGAACGGCGTGCGCATCCCGCAGGACATGCTGCTGGCGGGCTACGACGACCAGAAGATTTCCGAGCAGCTCACCCCGCCGCTGACCAGTATCCAGCTGCCCTACAGCGAGCTGGGACGGCTGGCGGTGGAGTACCTGTGCAATCAGGAAGATGCCGCCACGCACGTGACGCTGGCGGGCAGGCTAAAGGTGCGCGCCTCAAGCCTCGTCTGAGGTAAACACCATGCCCGCGTAGGGTTTCTCGCGACACGCCGCCAGCCGCGCGGCGAGGCTGCCCACGTGCAGCTCCAGCTTGTGCCCGTCCGGGTCGAGAAAGTAGAACGACGCCCCCTCGCTTTTGTTCTGCTTCCAGACGGTGACGCCCGCCTGTTCCAGCCTTTGCGAGAACGGTTCAAAATCCTCTTCCGCCACGGTAAACGCGTAGTGGGTGTAGTCGCTCTCCTGCGGCGGCACGTACTGGCGCGCCTCGTCGTACGACAGGCAGACCCACAGATCGCCACAGGTGAGGTAGGCCCCGGTATTCCAGCGGGCGTGCAGGGTCAGGCCCAGCAGCGCGTGCCAGAAGGTGACGCTTTTTTGCAGGTCGCTGACCGCGAGGGTCAGGTGGTTGAGTGATTGCAGCATGACGTGCCCTTTTGTTTTTCGCGCCGGACGTGGTACGGTAAAGAGATGAACATAAACCACGCCGTGCTCACCGTAAACCGCTGGTGGCTGCCTTCTTAAAGGCGGCACGGAGTAGTTTTCCCCATTTTCAGATAGCCGCCGAAAGGCGGCTTTCACTTTTCTAAGACCCCTTTCGGCTTTACAACGTTAAGGAGTCTTTATGAACCCGCAGACCATCCTCACCGGCGATCGCCCAACCGGCCCGCTGCACCTCGGCCACTTCGTCGGATCGCTGCGCCAGCGCGTGGCGCTGCAGCAGACGCACAGCCAGTTTGTGCTGATTGCCGACCTGCAGGGGCTGACCGACAACGGCAGCAACCCGCAGAAGATCCGCGACAACATCCCTGAAGTGCTGGCCGACTACCTCGCCGCCGGCATCGACCCGAACCTGACCACAATCTGCCTGCAGTCCGCCCTGCCCGCCCTCGCCGAGCTGACGATGCTGTATATGAACATCGTCACCGTCGCCCGCGTGGAGCGTAACCCGACGGTGAAAAACGAGATTGCGCAGAAAGGCTTCGCCCGCTCGCTGCCGGTCGGGTTTATGGCCTACCCCATCAGCCAGGCGGCGGACATCACCGCGTTTAAGGCCGAGTGCGTGCCCGTCGGCGACGACCAGCTGCCGATGATTGAGCAGACCAACGAGATCGTCCACAAGATGAACAGCCTGCTGCCCGCCCCGGTGCTGCGCCACTGCAAGGCGATGCTGAGCGACACCAGCCGCCTGCCCGGCATCGACGGCAGCGCCAAGATGTCGAAATCGCTGGGCAACACGCTGCACCTTTCGGCCAGCGAAGAGACGATTCACCGTGCGGTGAGCGCGATGTACACCGACCCGAACCACCTGAAGGTGAGCGACCCGGGGCAGATTGAGGGGAACGTGGTGTTTACGTACCTCGACGCGTTTCATCCGGACAAGGAGAAAGTGGCGGCGATGAAGGCACATTATCAGGCGGGCGGGCTGGGCGACCGGGCGTGTAAGAACGAGCTGGAGGCGTGCCTGCAGGAGCTGATTGCGCCGATGCGGGAGCGGAGGGCGATGTATATGCAGGACAAGGGGGAGCTGATGGCGATGCTGAAGCGCGGGACGGAGCGGGCGCAGGGGGTGACGCAGGAGACGTTGAGGGAGGTGAAGGTGGGGCTGGGGGTGCCGGTATTTAGTTAAAGTCGATTTAGCGGTGGAATGCGGGGGGTTAGCATCAAGCCGCTAATTATCTCATTAAAGATAAAATTGATACCTATAACAATTCTTAATTTCTTGTTTAGATAAAATAAATTGCTTCAGTCACATTAATATTACATTGATAAATCCTTTATTGCGCATTTAAAGGATTATTATGGCCGATGTAGAAGATATAGCCCGGAGATTATGCAACATAATAGCTTCTCCTGATACAGTTACTGGGCTTATAAATGGAGGGCTATCTGTACCGCTAGATTATGGATATCTGGTTTATGGTATCTTTGACACGGATACCAGGTATGCTCGTGAAACTCAACGAATAAGAATGCTCACTGCCATAAAAAACGACATTCTGAATTACGAGAACATTGTCAATGCAGTTAAAGCCATATTCGAAGCGTTCAACAGATATTTAACTGAGGCGGAGCAGGATAAAATATACAGATCTGTAATGACTTCAATCGCAGGTAGAGTATCAACCAATATTATTGCATCTACTATCGCGAAACATGTTATTGAAAGAACGTCCTTCACGTTTGTTGTTTTCAAAGGGAAAAAAAAACCAATCACGGCACTGAGCACACTCCTTTTGTTTGGGGGAATGGCTGAACGTTCAATTAGAACATCTGACAGACTCAAAGCCGAAGCCCCAGAGGTATATCAACTTCTGAGACCAAGAGACTATGACTTACTTTATTTTCTGTTCGCTGATGCCGTCCAGCCTTTCGTAGATGCTATCCATGCAGGTTATTCAGAAGGAAAGCCTGTATTTAATCAGATCATGAAGAAAGTTAATGAAAAACTAACTGCATACACTACGGCAGGCGCGTATGAGTAAGTTTATCATCCCCATTATAAACCTGCTTCTTTGCTCATATTTAGTTTTAGCCTATATCCTTAGCTGGGTTGAATTCGAAACCTGGAATGATAAAACAATCGCCTTTTGCATCATTACCCTAAGCGCTTACATTATTTCATTAGTAATGAATAAATTACTGCCAGGAAAGATACGTATTTTTGGCGGGATCCTGGATGTGTTATCAGGTCCCTTACTGATCATCGGTGCATGTGCTTGTATAGCTGTCCTTGAACCATGGCCGCTGAAAATTATTGGCTTATTCATATGGGTCGTTGCGATGTTGCACCTACCTTCTTTTGTAAATATAGATGAGGAATAATTATGTCAAATCCAGCGTATCTTTGATTAACCGATGCTAATGGCTCACCCATCGTAGGAGGTTCCATGGTGTCCGGCCGGTTTGGTGCTATTGAATTAAAGGCAGTCGCTCATCACCTCACCATTCCTGTGAGTGAAAATACAGGCCGACTAACAGGTACCCGCGTACATACACCGATTGCCGTTCAGAAAGAGTTTGATAAAACGACACCGGTTCTAATCAGGGCACTGTGTGAAAACCAAACACTGAAATCGGCTACGATAAAAATGTACCAAATTGATGATGCAGGAATCGAGAGAGAATATTTCAACATTATCCTGGAGAATGTAAAAATCACGGGTATCACGCCCAATCTGTTCCCGGGTTCTGGAACAGGAACGCATACAGAGACAATCGAGCTAAGATATGAGGCAATCACCTGGAAACACTGTGACGGGAATATCGTTTACAGAGATGCCTGGAATCATATGGCGATAGCCTGAACCGACTTTAACATTTCTCGGGCCGAGGTAACGTTGTGCTTGTCGGTCCGACCAAGCGGAGCGCCACCGGGAAGCGCTGGCGATTATTTCTACCGCCTTAAAGGAGAGCATCATTATGGAACCCACACTCTCTCAAGTCATTGAGGTTGTTCGAAACTCCTCAGGTGAGCATCGTAAACCTATCGATAGCAATACGTTGATTGAGGCCGATTTGCATATTTGCGGTATCGACGGCGAAGACCTACTGGAAGACTGCGAAGAAGCGTTTGGCGTTCAGCTTGCCACGGAAGAAGATGGCTACAGGAAAACGTTCTCTCTCGCAGAGAATGAGTATCTGTTTACGGGTGAAGGCATAGACTTTTTTGGCATCTGTCGGTTTATCCGCTGGATACGTGGCATACCCGAACCTGTTATATGTGATTTAACCGTCGGCAAACTTCACGCTGCGCTGGTTAAGGCTGTGAAAGAGCAGGTTAAGCGTGATTGATTTTTACTTAAAACGGGCATGAGATGACATGCCCGTTTTATTGCTTCAAGCGTTACATTAGATGGGAAGCACAGTTACTCCGACATCGCCTGCCCTGTTCCACGCTTAACAGCCGGTATATCGCCAGTATCATTCAGCGCTCCCGGAAACGTCTTCAACCACTGCGCGACTTTCTGTTTATTGATATTCACCACACTCATACCTTCCAGGCATCCCCATAATTCTCTTGTATGCTGTGGTGTAATCACAATGCAGTCTTTCATGGCTCGGATTTTTACGGGCATGCCGTCGATAAAGCCCGCACGGGTTAGCCACTCGCCGCCCAAAAGAAGGTATTTCATATCTATGCGGGAATAAATTTCGCAGCAGGCGGCACTGTCCTGCGGCGTCTCCGCGCGGGGATGGACGGGGGCCGCGTTGAGCTGGTTGCCGTGTAAACGGCGGGCGCTGTTTTTGCGTACCAGCTCGCGGTTTTCAATCATGCCGGTGAAAGCGTCTGATTCTGTTTTGCAAACAGTAAACTCTGGCTTAAAATTCGTCGCAGCCATATACAACTCCATATTAGTTGGTTGTGGTTAGCGGTATGGGGGTGTTGCAGCACCTTCATATCGCGAATTGTTCATTAAATATTCTTCAATATTTCCTTTGCCGTTCGGCGTAATTTCTGGTGCTCATTATACCGTGCTGAATATAAACACAGCGGTTTGGCGTGGGGTAAATTTGGAATTTGCGAGGGGGGTTCAGGAAAAAAGTTCGTGTGCGGTAAGATCATGTTTTTGCTGATTGTGGGTTGATTGGTCTGGGTTTTGCGAGCATCATCGCAATTATTTACCTTCTTCCGTAACGCGATGGCTTCCAGCAAAACTCTCGAACAGGCAGTTGCCGATATCACCATCTGGCGCAAAGGCGAACAGCGTGCGCCGCATAAGCCTTTATTGCTTCTGTACGTGCTGGCGAACTATCAGCAGGGGCATGCGCGACTGTTTGATTATGGAACCGAGGTTCACGAGCAGTTGCTTAGCCTGTTAGAACGCTTTGGCCCACAGAGGAAGGCGCATTACCCGAATATGCCTTTCTGGCGGCTCAAAGGGGATGGATTTTGGGATCTGAAGAATACTGAGTTCTGTTCGACCATTGGCAGTAAGCAACCGCCTGTTAAAGAACTTGTGGAACATAACGTCGCAGGCGGGTTTGATGAAGAACACTTTGCGCTGCTAAGTAAGAACAAAAACCTGATCGGCTCGCTGGCGCAGCAGATCCTTGAAGCGCACTTTCCTGAAAGCATTCAGGAAGAGATCGCGGATGAGATGGGCTTTAATATTCAGCAAATCCGTAAGGTTCGCGATCCGCTGTTCCGGCAGCAGGTGCTACGTGCTTATAACTATGAGTGCGCAATCTGCGGGTTTAACATGCGACATGATAACGCCTCTGTTGGTCTTGAAGCCGCGCATATCAAGTGGAAGCAGTTTGGTGGACCGTGTGAGATCCCAAACGGGCTGGCGCTGTGTGCGATTCATCATAAGGCGTTTGATAAGGGATCGATTGGACTAGATGAGAGTATGCGGGTGCTGGTGTCCGAGGCTGTGAATGGGAGTGGGATTGTTGGGCGGTTGTTCTGGGATTTTGCTGGGAAGCAGATTGCGTTGCCGATGGTGAAAGGTAATTATCCTGGGGAGGGGTTTGTAGAGTGGCATCGGAGGGAGGTTTTTAGAGAATGAGTGCGAAGGCCGGGCTCGCCTTTTCGTTTAATTTATTGAAAATTAATGGGTTGTTTAGGGATTCGCCCCCAGAATGGGACATAAAATTGAATACTGGGTGGAAGATCACAAAGTTGCGTGATTATTTTCCAGGTCCGAAACGCATTCCAGAGTAAGGCTTCTCACGGCATTGCACCAGTCGAGATACTAAATCTCCCACATACAACTCCAGCTTGTGACCATCCGGGTCAAGAAAATAGAAAGATTGCCCTTCGCTTTTATTGTCTTTCCAGACCGTCGCTCCCGCCTGTTTCAGCTTATACGAGAACGACTCAAAATCCTCTGGCGCGATGCTGAATGCATAGTGGGTGTAGTCGCCTTCCTGCGTGGCTACGTAGTTGCGCGATACGTCGTACGAAAGATGCCGGTAAGAACAATACATCTAACTAACCAATCAATCTTACTTGTTTTACAAATGAATGAGTTAATGCACCTTGGCCAAACTATCCAGATTTTTATTTAACATACTCAAGTTACGTACTTCCTATCTCAGATTTGATTTGTTACATTATAACAAAAATTGAGGTACTCATGAAAACGACTCTGTATAAAGATTTCACATTTGAAGCCGCACACCGACTACCCAATGTACCTGATGGGCATAAGTGCGGACGTTTACACGGGCACTCGTTCGTTGTTCGCCTTGAGATCACCGGAGAGGTGGATAAGCACACGGGGTGGATTATCGATTTCGCAGAATTAAAAGCGATCTTCAAACCTACGCTGGATAGGCTGGACCACTATTATCTCAACGATATTCCTGGCCTTGGGAACCCAACAAGCGAAGTTCTGGCTCAATGGATCTGGAATCAGATTAAACCACAACTCCCCATCCTGAGCGCAGTTATCGTGAAAGAGACATGCTCTGCAGGCTGCATCTACCGTGGTGAATAACAAAAAGGAATAGCAGAAGCTATCCCTTTTTTACTCAATCCAGCGCACTGACGAAGGCTGCGATCATACTCGACGCCCCTTTACCGGAGGGATAGATTATCTCTTTGCGATAATCAGTCACGGTATAGAACGCCTGATGCTTTGAGCTACCGCTGGCGAAGATAAAGTAGTCAGCTTTTTCCGCCAGATTTATCAGCGCCGGAGTAGCTACGTGATCGTGATTGAGTTCCACATTCAACCCAGGATATAACTTAAGTAGAGCCTCTTTTCCGCGTCTCGCCGCACCTTCCATCAGGCTGTATATTGCCAACGTTTTACCGTCGAGATCGCGATGAAGCGAAGACGCTACGCCCGGCGTATTGTCCTCTGCCGGGAAAGCGTGTCCGGCATGTTCGCCGAGATAGAGTCTTTCCACCATGCGCGCGGAAAGTTGCATACTGACATCCAGACGCTCCCAGCGCTGCTTGAGCAACTCCTGCAACGTGACCCAGAAACCTAATCTGGCGGCGTCGTCAGCGGAGATCTTATCATAAAGAAGTTCAGCAATATCAATCGAGTAGCATAAGGTTCTTACCGACAGGTTTTCAGAACACAGCATTGCTACCGATTCAATTGCGGACGCATATTCCTGGTGGTTGAAGGTACCAGAAAGAAATTTATCCAGAATCATCCCACCGAGACGCACATCCTCCTCTGAGCGAATATCCTCAACAGCCAGCAGCATAAGCCAGTCCGGCCACAAGGAGGCAGATACCTGAACGTCATATTCTTCCAGCCAGTTCAGAAGGGTTGGCAGTACGTCTCGTAAAACTTTACTCAACTGGGCGTTGGACTGCTGCTCAAGCAACGCCTGCCACTGCGTTTCGCTGAAGGTTGACGGTGTCCAGTCCATGTAATGAACAGTCGCCTGCTGGCGCAGTGATTCAAACCGTTCAGATTCCGTAGCCTGTTGTAAATCTTCAAGCCAACGACTCCAGCCATAGTCCTGCGGTTCGCAGCGATTTTTCAGCGCCTGCCACGTCTCCCATAGTTTGGGTATTTTTTCCAATGCCTGTCGTGTTGCTTCAGGCATCGCCGCCAGTTGCGCGTATATCTCACTTTCGCGCTCAGCGTCCGCCAGTAGGGTTTCGAGTAACAAATCGGTAGCATTTTCAAGGTTTATCAGCATGATAACAGGAGCCTGGATCAGCACCTGTTCTTCCGCTTCTACCGGTGCTGGCAGCGAACTTGCACCTGTCGCCCACCCCTCGACCTGCTGTATCCAGTCAGTTTCTAACAGAGGCGTCGCCGTTTGCCATTCGTCGATCCCCAGCAGCGCGGCCCCCATGGTCCACAGTTGCCAGTCAGGCCGGAAACTCGCCTGATGAGCAAAGCGGGGCTTATGCTTGTACAGCGGCAATAAGCCCAGTACCAGTCGCCTGGCGTCATCACGCCTGTCCAGTGGGAAATGCGCATCGCGGATGGCGTTAAGCATTAAATGGCCAGAGGATCGCAACAACAGGCGCTGGATACGCTCCGGCACACGACCGCGCAACAATACTTCCAGCCGAGGATGGTTGAGAATCTCGCCCCATCTTGCCGAAGCCGCCATCCCCTGTAGTTCAAGAAACAGGAGATTAAGAGAAGACAGTGCCTGATTACCGCGTAACTCTTCCAGATACTGTTCTGCAATCTTGCCGTCGCGCGCGTGGCATGCCGTGTAGAAATCCCTGAGAATCCGTCCGGTTTGCCGACTGACTAGCGAATGTAAAATGGGTCGTTGACGATAAAGATCCATCAACAATTGCAGCATGGCGTATACCCGCTTCATTCGCGCTACCTGCCACTCTTTTACCTGTTGCGGCGATCCATCCGGCACCGGTAAAAAGTCGAAGGTCAGAATTCCGTCCGGAGATTTATCCAGAAGCAACTGTTCCCCTGGATCGTTAGTGTGATAGAGGGATCTGATATCCGGATTAGTGTCGGCGGAACCCAGCGCCGCGGTCAAAATGCGCCGTAATTCGTCCAGGCTTCTCGCATTCTCTGCCAGAGCATAAAACACCGTTTTTCCCGTTCGCGTAGAAGGAACGATGCAGGGCATCCGTTGCGCAGCGGCCCGCTGAATCAGCGAGTTCATTTGTTGGATGCTATAACCGCCCTGCATCGCCCTGTCATAATCCAGATGTTTATCTTCAGCGTAAAAGTTTTTCAGCCAATCTGCACACATCAGAACGCTTCCTGTGATCCACTAAAAAGATACTGACTTTCAAATTCGGCCATCGCTTCACCGATCATATGCGAATCGCAGTTCAGTTCTACAAATTCTTCATTTCGATTGACGCCGCTCCGGGTAAAATTCATAGAGCCCTTCAGGAAGACGTTAGGCGTCAAAAAACCTTTTGTATGCAGCTGGTTACGCCATTCCAGACGAAAATTCGCAAAGCTGCTCAGGCGCTTTTCCAATGCTTTTACAAAGATACGGTTCATAGGGTCGTCGCGGGTCACCAGCGAAAGCGGCGCACCGTTATTCGCCGCACAGGCTAGCAGTTCAATGAAATCCATCTCCCGGCCTCCCCATGCAGGATCAATGCTGTCCCAATGGCCTGAGCGATTGTCCAGTAGTGGGAAGTTACTCACCCACGGCGAAACCAGCCAGATTGGCTCTGGCTGCATAATCAGAGCAACAAGCTGGGCGCTGAGGACTTCTCGCAACTGCCGTTGCCCTGCGGAGCCATGTAAAAAAATCTGCCGCTGTTTTGCTCGTCCGATCATTGCATCGCCTCCGCCAGTTCAATACGCAATATGAGCAAATCCTGCTCACGGCGGACTTCACCGAGACGCGGATACAGCAGCAGTCCCAAATGATCGATGGGTTCAATTTGCACGGTGGTAATGACCTGATGTAATTGATTTCGCTGCTGCCGAGTGAGGATCAGCTCCGCACGACCGCCTTTACGCAGCGCCGCATGCAAATGCCCAAGCCAGTCATCGTCAAGAGCGATCTTTTCGATTTGTTCGCTAAATAACGCGCCAGCAAGCAGACGCTCGGTTGTGACTTTGCGCGAGCAAAACATATTGTAAAAGCCGAGCTCAGCCTGGCGGATCGTGTAGCCACGCGGCCAGAGCAGGTTTTGGTTCCGGCACTGCGCGTTAAACACGACGGAAGCATCGGTTTCCACACTAAGCGCGTTCACCGCCAGCGCGTGCGCCATGGTGTTCATACTGAACTCAATACCCGCGCTCACTTCAAGCGACGACCAGTCCGACAGTAACTGATAAAGCTGGGTGTCTGTGTCATCGCTGCTGCCCGCCCGCAGAATCCGCGAGTACAGCACCGTGGTAAAGCTGTGGGAAAGGCGCAGACCGCGCTGTGAAAGCCGCAAATGCAGATTCTTGTTAGCCTCCCGCCGGGCGTCCATGTTGCTGGCTTCACGTACGGCTGAGATCGCCATACGAAGCGCCTCATCCGTTTGCAGCATCTGCAACACAGTTCGCAGATCGTAATCGATCTGCTCGTAGTCGCTGGCTGAAAGATTACGCACCAGCACATTGAGGAAGGAGACAGGATCTTCTGCCCACTTCTGCTGTAAACGAATCAGAATACCGCTACCGCCAGACTCCATTTCACAGAGCCAGATCTCCAGCCATTCTGCGCCCTTGTCGGGATCGCTCATCCAAAAGGAGTCTGTCACCACCGCCCGCTCATCAACGTCTGGAAGCAGCGTGCTTAGCGTTTGCTGCACACCCGCAGCCAAGGTATCCGCTAATACCTGGCGTGCCCATTCAACAAAACCGTCGATTTCAGCCAGGGGTTTCCAGAGCGCCTGCGCGCAGTTCAGCAGCAGTTGCTGTATTTCCGGTCGCTGAAGAAGTTTGTTGAGGCCAATCTGTAGCGCCTGGTCAGTGCCTGCTTCATTGTCGGTATCCGGCTGGAACAGGCTGGCCGGGATCTCTGCCAGCCTTTCTACCCCTGTTTCGGAGGCCATTTCTCGTAATGCCGACTCAACCGAGGAGTGAGCGCCGTTTGCCAGTGTCTCCGCAAGCTGAGCCATAAAACATTCAATGGCCCAGTCCGCGTTGAAGCTGTCAAATTCAAATTCCGGCGACTGTCTTACAAGATGTTGAAAATAAACGGGGCGCATGCCTCGCTGAATTTCTTCCTGATGCAGCAGAACAAGCACATCATCACAGGTGAGGTTAAAACGCAGGCGCATTGCATCCACCCATTGACGACTTCCTACGCCAACCTGTTCCTCGCCATTAACCCAGGTGAAATCAACGTGAGCCCGCTCCTTATTCCTGAACCGAAGCGACGCCTGCGATCCGGTAGAAAAGCGGACCAGTTCCAGCGGAGTCATATGCTGGTGGTTGTAGAACGTGACATCACTCAGCGTGTGCTTCCAGGGTCCCTTCGGCACCTCGTCTGGCGTAGCAATAGCGGGGTTAATGACGTTGAGTACCCATTGCAGTTGCGCATTACTTTTATCATTTATACGGCGAATGTCGGCCCGGGTGGTCATGACCTTCGACGGTTTAACAACCTTGATGGTTTTTCCCTGATAGTCAACTTCACACTCGTTTTGCCAGCTATCACCGAACGCATCGCTTATCTGGAAATCAACGAATTGCTGCCCTTCCCCTGCCATCGGCTCGTAGGATTGTGGCACCAGCCAGTCGGTACTTTTGTTCGATTTGACGGCATAGCGTTTAGAGAGTCGCCCAGGCGCAAATTCACGTATTCCCTGCCAGAAAGAGAGAGTTTCCCAGTGGTCTTCATCGTCAAATCCACGCTTCAGGCGAATGTCCAGTTCCGGCAAATTCAGCTCGCTAAACAGGTTCTGCGGGATGTATTCCGGGGCGGGCGAATTGCTCCGGTGCTGTTCGCCCTCGCCATTCGGCTGATTCGGGCGCAGTCCGGCCCACTCCACGCCGTTAATCGACCAGCGAGTTCTGAGGTTACGTAGTATGGTTGGGAGAAACTCAAACATGACCGAGCGCGGCGGGCTCCAGAGGATATTCTGCACCGCGTCGTCAGATAATTGCAGGGCGTCCTGAAGGTAGCGCGTCAACTCGTTCAGCCGTCTGCCGCCGCTCAGAACCTCCTCAATCAGCTTGATAAGCGGGCCATACATTCGGTCATATTTCAGCTGATTATGTTCAACTTTTTTCAACATGCCCCAGAGGTCTTTGAACTGCCCGACTTTGCTGATCCAGTCGAGGGTCGCCATAGCTGCCTGCATTTTCTGCACGTGCTGGTTGCCCAGCGGGAGGCCCTGACGTTTGATCTCCGGGCTCATCAGCCCTTCATAACGCTGGAACTCGACGCGATCGCGGCCAAACTCGGAAAGCACTACCAGCATCCAAGGACGCATGCCCCGTGGACGTCCGGCACGACCTTTACGCTGTAAATAAGAGGCGACATCGTTAGGCGCTTTATGCTGAACAACAGCACCGACCAGCGGGTCGTTATATCCCACCTCGAGCGAAGAGGTAGCGACCACGACATCCGCTGATACATCAACACCAGCATCCTGGCTCGACGTTCGGGAAATAGATTTGTTTTGCGCGAGGTCGTGACCAATCTCCATAGCCGCCTTCCAGTTCTGCCCCAGTTCGGTTTTAGACCGCTCAGGTGCAGTATCATCAAAGGGGCTGCGTAATACGGCCAACGGTGGGTGATCAATGCGCGACGCCCCTGGCCCCGTGACCCAGCCTTCGGCATCGCTGAGGTCATGGTACAGACGGTTGTTACCATCAAGAGTGTCGGTGAAGATGAAGGTTTTCTTACCCCACGTGCCTTTCGACTTATTCGCTTCACTATCCAACATGCGCGCCATCAGCATACTGGCCTGGATGGTGGTGGAGAGTAATGCCGTTTCAGAGACAGGATCGCCTCGCAGCGCCAGCAGGTACTCAGCCCCCTCTTCGATCATATCTTCCGCGTAGGGGTAGATCAGCGCAACCTGCTCTTCAGGTGCGCCCACCAGTTTGGCAAAGAAGTGCCGCGCGTCGGCAAGCGTTGCCGACAGGCCAACAAAATGAGGCAGGCAATCGGTGCGCTGCATCCAGCGCCGTAGCAACAGCGCAGTTTGAGCGCCGGTGGTTCCGCTGTAGGTATGGACCTCATCAAGCAGGACCAGCGTCGGGCCATAGCCCTCTCCGACGCCAAACAGATGATTACTCCAGGTGGAGTTCAACTGGAGATTCAGCATCTCCGTTGTGGTAAATAGAATATCAGGAGCATCGCCGCGATTTTGCTGCGCATCACGGGTGATCATGATTTCACTCTGATCCAATTGATGCTGGCACTGCGTACAGGTGAGCACCTCTCGCGCGTCAAATATGTCCTCACGACGCCAAATCAATGCCCCTCCGCACGCTTGCTTAGGATGATGCGGGTGGGGATGCTGGCATTTCATCAACCCGAACGGCAGCCCAACCTTACCCTTAACGTCTTTCCTCGACCATTCCGCTTTCACTGGCGTATCGCCAAAAAAGGCGCCGATTCGAATTTTTCGTCCGGCCGCCGTTAGCATATAGTCGTCAAGCTTGCGGCACTGTGAAAAAGTTTCAGCAAACTGGTCCTTTAGCAGTTCTTTTCGCGGATAGATAGCGAGGATACGCACCTTGCGCTCAGGGTTGCTGCAAATCTCCTCGGCAAGACGGGTCAGCGCAGGCAGGTAAAACGACAGCGTTTTACCGCTACCGGTACCGGCACAAATAATGGTTCCGCTGGCCGTGTCGCTTTTCACCTTGTGATCCTGCCAGCACTGCATAATGCGTTCGGTAGATCGCACCTGAAAACCCGCCAGCAGGAAGGACTTATCTGACGCCAGCGCTTGGCGCATAATGTCACAAACGCGTTCGCTTAATTTCAGCTGCTTTTTCCAGCCAGTAATCAGCGTGCTCGGTTCGTAAATGCGATCGGGATAAGTGCGCGGCCGGCGAATAAAGCGATAGTCCGATACCAGCGTTTTGCTCTGGTCCAGCTTTTGCCCATGCATCCACTGGCGCAAGTTACGCAAGAGATGGACCGTCTCCCCCATTCGGGTTCGCCAGACAGGCATGCCGCTGAGGTGCGGCACTTGGATCAGCATGGCGGCGTCTAGCATCGCCAATTGTGTATTATCACATTCCTCATCGGTCGGAGTGCGTTTAAAAACAACGCCCAACTCTCTTCTGATGTGAGTCAGTAACTCTTCTTCACTGAAGAAGCCACCTGTGTCTCCCCACACCAGCAATGCATTTTCCTCTGCTTCAAGAGCGTCAAGGACGTGATGCAGCACAGCAGTAGTGATTTCACTCATCCCAGTAAACCTTTGCGCATCACATTGAATGAGTTCAGCATTTCTTTTTCCGTCAGCCAGCTTAGGACTTCAGGCGTCAGCAAAGTCAACGGTGCGCGATTGCTATTATTGAGCGCCTGGAAAAAATCAAGGACGCAGGCTGGCGCTTTAAAATCCATTTTGCCTTTTAACTCGACCATTTCATCACAGTACTGCTGTAGTTTTTTAATCACAATGGAATTAGCGGGCCCCATCATTTTCTGATGATTGAAGCCATCTAGTGCCTTTCGGTAGTCGTTATAGGTGTTATTGAATCCTAACGTCTTTTGCTGTTCAAGGAAGACCGTTTCCAGCATCTGTTGGCTTTCAAGATCGTGGATGAATGTCTGCCAGTTGCTATCAATTTTATCTGCAAATTTCGATTGGACGGACATCAGCGCATCGAGCATCTCGCCTAATCCCCCTTTTTGCTGAGCCTCATCGGCCATATGCTGGAATTTTTCTGCAAATTCTTTCAGAGCTGTTTCAGCGTCATAAATCGCCGCTTTTTCATGGGCATCAAGAGTGATTTGCGACAACGGTGAAGGCAGTTGAGAAATGACATGAAGCTGAGTTGCCGTCTCCTTTAAAGATGAAGCAACGTTGTGCAAATCGTCGCGAATTTGCCGGTACTTTTCGTAAACATTATCTTCTTGTTTCACCTGCTTCTTCAGTTGAAAATCCTTGCGAAGTTGGATGAGTTGCTGCTTAAGCGTGTTCATCGCTACCTCCTGCATTCTCTTTGAGGATCTGAAGATCCTGCATCATCTCCATCAGGACTCTGTCAATTTGCGCGCGACACTCACTGATTCGGTGACCACCTTTATCCTGGTTGTACCCCGTAATCGCACTCAAGGTTTGCTTACAAATCTTTTGCCACCGCTGCAGAGTATCTGTAAAACGCTTGAGTAATTTTCCATCTAAATCGCAAAGCAACTGCCACAAAGCAAGTGGTTCTTCTTTCTGCGTAATGCTTCGTAATTTGAGGATCATTGCCCACGTGCCACCTTCTTTTAAAGCACTTAGTTCTGCTTGCAGCGTACTGCAGTCCACCTCAGCATTAACCGGATAGTCACCTTCTTCACGTAACTCTTCCAACAACGATACGGCATCCTCGATAAGTTGAGCGAATGCCTCACTGTTTTCGCAATCGGAGAAATACGTGACCTCGGTCAGCGTTGACGCAATCTCTCTTACCGTTCTGTTCGCCGCCTGCTCTATCCTGCTGTCTGCTGGTTGTTTCAGGGCCTCCAGCACCATTTTCTGCACAATATCGCCTTCCAGTGCATGATCGTTTGGGGCATAGAGATTTAGCCATTTCGACTTCACCTCCTCCCACTTATCAAGAGCATCAGAGCGTACTTTGGCAATGCTCTCTGTGGCGGCAGATTTATGTTGGCCGATCAATGCCTCTTTGTTCATTAGCAATTGATTCAGCACCTCTTTGGAGGTCGCATTCGGTTTGATAATGCCAAGGGCCCGGGCCAACTGCAGATGTTCAGTCAGTATCATCCCCTGATTTTCACGCTTGCTGCGCAGGAGTTCGGTGAGAGCGTAGGGCACCCAACGGTCAGCAAAGGACTGTATAACCAGATAATCTTCTGCAGCTTTCGAATAAGTCCAGTCCGGGCCATTTTTTTTGTCCATATAGAGCCCGAAACGTGCAAGGGCCAGCGATACCTCAGTTATCCAGACTGACCGTTTCTTATACTCCGCCTCGGAGACAAAATTCACTACCTGTTTCAGCCTGTTACCGTGCGCATTTGGGACATTAATGTTAACGAAATTCCCACTGCGAATATCGGGCTTAGACTTCGCACCATACCAGTCAGCATTGGCGTGCTGGTCATAAATCATTGCCAGCGAGTTACGGATATATTTCGCCGTATCCTGATCGAGTAATACATCTTTCAGTATCCAGTCGGAAACGCTTGCCTCCATCTTGTAAACACGTGCTTCGAGGGGATCAACAGGCTCAACCGATTCTTGCGGAACAGGGTTGGGCTTCACCGTTTTCGCACTGACAGGCTCGATTTTTCGTCCAACCGTTGCAGCATTACCGGGGTTGATCGCGCCTTTCTCAGTCGACGCGAGTTCGTTTGCCAAATCATTGAGGCCAAAGCAGCGCACAACCGCAGGAGGCAATGCGGTAGCAAGGGCGGGACCATTGTCTGCCGGATATCCCCAAATAGCCGCGACGGTTTCAGAGCGGTCCTGCTCCGCCAACGTTTTTCGACTCAGCCAGGTTCGCAGCCCATGAGGTGCGGTAATGCCATCAAGTTGCGGAGGCGGAAACCGTCCTTCTTGTGCCATAACCCGATAGTTGAACAAGATGTTTAACAGGATTTTGTTAAGGATGATTCTGGGATTAAATTTTATGCCCTTATTACCATCGCCACAGTGAACATCCGCCAGCGCATGAATTGCGCGTTCATTAAAGGGAAAAAGCGCATAGCCCAGAGAGCTGTAGCCAAAAGCATCAATACCCTCAATGGCTTCAGCATGCTGATCCCAGTTTGGCACCCAGTTCGTATCGCTGGTACGTTTTTTCCAGAACTCGAGCAGAGACTTATCCCCAAAACGCGCGGCATTGATATAGCGACTGCAAAAGTCGACAATCCGCTGCCGCGTCTCTGAACGCTCACCTACAACCTCTTCGATCCGCCATTCACCTTTCGCACGGTCACGCATCCCCTGGCGACGACGGTTATATCCCTGATAACCTTCAGTCGTCGCAAAGGCCGAGCACACCGGACAAAGCACTTCTTCACCATCGCGCGTCCCCTCACGCTCCAGGCTGTCGATAAGCACATCTTCAATAGCGGTGATCAGAGACATATCTTCCACCAGCACCATCAGGGTCATTCCCCGTTCATGCAATGCTTTTCGAATCTGTAGAAATAGATCGGAAAAGCTGCGCCCCCGGAAATTAAAGAGCTGATTAAAAAGGGTTTGTGATGCTTTACCGAGCACCAGGTTCAGAATATCAGCGGCTTCCTGCCGACCAGGTTCATGCGTATTGAGTCGCGTCCGACTGATATACGAACGCGTCGGAAGGCTCAGATCACTTAGGTGTATTTGGAAATCAAGATCGCTGGCTTTAAGTTGCTGTTCACCCTCTTCAAGTTCATCGCTGTTTGCGCCACTGATTAGACGGCTGGCGAAACGGAACAGGCACTGTTCTTCCTTTAGTAAGAACTGTTTGAAATAAGCGTCGTTGATCAGCGTCGGCAGGGCATTTTCTGCGGCATGAATATTGATTTTCTTTAACTCAGAGGACTTCTTGCGCAGTGCATTCTGCTGCTCCGGGCTTGCTTCCGCCGCTTCCTGCTTAAGCTGCTCATAATCAGCGCTTGAACGCGCATGAAGATCGCGAAGCTCTTGCCCCATCAACATCAAAAGCCATTCAGCGATCTCTTTGGGTGAGCGTTTATCGCTGACCTTGTTGATGTCCTCACGCGCTTCATCAAAAATTTCGCCCTCAAGCCCTTCCAGTAAAAGCTCAAGTACTTCCCGTAGGCTTGCACTTTTGGGTATACGGACAATATGCCACTGTTTATTTTTAAATTCAGGGCGCAGGCGCAGGTTCGCATCCAGCCAACGGATAATATGGGACTTCCCTACCCCTGTGTTGCCTATGATTGGCAGTGGGCGCTGCACTTCCAGAAAGTGTTTTAGCAACTGCTCTTCCGTTTCATACGCCAACGGACTGCCGTCGGTATTCATTCGTAAGATTCGGGCTGGCTCATGAACGGCCAGCAGCGTATGGTCCGAAAGCTCTTCCGCCTCGGTACGAATGCACTGTCTGATGTTCGGTAAAGACGGCCAATATTCCAGCATTTTCATTTTAAAAGCTCCCCAGGGCTAATGGCGCTTATCCGTTGGGTATTACCGTCCGGCCCGGTTAACAATAGCGCCTGATGATCATCAGCCCTAATCTCAAACTTTATCTTCAGTGCCAGCTCAAGACGCACCAGCGCCTGACTCAGAGAGGCGCTCAAATGTAATGGTTCTTTCGGTGTCCAGTTATCTGCCGTAATCATTGGTTCAACCTGCAGACGATAGCTTCCACCATCGATCATCGGTAAGACTTCTGCAAGCCGGGATATGAAGTCAATTGCGGGGAGGTTGCTGTGGTTCTCCAGCACACGGTCCAGTACGCCCTCAATAGCTCGCGTCGGATCAACCAGATATCCATCCATAAATGGCTCAACAAAACCGAGGAAAAAAGCAAATTCAAGGAACGTTGTCGCTTCATTTGATAAGTTGATCTGGCGATGTACGCCTTCGTTGTTCGAATCCTTGAGCAGCGGTCCAACGCCTCCCGTGACACTCTCTTTTGTCAGCGTGCTTTTGCCGATGAAGGCAAAATTATCCTGCGCAAGCAACGCGGTGATACTGAGTAGGAAAGGCTGTCCACGGGTGCCTTCCAGCAATGACTCTTTTGGCTCGTTTGTTATCAATGTGCGTAATACGCGGCTCGGCAGATTGCGCTCATTCGCGAGTGGAGTATGTCGGGAAATACCCGCCTCAGTCTGCTGCCATAGCCCTTCTTCCAACCAGAAATCCAGGTTCTTCCGAAAACGCTCCGCACCAATATCGGATTGCGGCAGCGCCTGGGGACGCAGCAGTTCAACCAAATCTTCATGCAAAATCGGTTTTCCTCCACGGCGATTGAGGACCCTATCAATTGTGCAGATCAAGCGAATCTGGCTACCCGGATGGGCGTTATTAATGATTGCCACTGCTTAAACTCCTTATAAATTGGTCCAGCGTACGAGCTCTGGGATCACTCTCCCACCATAGCCTTCCCCGAACGTTTTTTTCAGGGAGCGTCTCTGGGGCCACAATGATTCGTTTGATATCACTAAACGGGTCAAGTTCTGGCAGGCTCTCTCCGGGCAGGACAAGTACCAGTTCATTCCAGTTTGTCGAGGGATCGTCATGTGAAAGCGCGCACCAGAATGGCACGCTCTTATAAAGTTGTTGGCTTAATTGGGATAGTACGGTCGAGCTTGCGCGGATGGCCTGAATCTCACGTGTGACTAGCAAACGTGCGATCCAGTCGATCCACTGGCGAAGCAGCAAAGCGGAGGATCGGGCCGGAGGGTAATAAATACGCATATCGCTACCGATGCGCTCTCGTTCTTCGCCAGAAATCAAATATGCATTCAAGCCCAGCGTAGGCGTATATGCTGACAACGCCTGAGAGCGACAACCTGGGCAACCACCACAAGCCAGTTCTGGGGCGTAACCATCAAGCGTGTAGAACGATTCAAGGACACTACATAGCGGATTTTCCTGATGATTCAACCAATCTTCAAGCACCTGAAACCCTTTTTGCCGGGCACGCAACTCTCTGGAACGCAATTCTTTTAACGTGCCATTCCACTCCTGCACATCAAGATGACCTTCATGATGGAGTTTGACGCCAATATGGCTGAAATAATGGTTAAAGTACTGTTCTACCTTCACATCGTCCACATTATCTGAGGCAAACTGTTCGAGATCCGGTGCAGCGAAATGCAGACTCAAGAAGCCGGCACGTTGGAGCATGAGGAGTGTGCGCCAGTTCCACGCGACATTAGCACGAGAATCAATTTTGATGCTGTCGTGCTTGGTATCCAGATAAACTGAGAAATAACCGGGTGATTCCGATTCCCGGTTCTGATGCATTTTTTGCCAACGTAGAAACCCTTTTTTTGCACCGATAAGGTTATCGCGGTTAAGGTGACGAGCCAAAGAGATCTGATCGTCCCTATAAATGAGTTGTGCTACTGAAGCATAGCCGTCACGCCCTCCACGTCCGCTCTCCTGATAGAGACGGTCGATGTTTTCCGGGACGGTAACATGCAGCACCGCGCGTACGTTGTTTTTATCCATCCCGACGCCAAATGCAGAGGTCGCAACCATGATATCAACGTTATCCTCAGCCCAGTCGGCTATCTGCTTTTCTCTCTGGCGTGGAGATACTTTACCGTGGACCAATCCGCAGCGCTTATAGCCGGCTTTGAGCAAATACTGGTGCCAGTCGATGGCGTCCTCGACCGTCGTAACGTAAAGGATCAACGGCCGCGGTAGCTTTGAAATCGCATCTTCCACCTGCCGACGATGATCTTCACGATCGTCCGCTTTGCTGACGTACCACATAGGCTCTGGTCGCAGGAAACTGCCGTTAACTTCAACGATCGCCTGAGGGTTATCACCGGCAAAGAGCTCTTTAAGGGTATTGAGCGTTGCCTGACTCCACGTCGCGGAAAGAAGTACCGTGCGAATGCTCGCCTTACTCACTTCCACCAATGATTTTACCAACGGCGCAAGCAGTTGGAATTCCGGCCGGAATTCCGCACCCCATTGATCGATAAGATGGGCTTCGTCCACGACCAGGGCGCCAATCATTTTCCGCTTGGCCAGTGAAAATAGAAGCAACAGCAGCGAACCACTGGATGCCGCCTCCGGTGAACAAAACAGTAACCTTTGTTTACCGGCTTTTATACGGGCCTTAATCGCCTCGCGTGCCTCTGGTGTTTGCCCAGAGTGCCAAGTGTATTCGCCACCATGGTCGGCGTTTGCCTGCAGTAACATGGACTGAGCGCGCTGAGCCTGCTCAATAGCAAGGCTGATAGTCGGAACAATCACCAGTGTCAGTTGATTTGCGGGAGTTGCCAGCATCAGAGAATGGATAATGAACGTCTTACCAGCCCCCGTTGGCAGGTTAATAAACAAAAAACGGTCTTTATCACTCGTCAACACCGTGCGTACAGCAAGCTGCTGCCCAACAGATGTGTAATGAGTGTATTTAGTGTCATTCAACAGAATCGGTAACAACGTATCCAGCGGCGGGGTCTGGAGCAGACGTCTTTTCTCCTTTCGCCACACTGCCAATAACTCTGGCGCGATCTGTAATGCGTTCTCGTCTAACAGAACCTCACCAGGATAATCCCGGCTGCGCCGTAGGCCAGCACGCAGTAAATCCTCTGATAAGATGCGCTCTTTGAGCGGCAGGCGCAACGGCAGAAGCCCATGAACTCGGGCACATTGTAAAGCGTCATAATAGCCATGTAATCGGTCTGAGATCCCCGCGCCTGCATCGTTCAGACATCGCCAGAGACGATAGAAAAACTGACCGTCATCCTGATGGATTACAAAATTATTGTCCTGACACTCGTCCATCGCGAGTAGCTCACGGAGTTGCCTCCATTGGAATTCCATTCTTTACTCCATCTGGAAAGTCTCTTTGCTGCACAAAATTATCGCCTTCACCGCCATCAACTGGTGCCCAATAGGCAATACGTCACTCGAAGGGTAGCGAATTTGCTGACGCTGCTTCGCTTTTTCTGTTAACTCCAGCACCGTATTTTTCCAGGCTTCGGGATCAAACCAACGCGTCATCTGTGGCCATACATCGGTTCGCAGGTTCATATCTTCGTAGAGCACAGTCCCTTTTTTATCGTACGGTTTTTCCAAAACAGCGATAATTTTTTCATCAACTTCGCGACCATTAGCATCGAGCCAGAAGGTTTCCAGCCGCGGGGCAAAACGCTCATCTCCCTGACGTTGAGCTACCAGCTTATTATCGCCATCCAGGCTAGCGCTGCTTAACCATTGAAAATGGAAATAAAACTGTGGCGACGGGAGTTTAATCGTTTTCATCATGCGTAGGATCGCCATCGTCGTACCGCGAGGATCACTCTGCATAAGTTGCCAGACGGTATCCACGAAAGGTTGCCCGTAGCGGAGAGGATAAGTATTTTTGTGCAAACTAGCCTGGGTACGCGAGAGGGTCATGATTGCTGTAGAAGGAGGATAGCCCTCTGAAAAATCCAGTCCAAGCAAACAGTTGTCGATGAAAGTTTGCACATCAACGAGCGTGCGCCCCTTATATTCATCTCGTTCAAAGCGTAACCTGAACCCGGTTTTATCTTGCTCATTTTGTTGATTAAACTGGAGTGCTTTGGTGATCCATTGCAGCATGTCCAGAGCACGCTGTTCCGCATCATCTTCCGACTCCAGCAATGCCTCAGAAAATGCCTGTGAAGCAATGACCTCTTGCTCCATAGAAAGCAGGTTCTCCTGCTCAAACACTTTTTTACGCTCAACGGCTACGAACCCTTTTTCTCCCCCCAGGGCATCGATGGTAGTACTGATGACGGCAAGACCGCCCTCAAAATAACGCCGCCACATAGCCTCTATTTGCTCATCCAACACAAACTGCAGGCTGGCTACGCTTTGTCTGAACAGGTTAATGCCCTTATCTAAAAGCCTGGTCCACTCCGATGACAGGCCGTCTCTTCCAGGCAGGATGACGAGGCTTTCTACCGGTTTGATGCCCCTTAAGTTGCCTGAGTAGCGGTTGAAGCGCCCAAGACGTTGCTCAAAACGGTTGAAATCGCGACTTAGGCTGTAATGAACGGCCAGACGATTTTTCCCATGAAGATTAAGGCCATCCTCCCCACGCCTGTCGCATATCAGCACCTGCCAGTGGTTGTTAAGCGCATACTTATCCGGCGCGTGGCGGACGATTTTCCAGGTGGACTGTAGATCCAGCTTTGTGAAAAGATGAGCGGATTCCGCTTCTTCACTACAGAATATGACCGCTTTCCCTTCTTTGTGATTCGCAAACCATGCGTTGAGGGCGCTCATCAATTGCTCGTCTTTTTGGCGTTGCTCTTGCTTCGCAATTGCCTGCGCTTGTTCAAGGTAATTTTGTTCATCTATGCTAGCGGGTCCCTGTTCCAGCGCTAAGCGTGCTCGACGTGAAAATGTCAGGGGACTGGTGAATAGCGCATCCACCCAATCGCTCAGATTCTCCCTGGTGATATGGCGATGCTTCTCAGGAGAATTTTTGGCACTAGAACGCCAGTCCTCAAGAAGTTCGTCTAAGGTGACATCTTCAGGCTTGACGGACCAGTGCGCGATATTCAGCCCCGCTAACCCAGGGAAAAGCCAGGCAAGAGAAGGATCTTCGCGGCGGTTACGTAACAGCCGATGAAACAGACGGTAATGCTCACCTAACCAATTGCGAAGCGCCAAAATTTTCTCGCTACGCTCTTCGCCTTCTTCATCGGCGATAAAATCAACAAGCGGCCGCACCTCATTAATTAAACCCTGAAGTTCCTCATCATCAGGAAACTTCTCAGACAACTCCTCAAGACAGCTTTCGATAATACCGTTGTCGTTTTCAGGCTGGAGCGCGGTATAGATCCCGCCAAGGCTCTCACGCTCTGCCACGCGTTGGAGAAAATGCTCACAACCTGCCGGGTCCAGTGGCCAGGCTTCTTCACTGATACAATGCAACATCGCAAGAAAGTTCAGTTCGTTACCATGCATCGGCGTCCCTGAGAGTAACAACACAATGCCCGTTTGATGGCAAAGTGTTGTCAACGCGGTATATTGAGCCCGTTTAGCAACGTTTTCAGCCCAAGCGTGACGTGCGAGTTGGTGAGCTTCGTCCACCACAATCAACGTCGGCCCCCATGTTTTCATCAAGGAGTCGGTAATCTCATCATGGTTGCAAAGCCGGATTTGCCGCGTTCGCCCTCCTCCAATCATCACTTCACCTAATGCAAAGCGTCCGATCAACTCCTCACTCCACTGGCCTTTTAACGCCTGCGGTACGACTACCAAAACCCTAGCGTCGCGATTAAATTCCAGAATATGCTCGCGGATGACCAACCCAGCTTCAATGGTTTTACCTAACCCCACTTCGTCTGCCAGGAGGTATTTAGGGTTCTGGTCTTGAAGAATTCGACGAACAACAGCAATCTGATGAGGCTCGACCTCAACGCGACTGCTGATCAACGAAGATATCGATCGGCATGCTGCACGCTGCTTAATCCACGCGCTGACAAATCGCTCGCGCAGAGGGTAAAAAAACGGAGCATCGTTTGAACGGGCAGCAAGAAAATGGGCAGGGTTCATTACTAAGCCCTGCCCATAGTTGGGATAAAATATGTCTGCCAGGTCCACAACTGCGTCTTGGCCAGAACGGATAATCAGCAGATGCTTATTTCCTGGCCTTGGCCCACCATAGCGTCCTCGGCACCAAAGCCCACTTTCCGTCGAGAGAAAGTAGACGGTGCTTTCTTCATAAAGTGTTGCCGGAACCAGCGTACGAACCTCTGCCGTCTGGCGATTGACCTCTGATTCCAAGGGAGAGACAAACCACGCGATTTCAGCTTTTTCAGTTGAGTGCAAACGCAGAATTTTAGCAATCCCGCTAAACAAAGGAGAAGTAACCAAGTCACCTTCTGATAATGTACCGGGTTGTGTAGTCATTTTTTTTCAACTTTGAAGGGAATGATTACTACGATTAAGAGAAATCGTATTCCATAATGAAAAAATAATACACTTGAAAGATAAGAGGGATCAATTCTAACTGACAATTGACGTCAGCAAGATGGCTTAAAAGGTGTGATGAAGTTCACATAACAAAAAAGCAATAAAATCAACCATGCATAGGGGGTGTTGTTTATGCATTGCCATGAAAAACTGATGAATCATCAAACTAATCACGGATTGAAATTATTTCATTAATAATTTAAGAGCCCTATGTTAACAATAAAGGGCTCTTAATTTAACTTATGAATTAAATATCTTCGTTTACGGTTTTTATATAGCTGGTTACCAAATAGTCAGTAACCAAAGATATATCTTTTGAAAGATTTTGCAGTTCGTTCCATTTACGGACGATAGGCTGACCATCAATATCTGTGCCGAAGTTCCACACGCCACTGCTCCATGCACAAAGCGGCTTTATTCGGTTTAGCTCTTCGACAAAACGAGTGTAGGAAGGGATCTCAGTCCAGCCTGGTTCACCTTTATAGTCCTGATGGACCTGATCGATTTCATCCATCAAGCTGCCAAGCGCAAGAATACCAACGCCATGTAACAAGCGGGAATAGCGAGGCTTTTTATCCCAGTCATCAGTAAACACAGTTTCCACAGCCGACCAGAAGTTATTCAGCAGTTTCACCATCTTCACTTCATCCCCCAACCCTGTCGCCGGGTCACGGAAGCGATACAATGCTCCCTCGCGAAGACTGGCATCGATCATTTTGATCATCGAGTTGTCAGCAATAACCCCATCAGGATTGGTCGCCGTTTTGATACGCCCTGCAAGTGAACCTTCGCCGAAGTTCAGTCGTTGAGTCAGCAGTGAAGGAAACTTACGCATTTGCAGATCGGATGGCAAACGACCGTGGGTATGCGGTGCCAGTTCGTATAACAACGTTTTGGGCAACGGTTTTGTGGAGTTAACCAGCATGAACTGTTCACGCTGTTCTTCTGCATCATTAGCGATAAATGCAGATACCGGCATCATAAACGAGTCTATTTCCGCATCCCGCAAAGCAGCGGTACGTTGTTGACCATCCACTATAAATCCTGGCTTCTCAAAATCCTTATCTTCGGAAAAAGGTATTACCAGATGCCCCATGTCGCCATTATCTGTAAGTGGTTCAAAACGCACACGCTTATCAAAAGCGATAATCACCGGGTTTGGTATCATCGGGTTTGAGCTCTCAATATAGCGCTGAATTTCGCGAATATGGTTACGTACTTCTGGACGCTGATAGCCAACCAAATTCTCTTCGCCGCGACGAATACGCGAAATCGCTGCAATTTTGCTGATCTGTTTACCTTCTATCGCAAGGCTATAGAGTTGCCTCTCCTCACCCTGTCGGATTCGCAGGGCGGGAACACGATATTCACTCATGACAGTTCCTCTGAGCGTAATGACAATGTGTGCTGTAAACGGTTGTACAACACCTGAATATTATGGAAACCGCGGCGACGGTTACGTTCTGCTCCGCGGAAAATGATGACGTTGATACCGATAGCCTGGCAAATATTGCATTGGCACTGTTTCCAGGGACGTTCACCCAGTGTGCGTTCATAATCCGCACGGATTTTATCGGCCTCTTTTTCACCTGAATGCAGGCGTTCATAAGCCAGTACTGCCTCAAGAGTTTTCTCAAGGGACAAAGCCCCTTTATCGTATTCGAACAGGGCATTCATGGCATCCTTTTCCAGATGCCGAGCAATATCCTGATCGATCACACCAGATTTTATTTTGCGGCTTAAACTTGGATTCGCATCAAACTGAGGGACTCGCACAGCGGTATAGGCCGGGCCATCAGGCGTATGATAGTTGTTTTTTCGATCTTTGAAGGCCTGCTGAAGCGGTGTAGTCGAGTCAATACTGGTCACACCAAACTTGATAAAGTCGGCGAAACTCTCTGGACGAGCAATACCTAACAAGTGAACACGTGTATCACTTTTCAGCAGTGGCTTAATCTCTTCGAGAGTCTCAAGGATCTGCGCCGTTTTCAACGGCACCATCCCCCCCATGGTGATATTTTTGTATCCCATGGCCAGCAGAGCCTCTACTGACTGACGGTAGGAGGTTTTGCTCCATCCATGTGCAACGCCAAAGGCGGTGAAACAGGACTTTTGAGACTTGTTTAAAAACTCTTGAGCCAAGGTCAGCGTGATATCCTGACGTCGACGACATTCAGCCAACACTTCTCCACTGAATATCTCACCAGGTTTCTCATAGCCAAAAACAATATGATCAAGAGAAACACCATGGTTAAATCGGGAGGTTTCGTAGAATTCAATGACCTCTTCCACTCGGTATGGCGGCACATCTTGGTTAACATAGGTGAAGGCTCCGCAATCACCCATAGTTTCCATACTTTCCGGCAAGCGGAAGAAGTGCTTCATGCCATTACGGAAGTAGCGTAAGCGCTGGGCTCGCGTATATTTACTTTCTCCACTGCCAAGGCCGTCAACTACTGCTTTCGAAACCAGCATGCCGTCATAAGGCCGAGAAAATACCTCATGTGGATAATGATCGTCACGCTGGCGAACGCGATGTTCGTTTCGCGTTTCATGGAAGAAGTCGAAACTAGGATCGATAAAATCCTGACTATCCGGGAAAAAATATTTAAGCTTCGACAACTTACTCTCCTGTGACGCCACTGCAAAGCCTCAAAAAACGGAAGATTCTATCATGAAAACCTGACCAGTGGCATCAAGCTTTACTACCCGTCAAACCCTTGAAAATCACACGGAACCGCTTTTCCTCGAATGAATTCCCTGAGTCACGAAACTCGCGCAGGGCCTGTGTTGCACTGATACTTGGTTGATGTTGCAAAATTTTCAAAATGTACAACTCAACTTCTTCAGAACTACGCCTAATTCCTTTTTTTACTTCTCGCGCAGGCAATTCGTTTAATTCTGTTGATAACCTCTGAGAAAAATCACTTAAATTATCTAAGCCTCTTTCAGTAAACTCACGAATAATATGCTTTGCCATACTAACATTTAGCATGAGCATATTGCACTTTAACCATTGAGCCATATCATGGTTAGTTTTAAATAAATAACTCATCAGCCTGTCGTTAATTACCTTTGATGTAATAATTAGCAATTGCTTTTTAGAATCAACCAGATACTCAAGACCATTAATGATATCTAATTCAATGGCATTGATATAATCAGGAGAACCACAAATAATATAATAGTGATCCTTGTTTTTTTTCATCAAATTTTTAATTGATGAAGGATGCTCAGAAATGAATGGAGATCTCTCTGTTAATTCTTTCCACCATGTTCTATGGAAAGATTTCCCTACATATTCACGAGAGTATAGCGGTATTGATTCATCGTACCCAATCGCAAATGTTGCTTTATAGGGTACGACTTGATCAGTATAGTGAAGCAGGCCAAGACCAGCAGAAACAACCCATAAATCAATATGATAGGATTTTAATATTTCTTTAGCAGTAGCCCAGTGCCCCCCCTTATACAGATCTACTGCGCATACTGTAGCAGATGTTTTTAGGGATTCATTTAAAGCATTACACCAAGAGTTCACCAATACATTTGAAGGGGTCTGCCCAGAGGTATACTGGGCTAAACTCAATATAGCCTTGCCATCACTGTTTTTACCATTTGTGCAAGTTGTTATTAAATTGATGTTACTCACAATCGCTCTCCTGAAACTGTGCAGCCAAAGCTACCTCAGAAAAAGGGATGTTGCAAGAAACGAATTGCTACTCACCGTGATTTTTTGGGTTGGTTATTGTTAGTGAGCGACATACTCAAAGTACTCATCTTGTGAGTTAGTGCATTTCTGGCATCGTCTCAAAATCCCTTTCTCTTCCAATGAAAGGCAAAAAGCTCTACAAGTCTCAAGCAATTTTGTAGAGTCTTCACTTTTATCCATTGAAATCAATGCCCTGGCAAGGGTGTCATAGCTAAATCCGCCAGTCGAATGCGAAACAATGCTCATAGCAAGTTGGGTATCGAAAGTCTTCATAGTGCATCTCTTAAAAGGAAGCCTGATCTATTTATAAAAAACAATTGGAAACTATTCAAGAATACATTATCGATTCTTGTTTTGTTTACCAAACACACTGAAGATTGATGATAAGGGCAATCAGACTAATTTTTCTCAAACAACATGCATTCAGGAAGAACTCTCAAATCGATTGACTCATCTTCAAAAGAATAACTTTAAGGTTATACGCAACCCACTCAATTGGATTCATCTACCCTCGAATAAAATTGTATTATTTTTCAAAGACAAAGAAATACTAAAGCTTGTAGTAACTGGATTTCAAACACAAAAAAAGCCGCCCTTAAGCGACTTTGATTTGCATCTTTTGGTGCCGAAGGCCGGACTCGAACCGGCACGTATTTCTACGGTTGATTTTGAATCAACTGCGTCTACCGATTTCGCCACTTCGGCACTGAAGGGGATGCGGAAACGTTGTGGATTATACCTGTCGCGCGCCGCCATGCAAGCAACGACGCGCTAAACCCGCGCTAAGTGCCCAAAAAACCAGCGCCCTTTCACTCCAGCTCAGACACCGCCAGCCGAATCACCCTCGCCGCCTTCTGCTCCGGCAGCGCCAGCACCTTCGCCCACATCTCCTGCACCATATCGCAGGAGAGCTTCTCTTTGCCCGCCGCCTTCTCCGGCATCTGCAGCAGCTGGATGTCCTCGCCGTACTTATCGGCAAGTTGCTTCATAATCGGCCGCACATCCTCGACGGCCGCCTCGCGTTCGGCCGGGGTCACGGTGTGGCGGTTTTTGCCGTAGGCCGCGCGCATCATGTCGGCGTCGGCCTGCATGCGCCGCGCCATCAGGTCTTTATCCAGCATGCGCATCGGGTTAACACCGCCCTTCACCATTGGGTAGAGGAAGCGGAAGCAGGCGTCGTCGCTCACCTTCTGGATGGCGGCGGTCTGCTCCATATTGATGGTCATGTAGTTCACTACGTTGGCGTCCGGAGCGTTCTGCAGGCGCGACATCTGCAGATGCAGGATCTGCGGCTGGATGGTGTCGATAATCTGCTGTTCCGGCTCGCCCGCTTTTTGCAGGGCGGCCATCTGGTCGAGGATGCGCTGATGCAGCGCGGGCTCCTGCTCCTTAATCACCTGCCAGGCGGGCATCGCGTTGAGGGTGGTATCAATCCGGTGTTCGGGGGCGCGCTGCTTATCGAAGAATACCCAGAACGCCACGGCGGCGGCCGCGACGACGACAATCACAATACGGGTCCACGTTTTATTCATCTCGCATCCTTATCCTTGAATTATGCCGGTTTACACCGGCACGCCGCTGTGGAAGCGAAACTCGTGGTCCGGTGTCGAGATAAGTGTGGCTTCAATTTCGCCAAAAAGCTTTATACGCGGTGAGATATCGTCGTCGCTCACCTGCTGGGCCAGCGTCAGGTAGTCCTGATAATGGCGCGCTTCCGAGCGCAGCAGCGCGAGATAGAACTTCTGCAGGTCGTCGTCGAGGAACGGGGCCAGCGCGGCGAAGCGTTCGCAGGAGCGGGCTTCGATGTACGCCCCGCAGATGAGCTTGTCGATCAGCGTCAGCGGTTCGTGGGTGCGCACGTCCTTCAGCATCCCTTTGGCGTAGCGGCTGGCGGTGATTTTGACGTACGGAATGTCGCGGGCCAGCATCGCCTCGCGCACCTGCCAGAAGTGGTGCAGCTCCTCTTTAATCAGCAGCACCATGCTGTCGATGAGCGCCTGGCCCCACGGGTCGTCGGTTTTGGGCATCACGCTTTTGCCAATCTGCCTGTGCAGGGCGATGAAGTCCGGCTCCGGGCCGTCGCGGAAGGTGAACTGTTCGTAGGGTTTGAGCCAGTCGAGCAGCGCGTCGGCACCGCTTTCGTCGGCGACGTATTTACGCACCAGCAGCAGCGCGGTCTGGGCGGCCTTGAGCTCGCACACCATGTGGTCGGTGAGCAGCAGCGGCAGGTTCGCCGGGTCGCGGGCTTTATCAATCCATGCTTGCGGGGTCGGGCACTGGAGGAAGTTGAGTACGGGGGCGAGTATCTGCGGGTAATCCATGGTTCTGCCTTGAAAAAGCGGTGGCGCGCGCCACCGCCTGAATCACTTAGTGACGCACGCCGTCGTCGTCTTCGTCGACGTAATCTTCGTCGTCGCCTTCTTCGCCGTCTTCACCGTTCGGATCTTCGAAGTAGGTTCCCCAGCCGTCGTATTCCACGTCAAACTTCTCGGCCAGGTTCATCAGCTGTTCGACCTGCGCGTCGATCAGCTCCGCCTTCAGCGCGCCTTCGCTCAGGATGTCGCAGCAGATGACGGTGTCGCCCTCTTCCACTTCCAGCTCTTCCGGCTCGGTCACTTCGTAACCCAGTTTAAAAGCTTCCACCGCCATTTTTTCCAGCGCGTCGAAATCATCCGCAGAGAAATGGTGCTCGATGGTGTACAGCGCGTCCGGATCGCTACCGTCTTCCAGCAGCTCTTCAATAATCAGACGCGTCTCTTCGCGTTGCTCTTCCAGTAATTCCGGGTTTGCCATGGCTCAATCCTCTTTAAAGTGCGGCAGATACTTCTATTTTCACACACGGACGGGTTTGCCTCCACCTTTGTTGGAAAGATTTGTGAAACGGGGTTGCAAATGAATAATTACACATATAAAGTGAATTTTAATTCAATAAGTGGCGTTCGCCATGTGAGGATAAAATGTCTGATCTGTACAAGAAACACTTTCTGAAATTGCTCGACTTTACCCCTGCACAGTTCACTTCTCTGCTGACCCTTGCCGCACAGCTCAAAGCCGATAAAAAAAAGGGCAAGGAAGTACAGAAGCTTACCGGTAAAAACATCGCGCTCATCTTCGAAAAAGACTCGACCCGTACCCGTTGCTCTTTCGAAGTTGCCGCATTTGACCAGGGCGCACGCGTTACCTATTTAGGGCCGAGCGGCAGCCAGATTGGGCATAAAGAGTCAATTAAGGACACCGCGCGCGTGCTCGGGCGGATGTACGACGGCATTCAGTATCGCGGCCATGGCCAGGAAGTCGTCGAGACGCTGGCGCAGTATGCGGGCGTGCCGGTGTGGAACGGGCTGACCAACGAATTCCACCCGACGCAGCTGCTGGCGGACCTGCTGACCATGCAGGAGCACCTGCCGGGCAAGGCGTTTAACGAGATGACGCTGGTCTACGCGGGCGATGCGCGCAATAACATGGGCAACTCGATGCTGGAAGCGGCGGCGCTGACCGGGCTGGATCTGCGCCTGGTGGCCCCGAAGGCCTGCTGGCCGGAAGAGAGCCTGGTGGCGGAGTGCAGCGCGCTGGCGGAGAAGCACGGCGGGAAAATCACCCTGACGGAAGACGTGGCGGCGGGCGTGAAGGGCGCAGACTTTATCTATACCGACGTGTGGGTGTCGATGGGCGAAGCCAAAGAGAAGTGGGCGGAGCGGATTGCGCTGCTGCGTGGGTATCAGGTGAACGCGCAGATGATGGCGCTCACCGGCAACCCGGACGTGAAGTTCCTGCACTGTCTGCCGGCGTTCCATGACGACCAGACCACGCTCGGCAAGCAGATGGCGAAAGAGTTCGACCTGCACGGCGGGATGGAGGTGACGGACGAGGTGTTTGAGTCGAAGGCGAGCATCGTGTTCGACCAGGCTGAAAACCGGATGCATACGATTAAGGCGGTGATGGTGGCGACGCTTGGGGAGTGATTGACTCCTCTGCGGTCTGGTGCCCTCTCCCACGGGGGAGAGGGAGAAAACCCTAAAAACGACAACAGCGTTATCGTCTGGCAGAAAAATACATTTTACTGACGCTTTCTCAGATAGGCATTAACCATAATAAGAATTTATGTTTTTATGAACCATTATTTACTGAGTAGATAATGGTTAATACCAGGTCATTATCAATTACAAAACACCGTATATTATCGGCGTAATATTTCCTTATTGCTGCATTTCGTTAATAAGGATTAATTATGTCATGGAATAAGCATGAAGCTGTGTCATATACCCGCAGCCACGCACATCATAAAAGTACCGGGTACTGCGTCCGCGCCGTAGCCGCGGCTATCCGCGCCGGAGGATTGAAAATTATAGAACAGCCTTTATCCCTGCCAGACATATCGGAAGATACAGCCAAAAATCACCCTTTACAGGCATTATTGATATGAAAAATATCTTACCGCTTCTCTTAATATTTTCTTTCTCTGCAACGGCTGGCCTTTCTGACCCGATTGAGCGTGCTGTAAAATTTAACAGCTGGTACGTAAATCAAATCAACAAAGACGTATTTCCCATTACTGATGGAAACGAAATAGATAAATATGTCACAGCATCAACAATGAAAAAACTCCGTCACGCGCAGGATCCTCGCTATGCAGACGAAGAGTTTTACGAGGCCGATATATTTTTAAAAGCGCAATACATCGGCGATGACTGGCCGCAGAATGTAACAGCCATAGCCGGGGATACCGATCCAGTCTGTGTCAACGTATACATTGCATTCGGTAAAAAGCAGGACCACATAGTCATAGACTGCATGGTTAAAGAAGACAACTTATGGAAGGTACAGTCAGTTTCTGCTGTTGAATTTTCAAGAAACCTGACTATACCGAACTGAGCCAAACGACGTACCGGCAATGATATTGATACTGCGCGCTCTTTTTGCCGGGTGGCGCTGCGCTTACCCGGCCTACACAACCCGTAGGCCCGTGCAAGCGCAGCGCCGCCGGGCGAATCAGGCGACGATGCGGACTGATGTCCTTTCTCCCACAACCCGCTCTACTCAATTGATTTTTCACCCCGAAAAAGGTACGTTTTCGCCTTAATTCCAGCGTGGACATACCAGCATTATGCCGATTATTCAGTCTGTTGAACGTGCGTTGCAGATCCTCGACCTGTTCAACGAGCAGGCCACCGAGCTTAAGATCACCGACATCAGCAAACTGATGGGGCTGAGCAAAAGTACCCTCCACTCGCTGCTGAAAACCCTGCAGCTTCACGGCTATATCGATCAGAACCCGGAGAACGGCAAATATCGCCTCGGCATGAAGCTGGTCGAGCGCGGCCATTTTGTCGTGGGCTCCATCGATATTCGCCAGAAGGCGAAAGGCTGGCTGACGGAACTGTCCCAGCGGACCGGGCAGACCACCCACCTGGGGATCCTGGACGGGCGTGAAGGGGTCTATATCGAGAAGATTGAAGGCAAGCTCGCCGCCATCGCCTATTCACGCATCGGCCGCCGCCTGCCGGTTCACGCCACCGCCATCGGCAAGGTGTTGATTGCCTGGCTGGGCGAGGCCGAGCTGAACGCCCTGCTTGAGGGCTATCAGTACACCACCTATACCCCTTCCACCCTCGCCTCTTGTGAAGCGTTAATGACCGCCCTGACGCAGACCCGCGAGCAGGGCTACGCCCTGGACAGCGAAGAGAACGAGCAGGGCGTGCGCTGCGTGGCGGTACCGGTGTGGAACCACGAATCCCGCGTCATCGCCGCCCTGAGCCTGTCGACGCTGACCTCCCGCGTGGACGACGCAGAGCTGGCTAATTTCCGCGAGCAGCTTCAGCAGGCCGGGCTCCAGCTGTCACGCGCGCTGGGCTACCCGGCCTGAGCCGTTATGCCGGCTCGTAGGTGAAGTAGTCGAAGTCCGCGTGGCAGCCGTCGCCGCTGATGTCCTCGCAGTGCAGCCCCACAAACGCGCCGGTGAAGAAGCCGCGCCCGCCGATGTAGTCGTCCGACAGTTTCCACGCCTCATACGTTACCGGCACGGTGTGCCACGTCTCGCCGTCGAACGAGTAGCTGTAGCGGTAAACCAGCGTATCCACATCCACGCGCAGCCAGACGCTCTCCGCATGTTCCGGCACCGGAATCGGCTGCTCATGCAGCGGCCACGACGGCACGTTGTGGTCGAGCTGGATCACCTTAATCGTTCTGCCCTGCCCCTCCTCGTAGTCCACAAAGCAGTAGCTCCAGTTTTTGCTGTTGTAGTAGCAGGTCAGCCCCGCGCTCTGCTGGAAGTGGACCGGCGAGAACTGCATCCGCGTCTCGGCCCGGAAGGTGAAGTGCTGCCAGCGGCGCGCCACGGTCGACTGGGTGAAGGTCGAGTTGAGCGAGTCGTTACCGTAGAGCCGTAAGTAGCCCGGGCGCGCGGTGAGCGAGCCGAGGGTGTCGTCGAACGGGATGCGCAGGGTCTGCAACTCCGGGTCGAGCGAACTGGCGTCGAAATCGTCCCGCCAGCTGCCCTGAACGGCTGCAGGCTGCTCCGCCACCTGCGGGCCTTTCACGGTCAGCTGCGCGTGCTTGCCGCCTTCCACGTACGGCCAGCCGTCGCGCCACTCAATACGGGCGATGCCGGTCTCGCGCCCCAGCGGGCAGTAGCCGCGCCCGCCGGAGGCCAGCAGCGGCACGCCGGGCAGGCGCAGCGGGCGGCTGGTGAGGTAGGCCATGAACCACTCCCCGGTGTGGGTCTGCAGCATCGAGCCATGGCCGCTCTTCTGCAGCGGGTTCTCCGGCAGGTGCCAGCTGGTCATCATCGTCACGTCCGGGTGCAGCTCGTACGGCCCGTCGATGTTTTTGGAACGCAGCACCACGACGGCGTGCTCGTAGCTGGTGCCGCCTTCGGCCACCATCAGGTAGTACCATCCCGCGTGGCGATAAAGGTGCGCGCCCTCGGTGTAGCAGAGCGGCGTGCCGGTAAACAAGGTTTTGCGCGCGAGCGAGAGCGTCCCGGTCTGCGGATCAAACTCCTGCATCACGATGGTGTTGTGCGGGTTGCTGTGGTGGCGCGGCCCCCACGGGCGGTAGAGGTAATATTTGCGGCCATCGTCGTCGTGGAACAGGGACGGGTCAAAACCGCCGTTGCCCATCGGGATCGGCTCGCTCCACGGCCCCTCAATGGACGGCGCGGTGACGAGGAAGTTGCGGCCGTTTTTCCACGGCGAGTCGACAATCTTCACGTCGGTGTAGAGCAGCCAGAATTTGCCGTCGGCGTAGCTCAGGCACGGCGCCCAGATGCCGCCGGAGTCCGGGTTGCCCTTCATGTCCAGCATCGACACGCGGTCCAGCGGCGTGCTGACCAGCGACCAGTTTTTCAGGTCGCGGGAGTGGTAGATGCGCACGCCCGGGAACCACTCGAAGGTCGAAGTGGCGATGTAGTAGTCCTCGCCCTGACGGCACAGGGACGGGTCCGGGTTGAAGCCGGTCAGAATAGGGTTAGTGATTTGCATAGTGCCTCCGGTTAATGGGATGCGGCTGTCGCAGCGTCGGGAACGGCCTCGCCCTGCGCCGCGCGGTGCTTGATCAGCTGCTGGCTGATGGCCTCCACGCGGGCGTCAGTGAGCTTGTAGAACGACAGCATGATGAACATGCCCGCGTAGAGCACCACCGGCACCACGCAGAACAGGATTTTGATGGTGGTCAGCACCTCTACCGGCTGCACGCTGCTGCTGGCGGAGTAGTTCACGTACGCCAGGATCCAGCCTACCACCGCCCCGCCAATCGCCAGGCCAATCTTCAGGCTGAACAGGTAGGTGGAGAACACCAGCCCGTCGAGGCGGCGCCCGCTGCGGCTCTCCTCGTAGTCCACCACGTCAGAAGCCATCAGCCACTGCAGCGGCGTAGTGGTGTTAAAGACGAACAGGAACAGGATGTTGAGGGCGAAAATCAGGGCGATATGTTCCGCCGGGGTGACGAAAATCAGCAGGCTGATCAGCGAGTAGGCGACGATGATCCACTTGAAGGCGGTGACGCGGTCGAAGCGCCCCAGCAGTCGGGAGGAGCAGAGCGAGCCAAACATGGTGGCGAGGCTGCCGTAGAGTAAGAACTGGGTCGCCATCTCCGGGTGATCCATCACGTATTTGACGAAATAGAGCGTCGCCCCGCCGCGCACCACGTTGGAACAGGTCGCCATCATCTTGAACGCGCACATGATCCGCCACTGGCCGTTGCCGAGCAGCAGCCTGAGATCTTTCGCCACCGACGAGCCCGGCTGCACCTCAAAGGTGTAGCGCTCTTTGGTGGTGAAGAAGCAGACGTAGAGCAGCACCACGCCGGTCAGGCCCAGCACGCACATGGCGCCGAAATAGCCCACCTGCTCATCCCCCTTGCCGATGATGCTCACCAGCGGCAGGGCAATGCCGCTGATGGCGAGCGATCCCGCCGCCGCCAGGAAGAAGCGCCAGGACTGCAGAGCATGACGCTCTTTCGGGTCGGCGGTGATGACGCCGGGCATGGCGCAGTACGGCACGTTAACGAAGGTGTAGACCAGGGTCAGAAGAATGTAGGTCACGCAGGCGTAGATGATTTTGCCCTGCGCGGAGAAGTCCGGCGTGTAAAAGGTCAGCACGCAGACGATGCCAAACGGGATGGCGCCCCACAGCAGGAACGGGCGGAACTGGCCGTGCCGCGTGCGGGCGCGGTCGACCAGCAGCCCCATCAGCGGGTCGGTCACGGCGTCGAGCACGCGTGAGATTAAAAACAGCGTCCCCATAATGCCCGCCGACAGGCCGAAGACGTCGGTGTAGAAGTAGGCCAGCAGGAACATGGTAGCCTGCCAGACGAAGCCGCAAGCGGTGTCACCCAGCCCGTAGCCAATTTTGTCTTTCATGGTTAATTGCGTCATCAGAATTACACCCTTATCTAGTGTGCTGAATTACAACATCGTGTTAATGGAGTGTAATGAGCTGTTCAATTAACCAGCAATGGTCATATCTTATTTCTGAATTACGTTATTTTGCTTTTGTGACGCCAACGATATATCACAACTCATTGTTTAAGTTGATAAAATAAAGACAAGCAAAAGCCGTCCACGGAATATATTCCGTAGACGACAATCGCGTGAAAATAATTAAATGCCGAGCGCTTTTTTACCGGCGTTAATTACCTCGATAATTTTATCGGTGTCATAAATACAGCCTTTCCAGGTGCCGCCGCTGACCGACTGTAATGCTGCCCACAGGCGGGTGTCGTCCGGCAAAAAGTCGTGGGCGTGCAGGTCCGGGTGCGTCTGCCGCATTGCCAGCTCGCGTGCGCCCTCCTCCGGCGTCAGCGGGTTGTCCGCGGTACCGATAAAGTTCACGCTGCCCGTTAATGTCAGGCGGTCGACGGCTATCTTGATGATGTCGTTGTCACGCAGCTTGCCAATCGGCCCGCCCGCCAGCGCCTCCGGCGACACGTGGCCGAAGCAGGCGCCCGTCGACACGCCCGAGAAGCGCGCATCGGTGATTAACGACACCGTCTTGCCCCACGAGATATGCTTCAGCGCGGAGGTAAGCTGATAGGTCTCTTCCATGCCGGTGCCGGACGGCCCGCCGCCGATCACCACCATGATATCGCCCTGCTTGATCTCTTCCCGCTTGATGGCCTTGATCGCCTGCGCTTCTGAGACAAACACCCGCGCCCGACCGGTGTGGCGGTAAACGCCATCTTCACCGACGACCGACGGGTCGATCGCCGTGGCCTTGATCACCGATCCTTCCGGCGCGATGTTGCCCGTCGGGAAGCAGACCGTCGAGGTCAGCCCTTTCGCTTTTGCCTTCTTCGGCGGCAGGATCACGTCATCCGGATCCACTCCGTCCTGCGCACGCAGGCACTGGCGGAAGCGCGCCCGGCGTTCGGACGCCTGCCACCAGTCGAGGTTTTCGCCGACTGTCTGGCCGGTCACGGTCATGGCGTCCAGATGCAGCAGGCCAAGATCGCGCAGGTGAAGCATCACCTCCGGCACGCCGCCCGCGAGGAAGGCGCGCACGGTTGGGTGATAGTCCGGGCCGTTGGGCAGCACGCTGACCAGGCGCGGCACCTTACGGTTGACGCGCGTCCAGTGCTCTACGTCCGGGATTGCGCAGCCCGCCGCGTGGGCGATGGCCGGAATGTGCAGCAGTAAATTGGTCGAGCCGCCGAACGCCGCGTGGATCACCATGGCGTTTTCGATGGCTTTGTCGGTGAGGATATCGCGCGTGGTGATGCCGCGGTTATCCAGCTCGCTGACCGCGCGCGCCGACTGGCGGGCGATCTCCAGCCACACCGCCTGTCCGGACGGGGCCAGCGCGGAGTGCGGCAGCGCCAGACCCAGCGCTTCCGCGACCACCTGCGAGGTGCCCGCCGTACCGAGGAACTGACATCCGCCGCCCGGCGAGGCGCAGGCGCGACAGCCCAGTTCGGCGGCCTCCTGCAGGGAGAGTTCGTGGTTGGCAAAGCGCGCGCCGATGGTCTGCACCTTGCCTGCGTCTTCCCCCACGGTTGGCGGCAGCGTCGCCCCGCCCGGCACCAGAATGGTCGGCAGGTCGTGCATCGAGGCCAGGGCAATCATGGTGGCGGGCAGCCCTTTATCACAGGTCGCGACGCCAATCACCGCCCGGCGCGTAGGGAGGGAACGGATCAGGCGGCGAAACACGATCGCCGCGTCGTTACGGTACGGCAGGGAGTCGAACATGCCGTGCGTGCCCTGAGAGCGCCCGTCGCACGGATCGCTGACGAAGGCCGCAAACGGGATCCCGCCGTTGCGGGTGATCTCCTTCGCCGCCGCCTGCATCTGCATGCCAATCTCCCAGTGCCCGGTGTGGTAGCCCAGCGCGACCGGGCGTCCGTCCCCGGCGCGGATGCCGCCCTGGGTGCCGATAATCAGCACCTCTTTGCCGGTCAGCTTGTTGGCGTCCCAGCCCATCCCGGCGTTCTGCGTCATGCCGAACAGGTTGCCGCTGGGGGATTCCATCAGCATCTGCGGGGTCAGCGGCAGTGCGCCCTGCGGCCCCGCCGCGTGGGTGATCACCGCATAAAACGCATCGTCCTGTGGGGTGAAAATCTTCTCGATGGTCATGGTTATCGTCCGGCTCAGCAGAGCTTGAGCTGTTGCAGCAGGGTTTTCAGCTGCGCCTTGCGCGGCGCGTCCAGTGGTGACGCGGGCGGCAGCACGTGCGTGGAGATCGGGCGGCCGCAGAGCACAATCGCCTCTTTAATCACGTTCACAAACGGCGTATCCAACTGATACATCTGCGGGATTTGCAGCAGGGTCTGATGATACTCAGCCGCTTTCGCCACGTCTTTATCTCGCCAGGCTTTCAGAAGATTCACCGATACCTGCGGAGCAAAGTTAACGCTCGCCGAAATCGCCCCGTCGCCGCCGAGCAGCAGGGTATTAAACAGATGATCGTCGTAGCCGCAGAGCACGGTGAAGTGCGGGTGAGCGGCTTTGACGGTGTGGATCATGCTGCGCAGGTGGGCAACGGAGTCGATGGTGTCTTTGATGCCGACGATGTTGCTGCGCGAATCGGCCAGGGTTTTCACCAGCGCCGGGGTCAGATCCTGCCCGGTCAGCGCCGGGAAGTTATAGAGCATCACCGGCAGCGTGACGCTGTCCGCCACCTGCTCGAAATAGCGGATCAGGTTCGCTTCCGACACTTTCCAGTAGTAAGGGTTGATCACCACGATGCCGTCCGCCCCCGCCTGCTGGGCGTGCTGGCTGAGCGCAATGGTTTCCCGGGCGTTGGTGCCGCCGGTGCCGATCAGGACCGGTACGCGACGATCGACATGATCGATAGCAAATTGGGCAATGGTTTTACGCTCTGCAGCGCTGAGCTGGGAAAACTCGCCGCCGCTGCCCAGGAAGAACAGGCCGTCAACGCCTGCCGCGATCAGATCGTCGATCAGCGCGGCGGTGCCCTGCTTATCGAGCTGGCCATCGGCAGTAAAAATAGTGGAGACAGGGGGAATGATTCCCGTAAACAACGCGGACTGCGGCATGAGATCTCCTTGCTGAATCATTTTGTTCTACATTATAGAACAGCGTTCATTAAATTAACGATCATACTATGACGCAGGAAAAGCGCAGGTAAATGAGAGATGCAGAGGGAGTGCGGGAAATTTAAGCTGGATCACATATTGTCCCCCCTCACCCCGGCCCTCTCCCCTGTGGGGCGAAGGGGAAAAGACGGCTCGGAGCAGTCCCCTCTCCCCTGTGGGGAGAGGGTTAGGGTGAGGGGTAAGGGTTACTCTACAAGCATCTTCACCACAACTTTCCTGACCTTAGCAGGTGCCCCCACCGCGCAAAGCGGCTTGTGCACCTCACCCGGCCAGAACACCACAAAATCCCCTTCGCTCAGCACCACGGTTTTCTCCTGCTCGCCTTCCGGCAGGAAGGCGATGTCTTTGTCCGCCAGCCAGTCGGTGTCCGGCGTGCCGGGCGGCAGGGTGCTGAAGGTCATCCCTTCCTGACCCTTCATCACAATCTGAATATCCAGATAGCGCGCGTGGAACTCGGCGCGACGCTCGGCGAACGGCTGGGTTGTATCTTCAGAGACCAGATAAAACAGGCTGTTGCCGTTGATGTCGTGCTTACCGAGCGGCGTGGCGTCGGTGACGTGGGCTTTAACGTGCTCAATGGCCTGTCGCAGTTCGTCAGGCAGCCAGGAGCGCAGATGGTGGATGTTGCCGATAATCATCAGAAAACCCTCGATATAAAACAACGTTTCATTTTCATCTTTTATACGAGAATCCTGTCTGCCATACCAGTCCTTTTTAGGTGGGATTTGCGCGAACGCATGTTTATCGGGAATGGTGTTAATTTGCTGTTAAGCCCTCGCAGGCATTTATGCAGTCATTATGCATATCTTCAGTTCTTCGTTATCACGGCCTTGCGCTAACTTACTGATCGTCATGCCTTAACAACAAAACTCGCTACAGCTTCACATTTTATCACTTTGATAATTTGCTATTAAATTCAATAAATATTTATTGATTTTCCTTAAGCCAAAAATAGTTAATTATCAATATTGCATAGCCATTCCCCGTCGCCTTTAAACACAATTAAAATCAACAGCTTAACAAAATACTTCAAAGCATGAAATTCTACATAACACTAACAACTGCAAATAATGACAACGGATAATGCTTAGCTATTCACCTCGCCAGAATAACCAATTAATCATTATCTGATGCGAATCATGCAAATGAAAACAAACCGCTTAATATCCATTTTCGCGTGAGCAATATCACAATACGGATTATTTAACTGCCTAGTATAAATTACGAAATCAATTGAGCTTAGCCGCCATGAAATTAAATGCATCACATGGCGCATGCCCTTTTTATTCTGAAAAACAGTTAAAGGAATAATTATGGAAAAGCATTACGTCGGTTCTGAAATTGGTCAATTGCGTAGCGTTATGCTGCACCGCCCAAATTTAAGTCTGAAACGCTTAACGCCATCGAATTGCCAGGAGCTGCTTTTCGATGACGTGCTCTCGGTTGAGCGGGCGGGTGAGGAGCATGACATCTTCGCAAACACGCTGCGCGAGCAGGGTGTGGAAGTCCTGCTGTTGACCGACCTTCTGACACAAACCCTTGATATTGCAGAGGCGAAAGCCTGGCTGCTGGAGACGCAAATCTCAGACTACCGCCTCGGCCCTACCTTTGCCGGCGACGTGCGCGGCTGGCTGGCGGATATGCCGCACCGTGAACTGGCGCGCAGATTAAGCGGCGGATTAACCTACGGCGAAATTCCGGCGGCCATTAAAAATATGGTGGTGGATACCCACACGGCGAATGATTTTATTATGAAGCCGCTGCCGAACCATTTATTTACCCGCGATACCTCCTGCTGGATCTATAACGGCGTCTCTATTAACCCAATGGCCAAACCGGCCCGTCAGCGTGAAACCAACAACCTGCGGGCAATATATCGCTGGCACCCGGCGTTCGCCGACGGCGATTTTATTAAGTATTTCGGCGACGAGAATATTAATTACGACCACGCCACCTTAGAAGGCGGTGACGTATTAGTGATTGGCCGCGGCGCGGTATTGATCGGCATGTCCGAACGCACGACACCGCAGGGCGTGGAGTTTCTCGCCAACAGCCTGTTCAAACACCGTCAGGCCGAGCGCGTGATCGCCGTTGAGCTGCCAAAACACCGCTCCTGCATGCACCTCGACACCGTCATGACCCACATCGACGTGGATACCTTCTCCGTCTACCCGGAAGTGGTGCGCAAAGACGCCCAGTGCTGGACGCTCACCCCGGACGGACGCGGCGGCCTGCTGCGCACCCAGGAAACCGACCTGCTGCACGCCATCGAGAAAGCGCTCGGCATTAACCAGGTACGTCTGATCACCACCGGCGGCGACGCCTTTGAGGCCGAACGCGAGCAGTGGAACGACGCCAATAACGTCCTGACCATCCGCCCCGGCGTGGTGATCGGCTACGAGCGCAACGTCTGGACCAACGAGAAGTACGACAAAGCGGGTATCACCGTGCTGCCCATCCCGGGCGATGAACTCGGACGCGGCCGCGGCGGCGCGCGCTGCATGAGCTGTCCGCTGGAACGCGACGGAATTTAAAGGAGCCATCATGGAACGAAAACCCACTCTGGTTGTGGCCCTGGGCGGCAACGCGCTGCTCAAGCGCGGCGAGCCGCTTGAAGCGGAGATCCAGCGCCAGAACATCGAGCAGGCCGCCCGCACCATCGCCGGGCTGACGGCGCAGTGGCGCGTAGTGCTGGTACACGGCAACGGGCCGCAGGTCGGGCTGCTGGCGCTGCAGAACAGCGCCTACGACAAAGTCACGCCCTACCCGCTGGACGTTCTCGGCGCCGAAAGCCAAGGAATGATCGGCTACATGCTCCAGCAGGCGCTGAAAAACAGCCTGCCGCAGCGGGAGGTGAGCGTTCTGCTCACGCAGGTGGAAGTGGACGCCGCCGACCCGGCCTTCAGCAACCCGACCAAGTACATCGGCCCGGTCTACAGCGAAGCCCAGGCAAAAACGCTGGCGGCGGAGAAAGGCTGGGTGTTTAAGGCCGACGGCAGCTACGTCCGCCGCGTGGTGCCGTCACCGCAGCCGAAGCGCATCGTCGAGAGCGACGCCATCACGGCGCTGATCCAGCGCGACCACCTGGTGATCTGCAACGGCGGCGGCGGCGTACCGGTGGTGGAACACGCCAACGGCTATCGCGGCATTGAGGCGGTGATCGATAAAGACCTCTCCGCCGCCCTGCTGGCGCGCCAGATCGAAGCCGATGCCCTGCTGATCCTCACCGATGCCGACGCGGTATACCTCGACTGGGGCAAACCGACCCAGCGTCCGCTGGCGCAGGTGACACCGGAACTGCTCAGGGGCATGCAGTTCGACGCCGGATCGATGGGGCCGAAAGTGGCCGCCTGCCGCGAGTTCGTTGAAGCCTGCAATGGCATTGCCGGGATTGGCGCGCTGGCCGACGGCGCGGAGATCCTCGCGGGCGAGAAAGGCACGTTGATTCGTAACTGAACACTCATTTTAAGAAGGATTTAGCCATGACCATCAACCTGAAAAACCGCAACTTCCTGAAACTGCTGGACTACACCCCGGCGGAGATCCAGTACCTGATCGACCTCGCCATTGAGCTCAAGGCCGCCAAAAAAGCCGGGCGCGAGAAGCAAACCCTGGTCGGGAAAAACATCGCCCTGATCTTTGAAAAAACCTCCACCCGCACCCGCTGCGCCTTCGAAGTGGGCGCGTTCGATCAGGGCGCGCAGGTGACCTATCTCGGCCCAAGCGGATCGCAGATTGGCCATAAAGAGTCGATGAAAGACACCGCCCGCGTGCTGGGCCGGATGTACGACGGCATCGAATACCGCGGCTATGGTCAGGCCATCGTCGAAGAGCTGGGCGAGTACGCAGGCGTGCCGGTGTGGAACGGCCTGACCGACGAGTTCCACCCAACGCAAATCCTCGCCGACCTGATGACCATGCTGGAGCACTCTCCGGGCAAAACCCTGCCGGAGCTGAGCTTTGCCTATCTCGGCGACGCGCGCAACAACATGGGCAACTCCCTGATGGTGGGCGCGGCCAAGATGGGGATGGATATCCGCCTCGTCGCGCCGAAATCCTTCTGGCCGGAAGCGGGGCTGGTTGAGCAGTGCCGCGCCATTGCGAAAGAGACGGGCGCGCGCATCACCCTCACCGACGACGTGGAAGAAGGCGTGCAGGGGACCGATTTCCTCTACACCGACGTGTGGGTCTCCATGGGCGAGCCGAAGGAAGCCTGGGCCGAGCGCGTCAGCCTGATGAAGCCGTATCAGATTAACGCCCAGGTGATGAAGGCCACCGGCAACCCGAACGTCAAGTTCATGCACTGTCTGCCGGCGTTCCACAACGAGCACACCAAAGTGGGCCGCGAGATCGAGATGGCGTACGGGTTGAAGGGGCTGGAGGTGACGGAAGAGGTCTTCGAATCACCAAACTCCATCGTCTTCGACGAGGCAGAGAACCGCATGCACACCATTAAAGCGGTCATGGTGGCGACACTCGGCGACTAATCACCGCCCGGCGCGCCGCGGGTGCGCCGGGTTTAAGGAGAACATCATGGGCAAGTTTAAGTTTCCCTCCGCTTACACCATTCTCTTTTTTCTGATTGCCGTTGTGGCGGCGCTGAGCTGGGTCGTTCCCGCCGGTCAGTACCAGATGGCGATGAACGACACCCTCGGTAAAGAAGTCCCGATTGCCGGAACGTACGCGCACGTGGCGGCACATCCGCAGGGGCTGGTTTCCGTCCTGATGGCACCCATCGCCGGGCTGTACGATCCGGTTTCCGGCCAGGCCGGGGCGATCGACGTAGCGCTGTTTATCCTGATCATCGGGGGATTTCTCGGGATCGTCACCAAAACCGGGGCGATTGACGCCGGGATCGAGCGTGTTACCACCCGGCTGCGCGGACGCGAGGAGTGGATGATCCCGATCCTGATGGCGCTGTTTGCCGCAGGCGGCACCATTTACGGCATGGCCGAAGAGTCGCTGCCGTTCTACACCCTGCTGGTGCCGGTGATGCTGGCTGCCCGGTTCGATCCGGTTGTCGCCGCCTCCACCGTGCTGCTCGGCGCGGGGATAGGCACGCTGGGTTCCACCATTAACCCGTTTGCCACGGTCATCGCCGCCAACGCCGCCGGGATCCCCTTTACCAACGGCATCGCCCTGCGCGTGGCGCTGCTGGTCATCGGCTGGATCATCTGCGTAGCGTGGGTCATGCGCTACGCCCGCAAGGTGCGCAAGGATCCCTCGCAGTCGATCGTTGCAGACAAGCAGGAAGAGAACCTCGCCCATTTCCTCGGCAACAAAGGCGAACAGTCGCTGGAATTCACCCCGGTGCGCAAAATCATCCTGGTGATTTTTGCCCTCGCCTTTGGGGTGATGATTTACGGCGTGGCGGTGCTGGGCTGGTGGATGGCGGAGATCTCCGCAGTATTTCTCGCCAGCGCGATTCTCGTCGGCCTGATTGCCCGCATGAGCGAAGAGGAGCTGACGTCGACGTTTATCAACGGCGCGCGAGATTTGCTGGGCGTCGCGCTGATTATCGGCATCGCGCGCGGTATCGTAGTCATCATGGATAAGGGCATGATTACCCACACCATTTTGCACAGCGCGGAAGGGCTGGTCAGCGGGTTGTCCACGGTGGCGTTTATCAACGTGATGTACTGGCTGGAGGTCGTGCTGTCGTTTCTTGTGCCTTCTTCATCCGGCCTGGCCGTTCTGACGATGCCGATCATGGCACCGCTTGCCGATTTCGCTAACGTCAACCGCGACCTGGTGGTCACGGCTTACCAGTCGGCCTCCGGCATCGTAAACCTCGTCACGCCGACCTCAGCGGTGGTCATGGGCGGGCTGGCTATCGCCCGGGTGCCCTACGTGCGCTATCTGAAATGGGTGGCGCCGCTGCTGGCGATCCTGACGGTGGTGATTATGGTGGCGTTAAGTCTGGGGGCGTTGTTGTAATTTGCCGGATGGCGCTGCGCTTATCCGGCCTACGGATCGGTGCGGTGTCACCGGTTATTTCGGGAACTGATATGGGAAACATGATGGATTACGAAGAGTACTCTCCCAAAGAACAACTGCAGCTCACGGTGTGTCAGCGTTTGATCGCCGAAAAGAGTTATCTTTCGCAGGAAGAGATTCGCCGCGACCTGCAGGAGAGAGGGTTTGACAGCATCAGCCAGTCGACCGTTTCGCGATTGCTGAAGTTGCTCGGAGTCATAAAAATTCGAAATGCCAAAGGGCTAAAGATTTATTCGTTGAATCCTCAACTGCGCCCTGCCCCTGACGCCGCACGTACCGTTTCGGAAATGGTGGTGAGCGTCGAGCATAATAGCGAGTTTATCCTTGTCCATACCGTCGCCGGATATGGCCGCGCGGTGGCGCGTATTCTGGATTATCACCAGCTTCCGGAAATATTAGGCGTGGTGGCCGGCAGCAGTATTGTCTGGGTCGCCCCCCGGGTGGTGAAGCGCACCGCGCTGGTGCATAAGCAAATTAATTATTTACTCAGAACGAATTAATATTCATAAAGAACCGTTTGCATTGAGTAAAGCGTGCATTAAATCGCTTGATCCGAAAAGCGAGCTGCGTATAATGCCCGACAATTTGCCGGGAGGAAGCATGGTCAAGCGTGTACGACATAACGTCTTACCGCGTCTGAAATCAGACGCTGGCCTGCCGTTTTTCTTCCCGTTGCTAAACCTATTCCCAGAGCCCCTCATTTGAGGGGCTTTTTTTTGCCCGGCGTCAGGAGATAAACATGAATCCGCTTTATCAAAAACACATCATTTCCATAAACGACCTCAGCCGCGAAGAGCTGGAACTGGTTCTGGAAACCGCGGCAAAACTGAAGGCCAATCCGCAACCGGAGCTGCTAAAGCACAAGGTGATTGCGAGCTGCTTCTTTGAAGCCTCAACCCGCACCCGCCTCTCCTTTGAGACCTCCATGCACCGCCTGGGCGCGAGCGTGGTGGGCTTCTCGGACAGCAGCAACACGTCGCTGGGTAAAAAAGGCGAAACCCTGGCGGATACCATTTCAGTGATCGGCACCTACGTCGACGCAATTGTGATGCGTCATCCACAGGAGGGCGCGGCGCGTCTGGCGACCGAGTTTTCCGGCGGCATTCCGGTGCTGAACGCCGGTGACGGTGCCAACCAGCACCCAACGCAGACGCTGCTGGACTTGTTCACCATTCAGGAGACCCAGGGCACGCTTGAGAACCTGAACATCGCCATGGTTGGCGACCTGAAATACGGCCGCACCGTTCACTCCCTGACCCAGGCGCTGGCGAAATTTAACGGCAACCGCTTCTACTTCATCGCCCCGGACGCGCTGGCAATGCCGCAGTACATCCTCGACATGCTGGATGAGAAAGGCATTGCGTGGAGCCTGCATGCCAGCATCGAAGAGGTGATGAGCCACGTGGATATTCTGTACATGACCCGCGTGCAGAAAGAGCGTCTGGACCCGTCCGAATACGCCAACGTGAAGGCGCAGTTCGTGCTGCGCGCCAGCGACCTGGAAGGCGCGCGCGACAACATGAAGGTGCTGCACCCGCTGCCGCGCATCGATGAGATCACTACAGACGTGGATAAAACGCCGCACGCCTGGTACTTCCAGCAGGCCGGAAACGGCATCTTCGCCCGCCAGGCGTTACTGGCACTGGTTCTGAATCGCGAATTAGCTCTGTAAGGGGAGACGACCATGACACACGATAACAAACTCCAGGTTGAAGCCATCAAGCGTGGCACCGTGATTGACCACATCCCTGCGCAGGTGGGCTTTAAGCTGCTGACGCTGTTCAAACTGACTGAAACTGACCAGCGCATCACCATCGGCCTGAACCTGCCGTCGGGCGAGATGGGCCGCAAGGACCTGATTAAAATCGAGAACACCTTCCTGACCGACGAGCAGGTTAACCAGCTGTCGCTCTACGCGCCGGACGCTACCGTCAACCGCATCGACGAGTATGAAGTGGTCGGCAAATCCCGCCCGAGCCTGCCGGATCGCATCGAAAACGTGCTGGTCTGCCCGAACAGCAACTGCATCAGTCATGCTGAGCCGGTTTCCTCCAGCTTTGCAGTGAAAAAACGCGCCGATGACATCGCGCTCAAATGCAAATACTGCGAAAAAGAGTTTTCTCATTATGTGGTGCTGGCCAACTAATTGAGGTTGGTAATGAAATCCCGGCTGTTATAATGGCCGGGAACATTCTTAACGCTGTAATTCTGGAGAAAACATGAGCAAAGTACTCGCGACGGAAAATGCACCAGCCGCTATCGGCCCTTACGTTCAGGGCGTTGATCTGGGCAGCATGATCATCACTTCAGGTCAGATCCCCGTAAACCCAAAAACCGGCGCGGTGCCGGAAGATGTCGCGGCGCAGGCGCGTCAGTCGCTGGAAAACGTGCAGGCTATCGTTGAATCTGCTGGCCTGAAAGTGGGTGATATCGTGAAAACCACCGTTTTCGTGAAAGATCTGAACGATTTCGCGACCGTTAACGCCACTTACGAAGCGTTCTTCACCGAGCATAACGCCACCTTCCCGGCGCGCTCCTGTGTGGAAGTGGCGCGTCTGCCAAAAGACGTGAAAATTGAAATCGAAGCGATTGCCGTTCGTCGTTAATGCATTTCAATATTTAGAGGGCAGCTGAGGCTGCCTTTTTTATTTCGACCATTTTTACTCCCGGTACTGAATGACGTCCTGTGCTGTCCATTAATAGACTGACGCTGCTTTGTTATATTCTAATTAATGGACGAAAAATGAAACTCTCTAAAATTGCGCTGGCCGTTGCCACATTAACGGTTGCGTCTTCAGCACTTGCACATGGATATATAGAATCCCCTGCCAGTCGCGCTTATATGTGTAAGCTGGGTCAAAATATTGACTGCGGCTCCGTACAGTATGAGCCACAGAGCGTAGAAAAAACCTCCGGTTTCCCGACCGGCGCCATGCCCCCTGACGGCCAGCTCGCCAGCGCAGGCATTGCCAACTACTCCCAGCTTGATAAGCAGAGTCTCAACGCATGGACCAAAAATCCCATGACGGCAGGTCCACATGACTTCGTCTGGCACCATACCGCCCCGCATAAAACCACCAACTGGCGCTATTACATCACCAAACAAAACTGGGACCCGAATAAACCCCTGACCCGCGACCAGTTTGAATTAACGCCGTTCTGTACCATTAACGGAAATGGTCAGGCACCGGCCATGACAAAATCCATGACCTGTAATGTCCCCGAGCGTACGGGCTATCAGGTTATTTACGGCGTGTGGGAAATTGCGGATACCTCAAATAGCTTCTATCAGGCAATTGACGTTGATTTCGGAAATGGCGGCAACGTCACGCCAGACGAAACGCCTGCCGTCGTTTCTGAGTGGAGCAAAACCCTGAGCGGCCAGATAGCCGGTAACAATCTGAACGCGGGCGACAAGGTGATTGCTCGCTTCTTCGACGCCCACGGTGAAGTGACTTCCATGCGTACCGAGATGACCATCGGCTCTGCTGAACAAGGCGATGCTAACCAGTGGTCTTACGATCTGGCGCAGAAGATCAACACCGCGCAGCACGACGTGCGCGTCGGCGTGAAGGATGAGGCCGGTGAAATCAGTCCGGTTCACGGCGCGAACAGCGTCTTCGTGAAAGACGGCAGCACGCTGCAGTCCGTTGCCATCTCTTATGAAGAGCAGAAGGCGCAGGTGAGCGAGACCATCGCCGTTTCCGGTCTGCAATACAGCAAAATTGAACATGGCAATGCGACCGTGACTTTCCACGTGAATACCCACGGTAACGTGAATTTTGAAGCGCACGTGATGAACCACAGCGGTGCGGAAAAAGGGTATCTGAAGCAGGACATGAATAACGCCAGCCAGGACGTGACCATGACGCTGAATGACGTGACCGCGGGCCACCATATGCTGAAATACTACGCGACCAATCAAGACGGCACGCTGTTCGCTCAGGACGTCCTGAACCTGATGCTGGAGAGCGATGCCGCTGCGGATAGCACCGGGCATCACGACTTTATCTTCCCGGACAATATCGCCTCTTACCAGGCCGGTACCGTGGTGCTGCAGCCTAAAGACGGTAAGACCTACGAATGTAAGCCATTCCCGTACAGCGGCTACTGCGTGCAGTACAGCCCGTATGCTAACCAGTATGAGCCGGGCGTCGGCACACACTGGAAAGAGGCGTGGGTATTGAAGAACTGAGTTGCCTTTACGCCCGGCGGCACTGCGTTTGCCGGGCCTACACGTCACGTAGGCCCGGTAAGCGTAGCGCCACCGGGCGTTTTGCTACTGATTCCGCGTTGCTCTCAGTAGCGTCTCCAGCGGATAGACCGCCGCAATCACCACTTCGTCCTGCACCTTCGCCGCGTTATCCAGCTCGCTCTGAATCGAGGCGATCTCTTTGTCATCCAGCGTGCCCTGACGCGCCACCAGATCCGTCAGGCGCAGGCCAATGGAGGCGAGCTTATCCACCTCCTGGATCACCGGCTTCATTGCCTTCAGCTGATAGCTGTTTTCGCTTAAGGCCAGCGCGTCGCTGGTGTTGCTCTGCCAGCGGTTAAAGACGTGGCGCAGGGCGTCAGCGCTTTCCGTGTCTTCCGCATCGCTCACCAGACGGTCCGCCCATTTGTGCATCTGGCGCACGGTGGCGCTTTCGGCGTTCAGCGCATCCGCGAAGCGGTTGAGGGGCTCGAACTGATGATAGTTTCCGGCCTGGAACTTCAGGTGCTGACGGGTGTAATACTGCGCCGGTTCAATGGCCTGAGCGAGGATCTGCAGCGGCAGGGTGTCGGCATTACCGGCGAGGCGCGTGAACTGCACCTGCTGCTGGGTGTGCTGCTGCAGCCCGACCGACACCGTCGACCAGCTGTCCATCGCCTGCAGGCGGGTGTACATGTTGTCGACATCGTTGACGTCCTGCGCGGACCACAGCCGCTCTGCCACCGCAAACGTACGCGGCCACAGGCGGATATCCAGCACCGGCGCCACCACGTTTTCCGCCCACAGCGCCGCTTCGCCGCCGAGCAGGTTGGCCTGGTTCGCCACGTCCGGCACGACGGGCGGAACGCCTTTCGGCACGTCGTCCAGACGCGTGCCGCTAATCGGGTAGCGCGTATTCCCGACAAGGAAATAACCGGAAAGTTTGTCGTTATCGACGGTGACGACCGGGCGCGTTTCGCCCATCCACGTATCGACGGTAAACGTGACCTGGCTGTCATCGCGCCACTCGATATTCTGCACCGCACGGCGCGATTTCCCGGCAAAATCAATAAACCCGCGCCAGCCGGCATCCTCTTTCACCAGGGTGAAGCTCCCCTCCACCGGCTTGCCCTTCAGGCGCGGCATGGAGAAGGCCCAGCTCTGGGCGCTGTCGGTGTCGGCTATCACATCCACGCCGTTTAACCCCTGCGGGACGATCTCGTTGCGGTAGTGATAGGCGGTGGACTGGGGCTGGTCGAGATAAAAGCCGGTCGACAGAATGCCCTTGTAGCCGTTCTGCGCCACCTGCCCCAGCGCGTCCTGCCCCTGCCAGGACTGGATCAGAATGCTTTTCGGTAAGTCAGGATGGTAGATCTCGTCCCAGCCGACCATCTGGCGGTGATGCTTCTCAAGGATCGTTTCCAGCTTGCGGTTGAAGTAAGCCTGTAGCGCGTGGCTGTCCGCCAGCCTGTTATCGCGCATAAACTGCTGGATGGCCGGGTTCGCTTTCCACTGGCTGTCGTCCACTTCGTCGCCGCCGATGTGCAGATACGGATCGGGGAAGATCGCCGTCAGTTCGCTGACCATCGCGTCAGCAAAGGCGTAAGTCGCCTCTTTGGTGGGATCGAGAACCGGCTTCAGCACGCCCCAGTGGCGTTCCATGGCGTACGGCCCCGGGGCGCTCATCAGCTCCGGGTAGGCCACGGCAATCGCCGAGGCGTGGCCCGGCATGTCGATCTCCGGCACCACGCGAATGCCGCGCTCGGCGGCGTAACGCACCACCTCACGCATCTGTTCAGGCGTGTAGAACAGCCCGTCGCTGGCGATCTGCGTCAGCTTAGGGTAGCGCTTCGAGCTGAAGCGCCAGCCCTGGTCGTCGGTCAAATGCCAGTGCAGCACGTTGAGCTTCGCCGCGGCCATGCCGTCGATTTGACGTTTAATATCCGGCAGCGGGATAAAGTGACGTGCCGAATCGAGCAGCAGCCCGCGCCACGGGAAACGCGGCGAATCTTCAATGGTCACCCACGGCAGAGAGGTATTTTCCGCCCCGTTCTGCATCAGCTGGAGCAGGGTTTCCATGGCGCGCAAGGCACCGAAACGGGTGTTGGCAGAGATGTTCACGCCGTTGGCATCCACCGTGAGCTTATAGCTTTCGTCGCTGTCCGGCAGAGGCTGCGGCTTCACCTTTTTGGCAATCGCGATGCGGATGGTCGGTTTGTCTGGCTTTTCAGCCTGCGGCTGCAGCGTCCAGCCGGTTTGCAGGGCGATGCGCTGGCGAAGGCGGTTGACGGCGTCACCGAGATCGTCCCCGCTGACGCTAATGGATACGTTGTTGCTGAGCACCAGCGCGCCCTGGGTCGTCGGGCGTTCGACCTTCGCAGGCCAAGGCATTAAAGAGAGATCCCCTGCCGGGGCGGCAAAGGCAGAGGCGCCGAGCATCAGCCCGGCGGTTAAGAGACTGTACCGTAACATGAATGTTCCTTATCTGACGGGCCAAATAAAGGCAAAACATTCTGTTAACATGCGCTCATTTTGTCGTCAAGCGAATGCGCCGACGGAGATCACAGGTTGTTGAATTTGGGAGGAAAGCTATTGCCCGGTGGCGGCTTCGCCTTACCGGGCCTACGTTTCGGGAGTAGGCCCGGTAAGGCGAAGCCGCCACCCGGCAAACATAACTTACTGCCATCCATACCGACGCGCATAGAATCCTTTCACCATCTGCGTCAGCACCATGTAACCCGCGAGGATCGCCACCAGCCACGGGAAGTAGCTCAGCGGCAGCGCCTGCAGCTGCAGGTAGCTCGCCAGCGGTGAGAACGGCAGCGCGATGCCGAGCGCCATCACAATGCCCGTCATCACAATCAGCGGCCATGCGGCACGGCTCTGGATGAACGGAATGCGGCGCGTGCGGATCATATGCACAATCAGCGTCTGCGACAGCAGCCCGACCACGAACCAGCCGGACTGGAACAGCGTCTGGTGTTCCGGGGTGTTGGCGTGGAACACAAACCACATCAGGCAGAAGGTCAGAATGTCGAAGATGGAGCTGATCGGGCCAAAGAACAGCATAAAGCGCCCGAGATCTGCCGGGTTCCAGTGCTGCGGCTTCTGGATCTGCTCGTCGTCCACGTTATCAAACGGGATCGCCACCTGAGACACGTCGTACATCAGGTTCTGGATCAGCAGGTGCAGCGGCAGCATCGGCAGGAACGGCAGAAACGCGCTCGCCACCAGTACGCTGAAAACGTTACCGAAGTTGGAGCTGGCGGTCATCTTGATGTACTTGAGCATATTGGCAAAGGTACGGCGCCCTTCGATGACGCCCTCCTCCAGCACCATCAGGCTTTTTTCCAGCAGAATGATATCCGCCGCTTCACGGGCAATATCGACCGCTCCGTCTACGGAGATACCGATATCCGCCGCACGCAGAGCGGGCGCATCGTTGATGCCGTCGCCCATGAAGCCCACCACGTGCCCTTCGCGCTTAAGCAGGGTGACGATACGCTCTTTGTGCATCGGCGTCAGGCGGGCAAACAGCGTGGTGCGCTGGGCAAGCTTCGCCAGCTCGTCATCGGAGAGATGTTCAATCTCGCTCCCGACCACCACGTCACCCGCGTCCAGCCCCACCTCGTGGCACACTTTCGCCGCCACCAGCTCGCTGTCGCCGGTGAGGATTTTCACGGTAATACCACTCGCCTTCAGCGCTTTGAGCGCCGGTGCGGTGGTCTCTTTCGGCGGATCGAGGAAGGCGATATAACCCTCGAGGATCAGATCGGATTCGTCGATACGCTGATAGTCCCCCTCGCGCGCCGGCAGGAACTTGCTCGCCACCGCCACCACGCGCAGCCCCTGACGGTTCAGGTTGTCGGTGACGCGCTTGATGCGGCGCAGCATGGTGTCGTCCAGCGGCACGATGTCGCCGTTATAGCGAACCTGCGTCGACACGTTGAGGATCTCCTGCAGCGCCCCTTTGCAGATCAGCTGATGCACATCCGTCTGCTCGCTCACCACCACCGACATGCGGCGGCGCTCGAAGTCGAACGGGATCTCATCCACCTTCTGCCAGCGGCCGGAGAGCGTGCGGGCTGATTCTTCATCTACCCCTTCCAGCACCGCGACGTCGAGCAGGTTTTTCAGCCCGGTCTGGTAATGGCTGTTCAGCCACGCGCTGTGCAGCACGCGCTCGCTGGTTTTGCCGGAGATATCAGTGTGGTTCTCCAGCACGATTTTGTCCTGCGTCAGGGTGCCGGTTTTATCGGTGCAGAGAATGTCCATCGCGCCAAAGTTTTGAATGGCGTCGAGGTGTTTGACGATCACCTTCTGTTTAGAGAGCTTCACCGCCCCGCGCGCCAGCGTAGAGGTGACAATCATCGGCAGCATTTCCGGCGTTAAGCCGACGGCCACGGAGAGCGCAAACAGCGCCGCTTCCCACCAGTCGCCTTTGGTGTAGCCATTGATCAGCAGCACGATCGGCGTCATCACCATCATGAAGCGGATCAGCAGCATACTGACGCGGCCAATCCCCTTCTGGAAGGCATTCGGCTCGCTCTCCTGCTCGCTGACGCGCCCGGCAAGCTGACCAAACCAGGTGTTGCCCCCGGTGGCGGTGACTATCGCCTGCGCGGTGCCGCTGACGACCGTGGTGCCCATAAAACACAGTGTGTCGCATTCGAGCGGGTTCATCTGCTGCGGGTCACGGCTGCGCGCCACCTTTTCAACGGGCAGGGATTCGCCGGTCAGGGAGGCCTGCGCGACGAAGAGATCGCGTGCCTGGATGATGCGTAAATCCGCCGGGATCATGTCCCCCGCGGCCAGCTTCACCAGATCCCCTGGCACCAGCTGGTCGATAGGCAATTCCACCCAGGCGTTTTCGCCGAGATCGTTGATCACGCGCGAGACGGTCGCGGTGTTGCTGACCATCGCCTTCAGGGCGTCCGCCGCTTTGGTGGAGCGGGCCTCCTGAATAAAGTTCAGCAGCGTGGAGATGCCCACCATCAGGGCAATCACCCCTGCGGCAAACAGATCTTCCGTCGCGTAGGAGATGAGGCCGAGCACGGTCAGCAGCAGGTTAAACGGGTTGCGGTAGCAGAGCCACAGATGCACCCACCACGGAGACGGCTTTTGCGCCGGAATGAGGTTATCGCCATGCACGGCGCGGATTTTTTCCACTTCTGCCGCGTTCAGCCCTTCCGGGTGCCCACCAAAAGCGCGCCAGACTTCGTTTTCATCCATCGCCGCCACGTTCAGGCAGCGTTCGGTCAGGGACGCGGGGATCGCCGCCCCCGCCATATTTTTGGCATTGGGCAGCGGGTCGCGCTGAACAAGACGGTGTGGCAGGTGGCGGCTCAGCAGGGCCTGCAGCTGCCGGGTGATATTTTTAAACATAGTCATTCCTCCGCATCCGCAAACGCGGACGCAGCTTTTCCTTCAGGCGTGGCAAAGCCGTACCTGAGAGGCACTCAATTTTTCAAGCAGGAACGTTTGGGACGTTGCTGCCTCACATCACCGGTGAGTCAGCAACAGGCTGGCTTACCGGAAAGAACGCATTCTCCCGTTCAGGAGAGGTGTGGGATCGGGATCCATGAAGCCTCCGGTAAGTAAAAAGTAGGGTGTCGCCGCGCAGTATAAGGATTTAAGCGTACCCTTTGTGACGATTCGGGCGGTATTATACCCCCCTGCAAATAAACCGAACGTAAACCAGACTTTGCCCATAGCGAAATCGCGCTATAGCATTAGGCTCAATTGACCATTTTGTCGTTGTTACAGGGAATACAGCATGCAGAACCGCCTTACGATTAAAGACATCGCGCGTTTAAGCGGCGTGGGGAAATCAACCGTCTCACGCGTGCTGAACAACGAAAGCGGCGTCAGCGAACGCACCCGCGAGCGCGTTGAGGCGGTCATGAATCAGCACGGTTTTTCCCCTTCCCGCTCCGCGCGCGCCATGCGCGGGCAGAGTGACAAAGTGGTCGCCATCATTGTCTCGCGTCTGGATTCTCTGTCTGAAAACCTCGCCGTGCAGACCATGCTGCCCGCCTTCTATGAGCAGGGATATGACCCGATCATGATGGAGAGCCAGTTCTCGCCACAGCTGGTGGAAGAACATCTGGGTATGCTCCAGCGACGCAACATTGACGGCGTGGTGCTGTTCGGCTTTACCGGCATCAAAGATGAGATGCTAAAACCCTGGCAGCCGTCGCTGGTGCTGCTGGCGCGCGATGCCCACGGTTTTGCCTCCGTCTGCTATGACGACGAGGGCGCGATTATCACCCTGATGCAGCGCCTGTTTGACGAAGGCCATCGCCACATCAGCTTCCTCGGCGTACCGCACGCGGACGTCACCACCGGCAAGCGCCGCCATGAGGCCTATCTGGCCTTTTGCAAAAAGCACAACCTCTCCGCCGTGGCCTCCCTGCCGGGGCTGGGCATGAAGCAGGGCTACGAGCAGGTCGCCAGCGTCCTGACGCCGCAAACCACCGCGCTGGTGTGCGCCACGGATACGCTGGCGCTGGGCGCGAGTAAATATCTTCAGGAGCAGCGTATCGATAACCTGCAGGTGGCGAGCGTCGGCAGCACGCCGCTGATGAAGTTTTTGCACCCGGAAATTATTACCGTCGACCCGGGTTATGCCGAGTCCGGCAGACAGGCCGCCGCGCAGCTGATCGAGCAGATCAACGGGCGCGCTGAGCCGCGTCAGATCGTTATTCCTGCCCACCTTTCTTAACCCCCGCTCAACGGTTTATTGTGATCTTCGCCCAATTTCGGGAACGTTCCCATTTTCGCCGTCACGCTGAAGGAGTAGGCTTGCGCTCAGGTCATTACCCCCCCTCACCATCTGTCATGAGGTTTCATGATGAGTAAAGTCAAACAAGCAGATATCGATCAGTTGATCGTCCTGGTCGGCGGCCGCGAAAACATCGCTACCGTCAGCCATTGCATTACCCGCCTGCGCTTCGTGCTGAACGATCCGGCCAAAGCCAACCCGAAGGCCATTGAAGAACTCTCCATGGTTAAAGGCTGCTTCACCAACGCCGGTCAGTTCCAGGTCGTGATTGGTACCGAAGTGGGCGATTACTATCAGGCTCTGCTGGCAACGACCGGGCACTCCTCCGCCGATAAAGAGCAGGCGAAGAAGGCCGCACGCCAGAACATGAAGTGGCACGAGCAACTGATTTCCCACTTTGCGGAGATCTTCTTCCCGCTGCTGCCAGCGCTGATCAGCGGAGGCTTGATCTTAGGCTTCCGTAACGTCATCGGCGACGTGCCGATGAGCGACGGCAAAACCCTGGCGCAGATGTATCCGGCGCTGAAAACCGTGTACGACTTCCTGTGGCTGATTGGCGAGGCGATCTTCTTCTATCTGCCGGTCGGGATCTGCTGGTCCGCCGTGCGCAAGATGGGCGGTACGCCGATCCTCGGTATCGTACTCGGCGTCACGCTGGTCTCTCCGCAGTTAATGAACGCTTACTTACTTGGTCAGCAGGTGCCTGAGGTGTGGAACTTCGGCCTGTTTACCATCGCCAAAGTGGGCTATCAGGCGCAGGTCATTCCGGCCCTGCTGGCGGGGCTGGCGCTGGGCTTTATTGAAACCCGACTGAAGCGCATCGTGCCGGATTACCTTTATCTGGTGGTGGTGCCGGTGTGCTCGCTGATTCTGGCGGTCTTCCTGGCGCATGCCTTTATCGGTCCGTTTGGCCGCATGATTGGCGACGGCGTGGCCTTCGCGGTGCGTCACCTGATGACCGGCAGCTTCGCCCCGATTGGCGCCGCGCTGTTTGGCTTCCTGTACGCCCCGCTGGTGATCACCGGCGTGCACCAGACCACGCTGGCCATTGATATGCAGATGATCCAGAGCCTCGGCGGCACGCCGGTCTGGCCGATTATCGCCCTGTCTAACATTGCTCAGGCGTCCGCGGTGACCGGCATCATCATCGTCAGCCGCAAGCACAACGAACGCGAGATCTCCGTTCCGGCGGCCATCTCCGCCTACCTCGGCGTCACCGAACCGGCGATGTACGGTATCAACCTGAAATACCGCTTCCCGATGCTCTGCGCGATGATCGGTTCCGGTCTGGCGGGCCTGGTGTGCGGACTGAATGGCGTAATGGCAAACGGGATTGGCGTCGGCGGCCTGCCGGGCATCCTCTCCATCCAGCCCGCTTACTGGCAGGTGTTCGCCCTGGCAATGGCCATCGCGATTATCGTCCCAATGGCGCTGACTACCGTGGTTTATCAGCGTAAGTTCCGTCAGGGCTCGCTGCAGATTGTTTAATCTCTCTCTTTCGGGGCGCAGTTGCGCCCCTTCGCATTTGCAGGAACACACTATGAATACCCTTCCTCACTGGTGGCAAAACGGCGTTATCTACCAGATTTACCCCAAGAGTTTCCAGGACACCACCGGCAGCGGCACCGGCGATTTACGCGGCGTGACGCAGCGTCTGGACTACCTGAAAACCCTCGGCATCGACGCCATCTGGCTGACGCCGTTTTATATCTCCCCGCAGGTGGATAACGGCTACGACGTGGCGAATTACACCGCCATCGACCCGGCGTACGGCACGCTGGATGATTTCGACGAACTGGTCGCCGAAGCGCACCAGCGCGGCATTCGCATCGTGCTGGATATGGTGTTCAACCACACCTCAACCCAGCACCCCTGGTTCCGCGAATCGCTGAACAAAGCGAGCCCGTACCGCCAGTTCTACATCTGGCGCGACGGCACGCCTGAGCAGTTGCCCAACAACTGGCGCTCCAAGTTTGGCGGCAACGCATGGCGCTGGCACGCGGAGAGCGAGCAGTATTACCTGCACCTGTTCGCGCCGGAGCAGGCGGACCTCAACTGGGAAAATCCGGCGGTGCGCGCCGAGCTGAAAAAGGTGTGCGAGTTCTGGGCCGACCGCGGCGTCGACGGCTTGCGTCTCGATGTCATTAACCTGATTTCGAAAGATCAGGATTTCCCGAATGACGAGACGGGTGACGGTCGCCGCTTCTACACTGACGGGCCGCGCATCCATGAATATCTGCAGGAGATGAGCCGCGACGTCTTTACCCCGCGCAACCTGATGACGGTAGGCGAGATGTCCTCCACCTCGCTGGAGAATTGCCAGCAGTATGCTTCTCTCGATGGCCGCGAGCTGTCGATGACCTTTAACTTCCACCACCTGAAGGTGGACTATCCCGGCGGCGAAAAGTGGACGAAGGCGAAGCCGGACTTCGTGGCGCTGAAAACCCTCTTCCGCCATTGGCAGCAGGGGATGCATAACAAAGCCTGGAACGCGCTGTTCTGGTGTAACCACGACCAGCCGCGCATCGTGTCGCGCTTCGGTGACGAAGGAGAATACCGGGTTCACGCCGCGAAAATGCTCGGCATGGTGCTGCACGGTATGCAGGGCACGCCGTATATCTATCAGGGCGAAGAGCTGGGGATGACGAACCCGCACTTCAGCCGCATCACCGATTACCGCGACGTGGAAAGCCTGAACATGTTCGCCGAACTGCGCGCCAACGGCCGCGATCCGGATGAATTACTGGCGATTCTGGCGAGTAAGTCCCGGGATAATGGTCGCACGCCAATGCAGTGGGACGCATCGCACAATGCGGGCTTTAGCGAGGGCGAACCGTGGATTGGCGTCTGCGATAACTACGAAACCGTGAACGCCCGCTCGGCGCTGGACGATGCGGATTCCGTCTTCTTTACCTACCAGTCGCTGATTAGCCTGCGCAAAACCCTGCCGGTGCTGACGTGGGGGGATTATGAGGATCTCCTGCCGGAACACCCTTCTCTTTGGTGCTACCGTCGCCAGTGGCAGGGACAGACCCTGATCGTTGCGGCGAACCTGAGTAATACGCCTCAGGAATGGCAGACAGACCTTCTCAGCGATAAGTTGCAGGTGTTGATGAGTAACTACCCGACACCGCAAACGACGTCGCTGCGTCCGTTTGAAGCCGTCTGGTGGTTGCAACAGTAACCGTCCTGCCGGGTGCAGCCCTGCACCCGGCTTACTTTACTGTTTTTGTTGAATAATTAATCAGATTTTTCTCTTCCACCTTTACAATCTCTGAAGCGCCCGTCGTTTGTACTCTCGTCTTTTTACTTTGTTCTGAATCAAATAAATCGCAAACATGTTTGATGCAAATCACTATATGTAGCACTTAAAATGCACGCCGACCCAACATCTTGTATTTATCGTCTACTATTCCAACAACAAGACGGCGCTTACGCTGGCCGGAATTGTGGATAACACGAGCTGGGAACGCGGGAAGTCTTTGGCCTGGCGGGAAATGCGTCCGGTGAATACTTCTCCACCTCTGTGGATAACCTGTTTTTAAAAATGGAGTGATCATGACACCGCATGTGATGAAACGTGATGGCTGTAAAGTGCCGTTTAAATCAGAGCGCATCCAGGAAGCCATTCTGCGTGCAGCTAAAGCAGCGGGAGTCGATGACGCAGATTACTGCGCCACCGTCGCAGAAGTCGTTAGCAGCCAGATGAATGAACGCAGCCAGGTCGATATTAACGAAATCCAGACCGCGGTTGAGAACCAGCTGATGGCAGGACCCTACAAGCAGCTGGCGCGCGCCTACATTGAGTACCGCCACGATCGCGACGTGCAGCGCGAGAAGCGCGGTCGTCTGAACCAGGAGATCCGTGGCCTGGTGGAGCAGACCAACTCCGCCCTGCTCAATGAAAACGCCAACAAAGACAGTAAAGTGATCCCCACCCAGCGCGATCTGCTGGCCGGTATCGTCGCCAAACACTATGCCCGCCAGCATCTGCTGCCGCGCGACGTGGTTTCGGCGCACGAGCGCGGCGAAATTCACTACCACGATCTCGACTATTCGCCGTTCTTCCCGATGTTCAACTGCATGCTGATCGACCTGAAAGGCATGCTGACCCACGGTTTTAAAATGGGCAACGCCGAGATTGAACCGCCTAAGTCAATCTCCACGGCCACCGCGGTCACGGCGCAGATTATCGCCCAGGTCGCCAGCCATATTTACGGCGGCACCACCATTAACCGTATTGATGAAGTGCTGGCTCCGTTCGTCACGGCAAGCTTCAATAAGCACCGTAAAACGGCTGACGAGTGGCACATTCCGGACGCTGACGGCTACGCGCACTCCCGCACCGAAAAAGAGTGCTACGACGCGTTCCAGTCGCTGGAATATGAGGTAAACACGCTACACACCGCCAACGGCCAGACGCCGTTTGTGACCTTCGGCTTTGGCCTGGGCACCAGCTGGGAATCGCGTCTGATCCAGCAGTCCATTCTGCGCAACCGTATTTCCGGCCTTGGCAAAAACCGCAAAACCGCGGTGTTCCCGAAACTGGTGTTCGCGATCCGCGACGGCCTGAACCACAAGTTTGGCGATCCAAACTACGACATCAAACAGCTGGCGCTGGAGTGCGCGAGCAAGCGCATGTATCCGGACATCCTGAACTACGATCAGGTGGTGAAGGTCACCGGTTCGTTTAAAACGCCAATGGGCTGCCGCAGCTTCCTCGGCGTGTACGAGGATGAAAACGGCGAGCAGATCCACGACGGGCGCAACAACCTCGGCGTGATCAGCCTCAACCTGCCGCGCATCGCGCTGGAAGCGAAAGGCAATGAAGACGCCTTCTGGGCGCTGCTGGACGAGCGCCTGCAGCTGGCGCGTAAGGCGCTGATGACCCGTATTGCCCGCCTGGAAGGGGTCAAAGCCCGCGTCGCGCCGATCCTCTATATGGAAGGGGCCTGTGGCGTGCGCCTGAAGGCGGACGATGACGTGTCTGAGATCTTCAAAAACGGTCGCGCGTCGATTTCGCTGGGCTATATCGGCATTCACGAAACCATCAACGCGCTGTTTGGCGATACGCACATGTACGACAGCGAAGCCCTGCGTGAGAAAGGCATCGCCATCGTTCAGCGCCTGCGCGACGCGGTAGACCAGTGGAAAGAGGAAACCGGCTACGGGTTCAGCCTGTACAGCACCCCAAGCGAGAACCTGTGCGACCGCTTCTGCCGTCTGGACACCGCCGAGTTCGGGATTGTGGAAGGTGTGACCGACAAAGGTTACTACACCAACAGCTTCCACCTCGATGTCGAGAAGAAGGTCAACCCGTACGACAAGATCGACTTCGAAGCGGCGTATCCGCCGATCGCCAGCGGCGGCTTCATCTGCTACGGCGAATACCCGAACATTCAGCACAACCTGAAGGCGCTGGAGGACGTGTGGGATTACAGCTACCAGCATGTGCCGTATTACGGGACCAACACGCCTATCGACGAGTGCTACGAATGCGGCTTTACCGGCGAGTTTGAATGTACGAGTAAAGGCTTTACCTGCCCGAAATGCGGCAACCACGATGCGGCCCGCGTCTCCGTGACTCGTCGCGTGTGCGGCTACCTCGGTAGCCCGGACGCACGTCCGTTTAACGCCGGCAAGCAGGAAGAGGTGAAGCGCCGCGTGAAGCATCTGGGGAATGGGCAGATCGGTTAATCCGCTGCCACGTTAATGCCCGGTAGCGCTGCGCTTACCGGGCCTACGGACCGCTCTCTTTTGTAGGCCGGGTAAGCGCAGCGCCACCCGGCGTGGTTATTCGCGATGAACTATCACCAGTACTACCCCGTCGACATCGTCAACGGCCCCGGCACCCGCTGCACCCTGTTCGTCTCAGGCTGCGTCCACGAATGCCCCGGCTGCTACAACAAAAGCACCTGGCGCCTGAATTCCGGCAAGCCGTTCACCGCGGAGATGGAAGATAAAATCATCAGCGACCTGAACGACACGCGCATTCACCGCCAGGGAATTTCGCTCTCCGGCGGTGACCCCCTGCATCCGCAAAACGTGCCGGATATATTGAAGCTGGTGAAGCGCATTCGCCGCGAGTGCTCGGGAAAAGATATCTGGGTCTGGACAGGCTACAAGCTGGATGAGCTGAACGCGCAGCAAATGGAAGTCGTGGATCTGATTAACGTGCTGGTCGACGGCAAGTTCATGCAGGATTTAAAAGACCCGGCGCTCATCTGGCGCGGCAGCAGCAACCAGGTTGTGCATCATTTGCGGTGAGCGTTAGAGCCGTTTGTTTGCGTCATGATAAGCGGCTGATTTCTCTCTTTTCCCAACGGCGATAACAAATACCGTTATAACGCTGTCCTGAACCTGATAAACCAGGCGATAGCCGGACGCCTTGAGTTTGATTTTGTAGCAATCCGGCAGCCCATGCAGGCGAGCGGATTCGACCCTCGGGTTTACCAACACCCCGGCAAGTTTCTTCTTAAATTGTTGTTTGACCGTATCCCCCAGCTTGCTCCACTCCTTTAACGCCCTCGGGTCAAATTCCAGTTCATAAGTCATCCAGACGAACCTTTATTCCCTTTTGTGGATTAGCCAGTCGCTCCCGGACTGTCTGTATCAGCGCATCTTCGCTGTCGCTAATGGTGACCGTTTTCACCGGCATGCGCCCCGTTTCAGCAATGTACTGAAACAGCAATCGCACCGCTTCCGTTGGGGTAATATTGAGTTTTTCCAGCACGGCATAAGCCTCGTTTTTGAGTTTGTCATCCAGACGGACATTTATCGTGGCCATTATGACTCCAGTAAAATCGAATGTGTAATGCAGTTTAGCATTACATGCGCATTACATCGAATTCTGGATAACGCCTCTCAAAAACGACTCAAACTCTCCATCGCCACCGCCTTAAATCCGGCAAAATCCTCGCAGCTACAGAGACGTGACATCGCCCGCTCGCGCAGGAAAGTGACGAAGATATCGTAAATCGCCATCGCCTCTTCGTATTCGCTTTTGCTGATGGCAAGCAGGAAGATGACGTGCGCGGTTTCGTCGCCCCACTGAACGCCGTGCGGGGCCAGCACGGTGTAGACCACCGTTTTCTGCGCCAGCAGGCCGAGGGAGTGCGGCAGCGCGATGCCGTCGCCGAGCATGGTGCTGACGATAGCTTCACGCTCAACAACCGAATCCAGAAACTCCGCGCCAACAAAGCCTTCGGCCTCAAGCTGTTCACACAGCTCGCGGAACAGCGTCTGCTGATCGATCGGCTTGTCGATAATGCGGAAGTGGGCCGCGTCGAAGTATTTATCCAGCATCCACGGGCGGGTGCGGTCCACCAGCACCAGTTTGCCAATCTGTTCTAACTGATAGTCGGTCGGGAATGGGGCGATCATCACCACCGGTTTTGACTTTTCGCTGACGCGGGCGGTGGCGATCACAAAGTCTTCGCCAATCGTTTCCGCCAGCTCGTACTCGCGCAGGGTGAGCGTGCGCGTCACCTCAATCTGCGGGTATTTACGCTGCAGCACCGCCTCAATCATGCGCACCATCGCGTTACCGGCGTCGCATACCAGCAGTACGCGCGGCTGACGCTGATAACCAATGTTGTAGTGGCGCTCCAGCCCGACGCCAATATGCAGCACCAGGAAACCAATCTCGTTTTCGCTGATCACATACGGCGTGTATTTGCCCCAGCTCGACACCGCGGCCAGCGTCATGTCCCACGCCATCGGGTAGTGCTGCTTGATGTTATCCAGCAGCGGATTGGGGATCATGATTTGATACCGCACGCGGGTGATCATGGTTTTAATATGCGTCAGCAGATCCGCGTGCAGCTGCGCGTCGCTAAGCAGGTTGTAGTTATAGTGGGTGTTGATGTAGCGCAGGATGTAGTTGACCAGCGCTTCATCGTCATCGGCATTAATCGCGCTGGGCGCGATCTCCTGGATCTGCCGCGCCGCAATGTGCACGCACAGCCAGCTCTCCTCCGACGGCGAAAGCGTTTTGCCCGCCAGCTGCTGGATGGTCACCGCGATATCCTTCGCCGCCTCGCGCACGTTCTCTTCCACGTCTTCGGCATGGAATTCCGGCAGCGGGTAACCTTCGCTGATGCGACGTACCGACACCGCGCAGTACAGGCGCAGGAACAACTCGCCTTCATCAGTCAGGCGAATGTGGTGACGCGTCAAGGCGTCGTGCAGCACCGGCACCATCTGCTCCGCCACGCCCGCATTCAGCGCCACGTCGGTCACCAGCGGGTTCAAGCTGTCCTGCTGCGCCAGCTCCCAGAGCAGATCGGTCAGGCACGCGCGGGTCGACATCTCGCTGCCAAACAGCTTCATCCCATGGCGCGGACGGGTTTCCAGCGTCAGGTTGTAACGATGAAACCACTCGCGTACCTCCGCCATGTCGCTTTGCAGCGTGGCACGGCTGACGAACCACTCGTCCGCCAGATCCTCCAGCTTAAGCGAAAATGCCGAGGTGAGAAAACGCACCACCAGATAATGCACGCGCTCCGGCCCGGTCCGTGGGATACGCAGCGCGCGCGGGTGGGATGCCTGAAGCTGCTGATAGCGCTCGGCATCCTCAATTTTGAGCTGGTAGCCGTTGCCCCGGCTCAGGATAAACTGCGCGCCGTGGCTGGCCAGCAGCGCGTTCAGGGCGGTGATATCCGCACGGACGGTTCGCGTGGAGACCGACAGCCGCTGCGCCAGCTCGTCCTGCGGCAGCGTCTCGTTTTGCAACAGATCGAAAAGTTGCGCTAAACGTTGGTTCGGAAATCGCACGTCGTTGTCCTCTAACAGCTTAAGGTGAAATGACCATCTGGGATGGGCTGCCGACCGGGGTATAGTCCGGTTCGAAGCTCAATTTCCCGTCCTGCGCCACGCGGAAACGGGTAATGTTGTCGCTGCGCTGGTTCATGACGTACAGCCAGCGTCCCTGCTTATCGAGCGTCAGGGTGCGGGGATAATCACCACGCGTCCACACGTCATCCTGATGCGTCAGCGTGCCCTCTGCTGTTACGGTAAAGTGCCCGATGCTGTTATGCAAACGGTTAGCCACATACAGCTGCCTGCCATCGGCGCTTAATGCGAGCCCGGCAGCAAAGCTGGTGCCTTTGTAACCTTCCGGCAGAGCAGAGACCGTTTTATCCTCTTTCAGGGTGCCGTTGGCGTTCACGGTATACCGGGTGAGCGTAGACGCCTCTTCGTTAATCAGCCACAGGGCATTGCCCTTCGGCGTAAAGACAAAGTGGCGCGGCCCGGCGCCTTTCGAGGAGGCGCTGATAAACGGCGGATCGTTCGGCGTCAGCTTTCCTGTACGATCGTCAAAACGGTACTGATAGATGCGATCCAGCCCAAGATCGGTGGAAAACACGTATTTCCCGCTCGGATCGGCGGCGATCATGTGCGCATGGGGGCCGTTATGATCGCTGATCGCGAAACTGCCCTCCGCAGCAGCTTCGGGCTTCGCCGCGCCCGGTTCGCCTTGATCCTGATGTTTGTCCGTGGCTTCACCCAGGCTGCCGTCTGCGTTGACGGGTAAAACGGCAATTGAGCCGCTGACATAGTTCGCCACCAGCAGATGCTGGCCGTTCGGCGTCAGGGAGAGATACACCGGCCCGGCACCGCCGGAGGCCACCTGATTGAGCTGGCTCAGCTCACCGTTATCGCCGACGCGCAGCGCCTGCACCACGCCCTGCTCCACTTCACTTGCCAGATACAGCGTTTTGCCGTCCTGTGAAAGGGTCAACTGCGCCGCATTCGGCAGTTTGCTCACCAGCGTTTTATCGTTCAGCGCGCCGGTTTGCGGGTTAACAGTAAAACGGTACAACCCTTCACCGTTCGGATTATAGGTACCCACCCAGGCATATTGCGTCTGGGCGACAGCGGCGGTGGCGAACATTGAGAGTGAAGCGACAAGCAAGGTACGGGTGTGCATGGTGGCTCCTGTATATATGTGAGTTCTACTTCACCAGCTTCTTCGTCATCGCCAGCAGGGTACGCACATCTTCCGGACGCGTATCACCACTGGCTTTGTCGATAATCGAGCTGTAGATATGCGGGATGATTTTGCTCACGCCCGCGTCGAGGGCGATCTGCAGGATCTCCTCATAGTTTTCCAGATCGATACCTCCGGTCGGCTCCAGCCAGAAGTCGTGACGGGCGCAGGCTTCCGCCACCGCTTTGTACTCGTCACGGCACTTCAGGCCGCCCATCGGGAAGTATTTGATAGAGCTGCCGCCGAAATCTTTCAGCAGGGCAATCGCCGTTTCAACCGGCACGATGCCGTCCGGCGCTGCGCTGCTCAGCGGGCCGGTGGAGATTTTAACCATCCCGACGGTGCCGGTCGGGGAGACCAGACCGTTGACCACGGACTCGTTCTGCCCCAGCAGCGCGCGGCTGGTAGCCACGCCGGTAAAGACCTGGTTGACGTGCTGCGGCTGCACCTGGCGAGAGATCTCGCTCACCATCGCCGACTGGTTCGGGTCGCCCGCGCCCAGGCCAACGGAGAGCGCGTTATCAATCAGCGCCGCGTACTCGCGCATATCCGCTACCGCGCTGGCCACGTCCGGGTAATTTTTGGAGAGCACGCCCACCAGCACATGACCTTCCGCCGCCTCGTAGATAGCGCTGGCGTTGGCCTTCGACCCTGCCAGCACGTTCAGACAGACGCGGTCACGGTAAAAGTTGGGGGTCAGTTTCATGCGTTTTTCTCCTGTCCTAACACTTCGCTAATGCGGCGGTACACGATGTTCAGCTGATCAGCATTCACGCTGCGCACATCCGCTTCGATAATCCCTTCGTTGGCCTTGTAGCCACGGAAGTAAATGGCGTATTCACCCTGCTTCAGCTTCGCCACCAGGTCACCCGTGCCGACGCCGGTGGTGGCTTCGTCAAATTTAATCTCGGTGCGGGCGATGTCGCGTCCGGCGCTGTCCCAGACCACGCGCGCGCTCACACCGTTCAGGGTGTTGAGCGCCTCGATAAACGGCGTCATTTTCGCCACCATCTCGGCGCCGCTCTCTTTGGTGGCCGTCAGATAGTGTTCGATGGCGCAGGTCAGGCCAAGAATGCCCTCTTTACCCACCTTCATGGCGCGGCCTATGCCCGCCGTCTGGCGTTTGACCCACTCAACGTACTGGGTTTTGCCGATCACCAGCCCGCTGGTTGGGCCTTCGATCGCCTTCGCGCCGCTGTAGATCACCAGGTCCGCGCCGGAGCGGTAGTAAACATGCAGATCTTCTTCCGCCGCGGCATCGACGATGAGCGGCAAGTCGTGTTTACGCGCGACAACGGCCGCCTGCTCGACGCTGAGCATGCTTTTCTGCACGCAGTGGTGAGATTTGATATAGAGGATCGCCGCCGTGCGCGGGGAGATCGCCGCCGCCAGCTGATCGGCGGAACATTCGTTGGCGTAGCCCGCCTCCACCAGCCTGCCGCCGCCCAGCGCGACCATGGTGCCCACCGGCGCGCCAAAGTTCACGTTGTGGCCTTTCGGCAGGACGATTTCGTTGTTCTCAATCGGGGTGATGTGCAGATTTTCCAGCAGCCAGTCGCTGTCTTTGACCAGCACCGCCGCAACGGACTGGGCAATGCCCGCCGACGCGCAGGAGACGACCGTCGCCCCTTCCACATCCAGCAGCTTCGCGATGTACTCCCCGGTTTTATTGACCAGATCCTTCATCTCGAAATAGTGATTCATACCGTCCATCGCCGCCTGCACCACCTCCGGGCGCGGCGTGGAGACACCCAGCGCCGTCATGCGGCCAGAGGTGTTGATAACCTGCTTTAAGCGGTACTTCTCATAAATCGAAGGCATTTTCTGTGCTCCCTTGTTCGGTCATGTAGCCCTTGCCCGCGCGGATCGCGGCAAGCGGCACCAGAATGTGTTCAGCCTGCAGGCTGTCGTTTTCGGCATCTGTCAGCACCGTCGGCTGACGTTTGAGGATGAATAGCGTCAGGTCGGCGTCGAGACCCGGCTGAATGCGGCCCTTGCGCGTCAGGCGCAGGCCGTCGGCGGCGTTCGCCGTGACGCAGTCAATCACCTGCGGCAATGACATGCCGATGGCGAGAAACTTCGACATCACGCTTGCCAGCGAGCCCACCGGGCCGTTGATGCGGTTGCGGCAGTAGATATCTGAGCTGATGGTGTGCGGCAGAATGCCCATCGCGATGGCGCGTTTTGCCACCTCAAAGCTAAAGCTCGCCGTGCCGTGCCCCACGTCCAGACGCACGCCGCGCTTCAGGGCAGAGGAAATGGAGGCGCGCAGCTCACCCGAGGGCGTCAGAATGCGGTTAGGCTTGCCGTTATAGCAGTGGGTAATGATGTCGCCCGAACTCAGGAGTTCGGCGATTTCGTCGAGATTTGGCGGGTTGTTGCCGATGTGCACCATCAGCGGCAGGTCGCCGTTCTCTTTCTGAATCGCTTTCGCGCGCTCCAGCGGCGTGATGCCGTTGTCACCGACCACGCTGCTGCTCATGCGCGCCTTCAGGCCGACGATAAAATCAGGGTGGCGCTTCACCGCCTGCTTCACCGCGTCGGCATCAACATTGGCCATATTGGCCAGCTCGTTCTGGGCAATCAGCCCCACGCGGGAGATGTTCAGCAGAGCAAAAACCTCGGTGGAGGCCTTGCGGGTGATCTCATAGAAATCATCCACGTCGTCGGCGCCGGTGCTGCCCGCGTCCACTACGGTGGTGACGCCGGTGGCAACGCCCACGCTGTCGGGTTCGTCGTGGTAAATCGGGGAATTCGGGTAGCAGTGTACGTGGGAGTCAATCCAGCCTGCGCTGACGAACACTTCACCGTTCAGCTCAACCGTTTTATGCGCGGGCGCGTTAATCTCGCCCAGCGCCGCGATTTTCCCGTCCTGAATGGCGATATCGGTCAGGGTATCGTCGGTGAGGCGCGCACGGCGCAGGAGTAAATCAAACATGAGGATCTCCTGATAAGGCGGGCGCCAGTGCGCCCGCGGGTATTAAAGGGCAACCGGGAACAGCCAGCCCAGAATCATCGCGCCGAGGATAGCGCCACCGGTAATCGGCTTCTGCCAGATGTAGAACAGCAGCGCGCCCACCAACGAGCCGACGCCGATTGGAATGGAGGCGGTCATGGCGCTGAGGATGATCAACGGCCCGAGGAAGCGGCCTGAGGCGTTGCCCGCGCCCATCATCACGTCTGCGCCGTAGGTGGAGTTGCTCTGGTTGATGGTGAACTTACGCGCCAGGATGATGACGTAGCCAATCGCCAGACCAATCACCAGGCCGGTGATCAGCGAAGCAATGAAGTTGGTCACCGGGAACATGATCCCCGCGCCCAGCAGCAGCGCCGGTACGCCGAGACCTACGCCGGTCTGGATCGCCCCGCCGATGTCGAGAATACCGACCAGCGACCCTTCGATAATACGGGCGAACAGGAAGCTCGCGCCAAACGCTGCCACCGCGCCGTAAACGCCGGTATCAATACCCGCTTTCAGCATCGCCACGAAGGCCACTTCGTTAAACGCGCCGATGCCGTAGAGGTAGTACATGTGCGTCCCGGCAAACACGCCGGAGGAGAGCAGGCCAACGAAGATCGGGAACGACCAGTCGGCATACCAAAAACCTTTATTCTGTTCCATTTAGAGGCTCCTGTTATTTACCGCTGAGCGAGTTGTGGATCATGTCGAGCCAGTTCGGCACGGTCAGATGGAAGGATTCGATCATCTTCATGTCGAAACCGCGGAAGAAGCCGCTCAGCACGAAGAGCAGCACGATAGCCGCCATCATCACTTTGGTGACGTGGTTCCAGCCGCTCTCTTCCACGCCTTTCCCGATCAGGATCCCCAGCACCAAGCCCGGTACGGCGTTGCCCATAATCAACTGCGCCGCGCCGCCGAAGATGGTGGCCCAGAAGCCCGATTTTTTACCCGCATCGATGGCTGCCAGCCAGAAGATCACCGGCATCACGGTGTTCACCAGCAGGTTCGCCGCCGGCACCAGCACCTTCACGGCGGTGACCTGAAGCGCAGCAGGAACGGAGGAGGCGGTCAGGTTAAGGAAGGTCACGACGATCATGCCGATCACGCCGCAGGCAATCGCCATTTTGCGGGGATCGTGCAGCGTTTCGCCGACGTTACGGTTTTTGATCATCAGTGCAGCCGCACCCCAGTTCGGGATGATGCGGTGGTCAACGTCCTGTGTGAAAGCCCCTGCGGCCACGGAAGAGGCCCAGGCGTTAAAGAAGAAACCTAACCCAAAGGAGAAGTGGGACGCCGGATCCCCTTCACAGGAGTTCAGTTCCCCCAACGTACGAAACGCGCCCATACCCTGAGTGGTAGGCGCATGAAACATGCGTGCAGCCCCGGCGCCCACACCGACGCCAACCAGGCCGCCAATGATGAGCGATTTTATTAATATAATTAAGAACATCAGTCTGCCCTTTTATGAATAATCAGCGTTGCGTGACAAAATCCACCTGGTCGAGATTGATGGCTGTCACGTTGACGGTCACATCCAGCTCCACGCTGTAGGTGCGTCTTTCCCGGCGCAGAAAGAAGAACAGAAACGCTTCTTTACGCACCGCTTCTTGCGCCTGAACGACCTGCACATCCTGTGGCTCAATACGCAGTAAGATATGCGGTGAGGCTTTCATCACCGCGGCCTGAACGTGGTTGAGCGCGTCAGCAAAGGCGCGCGCTTTGGCGTCGCCCTTCCCCTTCACTCTCACCGTGGTTGTGAACTGTTCTTTCATGCTTATGCGCCGTATTTCTTCTGCCACGCCTGTACCAGACGCTCGCCAAGCTCTTCTTTATCCATAAAGCCAAAGCCCAGCACGTTGCAGCCTTCGTTGATGGCGGTCACGCCCTCTTCCACGGAACGCATGCCGTATTTGGCTTTGTAGCCATACTTGGTCTGGGCGGTGATGGCACCCGCGCCGCCGCTGCCGCAGAAGGAGATGCCGAAGGTGGCGTTTTCCGCTTTCATTACGTCGCCCAGCTTCATGTCTGCCGCCATGCCCGGTACGACAACCGCGCGTCCACCTGCTTTTTCCACACCGGCAGCCACTTTCTGACCTTTACCCAGGCGATCGCCAATCACGACTGTAATCTGTTCCATGTGTTGCTCCTTAAAGGTTGTCTTTTGCGACTTCAAAGTGAACGGAGAGCAGCCAGGCTTCTTCATCAGGAAGGTTGCCAAACTGCGCGACCACTTCACGGGCAAGCCGCATTGAATCCGGTGAAATTTCGTCAAACAGCTCTGCTTCAACCTCCGGCAGCGGCTCGCCGGTCACGGACCGGTGCGCCATGGCGCGCACGTGGGAGGTGAGCATCTGCTCCTGTACTGCATTGGGGATGATGTTGTTCCGGGCCAGCAGGGCATAGACCTGCTGCAGCATGGTGTTTGCGAGTTGATCTGTTTGCACCGCCTGTTCCCCAACGTCGTTCATTACCGCTCCGTTAATCACTGGTCTTACCCCGTTAATGGCTCTGGATTAAAACTAACGGTGGGAGGGACGGGTTTGTAGCGAGTTGTTTTCCACTTCGAAGTGGAAAGGCGAGCCGCAGCAGTGATCTGTGCCACATAAATGCGCCGAATCTGGATAAATCGATGTATTCACGTGATGAATATCACGCTATTACGCGGGAACGAACGGGTAAGCAGAGTGGAAAAGATTCCGAGCAGGCTCGTAGAAATGTGACGTGGATAAGGTTTTCTTATGGGGATTGGGTAGAGTGGCGGCGGGTGCTTGAGACTGACCGTCTCAGGCATGGGACGGAAAGTGGAAAGCCCCGCCTGATAGAAAATCAGGGCGGGGGCTCGAAACGACACGTCACGACCGTGGAGTTCGCTACCTCGCCCGCTTTAAAGCAAGGAGGCATCCATGAAACGCAGAAACCCAAGTATCGGGGTTTTGATGATTATTGCTTTGACAATAATCATCTTAACGCTAGTGACGAGGAAAACACTGTGCGAAATCCGTTTTCGAAACGGCTCGCTTGAAGTGACAGCGCGGATGGATTGTCGCTCCGGCCAGTAGGGAGCAAGGATGCGGGGGCGCGTCATGCGCCTCCGCATACGGGGAAGGACGTACAGCTCAGGCACCCAATTAACGATACTTTTTGTGATAAGTATTGCGCGTGGTCACAAACTGCTCGGCCGCCGCCTGGGCTTCTTTCACTTTGCCTTCGTTAGCGAGCTTCAGCGCGCCGTCGATCTGGCCGACCAGCACGTCAAAGCCGTGGCGGTAGTCTTTCATCTCTGCACTGTCTGCCGCTTTGCTTTCCAGCTTTGGCGGCGTCGCTTTTTGGGCGTCCAGCGCCGCTTCACGCATTTTGGTCAGCGCGTCTTTCATTTCCGCCGCATTGTCGGTTTTCTGCACCACCTTCAGGTTTTGACCGAGGATGCCCATGTCGTCTTCAAGATCGGCAGCAAACGCAGAAGAGCCAAGAACCAGCGTTGAAGCTGCGACGATCGCTAACAGATGTTTACGCATTGCTCACTTCCTTTTTTATTATTAACAAAACGCTATCTCTATTGTCCGGCGATTTTCATTTCCGGAAGTAATACAGAACCACACTGTATATTGCTGCGTGTTTCAATATCGTTACCGACCGTAACGATATTGCGCCACATATCCTTCAGATTGCCAGCGATGGTAATTTCGCTCACCGGATACTGGATTTCACCGTTTTCCACCCAGAAGCCCGCCGCACCGCGAGAGTAGTCTCCGGTGATGCCGCTGACGCCCTGCCCCATCAGCTCGGTCACCACCAGACCGGTGCCCATCTCCTTCAGCATCTGCTCAAAGTTGAGGCCCTGCCCGGCAATGCGCCAGTTGTGAATGCCGCCCGCGTGCCCGGTGCTTTTCAGCCCCAGCTTGCGCGCAGAGTAGTTGGTCAGCAGCCACTGGGTCAGCACGCCGTCTTTGACAATGTCACGACGCTCGGTGCGCACGCCTTCGCTGTCGAACGGCGTGGAGGCCAGCCCTTTCAGCAGGTGCGGATGTTCTTCGATGGTCAGCCATTCCGGCAGGATCTGCTTGCCCAGCGAGTCGAGCAGGAAGGTTGATTTACGGTAAACGGAGCCGCCCGCAATCGCCCCCACCAGATGGCCAAACAGACCGGTCGCCACTTCATTGGCAAAAATCACCGGCGCTTTCATGGTGGAGAGTTTACGCGGCGACAGGCGAGACAGCGTGCGTTCGGCGCACTCTTTGCCTACCCACTCCGGAGACTGCAAATCCCCCAGCGCGCGGCCAATGGTGTAGGCGTAGTCACGCTCCATGTCACCGTTCTCTTCGGCGATGACGCAACTGGAGAGCGAGTGGCGGGTAGAGCAGTAGCCCTGCAGCATGCCGTGGCTGTTGCCAAAGACTTTGATGCCGTAGTGGCTATTAAAGCTGCCGCCTTCGGTATTGGTGATGCGCTTGTCGGCCTGCAGAGATGCCTGCTCGGCGCGAGCAGCCAGTTCAATGGCTTCGTCCGGGGTCACTTCCGCCGGGTGGAACAGATCGAGATCCGGCGCATCAAACGCCAGCAGGTCTTTATCTGCGACGCCGGCGTAAGGGTCCGGCGAGGTGTAACGGGCGATATCCAGCGCGGCCTGCACCGTACGGGCGATGGCATCCGGACTGAGATCGGTGGATGACGCACTGCCTTTGCGATTCTGGTGATATACCGTGATACCCAGCGCGCCGTCGCTGTTGAATTCGACATTCTCCACTTCGCCATAGCGGGTGCTCACGCTAATGCCGGTGGTTTTGCTGACCGCCACTTCGGCGCCATCTGATTTTTCTGAAGCAAGCATCAGCGCGGTGGAGACGGCTTCTTCCAGAATCTTACGCTGCGCTTCAACTTGTGAGGTTACTTTCATCGCAAATGCCATACTGTAAGAGAGAGTTAACTGAAGTCTAACAGAGAACCGTTTTTCAGTGCGCGTCTTAACTGGTAACATTAGCCTCTTTTTTTAAGGAGCCTGACATGACTAAGCAGCCCGAAGACTGGCTCGACGACGTTCCCGGTGATGACATCGAAGACGAAGATGATGAGATCATCTGGGTCAGTAAAAGTGAAATTAAACGTGACGCCGAAGAGTTAAAACAGCTTGGCGCGGAAATGGTAGAACTGGGTAAAAACGCGCTGGATAAGATCCCGCTCGACCAGGATCTGCGCGATGCCATTGAACTGGCACAGAAAATCAAAAAAGAAGGCCGTCGTCGCCAGCTTCAGCTTATCGGGAAAATGCTGCGTCAGCGCGATGTTGATCCGATCCGCCAGGCGCTGGACAAGCTGAAAAACCGCCACAACCAGCAGGTTGCGCTGTTCCACAAGCTGGAGCAGATCCGCGATCGTCTGATTGAACAGGGTGATGACGCCGTACCGGAAGTGCTGAACCTGTGGCCGGATGCCGACCGCCAGCAGCTGCGTTCCTTGATCCGCAACGCGAAGAAAGAGAAAGAAGGGAATAAGCCGCCGAAGTCTGCGCGCCTGATTTTCCAGTATCTGCGCGAGTTGTCTGAGAACGAAGAGTAATGCGTTCCCCTCACCCCGGAGGGGCGAGGGGGAAAAGAACGTAGGCCCGGTAAGCGCAAGCGCCACCGGGCTTTTTTTTACGCCTCGGCGGCCGCTTCCGCTTTCTTCGCCAGCCCGTCCAGCAGCTTCTGATGGATCCCACCAAAACCGCCGTTGCTCATCACCAGAATATGGTCGCCAGGCTGAGCGGCTTTCACCACCATATCCGCGAGCGCATCCACATCTGCGCTCCAGTGTGCCGGCTGAATGCAGGCATCGGCCACTTCCGCGACCTGCCACGGAATATGCTGCGGCTGCAGCAGGAAGACTTCATCGGCACGTCCTAACGACGGCGCGAGATCGTCTTTGCAGATGCCCATCTTCATGGTGTTCGAGCGTGGTTCCAGGACCGCCAGAATGCGCGCGGTACCGCCAACTTTGCCACGCAGGGCGGCAAGCGTGGCCAGAATGGCCGTTGGGTGGTGCGCGAAATCGTCATACACGGTGACGCCGTGGGCTTCACCGCGCAGTTCCAGACGGCGGCGGGCATTGATAAACGAGCCCAGCGCATTCGCCGCATCCGCAGGCTGAACGCCCACGTGACGCGCTGCGGCAATCGCCATCAGGCCGTTGTGCATATTGTGTTCGCCCACCAGGCCCCACTTCACCTCACCCACTTTTTCACTGTCGAGCAGCACTTCCCACTCGGAGGCATCGGCATTGAGTTTCTTCGCCTGCCAGTGGCCCTGCTCACCCACCAGCTCCTGCTCGCTCCAGCAGCCCATTGCCAGGGTCTGCTTCAGGTTAATGTCGTTTTCCGGCAGGATGATGCGGCCCTGGCCTGGAACAATGCGCACCAGGTGGTGGAACTGTTTCTGAATGGCCTTCAGGTCGTCAAAAATATCCGCGTGGTCAAACTCAAGGTTATTGAGGATCAGCGTGCGCGGGCAGTAATGCACGAACTTAGAGCGCTTGTCGAAGAACGCGCAGTCATACTCGTCGGCTTCGATCACAAAGAACGGGCTGTCCCCCAGGCGCGCAGAAACGTCAAAGTTGCCCGGTACGCCGCCGATGACGAAGCCCGGCTTATAGCCACAGGCTTCGAGGATCCAGGTCGCCATGCCCGCGGTAGTCGTTTTGCCGTGGGTACCGGCAACGGCAACTACCCAGCGGTCACGCAGGACGAAGTCATGCAGCCACTGCGGGCCGGACATGAACGGGATATTGCGTTCCAGTACCGCCTCAACGCACGGGTTGCCGCGGGTCATGGCGTTGCCAATGATCACCAGATCCGGCTCAGGATCCAGCTGGCTGGCATCGTAGCCCTGAATTAAAGCGATGCCCTGTTTCTCCAGAAGTGTGCTCATTGGCGGATACACATTGGCGTCCGAACCTGTCACCTCATGGCCCAGCGAGCGCGCCAGCATTGCCAGTCCGCCCATGAAAGTGCCACAAATCCCCAATATATGAATGCGCATACGTCACTATCCTTCTTCAATGTGGCGCACATTTTACTCACATGTCAGCGGGTGTGAAACGCATTTCAGGAAAATCCGTATCCTGCTGGCGCGATTCACCTCTGCGCTACTATTTGAATATTTGTTAAGATTGTTGGGCTTTAGTCGTTTTAGTGAACATACAATCGCTCTACTCACAAAGATGCAGGGAAAGTGTTATGAAAACGTTAGGTGAATTTATTGTCGAAAAGCAGCACGAGTTCTCTCATGCTACCGGTGAACTCACTGCTTTGCTGTCGGCAATAAAGCTGGGCGCTAAGATCATCCACCGTGATATCAACAAGGCCGGTCTGGTCGATATCCTGGGTGCCAGCGGTGCCGAGAACGTTCAGGGCGAGGTTCAGCAGAAACTCGATCTGTTCGCAAATGAAAAACTGAAAGCTGCACTGCGCGCGCGCGACATCGTTGCGGGTATCGCCTCCGAAGAAGAAGATGAAATTGTTGTTTTCGAAGGGTGTGAACACGCGAAATACGTTGTTCTGATGGATCCGCTCGACGGCTCCTCCAACATCGACGTTAACGTTTCTGTCGGTACCATTTTCTCCATCTACCGCCGCGTCACGCCTGTTGGCACGCCGGTGACCGAAGAAGATTTCCTGCAACCGGGCATTAATCAGGTTGCTGCCGGTTACGTGGTTTATGGCTCCTCCACCATGCTGGTGTACACCACCGGGTGCGGAGTGCACGCCTTTACGTACGATCCTTCCCTGGGCGTTTTCTGTCTGAGCCAGGAACGCATGCGCTTCCCGGAGAAGGGTAACACCTACTCCATCAACGAAGGCAACTACATCCGCTTCCCGAACGGCGTGAAGAAGTACATCAAATTCTGCCAGGAAGAAGATAAAGCGACGCAGCGCCCGTACACATCCCGCTATATTGGCTCTCTGGTCGCGGATTTCCACCGTAACCTGCTGAAAGGCGGCATCTATCTCTACCCAAGCACCGCCAGCCACCCGGACGGGAAACTGCGTCTGCTGTACGAATGCAACCCGATGGCGTTCCTGGCCGAACAGGCGGGCGGCAAGGCAAGCGACGGTAAAGAGCGTATTCTGGAGATCGTGCCGGAAAGCCTTCACCAGCGCCGTTCATTCTTCGTCGGCAACAACCACATGGTTGAAGACGTCGAACGTTTCATCCGTGAGTACCCGGACGCGTAATCCCTCTCTTCAGGGGAGCCGATCCGGCTCCCCTGGTCATTTATATATTTTACCGTATAAGTGTTTATAAAAAACATGCTTTAATCTTCGCCACTGCTCCTGCATTATTTCCATAACAGTTTGACAGATATTTCGTGGAGCAGAATCGCAATGAAAAATTATTCCCGTGCTAATACCGGTATTGATTTAAATCTTATCCCTGTATTTATTGAAATCGTCCGCTGCGGCAGCATGGCAAAGGCCTCTTTGCGTCTGGAGATGTCCCGTCCTGCGGTGAGTCTGGCATTAAAGCGTTTTAATCAACTCTTTGATGAGCCGTTATTTTTCCGTAAAGGTTTATATCTTGAACCGACTGAAAAAGCGTTAGCCTTAACCAGCTCACTGGAAATATTAATGGGTGAAATTCACGATAATATCGGGGCGCTTAATTCCGGAAGGAATAAAACCCCGACACAGAACGTACCGGGGCTGGGTAATATTATGCCGCGTTCTGAGTCGTCACTTTGAATGATGACATGGCTTCCATCAGCTGACGCGACTGCTCCTCAAGGGAGCGGGTCGCGGCAGAGGATTGCTGCACCAGCGCCGCATTCTGCTGCGCGGTTTCGTCCATCTGGTTCACCGCAATATTCACCTGCTCAATGCCGCGGCTCTGCTCATGAGACGCGGTCGCAATCTCACGCATCAGTTTGGTCATACGCAGCACTTCGGTTGCAATCTCGTCCATCGTTTCGCCAGCCTGCTGGGCCAGCTCGCTGCCCTCGTTAACGTGGGTCTGCGAGTCGCCGATAAGCGTTCGAATCTCTTTCGCCGCGTCAGCGCTGCGGCTGGCCAGGTTGCGCACCTCGCCCGCGACGACGGCAAAACCGCGCCCCTGCTCGCCCGCACGCGCCGCTTCCACGGAGGCGTTAAGCGCCAGAATATTGGTCTGGAAGGCAATGCCGTCGATCACGCTCAGGATGTCAGCGATACGCGCCGAACTGCCGGAGATATCGCGCATTTTTTCAATCACGTAGCAGACCATTTCACTGCCGTGATCGGCCGTGTCGGACACCGATTTCGCCAGTTGGTGCGCCTGCTCGGCGTTATCGGCGTTGAGCTTCACCGTGGCGGTGATCTGTTCCATGCTGGCCGCCGTCTGCTCCAGCGATGTGGCGGTGGATTCCGTACGCTCGGCGAGATCGCGGTTTCCCAGCGTCAGCTCGCGGCTGCCGGTGTCAATCTGCGCGCTGGCATCGCGTACCCGCAGAACCGAGTTCATCAGCGACTGACGCATCTCCTCTATCACCGCGTTAAGGCGGTTAAACTCCTGGCTCGCGGGCGCAGCCAGCGTATGGGTTAAATCACCCGCTGCCACATTCTCCAGTTGAGCAATCGACGCCGAGAGCGGCTTGAGCAGCATATGGCGCAGCGCCAGCCAGGCCAGCACAATAATGCCCGCCGTCAGCAGCGCTGCGACGATAATCAGGATCAGGACGTGGGTTTTGCTCGCCTGCACGGCATTCACTTCCGCCAGACCTCGCGCTTCGCTCCATTTCTGAAACGCCTGCATGTCATTATCGAACGTTGACGCCAGCGGGATCAGCGTCTTCTCCAGCAGATCGTAATACCCGTCCGCGCTCTGGTCATTGAGGGTTCTCAGCATCGGGTTGATCCCCTGCTGGGTATACGCCCCCAGGCTGGTCGCCACCTTATTGAGCAGCTGTTGCCCCTGCTCGTCAGCCACGCCGCCGTCGATCACGCCCTTCAGCGTTTTCTGGGCCAGGGCGACTTCCTGGTTGATGTTTTTTACCGCGTTGGCCGCATCGTCCAGCATGCCGATTTCCATCATGCGGACGGCCTGACCCGCTTCATTGCGCGCGCGCAGGATCAGCGTATAGCCTGAATTAAGCTGCACCATTTGCTCACCCTGAAGGTGATTAATACGCTGCAGCGAAGAAGAACTCTGTGTGAGGGCATAAATGCCAATGCCGCTGACAATCAGCAGCAGAAGGGTCATAACGGCCAGTAAAGAGAGCAAGCCGGTACGAATCGATAGCGTTTTCAGCATGATATTATTTCCGGTAGCGAGATATTTCTGGGCATAAAAAAAGAGTATCGGCCGCTACCGGAAAATGTTTAGACTTTAAGCAAATTCAGCGTGTTATCGCTCTGTTACCGATGTGTTTACGCGAGTAACAGGTGAGCTTTGACGGTTCTCCCAGAGCACCGTCAGACCACGCTGTAGGGCAATAAAAATAAACAGCAGAATGCCGATGGCGATCTTCGTCCACCACGAGCTGAGCGTGCCGTCAAAGTTGATATAGGTTTGTATCAGCCCCTGAATCGCCACGCCGAACAGCGTCCCCAGCACCGTCCCCACGCCGCCACTGAGCAGCGTACCGCCGATGACCACAGAAGCAATCGCATCCAGCTCAACGCCCACGCCTGCGAGGGCATAGCCCGCCTGGGTGTATACCGAGAAGACGATACCCGCCAGCGTCGCCAGGCCGGTCGAGAGCATATAGATGCGGATGGTGGTGCTGCGGGTCGAGATCCCCATCAGGTTAGCCGACGTGGCGTTGCCGCCAATGGCGTAAACCTGATTGCCAAACCGGGTACGGTGAGCAAGGAAGATGCCAATGACGACCACGCCCAGCATCAGCAACCCCATCGCGCTCAGGCGGCCGCCGCCGGGGATTTTCCACGCCAGGCTGGAGAGCGTGTCGTACACCGGATGGTTAATCGGGATCGACTCTTCCGACACCAGGTAGCTCACCCCACGGAGGAAGAACATTCCCGCGAGGGTAATGATAAACGCCGGAATTTTTAACGCGTCGATCAGCAGCCCCATAAAGGCGCCAAACGCGCAGCCCATCACCAGCACCAGCGGAAACGCCACCAGCGGTGAGATGCCCCAGAAGCCGATCGCCTTTGCGAGAAATACGCCCGTAAACGCGATCACCGAGCCGACGGAGAGGTCGATCCCGCCGGAGAGGATCACAAAGGTCATGCCGACGGCGATAATGCCTAAAAAGGCGTTATCGGTCAGGATATTGCAGATCACGCGCGTCGAGGCAAAACCGGGGAACTGCGTCAGACAGTAGAGGTAGCCCAGCACAAACACGCCCAGCGTGATCATTAGCGGTAAATTACGTTTTATCATGGCCACGGATCCCCTTAATGATGCTGACAAAGCGCGGCGACTGGACGATCAGCACGCAGAGCACGACCACCGCTTTCACCACCTGGTTGAGTTCCGGCTGGAAACCGGAGAGCAGGATCCCGGTGTTCATGCCCTGAATGATCAGCGCGCCGATCACCGAGAGCAGCAGGTTGAAGCGTCCGCCCATCAGCGACCCGCCGCCGATGACCACCGCCAGGATCGCATCCAGCTCCAGCCAGAGCCCGGCGTTGTTGGCATCGGCTCCGCGGATATCCGCTGCGACGATCACCCCGGCGATGGCGGCGCAGATACCGCTCAACACGTAGGTCAGCATCACCATCAGCCGCGTGTTGACCCCGGCGTTGAGCGCGGCGCGGATGTTGATCCCGACGGCCTCAATGAACATGCCCAGTGCCGTTTTGCGGGTAAAAAGCCAGAACACCACTAACGTCGCCAGGGCAATAATCACCGGCGTCGGGAAGAACAGAAGGTTGCCGCTGCCGAGCCACGCCAGGCTCGGTGAGTTGAAGGTAACAATCTGGCCGGAGGTAATCAGCTGCGCGACGCCGCGCCCGGCCACCATTAAAATCAGCGTGGCGACAAAGGGCTGGATTTTCAGCACCGCCACCAGAATACCGTTCCATAACCCGGCCAGCACGCCGGTACCTAAGGCTGCCAGCAGGACCACCGGCAGGCTGTGCCCGGCCACGGTCATGGAGGCGGCCGTGGCCCCGGCGATAGCCATCACCGCGCCGACGGAGAGGTCAATCCCGCCGGTGGCAATCACCAGCGTCATCCCGATGGCCAGCAGCGCCACGGGCGCGGCACGGTTTAAAATGTCTATCGGGCTGCCAAACAGGCGGCCATCCTGCACGATGATCTGGAAGAAATGCGGGGCAACCAGGCTATCAACCAGCAGCACCACCAGCAGCGCCGCGATTTGCGGCGTGCCGGTCGGCCAGTTGAAGCGGCGCTTTGACTCACCGGTTTGCGAAAGCGAACGGGACATCACGATTCACTCCTTATGCCGCGATGGCATTCATGATCGCCGGAACGGACAGCTTATCCAGCGGGATCTCTGCCACCTGTTTACGATCGCGCATAATGATGACGCGATCGGCATAACTCACCAGCTCTTCCAGCTCGGACGAAATGACCAGCAGCGCCAGACCGTCAGCGCACAGGGTCTCGATAAGCCGGATAATTTCGGCGTGCGCCCCCACGTCAATGCCGCGGGTCGGTTCGTCGAGGATCAGGAACTGGGGTTTGGTCAGCAGCCAGCGCGACAGCAGCACTTTCTGCTGGTTACCGCCGGAGAGAAATTCAATGGGCTGTTCCGCGCTCGGGGTGCGGATGCCGAGCTGGCGGATAAAGCGCTCAGCAATGGCGTTCTGCTCTTTGCGAGGGATCGGCCGCAGCCAGCCGCGCTGGGCCTGTAGCGCCAGAATGATATTTTCCCGCACCGAGGCCGCGGCAATAATGCCGTCCGTTTTCCGGTCCTCCGGGCAGAAGCCGACGCCGAGACAGGAGGCCTGATGCGGCGATCGCAGGGTTTGCGGTTTGCCCTTGATCAGCGCGCTGCCGCTGTCGGCGGGCTTGATCCCGAAGATCACCTCGGCGGTCTCGGTTCGACCCGAGCCTAACAGGCCCGCCAGCCCGACAATTTCGCCTGGCCGCACCTCAAGGTTAAACGGCGAGATGACCCCTTTTTTACCGTAATCGCTGAACGCGGCGACCGGCTTCTCGCTCAGCAGCGTGCGGCCCGCGCGCTGAAGGGCGTTGGTCTCCAGCTCGCGGCCCAGCATCATTTTGACCAGCTCGATCTGCGGCAGCTCGCGGGTTTCGCGGCAGCCGACAAAGCTGCCGTTGCGCAGCACCGTAATGCGATCGCTTACCTCATACACCTGATCGAGGAAGTGGGTAACGAAGATCAGGCTGACGCCCTGATCGCGCAGCTGGCGCATCAGGGTAAAGAGCATTTCCACCTCCTGGGTATCGAGGCTGGCGGTGGGTTCGTCGAGGATCAGCACCTTTGCGGAGAGATCGATCGCGCGACAAATGGCGACGATCTGCTGCATCGCCACTGAAAAGCGGTTCAGCGGCTCGCGGACGTCGAGGGAGAAGCCGTAGGATTCCATCAGCGTTGTCGCCCGCGCCTCCATCTCTTTACGGCGCAGCAGGCCAAAACGTCGTGGCTCACGGCCAATAAACAGGTTATCCGCCACCGACATATTCGGCAGCAGGTTCACTTCCTGATAGACCGTCCCGATCCCCAGCTGCTGGGCATGGGCGGTGTTTTTTGGCGAAATGGCGTTGCCTTCCAGCCAGATGGTGCCGCGGTCAGCGTGATAAACACCGGTCAGGGATTTAATCAGCGTCGATTTTCCCGCGCCGTTCTCGCCCAGCAGCGCCATGATCTCCCCGCGCCGCAGGCTGAAATCAACGTTATCCAGCGCCTTTACGCCGGGAAAGAATTTACTCAAGCCCTCTGTGCGGAGGATTTCCTGGTGTTGTTCAGTGGTCATGGTTTCCCCCTCACCCTGACCCTCTCCCCGGAGGGGAGAGGGGATTGATCGTGCCAATTGTTAATATCCAGCTCCGCCCTGCCTTTCTCCCTCTCCCCTCCGGGGAGAGGGCTGGGGTGAGGGGCGCGGGTCTTAGTAGCCCATATTTTTCTTCTTCTCTAACTCTTCTTTCGCCGTATCAGGCAGATAGAGCGTGGACTTGGTGACCGTCACTTTCTCCGGCATCGTGCCGTCTTTCTTGAATTTCTCCAGCGCGTCGAATGCCGGGCCCGCCATGTTTGGCGTCAGCTCCACGCTGGCGTTGGCTTCGCCGTCGATCATCGCTTTGTAGATGTCCGGCACGCCGTCGATAGAGCCGGTGAGGATATCTTTGCCCGGCTTCAGGCCCGCTTCTTTAATGGCCTGAATCGCACCGATCACCATGTCATCGTTGTGGGCGTAAACCATGCAGATGTTCTTGCCGTTGTTTTCAGCCTTAATGAAGCTCTCCATGACCTCTTTACCTTTGCTGCGGGTAAAGTCGCCGGACTGAGAGCGGATAATCTTGATGTTTGGCGCTTTCGCGATGGCTTCAGCAAAGCCTTTTTTACGGTCGATGGCCACGCTCGCCCCGACGGTACCCTGCAGCTCAACGACGTTACACGGCTTGCCGTCGACCTGTTTTACCAGCCAGTCACCAATTAACTGCCCTTCCAGCACGTTGTTGGCCGTCACGGTGGTCATATAGAGAGATTTGTCTTTGACGTCGATGGAACGATCGAGCAGGAAGACCGGGATCTCAGCGTCTTTCGCTTCCTTCAGGACGGGTTCCCAGCCGGTCGCCACGACGGGGGCAATAAAGATGGCATCCACGCCCTGGGCGATAAAGGAGCGCACGGCTTTGATCTGATTCTCTTGTTTTTGCTGACCATCGGCGATTTTCAGGGTAATACCGCGTTTCTGAGCTTCGCTTTTCGCCACGTTGGTTTCTGCCGCTCGCCAGCCAGATTCAGAGCCGACTTGCGAAAAACCTACGGTTAAGGGAGCGGCCATCGCCATAGACGACATGGCTGCCGAAACGGCTGTGACCAGGAGTAAGCGCTTCCACATATGAACGTCCTCGTAGGGTGAGTTATTGTTGGTTAAAAGATGTTCTGCGGAATGACTATAGCCCATGAAATATGTAACGAATTGCGTTACATCACACTTCAGAAAAGTGAATAAAACGTTAATCACAAGTTTGTAATCGCTTTCATTTCTCCATGAAAAATGCGGCTGAGTTTATGGATTTTTCTGTCATGGAATCGGTCTGAAAAGTGGGAAGAACGTGGAGAGAAGGCGAAAACAGGCGGAGACATTCAGCGCGAGTTGGCTATAATACCTGCCACTTGTTTACCATCCATTTTAAAGGACACCGACATGAGCTTACTCAACGTCCCAGCGGGTAAAGAACTGCCAGAAGACATCTACGTAGTTATCGAAATCCCGGCTAACGCAGATCCGATCAAATACGAAGTGGACAAAGAGAGCGGCGCCCTGTTCGTAGACCGTTTCATGTCTACCGCGATGTTCTATCCGTGCAACTACGGTTACATCAACCACACCCTGTCTCTGGACGGTGACCCGGTTGACGTGCTGGTCCCAACGCCATACCCACTGCAGCCAGGCGCAGTGATTCGCTGCCGTCCCGTTGGCGTGCTGAAAATGACCGACGAATCCGGTGAAGATGCGAAGCTGGTTGCGGTACCGCACACCAAGCTGAGCAAAGAATACGATCACATCAAAGATGTGAACGACCTGCCAGAACTGCTGAAAGCGCAGATTACTCACTTCTTCGAGCACTACAAAGACCTCGAAAAAGGCAAGTGGGTTAAAGTTGACGGCTGGGACAACGCAGAAGCAGCGAAAGCGGAAATCATCGCCTCTTTCGAACGCGCTGCCAAGAAGTAATTCTTACTGTCGATTAAAAAAAGCCCCGCATGCCGGGGCTTTTTTGTTGCCCTGAAACTGTCACAAAAACGTCATAAAGAGATTTTATCTCGCAATATTAATTAGATATCGCTTTTTACCTGCCCTATCCCCTCTTCCCCCTTTAAAGTCTGCCTGCCGCAGGTCGATACCTCCCGTGATATGAGCACAATCGCGTTTTCACATAACAGGAAATCATGAAACTCAACACACTCACCATTGGACAGCGACTTGGCATTCTGGCGTCGCTTCTGTTGCTTGCAACGCTTTTTATTGGCCTGCGTGGCCTGCTGATCAATAGCGACAGTCAGGCGCAGAACGAACAGATTATGGCCATGGAACAGACCATCACCAGCAGCATCGATACCGCCCGCAATGCTCAGGTACAATTCAAAATTCAGGTCCAGGAGTGGAAGAACACCCTGATTCGTGGTGCTCAGGGACAAGAAGCGTTCGATAAATACAAAAAGGCCTTTGTCGCAGAAAGTCAGAACACGCAGGCACTACTGACCCGGCTAAGTGAGCTTCTGCCGAAAATTGGCATGGATAATCGACAAGTGCTGGCAACGCGCGACATCCACGCCGGGCTGGAACAGAAATACCTGGCGGCACTGGCTACCTACCAGGTGGGAGATCCCACCAGCGCCCAGCGAGTGGACAAACAGGTTACAGGGATTGACCGCGAGCCGACAAAGATGATCGACAACGTTGTGGCCCATACGCTGCAGCATGCCCAGGCTATTCATGAGCAGACCATCGCCATAAACGAGGCGCAGTACCAGAAAACGAAATGGATGCTGATACTGGCAATGGTTCTCACACTGGCCGCCGGGATACTCATTACCTGGTGGCTGATTCGAAGCATTACTCTTCCGCTGGCACAAGCTGTCACCATAGCACGTACCGTTGCCGCCGGTGATTTGCAGTCCCGCTTTACCGTGGCCGGTCGAGATGAAACGGCTGAGCTCATGCGCGCTCTGCAGGAGATGAATGACAACCTCACTCGCATTGTCTCTGGTGTACGTAAAGGTACCGAAACCATCGCCACCGCATCAGCGCAGATTGCCAGCGGTAGTCATGAGCTTTCCTCGCGCAACGAAGCACAGGCCAGTGCCCTGGAACAAACCGCAGCATCCATGGAGGAGCTGACGTCAGTTGTAAAAAGCAATGCAGAGCATTCACGCACAGCCAGCGATCTTGCCCGTAATGCCCGTCAGGTAGCCCGCCAGGGAGAAGAAGCCGTTGAACGTGCAATGCACACCATGAGTGAAATTCATAATTTCTCCAGCGAGATCAACTCTATCATCAGCATGATCGACAGTATTGCCTTCCAGACCAATATCCTGGCGCTAAACGCTGCAGTTGAAGCGGCGCGTGCAGGTACTGAAGGCCGCGGTTTTGCCGTTGTTGCAGCAGAGGTGCGCGCCCTGGCGCAACGATCAGCTGCCGCCGCCAAAGATATCCGTGTTTTGATCGACCGCTCTGTTAACCGAATTGATGAAGGGAACGGGCAGGTGCAGCAGGCCGGTGCAGCGATGGCCGATATTCTGCATAGCGTGAGTAAGGTGAGCGAACTGATTGAAGCGATCTCGCATGCCAGCCATGAACAAAGCACGGGTATCGATCAGGTCAATGTGGCCGTGACGCACATGGATACAGCCACGCAGCAAAACGCAACCTTGTCACAGGAATCTTCCGCCGCAGCGCAGGCTATGCATCGACAGGCAGAACAGCTTCTGGAATCGGTGCAGATATTCAAGCTGCGTCATGACGCCGTTTAGCCCATAAAAAAACAACGCCACCTCACGGTGGCGTTGTTTTTTTTCAGTACTGGTCTCTGTCTAACCAGTTACCGCTTACAATCCGCGTTAACCCTTCGACCGGACGCTGGTAGACATACATCCACGCACTTCCGTACGGCGTCTGGATCAACTGGCGCGCGTATTCACCGCCCCTGGTGCGCAAGGCATCAAGTTCGGCAAGTGTCGCGTTATCAATACGATAAACTTCACCCTGTACTGTTCCTTCGCCGGGAACCGCGCCTGGATAGTGGCCCAGGCTGTACAACTGGTAGTTCTCGATATTGTAATTCCCCAGCAGCAGGGCATTGGTCATCCAGTGACTGTTGCCTTGCTTGGTTCGTAAACTGCCGTAGACAAATATTCGCATTGCTAAAACTCAAACTGATAGAGCAGATCAAGTGCCTGGTCTACGCCGGACACTGCTTCCAGATATAGCTTAGGCATCAGGCGATAGCGTAACGTGAGTGTTGCCAGTGAGTCAAAGATCCCCACACCATATTTTACCTGCAGACCCGGCAGTACATAACCGCTGACCACCACCTGCGAGGAGTCACCCACGCCCTGGGTGTCCAGCGCCAGATTGCTTACGCCGAACGTCTCGCCGATTTTACCCACAACCTGCCCACTTTGTGCAACCCCCAGCCCCACTAACATCGAGGTCATCGCCGCACTGTCGCTCTGACCGCTGTCGAGACCTTGTCCACGCAGCAGGTAAGAGAGAGCCTCCTGCTGGGACATCGCCGGGTCAGAGAAGATCTCCGCCTTCGGTTCGTCAGCAGAACCGGTGACGCGTACCCCAGCAATGACGTCGTTTTCCGTCGCTTCCGGGTTACGAATCGCTTCGATGTTGAGCAGGGGCTGATCCGGTGGACCGGAGAACAGCAGCTCGCCTTTACGGACAATCAGATCCTGACCATAAGCGTGGAAACGCCCTTCAGGAATATTGATTTGCCCGTTCAGGCCAAGCCCTTGTTTATCCTGCGCCACCTTCAGGTCGCCCGTAAGCCTCGCCTTCAGCCCAAACGCATCCAACCGCACGTTATTCCCCACGTGCACGATAAGGTTACTATTAATCGGTATGCCAGCGCTCTTCTGTTCGACAGGTTTCAGATTTTCATTGAGCATAACTTCATCACTTGAGACGCCGACCGCACTTTCCGGCACATCGTGAACCACGATGCGCGCCCACGGCACGTCGACGCGACCGTCAAGCGTGAAGAGGCTTGGCGTGGCTTCAAAGACCACATCAGGTGAGACGTCCAGACGCACCATCGGCGGTACGGTGATGCGCACCTTACTGCCTTTCGCGGCAATACGGGCGCGCCAGTTATCGAGCTGGCTCCAGTCCGCGTCGCCGCTCAGGTTGATTTGCCCTTGCTGCGTCAGTACCGAGCCGCTTAGCGTCGAGCTCATGCCGTTGAAGTTCATGGCGATCTGGCTGGGCTGCATGTCAAACGGCATAAAGTTGCCGTCAATATCCACGCCGCTGAGCCGCAGTTGGCCGAACAGCTGAGGGGTTTGTGCATTGCCCGCCAGGCGCAGGTTGGCATTCACCATGCCCTCTGCTTTTTCCCCGCGCGCGAAAATCGGGTTCACCATCGCCAGGTTGAAGTTGCGGATAGTGACGTTGCCGCCCAGATTTCGCCGACCCTGTGGGTCGGTAATTTGAACCTTCCCGTCAAACTGACCGTTATTGGTGAGGCGAATCAGCCACCCCAGCTCCGCACGGTTGTTATGCAGGTCAGCGCTCAGGTTCAGGGTGTCGAAGGCCACCGGCAGCGGCGCGTCATTCACCTCCTGCGTCACCTTCACGTTACGCCCGGACAGCGTGACGCTACCCTGCGGCAGCCCCTCTTTGGTGGTGTCCCAGGCGACATCGGCTTTCCCGCTGAAGACGCCGCTCGCCTGCGTGGTCTCCGGCATAAACGGTTTTAGCATCGCCAGATCGAAGCGGTTGAGGTTGATCTGCGCGCGCCCTTCCGCGCCCGCATCGATGGTCTGCGGCACGCACAGTTCCGCATTCGGGTTGGTCCAGCAGTGCGGCCCAATGCTGATCTTCTGCTCGGCGTTGCGGTAGTCCAGAGCAATGGCGCGCGACAGCGCCAGCGGCCCGACCGGCGTATTGAAACGGGTGTTATCCAGCGTCCCTTTCCAGCGCGCCTGTTTGCGGTCGAAGCTACCGGTCAGGTGAAGCTGGCCGGAGACCGGCTCGCCCTGCACCCGTAGCTGCAGGTCGTGCTGCTTCTCGTTCCCTTTCGCGTCCAGGGTGACCAGGCTGATGTTCACGTCCGGCTGAGAAATACGCTCCACGCGCAGGTTCAGGTTACCGCCGATCTGGTCGGTGGATTTCACATCCCCTTCTACGCGGACGCGGGCAACGCTTAGCTCTTGCCAGCGCAGGTTATTGGCGGTGATATCCGCCAGCAGCTGCGGCGCGTCTACCGTGCCGCGCACCTTCACGAGTCCTTTCGCCGTACCGCCAAGCCCCGGCAGGGCGTTATCCAGATTCGGCGCGTCGATGGTGGCATCCAGATTAAGATCTTTCACCCCCAGCTCGCCTTTGATATCCGCCGTGTTGCGCCCCAGGGCCACATGCAGGCCCGGGATAACCCACTGCAGATAGCTGTTGCCTTTCACCGAGCCCTCAACGTTTACCTTGTTCTGCTTCACGTTCCCGGTGAGCTTGATCTCCGGCACGTCCATCTGCCACGTGCCGCCGTACAGGCTGCCGCGGGTTTTAATCAGGCCATCCAGCTTCGACGGCCAGTCTGGCACCTCTTTGGCGGTGTTAATGCCCGTCAGCTTCAGCTCGCCGCGCCAGCTGATCGCCTGCTGCCAGTCGAGCAGCGCGGTCAGCTCGGTTTTACCTTCCAGCGCCGCGACGGTCAGCTTGTCGAGGTTGACCTGCTGTTCGTTGCCCTTCGCATCCAGGGTGATGTTCGCGGGCGGCACCCCCTGCCCCTTCACCGCGGTGCGGAACGAGAGCGTGTAGTCGGTCATCTTGCCGCTCAGCTTCAGCTTCAGGTCATCGGCCTGGAACTGCTTTTCGCCGGTGAACGGCCAGGAAAGCTGCTTGCTGACAACCTCAAGATTGAGCGGCAGCCCGGCTTCCGCCAGCTGGGTTTGCGCACGCAGGGCCATATCCACCGGGCCGGAGAGATTCACGCCAACATCGAGCTTATCGCGCAGCGCCCCGCCCACCTTGACCTTCACTTTCTCGCCTTTCAGCGGGTCGATGTTCAGGGTGCTATTCAGCGTGATATCCACCGGCCAGCTGTCGCGCAGCAGGGCATTACCTGACGCATTCACCGAGCCCTGGTTGGTGTCGATATCCAGCGCGTCGAGCTTCATGTTGCCGTCAATGCTGCTGACCTTCAGCAGCATGTTATAGACCGTCAGGTCGGTATCGCCCGTCAGACGCAGCTGTTCGCCTTTGAATTCCTCAATGTTAAGGTTCAGCGGCAGATGAACGTCGGTCATTTCCGGCAGCACTGGCTTCGAGAAGAGGTCTTTCAGCGTTTCGCCCAGCGGCTTCTCTTCCGGCTGCGGGTTCTGGATCTTCGGCTCGACGATCTCTTCCTGCGCCACGTCGGCCACTTTCGGCAGCGCGATCAGCAAGCCCTGCAGGGACGTTGGCGTCAGGGTGAGGTTTTTCTCCTGCCAGCGCAGGCCGGAGGTGAAATCCATCACGGACACGGTGGTGTCGTCGATTTTGATATTGATGTTATCGAGCGCGACCCGATAAAGCGCGATCGGGTACGGCGTGGAGAGATTCAGCGGGCCGCTGTCCTCTTCTTCAACCGGCGCAGACTTCGGCATTTTCTTCGAGTCTATCGCCACGTTGACATCTTTTAGCGACAGATCGTTGACGCAGAGCTTGCTGTCCCGCAAACAGCCCAGCTTCACCGCCAGGTGAAATTCCCCGGCGTTAACCGCCACGCCCGGCTGCTCATAGCGGATGTTCTTCAGGCGCAGGTCGCGCCAGCCGCCCGTCACCTGGCCAATTTCCAGCCCCGGCACCCAGCGGTTCGCGGCGTTAAACAGCAGATGCAGCCCGGTCGTCGTTCCTACCAGAAACGCCACCGTCCCGAGCAGCAGCACGATAAAGATCAGCACTCCGAGGCTTATTTTCTTCCATAAACTCATAATTCAGGCCCCAGACCGATGTAAAACTGTAATCCGTGTTCATCTTTGTCACCCACCGGCACGGCGAAATCGAGCTTGATGGGCCCGACGGGTGACTGCCAGCGCACGCCGACGCCCGCGCCGGTTTTAAAGTCGCTGCGGCGGATATCGTTCACCGCTTCACCGCCGTCAACAAACATGGCGCCCCACCACTTTCCGCTGACGTTGTACTGGTACTCCAGCGAGCCCGTCGCCAGTTTTGACGCACCGGTCAGCTGGCCCTTTTCGTTCTCAGGTGAAATCGATTTGTACTTATACCCGCGAATGCTGCGGTCGCCCCCGGCGAAGAAGCGCAGATCCGGCGGAACGCGCTCGAAATCTCCCGTTTCAATCCAGCCGAGATTGCCGCGCATCACAAAGCGATGTTTATCGTACAGCGTGCGGATCCAGACGTTTTGCGCCTGAAAGACGGAGAAGTCCACGTCGGAGCCCCAGGCGGTGTTGGAATAATCGATGGAGTAGCGCTGCGAGTCGCCCCAGGTCGGCATCAGGCCCCCGCGCGAGCGGGTACGGCTGATCATCACCCCCGGATAAAGCAGCATGGTGGTATTAGTGACGTTGGCCTGGGTAAAGTGATCGAGGCTCCAGCGCAGGTTAATGGCGCGCTGCCAGCCGCTGGAGAGATCCCAGAAACGGGAGACCGCAAGCGTCGTCGAATCCTGCTCGGTGTCGTTCAAATCGGTGCGCTTAAAACCGCCCTGCAGAAGGTAATACTGCTCCAGCGGATTTTTCAGCAGCGGCATTTTGTAGCTGAAATCCAGCTGCTGCTCGGGCGCAGAAAGGCTCAGGCTGGTGGTCAGGCTGTGGCCGTACGAGTTCACCCACGGTTTTTTCCACGAGGTTTTCACCCGTGGCCCCACGTCCGTCGAGTAGCCCACACCGGTCTCAATGGTGTTCTCGGTGCGCGGCGAAACAACGCCATGCAGCGGCAACACCTTGGTTTTGCGAGACTTATCAAATTCCGGTGCGACAACCACGGAGTTAAACCAGCCGGTAGCGGAGAGGCGTCGGTTCAGCTCTCCGAGGTCGCTCGACTGGTAGTAGTCCCCTTTTTTGAAGGGCACGAGGTTTTGCAGATACTCTTCACGAATTTGCGAACCTTCGAACGTCACGTCACCAAAGCGGTAACGTTCTCCGCTGTCGTAGTCGATATCCCAGAAGGCCTGACGTCGCGCCAGCGCAATGCCCAGCTGGCTTTTGTTGAACTGGCTGTCAAAGTAGCCCTTACGCAGGGAAACGCTGGTCAGCTCTTTTTTGAAATGATCGTAGTCGCCGTGGTTAAGCACGGTACCGATTTTCGGCCGCGTGCTGAGCAGGTCCAGGTAATCCCGGTCGGTACGCGCCCCGCCGCGCAGGATGACATTCGTGCCGCCAATCAACACCGGCTCGCCCGGCGAAACGCGGGCAATAAGCACCTGGCGCCCCTTCTTTGGAGGCGGACGGAGGTCAAAATCAATGGTGGGTTCGTAATAACCCAGCGCTTTCAGCCCCTCGCGGATCGCATCATCGACGCGCGCGCGAAAACGCCGGTCCGGCGTCACCTCATCACTCTGGATGGTCGATAACTGCGCACGTACGTTTTTTTGTAGCGCCCCGGATAACCCCTCAACCTGCAAACGGACATTCGCCGCGCTGGCAATCCCGCTTGTCAGCAACACACTGACTAAACATAACTGGCGGATTTTTGTCACGTTTTCTCCTGAATATCCCTGTTTCCACCCTGGAAGCAAATGAAGTGCCGCTCCGCGGCAAAATACGGCCTGATGGCCAAAAACCCGAATCGTGGGTTGAAAATGGGTGTAACACCCAAATATTTCTTATGATTAAATCTAGTCTCATTCAGCGCATTTATTGTGTTCAATTAAACGCTTCGTGACAACCTTAACTGAAACATCGCACCCCGGGAGGCCCCATCGTGAGTTTATTCGACAAAAAGCATCTGGTTTCACAAGCAGATGCATTACCGGGACGCAACACCCCTATGCCTGTAGCGACCTTACACGCCGTCAATGGCCATTCTATGACCAACGTGCCGGATGGCATGGAAATCGCCCTGTTCGCCATGGGCTGCTTCTGGGGCGTTGAGCGCCTCTTCTGGCAGCTGCCCGGCGTTTACAGCACGGCAGCCGGCTACACGGGCGGTTACACGCCGAATCCAACCTACCGCGAAGTCTGCTCCGGCGAAACCGGCCATGCGGAAGCGGTACGCGTGGTCTATGACCCTGCGGTAATCAGCTACGAACAGCTCCTGCAGGTCTTCTGGGAGAATCACGACCCGGCGCAGGGCATGCGTCAGGGCAACGACCACGGCACGCAGTACCGTTCTGCTATCTATCCGCTCACCCCTGAGCAGGATGCCGCCGCGCGCGCCAGCCTGGAGCGTTTCCAGCAGGCCATGCGTGAAGCGGGCGATACGCGCGAGGTGACCACGGAAATCGCGACGGCGAAACCGTTCTACTACGCCGAGGACGATCACCAGCAGTATCTGCATAAAAACCCGTACGGCTACTGCGGCATCGGAGGCATCGGCGTTTGCCTGCCGCCACAGCTGGCCTGATCACTGTTCCAGCGCCACGCGAGCCGCGTGGCGCGTGGCATTGCTGACCGAGCCGTAATCCATCACTTTGCCCTGCAACAGCAGGTTAAAGACCGGTGCCTGCGGTCTGTTGAGCCGCGTTTGCAGCAGATGAACGGCCTCAATACCCAGCTCACGGCAGGGCACCGTCACGCCCGTGACCGGTTTTTCCAAACGGTGCGCTAAATTCCATGCAAAATCGGTCGTGATAAGCGAAATGTCTTCCGGAATGCGCAGCCCGTGTCGCGTCAACGCCCTTACCACCCCTTCCGTCATGCTGGTACTGTTCGGGAAAATCACCTCCGGCCACTGCGAGCGGTCATGATTCACTAACCACGCATCCAGCGCCTGCTCGGCCTCTTCTGCGGTAAACCACTCCGTCACGAGCAAATCGCGCAGGGGATCGAAGGCGACGTGAAAATGACGGTACGCCTCTTTGATGCCGTCCAGTCGCGCGTACAGCGTATCCCGCCGCAGGCAGGTGAGCGTGAGCACGCGGCGATGCCCCTGCTCGAAAAGGTACTGCATGGTGGTGAAGCCGATCGCCCGGTGATCGGGTGACACGGAATCCAGCACCCGATCCCGGTCAACGGAATTAATCAACACGCAGGGCTTATTCAGGGTGCTTGCCAGTTTAAATATGGTGGAATCATCAGTGCCAATAATAATTATCGCGTTAATATTCTTATGACTGGCTTTTTCCATAAAGACTTTCACATCGGCGTGCTGCTCTTCTAAACCACAGCACGTGACCCACACATTATGCCGCGCGCAGGCTTCAGCAATTCCTTTCGTCACTTCCAGATAAAAAATATCCCCGCGTCCCTGAAAGGTTCTTTCCGGTGCAAAAACAGCGATACCGTTAATGAGCAGTCTTCCGCTCGCCATAGACTCCAGCACACCGAGCTCCCGCGCGGTGCGAACGATCGCTTCCCTGGCTTTATCGCTGGTGTAAGACTTGCCGCTTAATACCCGCGAAACCGTGCTGACGGAATAGCCCGTCAGGGCCGCAATTTCCTCCATTTTTAACTTGCCCGGCATAGTGTGACCTCGCTCTCATTCAGTTTTTGCAAATATTTGCAGAAACAGTCCTTTGATTTTAAAACCAAATTTCAAAACGCCTGGAGATTACTTAATCACCTTGCGAGTATTCTCACAAAAACACATTGTCGCTACCGTTCCCCTTTCCTATTTTCCGGTCATCACTCATTTCAACTGAAATTAAGGTGTGACATGGAGAAGGTACGTTTTGGCATTATTGGAATAGGTAATATCGGTACGGTCCACGCGCGTTATTTACTGGCGGGTACGGTCAGCGACGCCTGCCTTGCCGCAGTTTGTGATAATGCGCCGGAAAAGCATCCGGCCATTCGCCAGCTGGTCGGCACCCTCCCCGTGTTCAGCGACGCGCAGGAGATGCTCCAGAGCGGGCTTATCGACGCGGTGATTGTCGCTACGCCCCACTACGAGCATCCGCGCCTGTCGATGCTGGCGATGCGCAACGGCATCCACACCCTGTGTGAAAAACCGGCGGGCGTGTATACCGCCCAGGTACAGGAGATGAACGCCTGCGCCCAGGCGTGCGATGTGGTGTTCGGCATCATGTACAACCAGCGCCCGAACCCGCTCTACCAGAAGGTGAAAGATCTGATCGACAGCGGCGAGCTGGGTGAGATCCGCCGCTCCAACTGGATCATCACCAACTGGTATCGCTCGCAGAGCTATTACAACTCCGGCGGCTGGCGCGCCACCTGGAAAGGAGAAGGCGGCGGCGTGCTGCTCAACCAGGACCCGCACCAGCTCGATCTCTGGCAGTGGCTGGTCGGTATGCCGGTCCGTCTGCGCGCGTTCTGCCAGTTCGGCAAGCATCGCGATATCGAAGTGGAAGACGACGTCACCGCCTACGCCGAATATGCCAACGGCGCAACGGGCGTGTTCATCACCACCGTGGCGGAAACGCCGGGAACCAACCGGCTGGAAATCGTCGGCGATCGCGGCAAGGTGGTCGTCGAAGAGGGCAAGCTGCGCTACTGGCGGCTGCGGGAATCTGAAACCGCCTTCAACGCCCGCTGGCAGAACGGTTTTGGCGAGCCTGAATGCTGGGAGGTCACGCTTCCCGTGGCCCCGGAATGCAGCGAACACCACGTTATTACCGCCAACTTCTGTGCCGCCATCCTGCGCGGCGAGCCGCTCATTGCGCCGGGTCTGGAAGGGATCCACGGGTTGACGCTCTCCAACGCCATGCACCTCTCCACCTGGACGGACGACTGGGTCGAGTTCCCGCTCAACGAAAAACAGTATCTGCGCCTGCTTCAACAACGCATCAGCACCTCAGTGGCTAAAGAGACAGCCAGCGTCACGCTGGACGCCTCAGGCACCTGGTAACTCCGGAGAAGAATCAATGTTAAATGTCGCTATTGTGGGAACAGGGAATATCTCGCACAACCATATTCAGGGCTATTTGCAGTTTGGCCAACGCTGCCGGATCGTCGCGCTGGTTGATATTTATCCGGAAAAAGCCCACGAGAAAAAAGCGCGCTACGGCCTGACGGACGCCCGCGTGTATGACAGCCACCAGCAGATGCTGGCGTCAGAGCCGGATATCGATATCGTCGACGTCTGCACGCCGCCCTACGTCCACGCAGAGATCAGCATTGATGCCCTGAACGCGGGCTGCCACGTGCTGTGCGAAAAACCGATGGCCGCCTCGCTGGAGGAGTGCGACGCGATGATCGCCGCACAAAAGGCCAGCGGCAAAATGCTCTCCATCATTGCCCAAAACCGCTTTACCGATGCCTTCTGGCGCTTAAAAGCAGCGCTGGATTCGGAGCTTGCGGGCAAGGTTTGCCACGCGCAGGTGGACTCCTTCTGGTGGCGCGGACACTGCTATTACGACCTGTGGTGGCGCGGCACCTGGGAAAAAGAGGGCGGCGGCTGCACCCTTAACCACGCGGTTCACCACATCGACGCCATTCAGTGGATGCTGGGCTTTCCGTCTGAGGTGGTGGCGATGATGACCAACGTGGCGCACGACAACGCTGAAGTCGAAGACCTCAGCGCCGCGATCTTCAAATACCCCAGCGGTGCGCTCACCCAGCTTACCGCCTCGGTCGTGCACCACGGGGAAGACCAGAAAATCATTATTCAGGGTGAGAAGGCGCGCATCTCCGCGCCGTGGCAGGCCTTTGCCAGCGTCAGCGCCGACAACGGCTTCCCGCAGGAAACCCACGACCAGCAGCGCGAAGCGCAGCTCGACGCGGTGTTTAAGCAGACGCCGAAGCTCGAGTGGACGCTGCACGCCGGGCAGATTAATGACCTGCTTTCTGCCATCGAGCACGGCACGGCACCGTTAGTGGATGGGTTACAGGGCAAACGCTCGCTGGAACTGATCGCCGCGATCTATAAATCCGCCATTACCCGCACCGTGGTCTCGCTGCCGATTCAGCGCGACGACCCGTTTTACCGTACCGGTGGGACGAGCGCCCTCGCTCCCCGTTTTTATGAAAAATCCGCAAGCGTCGCCAACTTCAGCGAAGTGGGTGCGATTCCCCTTGGCAAAGACCTGGATTAAGGAGTGACACCATGAACAAAAATGACGGAATGAACTACGCGCCGGTGGGTAAACCTCAGCCGGTTGTCCGCGAGGGGGAGTTTGTTTTTGCCGCTGCCGCGCTCGACCACGGCCATATCTACGGCATGAGTAACGGCCTGATTGAAGCCGGGGCCACGCTGAAGTGGGTATACGACCCCGATCCGGCAAAAGTGGATAAATTTATCCAGCAATACCCGCAGGTCAACGTGGCGGAGTCGCTGGAGGTGATACTCAACGACGACGAAGTGCGCCTGGTGGCCGGTGCGGCCATCCCGTCTGAGCGCTGCGCGCTGGGGCTGAAAGCGATGGCGGCCGGCAAGGACTACTTCACGGATAAAGCCCCGCTCACCACCCTTGAACAGCTGGCGGATGCCAAAGCGATGGTTGAGAAAACCGGCCGGAAATACGCCGTGTACTACAGCGAACGTCTTCACGTGGAGAGCGCGGTGTTTGCCGGACAGCTGGTGCAGCAGGGGGCCATTGGCCGCGTCGTCCAAACCCTGGGGACAGGCCCGCACCGGGAAGGGACCGGCCGCCCGGACTGGTTCTACGATCGTCGCTACTTCGGCGGCATTCTGTGCGACATCGGCAGCCACCAGATTGAGCAATTTCTGTTTTACACGGGCAACCATAACGCCACCGTGGTCGCCAGTCAGGCACGCAATTTCAACCATCCGCAGCATCCGGCATTCGAAGATTTCGGTGACGCAACAATCAGGGGCGAAAACGGTGCCAGCGGTTATTTCCGCTGTGACTGGTTCACCCCCGACGGACTCTCAACCTGGGGCGATGGACGTCTGACGCTGCTCGGCACCGACGGGTATATCGAGATCCGCAAATATGTCGATCTCACCCGCGGCGAGCAGGACGTGGTTTATCTCGTCAATAAGGAGGGGGAATTCCGCTATCCGGTCGCCGGACAGGTCGGGTTCCCGTTCTTTGGCGAACTGATCCTCGACTGTCTGCATCGTACCGAAAACGCCATGACGCAGGCGCACGCCTTCAAAGCGGCCGAGCTCTGCGTGAAGGCCCAGATGCTGGCCAACGCGACGGAATAACGGGAGGCGACAATGACGATCCTGAACACGGCGGTTATCGGTGCCGGAGCGATCCACGGCTGCCATGTGAATGCGTTGCGCCTGCTCCCCAACGTCGCGCTACGCGCGCTGGTCGACCTCGACAGCGTCAAAGGGCTGGAGCTGGCAATGCGCTATCAGTGCCGCTTCTATCAGGATTACCGGGAAATGCTGCTGGATGATGCCATCGACGTGGTCCACATCTGCACGCCGCATTTCGAGCATAAAAGCATGATCCTGGCGGCGCTCGCCGCCGGGAAACATGTTTTCTGTGAAAAACCGGTGGGCATGAATAGCAGCGAACTCGTGGATATCACCCGCGCCGCCGAACAGGCGTCGGGTCTGCTCGGCGTGTGCTACCAGAATCGCCTCAACCCCACCAGCCTGCGCATTCGCCAGATGCTGGAGGAGGGCAGGCTGGGGAAAATGCTCAGCATTAAGGCCGTGCTGACGTGGTCACGCTCGGGCGCGTACTACACCGAAAGCCCGTGGCGCGGGCGGCTGGCAACGGAAGGTGGCAGCCTGCTGATCAACCAGGCCATTCATACCCTCGACCTGATGCAGTGGTTTGCCGGTGGCGTAACGCGCGTGAAAGGCGTGGTGGACAGCGGCGAGCTGGCGGACGTAACCGAAGGGGAAGACAGCGCAATGGCCACGCTGCACTTTGCCAACGGCGCGCGCGGCCTGTTTTACGCCAGCAACTGCAATACCACCGATTCCCCGCTTCTGATGGAGATCCACTGCGAAAAGGGCTCGCTGCTGCTGCATAACAACGTGCTCTGGTGCATCACCCGCGGCGAGCGCCTCAGACTGGCCAGCGATGACTCTCCCGACGGCTCGGTCAAAAGCTACTGGGGACTGGGGCACGAGCAGGCGATCCGCCGGTTTTATCACGCCATCACCCACCCGGGGCACACGGATTACACCAACATCCGTGAAGCCGGACATTCACTCACGCTTGTGGAGGCTATTTACCGCTCATCTCAATTAAGACAATGGATAGATATCAATAACTAGAACGTAATTTGTATTCCAGCACTCATTAAAAAAACGACCCGGAAAACGGGTTAATCATTACCCTACACTGGATATTATTATGGTCAAACCAACTGAACGTAGAGTGGGTTATGGCGTAGCGCTCGGCTACGGCGTAACCGATCTTTTTGGCGGAGGCGCTTTCGCCATTATCGGCACCTGGCTGTTATTTTTTTACACCACCTATTGCGGACTCTCGGTCATTGAAGCGGGATCGATATTCGCCATTGCCCGCGTGATTGATGCGCTATTAAGCCCGATAATGGGTTATATCACCGATAACTTCGGGGATACCTGGCTCGGGCGTAAATTTGGCCGTCGCCGCTTCTTTTTATTACTCAGTTCACCGCTCATGTTTTTGTATGCCCTGTTATGGCTGACGGACATGGGTTACTGGTACTACCTGGGCACCTACCTCTCTATTGAGCTGCTGTCGGCGATGGTGCTGGTTCCCTGGGAGACCCTGGCGGCTGAAATGACGAACCGGTATGAAGAACGTAGCCGCCTGTCCGGCGTGCGGATGATCTGCTCCCAGCTGGGCGGTTTTCTTGCGGTATTCGTTCCCGGGGTGATTATGCAGTTCACGGGGAAAGATAATCCGTTTACCTATACCCTCACCGGGCTGATATTTTCCTGCGTGTTCTGCCTTGCGGTATTTATTACCTGGTACACCACCTGGGAAGCGAAGGATGTGCAGCAGGAATCCAGTTTTAAAGTGGATAACCAGCGCAGCGGCGGGCTACTGAATCACCTGAAATATCTGGTGCTGGATCTCTTTTCCTCCTTCCGTATCCGCGCGTTCCGCCTGCATATTATTATTTATATCTTTTCGTTCACGGCGATGGACGTGTTCGGTTCGGTGTTTACCTATTATGTCGTGTACTGTCTGAGCCAGGATGCGGCTGCGGTATCCGGCTGGCTGAGCATTGCGGCCTTCGCCTCGGTACCCGGCACCTATGGGTTTATGCTGTTGCTGAACCGGCTGAACGTCACGCCGTCTGCCGCCCTGCGGCTCTCCTACGGCTGTATCTTCCTGGTGCTGGCCTTCCTGTTTACGGTCTACCTCACCAAAACGCAGGTACCGACGCTGCTGTTCTCCGCGGTCTTTATTCTGCTCGGTGCCGCCCGCTCTGGCCTCTACTATATTCCGTGGAATATCTACAGCTTCATTCCGGATATTGACGAGATGGTGACCCAGCAGCGCCGCGAAGGGATATTTGCCGGGGTGATGGTCCTGACCCGGAAGAGCACCGTGGCGATTGCCATCATGATTATTGGCCTGGTGCTGCAGGAATCCGGCTTCGTGAAGGGCAGCGGCGCGCAGCCTGAAAGCGCGCTGGGGGCGATTATCGGCCTGATGATCTTCGCAACGGCAGCCCTGCTGGCGGTAAGCTTCTTCACCACCTACAGGTTCAAGCTCACCCGTGAGACGCACAAGCTGCTGCTCAAAGAAATTGCGCGCCGTAAGCTGGGTGGCGATTACCGCGACTGCGACGCTAGCACCCGCGTGGTGATTAAACAGCTCACGGGCTATGAATACGATCAGGTATGGGGAGGCGATGCCACCCGTCGGGCGGTGGGCGATGTCCGCCTGTCTACCGTGAAATAACGTGATGTACCGGACAGCGCCCGCTGTCCGGTCTGTTTTATGCCAAAAATGTGACCTCTGGCAGATTTACATCTCTTTACGCTATACTACCCGCTGAAATAATCGGCTCAACGCTACGAGCTGGTGTTCAATGTGTTTCCACACAAATGGTATCAACTCCCCTTCTGAGGATCTGGCGAGAAGCCGGATAAACTATGTTAAACAGTATTTTAGTAATACTTTGTCTGATTGCCGTCAGTGCATTTTTCTCGATATCCGAGATCTCGCTGGCCGCGTCCCGTAAAATCAAACTGAAGCTGCTTGCCGACGAAGGCAACATCAACGCCTCACGCATTCTCAAAATGCAGGAAAACCCCGGTACGTTCTTTACCGTGGTGCAAATTGGTCTGAACGCGGTCGCCATTCTCGGCGGTATCGTGGGCGATGCGGCGTTTTCCCCGGCGTTTTATAGCCTCTTTGCGCAGTATATGTCCGCCGAACTGGCCGAGCAGCTGAGCTTTATCCTCTCCTTCTCGCTGGTGACCGGGCTGTTCATCCTCTTCGCCGACCTGACCCCGAAACGCATCGGTATGATTGCGCCAGAAGCTGTGGCTTTGCGTATCATCAACCCGATGCGCTTCTGCCTGTTCGTGTTCCGCCCGCTGGTGTGGTTCTTCAACGGCCTGGCAAACGTCATTTTCCGCATCTTTAAGCTACCGATGGTGCGTAAAGACGACATAACCTCTGACGATATTTATGCGGTCGTGGAGGCCGGCGCGCTGGCCGGGGTGCTGCGCAAGCAGGAACATGAGCTGATTGAGAACGTATTCGAACTGGAATCCCGTACCGTGCCCTCTTCCATGACGGGCCGTGAAAGCATTATCTGGTTCGATTTACATGAAGATGAGCAGAGCCTGAAGAACAAAGTGGCGCAGCATCCGCACTCCAAGTTCCTGGTCTGTAATGAAGATATCGACCACATCATCGGTTACGTCGACTCCAAAGACCTGCTGAACCGCGTGCTGGCGAACCAGAGCCTGGCGCTGAACAGCGGCGTGCAGATCCGCAATACCCTGATTGTGCCGGACACCCTGACGCTCTCAGAAGCGCTGGAAAGTTTCAAAACCGCCGGGGAAGACTTCGCGGTGATCATGAACGAATACGCGCTGGTGGTGGGTATTATCACCCTCAACGACGTCATGACCACGCTGATGGGCGACCTGGTAGGCCAGGGGCTGGAAGAGCAGATTGTTCAGCGTGACGATAATTCATGGCTGATTGATGGCGGCACGCCGATTGAAGACGTGATGCGTGTGCTGGATATCGACGAGTTCCCGCAGTCCGGAAACTACGAGACCATCGGCGGCTTTATGATGTTTATGCTGCGTAAAATCCCGAAACGCACCGACTCGGTGAAGTTCTCCGGCTACAAGTTTGAGGTGGTGGATATTGATAACTACCGCATCGACCAGCTGCTGGTGACGCGTATCGACAACAAACCGACCGTACTGGTGCCGAAGCTGCCGGATGCGGAAGAGAAGGTGTCGGCGTAACGTTCTGGCCCCCACAAACATCAACGGCTCCCATCGGGAGCCGTCTTTTTATCTACTACTACTGCATAGCACGTTGGTTAAGCCATCTCAGTTTGCAGACGCATAACCTGACGGTTGACTTCGGACATCACAGACAGGTGCTGTTTGTCCTTCACTTTTGGGACAAGGATTTTGCCCTTATCAAACTCAAAAGCGCCAACATCCTTGATGTACAACCGTCCACGGAACAGGATCTTCACGTACTTCGCCACCTGAAGCGGGTTGTAGCGTTGGAAAATTTTCATTCTTGTATCTCCTGCGAATCATACGCTCTTGCGGTGCCACAATCGGCCCGACTGTCCTGAGCGCAAATTTTAATGCCCAATGACTATAGACCAGAACTACGGTGTTACCCAGTGTGCATAAGTTTATTTACCGTTTGATTACAATTATTCAGAATAATCTTTGCAAAGCGTGACTGAGCGCAGTATAAGCCGTCGTTTTTTCATGGATATGTGCGTTCACCCGCAAACTGGCATCGGGATTGCGGGAAAACCACATTGATCGCACTTATCATTAAAAGCGTATGACCAAGTGGTCGGATCACCTGCAAACAATAAGGAAACGCCATGACCCTACGTAATATCCTTGCAGCAGCCTGCCTGCTGCTGCCCCTGTGGGCGAGTGCTCACAACATTGAAAAAGGACAACGTGTACCGCCAGTCGGCATTGCTGACCGGGGAGAATTGATTCTCGACAATGATAAGTTTAGCTACAAAGCCTGGAATAGCGCGCAACTCGCGGGCAAAGTGAGAGTTGTACAACATATTGCCGGTCGTACATCTGCAAAAGAGAAAAATGCCAGCCTGGTGGAAGCGATCAAGGCCGCAAAATTCCCTCACGACCGCTACCAGACCACCACGATCGTGAATACCGATGACGCCATTCCGGGTTCGGGGATGTTTGTGCGCTCAAGCCTTGAGAGCAATAAAAAGCTCTACCCGTGGTCGCAGTTTATCGTCGACAGCAACGGCGTCACCCGTAAGGCCTGGCAGCTGGAGGAAGAGAGCTCCGCGATTATCGTGCTGGATAAAGAAGGTCGCGTACAGTGGGTAAAAGACGGGGCGCTGACCCAGGAAGAGGTGCAGCAGGTTGTCGACCTGCTGCATAAGCTGCTGGCTCAATAAATAGAGACGCGGAAGCCGGGGTTTAGGAAGGATTCGCGCGGGGTGTAGTCCAGCGGCTTGCCCTGCCAGTCATGAACATGCGCCCCGGCGGCCGCAGCAACGGCATGCCCGGCGGCGGTATCCCAGACGTTCGTCGGCCCAAAGCGGGGATAGAGCTGAGCCTGTCCTTCCGCCACCAGGCAGAATTTCAGCGATGAGCCAATCGAGGTGGTCTGGTGTTCACCCAGCTGCTGCAGGTACTCCTGCAGCTCGCTGTCGCTGTGCGAGCGGCTAATCACCACCAGCGGCGGACGCGCATCGCGCACCTGGATCTGCTTGCGCACGCCGCACTCTTCTTTCCACGCCTTCCCTTCTGCAGCACTGTACATCACCTTCATGACCGGCGCGTAGACCACGCCCAGCACCGCTTTCCCCTTCTCAATCAGGGCGATATTGACGGTGAATTCACCGTTGCGCTTGATGAACTCTTTTGTCCCGTCCAGGGGGTCCACCAACCAGTAACGCTGCCAGTGCTGGCGTTCGTCCCAGCTTTGCGGCGCTTCTTCTGACAGGACGGGGATGTCCGGCGTTAAGGCCTGTAACCCTTTCAGGATCACCTTATGCGCCGCGATATCTGCCGCCGTGACCGGAGAGTCGTCCGCTTTGCTGACGACCTCCATAGGTTTAATACCGTCATACACCTGCATGATGGCATCTCCCGCATCCCGTGCGAGCTGACAAATTTTATCTAGCATTTTCCACCTCTTTGTTAACGCAGTGAGGTTAACTCTTTGTTTTAGTTATATCGTAATGTGAACAATTCCGCTATCTGTGAAGCAATTCCGGTTTCAGGTTGCTTTTTTCTGTCAGGATTCACATTTATGTAAGCAACGCGTTATAGATACATACTCTTTTGTGGCCTGGATCGAAAAAAGGACTCTTCTGATGATTAAGTTTAGCGCAACGCTCCTGGCGACGCTGATTGCGGCGAGCGTGCAGGCGGCGACGGTCGATTTACGTATTCTGGAAACGACCGATCTGCACAGCAATATGATGGACTTCGATTACTACAAAGATACCCCGACGGAAAAATTCGGACTGGTACGCACGGCAAGTTTGATCAATGCCGCACGTGGCGAAGTGAAAAATAGCGTGCTGGTCGATAACGGCGATCTCATTCAGGGCAGTCCGCTCGGGGATTACATGGCGACCAAGGGGCTGAAAAAAGGCGAGGTCCATCCTGTTTATAAAGCGATGAACACCCTGGACTATACCGTCGGTAACCTTGGCAACCATGAATTCAACTACGGTCTGACATACCTGCACGATGCCCTGGCAGGTGCAAAATTCCCGTACGTTAACGCCAATATCATCGACGTTAAGACCCAAAAGCCGCTCTTTACCCCTTACCTAATTAAAGAGACCGAGGTTGTCGATCGGGACGGGAAAAAGCAGACGCTGAACATCGGCTATATCGGTTTTGTCCCGCCGCAGATCATGACATGGGATAAGGCCAACCTCGACGGTAAGGTGACCGTTAACGACATCACCGAAACCGCGCGCAAATACGTGCCGGAAATGCGTGAGAAAGGCGCCGATCTGGTGGTCGTTGTCGCCCACTCGGGTCTCTCCGCCGACCCGTACCAGGCCATGGCAGAAAACTCCGTTTACTACCTGAGTGAGGTTCCGGGCGTCGATGCGATCCTGTTCGGCCACGCCCACGCGGTCTTCCCGGGCAAAGACTTCGCCAGCATCAAAGGAGCGGATATCGGGAAAGGCACGCTCAACGGCGTGCCGTCGGTGATGCCGGGCATGTGGGGTGACCATCTTGGCGTGGTGGATCTGGTGCTGAATAACGACGGCGACCGCTGGAAGGTGACGCAGTCAAAAGCCGAAGCGCGTCCGATCTACGACGCGGCAGCGAAGAAATCACTGGCGGCGGAAGATAAAAAACTGGTCGACGTGCTGAAGCACGATCACGACGCCACGCGCGAATTCGTCAGCAAGCCGATCGGTAAATCCGCTGACAACATGTACAGCTTCCTGGCGCTGGTGCAGGACGATCCGACCGTCCAGGTCGTCAACATGGCGCAGAAAGCCTATGCCGAACACTTTGTGCAGGGCGATCCGGATCTGGCGAAGCTGCCGGTCCTGTCGGCCGCTGCGCCATTCAAAGTGGGCGGACGTAAGAATGACCCGGCAAGCTATGTTGAGGTCGAAAAGGGCCAGCTCACCTTCCGTAATGCCGCCGATCTCTATCTCTATCCGAATACGCTGGTAGTGGTTAAAGCCACCGGGAAAGAGGTAAAGGAGTGGCTGGAGTGTTCTGCCGGACAGTTTAACCAGATTGACCCGCGCAGCAGCAAGCCGCAGTCGCTGATTAACTGGGACGGCTTCCGCACCTACAACTTCGACGTGATTGACGGCGTGAACTACCAGATTGACGTCACCCAGCCGGCGAAATATGACGGTGAGTGTCAGGCGATCAACCCGCAGGCGGAGCGCATTAAAAACCTGACCTTTAATGGCAAGGCGATCGACCCGAATGCCACCTTCCTGGTGGTGACCAATAACTACCGCGCCTACGGCGGCAAGTTTGCCGGTACGGGAGATAGCCACATCGCCTTTGCCTCGCCGGACGAGAACCGCTCGGTGCTGGCGGCGTGGATCAGCGCGGAGTCGAAAAAGGCCGGCGAAATTCATCCGGCGGTGGATAACAACTGGCGTCTGGCGCCGATCCACAGCGAAACGCCGCTGGATATCCGTTTTGAAACGTCACCGTCCGACAAGGCAGCCGCGTTTATCAAGGAGAAGGCGCAGTATCCGATGAAACAGGTCGCGACGGATGATATTGGGTTCGCGATTTATCAGGTGGATTTGAGCAAGTAAAAGCAAAACGGCAACGCACGTTGCCGTTTTTGGTGTTTGTTCCCTCTCCCTGTGGGAGAGGGCCAGGGTGAGGGCATCAGGCCGCACATACCCGGCTTTTACGCCGCGCGATCGTCCCTGTTCGCCATCACCTTCGGCGTATTTACCTCAATCCAGTCCGCCAGCGCGGCGACTTTTTCGCTGACCTCGATACCCATCGGCGTCAGGCTATACTCTACGTGCGGCGGCACGACCGGATACGATACGCGATCGACAAACCCGTCCTGCTCCAGCGCCTGAAGCGACTGGGACAGCATCTTTTCGCTCACCCCGCCCATTTTACGGCGCAGATCGCTAAAGCGATGCGTCCCCTGGCGCAGAGCCAGCAGAATCAGTACCCCCCAGCGGCTGGTCACGTGTTTGAGCACCTCTCGTGAAGGGCACTGTTCCGCGAAAAGATTGCCATCGCGCATTTGTTCGCTGAGCGTCGGTATCGTTGTTTTCATACTTACCTTTTTGTACGTACTTACTAAAAGTTAGCTATGGTGCTAGTGTGCCACAACACCAGACAAACACGAAGGAGATTCATCATGATCGCGATTACCGGCGCCACCGGCCAGCTTGGCCATCTCGTTATCGAACAGCTGTTGAAAACCGTACCGGCTAACCAGATTGTGGCTATCGTACGTAACCCGGCGAAAGCGCAAGCCTTAAGCCAGCAGGGAATTGTGGTTCGTCAGGCGGACTACACGGATGAAGCCGCCTTCGCCGCCGCGCTGAGCGGCGTGGATAAGCTGCTGCTGATCTCGTCCAGCGAAGTCGGCCAGCGCGCAACCCAGCACCAGAACGTGATTAACGCCGCCAAAACGGCAGGGGTGAACTTTATCGCCTACACCAGCCTGCTGCATGCGGATACCTCACCGCTCGGCCTGCACGTTGAACACGTTGCCACTGAAAAAGCGCTGGCGGCGTCCGGCATTCCTTATGCCCTGCTGCGCAACGGCTGGTATACCGAAAACTATCTGGCGAGCGCGCCGCCTGCGCTGGAACACGGCGTGTTTATTGGTGCGGCAGGCGAAGGCAAAATTGCCTCTGCCACCCGCGCAGACTATGCCGCGGCGGCAGCCAAAGTGATCGCTGAAGAGGGCCACGCGGACAAGGTATATGAACTGGCGGGCGACAACGGCTGGACGCTGAGCGAACTGGCGGCTGAACTCAGCAAACAGAGCGGGAAGCCGGTCACCTACCAGAATCTCAGTGAAGCGGATTTTGCCGCCGCGCTGAAGAGCGTCGGCTTGCCTGCCGGTCTGGCCGATATGCTGGCGGACTCCGATGTCGGGGCCTCCAAAGGCGGGCTCTTTGACGACAGCCATACGCTGAGCAAACTGATCGGACGCGCCACCACGCCGCTGGCGCAGAGCATTAAAGACATCCTGTAATTGTTACTGGATGGTTATTTTTTGTGGCATCCCCTCTGGTCATCTTTGATAATGAAAAGATGACCCACGAGGAGGCTTACCGTGCAAGGCGTACCGGAACAGTTTAATGATGAAAGAGACAGCGCGCGCTTTCGCCATCTGGCGCAACTGCCGGGCCTGGAGCTTTATCATGCCCATATTTCTGACTACGCCTTTGAGCCTCACACCCATGAAGCCTTCGGGATCGGCACGATTGAAACCGGTGCCGAACGTTTTCGCTATCGCGGTAGCCAGCATCTCGCGGCGGAAAAATCCGTCGTTACCATGAACCCGGACGAGATCCATACCGGCGAATCCGCCACCGAGGGCGGCTGGCGCTACCGGATGGTCTATATCGAACCCGATCTGCTGGAAGAGGTGACCGGTCTGCGGCACTGGTGGTTCAGTGACGTGACCCGTCATGACCCATTGCGCTCGCAGCAAATTGGCAGGCTTATTTACGGCTTGTGGCACACGGACGATCCGCTTGCGCAAAAAGGATTACTGCTGGATCTGATTGAGACCTTCCAGCCGTTTGCCCATCACGCGCCGCGGGTTCAGGAAGGCGCGCACCGCTTCGAACGGGTACGCGAGTACCTGCACGACAACTATATGCGCGCCCTGACGCTGGACGAACTGGCCAGCGTCGTTTCACTCAGCCCGTATCATTTCCAGCGCCAGTTCAAAGCCCATTTTCACGTAACGCCGCATCAGATGCTGATGGCCATTCGCCTCTGGCGCGCCAAAGCGTTCCTCACCCACGGCATGCCCGCCGCAGAGGTCGCCGCCGCAACCGGGCTGACCGATCAGTCGCATCTGACCCGCGCGTTTACCCACCGCTACGGCATTACCCCCGTGCGCTACCAGAAGCAGGTCACCCGGCGCTAATGCGCAACCTCATACAATACGCACGCATTTGCCCGTCCTACACTGAGAACAAAGTAAATACCTGTGGATGGAAAAATGATTAGTGGAGTGTTGTATGCCCTGCTGGCCGGGATGATGTGGGGGCTGATTTTTGTCGGCCCGCTGATCGTGCCGGAGTACCCGGCGATATTGCAGTCGACCGGACGTTATCTGGCGCTGGGGCTGATTGCCCTGCCCCTGGCGTGGCTGGGGCGCGCGCGCTTGCGTCAGCTCAGCCGTCAGGACTGGGGTACCGCACTGGCGCTGACCATGATGGGCAATCTTATCTATTACGTTTGCCTCGCGAGTGCCATTCAGCGTACCGGTGCGCCGGTATCGACCATGATTATTGGCACGCTGCCGGTCGTTATCCCCGTCTTTGCTAACCTGCTTTACAGCCACCGCGATGGCAAACTGGCGTGGTCAAAAATGGCCCCGGCGCTGGTCTGCACTGCCCTGGGGCTGATATGCGTCAATATTGCCGAGCTGCGTCATGGGCAGGGGGATGTTGACCTGTGGCGATACGGCTCTGGCATTCTGCTGGCGTTCATTTCCGTGGCGTGCTGGGCCTGGTATGCCCTGCGCAACGCGCGCTGGCTGCGAGAGAATCCGGACAAGCACCCAATGATGTGGGCGACGGCGCAGGCGCTGGTCACGTTGCCCGTATCTGTCGTGGGGTATCTCGGCGCATGCCTCTGGCTGGGCCATCAGCAGCCGGACTTCGCCCAGCCCTTCGGGCCAAGACCGTGGGTGTTTATCGGCCTGATGGTGGCGATTGCGGTGCTGTGTTCATGGGTGGGCGCGCTGTGCTGGAATATTGCCAGCCAGAAGCTGCCGACGGTGATCTTAGGGCCGCTGATTGTCTTCGAAACCCTGGCCGGGCTGCTGTATACCTTCCTGATGCGCCAGAGCGTGCCGCCGTTGTTCACGGCCTGCGGGATCGTGCTGTTGGTCGTGGGCGTGGTGATGGCGGTGAGAGCGAAGCCGGAAAAACCGAGGGTTGTTCCGGCGTCGGAGATGTGATTTTGCCGGGTGACGGCTACGCCTTACCCAGCCTACAAGGAACGGTTTCACAGGCCGGGTCAGCGCAGCGCCACCCGGCATGATCTTAAAACGTTTCCCAGTTCGCTTCGGGTGCCGTCGCTACGGGCTGCGCTTTTGGCACATAGGTTTTCACCGGCGCCGCTTTAACCGCCTGATTGCGGGTGATTTTAAATACCGCCACCGCTTCGTTCAGACGTGCAGCCTGATCTTCCAGCGCTGCCGCTGCGGCCGCAGACTCCTCCACCAGCGAGGCGTTCTGCTGAGTCACGCGGTCCATTTCGGCTACCGCCTGGCCCACCTGGTCAATACCGCGGCTCTGCTCGTCAGAGGCCGAGGCTATTTCGCCCATGATGTCGGTGACGCGGGTAACCGCATTGACGATCTCGGCCATCGTGGCCCCGGCTTCGTTAACCAGCTGCGAACCCGCATTCACGCGTTCGCCGGAGTCGTCGATCAGCGCTTTGATCTCTTTCGCCGCCTGAGCACTGCGCTGGGCAAGGGTACGCACTTCCCCTGCCACCACCGCAAAGCCACGGCCCTGCTCGCCTGCACGGGCTGCTTCCACCGCCGCGTTCAGCGCCAGGATATTCGTCTGGAAAGCAATACCGTCGATCACGTTAGTGATTTGCGCGATCTTGCTGGAACTGGTGGCGATCTCATCCATCGTACGTACGACGCCTTCCACCACGTTACCGCCCTTCTTCGCCGTTGAGGAGGCATCCAGCGCCAGACGGGACGCCTGACGCGCGTTATCGGCATTCTGCTTCACCGTTGCCGTCAGCTGCTCCATGCTGGCTGCCGTCTCTTCCAGAGACGCGGCCTGCTGCTCGGTGCGGGAAGAGAGATCGTTACTGCCTGCAGAGATTTCGCCTGCACCGGTGTAAATGGTATCTGCGCCTTCACGCACTACGCCCACGGTATTCGCCAGCGAAGTTTGCATCTCCTGCACGTTGCGCGCCAGGATAGCCATTTCATTTTTACCGTCGGCCTGAATCGGCTGGGTGAGATCGCCTGCCGCAATGGCGCGAATATGGTTAATCACCTCTTCCAGCGGCAGCAGCAGCACGCGGCGCATCGCAATCCAGCTGGAGATAATCACCACAATCACCAGCAACATGACCGCAGAGAGGATCCACAGGATGCGCTTGTAATCACTTTCGTTATCCTGAATGCCTTTATCCGTGAGCGCAGCCTGCGCTTCACGCCATTCACGATACACCGTCTGCATCGCGTTCTGTTTTTGTTCGGCATTCTGCTTGAACATATCTTCCAGATTGCCCTGGCTCAGCAGAACGTTCATTTGCGTCAGCGTCGCAGAGTAAATGCGGTACTGCTCTTCGAGTTGGTTAGTCAGGCTCTCATCCAGGCCTGGCGTGTTCGGCAAGGCATAGTATTTATCGTAATGAACCTGCGCTTCAGTCAGCAGATTTTTCGCCGTGGTCACCAACTCATTCAGCTGACCGCCGTTAATTTGCGAGGCCATGCTGCTTTGCAGGCGCAGCATCCCGCGGTTCAGGGTGACGCGCGCCTGGTTCAGACTGATCCACGCATCGGTAAACTCCGCCACGTTCTTGCTGGAGAGCTGCGCCACGGTGAAGTTGTCTTTATCGTTGTTCAGGGCGTTGATAAAGATACCGGCGGAAATCACTTGCATGATGCCGAGCACAAGCAGCACCGAAATCAGAAGGGTAATGACTTTTATACGTTTAAACATGCGTTGCCTTTGTTATATGCAGGTTTGTCTGACGTGGATATATCGGCAGGCACAGCGGGTTGTTTACTGTTTCTCCACCTTTAAAAAGTTTCGAAACCACTTTCCTGAGCCCATTCAGAGAGTTAAATCGGATATTTTTTTGTGATCTGCATCTCATTTTTCCCCGTCCCTCTAAAGGGTTATAGCGCCACCTTAAAGATGCATTTAGTATGCATCTTATATTATTGAGAATGAGGTAACTGCTATGGCCTTTCGCGACCAACCCCTCGGCGAGCTGGCGCTCTCCATTCCTCGCGCTTCTGCGCTGTTCCGTAAATACGATATGGACTACTGCTGCGGCGGTAAGCAAACCCTGGCGCGTGCGGCGTTACGCAAAGAGCTGAACGTTGAGGTGATTGAAGCCGAGCTGACGCAGCTGGCCGCACAGCCCATCGACAAAGACTGGCGAACCGCTCCGCTCGCGGAAATCATCGACCATATCATCGTGCGTTATCATGACCGTCACCGTGAACAGCTGCCGGAGCTGATCCTGCAGGCGACCAAAGTCGAGCGCGTCCATGCCGACAAACCTTCCGTACCGCGCGGTCTGGCAAAGTACCTGACCCTGCTGCACGAAGAGCTTTCCAGCCATATGATGAAAGAAGAGCAGATCCTCTTCCCGATGATTAAACAGGGAATGGGAAGCCAGGCGATGGGGCCCATCAGCGTGATGGAAAGCGAGCATGATGACGCGGGCGAACTGCTGGAGGTGATCAAACATACCACCCACAACGTCACGCCGCCGCCAGAAGCGTGCACAACGTGGAAAGCGATGTACAACGGCATTAACGAAACGATCGACGACCTGATGGAGCACATCAGTCTGGAGAATAACGTTCTGTTCCCACGGGCATTAGCGGGGGAATAAAAAAGCCCGGTGGCGCTAGCGCTTACCGGGCCTGCAACGTCCTCGAACGTAGGCCGGGTAAACGTCAGCGCCACCCGGCAACATGCTTAACGCATGCCAGCCATACGTTTCTTACCGATAAACATCCAGCCCAGCCCCAGCGCGATAAACCACAGCGGCGTGACGATCAGCGCCTGGCGGGTATCATCTTCCAGCGTCAGCAGAACCAGCACGAAGACGAAGAACGCCATGCACACCCAGCACATCAGCTTGCCCAGCGGCATCTTGTAGATCGATTTTTCATGCAGGTGTGGGCGCTGTTTGCGGTACACCAGATAGGAGCAGAGGATAATGGTCCAGACGAACATAAACAGGATCGCAGAGACCGTGGTGATCATGGTGAATGCGCCAATCACGCTTGGGTTCACGTAGAGCATCACCACACCACCCAGCAGACACATGCATGAGAAGGTCAGCCCTTTTGCCGGTACGGCACGCTTAGAGAGCTTGGCGAACGCGCTCGGCGCCACGCCTTCCTGCGCCAGACCAAACAGCATACGGCTGGTTGAGAACACGCCGCTGTTTGCGGAAGAAGCCGCAGAGGTCAGCACCACGAAGTTAATCAGGCTCGCTGCCGCAGGCAGACCTACCAGCACGAACAGCTCAACAAACGGGCTCTTGCTTGGCACCACCGAGCTCCACGGCGTCACGGACATAATGATAATCAGCGCGAAGACGTAGAACATGATGATGCGCACCGGAATGGAGTTAATGGCGCGCGGCAGGGACTTCTCAGGATCTTTGGTTTCCGCAGCGGTCGTTCCGACCAGCTCAATCCCTACAAACGCGAACACCGCAATCTGGAAGCCGGCAAAGAAGCCGCTGATGCCTTTCGGGAACCAGCCGCCGTCATTCCACAGATGGGTAAACGACGCCTGAACGCCGGTTGGTGACTGGAAGTGGGTGAGCACCATCACCAGGCCCACCACGATGAGCCCGACAATGGCCACAATTTTGATCATTGCGAACCAGAACTCCATCTCACCGAACATTTTAACGGTGGCGAGGTTAAGGCTCAGCAGCAGAACGATGACCGCCAGCGAGGCCACCCAGTCCGACAGCCCCGGGAACCAGAACTGCGCATAGGCGGTAATCGCCACGACGTCCGCCATACCGGTGACGACCCAGCAGAACCAGTAGGTCCAGCCGGTAAAATAGCCCGCCCATGGTCCGAGCAGGTCTGAAGCGAAGTCGCTGAAGGATTTGTATTCAAGGTTCGAGAGCAGCAGTTCACCCATTGCACGCATCACGAAGAACAGCATAAAACCGATAATCATATAGACGAATATGATTGACGGTCCGGCGAGACTGATGGTTTTGCCTGACCCCATAAACAACCCGGTACCGATGGCACCCCCGATGGCAATGAGCTGAATATGACGGTTTGTGAGATTGCGCCGTAGCGACTGTTCAGACGACGCCTCTTCGTCGGCGACGACTTTGACCTGATCTACCATGTGATATTTTCCTGTTTATGCCTGTCTGTGTTGTTAAGGCTCTTCTGGCCTTTAAATACGCCAAAAAAATGACGTTCCCTTGTAAGGGCTAATCGATATTAGGTAAGAATCGGCGGGATGAATACTATGATTTAGATATTATGTTAATAATATGTTGAAAGTGAGTGTCATATCACTCATACAGCGCGAAACAGCTCACAAAAATACACGCAACAGTTTCGTTTGCAAGATAAAATATTGATTCCGGCTTAACTATAGGTTTTCACGCTATTTTCCCCTCCCCAGCCGGGGAGAGGAAATAAGAAAAGTCGATTACAGAATTTCCAGCAGCTCGACTTCAAAGACCAGGGTGCTGAATGGCGGGATGGACGCGCCAGCGCCGCGCTCGCCGTAGGCCAGGTTGTGCGGAATAGTCAGTTCCCATTTAGAACCCACTGGCATCAGGGTCAGCGCTTCGATCCAGCCTGCGATAACGCCATTCACCGGGAACTCAGCCGGTTCGCCGCGCGCCACGGAGCTGTCGAAGACGGTACCGTCGATCAGCTTACCGGTATAGTGTACGCGAACGTGGTCGGTACGCGCCGGGATTGCGCCATCACCCTGATTGATCACGCGGAACTGCAGACCAGACTCGGTGCTGTTCACGCCTTCACGCTCACGGTTCTCTTCCAGATATTTCACACCTTCGGCGGCCATCTCTTCAAAACGTGCGCGACGCACGGCGTCAGCACGTTCGTGGATTTCACGCAGCGCACGGTGCACAACGTCAACCGGAACGGCAGGCTGTTTACCTTCCAGCGCGTCAGCGATACCCGCCACCAGCGCTTCGGGTAACAGACCTTCCAGGCCGGATTCGCTCAGCTGCTGTCCTACCTGCAAGCCGATACCGTAACTTGCCTGCGCTTCGATAGTGTCAAAAGTCGGGGTGGTCATGGGTTTTCCTTCCATCACATTTAAAGTAGCGGGCAGCATATCAGCCATGCCCTTATGGGTAAAACTTTGTCTGAAGTTAAGGTGACAAACCGCGACGAAACAGAAACAATAGAGAGAACCAGGATTAATCCCGAACTGATGTCACGGATGTCGGGTTTACTACGCCGTTCAGGCAGTTAGCAAACTATACTTCGGGGCACAGGATAAAAAATACGCGGAGCAGGAGGAGTGCCATGCCCGGGCGATTTGAACTGAAACCTACCCTGGCGAAAATCTGGCAGGCGCCGGACAATTTTCGCATCATGGACCCGCTGCCGCCTCTGCATCGCAGAGGGATCATCATTGGTGCGCTGATGGTGATTGTGGGCTTCCTGCTTCCTTCCGGTGGCGATGATGTTGATATCGCCCCCGTCACCCGCAATGCTCAGCTGGATATTCAGTCGCAAACCCGACCGCAGCCTGACGCACAGCCGATGCAGACGCAGCTCGTCACCCCGTCTAACGACCCGGGTCAGGTCGCGCCGGTTGAGCCAGAGCCCATTCAGGACGAACAGCCGCAGGAACAAGCCGCCGCCCCGTCTCAGCCTCAGACGCAACAGCCCACCGGCATTGAGCAACAGTGGCGTTCCTATCGCGTAGAGTCGGGTAAAACGCTGGCGCAGCTGTTCCGTGACCACAACCTGCCGCCGACAGACGTGTATGCCATGGCGAAGGTGGAAGGTGCGGGTAAGCCGCTCAGTAACCTGCAGAATGGCCAGATGGTGCAAATACGCCAGAATGCCAGCGGGGTGGTGACAGGGTTAACGATTGATACCGGAAATGGACAACAGGTGCTGTTTACCCGCCAGCCGGACGGCAGTTTTATCAGGGCACGTTAAGGACTGGGATCTGTAAAAAGCAAAACGCCGGCACAAGGCCGGCGTTTCAACGTGAGCAGAGTAAAAAATTACTCAGCTACAACGTTAACAACCAGTTTAGCGAACACTTCGCTGTGAACCTGGAAGTCAACTTCGTGCTCACCAGTGGTACGCAGAACGCCGTTCGGCAGACGAACTTCGCTCTTAGCCACTTTAACGCCTGCTGCAGAAACTGCATCAGCGATATCGCGGGTACCGATGGAACCGAACAGTTTACCTTCGTCGCCAGCTTTGGACGCGATGGTAACGGTGCCCAGTGCGTTGATTGCTTCAGCGCGAGCATTAGCAGCCGCCAGAACGTCAGCCAGTTTGGCTTCCAGTTCAGCGCGACGTGCTTCGAAAAACTCTACGTTTTTCTTGGTAGCTGGAACAGCTTTACCCTGTGGAACCAGGAAGTTACGAGCGTAGCCCGCTTTAACGTTTACCTGATCACCCAGGCTGCCCAGGTTTGCTACTTTATCAAGCAGAATAACTTGCATTACCTTATCCTCTTAAAGTCGTATTAATGGACCGTGCCCGATTACTGATGACGATCAGTGTACGGCAGCAGGGACAGGTAGCGAGCGCGTTTGATAGCGCGAGCCAGCTGACGCTGATATTTTGCACGAGTACCGGTGATACGGCTTGGGACAATCTTACCGCTTTCGGTGATGTAGTTTTTCAGCGTTGCGATATCTTTATAGTCGATCTCTTGAACGCCTTCCGCGGTGAAACGGCAGAACTTGCGACGACGGAAATAACGTGCCATATGGCTAGTCTCCAGAATCTATCAAATCAATCTGCTCGGCATGCAGAACCATTTTGCTCAGACCGTTCTTTGCCTTGTGGCAAGAGATGAACCCCTGAACGATTACTGCACTACCGACCGTTAAACTGTGAGTAATGGCCTGGTTTTCGTGTCCGCTAATAATAACGGGCATTTGGCACCACGCCTGCCGGTGAAACCCGGCTTCCTCTTGCACAGAACGATGCTCAAGCACGAACTGGCAATGCGGAATTCCTGATGGACTGACCTTTCGAAGGGGAGCCCTGCATACGATGCCGGACAACGCCAGACGGTTGGTCATCAGAAATTACTCTTCAGAATCCCCAGCATCAGAATCATCTGCGGTTTCGTTTGCGAAATCATCGCGACGCTCACGGCGCTCGTCTTTCGCTTTAACCATCGGAGATGCTTCGGTAACTGCGTGTTTAGTACGCATAACCATGCTGCGGATAACGGCATCGTTGAAGCGGAAGTTAGTTTCCAGCTCATCGATCACTTCCTGCGGCGCTTCAACGTTCAGCAGAACGTAGTGAGCTTTGTGCAGTTTGTTGATCGGATAAGCCAGCTGACGGCGGCCCCAGTCTTCCAGACGGTGGATCGTGCCCGCTGCTGCAGTGATTGCACCAGTGTAGCGCTCGATCATACCCGGAACCTGTTCGCTCTGGTCAGGATGGACCATAAAAACGATTTCGTAATGACGCATCGAATTGCTCCTTACGGATTATTCAGCCTCCTGTCTGGGTCAGCCGAGGCCCGGGGAGGCAAGGAACGTGTTAAAGGTCGGCTGAAAAATTGACGCGTCATAATACTTGCGCGCCCCCGGAAACTCAAGCTGATTGCACAAATAATTCGCACAAAGCGCGAAGCGGGTCTAAGTGGGTGATTTAAAATTACTCACACCCGGAAGCGGTGTTTTTTTGAACAACTGCATCAGAAATGGTCACGCTTCCCCGCCGGAGGAATGATTACACTTTAATCAGAGATCACCTGAACAGAAGAAGGAGTCCCCCTCTCAGAGCACGCAGTCGTGGAGCGCATATCATGAAACAAATCGCATTAGCCCTAATGGCAGCGCTTTTGCTCAGTGCAAACGCGATGGCAGCCATCAAGATAGACAGCCGACAGGCCAGAAACATGGATGATGTGCAAAGCTTGGGCGTCATTTACATCAATCATAATTTCGCCACGGAAAGTGAAACAGATCAGGCCCTTAATCAAGAAACCGATGCACAGGGCGCAACCTATTACCACGTGATGTTAATCCGTGAGCCCGGCAGCAACGGCAATATGCACGCCAGTGCAGATATTTACCGATAACGCGTTAACGCTAGCACCAGGAAAGCCAACAACGAGAACATAGCCATAGTTGACGTTGCCCCCTGCCCGGGGGCTTTTTTTTGTGAATGGCTCCGGAATACCACCGGTTACAACTGTTTTTCGGTATTCCAGAGCACTTATTCACTTCTGCCCGTAATAGGCATTCGGGCCGTGCTTGCGCATGAAATGCTTATTCATCAGATAATCATCAATCCCCTGAAGCTGTGGGTTGATGCCGCGAGCAATCCACGCCATGCGTGCCACCTCCTCCATGACAACCGCATTGTGAACGGCGTCGTGGGCATCTTTTCCCCAGGCGAACGGGCCGTGCTGATAGACCACAATACCCGGCGTATGCAGCGGTTCGCTTTCACCCAACGTTTCGATGATAACCTTCCCGGTGTTGAGCTCGTATTCGCCTTCCACTTCAGCCTGCGTTAATGCGCGCGTGCAGGGGATGTCGCCAAAGAAGTAGTCCGCATGCGTTGTTCCCAGCGCCGGGATCGCCAGCCCCGCCTGTGCCCAGGCCGTGGCATGGGTCGAGTGGGTATGCACAACGCCGCCGAGTGAGGGATAACGACGATAAAGCGCCAGATGGGTCGCCGTATCTGAAGAGGGACGCCATTTTCCCTCTACGACGTTTCCGTCAAGATCGACCGCCACCATATCGTCAGCGTTCATGGTGTCATACGCCACACCGCTCGGCTTAATCACGATCAGCCCCTGTTCGCGATCGATAGCGCTAACGTTACCCCAGGTGAAGGTGACCAGGCCATAGCGCGGCAGATCCATGTTGGCTTCAAAGACCTGCTGTTTAAGCTTAAGCATGTTCAGCCTCCAGTAACCCCGCGCGCGCCATACGCTCGCGCACCCAGTCCCGCGCCTTTGCTACTTCCGCCGCAGGGTTTTCCGACGTTTCGCTCCACATCTCGATCAGATAAGGCCCGCAATAGCCGGTCTGCCTGAGCGTCTCGAAGCACCGTTCGAAATCCACCACCCCTGTGCCGAACGGTACGTTTTTAAACACGCCAGGACGGGTATCTTTGACGTGCACCGCCACGATATGCCCCATACCTGCCTGCAGTTCCATCTGCACATCGTTATCCCATGCCGACAGGTTGCCGATATCAGGATAAAGCTGGAACCACGGGTTATTCAGATAGTGCGCGTAGCCCAGCGCCTTGCTGATGGAGTTCATCAACGGGTAGTCCATGATCTCCATCGCCAGCGTGACCTGCGCACGGCTGGCCATCTCAACGCTCTCCTTCAGCCCGTCACGGAAACGACGGCGCGTTTCATCGTTGGCTTCCTGGTAATAAACGTCATAACCCGCCAACTGGATCACGCGGATACCCACGTCCTGCGCAAAGCGAATGGCTTTACGCATGATCTCCAACCCCTGAGCGCGCACAGCATCGTCTTCACTGCCGAGAGGGAAACGGCGGTGGGCGCTCAGGCACATTGACGGCACGCGTACCCCCGTTTCGGCGATGGCGCTCACCAGCGCCAGGCGTTGTTCACGACCCCAGTCGAGACGAGAGAGGCGTTCGTCCGTCTCATCCACGGACATTTCGACAAAATCGAAGCCCAGCTGTTTTGCCAGCTGTAACCGCTCCAGCCAGCACTCCCCCACAGGGAGTGCCTTTTCATAGATGCCAAGCGGGACCTGTTTGGACAACATACCCGCTCCTTAGCCCCAAAGCTGAGCGATTGAGCGTTTGAACTGACGCGCCGCTTCCACTGGAGACGCCGCATCACGAATGCTGCGACCGGCAATAAAGACGTGAATCGGAATGCCCTTGAACAGCGGCAGATCTTCCAGTGCCAGACCGCCGGTAACGGTGACTTTAAAGCCCATATCCGCCAGACGTTTGATCGCGCTGATATCCGCTTCGCCCCACGCCACCCCTGCGGCCTGCGCGTCGCGGCTGCGGTGATACACCACCTGCTGTATACCCGCATCACGCCACTCCTGGGCCTGTTCCCAGGTCCAGAAACCGGTCAGCTCAATCTGCACGTCGCCGTTAAACTCTTTTGCCACGTCCAGCGCGCCTTTGGCGGTGTTGATATCCGCACAGCAAATGACGGTGACCCAGTCGGCGTTGGCTTCGAAGCACATGCGGGAGAGGATTTTGCCTGCGTCGGCTATTTTGGCATCTGCCAGCACGATTTTGTGCGGATAAAGCGCCTTCAGGTCGCGAACGGCGCGAACGCCCTCGCCCACGCAGAGAATGGTACCCACTTCGATGATATCGACTTCTTCCGCAATCAGACGGGTCGTTTCATAAGCGTGGGACAAGGTCTGGTTATCAAGCGCAACCTGCAACATGGGTAATGACATTTTCAATTCCTCTTAAACAGCCGCCGCTGTGGCGTTATCAATTAAATCCAGCACGTCCTGCTCGGTACGGCAGGCGCGTAAACGGTCGAAATTGGCTTCGTCATCAAACAGATTGACGATCTGCATGATGCCCACCTCCTGGTGGGTGTTAGCGTCAACAGCGGCCATGGTGATCAGGATGTCGACCGGGTCATTATCTTCGTGGTTAAACACCAGCGGCGTTTTCAGCGTCACCAGCGCGAAGCCGGTTTTCTTGACGCCCTCTTCCGGGCGGCCATGCGGCATCGCCAGGCCCGGCGCAATCACAAAATAAGGGCCATGCTGCGCCACACCATCCAGAATTGCCTGGTAGTAACGCGGCTCGACAACGTCAGCCTTAACCAGCAGATCCACGCTCAGCTTTACCGCTTCCTGCCAGGTGCTGGCCTCAGCCTGTAAAAGGATGGAGTTATTCTCTGCCAGCGAATCACGTAGTTTCATGTGGCGTCCTTACTTCACGTCTTGTGGAAAGTGCTCTTTAATCACTTCCAGCAGTTTTGGTCCGAAATCCGCAGGCGACAGCATGTTGCGCACGCCCACCACGTATTTATTACCCGACACACTGATTTCGCCGGCGATATGAGTAGAGGCGATGATGATGTCCGCGCCGTTCAGCTCACTTTTGTATTCACCCACTGCGCAGCTGTTTACCGTGTGGTCGATGTTGGACTGGGTTAAAAACTGGTCCACTTTCATCTTCATGATCATGGAGCTGCCTTGCCCATTACCACACACAGCCAGGATACGTACGGTCATAATCGAAACTCCTTAATGAGCAGAGACTTCTGCTGTTTGTTTTTCCGCGTCTTCTTCTGCTCGCAGCGAACGGCCAGCGAAGAACATATAAGCCAGAGCAATCAGGATGATGATGGCCATAAAGACCAGCCCGATGGAGGCAAAGCCCTGCATCATCGGCGGTGCCAGAATTGACCAGTCCGCCATACCCATCCAGGCGCTCATACTGGTGAGCTTGACCGCCCACACGCAGCCGAAGATTTCCACCATGCCCATCACCAGGCAGATTTTGAGCGCCGCACGCCAGCCGCCGAAGTGGTTAGCGAATACGCCGATGGTGGCGTTGGAGAAGAACATCGGGATAAAGCCTGGAATAATCAGGATTGAGGAGCCGCAGCCGACCAGAATGCCCACTGCAATCAGCTGGCCGATAGTGCCCCACATAAAGCCCCAGACCACCGCGTTTGGCGCGAAGCTATAGATAGCGGCACAGTCGATGGCCAGTACCGCGCCAGGGATCAGGCGCTGGGAGATACCGTTGAACGCTTCCGACAGTTCGGCAACGAACATACGTACGCCCTGAGTGATGATGAAGATCGCCACCGCGAAGGAGAAACCGGTCTGCAGGATGTAAACCGTCCAGTGGGTTTTGCCTGCCATCGCCTGCACCACGTCAATACCGAAGGAGAGCAGAATGGCCCCGAAGAAGATGGTCATGACAATTGCGGTCGAAACGATGTTGTCGTGGAAGATATTCAGCCAGCCAGGCAGCTTGAGGTCTTCAACGCTCTCTTCTTTTTTGCCCAGGTACGGCGCAACTTTATAGGCAATCCAGGAAGCAAACTGCTGCTGATGGCCGATGGAGAAACCGCAGCCGTCCGTCACTTCCTGAGTCGGCTTGTACATCATGTTGGAGGTGATACCCCAGTAGAGCGAGACCAGCACCGCGGTGCAGATAATCGTGGTCCACATTGGGTAACCGAAGATATAGAGAGAAACCGCGATCAGCCCCGCCTGCTGGAACATGATGTGCCCGGTGAGCATGATGGTGCGAATGCCGGTAATACGACGCAGGAGAACGTAGATGATGTTCAGCGCCAGGGCGAGCAGCACTGCATACCCCACCCAGCTATAGGCATCACCCATGCGCTCGATGGTCGCCATCATTGAGGCGTAAGTGTCAGAAATCGCACCGTTGATGCCATACACTTCGGACATTTTGGCGACGACCGGCTTAAAGGTGCTGGTCAGAATGCCAGACCCCGCCTGTAACAGCATGAAACCGATAATGGTTTTGATGGTGCCTTTAATAATCACGCTGACGCTTTTGCGCAGCAGGATATAGCCCAGACACGTCACGATACCCAGCAGCAGCGGGGCGTTGGTCATTACCTGATTAAAGAACACGGTAAAGACGTTGTAGAGGATCTCCATAACTCTCTCCAGAAATGAGAACACGAGGGGTAATCCCTGTGCGGTTGGTGTCATCACTCTATTAATCACAAATAATCACCACAAGATTGCATTTGATTATTTGTGACGTATCACGCAATTTATTTCCATGCAGTTAATAATGATTTTCACTACTGCATTGCGAAAACAAATTAATCCTTATAATTCATCAAATTAATGAGTTGCGCGTACTACTATAACAAGTAAGAAGCGGAGAATCTGTGAAGTTGAACGGATAAAAATCCGCATTTTTACCATTGCAAAGCGCGTCAAATGGTGCCAGCATTAATCACAACAAATCACCAAGTGATTACTTTTGATTAAACCAGGAGTCAAAACGATGAGTAAAGTGAACACCATCACCCGTGAGTCATGGATTCTGAGCACCTTCCCGGAATGGGGCAGCTGGCTGAATGAAGAGATCGAGCAGGAACAGGTTGCTCCTGGTACCTTTGCGATGTGGTGGCTGGGCTGCACCGGTATCTGGCTGAAATCAGAAGGCGGCGCCAATATCTGCGTCGATTTCTGGTGCGGCACCGGCAAGCAGAGCCACGGCAACCCGTTGATGAAAAAGGGCCACCAGATGCAGCGCATGGCGGGCGTGGAAAAACTGCAGCCGAACCTGCGTACCACGCCGTTTGTGCTCGATCCGTTTGCCATTCGCCAGATCGACGCCGTGCTCTCCACTCACGATCACAACGATCATATCGATGTGAACGTGGCGGCAGCGGTGATGCAAAACTGTGCTGACGATGTGCCATTTATCGGGCCGCAGACCTGCGTGGATCTGTGGATTGGCTGGGGCGTGCCGAAAGAGCGCTGCATCGTGATGAAGCCTGGCGACGTGGTGAAAATTAAAGATATTGAAATCCATGCGCTGGATGCCTTTGACCGTACAGCACTGATTACCCTGCCTGCCGATCAGAAAGCCGCGGGTGTACTGCCGGACGGTATGGATGAGCGCGCGGTTAACTATCTGTTTAAAACCCCTGGCGGCTCCCTGTACCACAGCGGCGACTCTCACTACTCTAACTACTACGCGAAGCACGGTAACGAGCACCAAATCGACGTGGCGCTGGGCTCCTACGGTGAGAACCCGCGCGGCATTACCGACAAAATGACCAGCGCCGACATGCTGCGCATGGCGGAAGCGCTGAATACCAAAGTGGTGATTCCGTTCCACCACGATATCTGGTCAAACTTCCAGGCCGATCCGCAGGAAATCCGCGTGCTGTGGGAGATGAAAAAAGACCGCCTGAAGTATGGCTTCAAGCCGTTCATCTGGCAGGTCGGCGGCAAGTTCACCTGGCCGCTGGACAAAGATAATCTTGAATATCACTACCCACGTGGTTTCGATGATTGCTTCACCATTGAGCCAGACCTGCCGTTCAAGTCCTTCCTCTGATTGTGCAGCCACATCGCCAGACTTGATGTCTGGCGATGTCATATTTCTTTTAGTAATTTCACGCTATTTCAAATATCATCTTTTCAAATCAATTCTTATCGGAATAGCTCATGACGGAAGCGCAACGGCATCAAATTCTCCTGGAACTCCTGGCGCAAACCGGGTTTATCACCGTCGAGAAAGTGATCGAACGTTTAGGGATCTCCCCGGCAACGGCGCGGCGGGATATCAACAAGCTGGATGAAAGCGGCAAGCTGAAAAAGGTCCGCAACGGCGCGGAAGCGATCAGCCAGCAGCGCCCTCGCTGGACGCCAATGAATATTCATCAGGCGCAAAATCATGATGAAAAAGTGCGGATTGCCAGAGCCGCGTCGCAGCTGGTGAATCCTGGTGAGAGCGTCGTGATCAACTGCGGTTCCACGGCATTTCTGCTGGGCCGTGAAATGTGCGGCAAGCCGGTGCAAATCATCACCAACTACTTACCGCTCGCCAACTATCTGATCGACCAGGAGCATGAGAGCGTGGTGATCATGGGCGGGCAGTACAACAAAAGCCAGTCCATCACCCTTAGCCCTCAGGACAGCGAAAACAGTCTCTATGCCGGGCACTGGATGTTTACCAGCGGCAAAGGCCTGACGGCAGATGGCCTGTATAAAACCGATATGCTGACCGCGATGGCGGAACAAAACATGCTCAACGTTGTGGGCAAGCTCGTTGTGCTGGTCGACAGCAGCAAAGTGGGCGAGCGCGCTGGCATGCTGTTCAGCCGTGCTGAGCAGATCGACATGGTGATCACCGGCAAAGGCGCCAACCCTGAGATCCTCCAGAAGCTGGAAGATCAGGGCGTAAAAGTGCTGCGCGTTTAAAGGTGCTGGCGGAAAAACGCCACCGTAGCGTCCAGCGCCGTGGGCGTGATGCGGTGGCGGACGCCCGCTTCCCACAGACAGGTGAGATTACCGTCCATGCCTGCATTCATTAACGCCTGCTGTAGTCGAAAAGTTCCCTCAGGCGGGACCACATCATCCGCGTCGCCGTGCCACAGCAGCAGCGGGCGATCCGCCAGGCGCGGCAATGCCAGGGTCACGTCCCACTCATCGAGCGTCGCGGTGATTTGCGCTAAATCCTGAGGGGGAAAGAGCGTCTTCGCCAGCGACGTAAAATAGCCCGAGCCCATCAGGCAGGCGACCGATTTCACTTCCGGATGATGCGTCATAATCCCCAGCGCCGTCATACCTCCCATCGACGCTCCGGCCACGGCCAGACGATTCTCTGCCACCAGCCCTGCCTCATAAAGCGCATCGCGCAACCCGGCAAACTCGGTCAGGCTCCCGTGCAGAATGTGCCAGAACTGCCCAAGACGCGCCTGTTCGTTACCCATAAAGCGGGCGCCGTGGTCAGGCGCATCCGGCATCACCACGCGAAACCCCGCCTGCGCCAGCGCAACCGCAAAATAACTGTAAACCAGCTTCGATGAGGTAAACCCGTGATAAAAAACCACAACAGGCAGCGGTTTATCACGTTTACCCGCTGGCATAGCGTGTAAAATTTCATGGTCGCCGAGGTGGCGTATTTCAATTTCAATCATTGTCGACCCTGTACGAATGTATGATTCATAATGTTGAGAACTGGGTTACGCTTTCACATCATTTTCATTCGAAATATACGTCCCAGATAACACTTCGGGAACATTCCCCCAAAACTAAATTCACAGACAACTACACTATGGCTATCAGGAAACGAGATATGGTTATGCGCAGGTTTGCTGCTTTAGTACTGGTGTTTCTGCTCAGTGGCTGTAGCGCGCTGCAGGGAACGCCGCAACCCGCTCCACCGGTCGCCGATCATCCACAGGAGATTCGTCGTAATCAGACGGAAGGATTACAACGAATGGGCACCGTCTCCGCGCTGGTTCGCGGCTCCCCGGATGACGCAGAAGCGGCAATCAAAGCACAAGCCGTCGCCGCCAAAGCAGATTATTACGTCATCATTATGATCGACGAAACCATCATAACGGGACAGTGGTATTCACAGGCCATTTTGTACCGTAAATAATGGTTTTCCTTTGAACGAGATTTACACTGCTTTGCGTCCATAGACATTTTCCTGTCCACAATAAACTCCATGCCCGCGTCAATGGAAGGGAGTTTATTCGCGAAGGATTGCCCGGCGGATACCGGAGATATGTGAAATGGAGCTGACGATGAAACGAACTCTTGCTTTGACCTCTCTGTTGCTCTCAGCCGGCCTGGTGAGCACCACTGCGCAGTCAGCAGAATTCGCCAGTGCTGACTGTGTAACTGGCCTGAATGAAATTGGCCAGATCTCCGTGAATAATATCTCGGGGAGCCCGCAAGACGTTGAACGCGTTGTGGCATTAAAGGCCGATGAGCAGGGTGCTTCATGGTATCGCATCATCCAGATGCAGGAAGATAACCATATCGACCACTGGCGGGTACAGGCCATTCTCTACGTGTAATATCCTCCTGATAAAAGCCACTTATTTTTAGTGGCTTTTCGCTTTTGCAAATTTTTTATCTAATCAAAAACCAATAAATAACAACAAAATAACATTTTGTTACATTAATTCAGTAAACGTAATCCCCGCTCTGCCGTTGAAGAACCATACCTTTTCAATGATGAGCAATTTATGATCAACGTTTTTCGCCGTGCAGGCCTGGGGGCGAAGCTGTCGCTGCTTACGGGCGTCAGTGTCGCCACGCTGTTTCTGCTTTTCACTTTTCTGCTCAGTCAAAAAGCCAGCCAGCAGCTTGAAGCCCTTGCGGTAGAAGACCTGCATAATCAGTCTACCGGCATGGTCGACATGGTGCAGATGTTTAACACCAGCCTGAGTGAAGAGGTGGAGAGTTATACCCGGCTGTTTACTACCTTTTTACCGCAGCCACTGAATAGTGATCCTTCCCAACCCCAGACGATCAACGGGCTCAGCGTCCCGCTTCTGAAAGGCGGCGACACCGGGCTACATGAAAATAACACCCTGTCGGACGACTTCCTGAACCGTACGGGAGCCATCTCGACGCTGTTTGTACGCAGCGGAAACGACTTTGTTCGCGTAGCGACTTCCCTGCGCAAAGAGAATGGCGAGCGGGCAATGGGCACCGTGCTGGATACTTCCAGTCCGGCCTTTGCCGCCGTCAACAAAGGTGAAGTCTACCGCGGCCTGGCGCTGCTGTTTGGCAAACGCTACATCACCCAGTATCAGCCCGTAAAAAACGCCGAAGGACAGGTCATTGCGATCGTCTTTGTTGGGGTGGACATCACTCACTCCTGGAACGTCATGCGCGAGAAAATTCTCAACCGCCGCCTGGGTGAGAGCGGTCACTTCTTCGTGCTGGATCGCAGCAACGGCAAAACGCGCGGGCAATACCTGTTCCATGCCGGTGAAGAGGGACAGCTGCCGAAGTGGGACGACGCGACGCAGCAGCAGCTTCTGGGTGACAAGCCCGGCACCCTGGAACGCGTAAGCGACGACGGCCGCACGCTGAAAATGGCGTATACCCCGCTGCCAGGCTGGAACTGGACTATTGTCGGCGAAGTGGATAAATCAGTGCTGCTCTCAAGCGTTACCGCCATGCGCGATCGTTTCCTGCTGGCCGGCGTGGTCTTATCTATCCTGTTTGCTGGTCTGTTCGTGGTCATTATTCGCCGCGTGCTGACCCGACCGCTGCGCAATGTGATCCATCTTGCCCGGCAATATGCCGCAGGGGATCTCCGTTCCAGCCTGCCCGTGACGCGCCAGGACGAAGTCGGCCAGCTGATCGACGCTATCAACGGCATCGGTGGCGGCCTGCAAAAAATTGTCCTGCAGGTCCGCGAGGCCGCAGGCGAGATCCATTTGGGCACCAACGCGCTGGCCGCCGATACCGGCGAGATTTCAGAGCAGATCAACAAGCAGGCCAGCAGCGTGGAAGAGACCTCCGCCAGCATGGAGCAGTTGGCCGCCACCGTGCAGCAAAATGCCGCCAACATGGAGCAAACGCAGCAGTTGGTGGGTGAAACCTCGCTCGCGGTGCATCAGGGCGGTGAGACGGTCACCCACGCGGTGTCGACGATGGACGACATTCGCGAAGCGTCAAAACGCATCGAAGACATCACGCGCGTGATTGAGTCTATCGCTTTCCAGACCAATATCCTGGCGCTGAATGCGGCAGTGGAAGCGGCCCGCGCGGGCGAGCACGGGAAAGGGTTTGCGGTGGTCGCGCAGGAAGTTCGCGCCCTGGCCGGACGCAGCGCCAACGCGGTGAAGGAGATTGAACAGCTGATTGGCGATACGCTCAGGAAAGTGAGTGAGGGCCATGCGCTGTCTGAACAGACGCGCCTGGCGATGGATGACATCATCATTCATATCGATAACATCAGCCAGCTGGTCACCGAGATTAACCATGCCTCACGCGAGCAGTCCGCAGGGATTGGCCAGGTGAATCTCGCCATGACCCACATTGGTGAAGCATCGCATATTAATGCGGATCGTATCTCACGCAGCGAACAAACCGCTCAAACGCTGCGTGAGAAGGGATCACATCTGGCCCAGCTGGTAAGTCTGTTCCAGCTAAAAGACTAACCGACTCTGCCCGTCGCACGCAGCAGCAGGTCATTTTGCACCTGCTCGCTCATCAGCGTGCCGCCACGGGTATCCAGCATCATGCGGCACCACGCCTGCGCTACCGGGGGCGATGCGTGCCGCAGCATTTCGCTCCCGGCACCCAGGAGGAAAAGCTGCTGCGCAATTTCCCGCCCCTGCGCCTCCTGCGGTTTACGCAGTTTTTGCTGAAGCTGTCGCCAGCTGCGGTCGAAGTGTCTGTCCTGCCCTTTGACCTGTGCAAACTCCTCGGCAAGCAGATCGTGAATACCCGGCTGCTTCGCCAGCACGCGCAGCACGTCCAGGCACATGATGTTGCCGGACCCTTCCCAGATGCTGTTCACCGGCATCTCGCGATACAGGCGGGGAAGTTCGCTCTCCTCGCAGTACCCGACTCCGCCCAGCACCTCCATCGCTTCAGCCACAAACGGGATGCCCGCTTTGCACACGCTAAATTTCGCGGCCGGGGTAAACAGCCGCGCCCATGCCGCCTCCTTCGGATCCGCGCGTTTATCCCACGCCCGCGCCAGGCGGAACAGCAGCGCCGTTTGCCCCTCCAGCACCAGCGCCATCCGGCTTAGCACTTCGCGCATGAGCGGCTGATCGATAAGATTTTTGCCGAAGGTCTGGCGCTGATGCGCGTGGTACAGCGCCACGGACAACGCACGGCGCATGAGTCCGTGGCTGCCCAGCGCGCAGTCAAAGCGCGTCAGACCGCCCATTTTGAGGATCTGCCGGACCCCTTCGCCCTCTTCCCCCAGCAGCCAGCCGGAGGCATCAAGAAACTCCACCTCGCTGCTGGCGTTGGAGCGGTTCCCGAGCTTGTCCTTAAGACGCTCCAGCCGGACGGCGTTGCGCTGTCCGTCAGGCAAAAAGCGCGGCACAAAAAAGCAGGACAACCCGCCCTTCGCCTGCGCCAGCACGAGATGCGCATCGCTTTGTGGGACGGAGAAAAACCATTTATGCCCCACCAGCCGGTAGCTGCCGTCGCCGCATTTTTCCGCTTTGGTGGTGTTGCTCAGCACGTCCGAGCCGCCCTGCTTTTCCGTCATCCCCATACCGATCAGCAGGCCGCGCTTTTGCGCGCCAGGCGCCAGATGCGGATCGTAGCGATCGCTGAGTAGCGGCGTCAGCCAGTCGTGAAATATTTTGGGAAGCGCCTGCTGCAGAAGCGGCGTGGCGGCAAACGTCATGGTGACCGGGCAAAGCGTGCCCGCTTCCACCTGAGCATGAAGCACAAAGCGTGCGGCCCGCGCGACAAACGACCCTTTACGCGCCTCCTCTTCCCATGCCAGGTTATGTACCCGATTGGCACACAGCCCCTGCATCAGCAGGTGCCATGCCGGGTGAAAGCGGACGTCATCCAGTCGCTCTCCGGTGGCGTCATAACGAAGCAACTCCGGCGGATTTACGTTCGCCAGCCTGCCCAGCTCCAGCGACTCTGCGGTGCCTAACTGCTGCCCGATGCTGGCGAGCAGCTCGATATCCCACTCGGCCCCTTCACGCGCGACCGCATCGCGCAGCGCGCAGTCCGAGAGAAAAAGGTTGCTGTTAGAGAGTGGTGCGGGTTGATTGAAAACGGTATGGGTCTGCCAGTGCATACTGTCTCCCTCCTTCAGTGGCAATGACGATAAGTATGGACAGACCGCGCATACGCTGCATGGGAGGGGAGTCACACGTTCACGATCCCGCTAATATCATTCGTGAAATAGCTCACAGAACATAAGAATAAACTATTTCATGACTTCGCTTTTGTTGAATAATTTATTCTTACTCTTTTCAGTGAGGATCGTTATGCAACCGGATGCGCACAAGCGAGCATTAATTGCCGGCTCCATTGGTAACTTTATCGAGTGGTATGAGTTTGCGGTCTACGGTTTTCTGGCGACCGTCATTGCGAAGAACTTCTTCCAGCTTGAAGGGGAAGCAGGGCTTACCAGCCTGATCCTCACCTACGCCTCATTCGCCATCGCCTTCTTCTTCCGTCCGCTGGGTGCGGTGGTGTTTGGACGCATCGGCGACCGAATTGGCCGTAAGCCGACGCTCATTATTGTGCTGGTGCTCATGACGCTCGCTACCGCCGCCATCGGCATTGTGCCGGTCTACGCCAGCATCGGGATTGCCGCACCGCTGATCGTTACGCTGCTTCGCATCCTGCAGGGGCTGTTCGCGGGCGGCGAGTACGGCGGTGCGGTCTCGCTGATGACGGAGTTTGCTCCGCGCGGCAAGCGCGGGCTCTATGGTGCCTGGCAGTCCTTTACCGTGGCGCTGGGGCTGTTAGCGGGTGCAGGCATCGTGGCGCTGCTCTCCGCCCTCCTCACGCCTGAGGCCCTGCACGACTGGGGCTGGCGCATTCCTTTCTTCCTGGCGCTGCCCATGGGCGTTGTTGCGCTGTGGCTTCGTGTCAGTATGGAAGAGACACCCAGCTTTGTGCAGCAGCAGGATAAACCGGCTGTCGCTCAGGCGGATATTGCCGCCACGCTCCGGGCCATCGTGATGGGGATTGGCCGCGTAATGGTCTGGTCTGCAGCGGGGTATACCTACCTGGTGATTATGCCGACCTATCTGCAGTCGGCGCTGCACACCGGGTTTAACCAGGCGCTGCTGATCGCGGTGATTTCGAACGTTGGGTTTGCGCTGACCATCATTCCATCGGGGATCCTGAGCGATAGGATCGGGCGTCGCACGGTGATGATTATCGCCACCGCGCTGCTGCTGATCCTCGCCCTGCCGCTGCTGAAACTTCTGCAGGCGGAGTCCAGCACGCTGGCGGTGAAAGCGATAGTGGTATTGATTGCGGGCGGCCTGGTGGGCATGCTGGCAGGGCCGGGCCCGGCGATGCTCTCTGAGATGTTCCCGACGCGCGTACGCTATACCGGGCTGGGGTTGGCCTACTCGTTATCGAACGCGATTTTCTCGGGCTGTGCGGGGTTAATTATTACCGGGCTGATTAAGCAGACGGGTAACCTGGATATTCCGGCGTACTACGTGATGGCAACGGCGGTGGTGAGTATTTTCGCGCTGATGACACTGAGGAAGGATGACCATCTGCGGTCGTTAGAGAAGTGAGGTTGTTTTGCCGGGTGGCGGCTTCGCCTTACCCGGCCTACAAAACCGTAGGCCCGGTAAGCGAAGCGCCACCGGGCGAAAATCAGCTGCGCTGACGCACCGCTTCAAACAGGCAAATACCCGTCGCAACAGACACGTTCAGGGAGGACACGCTGCCCGCCATCGGGATGCTGATCAGCTCGTCGCAGTGCTCGCGGGTCAGACGACGCATGCCTTCACCTTCCGCCCCCATCACCAGCGCCAGACGGCCGGTCATTTTGCTCTGGTACAGAGTATGATCCGCTTCACCGGCAGTCCCGACGATCCAGATGTTCTCTTCCTGCAGCAGACGCATGGTGCGCGCCAGGTTAGTCACGCGGATCAGCGGAACGTTTTCCGCCGCGCCGCAGGCCACTTTCTTCGCCGTCGCATTCAGCTGTGCAGAACGATCTTTCGGCACGATCACCGCATGCACGCCCGCCGCATCCGCGCTGCGCAGACACGCGCCGAGGTTATGCGGATCGGTGACGCCATCGAGGATCAGGAAGAACGGATTCTCCAGCCCAGCGATCAGATCCGGCAGATCGTTCTCCTGATACTGACGGCCCGGCTTCACTCGGGCAATAATGCCCTGGTGCACCGCCCCATCACTTTTTTCATCCAGGAACTGGCGGTTCGCCAACTGGATCACCACGCCCTGCGCTTCCAGGGCGTGGATCAGCGGCATCAGACGTTTATCTTCACGCCCTTTCAGAATAAACACTTCCTGAAAACGCTCCGGTGCGCGCTCGAGAAGGGCCTGCACCGCGTGGATGCCGTAAATCATTTCACTCATTGATGGTTCTCGTAATAAGTATTTCTCCTCTCCCGGTTGGGGAGAGGGTCAGGGTGAGGGGAGAATTTACTCCGCCTGCTTTTTCTTAGCCGCGCGCTTCGCTTTGGTGGCGGCCGCTATTTTCTGTGTCTTCGCGGAAGGTTTCTTCGCGGAACGGGCTTCTTTCTTCGCCGCCTTCGGCTTCTGCTTCTTCTCGCCGCGGAACGCGCTGTCCGGCTCGAAGTTCACCTTCTTACCGGCCTGACGGCGCTTGCCGCTCGTTTTGCCGTTTCCGCCTTTTTTCGCTCTTTCGCGCTCGGTTTTACCGACGTTACGCGGGGCGCGCTCGCTGGAGATCAGGCTGAAGTCGATTTTACGGTCGTCCATATTCACGGCCTCAACCTTCACTTCCACGCGGTCGCCCAGACGATAGGTCTGGCCGCCAGATTCGCCGATCAGACGCTGGCCGACCTGGTCGAAGCGGTAGTAGTCGTTATCCAGGCTGGAGACGTGCACCAGACCGTCGATAAACAGCTCATCCAGACGAACGAAGAAGCCAAAGCCGGTCACGCTGGCAATCACGCCTTTGAAGACGTTGCCGACCTGGTCCAGCATAAAGTCACACTTCAGCCAGTCCGCCACGTCGCGGGTGGCCTCATCGGCACGGCGTTCGGTCATGGAGCAGTGCTGACCTAGCTGTAGCATCTCTTCCATCGAATAGTGGTAGCCACCGGTTTCGGTGGTGTTCCCTTTATGTCCCTGCTCCTGCGCCAGCAGATACTTGATCGCACGGTGCAGAGAGAGGTCAGGGTAACGACGGATCGGCGACGTAAAGTGGGCGTAAGACTGCAACGCCAGGCCGAAGTGACCGCGGTTTTCCGGATCGTAAATCGCCTGCTTCATTGAGCGCAGCAGCATCGTCTGCAGCATTTCTGCATCAGGACGATCGCTAATGGATTCCAGCAGCTCGGCGTAATCGCGCGGCTCTGGCTTGTTGCCGCCCGGCAGCTCCAGGCCCAGTTCGGCCAGCACGGAGCGGAACGCGGTGATGGCTTCCGTCGACGGTTTATCGTGAATACGGAACAGCGCCGGTTCTTTGGCTTTCTCAACGAAGCGTGCCGCCGAGATGTTCGCCAGAATCATACACTCTTCGATCAGCTTGTGCGCATCGTTACGCTGGGTCTGTTCGATACGCTCAATGCGGCGCTCGGCGTTGAAGATAAACTTCGCTTCTTCGCTCTCAAAGGAGATCCCGCCGCGCTCTTCGCGCGCCTGATCCAGCGTTTTGTAGAGGTTATGCAGCTCTTCGATGTGTTTGACCAGCGGCGCATACTGTTCGCGCAGATCCTGGTCGCCCTGCAGCATATGCCAGACCTTGGTATAGGTCAGACGCGCATGCGAACTCATCACCGCTTCGTAGAACTTGTAGCCGGTTAAGCGCCCTTTGTTGGAGATGGTCATCTCGCACACCATACAGAGGCGGTCAACCTGCGGGTTCAGGGAGCACAGACCGTTAGAGAGCACTTCCGGCAGCATCGGTACAACCTGCGACGGGAAGTAGACCGAGGTACCGCGGCTGCGCGCTTCGTTATCCAGCGGGGTATGCGGACGAACATAGTAGCTTACGTCTGCAATCGCTACCCACAGACGCCAGCCGCCACCGCGTTTTTTCTCGCAGTAGACAGCGTCATCGAAGTCACGGGCGTCTTCACCGTCGATCGTGACCAGCGGCAGGGAGCGGAGATCCACGCGGCCCACTTTGGATTCTTCCGGCACTTCTTCACGCAGGCTTTCGATCTGCTCTTCAACCGCTTTCGGCCAGATGTACGGAATTTCGTGGGTGCGCAGCGCCATATCAACGGCCATGCCGGTGCCCATGTTATCGCCCAGCACTTCGACGATTTTACCTACCGCTTTGGTGCGACGGGTTGGGCGCTGGGTGAGTTCCACCACCACCACAAAGCCCATGCGGGCACCCATCACCTCTTCAGGTGGGATCAGGATGTCGAAGCTCAGACGGCTGTCGTCCGGCACCACGAACCCCACGCCCGCGTCGGTAAAGTAGCGGCCGACAATCTGGCTGGTTTTTGGCACCAGAACGCGCACGACACGCGCTTCGCGGCGGCCTTTACGGTCGGCACCCAGCGGCTGCGCCAGAATTTGGTCGCCGTGGATGCACATTTTCATCTGTTCAGATGAGAGATACAGATCGTCTTTACGGCCTTCTACGCGCAGGAAGCCGAAGCCATCGCGGTGACCAATGACGGTCCCTTTCAGCAGATCGAGGCGTTCTGGCAGCGCGTAGCACTGGCGGCGGGTAAAGACCAGTTGCCCGTCACGCTCCATCGCGCGCAGGCGGCGGCGAAGGGCTTCAATTTGTTCTTCACCTTCAATGTTTAATTCAACAGCAAGTTCTTCACGATTGGCGGGTTTTTCGCGTTTTGTTAAGTGTTCAATGATGAACTCGCGGCTGGGGATAGGATTCGCGTATTTTTCGGCTTCGCGTTCCTGGAAAGGATCGTGTGACATGTCGGTTCCTCCGTTGTCAGCTCCGGTGGAAATTTTCTTCATTCCACCAGCAATAATTTATAAAGCGGTTGATTCTCTTCAACCAAATCGGCCAGCGTGTAGTTATCCAGTTCCATGAGAAAACTTTGCACGGCCTTAGAAAGCGCCTGTTTCAGGCGGCAAGCGGGCGTGATGTGGCAGAACTCGCTGCTGCAGTTCACCAGAGAGAGCGGCTCCAGTTCACGTACCACATCGCCAACACGAATACTCTGTGCCGGTTTACCAAGACGGATCCCACCATTCTTCCCGCGGACGGCAGCAACGTATCCGGCACGACTAAGTTGATTGATTATTTTGACCATATGATTACGGGATACGCCGTAGACCTCTGTGACTTCAGAGATACTGGTCATTTTCCCATCGGGTAACGACGCCATGTAGATCAGCGCGCGTAAGCCGTAATCGGTGAAACTTGTTAACTGCACATCAACCTCAGGAAAAAGGGAAATCGCGGACAAACCGCAGAGATATTCATTAATGATGATAAACCAGCCAGATAGTTAGCGGCTAATTTATTTGACAGACGGGGCGAAAAAGCGGAGATCCAGGAGCGGTCGCCGGATGGCGCTACGCTTATCCGGCCTACGGGTCTCCCCGCAGGCCAGCAGTCACGAAGATTATGCGTCGAACGGGTCGCGCAGGATCATCGTTTCAGTACGATCCGGGCCGGTAGAAATAATATCGATCGGCACTTCGGTCAGTTCTTCAATACGCTTGATGTAATCCAGCGCCGCCTGCGGCAGGCCGCTACGCTCTTTCACACCGAAAGTGGTCTCAGACCAGCCCGGCATGGTTTCGTAGATTGGCTCAATGCCTTCCCAGTCGTCAGCAGCCAGCGGAGTGGTGGTCACTTCGCGGCCATCTGGCATACGGTAGCCTACGCAGATTTTCACTTCTTTCAGGCCGTCCAGTACGTCCAGCTTGGTCAGGCAGAAGCCAGACAGGGAGTTGATCTGCACTGCACGACGCACGGCAACCGCATCCAGCCAGCCGGTACGACGACGACGACCGGTGGTCGCGCCAAACTCGTTACCCTGCTTGCACAGGAACTCGCCGGTTTCATCAAACAGTTCGGTCGGGAATGGACCCGCACCCACGCGAGTGGAGTACGCTTTGATGATACCCAGAACGTAATCCACATAACGTGGACCCAGGCCAGAGCCGGTCGCCACGCCACCCGCGGTGGTGTTAGAGGAGGTTACGTACGGATAGGTACCGTGGTCGATGTCCAGCAGCGTACCCTGCGCACCTTCGAACATGACGAAATCGCCACGCTTGCGCGCCTGGTCCAGCAGATCGGACACATCAACAACCATACCGGTCAGAATGTCTGCAATCGCCATGACGTCATCCAGCACTTTCTGGTAGTCAACAGCGTCAGCTTTGTAGAAGTTCACCAGCTGGAAGTTGTGATATTCCATCACTTCTTTCAGCTTTTCAGCGAAGGTCGCTTTGTCGAAGAGATCGCCCACGCGCAGACCGCGACGTGCAACTTTATCTTCGTAAGCCGGGCCGATACCACGACCGGTGGTGCCGATCGCTTTCGCGCCACGCGCTTTTTCACGCGCAACGTCCAGCGCCACGTGATAATCCAGGATCAGCGGGCAGGCTTCGGAGAGCAGCAGACGCTCACGAACAGGGATACCACGGTCTTCCAGACCTTTCATCTCTTTCATCAGCGCCGCTGGAGACAGCACAACGCCGTTACCGATGATGCTGGTGACGTTTTCGCGAAGAATGCCTGATGGAATAAGATGGAGGACGGTTTTTTCACCGTTGATTACGAGAGTATGGCCTGCGTTGTGACCGCCCTGGTAGCGCACAACATATTTAGCCCGTTCAGTCAGAAGATCAACAATCTTCCCTTTACCTTCGTCACCCCATTGGGTGCCCAGTACGACGACGTTGTTACCCATTTTTTTCAAAATCACCGTTTGCTTAAAAATGGATTCTACCATCGCTTTTTCAGATATACAGCACTTTTTGACCTCAAAATACGCCGATTGCGCCTACTTTTTGATCAGCCAATCGTTTTCCTCAACATGTAGTAGATCACGATGCCCGCAACCACAAGACCGCCGCCAAAACGGCGTAAAATATTATCCGGCAGTTGGCTCATGGTGGCGATCATTCGACGCCAGGCGCGTGGATAGAGCATCGGTCCCAGACCTTCAAGCACCAGGACAAGGGCCAGCGCGAGCCAGATCGTTGAATTCATTTTTGTTCCTTATAAAAGAAAACCACCGCTCCGTGGGGAGCGGTGGTTTGAATACTCAAACGAGCCTGAGTTTATCGCGTTGCGTTAGTCGGCGTCTTCATATAACGGAAGAAATCGCTGTCCGGGCTGAGCACCATCACATCCTGGTTGCTCTGGAAGCTATTCTCGTAAGCACGCAGGCTACGGATAAAGGCATAGAAGTCAGGATCCTGGCTGAAGGCATCAGCAAACAGTTTCGCGGCTTCCGCATCACCTTCACCGCGCAGGATACGGCCCTGGCGCTCAGATTCCGCCAGCGTCTTGGCCACTTCGTAGTCCGCAGCAGCACGCAGCTTCTCCGCCTCTTCCTGGCCCTGTGAACGGTGACGACGGGCGACCGCTTCACGCTCGGCGCGCATACGGTTGTAAATCGCCTCGGACACTTCCACCGGCAGGTTGATCTGCTTGATACGCACGTCCACCACTTCGATACCCAGCGCAGCCATACTGTTCGGGTTGATCACCGGCACTTTACCGTTGGTTTCTGCCTGAACGCGTTCAGCCGCTTTAGCAATTGCATCGTCAGCTGCTGGCGTTGAAACTTCATCTTCAGTGCCCGCGGTGCCGGAGTTCAGCGCATCGCGAACTTCCAGGGTCAGACGGCCACGGGAGTCGGTCACGATGTCTTTCACATCCAGACGACCAATCTCGGAACGCAGACGGTCAGAGAACTTACGTTTCAGCAGCACTTCCGCCTGAGAAACGTCACCGCCGCCCGTTGCCAGGAAGTAACGGCTGAAATCACTGATGCGCCATTTGATATAGGAATCAACGATCAGGTCTTTCTTCTCTTTGGTCACGAAACGGTCGGCCTGGTTATCCATGGTCTGGATACGCGCATCCAGCGTTTTCACAGACTGAATGAACGGCACCTTGAAGTGCAGGCCCGGTTCGTAAATGACCGGACGTTTGTCGCCATCACGCACGACGCTGCTGAACTGGAACTTAATCCCACGCTCGCCCTCTTTCACCACAAAGATCGAGGTATAAAGCACGACCAGTACGATGACGATGATCGCAATAACTGACTTACGCATCCTTATTCCCCCTGACGCTGGTAGTCGTTACGCTGCGCGTTAGCACGGCGTTGGTCCATAATGTCACCATCGTTCGAAGAAGGCGTTGTGTTCGTGCTGGCGCTGCCCGTTGAGGATGGCGGCAGACGCAGCAGGTTGTTCGCACCGCTGTTGTCTTTTGCTGCCGGAGCAGAACCGCCTTTCAGCATCTGATCCAGCGGCAGCACCATCAGGTTTCCGCCTTTACTGTCGTTAACCAATACTTTGCGGGTGTGGCTCAGCACTTTTTCCATGGTCTCGATATAGAGACGCTCACGGGTAATTTCCGGCGCCGCTTTATATTCAGGCAGGATCTTCGCAAAGCGAGCCACTTCACCCTGTGCTTCCAGGATGGTCTGGGTCTTATACGCACGCGCTTCTTCCAGAATACGCTGCGCCTGACCGTTAGCACGCGGCTGAACTTCGTTGGTATAGGCTTCTGCTTCACGAATGTACTGCTGTTCGTTTTCACGTGCAGCAATCGCATCGTCAAAGGCCGCTTTTACCTCTTCCGGCGGACGGGCAGCCTGGAAGTTGACGTCCAGCAGGGTAATACCCATGTTGTACGGACGAATGGTCTCTTCCAGCTCACGCTGGGTATCGCTACGAATAACGGTACGACCTTCGGTCAGAATGCGGTCCATGGTGTATTTACCGATCACACCACGCAGGGCGCTGTCGGTCGCCTGACGCAGGCTGTCATCGGCGCTGGTCACGCTAAACAGATAACGCTCAGGATCGGTCACGCGGTACTGCACGTTCATCTCAACGCGCACGACGTTTTCGTCAGAGGTCAGCATCACGCCGGAGGCGGCCAGTTCACGGACGGATTCCACGTTGACCGCAGTCACGTCGTCAATGAAGGTCGGTTTCCAGTTCAGGCCCGGCTCAACCAGATGGCTGAACTTACCGAAGCGGGTCACCACACCGCGTTCCGCTTCTTTAATGGTGTAGAACCCGGTAGCAGCCCAGATGATTACCACTGCAGCGGCAACAATACCCACTACGCGGCCACCCATTTGCGGGCGCGGCCCCTGGGTGGAATTTCCATCTGAGCCAGAACCTTTACCTCCGCCAAGACCACCAAGCTTTTTGCTCAGCTTGCGGAAGATATCATCCAGATCCGGCGGCCCCTGCTCGCGACCACCTTTGTTGCCATTTCCCCCAGAGTTGCCGCCTTGATTATTGCTGCTTCCCCACGGGTCGCGGTCCTGTCCGTTATTACCGGGCTGATTCCACGCCATGTATATGCTCCATATTTGTTATGCAAGGGCGAATTATTCAGGCATCCCCTTTCTGATCAGACGATATAGTCGACCAGCGCAGGTTCTTGTTTACAGAGGCGACGCCAGTCAACGATCGGCATACGCACCTGCATCCCCACGCTGCCGTCATCCTCCATCCACTCTTTTTCTATCGCCTGAAGCTGATAAAACCGGCTGCGCAGCCTGCCTTCCTGTGGCGGCAGTCGCAGCGTGTGCTGAGCTACCTCACCGGAAAGACGTTCTGTCAAAGCCTGGAAAAGCAGTGGCACACCAATACCGGTCTGGGCAGAAAGCCAGACCCGAATCGGTTTGTTCTCTTCATCTCTGTCGATACGCGGTTCGAAATCGTCCAGCATATCGATCTTGTTCATGACCAACAGCGTGGGAATTTCGTGGGCGTCGATCTCTTCGAGCACCACGTTTACCGCGTCGATGTTCTCCTGCACGCGCACGTCTGCCGCATCAATCACGTGCAGCAGCAGCGTCGCCTGTCGCGTCTCCTGCAGGGTGGCCTTGAATGCCGCCACCAGGTCATGCGGCAGGTGACGGATAAACCCTACGGTATCCGCCAGCACCGTTTCACCGACGTCTGCGACGTCAATACGGCGCAGCGTAGGGTCCAGGGTCGCAAACAGCTGGTCTGCAGCATAAACCTGGGCCTCGGTTATCTGGTTAAACAGGGTGGATTTACCGGCGTTGGTATACCCCACCAGCGACACCGTCGGGATGTCGGCTTTGGTTCGTGCCCGACGCCCCTGCTCACGCTGTTTCTCAACCCTTTCCAGACGTGAGAGGATCTGGGTAATTCGGCCACGCAGCAAACGACGGTCGGTTTCGAGCTGGGTTTCACCCGGGCCGCGCAAACCAATCCCGCCTTTTTGTCTTTCAAGGTGGGTCCAGCCACGCACCAGACGCGTTGCCAGATGGCGCAGCTGCGCCAGCTCAACCTGCAGTTTCCCTTCGTGGGTACGTGCACGCTGAGCAAAAATGTCTAAAATCAATCCCGTGCGATCGATAACACGGCATTCGCAGAGAGCTTCCAGGTTGCGCTCCTGGGCTGGAGACAGCGCATGATCAAACAACACGACTGACGCGCCGGTTGCTTTTACGGCATCCGCAATTTCGACTGCTTTACCTTCACCAACAAAATACTTTGGGTGCGGCGCTTTACGGCTACCGGTAATCACCTGCATTGCTTCGACACCGGCGGAAGAGACCAGAGATTCAAACTCCTGGAGGTCTTCCATATCTTTGTCTTGCGAAAAATAGATGTGTACCAGCACCGCCTGCTCACCGGCATCATAACGGTCAAACAAGCGTAAACCTCTCTAAAAAGATCAGCGGGGAACGCAGGATCCCTGGCTCCCCGTGTGGATAACAGTGCGAAACCTTATTCGGTCTCGTCGCTGTCCTGCGCTGGCGTTGAAGAACCCTGCGCGTTGCTGCCATGATGGTAGTTACTACCTGTGCCGCCGCCAGCGTTATTGCTGTGATGAGATACCGGACGGGACGGAACAACAGTAGAAATAGCGTGCTTGTAGACCATCTGACTGACCGTGTTTTTCAACAGAATCACGAACTGATCGAAAGACTCAATCTGACCTTGCAGCTTAATACCATTCACCAAATAAATAGAAACTGGAACACGTTCCCGACGCAATGCGTTCAGGAACGGATCTTGTAAAGATTGCCCCTTAGCCATTCTATCTTTTCCTTATATGCTTGTTTTGTACTTAGAACCTTGCGATTCTGAAAAATTGCGCACGATACGTCTCAATTGTACACATTCAGTGAGCGATATCACCAACAACCTCAATCACGTCGTTTAACGCCTGTTGTGGTTTTTCACTGTCTAACCAGTGAACCCCTTCCCAACCGCGCAACCAGGTGATCTGGCGCTTCGCTAACTGTCTCGTGGCGCAAACACCTCGATAAACCATTTCATCGTATGAAATCTCACCTTCAAGATACGACCACATCTGGCGGTATCCCACACAACGAATGGAAGGCATGTCCGTATGCAAATCTCCACGGGCAAATAACGCCCGCACTTCTGCTTCAAAATCTGAAGCTAACATCTGATGAAAACGCTGCTCAATTCGCTGATGGAGCAGTTCACGGCTCGCCGGGGCGATGGCGAACTGATGCACCTGATACGGCAGAGCGTCTCCTGACGTTTGCGTCAGTTCCGTTAAAGTTTTACCCGAAATGAAAAAAACTTCCAGTGCCCGGGAAAGCCTTTGCGGATCATTTGGATGGATCCGTGCTGCGGCAACCGGATCAATCTCCGCCAGTTGCTGATGCAAAACGTCCCAACCCTGCTCTGCCGCCTGCTGCTCAATTTTCGCTCTTACTTCCGGGTCCGCGGATGGCAGAGGTGATAACCCCTCCAGCAGCGCCTTGAAGTAGAGCATGGTTCCGCCAACCAACAGCGGTATACGCCCCGCCGCCGTTATCTCGGCCATCTCGGCTAAGGCATCCCGGCGAAAATCCGCTGCGGAGTAAGCCTGAGCCGGGTCGAGTATATCCAGCAAACGGTGCGGTGCCGCACGCAGCTCTTCTGCGTCAGGCTTCGCCGTGCCGATGTCCATCCCCCGATAAATGAGGGCGGAGTCGACGCTAATCAACTCTACAGGCAAAACTTTACGCAACTCAATGGCGAGCGCCGTTTTGCCGGAGGCCGTTGGGCCCATTAAAAAAATTGCCTTAGGCAGGCTCGCCTTACTTACATCAATCATGTTTCAGGGCGTTCATCGCCGTTTGTAAATCAACAGGTTGTAATAATCCACCCGGCGGCATTTTCACCAGATGCGGACAGAGGCGTTCCACCTCCGCCAGCACGCTAATGGCCTGTGCCATGCTCCACGGCGTGTGTTCGCTTGCCAGATGACGGGCGATCCACTGCGCGGTGTTAGCGGCATCAAACGATGTTTGCTGCGCCAGGTAGCCTATCAGTTCAGGAATCAAGTTTTGTAAATTTTGTTGGCGTAAGGGTAAAGGCACTGCACGAATTGTCACATGTTGCGGTTCGAGCACAGTTTCAATCCCCATCTGCGCCAGCTGCGCCTCGGCGCGCTGCAATACCCTTGTTTCATCAGGGGATATTTTCAGGCGAACCGGAATTAACAGCGGCTGCGCACAGGCGGCATTTTCGCCCGGCGTGAGCTGCACCTGTTTAAGCCAGCGTTCGGCCACCGGCAGTGCCAGAAGCATCAATTTACCGTGACGCTCCAGCAGCGCCATATCCGGCGCGATGATCGTCAGCACACGACCAAAACTCTGGCTGTGGCCGTCCAGAGAAGGCTGAGGCGTCGGAATGGATGTTTTACGCTCCACGGCCGGCGTTTCCAGCAGTTTGCGGTACAACGCGCCCTGCTGCTTTTGATAGCCGGGCTGGACATTCGGGTAATTGGCACCCGTTGAACGCGGTGCGCCCCCGGCGGAGGAAAAGCGCGGTGCTTCCGGTTCACGCGCGACGGCGGGCTCCGCAAAATGGTTGCGGCCCGCCGCGACGCGGTTTTCCGGGATTGGGCGTGGCGCCGGTTCTGCGTGTTCCAGCGGCAATGACGTTTCAACCTGCTGCTGCAGCACGCTCAGCACGCCCTGATAGATAAAATCATGCACCAGTCGCGACTGGTGGAACCGCACTTCGTGCTTGGCAGGATGGACGTTCACATCCACCTGATGCGGGTCGATGTCCAGATAAAGCACGAAAGCAGGCTGCTGATCGGCCCCGAGCTTGTCTTCGCAGGCCTGGCGAATGGCGTGATTGATGAGACGGTCGCGCATCATGCGGCCGTTGACGTAGCAATACTGGATCTCCGCAAACGCAGCGCTGCTCGCGTTCGGATCGGCTACCCAGCCGCGCAGCGCCAGATCGCCGTGCTGCCACTCAATGGCCAGCGCCTGTTCCAGAAACGGGGTCCCGCAAATGGCGCCCAGCCGTCGCTCTTTCTGTCCACCTTCCGCCACCGCGCGATACTGGCGCATCACCTTGCCGTTGTGGCTGAGGTTGATGGTGACATCGAAACGCGCCAGCGCGATACGGCGGATGATCTCGTCGATGTGTCCGAATTCGGTCTTCTCGGTACGCATGAACTTGCGGCGGGCGGGGGTGTTGTAGAAGAGATCTAATACTTCAAGCGTCGTGCCGACAGGGTGCGCCGCGGGTTTGACCGTTACATCCATATCGCGCCCTTCGGCGTACGCCTGCCAGGCTTCCTGCTGTTCGGCGGTACGGGAGGTCAGCGTTAAGCGCGAAACCGAGCTGATACTGGCCAGCGCTTCACCGCGAAAGCCGAGGCTAATAATCGCCTCCAGGTCATCCAGAGAAGCAATTTTACTGGTGGCGTGACGGGCCAGCGCCAGCGCCAGCTCCTCTTTTTTTATGCCACAGCCGTTATCGCGAATGCGGATAAGCTTCGCGCCACCGCGCTCGATATCAATATCAATACGGGTCGCGCCCGCATCGAGGCTGTTTTCCACCAGCTCCTTCACGACCGACGCAGGGCGTTCCACCACCTCACCGGCGGCGATTTGGTTCGCAAGCTGCGGCGGCAGAACCTGAATCGGCATGAATTCTCCTTAGTTGGTCGCGGTCATCTCACCCGGCAGCGCTGCGCTGGCCGTCTGGCCTGCGCCACTCTGTGGCGCAGACTGCAGCGGATGGGCATCAAAGTATTTACGCAGACCGTTATAAATCGCTTCGGCAATTTGCTGCTGATAGCTGTCGCTTCCCAGCAGACGTTCTTCGCCGTTGTTACTGATAAAGCCCGTCTCTACAAGGATGGACGGGATATCTGGCGAGCGCAGAACGCCGAGGCTGGCATGTTCAGGACGGCGCTTATGCAGCACGCCAATACTTTGCAGCTGGTTCAATACGTTAGTGGCGACATCATACCCGACGCGCTGAGAATGACCGAATTGTAAATCCAGCACCGCCTGGCTGAGATACGGGTCTGACTGGCTGTTTGCCAGCACATCGCCCGCACCGCCCAACAGTTCAGACTGCTTCTCATGCTCTTCCAGCCAGTTGGCCATTTCGCTGTTGGCGCGACGGTTCGAGAGTACCCATACCGAGGCGCCGGTCGCGTTACGGTTTGGCGCAGCATCCGCGTGGATGGAGACCAGGAAGTTCGCATTCTGCTTACGAGCGACATCCGAACGCCCCATCACCGAAATGAAGTAATCCCCGTCGCGGGTCAACACGCCTTTGAACATAGGGTCGTCGTTGAGCAGCGCACGCAGCTTACGGGCAATGGCGATGGTGACATTTTTCTCTTGCGTTCCCCCCGGGCCAATCGCACCCGGATCCTGTCCACCGTGACCCGCATCGATGGCGATAATTACTTTGTCACCGCTGGTCGCTGCACGGCGCGCACTCGCTGCCGGACGCGTTACCGTGTTGCTGCTGGTTGCCGCAGTGATGCGATCGTTCTGCGATTTAAACGGATTACGCGCAGGTTCAGCAGGACGCGGCGTATACACCGGTTCTTCGACGCGTTTCGCAACGACCGGCGGCGGTGGAGGCGGTGGCGGAACATCAGCATTGATGGTAAAGACCACCGTATAGTTCGCCCCATTTTGCTGCTTCACCGCCTTCGTTTTGCCCTTTTCGGTCAGATCGACCACCAGGCGTAACGACTGGCTATCCTGCGGCGTACCCGAACGGATACTTTTCACCAGGTTGTTGCCGCTGAACTGCAGCGGGAGTCCCTGGATCACGCCTGTCTGTTTGATATCCAGCGCCACGCTGTGGCTGTCTGGCTGTGAAAACGCATACTCAGGATCGCCCATAAAGCTGAACGTGATCCGGGCCTGGCTTTCGCCGTTCGAGACCTGAATATCTGAGAGGTTTGCCGCCCCGGCCTGCGCGCACAGCAGCACGGTGGCAGCCAACAACCAACCTTTAACGCGATTTATCATCCCGTCATCCCTACGCTTAACCGGCCAGTCGCGCCAGTAAGGAACTGCCTGATGAGGAAACAGCACTGATGCGTGCCTCACGCCCTTGTGCCTGGTAATCTAAGTGAATTTCGACATCCGGGTCAGGCAGCACACCCGCACCTTGTTGCGGCCACTCCACCAGGCAGATGGCATCATTGGCAAAATAATCACGGATCCCCATAAATTCCAGCTCCTCAGGATCCGCAAGGCGGTATAAATCGAAGTGGTACACCATGAGATTTTCAAGGGTGTACGGTTCTACCAGCGTGTAGGTGGGGCTTTTCACATTCCCGTTATGCCCTAACGCCTGTAAAAAACCCCGGCTGAAGGTGGTTTTACCCGCACCTAAATCACCATACAGATAAATGACGGTTGCCCCCTGACAGGCCTGCGCCACGCGCTTGCCGAGTTCTAAAGTGGCTTGTTCATCAGGTAAAGGAATCGCTCGATTAGTCATTTTCTACGTCAATCACATCCGGGTTAACAACACGCCGCAGCGTGCAAAAGAGATCGGTGGCCAGCATACCGCGTGTACCGTAACGCGCAGCCAGTTTATCTGCCGCAACGCCGTGGGCCACGCAGCCCGCGCAGGCTGCATCATAAAGGGGAAGTTTCTGTCCAAGCAATGCGCCGATGATGCCGGAAAGCACATCGCCCATGCCGCCGCTCGCCATGCCCGCATTTCCGGCATCAATAATGCCCTGCGTCTCGTCACAGGCGACAACGGTTCCCGCCCCTTTTAAAACAGCAACACCTCCGTAACGTTTTACCAGACGCTGAGCAGAAAGTAAGCGATCGCTTTCAATTTCTGCCACGCTGCAGTTAAGCAGCCGCGCGGCTTCGCCGGGGTGTGGCGTCAGAATGCGATTGTGACGCTTATCCGGGTTTATTGCCAGAAGGTTAAGCGCGTCGGCATCCCACAGCATCGGTTTGCGAAAATTCTCGACCTTTTGCAGGGCCTGTTTACCCCACGCCTGCTGTCCAAGCCCGGGACCGATCACCACCACATCCGCCCATTCGAGGCTTTCCTCTAACGTCTGAAGCGTAAGCTCATGGACCATCAACTCCGGTCGGGCAGTGATGATTGGCGCAATATTCTCAATGCGAGTGAGCACTCGCACTAATCCGGCGCCGCTGCGCAGGGCTGCTTCACCGGTCATGCGAATCGCACCTGCCGTACCGTGGTCGCCGCCCACAATGACCAGCCTGCCGTGATCGCCCTTATGGGAGGTCGACCGGCGCGGCGGGAGCCACGCTGGGAGCTGCGAGGCGTCAAAGCGTGACAGTTTCGTTTCCTGCCCGGCGAGCCAGCTCTCCAGTCCCAGCGCACTGTGGTGCAGCACGCCGACGACATCCCGCGCTTTGCCGGTCAGTAACCCCGGCTTGAGGGCGATGAAGGTCACCGTATGTGCCGCCTGAATCACCGCCCCCGGCGTCGCGCCGGTTTGTGCCATCAGGCCAGAGGGAATATCCAGGGCGACTACCGGCGCGGAATGTCTGTTAGCGTGTTCAATAAGCGCGGCAACGTTTTCGCGCGGCGCGCTGCGCAGCCCGGTGCCCAGCAGCCCGTCAACAATCAGATCAACATCCTCTGGCCAGACGATATCAGGCGCATGAATCACACCGCCTGCGTTCAGCCATGCCTCCCGCGCCGCGCTGGCCTCTTCCGGCAGCGGTTTATCACTTTCGAGAGCCAGCAAGGTCACGCGGAGACCCGCAGCCACCGCGAGACGGGCAACGACGTAGCCATCACCGCCGTTGTTGCCGTGCCCGCACAGAATCAGCCAGTGAGCCGCCTGCGGGAAGGCGCTTCGGGCAACGTCAAATGCCGCCTCACCCGCGCGCAGCATCAGTTCATACAGGGTAATCCCGAGGCTATCTGCAGCCTCTTTTTCGGCGCGCCGGAGGTCATCCGCATGCCAGATGGAATGTGGTATACTTGCGGGGTTTTTCTTCACCGTATGGTCCGTCATGTCACAGCCCCTCGATCTCAATGAATTAGCGCAAAAAATAAAACAGTGGGGTGCTGAGCTTGGCTTCCAGAAGGTGGGCATTACCGATACCGACCTTTCCGCCAGCGAGCCGAAACTGCAGGCCTGGCTGGATAAACAATACCACGGCGAAATGGAGTGGATGGCGCGTCATGGCATGATGCGCGCCCGTCCACACGAGCTTTTGCCGGGCACATTACGCGTCATCAGCGTGCGCATGAATTATCTGCCCGCCAACGCGGCCTTTGCGCGCACGCTAAAAGACCCCTCGCTGGGTTACGTTAGCCGGTACGCCCTGGGACGTGATTACCATAAGCTTCTGCGTAACCGTTTAAAAAAACTCGGGGAAACTATTCAGCAGCACTGTGTTTCGCTGAATTTTAGACCCTTTGTCGATTCCGCGCCTATTCTTGAGCGTCCGATCGCCGAAAAAGCCGGGCTTGGCTGGACAGGTAAGCACTCACTTATCCTTAGCCGCGACGCCGGATCGTTCTTCTTCCTCGGTGAACTGCTGATCGATTTGCCGCTGCCGGTAGACGGCCCGGTAGAGGAAGGCTGTGGCCGCTGCGTGGCCTGTATGACCATCTGCCCTACCGGCGCCATCGTTGAGCCCTACACCGTTGATGCGCGCCGCTGTATCTCCTACCTGACTATCGAACTGGAAGGAGCCATTCCAGAGGAATTCCGACCGCTTATCGGCAACCGCATCTACGGCTGCGATGATTGCCAGCTCATCTGCCCATGGAACCGCTATTCGCAGCTTACTGACGAAGAGGATTTCAGCCCGCGTAAGGCGCTCCATGCCCCGCCGCTCATTGAGCTGTTCGCCTGGTCCGAGGCCTGGTTCCTGAAAGTGACGGAGGGTTCGGCTATTCGCCGTATCGGCCATCTGCGCTGGCTGCGAAATGTCGCCGTCGCGCTGGGGAATGCCCCGTGGGATGAAGCCAATATTCGGGCGCTTGAAAGCCGTCGAGGTGAGCACCCACTTCTTGATGAACACATAGAATGGGCGATTGCGCAGCAGATAGAGAAGCGTCATGCTTGCGTGGTCGAGGTGCAAATACCGAAGAAACAGCGTCTGGTGAGGGTGATTGAGAAAGGGCTTCCGCGGGATGCCTGAACTATTCACAGCCTGTGAATAAAATTACAAACTCAAGCGCCATCTGGGCTGGAGATGAGGTCAAGTGATCTCAATAACATTTTGAAATCAAATTTTATACTTAAAATACAATGCGTTATGAAGATACTATTCACCCTGCTAAGTTTTAACCCTGTTTCGGTTAAGCGCAGTTTCTGTGGATAACTCTGTTCACAAGAGTATTTCAGAGACAATAGAAAACGTCCCCAGCGACGCTTTTCGCTGTGGATATTTTAGAAATGAAGAAGAATTTGGAGCGGGAAACGAGACTCGAACTCGCGACCCCGACCTTGGCAAGGTCGTGCTCTACCAACTGAGCTATTCCCGCTTGGGTGGTCCGTGCTGTGGAAGCACTTTCAAATTTTGGAGCGGGAAACGAGACTCGAACTCGCGACCCCGACCTTGGCAAGGTCGTGCTCTACCAACTGAGCTATTCCCGCTTGGGCAGTCTGTGCTGTGAAAGCACTTTCAAATTTTGGAGCGGGAAACGAGACTCGAACTCGCGACCCCGACCTTGGCAAGGTCGTGCTCTACCAACTGAGCTATTCCCGCAAATCTGCACTGCTTTTGTTGCTGTCGTAACGTGTAATTCTCTGTCGTTACGGGAGGCGCATTATACGAGAAATCCTTTTAGCTGCAACCCCCCTTAAAGCGATTTTTTCGAAATTCAGTTCAAATGCTTATTTAATCGGCAAGCTGAACAATTTAACGACAAAAACCCGGCCACGCAAGGCGCCGGATCTCAAAATCACAGCTTAATAAAGTTTTCGCGGTAGTAGGAAAGCTCCGCCACGGACTCTCGGATATCGTCCATCGCCTGATGCGTCCCCTGCTTTTTAAAGCCGTCGAGGATTTCAGGCTTCCAGCGACGCGCCAGCTCTTTCAACGTGCTGACATCCAGATAGCGGTAGTGGAAGTAAGACTCCAGCTCCGGCATGTACTTAAACAGGAAACGACGATCCTGACCGATACTATTCCCACAGATAGGCGATTTGCCCGCCGGAACCCACTTTTTCAGGAACTCAAGCGTCGCCAGCTCCGCCTCACGGTCACCCATGGTGCTCGCCTTCACGCGCTCCACCAGACCACTGCCGGTGTGGGTACGCACGTTCCACTCATCCATCAACGCCAGCTGGTCATCGGACTGATGCACCGCTATCGTTGGCCCTTCCGCCAGGATATTCAGGTTGGCGTCCGTCACCAGGGTTGCAATTTCAATGATGCGATCGCGCTCGGGATCCAGCCCGGTCATTTCGAGATCGATCCAAATCAGGTTGTTTTCATCCGCGCTCATGTTATTTTCCACCCTTCTCGCATAACCGGCAGTAGCAGGTTAACTAGTATTAATTAGAGTGTATCATAGAGGTTTTGCCCCCTACGGGCGACCAGGAGCCAGTGCGATTGAGTAAAAATAAACTCTCCAAAGGGCAGCAGCGCCGCGTGAATGCCAATCACCAGCGCCGTCTTAAAACCACTGCGGAGAAGGTCGATTACGACGACAACCTGTTTGGCGACCCAACGGAAGGCGTAGTCATCAGCCGTTTCGGTATGCACGCTGACGTGGAATCCGCCGATGGAGCGATTCACCGCTGCAACATCCGCCGGACCATTCGTTCTCTGGTGACCGGCGACCGCGTCGTCTGGCGGCCGGGGAAAGAGGCGGCGGAAGGCGTGACGGTAAAAGGTATCGTTGAAGCGGTCCATGAGCGCACGTCCGTGTTAACCCGTCCCGATTTCTACGACGGGGTCAAACCGATCGCCGCCAACATTAACCAGATTGTTATCGTATCGGCGATTTTGCCCGAATTGTCGCTCAATATTATCGACCGATACCTCGTCGCCTGCGAAACGCTGCAGGTTGAGCCGATTATCGTGCTGAACAAAATCGATCTGCTGGACGACGACGGAATGGCCTTCGTCAATGAGCAGATGGATATCTATCGCAAGATTGGCTACCGCGTCCTGATGGTCTCCAGCTACACCAAAGATGGCCTAAAACCGCTGGAAGAGGCGCTTACCGATCGCATCAGCATCTTTGCAGGCCAGTCCGGCGTGGGCAAATCGAGCCTGCTGAACAACCTCCTTGGCCTGCAACAAGAGATCCTCACCAACGATGTCTCTGATGTCTCGGGCCTGGGCCAGCACACCACCACCGCGTCACGCCTGTATCACTTCCCGCACGGGGGCGATGTCATCGACTCCCCGGGCGTGCGAGAGTTCGGTTTATGGCACCTGGAGCCGGAACAAATCTTTAACGGATTTGTCGAATTCCATGATTATTTAGGCGCTTGCAAGTACCGCGACTGTAAACACGATAACGACCCAGGCTGCGCTATCCGTGAAGCGGTTGAGAAAGGCGAAATTGCGGAGACCCGCTTCGAGAATTACCACCGTATTCTTGAGAGCATGGATCAGGTAAAAACGCGTAAAAACTTTTCTGATTCTGATAACTGACAACTAAGCTAAGCATCGCTAAAATCGTCCCCTTTTTTCAGGTTCCGGCGGCTTAACGCCGGATCAGGAACGACAAAACAATGGCCTGGAGGCTACCTTGTTAAACGCATTTAAACTTTCGCTTCAATACATTCTGCCAAAACTGTGGCTCACTCGCCTGGCGGGCTGGGGCGCGAGCAAACGCGCAGGCTGGCTGACCAAACTGGTCATCGACCTTTTCGTAAAATATTACAAGGTCGATATGAAAGAGGCGCAGAAGCCGGATACCGCCAGCTACCGCACCTTCAACGAATTCTTCGTGCGCCCGCTGCGTGACGACGTGCGCCCGGTGAACACCGACCCTAACGTCCTGGTGATGCCGGCAGACGGCGTGATCAGCCAGTTGGGTAACATCGAAGACGACAAAATTCTGCAGGCGAAGGGCCATAACTACAGCCTGGAAGCGCTGCTGGCGGGTAACTACCTGATGGCGGATCTGTTCCGCAACGGTACCTTTGCCACCACCTATCTGTCACCGCGCGACTACCACCGCGTACACATGCCGTGTAACGGCATCCTGCGTGAAATGATTTACGTCCCGGGCGATCTGTTCTCCGTGAACCACCTCACCGCGCAGAACGTGCCAAACCTGTTTGCCCGTAACGAGCGCGTCATCTGCCTGTTTGATACTGAATTCGGCCCTATGGCCCAGATTCTGGTCGGTGCGACCATCGTCGGCAGCATCGAAACCGTCTGGGCTGGCACCATTACCCCACCGCGCGAAGGCGTGATCAAACGCTGGACCTGGCCTGCCGGTGAAGCGGAAGGCTCTGTGGCCCTGCTGAAAGGCCAGGAGATGGGTCGCTTTAAGCTGGGCTCCACCGTGATCAACCTGTTTGCGCCGGGCAAAGTGAAGCTGGCTGAACAGCTTGAAAGCCTGTCGGTGACAAAGCTGGGCCAGCCGCTGGCGGTCTCTACTGAAACCTTCGTGACGCCGGATGCAGAGCCTGCTCCGCTGTCACAGGAAGAGATCCAGGCCGAGCACGACGCCAGCCCGCTGGTTGACGACAAAAAAGACGAAGGCTAACAACAGAAGGATCGCTGACGTGCGCCCGATTATCGTTCTACTGATGGCCTGGTGCCTCAGCATGGGGGCGTACGCAGCGACAGCCCCCGACGCCAAACAGATAACCCAGGAACTAGAGCAGGCAAAAGCGGCCAAACCCGCTCAGCCAGAGACCGTCGAGTCGCTCCAGTCCGCACTGAACGCGCTTGAGGAGCGGAAAGGCTCGCTTGAGCGCGCTCAGCAGTATCAGCAGGTTATCGACAACTTCCCCAAACTCTCGCAGACGCTGCGCGCGCAGCTCAATAACTTGCGTGACGAACCGCGCGATGTGCCCGCAGGGATGACCTCCGACGCGCTGAACCAGGAGATCCTGCAGGTCAGCAGCCAGCTTCTGGAAAAGAGCCGCCTTGCTCAGCAGGAGCAGGAGCGAGCGCGCGAAATTGCCGACTCTCTCAGCCAGCTTCCGCAGCAGCAAACCGACGCCCGTCGCCAGCTTAATGAAGTTGAGCGCCGCGTGGGTACGCAAAACGGCAACACGCCGCAGGCACAGGCCCAAAATCTGGGCCTGCAGGCAGAATCGGCTCGCCTGAAGGCCCTTGTCGATGAGCTTGAGCTGGCGCAGCTTTCCGCCAATAACCGCCAGGAGCTGTCGCGGATGCGCTCAGAACTCGCTCAGAAGCAGAGCGAGCAGTTGGACGCGTATCTTCAGGCCCTGCGCAACCAGCTCAACAGCCAGCGCCAGCGTGAAGCGGAGCGCGCGCTGGAAAGTACCGAGCTGCTGGCAGAAAACAGCGATAACCTGCCTGCCGGCATCGTCCAGCAGTTTAAGGTCAACCGTGAGCTTTCGGCCGCGCTGAACCAACAGGCGCAGCGTATGGATCTGGTGGCCTCGCAGCAGCGTCAGGCCACCAATCAAACCCTTCAGGTTCGCCAGGCGCTTAACACCCTGCGCGAACAGTCCCAGTGGCTCGGATCGTCAAACCTGCTGGGCGAAGCGCTGCGCGCCCAGGTCGCGCGGCTGCCGGAAATGCCCAAACCGCAGCAGCTGGACACCGAAATGGCCCAGCTGCGCGTTCAGCGGCTGCATTTTGAAGATCTTCTCAACAAACAGCCGCAAATCCGCCAGATCCGTCAGGCTGACGGACAGCCTCTGACCAGCGAGCAAAACCGCATTCTTGAAGCCCAAATGCGTACCCAGCGTGAACTGCTGAACTCTCTGCTCCAGGGCGGGGATACGCTGATTCTGGAGCTGACCAAGCTAAAAGTGTCCAACAGCCAGCTGGAAGATGCGCTGAAAGAGGTGAACGAGGCGACGCACCGTTATCTCTTCTGGACGTCCGACGTGCGTCCGATGACCTTCTCGTGGCCAATAGAGATTGTCCAGGATCTGCGCCGTCTGATTTCGCTGGATACCTTCAGCCAGCTGGGACAGGCCAGCGTGATGATGCTCACCAGCAAAGAGACCATTTTCCCGCTGCTGGGGGCGTTGATTCTGGTGGGCTTCAGCATTTACTCGCGCAGACATTTCACCCGCTTCCTCGAGCGTTCCAGCTCCCGGGTGGGGAAGGTTACCCAGGATCACTTCTGGCTGACGTTGCGCACCGTATTCTGGTCGATTCTTGTCGCCTCCCCGCTGCCTGTGCTGTGGATGACACTGGGCTATGGCCTGCGGGAAGCCTGGCCCTATCCGCTCGCGGTAGCGATTGGCGATGGCGTCACCGCCACGGTGCCGCTGCTGTGGGTGGTGATGATTTGCGCCACCTTTGCGCGACCCAATGGTCTGTTTATCGCCCACTTTGGCTGGCCGCGTAATCGCGTGGCGCGCGCCATGCGTTACTATCTGATGAGCATCGGGCTGATTGTGCCGCTGATTATGGCGCTGATCATGTTCGATAATCTCAACGACCGCGAATTCTCAGGCTCGCTGGGCCGCCTCTGCTTTATGCTGATATGTGGAGCGCTGGCCATCGTCACGCTCAGCCTGAAACGCGCGGGTATTCCGCTCTATCTGGATAAAACCGGCAGCGGCGACAACATGTTCAACCGGTTGCTCTGGAACCTGCTGCTCAGCGCACCGTTGATTGCGATGCTGGCAGCCGCGGTGGGTTACCTGGCGACGTCGCAGGCGCTGTTGGCACGTCTGGAAACCTCGGTGGCCATCTGGTTCCTGCTGCTGGTGGTGTATCACGTGATCCGCCGCTGGATGCTGATTCAGCGCCGACGTCTGGCGTTTGATCGTGCCAAGCATCGCCGGGCGGAGATCCTCGCCCAGCGCGCGCGGGGTGAGGAAGAGCCAAACCACGTCAACAGTACGGAAGGCACGACGGAGGCGGATGAGGTCGAGCTGGATCTGGATGCCATCAGTACCCAGTCCCTGCGTCTGGTTCGCTCTATACTGATGCTGATTGCCCTCCTGTCGGTCATCTTCCTGTGGTCGGAGATCCACTCCGCATTTGGCTTCCTGGAGAACATCTCGCTGTGGGATGTGACCTCCACGGTGCAGGGCGTTGAAAGCCTGGAGCCAATCACTCTAGGGGCAGTGCTGATTGCCATTCTGGTGCTGATCATCACCACCCAGCTGGTGCGCAACTTCCCGGCGCTGCTGGAGCTGGCGCTGCTGCAGCATCTGGATTTAACGCCGGGTACGGGCTATGCGATCACGACCATTACCAAGTATCTGATCATGCTGTTTGGTGGACTGGTTGGCTTCTCGATGATCGGCATTGAGTGGTCGAAGCTCCAGTGGCTCGTCGCAGCGCTCGGCGTCGGGTTAGGTTTTGGTTTGCAGGAGATCTTCGCCAACTTCATCTCTGGCCTGATCATACTGTTCGAAAAACCGATCCGTATTGGCGATACCGTCACGATCCGCGATCTGACCGGCAGTATCACGAAGATCAACACCCGTGCGACGACGATCAGCGACTGGGATCGGAAAGAGATCATCGTGCCAAACAAGGCGTTTATTACCGAGCAGTTCATCAACTGGTCGCTGTCAGACTCCGTTACCCGTGTGGTGCTGACGGTACCGGCACCGTCGGACGCTAACAGCGAAGAGGTCACCCAGATCCTCTACACCGCCGCTGAGCGCTGCTCGCTGGTGATCGACAACCCGGCGCCGGAAGTCTTCCTTGTGGATTTACAGCAGGGGATCCAGATTTTTGAGCTGCGTATCTACGCCGCCGAAATGGGGCACCGTATGCCGCTGCGCCATGAGATCCACCAGCTGATTCTGGCGGGCTTCCGCGAGCACGGTATTGATATGCCGTTCCCACCGTTCCAGATGCGTCTGGAAAGCCTGGACGGGCGTAAAACGGGAAGAACGCTGACGTCAGCGGCGCGTACGCGCCCGGCGGGCAGTCTGTAACGCTTCTCCCCTCCCTTTCGGGAGGGGAATATTCCCGCTACGCCACTTCTGCGACGAATGCCGTTGCGCGTCGACGGTAATTCTCATAAATCCCCATCGCCAGCAGCGAGAAGAAGATTGGGCCGCCCACCATCCATAGCGCGCTGTTCCAGTCGTTCGCCTCAATCACCGGCTGAATAATGGTGAAGATGTTGGCAAACGCCACCACCAGCAGCACCAACGTGGTGGCCAGCAGCGTTGCCGCGCGGGTTTTGAAGATCACAAACGGACGTTCAAGGTCCTGCTTCGCCTTAAAGAACGGGAACGCCAGGGTCAGGAACAGGTACGGCAGGGTCATCGACACGTTCGCCATCAGGGTCAGCTTGTTGTAAAACGCAGACGCCGTATCGCCGCCAAATGACACCAGCAGAATGAACGCACATACCAGCAAGCACTGCATCCACATCGCGTTAGCAGGCATCCCCGTCGTGTTGAGCTGGGTCATGCGCGTAGGCCACAGCGCCTTCGGCGTACCCTGAATAATCGCTTTCAGCGGCGAATAGATCAGCGTGAAGAATGCGCCGGTATAGGCGAGGAACATCGACAGACCGGTAATGCGCGCAAACCAAATGCCCAGCGTTGCCGCCGCATCCGGCGTCAGGTTCATCGCCTGCCCCAGCGTCATCCCCAGACTTTTCATCAGCACGTAGGTGATGTTCCCGAGGTTGGTGGTGCTATTGCTCAACACCTGTTGCCAGTTGGTGCTGACCCCCCAGAGGAAAATCGCCAGCGAATAGCCGATGGAAATCACGATGGCGGCAAAAATAATGCCTTTGGCAAAGTTTTTCTCCGGGTTCTCGGTCTTGTCGACCAGACCGCCAACGGCTTCAATGCCGCCGTAAGCGAAGATGGCAAACACCACGAAGGAGAGCATAGCCAGCCCGGACTGGTAACCTGGATTAGGCGATGAAACGAAGTTCACCTCCTGCGCAAAATGACCACCGTTCAGGCACAGGATAGCGATACTCACCAGCAGCAGCACCAGGTTCAGGCACATCACGGAAATACCGCCAACGGCAGTGATACGGGCAATTTTGTTGATGCCTTTAGACGCCACCAGCGTCACGACAACCATCCAGCATACCGCCAGAATCCCGACGACCTGCGTGGAGCTCAGCCCGGCTAACGACCAGACCTGGGTTTTATCGGCGCCGAAAACAAACGTCGAGAACGGCACCCAGACTTTAGCGGCCGTACTGACCATCCAGACGACGTAGGATGAAAACCACATAAACGTACCGATAAAGGCATAACGCGGGCCGACGCTGTTGTTCATCCATGAGTAAATCCCGCCCTCTTCTTTCCGGTAAGCCGAGCCCATCTCCGCCATCATCAGCGCAAACGGGATAAAGAAGAACAGAGCAGAAACGATATAAAACGGCGTCGCGCTATAGCCCATCAGATAGAACGCGGAGGGGCTGTTGGCAAAGCCAAACACTGAGGTAAATATCATCAGGATGAGCCCGGTGAGGGTCATCTTTTTGAGTGAGTGGGACATAGAACCATCCAAAGCGGAATTAAACTGCGCGGATGGTAGCAGAAGACCAGACTAATATTGTGGCTATAAGGGCCAAATTAAGAAAAAGACCCGTATATTGATGATATGGCAGTTTTTAATGTGGCAGGGCCAAGTGACCGAGTAGGCCGGGTAAGCGACAGCGCCACCCGGCAATTCTTTAAGCGCGATCGACCGTAAAGGCAATCACATCGCCCAGCTGCTCGGCGCCCAGCGCCAGCATCACCAGACGGTCTACGCCCAGCGCCACGCCGGAGCAATCCGGCAGGCCCGCTTTTAACGCTTCCAGCAGGTTGGTATCGATCGGCTGCTGTGGCAGGCCGCGCGCGGCGCGCTTGCGGTTATCCTGCTCGAAACGCTGCGCCTGCTCGCGGGCGTCGGTCAGTTCGTGGAAGCCGTTCGCCAGCTCAATACCTTTGTAATAGACCTCAAAACGCTCTGCGACACGATGGTCTTCGGTACTGATCTGCGCCAGTGACGCCTGGCTTGCCGGGAAGTGATAGACAAACGTCGGACGGTCTTTGCCAATCTGCGGTTCCACGCCGAAGGTGAACAGCAGCTGCAGCAGCGTGTCGCGATCCTCTTCGGTATCCGCCACGTTGCTCAGATCCAGTTTTGCCGCCACTTCGCGCAGCTGGGTTTTGTCCGCCGACAGCGGATCGATTTCCAGATAGCGCTGGAAGGCCTGCTGATAAGAGAGCGTTTCAGCTTCAGAGCAGTCCAGGACCTGCTGCAGCAGATCGTCCACCTCATTCATCAGGCGGTACATATCATAATGCGGTCGGTACCACTCCAGCATGGTGAATTCCGGGTTGTGGTGACGCCCCATCTCTTCATTACGGAAACTGCGGCACAGCTGATAGACCGGACCACACCCCGCCGCCAGCAGGCGTTTCATGTGGTATTCCGGGCTGGTCATCAGATACAAATTCATGCCCTGAGAGTGGCCGGGGCCAACAAAACGGGTTTCAAACGGGACCAGATGAATATCCGTTACCGTTGCCTGACTCATGCACGGGGTTTCCACCTCCAGGACGCCGCGGTCGGCAAAGAAACGGCGAATCTCCGTCATAATTGCAGCGCGTTTTAACAGATTAGGGATGGATGCGCTCGGCTCCCAGGTGGCCGTTTCGCTCATGAGTTGTTCTCCGATTTCAGACAAGGGCACGAAGTCTACTCGTTAGCAGGGACAGAGACAAATTTTGCGCAGTAAAAAAGCGCATTTCATTTAGGTGAACAATTGCGTGATGCAATTCATCAATCTCAATGATAAATCGCCGGACAGAACAGCAAAAAAATCGAACACGTCAAATTTCCCTGACATCTACACGGTTATACTGTTTTACCCATAAAGGAGCAGTGGAAACGCTTTCGCAATCGTCCTTTTGGACGGGTGAACTACCTTTAGTTTGTCGCGTTGCGAAATAACAAAAATCTGGAGGAATGTCGTGCAAACTTTTCAGGCCGATCTTGCCGTAATAGGCGCTGGCGGGGCTGGATTACGTGCTGCGATTGCTGCAGCGCAAGCTAATCCCAACGCTAAAATCGCATTGATTTCAAAAGTCTATCCAATGCGCAGCCACACGGTGGCCGCAGAAGGAGGGTCCGCCGCCGTTGCGCAGGATCATGACAGCTTTGAATACCATTTCCACGACACGGTTGCAGGGGGCGACTGGCTTTGTGAACAGGATGTCGTTGACTACTTTGTGCACCATTGTCCAACGGAGATGACCCAGCTTGAGCAGTGGGGTTGCCCGTGGAGCCGCCGTCCGGACGGCAGCGTCAACGTTCGCCGCTTCGGCGGCATGAAGATCGAACGCACCTGGTTCGCTGCCGATAAGACCGGCTTCCACATGCTGCACACCCTGTTCCAGACCTCCCTTCAGTTCCCACAAATTCAGCGCTTCGATGAGCATTTCGTCCTCGACATTCTGGTGGATGATGGACACGCGCGCGGCCTGGTGGCGATGAATATGATGGAAGGCACGCTCGTCCAGATCCGCGCCAATGCGGTGGTGATGGCGACGGGCGGTGCGGGCCGCGTTTATCGTTATAACACCAACGGCGGCATCGTTACCGGCGACGGTATGGGTATGGCGCTCAGCCACGGCGTGCCGCTGCGCGATATGGAATTCGTGCAGTATCACCCAACCGGTCTGCCTGGATCCGGCATTCTGATGACGGAAGGCTGCCGTGGTGAAGGCGGTATTCTGGTCAACAAAAACGGCTACCGCTACCTGCAGGATTACGGCATGGGTCCGGAAACCCCGCTCGGCGAGCCGAAGAACAAGTACATGGAGCTCGGCCCGCGTGACAAAGTCTCTCAGGCTTTCTGGCACGAGTGGCGCAAAGGCAACACCATCTCCACGCCGCGCGGCGATGTGGTCTATCTCGACCTGCGCCATCTGGGCGAGAAAAAACTGCTGGAACGTCTGCCGTTCATCTGCGAGCTGGCGAAAGCCTACGTCGGCGTCGATCCAGTGAAAGAGCCGATTCCGGTACGCCCAACGGCGCACTACACCATGGGCGGGATCGAAACCGATCAGCAGTGTGAAACCCGTATTAAGGGTCTGTTCGCCGTCGGTGAATGTTCCTCCGTGGGCCTGCACGGCGCCAACCGTCTCGGCTCAAACTCGCTGGCCGAGCTGGTCGTCTTTGGCCGCATGGCGGGCGAGCGCGCGATGGAGCGGGCGGCAACCGCAGGCGAAGCCAACGGTGCCGCGCTGGATGCGCAGGTCGCCGACGTTGAAAAACGCCTGAAAGATCTGGTGAACCAGGAAGGTAACGAAAACTGGTCTAAGATCCGCGACGAGATGGGCCTGTCGATGGAAGAAGGCTGCGGTATCTACCGTACCCCTGAGCTGATGCAAAAAACCGTCGACAAGCTGGCGGAACTGCAAGAGCGCTTCAAGCGCGTGCGCATCACCGATACCTCCAGCGTTTTCAACACCGACCTGCTCTATACCATCGAACTGGGCCACGGCCTGAACGTGGCGGAATGTATGGCGCACTCTGCGCTGGCGCGTAAAGAGTCGCGTGGGGCGCATCAGCGTCTTGATGAAGGCTGTACCGAGCGTGACGACGTCAACTTCCTGAAACACACGCTCGCCTGGCGCGATGCGGATGGCACCACACGTCTGGACTACAGCGACGTGAAAATCACCACGCTGCCACCGGCTAAACGCGTGTACGGTGCAGAAGCAGAAGCCGCCGAGAAGAAGGAGAAGGCGAATGGCTGAGATGCAAACACTCAAAGTTGAAGTGGTGCGCTACAACCCGGAAGTGGATGCCGCACCGCACAGTGCTTTCTATGAAGTCCCTTACGACGAACAAACCTCCCTGCTGGACGCGCTCGGCTATATCAAAGACAACCTGGCGCCAGACCTGAGCTACCGCTGGTCCTGCCGCATGGCGATCTGCGGCTCCTGCGGCATGATGGTCAACAAGGTGCCGAAGCTGGCCTGTAAGACTTTCCTGCGTGACTATACCAAAGGCATCAAGGTCGAAGCCCTGGGCAACTTCCCGATTGAACGCGATCTGGTGGTCGATATGACCCACTTTATCGAAAGCCTGGAAGCCATTAAGCCCTACATCATCGGCAACCCGCGCACGCCGGATCAGGGGCCAAACACCCAGACCCCGGCTCAGATGGCGAAATACCATCAGTTCTCCGGCTGCATCAACTGCGGTCTTTGCTACGCTGCCTGTCCACAGTTTGGCCTGAACCCCGAGTTCATCGGCCCGGCCGCCATTACCCTGGCGCACCGCTATAACGAAGACAGCCGCGACCACGGTAAAAAAGAACGTATGGCGCAGCTTAACAGCCAGAACGGCGTCTGGACCTGTACCTTTGTGGGCTATTGCTCCGAAGTCTGTCCGAAGCACGTCGACCCGGCCGCCGCTATTCAGCAGGGTAAAGTGGAAAGCTCGAAAGACTTTCTTATCGCTACCCTGAAACCACGCTAAGGAGTGCATGATGACGACTAAACGCAAAGCCTATGTGCGGCCTGTGCCGTCCACCTGGTGGAAAAACCTGCCGTTTTATCGCTTCTACATGCTGCGTGAAGGCACGGCGGTACCGGCGGTCTGGTTCAGCCTTGAGCTGATGTACGGCGTTTTTGCCCTCAAGCATGGCCCGGAAACCTGGGCCAGCTTCGTCGGTTTTCTGCAAAACCCGATCATAGTGATTCTGAACCTGATCGTGCTCGCGGCCGCGCTGCTGCATACCAAAACCTGGTTTGAACTGGCGCCAAAAGCGGCGAACATCATTGTAAAAGGCGAGAAAATGGGGCCAGAGCCGGTGATTAAGGGGCTCTGGGCGGTGACGGTTCTGGTCACCGTGGTCATTCTGTTTGTCGCACTGTTCTGGTAAGGAGACTATTGTGATCAATCCAAATCCAAAACGTTCTGACGAGCCGGTCTTCTGGGGCCTCTTTGGCGCAGGCGGCATGTGGAGTGCCATCATTGCCCCCGTCATCATTCTGCTGGTCGGCATTATGCTGCCGCTGGGGCTGTTCCCGGGCGATGCGCTGAGCTACGAGCGCGTACTGGCGTTCGCGAGCAGCTTTATCGGCCGCGTGTTCATCTTCCTGATGATCGTCCTGCCGCTGTGGTGTGGCCTGCACCGTATTCACCATGCGATGCATGACCTGAAAATCCATGTACCAAGCGGGAAATGGGTATTCTACGGTCTGGCGACCATCCTGACCGTGGTGACGCTGATTGCGGTGGTCACCCTCTGACGCCTCTGGCCCGCCATCCGGCGGGCCTTTTATTTCTGCATCTTCCCCACCAGCCACTGCGCAAACTCACTCATTGCGGGCGTTTCTGCGCGTGACTGTAGCCTCGTGAGCCAGTAGCTGCCAAGGTCAATCTGCGTCGCAAAGGGTTGCACAATGCGCTCACTGTTCAGCAGGTGGGTAAACATATCGACAGGGGCAATCGCTATGCCCACGCCTGCCTGCGCGGCTTCCAGCATGGTCACGGACGAATCAAACACCATCACCCGGTGCGTCGGTGAAGGCGGGTGTTCTCCCGCGGCCTGCATCCAGGCGGTCCACTCGTCGCGCCGGTAAGAACGCAGCAGAGTAAACTTCAGGATATCGGCAGGAGTATGCAACGCGGCAGCGATATCAGGCGTGCAAAGCGGTGCCAGCGGCGCAGAACAGAGAAATGTCGCTTCCGTGCCGTGCCACGCCCCTCCGCCATAGCGAATGGCGTAATCAAGCCCCTCGGCTGCCGGATCGACGCGATTGTTGTGCGTCGACAGCTGAAGATCGATATGCGGATAGCAGCGACGAAAGTCAGCGAGCAGCGAAAATAACATCCCCGTAGCAAAGGTACCCACCACGCCAATTTTCAGCTTCTCCTGAGCGCGCTGGCTGGCAAAGCGATCCAGCATTCCGGCAATTCGGTCGAACGAGTCATTCAGTACCGGCAGCAAATTCTCGCCTTCCGTGGTCAACATCAGCCCACGGGAAACGCGGACGAACAGCTGGCAATTAAGGTGCTGCTCCAGCGCCTTTACGTGCTGGCTAATCGCGGAATGGGTGACATTCAGCTCGATAGCGGCATGCGTAAAACTGAGGTGCCTGGCGGCGGCTTCAAACGCCCGCAGGGAATTAAGAGGAAGATAGCTGCGCGTCATGGTCTCGTCCGTTAGAAAAATTAACAGCTAATGCTAAATTTAACCGTTTGTCAGCCACAGTCAAATCTCACAGACTACAGCGGTCTGACGGGCCCGGACACTCCCTTGAACTGCTATTACGGAAGATAACTAATGATGAAGAAAACCCTAAGCTGTGCCCTGCTGCTCAGCGTTGCCAGCGCTGCATTCGCCGCACCGATGTCCGAAAAACAGCTGGCTGAGGTGGTGGAACGTACCGTTACGCCGCTGATGAACGCGCAGGCCATTCCGGGTATGGCGGTGGCGGTGATTTATCAGGGTCAGCCGCACTACTTTACCTTCGGTAAAGCTGATGTTGCAGCGAACAAACCCGTCACCCCGCAAACCTTGTTCGAGCTGGGTTCGATAAGTAAAACCTTCACCGGCGTATTGGGTGGCGATGCGATTGCGCGCGGTGAAATAGCGCTGGGCGATCCGGTGACCAAATACTGGCCTGAGCTCACGGGCAAGCAGTGGCAGGGCATTCGCATGCTGGATCTGGCAACCTATACCGCAGGCGGTCTTCCGTTGCAGGTGCCGGATGAGGTCACGGATACCGCCTCCCTGCTGCGCTTTTATCAAAACTGGCAGCCAAAGTGGAAGCCAGGCACCACACGTCTTTACGCTAACGCCAGCATCGGTCTTTTTGGCGCGCTGGCGGTCAAACCCTCCGGCATGAGCTATGAGCAGGCCATGACGACGCGGGTCTTTAAGCCGCTCAAGCTGGACCATACCTGGATTAACGTCCCGAAAGCGGAAGAGGCGCATTACGCCTGGGGATACCGTGACGGTAAAGCGGTCCACGTTTCGCCAGGGATGCTGGACGCGGAAGCCTATGGCGTAAAAACCAACGTGCAGGATATGGCAAGCTGGGTAATGGTCAACATGATGCCGGACTCCCTTCAGGATTCCCCACTTAAACACGGTATTGCCCTGGCACAGTCTCGCTACTGGCGCGTGGGAGCCATGTATCAAGGATTGGGCTGGGAAATGCTGAACTGGCCGGTCGACGCCCAAACGGTAGTCGGGGGCAGCGACAATAAGGTGGCGCTGGCGCCGTTGCCTGCAAGAGAAGTGAATCCACCGGCACCACCGGTTAAGGCCTCCTGGGTCCATAAAACGGGCTCTACCGGCGGATTTGGCAGCTACGTAGCATTTATTCCTGAAAAGCAGCTCGGCATTGTGATGCTGGCGAATAAAAGCTATCCGAACCCGGCACGCGTTGAGGCGGCATACCGTATCCTCGACGCGCTGCAGTAAAACATTGCCGGGTGGCAGCTTCGCCTTACCCGGCCTATAAAATCCACGGTGTGCGGCGAAATACCCCGCACACTCTTCCGCATTTTTCCTGCTGTCATCTACACTTAACAAAAAACAGTAAGGAAACTCCTATGCGCATTCTGCCTGTTATCGCCGCGGTGACAGCCGCGTTTTTAGTGGTTGCCTGCAGTTCTCCTACCCCACCGCCTGGCGTTACCGTCGTCACGCCTTTTGATGCACAACGCTTCCTTGGAACATGGTATGAAATCGCGCGCCTCGACCATCGGTTTGAGCAGGGCTTAGAGAAGGTCACTGCGAATTACAGTCCGATGGATGATGGCGGTATTCAGGTGATCAACCGGGGCTATAATCCCGATCGTGAGATGTGGCAGCAGTCGGTTGGGAAAGCGTACTTCACTGGCGACCCGCGGCGAGCCGCGCTCAAGGTCTCTTTCTTTGGCCCGTTTTATGGCGGCTATAACGTGATCGCGCTCGACAGAGAGTACCGTCACGCGCTGGTCTGCGGGCCGGATCGCGACTACCTGTGGATACTCTCCCGCACGCCGACTCTTAGACCCGAAATGAAGCAGCAGATGCTGGACGTCGCGACCCGGCAAGGGTTTGATGTGTCAAAACTTATCTGGGTAAAACAGCCCCATTAGTGGGTGCTGAGCTTAAGCCCAACGATCCCGGCCACAATCAACGCGAGGCTGGCGATACGCGCCAGACTCGCTGACTCGCCAAGCAGCAGAATGCCGGTGATGGCAGCCCCCACCGCGCCAATACCCGTCCAGACGGCATAAGCCGTTCCCACAGGCAGAGAGCGCATCGCCCAGGATAACAGAACGATACTGACGATCATGGCGGTAACGGTAATGACGCTGGGCGTCAGGCGGGTAAATCCGTGGGTGTACTTGAGACCAATCGCCCATACCACTTCGAGCAGGCCAGCAATAAAAAGAATGATCCAGGACATGTCAGGCTCCTTAACTTAATGCAAGTTGGGGCCGTCCCCGGTGAAAGAAACGCTTACGGGTCGTCCCGTAAGGCAGAGATTACGCCCCCTATTGTGGTTAGCGTGCTATTTTTTTTCAATCATTTTTTGCTGAACACGTTAAGGCAAGAAATAGCCGCAGTATGGCGCGGAGTTCCGGCTTTTAGCACTCATCCGACTTCTCTATGATGATGTGCTTTCTGATGGCAGGAAGCCAAACCACTAGCCGACTGCGAATAAAATATGTTCAAAATTCTTTTGATTGACCGTTGTCACTTCACCCGCGCGGGGTTTGAAGCATGGCTCAATCATTCCGGTTTGTTCCCGGGACACTACGTTGTGACCGGGCTGAATAATCTGTTTCTTGCCAGAGAACACATTCTGCAATGGAAACCTGCGCTGGTCATCGCTGACCTGTACGGCTTCAGGCAGGATATTCACCATTTTCAGCAGCTCTCTTCTCTGCTTAACGCCAGTGAACGCTTACCGTTTATTTTACTGCAGTCGGGAGAGGACAGCGGCATGACCGACTGGCTTGGCAAGTTCCCGGTGTGGTCGTCACTGTTGAAAAACGCCAGTCTCAAAGAAGTGGCGACGGTTATCAACGACGCATTACGCTCGCGCGCAGGCGCTGACAGACCAACGGCGGCGGCCCCCTTGCTGACCCGCCAGGAAGAGAAGGTGCTAACATTGTGGATGGACGGCGCGAGCAATCAAAAAATTGCCGCTCACCTGAGTATCAATGGAAAAACGGTTTATACCTATAAACGCAATATCCGCATGAAATTACATATGGATACGCGTTTTTCTCCGTTCTTATCCCTGCAGGAATCAGAAAGCTGACGGTACGAAACCCGACTGGTCCCGTACCGTTTATTCGTTACTGCTGAGCTTTTGTTGCCGCACCAGAGATTGCGCTACCACCTTCAGAAATATCCTGACCGACGCCACGCGTGGTATTACAGGCCGTTAACACTGAAGAAAGTACCAGGACTGAAAAGATCGCTGCAATTGTCTTCTTAACCATAATATCTTCCTTTTATAGCCAAAGTTGTTTTGTGTATAGCAACTTAAGGATAGACAAAATCCCGCCGGTTGACGGAAAAGGACGCATTTTTAGGAAAATTAGACGAACTTAGCTGGCGGCGTGAGAAATGATATGACCCAGATCCTGGATATCTTGTCCCATTCCACGCGTGGTGTTACAGCCGGAAAGTAATGCACTGGAGAGCGCTAACAGAAGCAGAATTTTAACGGTACGTTTCATCATCCCTGCCTGCAAAAATCAGGCGCAGCGGGCGCTGCGCCTTCAGTCATACGTAAATTACTTCACGCGGGACACGTATTCGCCGGAGCGAGTATCCACTTTGATCACTTCGCCAGTCTGTACGAACAGTGGCACTTTCACCACTGCGCCGGTAGACAGTTTGGCTGGCTTACCGCCGGTACCTGCGGTATCACCCTTCAGACCTGGATCGGTTTCTACGATTTCCAGTTCTACGAAGTTTGGTGGGGTCACCGCGATAGGCTGGCCGTTCCACAGGGTCACGATGCACTCAGCCTGATCCAGCAGCCATTTAGCGCTGTCACCTACCGCTTTCTCATCAGCAGAGAGCTGTTCGAAAGTGGAGTTGTTCATGAAATGCCAGAACTCGCCATCGTTGTACAGATAGGTCAGGTTCATATCAACAACATCAGCGCCTTCAGCAGAGTCAGTAGACTTGAAGGTTTTCTCAACACGGGTACCGGTCAGCAGACGGCGCAGCTTAACGCGTGCGAATGCCTGGCCTTTACCTGGTTTAACGAATTCGCTGGCTTCAACCGCGTACGGTTCGCCGTCCATCATGATTTTAAGACCAGCACGAAAATCGTTGCTATAGTACGTTGCCATAAGGCCCTCTAAATTTGTTAACTGGTAGCTAAGCCACAAAATGGCGCATATTGTAACCCTAAACACCCCGTCCAGAGAAGATTGGTTATCGCAACTTGCCGATGTAATCACCAGTCCTGATGAATTGCTGCGTCTTTTAGACCTCGATCAGCACCCAGAGTTGCTTGCAGGACGCGAGGCAAAGCGCCTTTTCGCCCTGCGCGTTCCCCGTGCGTTTGTGGCGCGGATGGAGAAAGGCAACCCCGACGATCCGTTATTAAAACAAACGCTTACTTCGCAGGATGAATTCATTACTGCACCGGGATACAGCACCGATCCGCTGGAAGAGCAGAACAGCGTGGTGCCGGGTTTACTGCATAAGTATCTCAACCGCGCCCTGCTGCTGGTCAAAGGCGGATGTGCGGTAAATTGTCGTTATTGCTTCCGCCGGCACTTCCCGTACGCCGAAAATCAGGGCAATAAACGCAACTGGCAGGTCGCGCTGGACTATATTGCCGCCCATCCGGAGCTGGATGAGATTATTTTTTCCGGCGGCGATCCACTGATGGCGAAAGATCATGAGCTGGACTGGCTGCTGACTCAGCTTGAAGCTATCCCGCACATTAAGCGCCTGCGCATTCATAGCCGCTTACCGATTGTCATTCCGGCACGGATCACCGACGACCTGGTGTCACGCCTGGAGCAGTCCCGCCTGCAGGTGCTGCTGGTGAATCATATTAACCACGCGAACGAAATTGACGATGCGTTTTGCGCGGCGATGGCGCGACTGCGTAAAGCGGGCGTGACGCTGCTGAATCAGAGCGTGCTGCTGCGCGGCGTGAATGACAGCGCCCGCGTGCTGGCCGATCTGAGCAATGCCCTGTTTGATGCGGGCGTGATGCCGTATTACCTGCACGTGCTGGATCGCGTACAGGGCGCGGCGCATTTCATGGTGACGGATGAAGAAGCCCGGCAGATTATGCGCGAACTGTTAACGCTGGTTTCAGGCTATATGGTGCCGAAGCTGGCACGTGAGATTGGCGGAGAGCCGAGCAAGACGCCGCTGGATTTGCAGCTGCGGCAGCACTAAAAAGGCAGGTGGCGCTACGCTTACCTGCCCTACAGGGCCGGGCGCAGCGCCATCAGCACATTACATCAGTTCGGGCACTTATAGACCTGGCCCGTCATCTGGCTGGCGGTCGGCACGAAGCTGGACAGCATACTCTGCGTTGGGCTGCTTACGCCGTAAATCACGTTGCCACCCATTGCCGCAGCCTGATTACGCAGGGCATTCGCCGCACCGCGCATTGAGCCACCTTCTTCGCCATGCTGCCCTGACATCCAGTTACTTTGCTCACCGGTTGCCGTGCCTAACAGCTGGCATTCAGTGCCAGGCTTATCTTCCACAAAGCGAACGCCCTGGCCCGCTGCCGACAGCTCATTGCTGGAGCTACACCCCGCCAGCAGCAGTGCTGCCCCTACAATCCCTGCACAGACTTTTACGCGCATGTTATTCCTCGTTTTCAATAAGCTGGACAGTAGTTGTCCGTGTGTAAATCTTATACCTAAAAGATGACCAAAAGAAAAACGTTGAGCAATTCTGCGGGCCTGATTCCAGTCATCCCTTCCCTGATATCCTAAATGAATTCTGATATTGGCCTTTGGGATATCGTGTTTTCTTCTCCGATCGTTTTTAGTGATGCGACGTACAACTTTTGTACGCAACGAAAAGGAGGTTACATGAGTGCATCATCCTCAGGAGAGGAAAGAGTGACGTGGGTGGGCTATCTGGCGTTTGGGCTGACCATCGTTTTTTTCTCCGGTTTTTTCGCAAAAAGCACTGACTGGTGGCGCGTGCTGGACTTTACCGTCTTAAACGGCAGCTTTGGCCCGGTTAACGGCGCCCTGACGTTTCGCGGAACGGGCGGAACGGGGGCGAAAGACGGTTTTCTGTTTGCCCTTGAGCTGGCTCCCTCGGTCATCTTATCGCTCGGTATTATTGCCGTCACAGAAGGTCTGGGCGGGCTGCGTGCCGCGCAGCAGCTTATGACGCCTGTTTTACGTCCGCTGCTTGGTGTGCCGGGCGTTTGCTCCCTGGCGCTGATTGCCAACCTGCAAAACACCGATGCGGCGGCAGGGATGACCAAAGAGTTAACCGATGAAGGCGCGATTGCGGACCAGGAGCGCGCTATTTTCGCCACCTTCCAGACCAGCGGTAGCGCCATCATTACCAACTATTTTTCTTCCGGTGCCGCGCTCTTCACCTTCATTACCGTCCCGGTAATTACGCCGCTGGCCGTCATTCTGGTGTTTAAGTTTGTTGGCGCGAACATCCTGCGCCTGTGGATCGCCCACATGGAAAATCGTCTTCAGGAGGAAGAACATGATCGCCCAGCCGCGTAAAAATATCATGGATATGTTTATTGATGGCGCCCGCCGCGGCTTTACCATCGCCACCACCAGCCTGTTGCCGAACGTCGTCATGGCGTTTGTCATCATTCAGGCGCTCAAGGTCACCGGCCTGCTGGATATTGTCGGCAAACTATGTGAGCCGATTATGGCGCTGTGGGGCCTTCCGGGCGCGGCGGCAACGGTTCTTCTGGCCTCGGTGATGAGTATGGGAGGCGGCGTGGGCGTCTGCGCCAGCCTGGTCGCCGCCGGCACGCTCAACGGCCACGATGCTACCATCCTGCTGCCCGCCATCTATCTGATGGGCAATCCGGTGCAAAACACCGGCCGCTGCCTGGGGACCGCCGGCGTGAACCCAAAATATTATCCGCATATTATTACTCTTTGCGTCATTAATGCCCTGATCTCGATGTGGGTGATGCAGCTACTCTTCTGAGGAGATAAAAATGGATTTTTCAGTGCTGACCCCCCACCTTTTCCGCAACGCACATCTCTTCGCTCCGGAGGATAAAGGACGTTGCGATCTGCTGATCGCTGCGGGGAAAATCGTGGCGATCGAAAAAGCGAGCCAGGGAACAACGAGGCCAGACTGCCCGGAAAGCGATCTCGCCGGGGCGGTGGTTTGCCCGGGGTTTATCGACCAGCATGTGCATTTGATCGGGGGCGGCGGTGAGGCAGGCCCTCACACCCGCACGCCAGAGGTTCGCCTGTCTGCACTCGTGGCCGCAGGCATCACCTCCGTTGTGGGCCTGCTCGGCACCGACGGCGTAACCCGCCATCCTGAATCGCTGCTGGCAAAAACGCGGGCGCTCGAACATGAAGGGATCAGCGCATGGATGCTGACGGGCGCGTACGGGCTGCCTTCACCGACAATCACCGGCAGTGTCGAAAAAGACGTGGCGCTGATAGACAAAATTATCGGCGTGAAATGCGCAATCTCTGACCATCGTTCTTCCGCGCCAGCAGACCACCAGCTCGCCAGTATAGCTGCCCAGTCTCGCGTAGGTGGGCTGTTGGGTGCCAAAGCGGGCATATCCGTGTTTCACCTCGGCAACAGCCCAAAGATGCTGGAGCCGCTACTAAGCATCCTGCATAACGCCGACGTTCCCCGCCTAAAACTGCTGCCAACTCACGTTAACCGCGCCCAGGCGCTGTTCCATGCCGCGCTGAACTATGCCCGCGAAGGCGGCTTTATCGACATCACGACCAGCATCAGCGAACCGATTGACGCCGCCAGCGCCATCGTGATGGCCCGCGAGGCTCAGGTGCCGTTTAACCGGCTTACGCTCAGTTCTGACGGTAACGGCAGCCAGCCGAAATTTGACGAGAGCGGCAATCTGGTGGGTATAGGCGTGGCGGGGTTCGAATCCCTGCTCGAAACTCTGCAACAGCTGGTCAACCGACATCAGTTGCCGCTGGAAGAGGCGCTTCTTCCGTTTACGCAAAACGTGGCGGCGTTTCTCGGTCTGGAACATAAGGGACGGATCGCGCCCGGATGCGATGCCGATTTCCTGGTGCTGACGGATGACCTGCAGATCCGCGACGTCTGGGCCAAAGGCCGCCAGATGGTGCGTGAAGGTGCCGTATGCGTCAAAGGGACTTTCGAATAGCACGCAATAAAAAACCCCGGGCATTTCTGCCCGGGGTTCGTTCTGAGAGGTTCAGAACAACATGATTACATCATGCCGCCCATTCCGCCCATGCCGCCCATACCAGCAGCACCTAAGTCAGGCGCATCGCCTTTTGGCAGGTCGGTCACCATGCACTCGGTGGTGATCATCAGACCAGCAACAGAGGCCGCGTACTGCAGAGCAGAACGGGTCACTTTAGTTGGGTCCAGGATACCGAAGTCGATCATGTTGCCGTATTCTTCGGTTGCAGCGTTGTAACCGTAGTTACCTTCGCCCGCTTTAACCTTGTTCGCCACAACAGATGGCTCTTCACCGGCGTTAGACACGATCTGACGCAGAGGGGCTTCCATTGCGCGCAGCGCAACTTTGATACCCACGTTCTGGTCTTCGTTCTGAGCAGTCAGGCCAGCCAGTTTAGCGGCAACGCGCACCAGCGCAACGCCACCACCCGCAACCACGCCTTCTTCTACCGCAGCACGGGTCGCGTGCAGGGCATCGTCAACGCGTGCTTTTTTCTCTTTCATTTCAACTTCGGTCGCAGCACCGACTTTGATTACCGCAACGCCGCCTGCCAGTTTCGCTACGCGCTCCTGCAGTTTTTCACGGTCGTAATCGGAAGTCGCTTCTTCGATCTGCTTACGGATCTGAGCAACACGGCCCTGAATAGCGGCTTCTTCACCCACGCCATCGATGATGGTGGTGGTGTCTTTGTTGATCACAACGCGTTTCGCCTGACCCAGGTCTTCCAGGGTCGCTTTTTCCAGCTCCATACCGATCTCTTCGGAGATGACGGTACCGCCAGTCAGGGTAGCGATATCCTGCAGCATCGCTTTACGGCGATCGCCGAAGCCAGGTGCTTTAACCGCAGCCACTTTCACAATGCCGCGCATGGTGTTAACAACCAGGGTCGCCAGCGCTTCGCCTTCAACGTCTTCAGCGATGATAACCAGCGGTTTGCCTGCTTTCGCAACGGCTTCCAGCACTGGCAGCATTTCGCGGATGTTGGAGATTTTCTTGTCAGCCAGCAGGATGAACGGGCTTTCCAGCTCAACAGCGCCAGTCTCTGGCTTATTGATGAAGTATGGGGACAGGTAACCGCGGTCGAACTGCATACCTTCAACCACGTCCAGTTCGTCTTCCAGACCGGTACCGTCTTCAACGGTGATCACGCCTTCTTTACCGACTTTATCCATCGCTTCCGCGATCAGTTTACCCACGGTTTCGTCGGAGTTAGCGGAGATGGTACCTACCTGAGCAATGGCTTTAGAGTCAGAGCACGGTACGGACAGCGCTTTCAGTTCTTCAACAGCGGAGGCGACAGCTTTGTCGATACCACGTTTCAGATCCATTGGGTTCATGCCCGCCGCAACGGCTTTCAGACCTTCGGTGATGATCGCCTGCGCCAGAACGGTCGCGGTGGTGGTACCGTCGCCTGCAGCGTCGTTCGCTTTAGAGGCAACTTCTTTCACCATCTGCGCGCCCATGTTTTCGAACTTGTCTTCCAGCTCGATTTCACGTGCTACAGAAACACCATCTTTGGTGATGGTTGGCGCGCCGAAGGATTTATCCAGCACTACGTTACGACCTTTCGGGCCCAGGGTCACTTTAACTGCATCTGCCAGTACGTTTACGCCGCGGAGCATTTTTACACGAGCGTCGTTACCGAATTTTACGTCTTTAGCTGCCATGTTCTTATTTCCTCAAATTCTCGTGCGTAAATTACGCTTCAACAATTGCCAGAATGTCGCTCTCGGACATGATCAACACTTCTTCATTGTCGATCTTCTCGGATTTCACGCCGTAGCCATCGTTGAAAATTACGATGTCACCAACTTTAACGTCCAGCGGCTGCACAGTTCCGTTTTCCAGGATGCGGCCCTTACCGACAGCGATGATTTCGCCACGCGTTGATTTGGCTGCTGCAGAACCGGTCAGAACGATGCCGCCAGCAGACTTGGTTTCAACTTCTTTACGTTTGACGATCACACGATCATGTAACGGACGAATACTCATTGATAGCTCTCCTTTGAGAAAGTCATTATCAGTTATGGATGACGCCGGCCCGCATGCGGTTTTCCGACTAGTGCCCTGAGAGATGGGGATAGCTTTTTACCCCTTCAAGGGGGAGTTGAAAAAAAAATTTGCGAAAGTGTTACCATCGCCTCTCTTTTGGTATTGGCAGGGCGATGTCAATGAGTGGACTCAAGCAGGAGTTGGGGCTGGCGCAGGGCGTTGGCCTGCTCTCAACCTCCTTGTTAGGTACGGGCGTGTTTGCCGTACCCGCACTGGCGGCGCTGGTGGCAGGAAATAACAGCCTGTGGGCGTGGCCGGTGTTGATTGTACTGGTTTTCCCGATAGCCATTGTGTTTGCCATCCTGGGGCGGCATTTTCCCAGCGCGGGCGGCGTGGCGCACTTTGTCGGCCTGGCCTTTGGCGCACGGCTGGAGCGAGTGACCGGCTGGCTGTTTCTCTCTGTCATTCCGGTTGGCCTCCCGGCGGCGCTGCATATTGCGACAGGTTTTGGGCAAGCGCTGTTTGGCTGGCATCACGAGCAGCTGTTGCTGGCCGAGCTGGGGACGCTGGCCATCGTCTGGTGGGTGGGCTCACGCGGCGCCAGCTCCAGCGCCAACCTGCAGACGCTGGTTGCGGTGCTGATTGTCGCGCTTGTGGCCGCTATCTGGTGGGCGGGCGATATCACCGTAAAGGAGATTCCCTTCCCGGCGGTAACAGACGTCGACCACGCGCAGCTTTTTGCCGCGCTCTCCGTCATGTTCTGGTGTTTTGTCGGTCTGGAAGCCTTTGCCCATCTGGCGTCGGAATTTAAGCAACCTGAACGTGATTTCCCCCGCGCGCTGATGATCGGCCTGCTGCTGGCGGGTACGGTCTACTGGGCGTGTACCGTGCTGGTGTTGCACTTCCACGCGTTCGGCGCGGATCTCGCCGCCGCGGCATCGCTGCCGGGTATCGTGGTTGAACTGTTTGGTGTGAAAGCGCTGTGGATTGCCTGCGTCATCGGCTATCTGGCCTGTTTTGCCAGCCTCAACATTTATATCCAGAGCTTTGCCCGTCTGGTGTGGTCGCAGGCGCTGGATAAACCTGATAACCGCCTCGCGCGCCTGTCTAAACGCCAGCTGCCGCTGAATGCCCTGAATGCTGTACTGGGCTGCTGCGTGCTGAGTACGCTGTGCATTTACGCCCTGAAGATCAATCTGGATACGCTGCTCGTCTACGCCAACGGCATTTTTATTATGATCTACCTGCTGTGTATGCTGGCGGGCTGCCGTTTGCTGAAAGGCCGTTATAAAGCACTGGCGGTTGTTGGGGGGCTGCTGTGCCTGCTGTTGCTGGCGATGGTGGGATGGAAGAGCATGTATGCCATCGTCATGCTGGCGGTGTTGTGGCTGGCGCTTTAGTAGGCCCGGTAAGCGAAGCGCCACCGGGCAACAAAATCACCGATCGTCTTTGTGATCCAGACGGTCGTGCTGTTCATCCTTACGCTGATATTCCCCTTCAAACGTGTCGCCTGGCCCGGTGCTGAACCCACCGCCGGGCATACGGCTAAAGCGCAGATGCGGCAGCAGCTTCATGGTGAGGTGTTTTTGCACCGGCGGCAGTAGCAGCAGAAGGCCGAGGAAATCGGTGAAGAACCCTGGCAGAATCAGCAGCAGCCCCGCAATAATCAACGACACGCTTTTGATCATCTCTTCCGCCGGGCTTTCGCCTGCGGCCATCTTCTGCTGCATTATCAGGAAATTTTTGAAACCCTGATTACGCACCAGCGACATGCCGATGACGGAGGTGAAAATCACCAGAATCAACGTCAGCAGGACGCCCAGCACATGGGCAACCTGGATGAAAATGGAAATCTCAATGTAAACATAGAGAAAGAAAGCAATAAACGGTATCCAGCGCACTGGCATCTCCTGTGTGGCAGAGGCCATCGGGCCCCTGTCTGAATGTGTTCGCGACGCGTGTTTGTATGAGATGGTGACGGTTAGCGAAAATTCAATCAGTTTGCACGGATATTTTTTTTGGAAATATTAAAGCGGTGACCCATTTCACAGATTAATAATTATCATGGAATCGGCTCGATAATAAGTGATCCAGCTTACGGCAATTCGCTATCATCAGCATATGATCTCGAGCATCTGGCTGATTGAGGGAATAATCGTCGGCCAGAAAATATTCAAAACCACATAAATACTGTGTGTTTAGTACAATCCATCGGCAGCTTGAAAAGAAGGTTCACATGTTAAACAACATTCGTATCGAAGAAGACTTGTTGGGTACCAGGGAAGTTCCAGCGGATGCCTACTACGGTGTCCACACTCTGAGAGCGATTGAAAACTTCTACATCAGCAACAGCAAAATCAGCGACATCCCTGAGTTTGTTCGTGGCATGGTGATGGTGAAGAAAGCCGCAGCCCTGGCCAACAAAGAGCTGCAAACCATTCCTAAAAGCGCGGCAAATGCGATTATCGCGGCCTGCGATGAAGTGCTGAACAACGGCAAATGCATGGATCAGTTCCCGGTTGACGTCTATCAGGGCGGCGCGGGCACTTCCGTCAACATGAATACTAACGAAGTACTGGCAAACATTGGCCTGGAGCTGATGGGTCACCAGAAAGGTGAATACCAGTACCTGAACCCGAACGACCACGTCAACAAATGCCAGTCCACCAACGACGCCTACCCAACCGGCTTCCGTATTGCGGTGTATGCCTCCGTGGTGAAACTGGTGGATGCGATCAACCAGTTGGGCGATGGTTTCCAGCGTAAAGCGGTTGAGTTCCAGGACATTCTGAAAATGGGTCGTACCCAGCTGCAGGATGCGGTGCCGATGACCCTCGGTCAGGAATTCCACGCGTTTAACGTACTGCTGAACGAAGAGACCAAAAACCTGCTGCGTACCTCCGAGCTGCTGCTGGAAGTGAACCTGGGCGCCACCGCCATCGGTACGCGTCTGAACACCCCGGATGGCTATCAGCAACTGGCGGTACAGAAGCTGGCTGAAGTGTCCAACCTGCCGGTTGTGCCTGCAGAAGACCTGATTGAAGCGACCTCTGACTGCGGCGCCTACGTCATGGTACACAGCGCGCTGAAACGTCTGGCGGTGAAACTGTCCAAAATCTGTAACGACCTGCGCCTGCTCTCTTCCGGTCCGCGCGCTGGCCTGAATGAAATCAACCTGCCAGAACTGCAGGCGGGTTCATCCATCATGCCGGCCAAAGTGAACCCGGTCGTGCCAGAAGTGGTGAATCAGGTTTGCTTTAAAGTCATCGGTAACGATACGACCGTAACCATGGCCTCTGAAGCGGGTCAGCTGCAGCTGAACGTGATGGAGCCGGTAATTGGCCAGGCGATGTTTGAATCTATCCACATTCTGACCAACGCCTGCTACAACCTGCTGGAAAAATGCATCAACGGCATCACGGCAAATAAAGAAGTCTGTGAAGGCTATGTCTATAACTCCATCGGGATCGTCACCTACCTCAACCCGTTCATTGGCCACCACAACGGCGACATCGTCGGTAAGATTTGTGCCGAAACCGGTAAGAGCGTGCGTGAAGTGGTGCTGGAGCGCGGGCTGTTGACCGAAGCCGAGCTGGACGATATCTTCTCGGCCCAAAACCTGATGCACCCGGCATATAAAGCGAAACGATATACCGATGAAAGCGAACAGTAACCGTTCAGGCTAGGCTTCTTAAGGCACGTCACTTGTGACGTGCCTTTTTTCTTTTTAGGCGTTACCAAAATACAACAATTCAATATCAACTTGTTAATAAGCAAGGCAGGTCCTTATGTTTGGAGCAGAACTCGTCATCGTCTTGTTGGCGATTTATTTGGGAGCACGACTCGGGGGTATCGGCATCGGTTTTGCCGGCGGTCTTGGAGTGCTCGTTCTTACCCTTATCTTTCAGATTAAACCCGGCGCTATCCCGTTCGACGTTATCGAAATCATCATGGCTGTTATTGCCGCTATTGCCGCCATGCAGGTGGCAGGCGGTATGGACTACCTGGTAAGCCTGGCGGAACGCATGCTACGCCGCCACCCTAAATACATTACCTTCCTTGCTCCGCTGGTGACCTGGTTTATGACCATTCTCGCCGGTACTGGCCACACCGCTTTCTCCACGTTACCGGTGATTACCGAAGTGGCGAAAGAACAGGGTATTCGTCCGTCGCGTCCGCTCTCCATTGCCGTCGTCGCGTCCCAGATCGCCATTACCGCCTCGCCGATTTCCGCGGCGGTGGTCTTCTTCGCCGGTATCCTGGAGCCGATGGGCGTGAGCTATCTGACACTGCTGGCGATCTGTATCCCGGTGACGCTGATTGCGGTGATGATTACCGCTGTGCTGTGCAACTTCCTCGGCGCTGAACTGAAAGACGACCCGGTTTATCAGGAGCGTCTGGCAAAAGGTGAAGTGAGCCTGCGCGGCAGCCAGGTCTTCGAACTGAAGCCACATGCGAAACGCTCCGTGCTGCTGTTCCTGATTGGGATTGTCGCCGTCATGTTCTATGCGACCGCCATCAGCGATACCGTGGGGCTGATCCAGAACCCGGTCCTGCCGCGTAACGAAGCGATTGTGGTGTTCATGCTGACCATCGCAACGCTGATTAGCATCACCTGTAAAATTGACACCAGCGAAGTGCTGAACGCCAGCACTTTCAAATCCGGTATGAGCGCCTGCGTGTGCGTGCTGGGTGTGGCGTGGCTCGGTGATACCTTCGTGAAAGCGCACATTAGCGACATTCAGACCGTAGCAGGCGACCTGCTGCATAACTACCCATGGCTGCTGGCGGTCGTGCTGTTCTTTGCGGCTACCCTGCTTTACTCTCAGGCAGCGACTACCAAAGCGCTGATGCCTGCGGCTCTGATGCTGGGCGTCACCCCGTTAACTGCTATCGCCTCGTTTGCTGCTGTTTCTGCCCTGTTCGTGCTGCCTACCTACCCAACCTTGCTGGCGGCCGTTGAGATGGACGACACCGGCTCAACCCGTATCGGTAAGTATGTGTTTAACCATGCGTTCCTGATCCCGGGCGTGGTCTCCATTTCACTCTGCGTGATCCTCGGCTTTATCATCGGTGGCGTGGTGCTGTAAACCGTTCCCGGTTGTAAAAATAGTTAAAATCGGGCCGCTCTGCGGCCCGTTTCATTAATGACCAACCGCCTTGCGTGATATAGTGAAACCTTTCGTGATGAGGAGGTCGACTTGTGAACACGCCTGATGCCGTTGTCGTACTGTGTACCGCCCCTGATGAAGCCTCTGCCCAGGATCTCGCCGCCAAAGTGCTGGCCGAAAAACTGGCAGCCTGCGTCACGCTCCTCCCCGGCGCGACCTCTCTTTACTATTGGGAAGGTAAGCTGGAACAAGAGTACGAAGTCCAGATGTTGCTCAAAACCAATCTGGCGAATCAGCAGGCACTCCTGGACTGCCTCAAATCTCATCATCCTTACCAAACCCCGGAGCTGCTGGTCCTGCCAGTGGTTCATGGCGATAACGACTATCTCTCATGGCTCAACGCTTCCTTACGCTGATCCTGCTGCTGTGCAGCACATCAGTATTTGCCGGGTTGTTTGACGCGCCCGGCCGTTCGAACTTCATTCCTGCCGATCGGGCGTTTGTTTTCGATTTTCAGCAAAACCAGCATGACCTTACGCTTAACTGGCAGGTGAAAGAGGGCTATTACCTCTATCGCAAGCAGGTAAGCATTACGCCTGCTCAGGCCAGCGTGGGCGCTTTAAAGATGCCCTCTGGCGAGTGGCATGAAGATGAGTTTTACGGCAAAAGCGAAATCTATCGCCAGCACCTGAGCGTGCCTGTTACGGTGAATCAGGCGGATAAAGGTGCGACCCTGACGGTGACCTATCAGGGGTGCGCGGATGCCGGATTCTGCTATCCGCCTGAAACAAAGGTGGTTCCGCTTAGTGAAGTGAAAGCCTCTGCCACGGTTCCCCCTCTTCCTTCAGGCGAGAAGCGTGAAGCTCCCGCTGACCTTCCGTTCTCCGCGCTGTGGGCCTTGCTGATCGGTATCGGCATTGCCTTTACGCCGTGCGTGCTGCCGATGTATCCGCTCATCTCTGGCATTGTGCTGGGCGGCAAACATCGCCTTTCCACCGCCCGCGCGCTGCTGCTGGCCTTTATTTACGTGCAGGGTATGGCGCTGACCTACACGGCACTCGGCCTTGTGGTCGCCGCTGCCGGGTTGCAGTTCCAGGCCGCACTTCAGCACCCTTATGTGCTGATTGGCCTGTCGGCGATATTTATCCTGCTGGCACTGTCGATGTTTGGCCTGTTCACGCTGCAGTTACCGTCAGCTCTGCAAACCCGCTTAACGCTGATGAGTAATCGCCAGCAGGGTGGTTCGGCAGGCGGCGTGTTTATGATGGGGGCCATCGCCGGACTGATTTGCTCCCCTTGCACCACCGCACCGCTGAGCGCCATCCTGCTCTATATTGCCCAGAGCGGCAATCTATGGCTTGGCGGCGGTACGCTGTACCTTTACGCGCTGGGCATGGGCCTGCCGCTGATTCTGGTTACGGTTTTCGGCAATCGACTTCTGCCGAAGAGCGGCCCGTGGATGGAGACGGTGAAAACCGCATTTGGTTTTGTGATTCTGGCGCTGCCGGTGTTCCTGCTGGAGCGCATTACGGGTGACGTATGGGGCTCTCGCCTCTGGGCGATGCTCGGCGTAGCGTTCTTCTCCTGGGCGTTTATCGTCAGTCTGGGGGTGAAAAAAGCGTGGATGCGCCTGGTGCAAATCCTCCTGCTCGCCGCCGCGCTGGTGAGCGTGCGCCCTCTTCAGGACTGGGCGTTCGGCTCGCCGGTCGGCCAGACGCAGGCGCATCTGAACTTCATCCAGATTAAGAACGTTGATGAGCTCAACAGCGCGCTCGCACAGGCAAAAGGCAAGCCGGTGATGCTCGATCTCTATGCCGACTGGTGCGTCGCCTGCAAAGAGTTTGAAAAATACACCTTTAGCGATCCTCAGGTACAAAACACCCTGAAAGAGACTGTTCTGCTCCAGGCGAACGTAACCGCCAATAATGCGCAGGATAAGGCTCTGCTGAAGCAGCTTAACGTGCTTGGGCTGCCAACCATCCTGTTCTTCAATCAACAGGGACAGGAGCAGCCAGAACAGCGTGTAACCGGCTTTATGGATGCCGCGGCATTCAGCGCGCATTTGCGCAATCGCCAACCGTAAACAACACTGTAAACGTAACACACCGTTGGGAATAGCGGAGGAGACAACCGTGCAACGCGAAGACGTACTGGGACAAGCCCTGCAATTACTTGAGATTTATGGGATCGCCAGCACCACGCTTGAGATGGTAGCCGACCGTATCGATTACCCCCTGGATGATCTTAAGCGCTTCTGGCCGGATAAAGAGGCGCTCGTTTATGATGCTCTACGCTATCTCAGCCAGCAGGTTGATATCTGGCGCAGGCAACTGATGCTGAATGAAGAGCTGACTGCGGAACAAAAGCTGCTGGCGCGCTATACCGCCCTGACGGAATGTGTCAGCAACAATCGCTATCCGGGTTGCCTGTTTATTGCGGCCTGTACGTTCTATCCCGATCCCGACCATCCTGTCCACCAGTTGGCGGATCAGCAAAAACGGGCAGCGCATGACTTCACTCACGAACTGCTGACCCGTCTTGAAGTGGATGACCCGGCAATGGTGGCGAAACAGATGGAGCTGGTGCTGGAGGGCTGCCTGAGCCGCATGCTGGTGAACCGTAGCCAGGCCGACGTGGATACGGCGCACCGACTGGCGGAAGATATTCTACGCTTTGCTCAGTGCCGTATGGGCGGGGCGTTGACGTAAGCGAGCCTGTTAAATTTGCCCTATTCGACGCGTAAACCATCAGATTGCCGCAAAGTTAAGCAATTGAACAGCTTTTCCCGAAATAATGTTGACGATAAGGCGCGATTGCGGTTTAATGCGCTCCGTTGCCCGGATAGCTCAGTCGGTAGAGCAGGGGATTGAAAATCCCCGTGTCCTTGGTTCGATTCCGAGTCCGGGCACCACTATTTAAAGAACCCAGCCTATGGCTGGGTTTTTGCTTTTCTGCGTTTATAAATCCCTTCTTTAGTATTCTTGCTTCTTTTTACCGTGGGATCGTGCGGTCTGCCATGCCCGGTGGCGCTGCGCTTACCGGGCCTACAAAACCATCCGGCATGATTTCTGACGCACAAAGCAAAAAACCCCGCACCTTACGGTACGGGGTTCTTCTTAATTGATGCCTGGCAGTTCCCTACTCTCACATGGGGAGACCCCACACTACCATCGGCGCTACGGCGTTTCACTTCTGAGTTCGGCATGGGGTCAGGTGGGACCACCGCGCTAAAGCCGCCAG
>NZ_VWWX01000005.1:0-270301 GCF_011752745.1 Enterobacter sp. Acro-832
TTGCCTGGCGGCTTTAGCGCGGTGGTCCCACCTGACCCCATGCCGAACTCAGAAGTGAAACGCCGTAGCGCCGATGGTAGTGTGGGGTCTCCCCATGTGAGAGTAGGGAACTGCCAGGCATCAAATTAAGTAGTAAGCCGGTGCATTAATCCGGTGGTTACAAGCAGTCTTCGGTGGAGCGGTAGTTCAGTCGGTTAGAATACCTGCCTGTCACGCAGGGGGTCGCGGGTTCGAGTCCCGTCCGTTCCGCCACTTATTAAAAGCCCTGAGTTAACGCTCAGGGCTTTTTTCTTATCTGACGTTTAATTATTGCGAAATCAGCAAAAATCCTCTGCGTTTTACGATCTTTTTCTCTATAACACCGCCAGCGATAATCGTCCTCAGTTTACGAACATAACGATTGAGGAAAATTATGACTCTCCCTGCATTTGGTCTGGGCACTTTCCGCCTGAAAGACGACGTTGTTATCGCATCAGTTAAAACCGCACTCGAACTGGGCTATCGCGCAGTTGATACGGCGCAGATCTATGAAAACGAAGCTGCCGTTGGACAAGCTCTCGAAGAGAGCGGTGTACCGCGTAATGAGCTGTTCATTACCACGAAAATCTGGATTGAGAATCTCAGCAAAGACAAGCTGATCCCAAGCCTGAAAGAAAGCCTGAAAAAACTGCGTACTGACTACGTCGATCTGACGCTGATCCACTGGCCATCACCAAACGATGCCGTCTCCGTGGAAGAATTCATGCAGGCGCTGCTGGAAGCGAAAAAGCAGGGCTTAACCCGCGAAATTGGGATCTCCAACTTCACGATCCCGCTGATGGAAAAAGCCATTGCGGCTGTAGGTGCAGAAAATATTGCGACCAACCAGATTGAACTGTCTCCTTACCTGCAGAACCGCAAAGTCGTGGACTGGGCAAAACAGCACGGGATCCACATCACCTCATACATGACGCTGGCCTATGGTAAGGCGCTGAAAGATGAAGTGATTACGCGTATCGCTGAGAAACATAACGCGACTGCCGCGCAGGTCATTCTGGCATGGGCAATGGGTGAAGGTTATGCCGTGATCCCATCTTCAACTAAACGTGAAAACCTGGCGAGCAACCTGTTAGCAACGGATCTTCACCTGGATGCTGACGATAAAAAAGCGATCGCAGCCCTGGAGTGCAACGATCGCCTGGTCAGCCCGGAAGGCTTAGCTCCTCACTGGGATTAAGTTTGACCCACCCTCTGTAACCTGAACCCTCACACAGCTCCTCCGGGAGCTGTTTTTATATGTTCACTCAGAAAATCAATAAAGGCACGAATGCGCGTACTCACCGCTCTGTCACTGTAATATACCGCGCTAAAAGGCATTTCGACCGGCAGGCGTTTATCGGCCATCAATTCCACCAGTTCACCCCGCGCAATCTCCTTATCGATCATATAGTCTGACAGGCAGGCGATACCATTGCCTTCGAGGCACAGCTGCTTCAGCGTTTCCCCGCTGTTAGACGACAATCCGCTAGTAATTTCATGAAGTTGCCCGTCATGGCAGGCGACAGGCCAGGTGTTCAGCGATACCGGCTCCGTAAAGCCCAGGCACAGATGCTGCTTCAGTTCTTCAACCGTCTCCGGTTTACCATGTTCAGCAATATACTGTGGCGACGCGATAATTTTTCGGTAGCTGGCAAACAGAGGGCGGGCACGCAAGCTTGAATCGGTCAGCGTTCCCGCCCGGATAGCCACATCTACCTTTCGCTCGATGAGGTTGATAAACGTCTCTGAGGAGACCAGAGAGAGCGTCATCTCCGGATAACGTTCGCGGAAAGGTTTAATCAGCGGCATCAGAAAGTGAAGCACAACCGGCGTGGCCGCATCAATGCGCAGTAACCCACGCGGCGTGCTGCGGGTTTCCATAATCTCGGTCTCGGCTGCGGCCATCTCCTGCAGTACCGACTGCACGCGGCGAAAATAACGCTCCCCTTCTTCCGTCAGGCTCAGTTGCCGCGTCGTTCGGTTAAGCAGGCTCACCCCAAGCTTCATCTCCAGCTTTTTAACCGAGCGGCTAATGGCTGAGTTAGCCTGTCCCAGCTGTTCGGCCGCGCGGCTAAAGCTGCCGCTTTCGACGACGGCGACAAAGATTGTCAGCTCTTCTGACGTTGCTTTCATTGTTGCACCACCCGCAAAATTCTATTGATATTTTGACCATTTTTGTTATTTAAGCACTGGCGCATACTGCCTGTCATCTTAATCCTGATGATACGGAGTATTTTATGCCACTGGCGCTTCTTGCCCTGACGATCAGTGCCTTTGCAATTGGCACGACCGAATTTGTTATCGTGGGACTGGTTCCCACCATTGCTAACCAGCTTGCGATCTCATTGCCCTCCGCCGGATTGCTGGTGTCCATCTATGCCCTGGGTGTTGCCGTCGGTGCCCCCGTGCTGACGGCCCTGACCGGACGCTTTCCGCGTAAGCAGCTGTTAGTTGCATTAATGGTGCTGTTCACCGCCGGCAACGTGCTGGCCTGGCAGGCGCCGGACTACACCACGCTGGTCATCGCTCGTCTGTTGACCGGCCTTGCACACGGGGTGTTCTTCTCGATTGGTTCCACTATTGCAACCAGCCTGGTACCAAAAGAGAAAGCGGCCTCCGCCATTGCGATCATGTTCGGTGGGCTGACCGTTGCACTCGTCACAGGCGTACCGTTGGGCACGTTTATCGGACAACACTTCGGCTGGCGTGAAACGTTCCTGGCCGTCTCCTTACTGGGCGTCATTGCCCTGGTGACCAGCCTGCTGCTGGTGCCGTCGAATATTCCTGGCCGGGCCAGCGCCAGCCTGAGCGATCAGCTGAAGGTGCTCACGCATCCGCGTTTGCTGATCATCTACGCGGTTACGGCGCTGGGCTATGGTGGCGTATTCACCGCCTTCACTTTCCTTGCACCGATGATGCAGGACCTGGCGGGTTTCTCCCCCAATGCCGTGAGCTGGATTTTGCTGGGATACGGTATTTCCGTTGCGATTGGCAATATCTGGGGCGGCAAGCTTGCGGATAAGCATGGTGCGGTACCGGCGCTGAAATTCATTTTCGCCGCGTTGGTCGTTCTGTTGATGATTTTCCAGTTCACGGCTTCGATACAGTACGCCGCGCTGGTCACGGTACTGGTCATGGGGATCTTCGCCTTTGGTAATGTGCCCGGGCTTCAGGTCTACGTTGTACAGAAAGCCGAGCTTTATACGCCCAATGCGGTGGATGTGGCGTCCGGCCTGAATATTGCCGCTTTTAATATTGGTATCGCGCTGGGCTCCATCATTGGTGGGCAAACCGTCGAACACGTCGGATTAACCCAGACGCCATGGATTGGCGCGGTGATTGTCCTGGTCGCTTTCCTGTTGATTGGTCTGAGCGGACGTCTTGATAAACCCGCCCGCGTCGCGCTGGGTTAACATCAGTAAGCGCTTGCTTACAAAACTGGAAAGCGGTTTCTCAGAAATTGCGTTGAAAGTGTGACCTAAAGTCCCTATAACATTAGAACCAGTCCGTTTTCCGGACTGGTTCATGTTACAGAGGCTGTTTCCAAAAGTGCGAAAAAATACCTATGCCATGCGTTATGTAGCCGGAATGCCCGCGGAGAGGATCTTGCCTCCGGGGTCATTTGCGAGCATAAGCCAGGCATTACCCGCCGGCACACCGTTAAGCAGCGATGAAAAAATCCGTGTACTGGTGTGGAATATCTTTAAGCAGCAGCGTGCGGAGTGGTTATCGGTTCTCAAGAATTTTGGCAAAGATGCCCATCTGGTCCTGCTCCAGGAGGCGCAAACCACGCCTGAACTCGTTCGGTTTGCTACCACTCACTATCTTGCCGCCGACCAGGTACCCGCCTTTGTTCTGCCTCAGCACCCCTCGGGCGTGATGACGCTTTCAGCGGCACATCCCGTCTATTGTTGTCCACTGCGCGAACGAGAGCCTATTCTGCGCCTGGCGAAATCGGCGCTGGTGACGGTCTATCCGCTGCCGGATACCCGTATGCTGATGGTCGTGAATATCCACGCGGTGAACTTCAGCCTGGGCGTGGATGTGTACAGTAAGCAGTTACTTCCGATTGGCGATCAGATAGCGCATCACAGCGGGCCCATCATTATGGCCGGCGATTTCAATGCCTGGAGCCGTCCGCGCATGAATGCGCTGTACCGCTTTGCGCGCGAAATGTCGCTGCGTGAAGTTCGTTTTAGCGATGACCAGCGCAAAAAAGCCTTTGGTCGTCCTCTCGACTTTGTCTTCTATCGTGGGTTGAGCGTGCACGACGCCTCCGTGCTGGTGACGCGCGCCTCCGATCATAACCCTCTACTCGTCGAATTCAGTCCCGGCAAACCTGATAAATAATGGTGTGTCAGGTCTGCCGTGGGGCAGGCCTGTGCAGGTGCTGCCCTTTTATTTTTAACCCACAAAGGACAGTACGATGACAACAACACACTCCCATCATGACAACGTAGAAAAACAGTTTGGTTCGCAGGCAAATGCGTATCTGAGCAGCGCCGTACACGCTTCAGGTCGCGATCTGGTGCGTCTCGGTGAGCGCCTGTCGGCATTCCCGCAGGCGCACGTGCTGGATTTAGGCTGTGGGGCAGGGCATGCCAGCTTCACGGCTGCGCAGCAGGTGGCGCAGGTTACCGCATATGACTTATCCAGCCAGATGCTGGAGGTGGTTGCTGAAGCGGCGAAAGCGAAGGGGCTGGACAACATTGATACGCGTCAGGGCTATGCCGAATCCTTACCTTTTGATGATGCCGCGTTTGAGGTGGTGATCAGCCGTTATTCCGCGCACCACTGGCATGATGTTGGCCAGGCATTACGCGAAGTCAAACGCGTTCTGAAGCCGGGTGGCATCTTCATTATTATGGATGTGATATCGCCTGGACATCCGGTGCGCAATATCTGGCTGCAAACGGTGGAAGCGCTGCGCGACACCTCGCATGTGCAAAACTACGCCAGCGGAGAGTGGTTATCGCTTATCACGGAAGCGGGACTGATTACACGCTCGTTAATCACAGACCGTTTGCCGCTGGAGTTTAGCTCGTGGATTGCGCGTATGCGCACCCCGGAAGCATTAAGTCAGGCAATCAGGCTGTATCAGGAGAGTGCGTCGGCAGAGGTGAAGGCGTACTTTGAACTGCAGGACGATGGTTCATTTACCAGCGATACCATCATGGCGGAAGCGCAAAAAGCGGGATAAACAAAAAAGGCACCGAGGGGAATCGGTGCCTTTTTATCTTTCGGTCGTGTTATCAGGAGTCTGGCGTCGCGCTGTTCTTCACAAACAGCGTTAGCTGGTCGCCTGGTTTCAGATTGTCAGTATCATTGTTCCAGCGCATCACATCTTTGATGTTCACGCCGTGACGTTTTGCGATACTGGACAGCGAGTCACCCTTACGCACGCGATAGGTAATGCTATCGCTGTTGTTGGCAAGACGCTGTGCACTGCTACCTGCGCCAACCGTCAGATTCTGACCCACTTTCAAGCCCGATCCGCGCAGATTGTTCCACTGCTGGAGATCTTTTGCGCTCACGCCAAGACGTGATGCAATGCCTGAAAGCGTATCACCTGAACGAACCTTATAACTGCGGCTGTTGACGGGTGAGGCATCCGCGATCAGCGTTGACTGAACGGCAGCGATTTCACCCGAAGCTAAAGACTCACGTAACTGCTCAGCATGTTTCTGCGGAACCATTACATACTGCGGACCACTCGCCCCCAGGGTTGAGCCTTTAACGCCAGCATTAAAGGTTTTCAGTTTACTTACCGACATACCCGTCATATCGGCAACCTGTTGAATATCAACCGGATTGCTGAGGCGAACACGCGCCAGTGCACGACTTTCGTCTGGTGTTGGCAGTTGCACACCGTAACGCTTGCTGTTCTTGAGAATATCGCTCAGTGCCAGCATTTTCGGTACGTAAATCTTTGTTTCCTGTGGCAGTGAGAGCGACCAAAAATCGGTGGATTTACCCCGTGCTTTATTCGCTTTCATTGCCTTCAGTACACGACCTTCGCCGCTATTGTACGCTGCGACCGTTAACAGCCAGTCGCCGTCAAACATCTTGTTCAGACGTTGCATCATGTCGAGAGCGGCTGTCGTTGAAGCGACAACATCGCGACGCGCATCATAGTTGCGGGTCTGTTTCAGACCATAGTTTCGCCCGGTGCTCGGAATGATCTGCCAAATGCCTGCGGCATTGGCGCCAGACGTCGCGTGTGGGTCAAAAGCGCTCTCCACTATGGGTAGGAGTACCAGCTCCATAGGCATGTTACGTTTCTTAACTTGCCCGGCTATCCAGTACATATACGGCTCTGCCCGTAACGTTACATCGTGGAGATAGCTCTTATTACTTAAATACTTCTGTTTCTGTTCGCGAATCCGGGTATTTTCCGGAATTCCCATCTTTAGCTCGTCGCCAATAGAGGTCCACAAGTCTTGATCCTGCGCGAAAGATGTTCCATCGTCCATCCAGCGCGCCGAACTTGTAAACTTCCCTGCTTCCCCTTGACCAGCTGCAGAAAGGCTCTGTGCGTGCTGTTGTACGTTGCTGCCGTTCTGCGACTGGCAACCTACAAGCAGGACAGAGGCGAGTAATATCGCTTTTGCCTTCATGTGTGTGTCAATAGTTGCTTAAAAGACGAGCGATGATAACGGCGAAATTTTGAAAAGGCAACCCGCAATTATCTGAAGTTATCTTTCTTTGACCTTAACCATGCAAATCGCTGTTCTGGTTGTTGCAAATTTGTTTCTTGGTTAATTTTATTAATTAAATCAATATCATCTGTTCGTAAAAATAAATTAATTTGGCGCTCATTTTTCAGAATTACGGGGAGTGTTTTTTGGTTTTTTGCACGTAACTCCTTCACTTTGTGATAATAATCCTGAATCGCCCGATCCTCAGGCAACAGGCTGACGGCAAACTTCATATTTCCTAATGTATACTCATGCGCGCAACAAATAACGGTATCATCGGGTAATGCGTTAATCTTCTGTAAAGACTGATACATTTGTGCTGGTGTGCCTTCAAACAGTCTTCCGCAGCCTCCGGAGAACAGCGTGTCGCCGCAAAAAAGATAAGGCTTACTGTAGAAACACAGATGTCCCAAAGTGTGACCCGGTGTAGCAAATACGGAAAACTCCCACTCACGTATGAGGATTTTTTCGCCTTCTTCGACTAATTGCGTGAGTCCCTTATCTTGTGCCTCTGCCGGTCCGTATACCACAACATGCGGAAAGTGGGCGCGCAGTTCAGGCACGCCGCCCGTATGATCGTGATGGTGATGCGTCAACAGAATGGCTTCCGGCTGCCAGCCGTTCTCTTTTATTGCGCGCAGTACGGGGGCGGATTCTCCGGGATCGACAATGACGCATCGACGTTCATCGTCCACCAAAACCCAGATGTAATTGTCCTCAAAAGCGGAAATACTGATAAGATTCATACATTACCTCTAATAGCGTGGCGGGTGTGTTGATGAAACCGGCAAGGATACCTCAGACTGTCGCAGCACCGGAACGTTGGGCGGAATTGCCCTGGGGTGAATACTATCGCGAAGCGTTAGAGCAACAGCTGAAGCCCTGGCTGGCGAAAATGTATGGCTTTCACCTGCTTAAGATTGGCAATCTCAGCGCGGAAATCAATACCGAAAGCTGCGCTATCTCGCATCAGGTCAACGTCTCTCTCGGCGGATCGCCGGTTCAGGTGAAAGCAGACCCGTTACATCTGCCGTTTGCGGAAAAATCCGTTGATGCGTGTTTGCTCGCACATACGTTACCCTGGTGCAGCGATCCGCACCGTCTGCTTCGCGAAGCCGATCGCGTGCTGATTGATGACGGCTGGCTGGTACTGAGCGGATTCAATCCGCTGAGCCTGATGGGCCTGCGTAAGCTGGTACCGGTGCTGCGTCGGACGCCGCCTTACAACAGCCGGATGTTTACCATGATGCGCCAGCTCGACTGGCTGTCACTGCTGAACTTCGAAGTGCTCTGCTACGGCGGTTTTCAGGTGCTGCCCTGGGCGCGGCAGGGGGGCGTCTTGTTGAGCACGCATTTGCCTGCCTTAGGCTGCATGCAGTTTATCGTCGCGCGTAAGCGAACCATTCCCCTTACGCTTAATCCCATGAAGCAGAGCAAATCGAAAACGCCAATCCGTCAGACCGTTGGCGCCACGCGGCAATACAAAAAGCCGTGATCAGGATTCAGGCTGATAGCCCGCGTCCTCATGCGCAGGGTTAGCGGCCGCCGCACGCGCCAGCTCGTCACAGCGTTCGTTTTCCGGATGGCCGGCGTGCCCTTTAACCCATTCCCACTTAATCTGGTGCTGGCCCAGCGCAGCATCAAGACGTTTCCAGAGATCGACGTTCTTGACCGGTTTCTTATCGGCAGTCTTCCAGCCGCGTTTTTTCCAGTTATGGATCCACTGGGTAATTCCCTGGCGGACGTACTGACTGTCGGTACTTAACACCACGTCACAATGTTCTTTTAACGCCTCCAGCGCCACAATGGCCGCCATGAGCTCCATCCGGTTGTTGGTGGTCAGAAAATAGCCTTCGCTAAAAGTTTTTTCGTGCTGGCGATAGCGCATAATCGCGCCGTAGCCGCCGGGACCTGGGTTGCCGAGACAAGAGCCATCGGTGAAAATTTCTACCTGTTTACGCATCTCTGGTAGACTTCCTGTATTTGAAACGTTCAGTTAAACGATAAGTCTGACATAAATGACCGCTATGAGCACTGCAATTACTCGCCAGATCGTCCTCGATACCGAAACCACCGGTATGAACCAGATCGGCGCGCACTACGAAGGGCATAAGATCATCGAGATCGGCGCCGTTGAAGTGGTGAACCGTCGTCTTACGGGGAACAACTTCCACGTCTACCTCAAGCCCGATCGGCTGGTGGATCCCGAAGCGTTCGGCGTTCACGGTATTGCCGATGAGTTCTTGCTGGATAAGCCGACGTTTGCGGATGTGGCTGACGAGTTTCTGGAATACATCAAGGGCGCCGAGCTTGTCATCCATAACGCCTCGTTCGATATCGGCTTTATGGACTATGAATTCAGCAAGCTTAATCGTGATATCCCGAAGACGAACACCTTCTGTAAGGTAACAGACAGTCTGGCGCTGGCGAGGAAGATGTTCCCCGGCAAGCGTAACAGCCTGGATGCACTTTGTTCGCGCTACGAGATAGACAATACCAAACGAACGCTCCACGGGGCGTTGCTCGATGCCCAGATCCTCGCCGATGTCTATCTGACGATGACCGGCGGGCAGACGTCAATGAAGTTCAGTATGGAAAATGAGTCTCAGCAGACGCAGGGCGAAGCGGGTATTCAGCGTGTTGTCCGTCAGGCAAGCCGGCTACGGGTTGTTTTAGCCAGTGATGAAGAGCTGCTTAACCACGAATCCCGTCTTGATCTGGTGCAGAAGAAGGGCGGCAGCTGTCTCTGGCGTGCCTGAAAAAACGCCGGAATGCCTGTAAAATCATCGTTTGGGCGATTTTTGCAGCAAACGATTCAAAACGCGAGAAAAAGCGTTGACGAGATCGGAGGCGCACCGTAATATGCGCCTCGTTCCCCAAACGGGAACAGTGGAGCGGTAGTTCAGTCGGTTAGAATACCTGCCTGTCACGCAGGGGGTCGCGGGTTCGAGTCCCGTCCGTTCCGCCACTATTCAGAAGGCCTGAATCTGAAATGATTCAGGCCTTCGTCGTTTCAGCGTTCTGTAATCCCATTCCCTCACTTATCGTTAACAAAAAGTTAATATCAATGGTGCAATTAATTAACAATTGCACGGTTGCAGTGCGTTATTTGCACTGTTGTTGTGCATTTTGTCACCATGCCTCTCTTCAGACCTCATTCAGAATGTGTCTTTCTGTAAAAATAATTCACGCAGAATCATTTGGTTATCTCCCGCTTGCCAAAAAAATACCGAACCAATTACGTATTGGTTTGGTTATTGCTTAATCATTAGCACGATAAGCTTCATTCCATATCAATAACTTATCGTTAATAAAAATAAAGCAATGATGAAAGTGAGCGAACCAATATGGAAAAACCGTCACGGTTTCTGGCCAATTCCAGCACCGCGCTTGAGCAGTTGCGCGGGCTAATCAACCAGCATGAGTCAACACCAGGCATTCCGCTGCCCACGGAACGTGAGCTGTCGGACACTCTCGGCGTAGGGCGACGTGAAGTCCGTCGTGCGCTGGACGTGCTGGAAGAAGAGGGGCGTATCTGGCGTAAGCAGGGCAAAGGGACCTTTATCGGCCCGTCAGCACCTGTTGAACCGCTGGCCCTTCAGGGACTGGTGCAGCAAACCAACCTTCTGGAAGTGATGGAAGCTCGTCTTCAGCTTGAACCCGGCCTGGCCCGGCTTGCGGCACTGCGTGCCACCAGGGAAAACCTCGCGCTTATGCAGCGCATGCTGGAACGCATCGATAAGGTCAGCCCGGATGACCGCGATCTCAACGAACTGTGGGATAGCGCCTTTCACCGGGCGATTGCCGAGGCGGCGGGCAACCGTCTGATGCTCGGCCTGTTTGATGCCATTGATGCCGTCAGACGTGAACCGGGCTGGCAGCATCTGCGCGAATTAGCCCGCACGCCTGAACGTGTCGATAGCTATAACGACCACCACCACAAGATCATGGCGGCGATTATCCATCGCCAGCCTAATGAAGCTGCGGCCGCCATGCGCGAACACCTGCTCAGCCTGCAAACCGCCCTGATTCAGGCGATCCACCTTGAGGACGACTTCACGCCATGACGACAATCCCCTTTAAGGACGCCACGCCCGTACTGCAAGTCCAAAACCTCAACGTTACGTTCGCGGGCTCGCCGGTTAGCGTGCTTGACGGTATCTCATTGACCGTCAGGGCGGGCGAAACGCTGGCGCTGGTGGGAGAGTCCGGCTGCGGGAAAAGTATCACCTCACTGGCGCTGATGGGGTTACTGCCCGCCAGCGCACGGATCGTCAGCGGGGAGATGCAGTTTCGCCGCCACGATCTGCGCAAGCTCTCGCCGCGGGAATATGCCGATCTGCGCGGCAGCGAGCTGGCGATGATTTTCCAGGAGCCGATGACCTCGCTCAATCCGGCGTTTACGCTGGGCGATCAGCTGAGTGAAGCGGTCATGCGACACCAGGACGTCTCGCGCGCAGAGGCGATGAAGGTCGCGCTGCAGATCCTCGAGAAAGTGCAGATCCCGGCGGCAGAGATGCGTCTCAAGGCTTATCCTCATCAGCTTTCCGGCGGCATGCGCCAGCGCGTGATGATTGCCATGGCGCTGATTAACCATCCCAAATTGCTGATTGCCGACGAACCGACCACCGCGCTCGACGTCACCATCCAGGCGCAAATCCTCGCCTTGCTCAACGCCCTCAAAGAAGAGACCGGCACGGCGGTGCTGATGATCACCCACGATTTAGGCGTGGTGGCCGAAGTGGCGCAGCTGGTGGCGGTGATGTATGCCGGACAGGTGGTAGAGCAGGGAAGCGTTGAGGCGATATTTGCCGATCCGCAGCACCCGTACACCATCGGCCTGATGGGGTCGATTCCCTCCCTTGGCGCACGTAAAGGCCCGCTTTCCACCATTCCCGGTTCGGTACCTCTGCCGGAATCCATGCCGAAGGGCTGTCGTTTTGCCACCCGCTGTCCGTTTGCGCAGGCGCGCTGCCATGATGAAAAACCGCAGCTCGCCACGCTCGGCGCGGGTCATCAGGTTGCCTGCTTCCGCGTGCCGCTCGAACACCACATCGCCCTGGGAGAGACCGCATGACCACGCCCATTCTTGAAGCTCGGGACCTCAGCAAGCTGTTCCCCGGTCCGAAAAAACTCTTTACCCCGGCCCGGTTTGTAAGGGCGGTCGATCGCGTGTCGCTTGCCGTGATGCCGGGCGAAACGCTGGCGATTGTCGGCGAGTCCGGTTCCGGAAAATCCACGCTTGGCCGCCTTTTGCTGCGCCTGCTGGCCGCCAGCGAAGGGCGCGTGTTTTATCAGGGGGAAGAAATCACCCACGCCTCGGGCGCGCGGCTCAATCAGCTCCGCCGCGAGCTGCAGATCATCTTCCAGGATCCCTTCGCCTCCCTGAACCCGCGCATGACGGTGGAGCAGATCGTCGGCGAGCCGCTGTGGCTGCACCAGAACATAAAGAAAGCGGACCGCCAGTACCGCGTTGCCGAGTTACTTAAAACCGTAGGCCTGCCCGCCGCCTGGGCAGGGCGCTACCCACACGAGTTTTCCGGCGGGCAGCGCCAGCGTATTGGCATTGCGCGCGCGCTGGCCTCGGGACCGAAGCTGCTGCTGGGCGATGAGCCGGTATCCGCGCTGGATGTCTCCGTTCAGGCGCAGGTGGTCAATTTGCTGGAAAGCCTGAAGCAGCAGCTGGGGCTGACGATGGTGATTGTCGCCCATGGTCTGGCGGTGATCCGCCACATGAGCGACCGCGTGGCGGTCATGTACCTCGGGCAAATCGTCGAGCTCGCCACCGTGGATGAGATCTTTGACGCGCCGCTGCATCCTTATACGCAGGCGCTGATTGCCTCGGCGCCGCAGATGCAGCCGGGCGCTGAACGCGACGCGCCGCTGCTGCAGGGGGACTTACCGAACCCTGCCAGCCCGCCGTCCGGCTGTCGTTTCCACACCCGTTGCCCGTACGTCACCGACGAATGCCGCCAGGTCGAGCCGATTAATCAGGTGCTCGATGGCGGGCGTCAGGTTGCCTGCCACCGCTGGCAGGAGATCAACCGCGATCGCAGCGTTATCCAGATCGCACCGCCATCCGCCGCTTTTCTGCGCCGCCGCGCGCTGTTTGAACACGCGGCCACCCACTCATCCCTTCCTTCAAGGAACTCATGATAATGACAATGCGTAATTCTCTTTTGACCGTACTGGGAAGTGTTATGTTGCTTGGCGCGGCGCTGCCCGCCCATTCTGAAAGCGTGCTGCGTATTGGCCTGGGGGCAGATCCGGACATGCTCGACCCGCACCTGGCGCGCACTTACTATGGCCGCTTCGTCTTTGCCTCCCTGTGCGACAGGCTGGTGGACGTGGATGAAAACCTGAAGGTCGTCCCCGGTCTGGCCAAAGACTGGGCGTGGAGTGACGACGGTAAAACCCTGACGCTCAATCTGCGCGAAGGCGTCACCTTCCACGACGGTGAGAAATTCGATGCCGCTGCGGCAAAATACAACCTCGACCGCGCCCTGACCCTGAAAGGCTCCCTGCGTAAAAGCGAGATCTCCTCCGTTGAATCGGTCGAGGTCACCGGCCCGATGCAGATTGCGCTGCACCTGAAGACCCCCGATGCCGCGCTGTTGATGCAGCTCACCGACCGCGCGGGCGCGATGATGGCCCCTGAAGCGGCGAAAAAGCCTGATTTTGCCGCCCATCCCGTCTGTTCCGGCCCGTATAAATTCGACAGCCGCGTATCCCAGGACCGCATCGTGCTGACCCGCTTCGACAACTACTGGAACAAAGACGCCTACCACTTCGACAAAATTATTTATCTGCCGATCCCGGATGCCTCCGTGCGCCTTGTGAACCTGCGCGCGGGCGATCTCGATCTGACCGAAGGGATTGCTGCCAGCGACGTGAAAACCGTCGAGGCCGACAGCAAGCTGGCGCTGGCGAAGGTAACGGGCCTGGGCTACCAGGGCATCACCTTCAACATCAACAACGGCAAGGTGCCAGCCAACGACCCGTTCAAAGATGCCCGCGTGCGCGAGGCTTTCTCGCAGGCCATCGACCGCGATGCGCTAAACCAGGTGGTCTTTGAAGGACTGTATACGCCAGCCAACCAGGCGTTTTCGACGGTCAGCCCGTATCACGTCAACCTGCCGGTCCCGCCGCGTGACGTCGACAAGGCCAAAGCGCTGCTCAAAGCGGCAGGCGTCAGCGCGCCGCTGACCGTCAACCTGCTGGTGCCGAACAACCCCACCTCACAGCAGGTGGGGCAGGTGCTGCAGGCGATGGTCGCCGAGGCGGGCTTTAACCTGAACCTGCAGATGACCGAATTCGCCACGCTGCTGGACCGCCAGCAGAGCGGGGACTATCAGCTGAGCTTCTCCGGCTGGTCGGGGCGCCCGGATCCGGACGGCAGCATCTACGGCTTTATCAACAGCAAAGGCACCCTGAACGACGGCCGCTACAGCAATGCGCAGGTCGATGAGTGGCTGACCCAGGCGCGCCAGAGCACCGACCAGGCTGCGCGCCAGCCGCTGTACGACAAGGTTGTGAAGCAGCTGCAAACGGATATGCCGATTGCCTACCTGTACTTCGAGCCGCGTATTTTTGGCCTGAACAAAAGCGTGCAGGGCTTTAAGCCGTACCCGGACGGCATCGTGCGTCTGGCTGGCTTAACGCTGGCGAAATAACCGTCCTGAGGAGAGCCCATGCTGGAACTGATTTGCAAACGTCTGCTGCTGGCCGTCCCGACGCTACTGCTGGTGAGCATGATGGTGTTTGGGCTGCAAAAGCTGCTGCCTGGCGACCCGCTGATCGCCATGGCCGGCGAGGAGCGCGACCCGGCAGTTATCGCTCAGCTGCGCGCGGAGCTGAACCTCGATGCGCCGATCCCCGTGCAGTATTTCCACTGGCTGACGCGGGCGCTGCAGGGCGATCTGGGCGTCTCCTTACGCACGCATGAGCCGGTGACGCAGCTGATTGCCAGCAAGCTGCCGGTTACGCTGGAGCTGTCGCTGCTGGCGATGATCATCGCGCTGGTGTTTGGCATCAGCATGGGCATCCTCGCGGCGGTGAACAAAAACAGCTGGGTCGATCACGGGGCGAACTTCGTGGCGATTTCGGGGATCTCGATCCCGCACTTCTGGCTGGGGATCCTGCTGATTCTGGTCTTCTCGGTGAACCTGCAATGGCTCCCCGCGTCCGGCTATGTGCCGTTCAGCGAAGATCCGCTCCAGAACCTGCGCACGCTGCTGCTGCCCGCGTCCGTGCTCGGAACGGGCCTCGCGGCAACGCTGATGCGCCATACCCGCGCCTCGATGATTGCCGTGCTGAAAGCGGATTACATCCGCACCGCGCGGGCGAAAGGGCTGCTGCCGAAAGCGGTGATCCTGAAGCACGCGTTTCGCAACGCGCTGGTGCCGGTAATCACCCTCACCACGCTGCTGTTTGGCGAGCTGCTGGGCGGCGCGGTGCTGACCGAGCAGGTTTTCACCATTCCTGGCTTTGGCAAGATGATCGTCGACTCGGTTTTCAACCGTGACTATGCGGTGGTGCAGGGTGTGGTGCTGATCGTGGCGATTGGTTTCCTGATGCTGAACCTTCTGGCCGACGTGCTCTACGTCCTCATCAACCCGAAAATGCGAGGTTAACCATGGCAGAACTGACGACGCAAACCGTTGTGCCTGCGCTGCCGGGGGCGCAAAACCGGGTGCTGAAGAAATTCCTCGGCAATAAAAGCGCGGTCATTGGCGCGGCGGTGGTGGGCTTCTTTGTGCTGGTGGCGCTGCTGGCGCCGTGGATCGCCCCGTTCGATCCGGTCAAGGCCAACTTCCTGGCGGTGCGCAAAGCGCCGTCGGCGATGTACTGGTTCGGCACCGACGAGCTGGGGCGCGACATCTTATCCCGCATTATCTGGGGGGCGCGCACCTCGCTGATGGCGGGCTGCTTGTCTGTGGTAATTGCCGTGGTTATCGGCGTACCGCTGGGGCTGGTGGCGGGCTACTTCCAGAAGATGTGGGACGGCGTCATCTCGCGCGTGATCGAGGCGCTGCTGGCCTGCCCGTTCCTGATCATGGCGATCGCGCTGGGGGCATTTTTAGGCCCGAGCCTGACCAACGCGATGATCGCCATCGGTCTTTCGGCGATGCCGATCTTCGCCCGCCTGACGCGCGGGCAGGTGATCGCCATTCGCAACGAAGAGTATATCGACGGCGCGCGGGCGATTGGCCTGCCGGATCGCTGGATCATCATCAAGTACGTCCTGCCCAACGTGATGTCGCCGATCCTGGTGCAGGCCACGCTGGCCATTGCCTCGGCGATTATCGCTGAAGCCAGCCTGTCGTTCTTGGGGCTGGGACAGCAGCCGCCCAATCCGTCCTGGGGCTCTATGCTCAACACCGCCAAAGGTTTTCTTGAGCAGGCCCCGTGGATGTCCATTTTCCCCGGTGTGGCGATTTTCCTTGCCGTGCAGGGCTTTAATTTACTCGGCGACGGGCTGCGCGATGCGCTCGATCCGCGCCATGACTAAGGAGTCATGATGACCAAAGCGCTTGATTTTACGTCCGGTTACGATTCACGACGCCCGCCGATGCTGGGCCATAACGCCGTTGCAACGTCTCAGCCGCTGGCGGCGCAGGCGGGAATGAAGATGCTGCAGCTAGGCGGGAATGCCGTGGATGCGGCCATTGCCACCGCGATGGCGCTGACGGTGGTTGAGCCGACCGGCAACGGGATCGGCAGCGATGCCTTTGCCATCGTCTGGGACGGTGAAAAGCTGCACGGCCTTAACGCCTCCGGTCGTTCGCCTGCGAGCTGGCATGCGGATCTGTTTGCCGGAAAAACCGCAGTGCCGGAAATCGGCTGGGACGCGGTGACCGTGCCGGGCGCGGTATCCGGCTGGGTCGCGCTGGCGGAACGCTTCGGCACGCTGCCGCTGACCACCCTGGCGCAGCCCGCCATTGACTATGCGCGTAACGGTTTTCCGGTCTCCCCGCTGATTGGGCATCTCTGGCAGCGCGGCTATAGCAAGCTGAAAGATCAGCCGGGCTTCAGCGCCTGCTTCGCGCCGGAAGGCCGCGCCCCGCGCGTGGGGGAGATCTTCCGTAACCCGGCGCAGGCGAACTCGCTGGAGCTGATCGCCCGTACCAACGGCGACGCCTTTTACCGCGGCGAGCTGGCGCAGAAAATTGCCGCCTTCGCCAAAGAACATGGCGCGCACCTGACGGCTGAGGATCTGGCCAACCATCGCGTGGACTGGGTAGAGCTGCTGTCGCGCGACTTCGCGGGCGGTTCGGTGCAGGAGCTCCCGCCTAACGGTCAGGGGATCGCCACGCTGATTGCGCTCGGCATCCTTGAGCAGTGCGGCATTGAGAAGCATCATCCGGATTCCGTGCAGTCTCTTCATCTGTCCATCGAGGCGATGAAGCTGGCGCTGGCGGATCTCGACCGCTACGTGGCGGACGAAGAACACATGGCGTTCGCGGCAAAAGAGCTGCTGAGCGACCATTATCTGAAGTCACGTGCGGCGCTGATCAACCACGACAGCGCGTCTGATTTTGTCTACGGTTCCCCGACGCAGAGCGGCACGGTCTACATCAGCACCGCCGACGCCAGCGGGATGATGGTCTCGTTTATTCAGTCCAACTATATGGGCTTCGGTTCAGGCATTGTGGTGCCGGATACCGGGATCAGCCTGCAAAACCGGGGCTGCGGATTTGTGCTGGATCCTGAGCACCCGAACGCGCTGGCGGGCAGCAAGCGCCCGTTCCACACCATCATTCCGGGCTTTGCGATGGACGGCAACGGCCAGCCGCTGATGTCCTTTGGCGTGATGGGCGGCCCGATGCAGGCGCAGGGGCACATGCAGATGGCACTGCGCATCATGCTGCACGGGCAAAACCCGCAGGCGGCAATCGACGCCCCGCGCTGGCGCGTGGTGCAGGGCAGGGAGGTGATCGTTGAATCGACGTTCGATCGCAACACGATTGCCGCTCTGCGCGAGCGCGGGCATCAGATCGTGGTAGAAGATCCGCTTCAGGATTACAACTTCGGTGGCGCGCAGGTGATTTACCGCCTGCCGGAAGGACACTACGTGGCCGCGACGGAAAGCCGCAAGGACGGGCAGGCGCTGGTGAGTTAAAAGAAGCGAGCAACATTGGTAGGCCGGGTAAGGCGTAGCCGCCACCCGGCTTTTTTTTCACTCAATGCTAAAAGGATCCGCATCCTGCCACGCCGGAAACTTCTCCCGGTACTCCTTCAGCGCCGTTAACGATAATTCGGCATCAATACGCGTCGCCTGATGCGGCTCGGCGGTGGCGATGATCTCGCCCTGCGGATTCACCACCCGGCTGTCGCCGCGATAGTGATGCCCGTTGCCGTCCGTCCCCACGCGGTTGCAGCCCACCACGTACGCCTGGTTCTCAATCGCGCGCGCCACCAGCAGCGATTGCCAGTGCAGGGAGCGCGGTGCAGGCCAGTTGGCAACATACAGCGCCAGGTCATAATCGTTGCGGTTACGCGACCACACCGGGAAACGCAGGTCGTAGCAGACCAGCGGCAGAATACGCCAGCCGCGCCATTCGAACACCACGCGCTCGTTACCGGCTTCATAGTGATGATGTTCATCCGCCATGCGGAACAGGTGGCGTTTATCGTAAAAATGCACGTTCCCTTCCGGCTCCACCAGCAGGAAGCGGTTCACCGGCCCGCGTTCGGTCTGCAGGGCGGCGCTGCCGGCGATCAGCGCATTAGTCTGCTGCGCTTTGGCGTGCATCCAGGCAACCACCTCATCCTGAGGCATTGACTGTTTTGCCGCTTCCATGGCGAAGCCGGTGGTGAACATTTCCGGCAGGACAATCACATCACGCCCGGTAATGTCTTCCAGTTGGCGATCAAAGTGGCGCAGGTTGGCGGGGCCATCCATCCACACTAAAGGTTGTTGCAAAATAGAAATCTTCAGACCAGGCACAATTCAGACTCCTCAAACGACCACTTTTTGACACTGTAGCACGACATAACGAGAAAATGTGGCAATAAAAAACCCCGCGCGAGGCGGGGTTTGTATAAGCGAAACGCGTTATGCCGCTTCAGGTTTGCGGTGCTTCTCCGGCAGCTTTACCGGCTGCGTCGCCAGCTCGTCCGGTTCGAAATCATCCACGTTAATGCTGCGCAGACGGCTCTCTTCGGCTTTCACCAGCAGAGCGGCTTCATCTTTATTGATAATGCCCCCGGCCAGCGCCTGTTTTGCCAGTTCGTCCAGACGGGTAAATGGCAGGTTTTTGCCCAGCTGTTTACAGATCTTCTGGTGAATCGGATCGGCGGCCATCACGTCCAGCAGCGCTTCTTCCAGCAGACCCACCGGGTTATGCGGCGTCGGCGCCAGATACTGACCGCGACCGATGCGGGAGCGGGTTGCACTCGGAACCTGCAGGATCTTCGCCACTTTGTGGTCCAGCTTGTCGGACGGCGCCAGATGGTGACGACCGGTCGGGAAGATCACTGCGCGCAGGGCGCCTGCCACGAAGCGGTTCGGGAAGTTTGCCAGCAGATCGTCAATCGCCTGTTCAGCCTGATACAACGCATCCTGCACGCCCCAGTGCACCAGCGGCAGATCCGCTTCCTGACGGCCTTCATCGTCGTAACGTTTCAGGACCGCAGAGGCCAGGAAGATCTGGCTCAGCACATCGCCCAGACGGGCAGAGATACGTTCGCGACGCTTCAGGCTGCCGCCCAGCACCGCCATGGAAACGTCAGACAGCAGGGCCAGGTTGGCGCTCAGACGGTTCAGATGCTGATAATAACGTTTAGTTGCATCGCCGGTCGGCGTGGCGCTGGTAAGGCCACGCGTCAGGCCCAGCCAGAAGCTGCGCACCTTGTTGCTGCCCACGTGACCGATATGTTTGAACAGCAGCTTATCGAAGGCATCCACGTCGTTGTTCTGCGCAGCGGCCATCTCTTCCAGCACGTAAGGATGGCAGCGAATTGCGCCCTGACCGAAGATCATCATGCTGCGGGTCAGGATGTTTGCCCCTTCCACGGTGATGGCAATCGGTGCGCCCTGATAGCCGCGCGCCAGGAAGTTGCCTTCGCCGAGCATAATGCCTTTACCGCCTGCAATATCCATCGCGTCAATGATTGACTGCTGCGCGCGGTGGGTACAGTGGTACTTCACAATGGCGGACAGTACGGCCGGTTTTTCGCCCTGCATAATGCCGTAGGTAATCAGCGTGGCGGCGGCGTCCATCACGTAGGCGTTGCCCGCGATACGCGCCAGCGGCTCTTCGATACCTTCCATCTTGCCGATGGAGATTTTGAACTGACGGCGGATGTGCGCGTAGGCACCAATCCCCATCGCCACTGACTTCAGACCGCCGGTTGAGTTCGACGGCAGGGTAATGCCGCGGCCCACCGACAGACATTCCACCAGCATACGCCAGCCCTGACCGGCCATTTTCGGACCGCCGATGATGTAGTCAATCGGCACAAAGATATCCTGGCCGCGGGTTGGGCCGTTCTGGAACGGCACGTTCAGCGGGAAGTGACGACGACCAATCTCGACGCCTGGGGTAGAGGTTGGGATCAGCGCACAGGTAATGCCCAGATCTTCTTCACCACCCAGCAGTTTTTCCGGGTCAGAGAGCTTAAAGGCCAGACCCAGCACGGTGGCGATAGGGGCCAGCGTGATATAACGCTTGTTCCAGGTCAGGCGCATGCCCAGCACCTGCTCGCCCTGCCACTCGCCCATGCAGACCACGCCGGTATCCGGAATCGCGCCCGCATCGGAGCCTGCTTCCGGGCTGGTCAGCGCGAAGCAAGGGATTTCCTGACCGCGTGCCAGACGCGGCAGGTAGTGATCTTTTTGCTCTTCCGTACCGTAATGCTGCAGCAGTTCGCCCGGGCCTAAGGAGTTAGGCACGCCAACGGTAATCGCCAGGATCCCGGAAACGCCTGCCAGCTTTTGCAGCACGCGAGCCTGAGCGTAAGCGGAGAACTCCAGACCGCCGTACTCTTTCTTAATGATCATCGCGAAGAAGCGATGCTCTTTCAGGTACGCCCACAGTTCTGGCGGCAGATCGGCCATTTCATGGGTGATAGCAAAGTCGTTCGCCATACGGCAGGCTTCTTCTACCGGGCCGTCAATAAACGCCTGTTCTTCCGCGGTCAGACGCGGCTGCGGGTAGTTATGCAGCTTTTTCCAGTCCGGATTGCCCTGGAACAGATCGCCTTCCCACCAGGTAGTGCCCGCATCAATCGCCTCTTTTTCAGTGCGCGACATTGGCGGCATCACTTTGCGGAAGCCTTTGAACACCGGTGCAGAGATCATTGATTTACGCATCGGGGCAAAGTTAAACGGCAGAAGGATGATGGCAAGAGGGACTAAAAGCCAGATATTCCAGAGACCTGCGACGCCAAGCGCAGCCGTCCAGGCCAGAAGAATCAGGCTGCTCAGGAATAAACTTACGCGGTGATAGAACAACACACCGAGCAGAACAACGGTTGCGAGAATGCTCAAAATCATCATAAAGAAAAGCTCCCTTGCTTGTAGGAGGTCTGACCACTTGTGATGATATGGTTGTAGTTGATGTTATTTCCTTTAGCAATGTGTTTACAAAATAATTACAACCTGGTTCACATTGTTCGCGTTTTACCCGGCACGAAAAAGCAAAACGCCGGACGTTTCGCATGGCTTTAGCTTCTCGCTTTTCCCGCTATCCGGTACACTCCACTGTGTTATTTCATCAATACTGAAGGATTATCCTCATGTACCAGGATCTTATTCGTAACGAACTGAACGAAGCGGCGGAAACGCTGGCTAACTTTCTGAAAGATGATGCCAATATTCACGCTATTCAGCGCGCAGCGGTCCTGCTGGCCGACAGCTTCAAAGCGGGTGGCAAAGTGCTCTCCTGCGGTAACGGTGGCTCTCACTGTGACGCGATGCACTTCGCAGAAGAGCTGACCGGTCGCTATCGCGAAAACCGCCCGGGCTACCCGGCGATTGCGATTTCCGACGTGAGCCACATCTCCTGCGTAGGCAACGACTTCGGTTACGACCACATCTTCTCTCGCTACGTTGAAGCGGTAGGCCGTGAAGGCGACGTGCTGCTGGGGATTTCTACCTCCGGCAACTCCGGTAACGTGATCAAAGCGATCGCCGCCGCGCGTGAAAAAGGGATGAAAGTCATCACCCTGACGGGTAAAGATGGCGGTAAGATGGACGGTACGGCGGATGTTGAAATTCGCGTTCCGCACTTCGGTTATGCTGACCGCATTCAGGAAATTCACATCAAAGTGATCCACATCCTGATCCAGCTGATCGAAAAAGAGATGGTTAAGTAAGACTTCGCGGGGGGCATATCCATTGGGGCGCTGCCCCCGCTGTTGTGGAGGTGATGTATGTGCGAACTGCTCGGGATGAGCGCGAATGTGCCAACCGATATCTGCTTTAGTTTCACCGGGCTGGTGCAGCGCGGTGGAGGAACCGGGCCGCATAAAGACGGCTGGGGCATCACCTTCTACGAAGGTAAAGGGTGTCGCACGTTCAAGGATCCACAGCCCAGCTTTAACTCACCGATTGCCAAACTGGTGCAGGACTATCCCATCAAGTCCCGCTCGGTGATCGCCCACATTCGCCAGGCTAACCGCGGCGAAGTGGCGCTGGAAAATACCCATCCGTTTACCCGCGAGCTGTGGGGCCGTAACTGGACCTACGCGCACAACGGGCAACTCACGGGCTATAAGTCGCTGGAGACGGGCAATTTCCGCCCGGTTGGCGAAACCGACAGCGAAAAAGCCTTCTGCTGGCTGCTGCACAAGCTGACGGAGCGCTATCCCCGTACGCCAGGCAACATGGCTGCCGTGTTTAAATACATCGCGACGCTGGCGACCGAGCTACGTGAAAAAGGCGTGTTCAACATGCTGCTCTCTGACGGCCGCTATGTGATGGCGTTCTGCTCGACGAATCTGTTCTGGATCACCCGCCGTGCGCCGTTTGGCGTGGCGACGCTGCTGGATCAGGATGTGGAGATAGACTTTCAGAAGGAGACCACACCGAACGATGTGGTCACTGTTATTGCAACGCAGCCGCTGACGGGCAACGAAACCTGGCAAAAGATTATGCCAGGCGAGTGGGTGCTATTTTGTCTCGGGGACCGTGTAATTTGACGCCAGCTGTGGATGGACGACTTCGTGGCTCAGCGGTTTGCTGACCACGTAACGGCCATCTACGATAGAGACCACCGGTGGCTTGTGGGTCTGCTCAAAGTAGTCATAACCCGGCTTCAGCTGTTGCCAGAAATCCGCGTAGTATGAGTACTTGTGACGTGCCATGTTGGCGTCCGTCATGCGGAACGGATAGATGCTGACCTGTACGCTAGGCTGCCCAAAGACCAGCGCGCCGGTCACGAACTGGAAGATCTCATCAATGCCGGAATCGGTCATCGCATAACAGCCGATAGACACGCAGGCACCGTGGATCATCAGGTATTTACCTTCATAACCGTGCGCACGGTCATAGGCATTCGGGAAGCCGATGTTAATGGCTTTATAGAAGCGGCTGTCAGGCTTGAGCTGGCTGCGCTGAACGTTGTAAAACCCTTCCGGACTTTTGAAGTCGCCCTGACGTTGTTTTGGCCCCAGTCCGCCGGAGTAGTTACAAATTTTGTAACTATCAAGCAGCTGATATGTCTCGCCCATTTTCACAAACAGATCGAGAGTGCGTTCTTCCTTGAAGATTTGAATATAAACCGGCGATCCCATTAACTGCTGTTTATATTCCTTGCTGACCGGCGTCGTTGAGCTATTACTGCTGAGCAGTCCGGCAAACGACATGCACGGAATCAGAAGCATCGCAATGAACAATGCGATTTTACGCATACTACTAGTTCCTTGATAAAACCATGACCAACTTGCCAGGACGGCAAAAGAGACCCGAAATCAGATTATTCTGTTAGGAGCGCTCACATTAGCACCGCTATAGATTTTCGCAAGAGCCGGGCGGTGAGTTTACAAATTAGTTTTACTTTATAAACCATCAAAATCGCGATGGCTCCAGGAACTTTGCGCATTAGCTCGCAATTTGGCGCGCGCGACGGCGGTTTCCCTGCCCGCGAGAAGGGGAAAATGTTACACTTCGCGGCCACTGGATTGTTGTTCATGGAAACCTGCTAACCACATGTTTAAAATAAAAAAAGGACTTGAACTGCCCATTGCAGGCGTGCCCGCGCAGCACGTTTCGACAGGCGCACGTGTCCGTCATGTCGCCATTGTGGGCGACGACTACCTGGGAATGCGACCTTCTATGCTGGTACAGGAAGGCGATCGCGTGATCACAGGCCAGGCGCTCTTTGAGGACAAAAAAAATCCCGGCGTGATGTTCACGGCCCCCGCAAGTGGCACCGTTGTGGCGATTAACCGTGGCGAACGACGCGTTCTGCAGTCGGTGGTTATCCGCATTGAAGGCAACGAACAGCGTGAATTCGCCCATTACGATGCCGCAGACCTCGCCTCGCTGAGCCGTGACGCTGTTCAGGCTCAGCTTCTGGCGTCCGGTTTATGGACCGCGCTTCGTACCCGTCCCTTCAGCAAATCCCCTGTGCCAGGCACGGAACCGGCCGCGATTTTCGTCACGGCAATGGACACCAACCCGCTCAGCGTGGACCCGCAGCCGGTTATCCTGGCGCAGCGCAAAGCCTTTGATGCCGGGCTGACCGTGTTAACCCGCCTGACGTCGGGGAAAGTCCACGTATGCCAGGCCGGCGGCGGCAAGCTCGGCGGACATCCGCAGGGGCAGGTCACGTTTAATGCGTTTGCGGGCCCGCATCCGGCGGGTCTGGTTGGAACGCACATCCACTTTCTTGAGCCGGTAAGCCTGGCGAAACAGGTCTGGCACCTTAATTATCAGGACGTCATCGCCATCGGGAAGCTCTTCACCACCGGTAAGCTGTGCGCGGAACGCGTCATCGCCATCGGCGGGCCGCAGGCGGTAAACCCGCGTCTGGTGAAAACGCTGATTGGCGCGGATATCAATGAACTGCTGACCGACGAAATCAAAGCGGGCGAAAACCGGCTGATTTCCGGTTCGGTCCTCAGTGGCCGCCATGCCATGCAGGCGCACGCCTATCTGGGACGTTTTCATTTGCAGGTCAGCATTGTGCAGGAAGGGCGCGACAAAGAGCTGTTCGGCTGGGTGCTGCCCGGTGCGGAAAAATACTCCGTCACCCGGACCACGCTGGGCCACTTCCTGCGTAACAGGCTGTTTAATTTCTCGACCACTACGCACGGTGGCGAGCGCGCCATGGTCCCGATTGGCAACTACGAGCGCGTCATGCCGCTGGATATTCTGCCGACCATGCTGTTGCGCGATCTGCTCGCCGGTGACACCGACAGCGCGCAGGCGCTGGGCTGCCTGGAACTGGACGAAGAAGATCTGGCGCTCTGTACCTATGTCTGTCCGGGAAAATACGAATATGGACCGGTATTGCGCGAGGTGTTAACCCGCATTGAGCAGGAAGGATAACCGATGGGCTTAAAACACCTCTTTGAAAAAATGGAGCCGCACTTTACCGAAGGGAAGCTCAAAAAGTACTACCCGTTGTACGAAGCAACGGCGACCATTTTCTATACGCCGGGTCTGGTGACGAAGGGGGCGGCGCACGTTCGTGACGCCATCGACCTTAAACGGATGATGATTCTGGTCTGGTTTGCAGTCTTCCCGGCGATGTTCTGGGGGATGTACAACGTCGGTTTGCAGACCCTTCCGGCGCTGCACCACATGTACGATGCGCAGCAGCTGGCGCAGGTGCTTCAGTCTGACTGGCACTACCGCCTGGCCCAGTCGTTAGGGGTGAACTTCGCGCCAGACGCGGGCTGGATCAGCATGATGACGCTGGGCGCGGTGTTCTTCCTGCCGATTTACCTCACGGTATTTATCGTGGGTGGCTTCTGGGAAGTGCTGTTTGCCATCATCCGTAAACATGAGATCAACGAAGGTTTCTTCGTGACCTCGATTCTGTTTGCCCTGATTGTCCCGCCAACCTTACCGCTCTGGCAGGCGGCGCTGGGCATCAGTTTTGGCGTGGTCATTGCTAAAGAAATTTTCGGCGGCACCGGGCGAAACTTCCTCAACCCGGCGCTGGCGGGACGAGCGTTCCTCTTCTTTGCCTATCCGGCGCAAATCTCAGGCGATCTGGTCTGGACGGCGGCAGACGGTTTTTCCGGCGCGACGCCGCTTTCTCAGTGGGCGGCACACGGCGGCGAAACGCTGGTGAACAACGCGACGGGTCAGCCCGTGACCTGGTTTGATGCCTTTATTGGCAACATTCCCGGCTCTATCGGTGAAGTCTCGACGCTGATGATTTTGCTTGGCGGGGCGATCATTCTGTTTGGGCGCGTGGCCTCCTGGCGGATTGTTGCAGGCGTGATGATCGGCATGGTGCTGACCGCCACGATGTTCAACCTTATCGGTTCGTCCACTAACCCGATGTTTTCCATGCCCTGGTACTGGCATCTGGTGCTGGGGGGCTTCGCGTTCGGCATGATGTTCATGGCGACGGACCCCGTCTCGGCCTCGTTTACCGATAAAGGTAAATGGAGCTATGGCGTGCTCATTGGCGCGATGTGTGTCCTGATCCGCGTGGTCAACCCGGCGTATCCGGAAGGGATGATGCTGGCGATTCTGTTTGCCAATCTGTTTGCGCCACTCTTCGATTACCTGGTGGTGCGGGCCAACATCAAGCGGAGGAAGGCGCGTGGCTGAAGTCAAAAATAACGACAGCATCAGCAAAACGCTGCTGGTGGTGCTGGTGCTCTGTCTGGTCTGCTCCATTGTCGTGGCCGGTTCTGCCGTTGGGTTAAAACCCCTGCAGCAGGAGCAACGTGCCCTGGATAAACAGCGCAACATTCTGGCCGTGGCCGGACTGATGCAGGAGGGGATGAGCGCAGATGAGGTTTCGGCCGTCTTTGCCGAACGAATTTCCGCGCGTCTGGTGGATTTAAAAACCGGCCAGCTGCTGGATAAAGACCCGGCAACCTTCAACCAGGCTCTGGCGCTAAAAGATCCGCAGATGAGCCTGACGCTCGAGGCATCGCAAGACCCCGCCGGGATTAAGCGCCGCAGTAATCTCGCCGAAATTTACCTGGTGCGTGACCACCAAAAACGCATTCAGGAAGTGGTGCTTCCTGTCTACGGCAACGGTCTGTGGTCAATGATGTATGCCTTTGTGGCCCTTGATACGGATGGCCGCACCGTTAAAGGCATTACGTATTATGACCAGGGCGAAACGCCGGGACTGGGCGGCGAAGTGGAAAACCCGAACTGGCGGGCACAGTTTGTCGGCAAGAAAGTGCTCGACGATAACGGTCTGCCTGCGCTGAAGGTGATGAAAGGAGCGGCACGTCCGGGTGACGACTACGCGGTCGACGGGCTTTCCGGCGCCACGCTCACCTCAAACGGCGTGCAGCACAGTTTTGATTTCTGGATGGGTGAGCTGGGCTTTGGTCCTTTCCTGAAAAACGTACGTGAAGGAGCGCTGAACAATGGCTGATACCGGTGAACTGAAAGAAGTGAAAAAGGTGCTCATTGGCCCACTGCTCGCCAATAACCCGATCACGCTGCAGGTGCTGGGCGTCTGTTCAGCCCTGGCGGTGACGACCAAGCTGGAAACGGCGGTGGTAATGACGCTGGCCGTCACGCTGGTTACGGCGTTTTCGAGCATGTTTATCTCGATGATCCGCCACCACATTCCCAACAGCGTGAGGATCATCGTGCAGATGGCGATCATCGCCTCGCTGGTGATCGTGGTCGATCAGCTGCTGCGCGCCTTCGCCTATGAAACCTCCAAACAGCTCTCGGTGTTTGTCGGGCTGATTATCACCAACTGTATCGTCATGGGGCGTGCGGAAGCCTACGCCATGAAAATGCCGCCTCTGGCGAGCTTTATGGACGGTATCGGCAACGGTCTGGGCTACGGCGCGATCCTGCTGACCGTGGGGTTCCTGCGCGAGCTGATTGGCAGCGGCAAGCTGTTTGGCATTACGGTGCTGGACACGGTGCAAAACGGCGGCTGGTATCTGCCAAACGGCCTGTTCCTGCTGGCCCCTAGCGCATTTTTCATTATCGGTTTGCTGATCTGGCTGATTCGTACGTTGAGACCAGAGCAGCAGGAAAAGGAGTAACCGACAATGGCTCATTACCTGAGTTTGTTTGTGCGCGCGGTGTTTGTTGAAAACATGGCGCTCGCGTTTTTCCTCGGCATGTGCACGTTCCTTGCGGTTTCCAAAAAGGTGTCGACGGCATTTGGTCTCGGTATCGCGGTCACCGTGGTGTTGGGGCTTTCGGTTCCGATTAACAATCTGGTGTACAACTTCGTGCTGCGGGATGGCGCGCTGGTGGAAGGGGTTGATCTCAGCTTCCTGAACTTCATCACCTTTATCGGGGTGATCGCGGCGCTGGTGCAAATCCTGGAGATGATCCTCGATAAGTACTTCCCGTCGCTGTACAACGCGCTGGGGATCTTCCTCCCGCTGATCGCGGTGAACTGCGCCATCTTTGGCGGCGTCTCGTTTATGGTTCAGCGTGATTACAACTTCAGTGAATCCGTGGTGTACGGTTTCGGCTCCGGTATCGGCTGGATGCTGGCGATTGTCACCATGGCGGGGATCCGCGAGAAAATGAAATATGCCAACGTGCCTGCGGGTCTGCGTGGCTTAGGGATCACCTTTATCACCACCGGTCTGATGGCGCTGGGCTTTATGTCCTTCTCCGGTGTGCAGCTATAAGGGCTAACAGATGGAAATTATTCTTGGCGTGGTGATGTTCACGCTGATCGTACTGGTGCTGTCAGGACTCATTCTGGCGGCGCGGGCGAAGCTGGTGAATTCCGGCGACGTGGTGATTGATATTAATGACGATCCGCAGAATCAGATCCGCACGCCGGCGGGAGATAAACTGCTCAATACGCTCTCCGGTAACGGTATTTTTGTCTCCTCAGCCTGCGGCGGCGGCGGCTCCTGCGGGCAGTGCCGCGTGACGGTAAAAGAGGGCGGTGGCGATATTCTGCCCACCGAGCTGGCGCATATCACTAAGCGTGAGGCAAAAGAGGGCTGCCGTCTGGCCTGCCAGGTCGCGGTGCGTCAGAACATGAAGATTGAACTGCCGGAAGAAATTTTCGGCGTCAAAAAATGGGAATGTGAAGTTATCTCTAATGATAACAAAGCCACCTTTATCAAAGAGCTGAAGCTGCGCGTACCGGAAGGGGAAGATGTCCCGTTCCGCGCCGGCGGATACATTCAGATTGAGTGTCCTGAGCATACCGTAGCATATGCGGACTTCGACGTTCCGCAGGCGTACCGCGCCGACTGGGACAAATTCAATCTCTTCCGCTTTGTATCAGAGGTAAAAGAGCCGACGCTGCGCGCCTACTCAATGGCCAACTACCCGGAGGAGAAGGGCATTATCATGCTCAACGTGCGTATCGCCACGCCGCCACCGAATGTGCCGGATGCGCCGCCGGGCGTGATGTCATCATACATCTGGTCCCTGAAGCCGGGCGATAAGGTGACCATCTCCGGTCCGTTCGGGGAATTCTTCGCGAAAGATACCGACGCGGAGATGGTCTTTATCGGCGGCGGTGCCGGTATGGCCCCGATGCGCTCGCACATTTTTGACCAGCTCAAGCGGCTCGGCAGCAAGCGTAAAATCAGCTTCTGGTACGGGGCGCGCTCGCTGCGCGAAATGTTCTACGACGACGAGTTTGAACAGCTGGCGCGTGAAAACCCGAACTTTACCTTCCACGTGGCGCTTTCCGATCCGCAGCCGGAAGATAACTGGACGGGCTATACGGGGTTCATTCACAACGTGCTGTATGAAAACTACCTCAAACAGCACCCGGCGCCCGAGGACTGCGAGTTCTATATGTGTGGTCCGCCGATGATGAACGCCGCCGTGATTAAGATGCTGAAAGATCTCGGCGTCGAAGATGAGAACATCATGCTTGATGACTTTGGAGGCTGATGATGCTGACGTTTCTGGCAACCTTTGTGGTTTTTGTGCTTGTCATCTTCGGCATGTCGTTAGGCTGGATCGTTAAGCGGAAAAGCATTCAGGGCAGCTGCGGCGGTATTTCCTCCATTGGTATGGAGAAGGTCTGCGACTGCCCGGAACCGTGCGACGCCCGCAAAAAACGCATGGCGCGCGAGCAGCAGCGCATTATTTAAGTTTTTGTAGGCCGGGTAAGGCAACGCCGCCACCCGGCATTCTTACATCTGCTTCTCAATCCTCATTTGTTTACTGTATACTTATCCAGTGATGAGTGAGGGCTTACTATGCGCAAAATAATCCATGTTGATATGGACTGCTTTTTTGCCGCAGTGGAGATGCGAGACAACCCGGCGCTGCGGGATATTCCCATCGCCATTGGCGGCAGCCGCGTTCAGCGTGGTGTCATCAGCACCGCCAACTATCCTGCGCGCAAATTTGGCGTGCGAAGCGCAATGCCGACGGCGATGGCCTTAAAGCTTTGCCCTCATCTCACGCTTCTGCCCGGGCGGTTTGACGCCTATAAAGAGGCTTCCCTTCATATTCGGGAAATTTTCTCCCGCTATACCTCTCTGATAGAGCCGCTGTCGCTGGACGAAGCCTATCTGGATGTGACCGACAGCGTGCACTGCCACGGCTCCGCCACGCTGATGGCGCAGGAGATCCGCCAGACGATTTTCAACGAGCTGAATCTGACGGCATCGGCGGGTGTGGCGCCCGTTAAATTCCTTGCCAAAATCGCCTCGGATTTAAATAAGCCCAACGGCCAGTACGTCATTACGCCGGAAGAGGTGCCTGCATTTTTAAAAACGCTGCCGCTTGGCAAAATCCCCGGCGTCGGTAAAGTCTCCGCCGCAAAGCTGGAAAGCATGGGGTTACGCACCTGCGAAGACGTGCAGCGAAGCGATCTCGCGATGCTGCTTAAGCGCTTCGGGAAGTTTGGCCGCGTGCTGTGGGAGCGCAGCCAGGGGATTGACGATCGCGATGTGAACAGCGAACGGCTACGGAAATCCGTCGGCGTTGAGCGTACCCTCATTGAAGATATTCATGACTGGTCCGAGTGCGAATCTATTATCACGGAACAGCTCTACCCGGAGCTGGAACGACGCTTAAGCAAGGTGAAGCCGGACCTGCTCATCGCCCGTCAGGGCATCAAGCTCAAATTCAACGATTTCCAGCTGACCACGCAGGAACACGTTTGGCCGCGTCTGAATAAAGACGATCTTATCGCGACGGCAAAAAAGGCATGGGAAGAACGCCGGGGTGGGCGAGGGGTGAGGCTGGTGGGATTGCACGTCACGCTGCTGGATCCGCAGTTAGAGCGACAACTGGTATTGGGATTGTAAAAAAGCCCGGAGCGCTACGCTTACCGGGCCTGGGTTTTTCACCCTCTTCCACAGGAAGAGGGTTGGGATGAAGATGTTACTTCGCAGGGATCGCTTTCAGCAGTTCAGTCAGCAGCGTCCAGTAGTGACCGACGCTTTCGATATGAACCTGCTCATCCGGCGAGTGCGGACCGGTAATGGTTGGCCCGATAGATACCATGTCCATGTCCGGGTACGGTTTCTTGAACAGACCGCATTCCAGACCCGCGTGGATCACCTGAATGTTCGGCGTGCTGTTGAACAGACGCTGATAGGTTTCACGCACCAGCGCCATCACCGGAGAGCTTGCATCCGGCTGCCAGCCCGGGTAGCTGCCTTTGGCTGAGGTTTTTGCTCCCGCCAGCGTGCCCAGAGATTCCAGCATGCTCACCACATACTCTTTACCGCTGTCGATAAGGGAACGGATCAGGCAGATGATCTCCGCGCTGTCTTCGCTCATGGTTACCACGCCCACGTTCAGTGAGGTCTCCACCACGCCTTTCGCCACGTCAGAGTTGCGGATCACGCCGTTTGGCGTCGCGTTCAGCAGCTGAACGAAGGTGTCACGAGACTTCGCGGTCAGCGCGGCTTTATCCGTGGAGACGGATTCCAGCACCACGGTCAGGTTCTTCTCTTTCGCCGACAGTTCGTTTTTCAGGATATCCAGGTATACGGTGGAGAGTTTTTTCAGCTCGTCCGCTTTTGCCGCTGGCACTGCCACGGTGGCGAAGGCTTCGCGTGGGATCGCGTTGCGCAGGGTACCGCCGTTGAAGTCTACCAGACGCAGATCCAACTCGGCCGCATGGCCTGCCAGGAAGCGGGCCAGCAGCTTGTTGGCGTTGCCCAGACCCAGATGAATATCACCGCCGGAGTGGCCGCCTTTCAGACCTTTCAGCGTCAGCTTGAAGGTCTGGAAACCGGCAGGGATCGCTTCGCGTGACAGCGGCAGGGTAGAGATGAAATCAATCCCGCCCGCGCAGCCCATGTAGATCTCGCCTTCTTCTTCGGAGTCGGTGTTGATCAGGATATCCGCCTGCAGCCAGTTCGCCTGCAGACCGAACGCCCCGTCCATGCCCGCTTCTTCGGTCATGGTCAGCAGCACTTCCAGTGGACCATGCTCAACGCTGTCGTCAGCCAGCACGGCCAGCGCAGAGGCCATACCGATGCCGTTATCCGCGCCCAGGGTGGTGCCGCGCGCTTTCACCCAGTCACCGTCGATGTACGGCTGGATCGGGTCTTTGGTGAAGTCGTGAACGGTGTCGTTGTTCTTCTGTGGCACCATGTCCAGGTGCGCCTGCAGCACAACCGGTTTACGGTTTTCCATGCCTGCGGTGGCGGGTTTGCGGATCAGAATGTTGCCAACCTGGTCACGTTCCGCATGCAGACCTTTTTCCTTCGCCCAGCCCATAATATGTTCGGCAAGCTGTTCTTCATGGTAGGAAGGGTGTGGAATGGAGCAGATTTTGGCAAAAATATCCCACAGCGGCTGCGGAGATAGTTGAGACAGTTCAGACACGATAAGTCTCCTTGTCGAGGCGCTGCAAACAGGGTTGCAGGTCACAGGGTTAGCAGGTTAATAGTTACCACAAGTCAGGCTTGCGAGATGAAACTGAGAATACCACTTTCTCTGCTGGCTGGTAGCATAAAGCATGTAAAAACTCAGGCTGAGGGCGCTAAACACTGGTTTTTAGTGCGTCAGATCTCTATAATCTCGCGCAACCTATTTCCCCCTCGAACACTTTTTAAGCCGTATAAAAACAGGCTGGGACACTTCACATGAGCGAAAAATACGTCGTCACCTGGGACATGTTGCAGATTCACGCACGCAAACTGGCTGCGCGTCTGATGCCTTCCGAACAGTGGAAAGGCATTATTGCCGTCAGCCGTGGCGGTCTGGTACCGGGGGCGCTGCTGGCACGTGAGCTGGGTATTCGTCATGTCGATACCGTCTGCATCTCCAGCTATGACCATGATAACCAGCGTGAGCTGAAAGTGCTGAAACGCGCGGAAGGCGACGGTGAAGGCTTCATCGTTATTGATGACCTGGTGGATACCGGCGGTACCGCGGTGGCTATCCGTGAAATGTATCCGAAAGCCCATTTCGTCACTATCTTCGCGAAACCTGCTGGTCGCCCGCTGGTTGACGATTACGTGATTGATATCCCTCAGGATACCTGGATTGAACAGCCATGGGATATGGGCGTGGTCTTCGTGCCGCCGATTTCAGGCCGTTAATACCAGTACGTAACTTTACACGCCCGGCTATGCCGGGCGTTGTTCTTTTTGGCCTGCCACGCGTTACAATAGTCTTCATATGACGTATTCATGGAGGCAACGCAATGACGCAGGCGAATCTCACCGAGACACTTTTCAAACCCCGTTTCAAACACCCTGAAACGTCGACGCTGGTGCGTCGCTTTAATCCGGGGACCCAGCCTGCCGTCCAGTCCGCGTTAGACGGTAAAAACGTGCCCCACTGGTATCGTATGATTAACCGCCTGATGTGGGTCTGGCGCGGTATCGATCCTCGTGAAATCCTTGATGTGCAGGCGCGTATCGTGATGAGTGAAGCCGAGCGCACCGACAGCGAACTCTATGATACGGTGGTGGGTTATCGGGGGGGAAACTGGATCTACGAGTGGTCTAAACAGGCGATGCTCTGGCAGCAAAAAGCCACCCAGGAAGAGGATGCCACGCGCAGCGGCAAGCACTGGCTGCATGCGGCCAATCTCTACGCCATTGCCGCGTATCCACATCTGAAAGGTGATGAGCTGGCTGAGCAGGCACAGGCGCTGGCGAATCGCGCTTACGAAGAGGCGGCTCAACGCCTGCCGGGCCAGATGCGCGAACTCGAGTTTACCATTCCGGGCGGGTCATCCATTACCGGGTTCCTGCATATGCCTGAAGGTGAAGGTCCGTTCCCGACCGTCCTCATGTGCGGGGGGCTGGATTCGTTGCAGATCGATTATTACAGCCTGTATGAGCGTTACTTCGCACCAAAAGGGATCGCGATGCTGACGCTGGATATGCCCTCAATTGGCTTCTCATCCAAATGGAAACTGACTCAGGATTCCAGCCTGCTGCATCAGCATGCGCTAAAAGCACTGGAAAACATTCCGTGGGTTGACCACAACCGCGTGGCGGCATTTGGCTTCCGCTTTGGCGCAAACGTCGCGGTGCGTCTGGCTTACCTTGAGTCCTCCCGCCTGAAAGCCGTCGCTTGTCTTGGTCCGGTCGTTCACGCCCTGCTCAGCGATCCCGCACGCCAGGGGAGCGTGCCTGAAATGTACCTTGATGTGCTGGCCAGCCGTCTTGGCATGCATGATGCATCAGACGAAGCGCTGCGCGTGGAGCTCAATCGCTACTCGTTAAAAACGCAAGGGCTGCTGGGACGCCGCTGCCCAACGCCGATGCTGTCGGGTTTCTGGAAAAACGATCCGTTCAGTCCGGAAGAAGAGTCGCGCTTAATCACGTCGTCATCTGCGGATGGCAAACTGCTTGAGGTGCCGTTCAGCCCGGTCTATCAGAATTTCGATAAAGCACTGAAAGAGATTACGCGCTGGATCGCTCAGAGATTGTGTTAATAGATTGCTAAATTTCGCTGGTTTGGTAAAACAGTGGCTTCACAAAAGGAGATCGCAATGACGTTACCGAGTGGACACCCGAAAAGTAGATTGATTAAGAAGTTCATGGCTCTTGGCCCGTATATTCGAGAAGAGCAGTGTGAAGAGAATCGCTTTTTTTTCGACTGCCTGGCTGTATGCGTCAACGTGAAGCCTGCACCCGAAAAACGTGAATTCTGGGGCTGGTGGATGGAAATGGAAGCAGAGGAAAAACGCTTTACGTATAGCTACCAGTTTGGTCTGTTTAATAAAGACGGCAACTGGCAGGCGACCACCATTAAAGATCAGGAAGTGATTGACCGCCTGGAATACACCCTGAAAGAGTTCCACGATAAGGCACGCGCACTGCTGGCGACTTTAGATCTCAAGTTCGAGCCAGCGGATGACTTTTCCAGCGAAGCGGTGAAGCTGACTGCCTGATAGCGTCACAGCGCCGGGTGGCGGCTTCGCCTTACCCGGCCTACAGAATGCACTATCCCGTAGGCCCGGTAAGCGCAGCGCCACCGGGCAAAAAAAATCCCGGCTTGTCTGCCGGGATTTTCTTATTCGGATAATCTTAGAACTGGTAGGTCATACCCAGAGCAACAATGTCATCGCTGCTCACGCCCAGTTTATTTTTGTCGTCAATCTGGTTGATTTTATAATCAACAAACGCGGACATATTTTTGTTGAAGTAATAGGTCGCGCCAACGTCAATATATTTCACCAGATCTTCGTCACCAATACCTTCGATATCTTTGCCTTTAGACTGGACATAACCCAGGGAAGGACGCAGACCGAAATCGAACTGATATTGTGCGACGACTTCAAAGTTCTGCGCTTTATTGGCAAACCCGCCAGAAATTGGCGTCATATTACGGGTTTCTGAATACATCGCTGCCAGATAAATATCGTTCGCGTCATATTTCAGACCGGTAGCCCAGGCTTCGGCTTTCTGACCCTGGCCACGCGCCAGCAGGTTCTGCGCATTGGTGCGGTCAGAGCTGGTGTAAGCGCCGCTGACGGCGAAATCGCTGCCGCCAAAGTCATAGCTCAGAGAGGTACCAAAACCGTCACCGTTCTGTTTCTTGGCGTCACGGTTTTCGTTTTTGCCCTGGTACTGCAGGGTCATGTCCAGGCCGTCAACCGCGCCGAAGAAGTCGGTGTTACGGTAGGTAGCAAGACCGGTCGCACGCTTGGTCATGAAGTTATCGGTCTGCGCGGAAGAGTCGCCGCCGAACTCAGGGAACATGTCGGTCCATGCTTCGACGTCATACAGGGCACCCAGGTTACGACCGTAATCCAGAGAACCAAAGTTTTTCAGCTTCAGGCCCGCGAACGCCAGACGGGTTTTCTGAGAGGAGTCGCTCTCGGCTTTGTTACCCGCAAATTCAGATTCCCAACGACCATAGCCCGTCAGCTGATCGTTAATCTGGGTTTCGCCTTTAAAACCGAAACGAACGTAAGTCTGATCGCCATCTTTGGTGGCATCATCGCTGATGTAGTGCATGGCTTTCACTTTGCCGTACACGTCCAGCTTATTACCATCTTTATTATAAACTTCAGCTGCGTGAACGGATGCAGAAGCCACTACGCCCATAACCATTAATGCCAGAGTGCTCTTTTTCATTTTCGATCCTGTCTTATAAACGCGCTAAAAAATTCGCTGGACGATAAGCTCATGCTTAAGTCCCGTGAAAAAACAGGAAGGGTTTTATCGTTCTGGAATGAAACTTTTATGACAAACTAAGAATAATTTTAAAAAACTGTGATTTATTATTTCGGTAATAAAAGTGTCAAATTCTCCCGCTACGCTTCCTGATCCCGCGCAACAAAGTGTTTCGCGATGTGCTAAGGCAGTTGGCAACGGGGCTGACTCCTGCTAAAACGTTCGTTCGACATTACTTTCCCTTATCGTTGAACGGCAGAGAATCATGAGTGACAGCCAGACGCTGGTGGTAAAACTCGGTACCAGTGTTTTAACAGGCGGATCGCGCCGCCTAAATCGCGCCCACATTGTTGAGCTTGTACGTCAGTGCGCTCAGTTACATGCCGCAGGGCATCGTATTGTGATTGTGACCTCCGGGGCGATTGCCGCCGGGCGTGAACACCTGGGTTACCCCGAACTCCCCGCGACGATCGCCTCCAAACAGCTGCTGGCCGCCGTGGGACAAAGCCGACTCATTCAACTCTGGGAACAGCTGTTCTCTATCTATGGCATCCACGTCGGACAGATGCTGCTGACGCGTGCGGATATGGAAGACCGAGAGCGCTTCCTGAACGCCCGCGATACCCTGCGCGCGCTGCTGGACAACAATATCGTTCCGGTCATTAATGAGAACGATGCCGTTGCTACCGCTGAAATCAAAGTGGGTGATAACGATAACCTCTCTGCGCTGGCCGCCATTCTGGCCGGCGCCGATAAATTACTGCTTCTGACCGATCAGCAGGGGTTGTTCACTGCCGATCCGCGCTCCAACCCGGAAGCCGAGCTGATTACCGACGTTCACGGTATCGACGATGCGCTGCGCGCCATCGCCGGTGACAGCGTGTCCGGCCTCGGAACGGGCGGCATGGGGACCAAGCTGCAGGCCGCCGACGTGGCGTGCCGCGCCGGTATCGACACCATCATTGCCGCGGGCAGCCGTCCTGGCGTGATTGGCGACGTGATGGAAGGCATCTCCGTTGGCACCCGCTTCCACGCTCAGGAATCTCCTCTGGAAAACCGTAAGCGCTGGATATTTGGCGCGCCGCCTGCGGGTGAACTCGTCGTCGATGAAGGGGCAACCGCCGCGATTCTGGAACGAGGAAGTTCATTACTTCCTAAAGGAATTAAAAGCGTGACAGGCAACTTCTCCCGTGGTGAAGTGATCCGTATCCGTAACCTCGAAGGCCGCGACATCGCCCACGGCGTAAGCCGCTATAACAGCGATGCCCTGCGCCGCATCGCGGGTCACCATTCGCAGCAGATCGACGCCATTCTGGGCTATGAATATGGCCCGGTTGCCGTGCATCGCGATGACATGATTATTCGTTAAGGAGCCAGAACATGCTGGAACAAATGGGCGCCGCCGCGAAGGCCGCCTCTTATAAACTGGCGCTCCTTTCCAGCCGCGAGAAAAACCGCGTGCTGGAAAAAATCGCTGATTATCTGGAATCTCAGTCCCAGGAAATTTTGCTCGCCAACGAGCAGGATTTACTGGAAGCGCGCCGCAACGGTCTGAGCGAAGCCATGCTCGACCGCCTGGCGTTGACCCCGGCCCGTCTGAAAGGCATCGCCGACGATGTTCGTCAGGTCTGCAATCTGGCCGATCCGGTAGGGCAGGTGATTGACGGTGGGCTGCTGGACAGCGGTTTACGCCTGGAGCGCCGTCGCGTGCCGCTCGGCGTTATCGGCGTTATTTATGAAGCCCGTCCAAACGTGACGGTGGATGTCGCCTCCCTGTGCCTGAAAACCGGCAACGCCGCTATTCTGCGCGGTGGGAAAGAGACCTGGCGCACCAACGCCGCGACGGTGAAAGTCATTCAGCAGGCGCTGGAAGAGTGTGGCTTACCGGCGGGTGCCGTGCAGGCAATTGAGAGCCCGGACCGCGCGCTGGTCAACGAAATGCTGCGCATGGACAAATACATCGACATGCTGATCCCACGCGGTGGCGCGGGCCTGCACAAGCTGTGCCGCGAGCAGTCGACGATTCCGGTGATCACCGGCGGTATTGGCGTGTGTCATATCGTGGTAGACGACAGCGCTGAGATTGCTCCTGCGCTGAAGATTATCGTTAACGCGAAGACCCAGCGTCCTAGCACCTGTAACACCGTTGAAACGCTGCTGGTGCATCAGGACATAGCGAACACCTTCCTGCCGGCCCTGAGCAAACAGATGGCAGAGAGCGGCGTGACGCTGCATGCTGACGCCAGTGCGCTCGCACTGCTGCAGGATGGCCCGGCTAACGTCGTTCCCGTCAACGCGGAGCAGTACGACGACGAGTTCCTGTCACTGGATCTGAACGTGAAAATCGTGAGCGATCTCGACGACGCCATTGCGCACATCCGTGAGCATGGCACGCAGCATTCTGACGCCATCCTGACGCGTACGCTGCGCAATGCGGATCGCTTCGTGAACGAAGTGGATTCCTCTGCGGTGTATGTGAATGCCTCCACCCGCTTCACCGACGGCGGCCAGTTCGGTCTTGGCGCTGAGGTGGCGGTCAGTACGCAGAAACTGCACGCGCGCGGTCCGATGGGACTGGAAGCGCTGACCACGTACAAGTGGATCGGCTTCGGCGACGATACGATTCGTGCGTAAATAATCACGGGTGATGCAAAAATAGCCGTTTGATTCAAAAGGGCATTGACGCATCACCCGGATAGATCTAACCTTTTGCCCCGTGGTTACATTCGTAACCGGCCTCTCAGGGCCGATATAGCTCAGTTGGTAGAGCAGCGCATTCGTAATGCGAAGGTCGTAGGTTCGACTCCTATTATCGGCACTCACACAACAAAATCCTTTAAAAATAATGACTTGAGACGATTATCGATCTCAAGGTACAGTCTTTTTTTAAGGGATTCTATGACCAACAGTTGCCGCTATGGTTAACAGTGGCTATTCAGGGATGTTAGCACGTAGCGGCCTGTAGTTGTAAAGCTCGAACAGGTACAAGGCGTGAACAGTCTATACGAACCGCTATCAACTCGAAGCTGATGACGCTGCCAACGTCTCTAAATCCTCCCGAAACAGATTGATCACACGCATTTAAGCCCGATGTGCGGTCTTGTGGCTGCGTAAACAGGTGAATAGTGGTAATGCCCCGGTAGCTACAGATCCGGCTCTGCCAGCGCTTCGCTCACGCTCCGAAAGGTACACGAGCACCCTGATAAGGTGTGATCCCTCTGACAATCTGATTTGGTCACTGGTGACTTTCGCAAAGCGAAACCAACTAGGTTGGCCTGATGAAGTCGTTACGCTCCGCTTGTTGCTTGTACCACTAACGGGGCTTTATGGCTTCTATTGTCTGAAGTTAAATGTATATCATTAGGAAAAGTGCGGGAGACATAGCTCCCGCACTCATGGCTGTTAAGGTAAGTATCTGAGGATTTCAGCAGCCCAGTTTCTTCGATGAATTACTCTGGCGCGGTGCAAATTTCCATCTAATATCTCAGCTTTAGTTAGCTGGGATAATTGTTGCCAATCGTTGTTAAAAATATAGGTTGCGTTGTTACATTGCGAGCTTTCCAATACGTAGGTATTGTGATTGGGAAACCCAAAAATTACATATCCCTGGAAGCCAGCTCTTCCGACAGCAACAAAATCAGGTTCCTTACTGTTAATGAGTTCAAGTCTACCCTCTACAACAGCAGCATTTCCTTTTCCTCTCGGTTTGATAGCTGACATAATTTGCGAACCAATGGTGGTCCAAGGATATTGTCCTTGAGGGAGGAGACTCCAGTTTAGTTTTATAGATTGAGTAGTAACGATAGTGTTGAGATCTTCGTCAACAACTTCGCAAAGACCAAATAACTCTAAAAACAAGTTAACGCAATGTGTTACAAGGTCTTTGTTTTCTTCTGTCAAAGTCAACTTAGGTGAAATCACTAGCTTTTGACCATTCAAGTTTTCAACAATTTTCAACTCGATACTTGGTGGTGGAGTGAAAATCCTCTGGTAACGTTGATACTCCATTTCTCGAGTCTCAGTGACCTCTTCAGTCTCGCCTCTACCAACCCATTTTTTCCATGTCCATGATACCTGCCGATAAGCTGTTTCTTTAGGCAACGTTTTGTCTGGCACTGATTTCCCGTTGGCGTTGAAGCGAGTTATTGCACCAACGATGTGAGGAAGAACTTCCTCTCCAAGAGATTGGTTAGCAGTGAACCCAATTGATTGCCCCTTTTGTTGGCTTGGCAGTGCATGAGCGATAAATACATCTCTGCCATCAAAAACAGTGATGTAGTTGTTGATGTTTCTAATTCGCTTCTTCTGAATAAGCATGGTAATTCCTTTTGCGTAAAAACTTATGGTTTACACAACCAACCAAGCCTGGCACAATCAAGCCGTCAGAAATGATGGCGAGGCTAACTATCGTTATGAGTCTGCAAACTCACGGTGGTCATGCTTCAAGGACCGGGTTCATAAATTGAATCCGGTTTTTTTATGCCTACGTATTACATACGGGCACTACATATAGGGGTTTTGAATCAGTTATCCCCTATATGGTGAGTATTCTAGTATCGAAACTTTTCAGCACAAGGGTTGATTTTGACGTTAAATTGAGGTTGTGAAAGGGTAAAAATGCAAAACCCTACACAGCATAAGGCTTGGAAGACATGTCAATAATTAAGAAAAAAAATTCAAAATTTGATCGAGTGCTGATTTCTTCAACGGGAGGGCAGAATTGCGCAACATGATGTCGTGCAATCTCTATAAGAATTTCTGATTACGTTAGTCGTTTTGGTGGTTGGATATAACATATAGTTAAAATCTAAGTGTGCGAAAGGATGTGACTAAGAATGACCTTTACAGCCCATGCTCATGTAAAGACCTATAGCGGCTTCAATCCTTTTTAAATCCTAATAACTTGCTAATGATGTGGCTGCTGAGAAAAAAAACCAGTATCCCCACAATGATGGAAACTAATGTCTGTGCAGTCCTGTCCCCGTCTATCGAACTAAAGCGACGATCCACGAAAATAATAGTGCTCCAAGTTGTAATCAAAGGGATCACAATCATTAAGACCATCCTTAATGCGAGTAAGGGTTTTTTGATCGCTTGGAAGATTAAGCCAACTGTAACGTACAAAATGACTATCGAAAGCATGCCGTACGCAAAATCGCTGATTGGATACATTTACTTACCTGTCTAGTCGAGTCCTGTTCTTCAGTTTACATCCCTCTATCGAAAATGTACCCGTAACAGTTGGTGATCTGTTAGACCGTCAGCCCAGGCCCTCGGTGAAAAGCGCTTTTCTTCGCCAAATATCGCTACGTGATGCCTTCAGCGACACGCCTCACTGCAACAAGCAGTGCAGTTACACAATGCTGCTTTGGGCTGACGCAAGGGAGATAACTTGATGTTTTGAAGTGCCTGTGTTCACTAATTGTACAGCCATTTAACATATTGTATCTTGTGAGTACTTGACTGGAATAGTCAGGTATTGCTTTTCGGAGAGTTGTCGCGAAGCGGGGTACACGACAGTGATTTCATCAACAGAAGGAAAGCATTCGGGAGGATTTGAGGCGAGTTCTCTTGTTCAAGGATTTTGGATGAGTTTGTCTGGTCACCCCACAGCTTCAGGTTTCAGGCCTTTGATTTTGCCATGGCATCAAACGCCATAAAAGCACATTTTTCTATTCACCAGCAGACACAAAGCCACTTCAGCGACGTTACCACAACGGGTTAAAGGTCTGCCATCACTTGGCGAAAGTCATCGGCCTTGGCATGCTCTTCCGTCAGCACAGCCAGCTTTTGTGACAACAGCCACTGGGAAGTCATAAAGAAAAAAGCGAGGCGGCTCATTATTTCGCAAGATGTGCATTTTTTCCGACACTTATTCTCTTTTAAACTGGCTCGAACACCGGAAAATGATTGCGATGAAATTGCTCGATGCCGTATTGGCGCAAGGTCTCCAACCAGCGTTCGGCCACTGTGCGGCCTACCTGAAGCTCAAGCGCAGCCTCGCGCAACAGCAAGAACTCGGTGCGTAATGTGGTCGGCATAATGCCGGGGTCATCGGTGTTCACTAGCACACGCACCGGTCCTCGGCGCAATCCGTAAAGGTTGGCCGAAGCGCCGCTCTCCAGCACCGATTCGTCAGGTGGATACCAGCGGAAAATCGGGTGTTCGGCGTGTGATTTCAGTCGTGCAATATAGACATTGGACGTCGGGTTCGCCTCGATGATCAGCCCCAGCTTATCGTATTCAGTCAGTAGCCAGTCTTGCAGCGCGTGCATGAAGTCCAGCTCGGCCGGGGTGTCGATATCTTTCAAAATGTCTGTATCAATCTTGCGACCAAACTTGGAATGAAATCCGCCATGCGCAGCCGCTTCATCTCCCATGCACACAATTACTAAAGGCACATCTGTAACTTTCTCCAGCCATTTATGCCGCTCCTTATATAGCTGGCTCGCCAGCGTAGTGCTCTCGCTCAATTCTTGATGATCTGGCAAAGCGCACAGCTCTTGCGAAGTGATTTGCCAGCTATCACCAACCTCATTTAGGCGAAAGTGACAATTACGACGTAGCCACCATGCCTGATGCAGATCATCCGGTGTCGCATGACGCAAAGGCGCATCATCGCAACTGGCAGCAGAATTCAGACCTGCCTGCTGACTAGCAGCATCCAAGTCCATCAAATCCGGTACCTGCCACCAGCGCGACAAGCGCCAGAAACGTGCAATGCGACGCTCGAACAGAGGCAATACCTGCTGCGCCAGCGGGAGTACGGCACTCAGCACATTTGCGTGATGCCAAAGCCACACCAGATTATCCAGATGCTCGTCCAGTGGCAGTATCATCTCGCCCTGCCGTGCAACCCACTTTTTCGGGACTATGCCCAGCGCTAAGGCGTGGCCCAGCCGGTCGCCTTCGCGCATCTCACAAAAACGTACTGTCTCATCTATATGGCGCATGCCCGATGCCGGATGGGCGTAATCCTCGCCGGCATGAATACTCAGATGAAAGCCGGTGCTGGCACGCTCGCCATCCGACAGTGGTTTGAAGCCGCTACGCAGCCAACGCAGTACTGGCGCAAACCATTCAATTTTTAATGCGTTTTCATCACCTGCCACATCTAACCCACGAAACCATCTAGCCGGTTGGAAATGGAAATTTTGATTCTGTTTGCCGCCTAAAAACTCGGGTGCGTTCCAGCCGGAAGCACTTTGCAGATTGCGTATCAGCTTTTCAGCCTCTTTCCACAACTTCTTACCATTCGGCCTGGGGCGCTGATTTTGCTTGTGAGTTTGTGAACGAAAAAAGTGGCCACAGAATTGCCAGCGTTCCAGCGCCTGCATGGCGGCCAAAGCTTGCATATCCAGCAGGATATCAGATTCACCAAAAATGTAGGGGGGGCTTGGTAAGGACAAACTGGCATTAGCGAGCAGGCCGCAAGCGATCTTGCCGACAAACGCCGGCTTAAATGCCAGCGGCCCTGACTTGATCTCTGCCACATCAGTATAACCTGCCCACAATCGGCGCATATTCCCTTGATAGTCGCCGCCCCTACCGAGCGCTGATTGATAATAGCGCTCGGCAAAGCGTGTCAGCCCCTGCCCGTCCATTATCAGATTACTACGCAACTGGTTCACTGTCTGCCAGAAACACAAGATGGCCGTGCGTTGCAGTGGATGGGTATCAGGTTGGCAATAGCGGCGACAAAGATAGATATACAGCCACAACCAGCGATTGGCATCGCCACGCTTCATTGCCAATGCAAACTCGCTCAGCAGCCAATCCGCACTACCAACGTTGGTAGCATGTAGGCTAGCGGCAAGCAAATCCCAGTCTGGCTTGAGGGTAGGGGAGTGCATGGCAAGATTGAGCCGCGCCAGATGCTGCGGCCAACCTTCCGGACGACATGGCAGATTGTCCTTAGTATTTTGGGGCCGCTTGGTCTGCTCGTCGGGTTCCAGCAACAACACCAGCAGTTGCCGCGCGCGCTGCAACAGAGGCTCCAAGTTGTCGTGCTGTTCTCTCTGCCACGGAATCGCATTGTCGTCGAGTCTTAACTCGTCACCCGCCAGCAGATAATCGTCGAGAATCGCGCTATCGGTTGTGATCCCCCAGAAATGCACATGTCCCTCGGCAAACGGTAGTGATGAGTTTCCAGATGGGGCGAAAAATGCAGTCTGCGCGGACACCACGCGGCGGATGTCGTGTATCAGTGGCAGAGGCATGTCATTCAGCCACTGTGCTAAATGCCAGCCGGCCAACAACGTAGGGTCCAGCCCCGCTGCAAGGCGCACATACGCCTGCACCTCACTCTCAAGGTAGCACAACAAGTCGCCATTGCGCTGCAATAGCCTCTGTTGTAGCTCGTCCAGCCACGGCAGTTTTGGCGTCAGCAACAAATCACCATCAAGCATGCGCCCCATCAACTGGCGCACATCGGTCAGCCGGTGCTCGCGAGGATGGTGTGCCTCCACGCCCTCTACCAGCAAATGATAGAAATCATCCTGCAGTCGATGCCAATGGTCAGACTCCAGACCGTCAGCTGAATTTAGCAAGTGCTGCCACAGTCGTGCGGCTAATCTTTTATCGCCAAAAAAACACTCGGCGGCGTGTTCAGTCAAGGTGCGCTGGAGCATTACTCTGGTTCCTTGTCCTGACCTTGTCCTGTCGGCTGTACATTAGGTTGCGGCTGATTTGACGAATTTGGCGCTGGATCTTTAGACAATTCATCAAAAACCTCTTTTAGGAGTTTTGTGTACTTGCTATCACTTCCGAAATTAGCTGCCATATGATCATATATCGAACCTAATTTTTCTATTTGTTTTCTGGCTTGTGTTTTTATTGTCGTTTTATTTATATTCCTAGCGGTGATGCCAAGCTCTTCTCTCAAATATTTTTCAGCTCTAGCCTCAAGATTTTCCTCAGACTTAGGCCAATCCAAGTTGATTACCTCATCAATCCACTTCTTCAACGGGTGCTCTGCAAGCACAATGCTGACTGCCCTCAAAGAATTATTTTTATCAAAAGCTTCCAGTATTGGTTTGACGTTGACATTAAACTGATCATTGCTTGTGTAATTTTTTAGATTTTCAGGATTAATGTTGGTCGTTGCTATCACATTAGGCAAGCCAAACAGCTCACCCTTTTCAAAACTACCAAAGGCAAACCAAGTTGCGTAGAAACTGTGAGCTACCATATTTAGTGCCGTTCTGATACGTTTCATGCCATTTGGCACATACTCATCACTCGCCACCTGGCTATAGACTTTATTGAACACCTTGTAAACCAACCATGGCGCAAGATCAATTTGATTAACATGACAGGTCTCTCGCCACATTTCTATTTCTTGATGTAGTTTCTCTGCTATCAAATTTATATCGTACCCTGCGTTTTGAGGTTCTTCCGACCCTTCATCACCACTACCATTGGACTTATTTTCTTTTTCGTTAAAAGTGATTGTTTTAGTAGGTGCCAGTGCTGCCGTAGAAAAGAAAGGAGCCCGCCCCATTATTGCATGAATTCCTTCGACCGATAGCGGACCGACAATGCTGGAAATTAACAACTCAAACACCCGGCCTATATTCAGCAGCATGGTTTTCTTGGCGTTGGTGTAAAAATTATTCTGTGCCAGCAAGGAAATCAAAAAGCTTGCCTTTTTCCTTTGATCGACTTGCAAACCTTGTATTGAAAGGCTCTGAATCTCCTTGATGTAATCCCACCCTTTGCTTGAATTTACCCCAACTTCTGCCACTGGATACGGCAGAATAGTTTTCTGCAATTTAATACCGGCCAGCCACTCTTCAGGCAACCGTCCATTCAATAAAATCGGCCAAGCAGAAAGGTCATCCGCCTTGTCGAAAAGCTCAAAGTTGGCAGTAGCATGTGTAAGGGGCTGGAACAAGGGGGTGTCAAGAAGGCTGCGATGTTGTGAGGATGATGATTCGAACCACTCTTGCCAATGCAGTTTGGCAAGCAATATCAGATAGGCTGCACCGGCTTTAGGTTCAAAGCAGAAGTAATTCACCAGATTATGTGCAAACTCATTTCTTTTCTGCTTCGCTGCCTTATCAGCTTCATCCTGAAGCTTCGTTGTTTTATCAGCTTCATCCTGAAGCTTAGGAGGCATTTGCCAACTAATCCGCACCTTCAGCTCATCCTTAGCAGTACGAATTTCAGCTGGCAATTCCAGAATAAGATCATGACAATGCCTGATTAACTGCGACAAGGCACGGATAGAAGGTATTGGCAATGAGGGACGACTACTTTCAAATCCATTCACCGGGCCAGTCAAAAAGATCTCCAGCCAAGAAATGAAGTTAGCCAAAGGCATTGCATCATTTGCATTGCCGAGAGTAACTCTAGTGTCAGCCGCCTCTTCTCCAACTGGCCCCCACTGCCAATAACTGCTGACTTCCGGCATGGTCAAACGGCGAGGGAAAGGCAGGATCTTGCGTTGATACTCTGCTGCCAATTCTACGGCCCTTTCATAGGCTACTCTGCGACGGTAGCTGGAATCCTTGGTCAAGCGGCCATGAAAATCGCGCCAGGTTACCTCATCGTAAAGCGATCGATCGCCACAGACGATGGGCAACACATGAGGTGTGGCTAGATAACGGCGTACGATTTCGAGGTTTTCAAATGCACGATTCAACGAGGTATCGACATCGTCGATCGGCAGGATCAACAGCTGTTTGTCCAGCAAGCTCAACACTTCGCGGAAAAAATCTTGCACGCAGTCGGCTAGCTGCTTGTTGCTGTACATGGCACGTACCTTGTCCATGCCGTGACGTTCTTGTTGTGTCTCGACCGATTCCAGCGACTGGGCGAGTTTCTCCAGCGTCTGGTTCAGGCTACGGGCCTTATTCGGTGTAATCCGCTGCTGTTCTTTGACATCATTATCGTGAAGCACGGCGGCGACGATTATGTGTAGGAATAACGAGTCGCCATTTTCCAGCAGAGTTGGGTCTACCGGGTCAAGGATGTGGACATTTTTCAAGACGTCCCGATCTTTTAAATAGCTTTTCAGATTGACCAATACAGCAGTTTTACCTGTCCCGCGTGCGCCATCTATCGAGATGGCATTATGTTCGCGTAGCTCATTTAGCGACCTGCCTGTGGCGGCTTTTGCTTTTTGCACTGCTTCAATAATCATCCGTGCCAGCGGTTCATACACCTCACCACGAGGTAGAAGGGTGTTAGCGTCGGGCAAGACGGCGGATTCGCCAGTATTGAGGGGGATGTATCGCTTGTTCTGGCTCATGATCGGCACCTGGCTAGCGGATTTCTATAGGGCAAAATTAGAACCCTATTCTATCACGACAAATGCAAAAGACATTTACTGAACCCTACCGGTAAACCTTAAAACTACACTTTTTGAGGGGGGGTAACCAGGAAGATAAAACATAACTGATTTCTCCCTGAAGTTCGTCAACACGCCGTACGAATAGTTCTGGAGGACCAGAACATCTATAACTCACAATGGGCCGCTATCTGCACCATAGCACCAAAGATTGGCTGTACTCCCGACACATTACGTATCTGGCTCCTCCAGCAAGAATGCACGGATAATGGACAGGATATTGTGTTGGCTAACAGTGTACGCCAGCGGCAGAAAGAACTGGAGCGGTAAGTCCGGGAGCTGCGCCGCAGCAATGATATTCTGGGCCAGGCTTCGGTGTATTTTGCCCAATCAGAGCTTGACCGCCACTGCAAAAAAATGTCGCTTCTGGAAAATCTGTGCAGTGAGTACGGGGTTAGGCCAGTGGATATTAGGCGCAGCTATTTAGTGTTTAAAAAAACTCATCTTAAAGGTATCCTTGCATGAAAATACCAATCATGAAGATAGGCGAGCAAGTGGGCAGTGAACTGACGGAAAAAGATCTACTAGATAATGGTTTTTCACGTAAGCAATTATCTCGTCTGAAAGAGGTATTAAGCAGGAGTGAAAATGCTGGCGAAACGCTTTCAACTCTAGTGGATGATCTAAGTAAGCGTTTTTATGGTGGAGTGATTTGTCTGATCCTTATCCTGACACCGCTGATTTTCCTTCCCGTCTTTTATACTCTCTCTATGCTGGTATATTACCTACCTGTTGCATTTTTTGGCGTGATTGCAGTCTGGTATCTGATACCGCTAGGCCTTTCATGGAAAGCGCATAAGATTATGAAAGGCCGGTAGCGGGCTCACTGCGTTCTTTCGTTACTCTGCAACTGGTAAAGAGTGTGCCCAATTTTGGCGCCTTTCAACGTTGCTCCGGCGCCCTTAATCGCCAGAGCCGTCCGACTCATGGTGTTTACCTGTCTCATGAAGTCCGGGGCGAGATAACGGTACAGACGCCAGGCATCGGGCTTCAGAGTGAGTTTGAACATGCCATAATAGGACGTACTTAGATCTACCATCTGATAAGCAAGTAAACCCACTTTGCGGTCAAAGCCCAGAAATTCTGCCGAACCTTCAAAGCCATCACGCATAAAATTGATGGGTGACGCCTTTCCCGCCAACTTCTGGACACTCTCTGCTGCTGAAGATACGCCATTAAGTACCAGCGTTGCGCCAGCTATGATCCCAAGCATATTTCCGACCGGAACGGATGAGGCAATAACTCCAATACCGCCTGCAACCTGCAAACCGGAAATGACTACACCGATAAAATCGATGGCATAACCAAAGTATTTACCATTCTCTTCATAGATCCTGACTGATGCCGTGAGAACAGACTCACCTGTTCTGAGCATTCTGTCCTGAATCTTCAGATTATTATTTTCCTCGCGAATATTCTGGATACACAGCTGACATTCCTGTTCCGTCGCGCCATTCCTGATGGTTGCCAGTTGATATTTTCCAAAGTCACGCACATTGTCCTGAAAACGCATGCGTGTCAGAGCATCTTTAATATGAAATCCCGATACAGCGAGCGCTGTATTCATTAGTTGATTCACTTCTAATGAGGCCATTGTCAGGAAATAGCCAGAAAAGCGATTACCACCTGTATAGATATCCAATTCTTTCCCTCGAATCGTAATAAAACTGAGAACATATGGTAGCACATGCATTTCGGACAGCCGTTTTAACAGTATCCCTTGCTGCCAGCTACCTATCAAAGTATTTTAGTGCATTAGCCATTCCTCTCCTCCGACAGCCCCGACAAACCATCACACATCTCCTGCAACTCATTAAACATCCTTGCCACATGGAAGCCATCGCACACCGAATGATGCACCTGCACCGCGAGCGGCAACAGCACTTTTCCATCCTGTTCGTAGTATTTTCCAAACGTGAACATAGGCGAAAAGAAGTTCTTCATATGCGCAATGTTCATCGTAAAGTTCGTAAACGTTACCCACGGAATAGACGAGACGAAAAAGATATTTTCCCGGGACTCTTCCTTCGGCCAGTAAGAAAGGCTATTTCCATAGCGGGCCGTATCTTCTGCATACGTGTTCTGGAAGTGATGAATGTTGCCATCATAATGGCTCCACAGTGACGAAAACGTCTCCGTTTCAGGGTGGAAAATGGTGTAGCTGGGATGAACTTCATTCCATATGACAAGCTCATTGTCCTTCATGGCCATACGGAACTCAGGATGCCGGTTCATGATTTTAGACAGGAGAAAAATGATCGTCGGGTAAAACTTCCAGCCCACCGCTTTGATATGTTTTCGCAGCGCGGTAATGTCGATCAGAACGGTTTGGTTAATTGTGCATTCAGCGAATGACTGGAAGACTTCAAAATGCTCCTTCCTTGGCCAACGAGATAAATCAACAGGCGTATAGGCCGGGGCTGTTTTTTTCATTGTTTAACCTTTGATTATCAACCATCTACGTGATTTTGGGCCAGAAAAAACCGCACAACCATTTCAACCGTATCTAATCTTCCTGTCAATCTCAGCCTGTGGTTTTCCGAACAGGTATCCCTGCACGAGATCGCAGCCAAGCGCCTGAAGACGTTCAAGCTGTGCTTCGGTTTCAACACCCTCTGCAATGACCCGCATATTGAGGCTCTTCGCCATGCCGGTAATCAATTTAACGATATTAAGGGCATCATCCTGCGTGGATATCGGATTCACAAAGGATTTATCTATCTTAATTTTATCAAAATTAAGTTCACTCAGTCGTGAGAGCGAGGAATATCCCGTTCCGAAATCATCGATGGAAATTTTGACACCCAGTGCCCGGAGCTTTTTGAGAATAGTGATCGGCATGTTGCTGTCACTGAAGAGCGAAGACTCTGTTACCTCTAACTCGAGTCGGTTGGCCGGTAGCCCCGTCTCTTTCAGGATGGACTGCACCATCGTGGTAAACGATTTCGTGCCTAGCTGAACGGGTGAGACGTTCACCGAGATCCTGGCCGGCACCGCCCAGGACACCGCTTCCCGGCAGGCCATCTCAAGCACCGACTTGCCGATCTCATTGATCATTCCCGTTTTTTCAGCGACGGAAATAAAATAATCTGGCGCGAGTATCCCTTTCACCGGGTGTATCCAGCGAATAAGCGCTTCATAGCCGTAAATTTCATTGCTGAATGAATCGACAATAGGCTGGTAATACACGACGAATTCATTGTGATCGATCGCCAGAGCCATATCATGTTCAAGGGTCCTGCTTTCCTGCAGTCTTTGCAGCATCCACTGCCGGAAGACTTTGATCTGCTGCGAACCTTCTTTTTTCGCCTCGTAGAGCGCCAGATCGGCAAATTTATAAAGATAATCAGAGCGTCGTTCATTATCAGATAAAACAATGCCCACGCAGGTGGCAATTTTTATCAGCTGGTTATTAATCGTATAGGGTTGGCTGATGTGATCGCTGATTTCTTTGGCGCGCGAAACGGCGGCGGTTTCCGTGAGTCCGCTGGAGAGAAGGGCGAATTCATCGCCGCCCAAACGGTAAAACGTATCCGTTGCGCTGCTCATTGAGGTCAGCCGTCGGGATACCTGATTCAGCAGCAAATCTCCCGTATCATGGCCATAGGTATCGTTGACCTCTTTGAAGCGGTCTAAATCAAATAACATCACGGTGACGGGGACGTGGTTTTTATCTGCCTGAAGATTAATTTTGTTGAGACCGTCCCAGAAGAAAAGGCGGTTTTTCATGCCGGTGAGGGAGTCATGATAAACATCATACTCCAGCTTTGAGTTCTGAATTTGCAGTTTTTCTTTTGATATTTGAAGTTCATCAGCCAGGCTTTTAACCTGCATGTGTGCTTTCAGGATGTTTTTATTCTGGTAGATCATTAAGAAGCCAAGAATAAAGCTTAAAATCACCAGAAGCAAAGAAAGTGCGGAATAAATATAATACAGGATTTGTATTTTGTTGTTGGATTCATTAACCGTATTAATATCTTTCGTTAATGCCGTTGCAGACAGCTGGCTGAGCGGTGCGTCGAGCTCATGCATATTTGTCAGGTACGCCTGTAACTCCGGATGGCTCATTTTTTCAAGATGACTATCCAGATAGGCCAGTATTTTTTCTAAGCGTAAAGCGAGCTCCTGATGCGTTTTATCGCTATCAATGTAGCGACCTAAATCGCCCCCCTTCATTAAATCGCCCTGACTGAGCATAATTTCGAGGCGCATGCGGACCTGGTCTATCGTAACGTCATCAGTATCGGTTGCGTATAGACCAAGCCATGATTCAAAACGGTAATACTCTGATACCAGTTGTGCCACGGACCAGGACTCAGTGTATTGAGTCAGTTTTTGCAATTCCTGCTGTCGATCATAAACAAGGTATGCAATATATCCTGTCGTGATAAAAAGAGAAAAAATGATACCAACCAGTATCCTGTTCATTATGTTCTCCTGAACGGCTACTCAATCTTCATTTTGCTTACCTGCCATGCTGATCGTGAGTAATAAATCTGATTATTCAACTCAGGAAGACTGTCATAGGGGTATACAATGAACGATGGGCCTTTATCGCGAATGCGCATATATTCGCCATTCACCTTTAAGGCAAGGATGGCGTTGTATTTTTTAAAGTCGCTGAGAGGGATGACGGTTGAGTAATCATTGAGCGCAATAACATTCACGTTCGTACCTTTTGCACCCACATAATCCATGAGCTTGCTCATGGGGACACCCTCAAACTTCGTACGACCGTTATACCAGGGGGAGGTCGTCTCGAAACTCACTACTCCGAGTTTTTCAAGGCTGGCGAGATCAAACACTGCTTTTCCATTTTCGTTGGTATTTTCTATATTACCGTAAATCGTTAAAATGGGTTTACCAACTGGTTTTGGCAGGTCGCCAGCCCAGGTTACACTTTGTACCAGACAGCATAACAGCAGTAGGGTTAATCGCATTTTGACCTCCACCTTTTTAACAGAAGTATAAGAATTATAATTTAGATATCACACGAGTTGATATATTTTGTTGGGGAGTAGGGGGTTTTATCGTTTTTATTGATGTAAAGTCATTTTAATCAATGAGTTATGTGTTGCGGGTGTCAGGATGTTTGATACGCGAGCGACGCTTAACTTTTTGATAAAAGCTAAAATTGCGGGCATAAATGCTCTTCTGTTTAAAAAATAATCGTTTTAATTGAGAGATATTATCTTCCACGATAATTGTGGGGTGTCCGTGGCTTTTTGGCGCGCGAATTTAGCGGCTAAATACGCGCCCCGGTTGTGTGCGCTGTTTCAGGATGGCGATGATAAGCGAGGACACGAACATTCTGATTGTGCGTGTCCCCTGGCGCTTGCCTTACTTCAGATCATCCCGGATGGCTGACACCGGCTTACCCCCTTTCGCCATGCTGGCAAACACTGCGTCTCGGTAGATCCACGCATGAACGAGTGCGGCAGAGAGATGGACCAGCACCACGGCAAAAAGCAACTTTGCCAGAAGGCTATGGGCGTCGTGACACCAGGCAAAGAGTGCCGGACTGGTCGGGACAATTGCCGGCAGGTTGACACCATCAAACATGACAATTGGCAGGCCCGCTGCCGACAGTTGCGCCCAGCCCAGCAGCGGCATTGCCAGCATTAACCCATACAGCATCCAGTGTGATGCCTTTGCGGCAAGCACCTGCCAGACGGGCAAATCGGCAGGAAGTGGGGGCGTCCGGCTCAGAAGTCGGTTGACCAGACGAACCAGTGCCAGCAGTAAAATGGCGATCCCCAGCGGCCGGTGGAGGTCGATTAGCCAAATCCGGTGATGTAACGACGTCATCATCGCGGCACCGATGAAAAGCATGGTCAGGATCATCACCGCCATCAGCCAGTGCAGGCTTCGCGCCAGGGTATTGAAATGCTGCGGCGCGTGCTCTCGCCTGTCTTTATTTGAGCTCATTTTACCTCCTGCTTTTGCACGGCTTCGGTGGCCTTGCCGTAGCCGATTTCCCGTTCACGGCGGCTGAAAGAGTGGGAGTAGGCCGCGGAGCGGGCGTTTAAAATGGGATCACCAGACACCGCAACGCCTGCAGGAACGACAGAAGGGTCAAAGTTAACATCGCGGCACGCGCCTGTGGATTGTGCTTCGACGCGCGTCACTTCCAGCTTACCGGCCACCATCTTTTTGCGATCGTCCGGCCATGGCTGGGAAGGGTCATCCACCGGATCGCCCGGCTGTGCGAGCTGCAAAACGTAATCCCAGTAGAGTGGCTTCTGCGCCAGGCGCTGACGCAGGTTTTCGAACAGGAAGTTGTCATCGGCTTTCTGCCGTTGCTCATCGCTTATCGACAGGAAAGGCTCGTGCGGACGCATCATCCAGCGAACGGCTTGACGTTCCCCCTGCGCGTTCACAAGGTAAAAGGCGTTAATGCTGTAAAACGTCGCGCCTGCGAAGCTGCCGGGTGCGGGTTTTTGTGCCGCCCATTTAAGGTATTTCTCCGCCTCCGGGTACGCTTTTAAAAAGTCTTTGAGACGCTGCGGATCCGGTTTGCCGGTGGCTGCATCAACAGCAGTGGCTTTTCGCAAGGCCAGAAAACCTTCCGGGCTGTGCGTGGCGAAGAAAGGCTCGTTGTTCATCGCCATCCGCCATTGTTGCTTGTCATCTGTTTTTAGCAGTAGCGCCATGCTCAGGGTTTTGGTCGTACTATCCGGGGCATGCGGATCGCCGGTACCAATAGAGAATCTACCCACTACGGGCACTTCCTGCTGTGAGAAGAGGCGGGAGGTTGAAAGGGAATCCGCCGAGCCGTTTGGCGTAAAGGTGCCGGCAAAGCAGATGCCTTTTCCATGCGCGCGGCGAAAACCCGGTGGGAAGGGTTTCGGTGTTTCACCCACCAGTGCCTGGCTGACCGTGCGTGACCCAAGCCAGCCCGCCGTCCATGCAAAAGCAGATGCCAGCGTACCGGCGACAACGGCGATCGCTGCCAGCGCGCCCCAGGTTTTTTTTGACCTCAAATCCAGTTTCGACATAGACGTTTTTCCAGAACAAAATATCTTCACCTGTCATGCGCTATGTATTGCGCGTGACAGGTGTTAATACAGTGGCGAATATGGCTCGAGTATAGGAACTAAGGGGCGTAAAGAAAGAATATCACGAAAAGTTTAAACCTTTCCGCTGCAAAAAAGACCGGGTTACTCATCGTGGCGGAAGTTGTGACCGAGTCGGTGACCCAGCGAGAAATAGTGGCGAAATAGATAATAGAGGGGGTTCCATTTCTCCACATTAAATTTTACTCCTCTCTGAGTATGAATTAATAATGCCTGAGATATGTGGACGCAGGTTATCGTGGCATCAACGGACACCAGGTTCCCCTGCGAACCGGTCAGGGGCGCTATCCCGCCAACCTTAGCCTCTATTTGTACAGGACACTCTTTAATTCTCAACGAGTTAATCGTCACCGCCTTTTCCTTATGGAAATTCCCGCAGCTAAATTTGTCCTGTTCAAAAACATATCCCCTCTTTTTCTTCCATTCCGGTGGCGATGCTTTTCCCGTTTTATTTGCGATAGCTTCAATATTCTGCCAGAGCCTGCTGTCCGGGATGTTCAGAACAATATCAGGGTTACCTGTGATATTTTCATAACATTTTCCAGCGGTGCCTAGCCCGAACACGATATTCCGGTCAAGGATCCACCACGACGAGACCGGGCTTAGGTTGGTTGAACCGTCATGATTTTGGCTGGAGATAATGGCGACCGGTGTACCAAAATATAAAGAAGCAAAATCGACCTGCTGGGTTTTCATTTTATCATCCTCTGATTAACGAAGGCCCAGTCTACGTTGTGCAAACGTGCGTTACTTCGGTGAAGCGCGAAGTAAAACGCGCCTCACGGAATTTCCAGGAGCGCAATGTTAACCACTTCTTTCTGAGCAGGGGGAAGACATCACGTTCAGCCTTTAAGGAAATAAGAACGTGTGAAATTATGAGCCCATATATGCAGGTCTCCTGGTTTACTTGCCCTTATTTTTGTAAAGCATCGAGACGCAAGCGCCACAAATCATAGCGTTCTTCTCCGGGTTTAACGGCTCCCGCGAAGTGGTCATTGAGGCGACTCGAGGTAAATACCAGGTCTCCGTTCGGACGGATTGCCGGCGTGTCTGGCCAGCGCACCTCTTCGCTTGCCGCAATCAGCGACATGGAATGGGTTTCAGGATCGTATCTGACGATACCATTGCGTGTGACATCGGTAATGTAGAGGTTACCTTTTACATCTGTCACCATTCCGTCGGTGTTGCCCCCCACGCGACCCAGATCGCGGATCTGCCCGGCAATTTGCGCATTGGTTGACGCAGGCTGCCTCAGTATCGCAGTTGGTACCGCATAGGCGTGCGTGCCGGTTGTCACCGTCCAGTACAGCGTGCCCGCATCGGGTGAAAGCGCAATACCATTGATACCAATCAGTAATGGTTTACCAGGCCAGACTTCAACCCCGTGCGAGACGACGTTTACGCCTGGCTCAATCTGCAGCGCAGGATGACGATCGAGCACGCGCCGGGCTGTACCGGTAGCGAAATCGACGATAATTAGTCCCACCTGGTTTTCAGGCGCACTCCGCGAGCCGCTGTCGGAGATATAGGCGACACGGCGGTTCTCATCGACCACCACATCATTAAGAAAGCTGGCCTTGCGGTCCGCTACGTCGTCCAGGGCGATACGTTTGATGGTGCGGCCAGAGCGGAGATCCAGTACGACCAGTTTCTGCGCCCCCGTGGGGGACTCTGTTTCGCCTGCAACAAACCCCATGTCCAGTGCCCATAGCCAGCCGTTTTTACGGTCAATATAAAAACCGAGCACGTTCCGCAGGCTCTGAGCGGGATCGGTGTTCACCGCATTCCCCTCGCGGGAGGGAAACGCCGTCAGGCGGGCAGGGCCAGACTGCGCCGTCGTATCCAGAATGCTTAACGTGGCGGGTGCTGCGGCGGAAACCAGCCGGGGCGTGCTGACAAAGGCCCGGTCCATTGCATCAAAGTGGATACCTGCAATAGGTGCATTGACCGAACCGGAAAACGTCGCAGGAATCTTCCCGTCTTGAGCGGTATCCCAGCTCACACCGGCATAGCTTCGCCAGCGCTCCAGAGGCGGGTGGTTCGCCGCGTTGACAACACTCGGGAAAGCGAACAACGCCGCCATTGCGATGGCGGGCAGAATAAGGGGGCGGTTGAACATTGACAGGCTCCAGTAGCGCGTTCAGGTGATGAATGCTGGCCACTTTACTCATCGCCCAACGGGAGATAAATTAGCCAAATTGAAAAACATTTGTTCCTGAGAGAGCAAAATGAGCCGGAAATTCGATTACCTCGGCGACGTAGAAGTCTTCATTGCTGTGGTTGAGCACGGCTCGTTTACTGCCGCAGCGGTTGCCCTTTCAACCACCCCTTCGGTACTGAGCCGCGCGGTCACCCGTCTGGAAGCGCGTCTTGGACGGCAACTGTTACAGCGCACGACCCGCCGGGTGGGGCTGACTGAAGCCGGACGCGTCTATCTTGAGCAGGCGCGTTCTGCGTTTTCTCTGCTCGATGACGCCGAACGCGTTGGCCGGGGTCAGGAGGGCGATCTGACCGGTCGCGTGAGAATGAGTGTCCCAACCACCTATGCCCACTACCGCCTGCCGCCGCTGCTGGCGCATTATAATCAACGCTACCCACGCGTACAGGTGGAGCTGAACATTACCAATCGCAACGTTGACCTGATCGCAGAGGGGTTCGATCTGGCGATCCGTCTGGGACAGTTGCCTGACAGTGGACTTGTGGCGCGTAAGCTGGAAGACGCGTCATTGCTCCTGGTCGCCTCCCCGGACTACCTGCATCGGAGAGGAAAGCCTCAGACGCTGGAAGAGCTGCAGCGCCATCAGTGCCTGCCGTTTATCATGCCGCGCACCGGGCGTATCGCCCCCTGGGTATTTCATGATGAAGGGCGCGATATTGACTGGATGCCGGGTTCAGCTATCGAAATATCAGACGATGTACTCGGCGTGGTTTCGCTGGCGGAGCAGGGGATGGGGATCTGCCAAAGCTATGAATTTATCGTCCGCGACAGAATACAGGGCGGCCAGTTAGTTGAGGTGCTGCCGCACCTTCGGGGACGATCGCGACCTTTCTCCGTGCTGTTTGCCCCGCACCGACGTCAGTCAGCAGCCACCCGGGCAATGATTGACCTTCTGACCCGACAAGAATGACAAGGACGAGTCCACCATGAAAAAAGCGCGTTTTTCCTTTTGGATCCCTCTCATCGCGGGCGGGATAGCACTGATATCGGCTTTTGTGGTCTGGTCAGTCAACATTTACCGCGTGACATACCTTTCGATCCGCGGGGAGCAGTACCTTGCCTGTGGGGCGTTGCTGCTGGCGCTGGTGCCGATGGTCTCTTTCATCAGAAAGGGGAGACTGAAAGTTAAGCGCCTTGCTGACGCGGTAAAAATCTACCTCGGCTTCTTTATTTGCAGCCTGCCGGTTGCCATGTTCGCGGTCTTTACAACGGCCTGGCTGCTGGAGGGGGACTATTCGGCCTGGAGCAAACCTTACCGGTATGAGTCCAGTACCCGCCACACCTGCTCGGGTGCGGAAGTCTACGAGCCGGAATTAAAGAAAGAGATCCGCATCTGTAACCCGCAGGGTAACGTTTATTCCGATACCACCCTGTATGTGGAAAAGCGGAGCAACGCCCTGGGGATTGTCGTGCTTTGGGCTATCACGCGCGCCTGAATCGGGGAAAGTCAGGGCGAGAGAATCAGCGTCAGCCCGCCTCCAGCATCCCAAAACTCACAATCCGCGCGCGTCCCAGCTCTTTTGCCCGGTATAGCGCCACATCCGCAGCGCGCAGCAGGTTGTCGGTCTGGGCATGTTGTGGGTAGCTGGCAATGCCAATCGACACGTCCACCGGCCCAATCTCGGTCAGCCCGTAGCGAAGCGACAGCTCATGCACGCCGGTGTAAATCTTCTGCGCGCAGGCGTACGCTTCTGCTTCATCGGCACCGGAAAGCAGCACCAGAAACTCCTCGCCGCCGTAGCGGAATGCCAGCCCGTTGTCATGTGCGGCGCGCTGAACAATTGACGCCACGCTTTTGATCACCAGATCGCCCGCTTCATGGCCGAAACGGTCATTAATGCTCTTGAAGTGGTCGATATCAATCATCATGCAGCTTAACGGTACGCCAGTGCGTATCGCCTGTGCCGTTTGGGTTTGCAGGGTATCTTCCAGATGATGACGGTTACGCAGGCCGGTGAGCGGGTCAAACAACGCTTTTTCCAGCAACGCGTCGCGCAGACGCTGGTTGGCCAGCGCCAGCCCGAGCGCCTCGGCCATCAGTTCCAGATACGCGCGGGATGGGGCATTATCCGCCGTGATATTCTGGAAGGAGAGCAGGCCAATGGCCTCACCCTGAGCGATCAGCGGCACGCAAAGCGCGCTTTCCGCCTGGGATGCCGGAAGATGGTAGCAGGCAATATCCGGCTCGCCGTTCACCGGCGGGTGACTCTGCCCGCGACGCACGGCCCAGCACTCGTCCGGGTGGAACGTCGTCTCTTCACCAATCGGCGAAAGCCATTGCGCGACGCAGCGCATCTGCCACGGCTCGCGGTCAAGGACGTAGAGTCGGCCCGCGATCCCCGGCGCGATATTGGGGGCAAACAGCTCCGCCACGTTAATCACATCGTTAAAGTTCTCACAGCCCTGCAGCCGCTGGGTCATGCGCGCCAGCAGCTCGCGGATGGCCCAGTCGGCATCGCGCTCTTTTTCCAGACGCTGCCGCGCCAGGCCGTTTTCACGGAAGATGCTGATGGCCTGAGCCATATCGCCTATCTCATCAATCTGGTTGAAATTGGGCGTTTCAACCGCGTAATCCTGGGATGCCAGGCGGTGCACCACGTCGCTCAGGCGCACCACGGGACGCAGCACGCGGCGCTTTAATATAAAGCCGAGCACAAACAGGAACAGCAGGGCGGTCAGGCCGACCGTCAGCTCAGAGGCGGTACGCAGCGCTTTCGATTTTTTTGTCGCATCTTTTACGGAGCCGATAACGCGCTTGTCGAGTATCTGGCGAAAGTGATCGATCTGATTCTGTGCGCGATCCAGCTCCTGCTCATAGGGCTGACCATAGAGCAAGGCAACGGCCTGGGCGTCTTCACCGCGTTCCAGGCTGGCGAGGGCGGTTTGCTGTTCGTCCTGCAGCTCATCGATGATTTTTATGCCTTCGCGCAGCAGGGAGAGCTCATCATCTGATGCGCCGTTGTCCCGCAGTTTTTCCAGCCGTATCTCAATGTTCTTAAGGTTATTCTCTGACTTATTGTATTCCTTTAACGTCTGCGGATCTTTTTTGATGACATAGAGGCGTGCTAAATCGGACTGTGCCCAGGCGTCTGTCTCAACATCCTCTGGGAGCTGATCAAATCGCTGTCGCTGTTCAACGGCTTGACGCTCTGCCGTGTCAGCATTGGATGCCAACAGCATGATAATGCCGGAGGCGATGGTCAGGCAGACCGTGGCACCATAGGCCCAGTTTGTTATCGTCGCGATTCGCACCAGATGATCCTTTTACGACATGAGTAGGATGGCGTTCTTCAAATTATAGAAAACGTTTGATTTAAGGCGTAAAAAAAAGGCGGCACAGTGCCGCCTGGTGTGGTCTTTATCGTCACGTCCTTACAAATCTGGAGGATTTTTTCCTTCTTCGATGAAATCCGCGTCCAGCTCTTCGGCGTTGCCTTCGTGATCTCGTCCGGAGAAGAGGTTCCAGCAGGCGATAAACAGCGCGGCGATGAGCGGCCCGATCACAAAGCCGTTAATGCCGTACAGCTCCATGCCGCCGAGGGTGGAGATCAGAATCAGGTAGTCCGGCATTTTGGTGTCTTTCCCCACCAGCAGCGGGCGCAGGATGTTGTCCACCAGCCCGACGACGATCACGAAGAAGCCGACAATAAACAGCCCCTGCCAGATCTGGTGCGTGGCGAAGAGGAAGATAGCGGCGGGCACCCAGACAATCGCCGAGCCGATGGCGGGCACGAGGGAAAGGAACGCCATCAGTGCGCCCCAGAGCACGCTGCCGTCGATACCGGCAATGGCAAAAGCAATCCCGCCGAGGATGCCCTGAACCACGGCCACCGCCGCCGTCCCTTTTACCGTAGCGCGCGACACGCCGACGAATTTGGCGAACAGGTGCTGCTTGGCGAAGTCGGACAGGGGCAGGGAGTCGAGGATCTGGCGTACCAGATACGGGCCGTCTTTCAGCAGGAAGAACAGCAGATACAGCATGATGCCGAAGCTAATCGCAAAGCCAAACGTGCCTTTGCCGATCAGGAACGCGCTGCCGGCGAGATACTGTCCGCCCTGCAGGGCGACATCGGAGAGTTTTTTCTGGATCTGCGCCGCGTTGGTCAGGTTGTGATCCGCGAGGAAGCCGCTGGCCCAGTCAGGCAGGTGGTTGAAGATGCTCGCCACCACTTCCGGGAACTGGGTATTGTTCTCCTGCAGTTTGGTGTAAACCACATTCAGCTCAATGGCGAGCGAGGAGAGGATCACCATCAGCGGAATAAAGACGATCAGGCAGATAATACCGATGGTCAACAGCGAGGCCAGCCCGTTGCGCTCCCCCAGCGCGGTGCGCAGCTTGTTTTTTACCGGGTTGAAGATAACGGTCAGAATGGCGGCCCACAGTATCGCGGAGAAGTAGGGCGACAGCACGTCGAAGAAGGCCCAGGTCACAAGGGCGAGAATGAAAATAAAGAAACCTTTAGTCAGTCCGTTAAAGCGCATCAGTCAGTCCTGGTTACTAAGAAACTGTGACGACTATAGAACCGATTGTGAGAATTACCAACCTTGCGCCGGGTGGCGGCTGCGCCTTACCCGTCCTGCGGGCAGTGTTACGGTATGACTTCGCGCTTTACGGATACCACTTTCGACTGACCGAAGATCGCCTTTTCCCGCACCATGCTGTAAGTATCTGCTTGCGGAGGTGCTTATGGCCTGGCGTCCGATTCTCTATGTCATCCTCACAACCCACCCCAGACTCAGTGCGCGGCGCGCCCGTTTGCGTCTGGTCATCTAGCTTTTTATTAACAATCGCGGTATAACACACCTTCTTTGGATGTTTAGATGTCCATACGTATAGAAGGTAATATGCAAACACAACAAGAAAATGGGCAGCTTAAGCGCACCATGAAAACACGCCACCTGATCATGCTCTCGCTGGGTGGCGTGATTGGGACAGGGTTATTCTTCAATACCGGCTACATCATTTCCACGACCGGGGCGGCGGGCACGCTGCTGGCGTACCTGATCGGCGCGCTGGTGGTCTGGCTGGTGATGCAGTGTCTGGGCGAACTCTCCGTGGCGATGCCGGAAACCGGCGCGTTCCACGTCTATGCCGCGCGTTATCTTGGCCCAGCGACGGGCTACACCGTGGCGTGGCTCTACTGGCTCACCTGGACGGTGGCGCTCGGGTCGAGCTTTACCGCCGCCGGGTTCTGCATGCAGTACTGGTTCCCGCAGGTGCCCGTTTGGGCGTGGTGCGTGGTCTTCTGCGTGGTGATTTTTGGCCTGAACGTCATCTCAACGCGCTTTTTTGCGGAAGGTGAATTCTGGTTCTCCCTGGTGAAGGTCATCACCATTATCGCCTTTATTATTCTTGGCGGCGCGGCGGTCTTTGGCTTTATCCCGATGCAGGACGGTTCACCCGCGCCGGGCTTAAGCAACATCACCGCCGAGGGCTGGTTCCCGCACGGCGGCCTGCCGATCCTGATGACCATGGTGGCGGTGAACTTTGCCTTCTCCGGGACCGAGCTTATCGGTATCGCCGCAGGGGAAACGGAAAATCCGCACAAGGTGATTCCGGTCGCGATCCGTACCACCATTGCGCGCCTGATCATCTTCTTTATCGGCACCGTGTTTGTGCTGGCGGCGCTGATCCCGATGCAGCAGGCGGGCGTGGAAAAGAGCCCGTTCGTGCTGGTGTTTGAAAAGGTCGGTATTCCTTACGCGGCGGATATTTTTAACTTCGTGATCCTGACGGCGATCCTCTCGGCGGCGAACTCCGGGCTGTACGCCTCCGGGCGCATGCTGTGGTCGCTCTCTAATGAGAAAACGCTCCCGCGCTGCTTTGCCCGCGTGAACAAAAACGGCGTGCCGCTGACGGCGCTGTCGGTTTCTATGCTCGGGGGCGTTCTGGCGCTGTTCTCAAGCGTCGTGGCGCCTGACACGGTGTTTGTCGCGCTCTCGGCGATTTCTGGCTTTGCGGTGGTGGCCGTCTGGATCAGCATTTGCGCGTCGCACTTCGTTTTCCGTCGTCGCCATCTGCAGTCCGGGCAACCGCTCTCTGCACTGCAGTACCGCGCGCCGTGGTATCCGCTGGTGCCGGTACTCGGTTTTATCCTCTGCGTGGTGGCTTGTGTCGGCCTGTGGTTTGACCCAAGCCAGCGCATTGCCCTTTATTGCGGGATTCCGTTTGTCGCCCTGTGTTATGGTGCCTACTATCTGACCCGAAATATGACATCGCAGGAGCCCGAACATGTCGCAGAATAATCCGCTTACCGCCCTCCTTGAAAAGCAGCCGTTTGTGGTGCTGGATGGCGCGATGGCGACGGAGCTGGAAGCGCGCGGCTGTAACCTGGTAGACAACCTCTGGTCTGCCAAAGTGCTGATGGAAAACCCGGAGCTTATCCGCGAAGTGCATCTTGATTATTACCGCGCAGGTGCGCAGGTGGCGATCACCGCCAGCTATCAGGCCACGCCTGCGGGTTTTGCGGCGCGCGGCCTGGACGAGGCGCAGTCCCGGGCGCTGATTGGCAGAAGCGTGGAGCTGGCGCGTAAGGCACGTGAAGCGTATCTGGCTGAAAATCCACATGCGGGCACGCTGCTGGTGGCGGGATCCGTTGGACCGTATGGTGCCTATCTGGCGGATGGCTCAGAGTATCGCGGCGACTACGTGCGCAGTGCGGAAGCCTTCACCGACTTCCACCGTCCGCGCGTGGAAGCGCTGCTGGATGCGGGCGCTGACCTGCTGGCCTGCGAAACGCTGCCGTCTTTTGCCGAGATTAAGGCGCTGGCGACCCTTCTGGCCGGGTATCCCCGCGCCCGGGCGTGGTTCTCCTTTACCCTGCGTGACAGCGAACACCTGAGCGACGGCACGCCGCTGCGTGACGTAGTCAGCGCGCTGGCCGACTCTCCGCATATCGTCGCGCTGGGCATTAACTGTATCGCGCTGGAAAACACCACGGCGGCACTGAAGCACCTGCAAAGCCTGACGCCGCTGCCGCTGGTGGTCTACCCGAACTCGGGCGAGCATTATGATGCGGTGACCAAAACCTGGCACCACCACGGCGAAGCGTGCGAGACGCTGGCGGGGTATCTGCCCCAGTGGCTGGACGCCGGCGCGAAGCTGATTGGCGGCTGCTGTCGCACTACGCCAAAGGATATTGCTGAGCTTAACGCGAAGCGCTGAGTTTTTTGCCGGGTGGCGGCTGCGCCTTACCCGGCCTACGGATCGCACAATGTGTAGGCCGGGTAAGCGTAGCGCCACCCGGCATAAACAAACGCACAAAACCAACTATCCTTTCCCGCTTTTTATCTAAAAACGAATCGTTATGAGCGATTCATTTTTATTCCTTTATCAAAATTCCCGCGTTGGAAATACTGCCCTCATAACAACAAGGGGAGCAGGTACTATGGCAATTTCATCGCGAATCACACTACTCGGCGCACTGGCGCTGTGGGCATTTCAGGCGCAGGCGGTGGACGTCACCGTCGCGTATCAAACTTCTGCGGAACCGGCGAAAGTCGCGCAGGCGGATAACACCTTTGCCAAAGAGAGCGGCGCAAACGTTGACTGGCGCAAGTTCGACAGCGGCGCGTCCGTGGTGCGTGCGTTAGCCTCCGGCGACGTGCAGATCGGCAATATCGGTTCCAGCCCGCTGGCGGTTGCGGCCAGCCAGCAGGTGCCGATAGAGGTGTTCCTGCTCGCCTCGCAGCTCGGTAACTCTGAAGCGCTGGTGGTGAAGAAAAACATCACCAAGCCGGAAGACCTGATCGGCAAACGCATCGCCGTGCCGTTTATCTCCACCACCCACTACAGCCTGCTGGCAGCGCTGAAACACTGGGGCATCAAGCCGGGGCAGGTACAAATTATCAACCTCCAGCCGCCGGCGATTATTGCGGCCTGGCAGCGCGGCGACATTGACGGGGCCTATGTGTGGGCACCGGCCGTGAATGAACTGGAAAAAGACGGCACCGTGCTGACCGACTCCGAAAAAGTGGGTCAGTGGGGCGCGCCAACGCTCGACGTGTGGGTCGTGCGTAAAGACTTCGCCGAGAAACATCCTGAGGTGGTGAAAGCCTTCGCGAAAAGCGCGATTGACGCCCAGCAGCCGTACATCAGTAACCCGGATGAATGGCTGAAGCAGCCCGCCAACCTGGAAAAACTTTCCCGCCTGAGCGGCGTGCCGGAAGCGGACGTGCCGGGGCTGGTGAAGGGCAATACCTATCTGACCCCCGCGCAGCAGGTGCAGCAACTGACCGGGCCGGTAAACAAAGCGATTGTTGATACCGCCACCTTCCTGAAAGAGCAGGGCAAAGTGCCCGCGGTAGCGACGGATTACAGCCAGTACGTGACCGATCGTTTTGTGAAATAAGGAGTCCGCCATGCTGAATATTACAAATCTGTCTGCTGATTACGGTGGCAAACCCGCGCTGGAGGAGATCAACCTGACGCTGGACAGCGCTGAACTGCTGGTGGTGCTGGGTCCGTCCGGATGCGGAAAAACCACGCTGCTAAATCTGATCGCCGGGTTTGTCCCTTATCAGCATGGCTCCATTCAACTGGAAGGCAAAAAGGTGGAAGGCCCCGGCGCCGAGCGCGGCGTGGTCTTCCAGAATGAAGGCCTGCTCCCGTGGCGCAACGTGCAGGAAAACGTGGCGTTTGGGCTGCAGCTTGCGGGCATCAATCGTGAACAGCGGCTGGAAACGGCGCGGGCGATGCTGAAAAAAGTGGGGCTGGAAGGCGCGGGAAAACGCTATATCTGGCAGCTTTCCGGCGGCCAGCGACAGCGTGTCGGGATTGCCCGCGCGCTGGCAGCGAATCCGCAGCTGTTGCTGTTGGACGAGCCGTTCGGGGCGCTCGACGCCTTCACCCGCGAGCAGATGCAAACCCTGCTGTTGCGCCTCTGGCATGAGACGGGCAAGCAGGTGCTGTTGATTACCCACGATATCGAAGAGGCGGTATTTATGGCCACCGAGCTGGTGCTGCTCTCGCCGGGGCCGGGTCGCGTGCTGGAGCGCTTGCCGCTGGAATTCGCCCGCCGCTACGTCGCGGGGGAACCCGTGCGCAGCATCAAATCCGATCCGCTGTTTATCGAACAGCGTGAGTACGTTTTAAGCCGCGTGTTTGAACAGCGGGAGGCCTTCTCATGAGCATCGTCTTCAGTGAAAAAACGCGCCGCACGCGTCTGGCGCTGCGCTGGCCTTTCTCACGTCACATCACGTTGAGCGTCGGCACGCTGCTGGTACTGCTGGCGGTGTGGTGGGCAGTTGCTGCCCTGCAGTGGGTCAGCCCGCTGTTTCTGCCACCGCCGGGACAGGTGCTGACCAAACTCATTACCATCGCCGGGCCGCAGGGCTTTATGGATGCCACGCTCTGGCAGCACTTAGGTGCCAGCCTGGCGCGCATTCTGGTGGCGCTGCTGGCGGCGGTGATTATCGGCATTCCCGTGGGGATTGCGATGGGGCTGAGCCCGACGGTGCGCGGCATCCTCGACCCGCTGATTGAGCTTTACCGCCCGGTCCCGCCGCTGGCCTATCTGCCGCTGATGGTGATCTGGTTCGGCATCGGTGAAACGTCAAAAATCCTGCTGATCTATCTGGCGATTTTCGCCCCGGTGGCCATGTCGGCGCTGGCGGGCGTGAAGAGCGCCCAGCAGGTGCGGATCCGCGCGGCGCAGTCGCTGGGGGCTAGCCGTACGCAGGTGCTGCTGTTCGTGATTTTACCGGGCGCACTGCCAGAGATTTTAACCGGGCTGCGCATCGGCCTCGGCGTGGGCTGGTCCACGCTGGTGGCGGCGGAGCTGATTGCGGCCACGCGCGGCCTTGGGTTTATGGTGCAGTCGGCGGGAGAGTTCCTGGCGACTGACGTGGTGCTGGCAGGGATCGCGGTGATCGCCGCGATCGCCTTCGGATTAGAACTGGGGCTGCGCGCGTTACAGCGCCGTCTGACGCCCTGGCATGGAGAAATACAATGAGTGAACGTCTGACCATCACCCCGCTGGGGCCGTACATTGGTGCACAGGTGTCGGGCCTGGATGTGACCCGTCCGCTGAGCGATAACCAGTTTGAGCAGCTGTACCACGCGGTGCTGCGCCATCAGGTGGTGTTCCTGCGCGAGCAGGCGATCACCCCGCAGCAGCAGCGCGCGCTGGCCCTGCGCTTTGGCGATCTGCATATCCACCCGGTCTATCCGCATGCGGAAGGGGTGGAGGAGATTATCGTCCTCGACACCCACAATGATAACCCGCCGGATAATGATAACTGGCATACCGATGTGACCTTCATCGACACGCCGCCTGCGGGGGCGATTCTGGCGGCGAAACGGCTGCCGGAGACGGGGGGCGATACGCTGTGGGCCAGCGGGATTGCGGCGTATGAGGCGCTCTCCGCGCCGCTTCGGACGCTGCTGAGCGGGCTGCGGGCGGAGCACGACTTCAAAAAATCGTTCCCGGAGTACAAGTACCGTAAAACGGAAGAGGAACATCAGCGCTGGCAGGAGGCTGTGGCGAAACATCCTCCGCTGCTGCACCCGGTGGTGCGGACCCATCCGGTGACGGGCAAACAGGCGCTGTTTGTGAACGAAGGGTTCACCACGCGCATCGTGGACGTGACGGAAAAAGAGAGTGAGGCGCTGTTAGGTTTCCTGTTTGCGCATATCACCAAACCGGAGTTCCAGGTGCGCTGGCGCTGGCAGGAGAACGATCTGGCGATCTGGGATAACCGCGTGACGCAGCATTATGCCAATGCGGACTATCTGCCGCAGCGCCGGATTATGCAGCGGGCGACGATTTTGGGCGATAAGCCGTTTTACCGTCCTTAACCCGTCGCTCCCGTAGGCCGGGTAAGCGCAGCGCCACCCGGCGAAAACGGTGCACAATTGCCGGGTGGCGGCTACGCCTTACCCGGCCTACAGAATACCGCACATTTAAAGGTGCGCCTCAATATACCGCTGATAGCGGTTCGCCTTCAGGTAACACAAATCCACCAGCACCAGCCCGTCGACGCAGTTGTTGAACGCCGGGTCGCTGCCAAAATCAATAAACTGCACGCCGCCGGGCTCGCACAGCTCGGAATATTGCTTGTAGAGCGGCGGAATGCCGCAGCCAAGATTGCCGAGCAGGGATTTCAGCTTCGTCAGATCGTCCACGTAATCCACGCCGCGAAACTGCGCCAGCACGTCCGGCAGGGACGCGGGATACGGCTGGCGCGAGGCGGCGAGCGGATGCGTCGCCGGGAACCACAGGCGGTAAAAGGCGACCAGCAGATCCCGCGCGGCAGGCGGTAAGCCACCGGAAATCGAGACCGGGCCAAACAGGTAGCGGTAGTGCGGATAACGCGCCAGATAAGCCCCAATGCCGGACCATAAATAGTCCAGGCCGCGGCGCCCCCAGTAGCGCGGCTGAATAAAGCTGCGCCCCAGCTCAATGCCGTGTTCCAGCACGTCCTGCATTTTGTCGTCGTAGTGAAACAGGCTATAGCTGTACAACCCCTCAACGCCGCGCTTTTCGATCTGCATGGCCGTCGGCATAAAGCGATACGCCCCGACGATCTCCAGATCCTCCTCATCCCACAGGATCAGGTGCAGATAATCATCGTCGTAGCTGTCGGTGTCCCGACGTTTGCCGCTCCCTTCCTCCACCGCGCGAAAGGCAATCTCGCGCAGGCGGCCCAGCTCGCGCAGCAGCGGGGCGTCTTCCTGACCGTTTCGCTGCCAAAGATAGATGGTTTTACCGTCGCTGGTTTTGCCCAGACATTCGGCCTGCGCCAGCGCGCGTTTCAGGGTGGCCCGGTCTTCCGGACGGGCAATGGCGCACTGGGTTTTAAAGACGCCGGGCACTCCCTTGCCAAGACGCATCACGTGTTGACGGCACTGCTCGGCCATCTCACGCGACGAAAGGTTAGCGCTGTGCCAGTGATGCCACGCAATCTGCTGGCCGATTTTGATCGGCAGCTGGCTGTGGCGGCGGCGGAACATCTGCTGCATCAGCAGCAGCATCGACAGCGTCGGGGAGACCAGCGTGCTGGCATAAAAGAGCAGGCTGTTATGCGCCTGAATATGCACCGGCAGCAGCGGGGCGCGCAGCTTGCCGGCAAGTTTGATAAAGCCGGAGTGCCATTTTTTATCGCGAATGCCTTTGCGCGTGGGGCGGGACACTTCGCCTGCCGGGAAGAAGATCAGCACGCCCGCGTTTTGCAGATGCTGTTCCATCTGCACCAGGGACGTTTTCGCCGTCCTGCCGCCCATATTGTCCACCGGAATAAACAGCGAGCTGAGGGGCTCAAGGTGGGTTAGCATCCGGTTGGTCACGACTTTAACATCGCGCCGCACGCGGGAGACGGCATACAGCAGCGCCAGTCCGTCCAGCGTACCCGTCGGGTGGTTGGCAATGATGACCAGCGGGCCATGTTCGGGGATTTGTTCGAGATCGCGGGCGGAAACGGTGCAGAGAATATCCAGGTGTTCCAGAACCTGCTCCACCATATCCAGGCCTTTCAGATGGCGGTGGGCTGCGGCAAATTGCTGAAATTCGTCTTCGTAGAACAGTCTTTTTAACAGACTTTTTTGCCAGGGTGCGGGCCTCGCCTGAGGCCAAAGATCGTCGAGAACGCTATCGAGGCTAAACATGGTCACTCCTCCTGCCGTCTTGCGAAGACAGTAGAAGGGGCAGATGTCGGTTGTATTGCAGTTGGGTGAAGATTTGAGCAGAGCGTAGGCCGGGTAAGGCGAAGCCGCCACCCGGCGCTAAAGCGGATTAACGCAGAATTTTCTTCTCGGCCAGATCCAGCGCGAAGTAGCTGAAGATCAGATCCGCGCCCGCGCGTTTGATCGCCCCCAGGCTTTCCAGGATCACTTTTTCTTCATCAATGGCACCCGCCAGGGCGGCGAATTTGATCATCGCGTACTCACCGCTCACCTGATAAGCGCCCAGCGGCAACTCGGTGCGCTCGCGGATGTCGCGCAGGATATCCAGGTACGCGCCAGCCGGTTTTACCATCAGGCAGTCTGCGCCCTGGGCTTCATCGAGCAGGGATTCACGAATCGCTTCGCGGCGGTTCAGCGGGTTCATCTGATAGGTTTTGCGATCGCCTTTCAGCGCCGTACCGGCTGCTTCACGGAACGGGCCGTAGAAGGAGGAGGCAAATTTGGTGGAGTAGGACATGATGGCGGTGTCGGTGAAACCGGCCGCGTCCAGGGCCTGACGAATCGCCTGAACCTGTCCGTCCATCGCGGCAGAAGGTGCGATGAAATCTGCGCCTGCCGCGGCCGCGACAACAGCCTGCTTGCCGAGGTTAAGCAGGGTAGCATCGTTATCCACGCCGTGATCGCACAGTACGCCGCAGTGGCCGTGCGAGGTGTATTCACAGAAGCAGGTGTCGGACATCACCACCATTTCCGGCACGGTTTCTTTGCAGATGCGTGACATGCGGGCGACGAGGCCATCTTCTTTCCACGCGTCGCTGCCGGTCGCGTCAGTATGGTGGGAGATGCCGAAGGTCATCACCGAGCGGATCCCCGCGTTAGCGATACGTTCGATCTCACGCGCCAGATATTTCTCCGGAATGCGCATGACGCCCGGCATGGCTTCGATGGCCTTGTAGTCATCGATCTCTTCTTCAACAAAAATCGGCAACACCAGATCGTTTAAGCTCAGGGTTGTCTCTTCAAACATAGCGCGCAGTGCAGGTGACTTGCGCAGGCGGCGTGGGCGTGCAATTAAATCGGTCATGGTATGCCTGATGTTTGTGGAACAAAGAGGGCTAGTGTACATCAAAGTGAAGACGGGTGTTTTACTAAAGTGGGCATTTTGCTTTTGTGAAATGCGGCAGGTGAGTTTGCCTGTCATAAATAATATATAATGCAGGTTAGTATAACGCTGAGAGGAGAATGAAATATTCGTGTTATTTCTATATGGAAATGAATGCATAATTAAAAATGATTTATTATTTTTCGGTGTGTTTTTCCGATTGGTTTAGCCGTGTATTAACATTCTGTTTTTATAATATTTATTTTATGACGCCTTATGGTTTGTGGTCTGAATGTGTTTTTTGTCTGAATACGGACTTAATGGAAACATTCATTGAACCTTTTCGAAATGAAACTGCATAATTCCCTCCGCAATTAAATATTGCAAATTCATTGATGGACAAACTTGCTTACGTCCCTGAGGAGGGATGACCCAATGCAAACATGGAAAAAGAAACTCGTTGTATCTCAACTTGCATTAGCCTGCACCCTGGCTATCGCTTCTCAGGCCAATGCGAAGGATATTTCCGGTACGACATATAATACCTTCGGATACGATAATACAGCGTCCACCCCCTGGTATTATGGTTATGCCGACTGGGATTACTCGGATGCCATCCATGATGGTGATATTTATCCCGTGATTAATAAAGCCACCGTGAATGGTGTTATTTCAACGTACTACCTGGATGATGGCATCAATGGCCGGGCGAATGCGTTGAGTATTTCCAATAGCACCATTAACGGCATGATTACTTCTGAGTGTATGACCACCACGTGTGCTGATGGCGTGGATGCTGATGGCACCCATCATACGCAATACGATCGTTTTAGCCTGACCGTTGATAATTCCACCCTTAACGATACGTACGAGCATTATGCGTATGATGTCGTGAATGGGGAAAATACGGAAAGACACTATCTGGATACGTACGATCTGGGTAATGCGATTACCCTGGATGTGGAATCGGATATTGTTATCCAGAATAATTCTCACGTCGCGGGGATTACCCTGACGCAGGGGTACCAGGAGCTGGATAATACGCCATACGACGGCGTTGAAGGCGTAGCCAACAGCAGCAACGTCTTTACCGACACGCTACTGGTGAAAGATTCGGTACTGACTTCCGGTGCGTACAGCGATTTAGGTACCAGCGGATTCTACGGTCAAACCGCGAAGCCGAGCGACTATGGTGAAACCAGCGCGACAGCGGCAGACGATGCGGCGCTGATTGTGGCCGCCAGCGCGTCTGATAACGCGATGCAAACCACCGCCACGTTCGATCATTCCACCGTTACTGGCGATATTCTGTTCTCCAGCACCTTCGACAACAACTTCTACCCGAACGGCGATCCGGCAACCGATACCACCGAAGACGGCATCTATAACCCAACCACCAACGGCTGGGATGGCACCGATAAGCTGGATGTGACGCTTACCAACGGCAGCAAATGGGTCGGCGCAGCACAGTCCAGCGTCGAGGCTATCGGCACGGCGCAGATGTATGGCCAGGGCTACAGCAACGTAGACTGGAACGCTCTGTCCCCTAACAGCATTTGGCCGGACTCCACCTATGACGACAACGGACATGTTGCGGGCGAAGCGGTGTATCAGAGCGGTCTGTTTAACATCGCGCTGGACAACGGTTCCGAGTGGGATACCCGTAAGGTGTCTAACATCGACACCCTGACGGTCAACAACCAGTCTCAGGTCAACGTTGAAAACTCAGGCCTGCTGGCGGATGCCATCACTCTGACCAATGCGTCCTCATTGAATATCGGCGACAGCGGCGGCGTGGCTACCGACCATCTGTATCTGGACAGCGATAGCCGTGCGGCGCTGACGGAAGAAACGGCCGAGCTCTATGCCAACACCATCACCGTGGATAACGGTGCAGAGCTGGCGCTGGGGCTGGGTCAGGTTGATACGCACAATATGGTACTGACCGATGGCGGCGTGCTGAACGTTGCCAGCCGTGATTACGTGCTGAACAGCGATCTGAACAACGCACGCTATATCACTAACGATAAGCGCAGCGCTGATTATGACTACGGCGTAGTGGCCATTAACTCTGACGGCCATCTGGCGGTCAACGGTGACGTCGCCGGTAACTATCAGGTCCGTATCGATGACGCGACCGGAGTTGGTTCCGTTGCTGATTACAAAAACAAAGAGATCGTCCGCATCTATGACAATAATGCGGATACTGCAGCCAGCTTTACTGCTGCAAACAGAGCCGATTTAGGGGCCTATACCTACCAGGCGCAGCAGCAGGGTGACACCGTTGTCCTCCAGCAGAAAGCGCTGACCGACTACGCCAATATGGCGCTGAGCATTCCTTCTGCCAATACCAATATCTGGAATCTGCAACAGGATACCGTAGGTGCGCGTCTGACCAACAGCCGTCACGGCCTGGCGGATAATGGCGGAGCGTGGGTGAGCTACTTCGGCGGCAATTTCGACGGTGACAATGGCGTTATCAGCTACGATCAGGACGTGAGCGGTATTATGGTGGGTCTGGATACCCAGATTGACGGTAATAACGCGAAGTGGATCGTCGGTGGGGCGGCAGGTTTCGCGAAGGGAGATATCAGCGATCGTACCGGCCAGGTCGATCAGGATAGCCAGACGGCGATGATCTACGCGTCAGCGAAGTTTGCGAACGATCTGTTCCTCGACAGCTCCCTGAGCTACACCCGCTTCAACAGCGATCTTTCCGCTAACATGAGCAACGGCCAGTATGTTGACGGCAATACCACCAGCGACGCTGTTGGTTTTGGGCTGAAGCTGGGCTATGACTGGAAACCAAACCTCTCTGGCTACGTTACCCCATACGCAGCCGTATCGGGTCTGTTCCAGTCTGGTGATGACTATCGTCTGAGCAATGACATGCGCGTTGATGGACAATCTTACGATAGCCTGCGTTATGAACTTGGTGTTGATACGGGTTATACCTTCAACTACGGCGGCGATCAGGCTCTGACGCCTTACTTCAAACTGGCCTGGGTTTATGACGACGCCGATAACAATGCCGATATTAACGGTGACAGCATTGATAACGGCGTGAAAGGATCCGCTGTTCGTGTTGGGCTGGGCACCCAGTTCAGCTTCACGAAGAACTTCAGCGCTTACACGGATGCCACTTATCTGGGCGGCGGTGACGTTGACCAGAACTGGGGCGCAAACCTGGGTGTGAAATATACCTGGTAATGAATAAAAGCGGGGGAGGGGTTATCTTCCCCCGCTTTTTACAGAAGCAATAAAAATAATATTGAACCGACAAATACGGATGACTTGAGGTCTGCATGAACGTTAATGCGAAACCACTTTCTGAATTACGCCGGCTCGAACAGGGGTTAATAGCAGCCAGTACCCCTTTTACATGTGCTCCTCAACAATTAATTACGTCAGGCGAATCAATTGAGCCTCGCACGATCGTATTACAAACCGGTATTATTGAGGTCTATCGCCCTTCCGATGAGCTGCTGGTGGGGATTGCGACGGCACCTTTTATTTTCGGGCTGTCTACGGTGGTCATTAATCACTCTCAGGAATACAGAGTGATGGCTAAAACGGCCTGCACCGGTTTTTATTTATCCACGGAAACTACCCGTCAACAGATCCAGCAGTATTCCCTGTGGAAAGAGGCCTTCTGCTGGTTATCCTGGATAAATTACATTCTTGAAAAACGCGATATGCAGCTGGTGGGCAATAACTCCTATCACCAGATCCGCGCGATGCTGTTAAATATGGCCGAGTGGGATGAAACGCTGCGTTCAAAAATCGGTGTGATGAATCATATTCAGCAAAGCACACGCATTTCACGTTCTGTTGTTGCCGAAGTTCTGGCCGCCCTGCGACAGGGAAACTATATCAATATGAGCCGGGGCAAGCTGGTCAGCATCAACCGCTTGCCCACGGAATATTAATATCAGTTGGACGCGGTAAGCACCTGGGCTTTATTGGCGCTCAGTTCTGCCACCAGGTTATTAATACCGTCACTCATATTGACGAAACGCGTATGCGGAGAGCGGGTCACCACCACAAACGCGCCCACGTTTGACTGCGGGATCATCGCCATATAGGTGATGAACCCGCCGCCGCCGCCGGTTTTCTGAATAATACCCGGACGGCCATTTTTCGGTGCCATATAGACCCAGCCCATGCCGAGCGCATCGGCTTTACCCGGTACGTCCATCCCGATGACCCGATGCAGCTGAGTACGCTGATAAATCAGGGTCTGCATACGATCGGCCTGGCTGCTGCGCGAGTAGAAATCCGAGGAAAGGAACTGCTGCATCCAGCGCATCATGTCGCCCGGCGTGGAGTAAACGCCGCCGCTGCCCACGGCCGCCAGCGTGTTATTACAGGGGCTGGCACCTTTCTCCGCCACCATCAGGCGACGGCACTGGTCCGGGGACGGGGTAAACGTGGTGTCTTTCATGCCGAGCGGACGGGTGATCTGCTCTTCAAACAGCTGCGTGTAGGGTTTGCCAGCCGCCGTTGAGAGGGCATCCGCCAGCAGGTCGAACGCCAGGTTTGAATAAGAGGCCTGCGAGCCCGGTGCTGCTTTCAGCGTGGCGGTACTCAGATAGCTCCAGCGCTGGTCGCGCGTTGGCCAGACAAACACGTCACGATGCGCCGCTCCGCCTGGCTGCTCACGCGGCAGGGCGCTGGTGTGGGTAGCAAGGTTCACAAGCCGGATCGGGGTCCCCTGATACGTGGGTACGCGGGCACCTGGCGGCGCGTATTTGCTGAGCGGATCGTCGAGCTTCACCACGCCCTGGTCGAGCAGTTTCACCAGCATTTCGCTGGTCATGAGCTTAGTTAAGGATGCGATGCGGATGACGGAATCCAGCTGCGGGTGAATGTTATTTCCCGGGCGCGTTTCGCCAAAGCTGCGGAATACACGCTGGTTTCCGTCGATGACGACCATCGCCATTCCGGTCGCGCCGCTGCCGTAATAGATAAGGTTCGCGTAGCGATCGGCAATATCTGAAGCTAAAACGGGAGCCGTCAGCGGTTGGGCTGCCTGGGCGGTAGAGAAGCTCACCGCACACAGCGCGGCAAAAGAGAGCAGACAACGTTTCAACGAAAAGCATCCATGAAGTGAATGAGGAAAGTAATGGGTATTTATACTACTAATCGGTACCGTGCAATGCCCCGAATTGCATAACGATAGCGAGAAAAACGTAACCATGGGTAAATATGAACAATTTACTTGCGGGCCATCTCCCATTTTGTGACATCGGGCTTATGATAGGCACCAGTGTCACTCAATTTTACGGAGAACGGTATGTCTGAGAAGCGTGTGGTTATGGTTGTCGATATGCAGAACGGGGTGTTTGAAACCCCGCGTCATCAGCGCGAAAAGTGTGTCTCTCTGATCAACCAGCTTACGCAGGCAGCCGACACGGTGATTTTTATACAGCACACCGAGGCCGGGGGGCTGGAAGAGGGGAGTGCAGGGTTTGCGCTACTGCCTGAACTCCATCAGCCTGCTGAGGCGCTTTACGTGACCAAAACGGCCTGTGATGCCTTCTACAACACCGGGCTTGAGACGCTGCTGCGGGAGCAGGGCATTCGCGAGTTTGTCATCTGCGGCTGCGCCACCGATTACTGCGTCGATGCGACGATCAAGAACGGCGTTAGCCGGGGTTATCACATCACCGTGGCGGAAGATGCCCATACCACATCCAACCGCCCGGCTGCTGACGCACAGATTCTGATTAACCATCACAACGACGTCTGGCGTAACTTCATTGCGCCGGCGAATCCTCTCGCAGTGAAACGCACCGAAACAATTCTTGAAAACTGGAAAGCGAACTAATAATTAACGATCGGGTCTGACCTTTTTGCCGGAGCCGGGAGGCTGGCTCGGGCAGGTTTTCGTGTGGTGACGTGTTGTACACAGCAACAGCCATAACAACAAGAAGGAAGCATTATGTTTAAGTCTTTTTTCCCAAAGCCGGGGCCTTTTTTCCTGTCGGCATTTATTTGGGCACTGATCGCTGTCATTTTCTGGCAGGCGGGCGGCGGCGCATGGCTGACGCGCATCACGGGGGCGACAGGCGAGGTGCCGATTAGCGCAGCGCGCTTCTGGTCGCTCAGCTTTATCGTATTTTATGCCTACTACACGGTATGTGTGGGGCTGTTTGCGCTCTTCTGGTTCAAGTATTCTCCGCATCGTTGGCAGTTTTGGTCGATTTTGGGATCTGCACTGATCATTTTCGTTACCTGGTTCATGGTGGAAGTGAGCGTTGCAATTAATGCATGGTATGCACCCTTCTACGATTTGATCCAAAAAGCGCTAAGCGCCCCGAATAAGGTTCCGATTGGTGAACTCTATGCCAGTCTCGTTAGTTTTACCGGCATTGCCATGATTGCAGTAACAGTGGCAGTGCTGAACAATTTCTTCGTTAGCCATTACGTTTTCCGTTGGCGTACAGCTATGAACGAATATTACATGGCAAATTGGCAACGACTGCGGCACATCGAAGGTGCTGCACAGCGTGTGCAGGAAGACACCATGCGTTTTGCCTCAACGCTGGAGGACATGGGGGTCAGCTTGCTTAATGCTGTGATGAAACTTATCGCTTTTTTACCGATTCTGATTGCACTTTCACCCCATGTGCCTGAACTTCCAGTTGTTGGTCATTTACCCTATGGTTTGGTTATTGCGGCACTGGTTTGGTCTCTTATGGGAACGGGGCTTCTTGCTGTGGTGGGGATCAAATTGCCGGGGTTACAATTTAAAAATCAGCGCGTGGAAGCGGCTTACCGTAAAGAACTTGTTTACGGTGAGGATGACCCATCACGAGCTGCGCCACCAACGGTAAAAGAGTTATTTCAGAACGTCCGTTTTAACTACTTTAAGCTCTACTTCCACTACATGTATTTCAACATAGCTCGTATTTTATATCTTCAGGCCGATACTGTTTTTGGAATAGTCCTGTTGTTCCCGTCAATTGTTGCAGGGACAATTACCCTGGGACTGATGACCCAAATTACTAACGTTTTCGATCAGGTCAGAAGTTCATTCCAGTACCTGATCAGCTCCTGGACCACGCTGGTGGAACTGATGTCCATCTACAAACGTCTGCGCAGCTTTGAACGCGAGCTGGACGATCGTGACCTGCAGGAAGTCACTAACACATTTAGCTAATACAGGACGTTGCTATGCCTTTTGCCGTACCGCGCGCGTTACCGTTGACCATTCTGGCCGCTTTTGTGCTGGCAGGCTGTGCCGAAAAGGGGGCCGCTCCGCTCAAAAAGGGCGAGAAGCCCGTTGATGTGGCGAGCGTTGTGCGGCAGAAAATGCCCGCCAGCGTGAAAGATCGCAATGCGTGGGCAGACGCGCTGGCAAAAACCTTTGAAAGCCAAAAGATCGCGCCGACCGAGGAGAACATCTGTTCGGTGCTGGCGGTGGCACAGCAGGAGTCGATGTACCAGTCAGATCCGGCTGTGCCGGGGCTGAATAAAATCGCCTGGAAAGAGATCGACCGCCGCGCGGAGTCCATGCATATCCCGGTGTTCCTCGTGCATACCGCGCTTAAAATCACCTCGCCGAACGGCAAAAGCTACAGCGAACGGCTGGATACGGTGAAAACCGAAAAACAGCTTAGCGCCATCTTTGATGATTTCATCAGCATGGTCCCAATGGGGCAGAAGCTGTTTGGCTCACTGAATCCGGTCCATACCGGTGGCCCAATGCAGGTAAGCATCGCGTTCGCGGAGAAACACACCGACGGCTATCCGTGGAAAATCGACGGTACGGTGCGCCAGGAGGTCTTCTCCCTGCGCGGCGGACTGTGGTTCGGCACGTATCACCTGCTGAACTACCCGGCGAACTACGATGAGCCGCTGTACCGCTTTGCCGACTTTAACGCCGGCTGGTATGCCAGCCGTAATGCGGCATTCCAGAGTGCGGTCAGCCGCGCAAGTGGCGTTAAGCTGGCGCTTGACGGCGATCTCATCGCTTACGGCAGCAGCGAGGCGGGAAGCACCGAGCTTGCCGTACGGAAATTATCGACAACGCTTGGCTTGAGCAACAGCGACATTCGCCGCCAGCTTGAGAAAGGCGACAGCCTGGCCTTTGAGAAAACGGATCTGTACAAGAAGGTGTTTGCGCTTGCAGAGCAGAAAAGCGGGAAAACGTTACCGAGGGCTATCCTGCCGGGTATTCAGCTGGAAAGCCCGAAGATCACGCGTAACCTGACCACCGCGTGGTTCGCAAAACGCGTGGACGATCGCCGGGCTCGCTGTATGGGGCTTTAACGGCGGCGGCGAAAACGCAGCACTAATGCCACAACGCCCAGAATCATACATCCCGCGAGGAAGGGAATCAGGCCGAACAGGGTGCTGACGCCAAAGCCAATCTCAACTCGCGGGCGTCCGTTATCCTGCACCTGCATCAGGTGTTCATAAACGCCAGGCGCATGGACCAGCATATTGAGCAGCTGCGAGCCAGCCCAGAAGCAGAACAGGACAAAAAGGGCATACGCGATATTACCCGCCGTGGAGGTTTTTGGTTTTCCGCCAAAAATCGGTTTCGACAATGTAAAGTCAGCCATGATGACCTCCGGATAAATCGCTCTGTTAATACGCTTCGTACAGGGTGAGTTTGACAGGTCATCGCATTTGTCAATATCAGAATCGTGGTAATTTACGCGACGGAATCCTCCTGGATTGTTGATTTCTGCAGCACGTCACAATTTATTAACTTAAGTGAAACTGCGTCGCGTTTCAGAATTTCCGTATCTGCCACAGACCTGGTCGTAAAACTGTGAGAGGATGTCTTTTTTTCCTGCCGGAGTTGTTATGAAGCTCACGTCCAAACTACGCCGTGACTGGCACTACTACGCCTTCGCTATCGGGCTGATCTTTATTCTTAACGGTGTCGTGGGCCTGCTGGGGTTTGAGGCAAAAGGCTGGCAAACCTATGCCGTTGGGCTGGTGACCTGGGTTATCAGTTTCTGGCTGGCGGGGTTGATTATCCGCCGCCGTCCTGAAGAGACGACAGCGGATGAGGCAGAGTCGGCGAAGGGCGCCGATTAACCGTTTACGGAACTTTTAAGCGCGCTGTCGGCGGCGTGACGCTCCAGCGCGAGTTCGATCAGGCGGGTGATCAATTCCGGGTAGCTCAGGCCGCTCGCCTGCCACAGCTTCGGATACATGCTGATGTTAGTGAACCCCGGCAGCGTGTTAATTTCATTGATCACCACCTCGTTTTCCGCCGTCAGGAACACATCCACGCGCGCCATGCCGCAGCAACCGAGCGTCTGATAAGCGCGAATGGCGATCGCCCGGATCTTATCGTTAACCGCCGGATCGAGATCCGCAGGCACGACAACCTGCGCGCCTTTATCATCAATGTATTTGGTGTCGTACGAGTAGAAGTCGCTGTTTAACACCACTTCGCCGCAGGTGCTCGCCTGTGGAAAATCGTTGCCCAGCACGGCGCACTCAATTTCACGGCCTTTGATGCCCTGCTCAACCACCACTTTATGGTCGAACTCAAACGCCAGTCGGACGGCTTGTGTGAACTCAGCTTCGCTGGTCACTTTGCTGACGCCCACGGAGGAGCCCTGGTTTGCAGGCTTCACAAACAGCGGCAGACCCAGCTCTCCGCTAATTTGCGCGAAGGTGTGTTTGTCGCGGTTGGCGCGGGTGAGCGTAACGAACGGGGCAATATTCAGCCCGGCATCGCGCAGCAGGCGTTTGGTCACGTCTTTGTCCATGCAGGCGGCAGAGCCGAGGACATCCGAGCCGACGAACGGCAGGTTGGCCATGCGCAGCATTCCCTGCAGGGAACCATCTTCCCCCAGGGTACCGTGAACGATAGGGAAGACGACGTCGATCTGGGCGAGAGCCTGTGCATTGCCGGCGTCGATAAGCTGCCCCTTCACGACGCCGGGTACGGTGGCGACGCTCACTTCTGAAGGATTCAGGGCGATGTGTGCCGGATCGTGAGCATTGAGCAGATACTGGCTGGCATCGTTAACGTGCCACTGGCCCTGTTTATCAATGCCCAGCAGCACCACGTCGAAACGGCTTTTATCGATCGCATCAACGATATTTTTAGCCGATTGCAATGACACTTCGTGCTCCGCTGATTTTCCCCCAAAGACAATACCTACGCGCTGCTTAGCCATCTCACTCTCTTCCAGTCTGACGAAAAGCCAATAACATACCACGATGCCCTGCGTGTTTCGCGGCCTTCTGCCATAATGTTTTGGGGAATGTTGAGGGGGGAGAGTGAGAGGAAAAACGCTGCTGACCGGATTTATCATTTTGACCATCGCAACGCTGGGTTACCGCTGGTTGCCGCCTTACTACAACCCTTTCACGCCGCTGACGCTTGACGATCCGCCAGGCCGAATCACTCAGTATAAGCTTCGGCGTTTAACTCCCGAGGCGTGCGCGAGCCTGCTGTTACAGGCTAATCAAAGCGATCTCATCCGCACCCAGCCGGTAGCGGACAGCGGCGGCGCGTGTCCCCTTAACAACGTCGTGCGCGTGCGTGACTTCGGCCCTGTCGGCCTGAACAGCAGCTTTCTTGCCAGCTGTCCGCTGGCGCTCAGCTCAGCCCTCTTTATCAGCCAGCAGGCCCGGCCGCTAACAAAACGCTATACGGGCAGTGAGCTCGCGCGTATCGACCATCTTGGCAGCTTTGCCTGCCGCAATATTTATCACCGCCCTGACGCGCGCCGCAGTGAACATGCCACGGCGGAGGCGCTGGATATTGCCGCTTTTCGTCTGGCGAACGGTGAACGCGTCACGGTGCTGAATGGCTGGAAGGCGACAACAACGCAGCCCTGGCTGAAGGCCATGCTGGCGGCGAGCTGTGGCTACTACGGGAACGGCCTGGGGCCGGAGTATAACGCGGCGCATGCTAACCATTTTCATCTGGGAATGCGCGGTTTTGGCCTCTGCCGATAAAGCATAATATTCCGCCAGAAAATGGATGAATTGTGACTTATTTCACAAATATGATGACTGGGAAGATAAAACACCAAAGTCTGTCAGGCCGCATCTCTGGTGCGACGTTGACACGCGTAACTTGCTAATCTGTCGGCGAATTCGCCTAAAAATGAAGACTATTTCGTTATGGAATCCTGGAAAGTTAATCTTATCTCGGTCTGGTTCGGTTGCTTCTTTACCGGGCTGGCCATCAGCCAGATTTTACCGTTCCTGCCGCTGTACGTGTCGCAGCTGGGGGTGACCTCGCATGAAGCGCTTTCCATGTGGTCCGGTCTGACGTTCAGCGTCACGTTTCTGGTCTCCGCCATTGTGTCACCGATGTGGGGCAGCCTGGCAGATCGAAAAGGCCGTAAACTGATGCTGCTGCGCGCCTCGCTCGGGATGGCGATTGCCATTCTGCTGCAGGCCTTCGCCACCAACGTCTGGCAGCTGTTTTTCCTGCGGGCGGTGATGGGGTTGACGTCCGGGTATATTCCAAACGCCATGGCGCTGGTCGCCTCTCAGGTGCCGCGCGAGCGAAGCGGCTGGGCGCTGAGTACGCTCTCCACGGCACAGATCAGCGGCGTCATCGGCGGGCCGCTACTGGGGGGCTTTCTGGCGGATCACGTCGGGCTGCGCGCGGTATTTATTATCACCGCGATCCTGCTGGTGGTCAGTTTTCTGGTCACGCTCTTTCTGATTAAAGAAGGGGGGCGCCCGGTTATCAGTAAATCTGAACGCCTCAGCGGCAAGGCCGTTTTCGCCTCGCTGCCTTATCCGGGGCTGATGATTAGCCTGTTTGTGACCACCATGGTGATCCAGCTCTGCAACGGTTCGGTCGGTCCGATTCTGGCGCTGTTTATCAAGTCGATGGAGCCGGATAGCACGAATATCGCTTTTCTGAGCGGCATGATTGCCGCCGTGCCGGGCGTATCCGCCCTGATTTCCGCGCCGCGTCTGGGTAAACTGGGGGACAGGATCGGCACGGCGCGCATCCTGATGGCGACGCTGATCTTTGCGGTGGTGCTCTTCTTCGCGATGTCGTTTGTCACTTCTCCGCTTCAGCTTGGCATATTGCGATTTCTGCTCGGCTTTGCTGACGGCGCCATGTTGCCTGCGGTACAGACCCTGCTGGTCAAATATTCCAGCGACCAGGTGACGGGGCGAATTTTTGGATATAACCAGTCATTTATGTATCTGGGGAATGTTGCCGGTCCGCTTATTGGCGCATCCGTTTCCGCAATGGCCGGTTTTCGTTGGGTATTTGCAGCGACAGCGATTGTTGTTTTAATCAATATTATCCAGCTGGCTATTGCGCTGCGACGCCGCAGACAAATGGCGGAGGCCAAATCGGCGAGATAACACTTTAGTAGATGTATTATATATTCTTATGGTAGCCGCATTTTTATATAACAAAATGCGGCGTCTTTTTATAGAAAAACGTTTCGCTCACGGCGCTACCTCTTTATTTTTGTTCCTGTGTCACTTTTGCATACCATAATTAATTTCTTCTCTTTGCAATAGGGATTCAGAGTGATAACGTCAGACAAAACTGAAAAGGAACTGGCACGATGAAAAACCTCATTGCTGAATTGCTGGTCAAGCTGGCACAAAAGGAAGAAGAGTCAAAAGAGCTGGTGGCTCAGGTCGAAGCGCTAGAGATTGTGGTCACCGCTTTGCTGCGACAAATGGCGAAAACCGATCAGCAGGCGTTGATTGAGAGCGTGGAAGGCGCGCTGGAGAGCGTCAGGCCTGAATCGCAGGTACCGGTTGAGGATGCGGAGATGCTCCACCAGTACGTAAAGAAGCTGTTAAGGCATCCGCGCAGCTAAACCGTCACAGGACGTAACGACGTGTCATAGAATTGTCATGCAGGATGCCTATAGTCGCTCTGTTTTTATTTTTATGTATTTGTACATGGAGAAAATAAATTGAAACAGAGCGCACTTTTCATTGCATTACTTCCCCTGTTAATTACCCCTGCCATTTATGCAGATACGACGCAAACCAGCGTGCTGGATAATCGTGCGGCAAAAGGGGATATCACCCAGCCTGGCGGCGCGCGCCGTTTATCAGAAGATCAAACGGCCGCTATTCGCGCTTCGCTGAATGAGAAGCCGGCAAAAAATATTATTCTGCTGATTGGCGATGGAATGGGCGATTCCGAAATCACGGCGGCGCGAAATTATGCCGAGGGAGCGGGCGGCTTTTTTAAAGGTATCGATGCCTTACCGCTGACCGGACAATATACCCACTACGCGCTGGATAAAAAAACCGGTAAACCGGATTACGTAACGGATTCCGCGGCCTCTGCCACGGCGTGGTCCACCGGCGTGAAAACCTATAATGGTGCGCTGGGCGTGGATATTCACGAACACGATCATCAAACCCTTCTGGAGATGGCAAAAGCGGCGGGCCTGGCGACCGGCAACGTCTCCACCGCTGAACTTCAGGATGCGACGCCTGCGGCGCTGGTGGCACACGTCACCTCGCGTAAGTGCTACGGCCCGTCAGTGACCAGCGAAAAATGCCCTACAAATGCGCTGGAAAAAGGCGGGAAAGGCTCGATTACGGAACAACTGCTGAACGCACGTCCTGACGTGACGCTGGGCGGCGGCGCGAAAACCTTCGCGGAAACCGCGACGGCGGGCGAATGGCAGGGCAAAACGCTGCGCGAGCAGGCGCAGGCTCGTGGCTATCAGTTGGTGAGTGACGCAAATGCTCTGGCGGCGATAAGCGAGGCGAACCAGGACAAGCCGCTGCTGGGGCTGTTCTCCGACGGCAACATGCCCGTGCGCTGGGAAGGTCCAAAAGCCTCGTATCACGGCAATATCGATAAGCCTGCGGTGACCTGTACGCCAAACCCGAAACGCACGGACAGCGTACCAACGCTGGCGGCGATGACCGATAAAGCGATCTCTCTGCTGAGCAAGAGCGAAAAAGGGTTCTTCCTGCAGGTAGAAGGCGCGTCAATCGATAAGCAGGATCATGCGGCAAATCCGTGCGGTCAGATTGGCGAAACCGTCGATCTGGACGAAGCGGTGCAGAAGGCGCTCGCGTTCGCGAAAAAAGACGGTAACACCCTGGTGATCGTCACCGCGGACCACGCGCACGCCAGCCAGATCATTCCGCCAGATACCAAAGCCCCTGGCCTGACGCAGGCGCTGAACACCAAAGATGGTGCCGTCATGGTGATGAGCTACGGTAACTCTGAAGAAGAGTCCATGGAGCACACGGGCACCCAGTTGCGCATTGCCGCCTACGGCCCGCACGCGGCAAACGTGGTAGGCCTGACGGATCAAACGGATCTGTTCTACACCATGAAGGCGGCGCTGGGTCTGAAATGATAAAAATCCCGGCGGAAATCACATCTGCCGGGTGGTTTTTTTCCTGTCACGAACCAGACTTACAGGGAATGTTCACAAAAGGATGGTGCAATGAAAACAACATTACTGGTTACTCTGCTCTCCGGCCTGTTCCTGGTCGCCTCGGCGAACGCGGAAGAGAAAACGTTAACGCCGCAGCAGCAGCGTATGACCACCTGTAATCAACAGGCGACGTCTCAGAGTCTGAAGGGCGATGCTCGCAAGACCTACATGAGCGACTGCCTCAAAAACGGCGCCTCGAAGCCAACTGAAAAAAGCCTGACGCCTCAGCAGCAAAAGATGCGCGAGTGTAATGCCAAGGCCACCGAACAGTCTCTGAAAGGGGATGACCGCAGCAAGTTCATGAGTGCCTGCCTGAAGAAAAAAGTGTAGTTCGAACGGGTGAGCGGCTCCGGCGGCTCACCCGAAATTTCATACTTTCCCCGCAGACCCCCTCTCTATAATTTGGGAAAATGTTTCAGAATATTCCCAAAAATGATGAATGATGAAACGTATTACAACAAAAAGCGCATTCGGGAAGAGTGGAATTTAACCCTTTCTCAGGATGACCCTCACCGCGCTGGCATTCAGTTTGCCCGGCGGGTTCGGCTGGCGCGCGCCGTGGGGCTGGCAGTGATGTTTTTCCCGGTTGCAGGAATGCTGGTCACCCATTTTTTACCCGGCGGCTGGTGGCTTTTACTGGTCGGTTGGGCGTTCGTCTGGCCCCATTTCGCCTGGCAGTTATCCTGCCGGGCCGCGTCACCTCATCAGCAGGAAGTATTCAATCTTAAGATCGATGCCATCATTGCCGGGCTCTGGATCGGCGTGATGGGGATGAGCGCGTTACCCACGGCGGCGCTGGTGATGATGGTAGGGATGAACATGATGGGCTCCGGGGGCTGTCGTCTGTTTATTCCGGGGATCCTGTTGACCCTGCTCTCCGCGCTGGTGACGCTGCCGCTTGTCGGCCGCGTGGCCGTCTTTAACCCCGACCCGGTGGAGTGGGGCTTAACGCTGCCGGTGCTGGTGCTTTATCCCATGCTGTTTGCCTGGCTCAGCCACCGCACCGCCGTCAGGCTTGCTGAGCACAAGCAGCGGCTGGAAATGATGAGCACACGCGACGGCATGACAGGGGTCTTTAATCGACGCCACTGGGAAATGCTGCTGCGAAATGAATTTGAGCATTGCCGCCGTGACCACTGCACCGCCACGATTTTGCTGATTGATATCGACCACTTTAAAAATATCAACGATACCTGGGGGCACGCCGTGGGGGATGAGGCGATCATTGCCATCACGCGCCAGCTCCAGATGTCGGTGCGGTCAGGTGATGCCATCGGCCGGTTTGGCGGGGATGAGTTTGCGGTGATTATGTCGCAGACCGCGGCGGAAAGCGCGATCGCCGTGATGTCCCGGGTGCATGAGCGGCTGGAAACGCTGTCGCTACCGTGCGCGCCAAAAGAGGCGCTGCGCATCAGCGTAGGCGTTGCCCCCTGGGGACCGCAATTTGGACATTATCGGGAATGGTTAAAGGCGGCTGACGTGGCGCTGTACAGAGCGAAAAATGCCGGGCGCAGCCGCACCGAAGTGGCCGCCTGACGCCCGACTGAAGCAATCAGGATTTACTCAGCTTCTCTGATTTTTCCATGCATTTTGTCATGGCCTCAATGACGGCCGAGCGGAATCCGCGCTCTTCCAGCACCCGCACTGCTTCGATGGTGGTACCGCCAGGGGAGCAGACCATATCTTTCAGTTCACCCGGGTGTTTGCCGGTCTCCAGCACCATTTTGGCGGAGCCCATGACGGCCTGCGCGGCGAACTTATACGCCTGGGCGCGCGGCATTCCGCCAAGCACGGCGGCATCGGCCATCGCTTCTAAAAACATGAAGACATACGCAGGCGCAGAACCACTGACGCCGACTACCGGATGGATCATCGATTCGGCAATCACTTCTGCTTCACCGAAGCAGCGGAAAATGTTCAGTACATCCGCCACGTCTTCTGAGGTCACCAGGGCGTTAGGCGTGACGGAGGTCATGCCGGCGTTGACCAGTGAAGGGGTGTTTGGCATCGCACGGACGATTTTGCGGTCGTGGCCGAGCGCGCGCGCCAGCTGATCGAGCGTGACGCCCGCGGCAATCGACACCACCAGCGTCTCTTTATTCAGGCTGGAGGTAATGTCGCTCAGCACTTTGATCATGATGTTCGGCTTGACGGCGCCAAAGACGATATCGGCGACCTGGGCCACTTCCTGCGCGCTTTCGGCGGCGTTGATCCCGTACTGATCGCGCAACGCGGCGACCTTGTCCGGTGACGGGGTATAGACCCAAATCTGACCCGGCAACACCTGCCCGCTGGCGATCAGACCGCCAAGGATGGCTTTGCCCATGTTACCGCAGCCGATAAACCCGATTTTCTTGTCCATCACGATTCTCCGTCATTATGCGTTGTTTTCTCTGATTGATAGCTTAACAACGAAATGCAGGCGACAATAGTCGGCAGAGTTATTAAGGGGAGACAATATGGCGATTTGGGTTGATGCGGACGCGTGTCCGAATGTGATTAAAGAGATTTTATTTCGTGCCGCCGAGCGCGTTCAGATGCCGCTGACGCTAGTGGCGAACCAGAATATTCGCGTACCGCCTTCGCGCTTCATCCGCTCTTTACGCGTGCCGGCCGGGTTTGACGTAGCGGATAACGAAATTGTCCGCCTGTGCAGCGCTGAGGATCTGGTGATCACGGCGGACATTCCGCTGGCTGCCGAAGTGCTGGAGAAAGGGGCGGCGGCGCTCAATCCGCGCGGAGAGCGATACTCGCCGTCGACCATTCGCGAGAAGCTCACTATGCGCGATTTTATGGATACGATGCGGGCCAGCGGCGTGCAGACCGGTGGGCCGGATAGCCTGTCACAGCGCGATCGCCAGCAGTTTGCTGCCGAACTGGATAAATGGCTGCTGGAAGTGAAGCGCCGCACAGCGTAATGATAATTATTGTCAATTTGTGGTACAGTGTGGCCTCCACAGGGTTGTCATCCCGTACCGCTTTGCAGTAAAGTAATCGCAACATCTTCTGCAATTATTTCTTTACACTCTTCAGCCATCCGGCATCAAGGGGAACACCTGGCTATGACCCAACCCATCTTTTTAGTTGGCCCCCGCGGCTGTGGGAAAACCACCGTTGGCCTGGAGCTGGCACGTGTGTGTCATCGCCAGTTTGTGGATACCGACCACTGGCTGCAAACCGAGGCTGGAAAAACCATCGCTGAGATTGTTGAACAAGAGGGATGGGAAAGCTTTCGCGCGCGCGAAACGGCCACGCTGAAAGCGGTCACCACCCCGTCTGCGGTGATTGCGACCGGGGGTGGCATTGTTCTGGCGGAGTGTAATCGTCAGTTTATGCGCGAAAAGGGGATTGTGATTTATCTCAGCGCGCCGGTGTCGGCCCTGGTTGGGCGTCTGGAAGCCTTTCCGGAAGAGGGGCAACGCCCTGCGCTAACCTCCAGGCCGCTGAATGAAGAGGTGAGTGAAGTGCTGGCGGAACGCGATGCGTTATACCGCGAAGCGGCTCACCACGTGGTGGATGCGTCAGCCTCTCCCGAAGACGTTGTGATTCAGATTATTACCGCCCTGCGTTTGGCTTGTGCCAGCTAAGCGGCGTCTATACTTATAGCTCAGACATAAAAAAAGGATGAGCTATGCCAACCAGACCTCCCTATCCGCGTGAAGCGCGCATTGTTACCGTTGAAAAAGGCCATACGGGTCATACCGTGACCTGGTATCAACTGCGTGCCGATCACCCAAAACCGGACTCGCTGATCAGTGAACACGAGACTGAACAGGAAGCGCTGGATGCGAAACGGCGCTACGAAGATCCCGACATAACCTGAATGTTTTCCTAAACGCTCCAGGATCGTGCCTGAATCACACTTTTTACTCATCGTGAAAGTTAAGCAGGAGTTAATATTTAGTTATTACAAGTAACTCTGGTATCGGCAGGCGATCTTTACATTTCGATGTCGGGATCACCTGCTACGCTTGGTGCTGTTTTGTTGAAAAAATGAACTGTGCAGCGTAGTGAGCCTGTACCTGTGTGTGCACGATGTTGGAGTAATGGAAGGCGATAAAGATGAAGGCAACGTTGGCGATCCTCACCATTGGTGTGGTCCCTGTAAGCGAAGTGTTACCGCTCTTAACCGAGCATGTATCTGAACAACAGATAACGCATCTGAGCCTGCTGGGGAAGATGAGTCGGGAAGAGGTCATGGAGGACTACGCTGTCGAGGCGGGGGAGGATCCCCTGGCGACGTTATTAAGTGACGGTAAACTGGCGCATGTTTCGCGCCAGAAAATCGAGCGCTCGCTGCAGGGCGTAATAGAAGTGCTCGATAATCAGGGTTATGACGTTATTTTGCTGATGAGCACGGCCCCCATTAAGGGGCTCACGGCGCGCAATGCGATTCTGCTGGAACCGATGCGCATCATTCCGCCGCTGGTGGCCTCCATCGTGGATGGTCATCAGGTGGGGGTGATTGTCCCCATTGAGGAGCTCATGGATAACCAGGAGGCAAAATGGCACGTGCTGGAAAAAGTGCCCTTGTACGCGCTGGCCAATCCGTTCTGGGACAGTGAGGCCAAACTCATTGCTGCCGGTAAGGAACTGCTGGAAAGAGGGGCCGATGTCCTGATTCTGGACTGCCTGGGTTTCCACCAGCATCATCGTGATTTGCTGCAAAAAGCGCTGGATGTGCCGGTGCTGTTATCCAACGTTCTGATGGCTCGCCTGGCCTCGGAACTGCTCATGTAATGATTTTGCGTGACAGGTGATGAGCATGGCCCCTATAGTGAATTTTTATCTAAAAATATAAGGGCCAGTTCATGCTTCAGAGTAACGAATACTTTTCCGGTAAAGTGAAATCCATTGGTTTTACCAGCAGCAGCACTGGCCGCGCCAGCGTTGGCGTAATGGCGGAAGGGGAATACACCTTTGGCACGGCGGAAGCGGAAGAGATGACGGTGGTCAGCGGCGCGCTGAACGTCCTGCTGCCGGGTGAAACGGAATGGAAAGTTTACGCTGCCGGGCAAGTTTTCAACGTCCCTGGCCACAGCGAATTTCATTTGCAGGTGGCTGAGCCTACCTCTTATCTGTGCCGCTACCTGAAATAAAAAATTAGCCGGGTGGCGCTAACGCTTACCCGGCCTACGTTTTACCCGTTATCTCTGCGCTTCGCCGCCAAGACCTTCCACCAGATTCTGAATCAACGCGGCCAGCTCGCCGGTCATCAGGATGAAGTCCGCGTCAAAACGCTGGGCGTAATCTTCCCGGTCAATATCTTCGTTCTGATCGCGCAGCTCGTCGCAGAACTTCAGACGCTTCACGGAGCCATCGTCGCACATCACGAACTGAATACGCTGCTGCCAGTCGAGCGCCAGCTTGGTGACCACTTTACCCGCTTCAATGTGTACGGCGATCTCGTCGCTGACCAGATCCTGCTTCTTCGCGCGGATCACGCCGCCATCTTCCAGCAGGGCTTTCAGCTCGGCTTCATCAAGGATCTGGAAGCCCTGTGCCGCAGCACCGCTGCGTACCCATTCGGTCAGCGTTAACTCAATTGGCGTTTCCAGCGCCAGCGGAACGACCGGTAACGAGCCGATGCTCTTACGCAGCAGGGCCAGCGTATCTTCTGCTTTCTTGGCGCTGGCGCAGTCCACCATGATCAGCCCGTTAACGGTGTCGATCCACATCATGGTCTGGCTGAAGCGGCTGAAGGCGCGCGGCAGCAGAGAGTGCAGCACTTCGTCTTTCAGTGAATCTTTTTCGGTCTTTTTCAGCTTGCGGCCCTGCTCGGCTTCCAGCTTGAAAATTTTCGCCTCGAGCGCCTGCTTAACCACCGGCGTGGGCAGAATCTTCTCTTCTTTACGGGCGCAGACGATGATTTGACCCGTGCTGCTGGCGTGGGTCAATGCATCGCTTTGTGAACCCATTGGCGGAACCCAACCGGTTTTTGCCATATCCTGGCTACCGCAAGGGGAAAAGGTATAAGCGGCTAACTGTTTTTCCATCTCTTCTGCACGCAGCGAAACGTCGCGGCTGAGACGGTAAACCATCAAATTTTTGAACCACAGCATGATAATTTCCACGGCCTTGTCGTTAAATCAGCGGGCATGATAACGAATTGTCGCATCGCTTGCATTGCTAATCGGGATGCGTGCTTCTACTCTGTTGATAATCAAAATAATGAGGAGAGTCTTGTGCGTATTGGCATTGATTTGGGCGGCACCAAAACAGAAGTTATCGCACTGAGCGAGCAGGGGGAACAGCTGTTCCGCCACCGTCTGCCTACGCCGCGCGATGATTATCACCAGACTATCGAGACCATTGCCAGGCTGGTTGAGATGGCCGAGCAGGCCACAGGACAAACCGGCAGCGTCGGGATGGGGATCCCGGGGTCTATCTCGCCATATACCGGCGTGGTTAAAAATGCTAACTCCACCTGGCTCAACGGTCAGCCGTTTGATAAAGATTTAAGCGCGCGCCTGAACCGGGAAGTGCGTCTGGCCAACGATGCCAACTGCCTCGCCGTCTCTGAGGCCATCGATGGCGCGGCGGCCGGTGCCCAGACCGTGTTTGCGGTGATCATCGGTACCGGCTGCGGCGCGGGCGTGGCGTTTGGCGGGCGTGCCCATATCGGCGGTAATGGCACGGCGGGCGAGTGGGGACACAACCCGCTGCCGTGGATGGATGAAGACGAACTCAAATACCGCACTGAAGTCCCATGCTACTGCGGAAAACAGGGCTGTATTGAGACGTTTATCTCCGGTACCGGTTTTGCGACCGACTACCATCGCCTGAGCGGCCAGCCGCTCAAGGGTAACGAGATCATGCGTCTGGTCGAAGCGCAGGATCCGGTGGCGGAGCTGGCGCTTAGCCGCTACGAAATGCGGCTGGCGAAATCGCTGGCCCACGTGGTGAATATTCTCGATCCTGACGTGATAGTGCTCGGCGGCGGCATGAGCAACGTCGATCGGCTGTACGCCACGGTGCCGAACCTGGTGAAGCAGTGGGTCTTCGGCGGCGAGTGTGAAACCCCGATCCGCAAAGCGCTGCACGGGGACTCCAGCGGCGTGCGCGGCGCGGCGTGGTTATGGCCAGAATAAACGTTTATTCCCTCTCCCTGTGGGAGAGGGTTAGGGTGAGGGCATCAGACTGCACGATCCCCCCATTCATTCCACCGCAAATACCTTATCCAGCTTGCTATACCCCAGCCCGTTAATCTTCTTCACTTTGATCTGCACCGGAATACGCTCTTTCATCGCCTCTACGTGGCTGATCACGCCGATGGTTTTCCCGGTGGCGTTCAGCGCGTCGAGCGCATCCAGCGCTGTATCCAGCGTCTCACTGTCGAGCGTGCCGAACCCTTCATCCAGGAACAGCGAATCGATCCGCGTTTTATGACTCACCAGATCGGAAAGCGCCAGCGCCAGCGCCAGGCTGACCAGGAAGCTCTCGCCGCCGGAGAGGGTGCGGGTATCGCGGACCGCATCCGCCTGCCACGTATCCACCACTTCCAGCTCCAGCGCGTCGCTGGCCTTACGCTGCAATAAATAACGCCCGTGCAGACGGTTAAGCTGCTGGTTAGCAAGCCAGACAAGATTGTCCAGCGTCAGCCCCTGGGCGAACTTACGGAACTTGTCGCCGGTGCTGGAGCCGATCAGTGCGTTCAGGTACCCCCAGTCATCCGCCTGGCGCGCGGCCTCTTCAATTTGCTGCATCAACGCCAGCTGGTGCTGCCGGTTATCGCTGTCCTGCTTAAGCTGCTGACGGATCTCGCCCTGATGCGTGGTGTTCTCGCGCAGCTGTTGCGCCAGCTGCTGCAGCTGGATTTGCAGCGTGGATAGATCGGCGTCGAGCCCTTGCGGCCTCTGCGCCAGATGAGACTGCAGCTGTTGGTTCGCTTGCCCGCACAGCGCCGCGGCCTGCTGTATCTGGTTTTCCAGCGACTGCTTTCGCTGTTCGAGGTGGCGAATGGCATCATCATCCAGCAGGGCGGCAAGAAACGCGTCCTGGTCGGCAAAGCAGCTCGCCGAGAGCGCCGCGGTGAACTGCGTCTGCGACTGCTGCAGACGCTCTCGCTCCAGCGCTTCCTGCTGCTGTTGCGCGGTAAGCTGGCTTTGCAGCGACACGCATTCGTCGTGGATGGCGCGCCAGTTATCAGGAATAACCGGTTCGGCGTCTTCGCTGTTCGTTGCCGGAAGCGCGTCGAGCAGTGGCTTCAGGGCGTTTATACGTTCCTGAAGCACGCCGTGCTGCGTTTGTTTCTCCTGCCACTGCGCGAATTCAGCTTCACGGGCCTGAAGCCAGGCGGCTTCCTGACCCTCTTCAGGTGCGTTAAGTGAGAGCGCGAGCAGGGCATGCTCCAGCGCCTGCCGCGTAGCCGCCAGCTGCTGCTGATACTGCCGCTCCTGCGCTTCCTGTTCGCTCAGTTGGTTCTGCAGGGTGAGACGCTGACTGAGCTGATAAAGCTGGCGCTCGTAATGTTCCTGTTCGTTCAACCATGGCGCGATATCGTCCTGAATATTCAAGGTAATGTTCAGGAACGTGCAGGCTGCCACCCACTCTTTAGTGAGCGCTTGCTCTTCCTGAGAAAGCGTCTGCGCGTCGTCTGTCTCGCGCTGGATCTGCTGAGTCAGGGCATTGACCTGTCCCAGTACCAGCAGGCCTTCCTCTTTAAGGGCGGCGACCTCTTTTTCCAGGGAATCACGGCGGCGCTGGTTATCCGTCAGCTCAAGCGACTGATATTGATCAACGGCCGGATGTTCGCAGGAACCGCACAGCGGACAGGGTTTGCCCGCCTCAAGCTGGGAACGGTAATGCTCCAGCTTCTTAATTGTTGCTTCGGTTTCGCACAGGGCTTTTAGATCGAGATAGTGCTGGTGTTTCTCTTTGTACTGCTGGCGGCGCAGCGTCAGCGTTTCATTAAGCTTACTTTGTTCGGTCTGCGCCTTCTGCACGCTTTCACGGCTCTGGCGCAGGCGCTTTTGCAGCGGCTGATAGCGGGCATGCAGCGACGTCAGCTGCTGGCGCAGCGTGCGTAACCGGGACTGCTGCTCCATGGCCGCGCTGACCTCATCCGCCGTCAGCGTCAGCGCATTTTCCGGCATCGCAGCCAGCCTGTTGCGTAATTCACCTATCCGCGCAGCAAGCGAGGCTAACTGCGTTTTATCGCGGTTAAGCTGCGAGAACTGGGCACGCCAGCCTGCAATCTCCTGGCCTAACAGACGATAGCGCTCGTGCCCCGCCAGCCACTGCGCCAGCGCCGACAGTTCGGCCTGTCGCTGCTCGTGGTCACGCAGGGCGGTATTGCGGATACGCGAACGCAGCGCGGTTCTGGCCTGTAAGCGAGTATTTACTTCGATAATTTGCTGCTGGGTTTGCGTCAGGCGCGCGGTTTGCTCCTGCTGATGATCCCAAAGCGGCCGAAGCTGGGCGGCAGGGAGAGCAAGCTGCAGTTTTGCCAGTTCAGGCGCAGCGTCCGTCAGCGCCTGTTGCGCCAGCTGCTGCATCGCGGTGACGCGCTGTTGCTCGCGCACGAGCTCATCATGGCGCGTAAGCCACTGAAAATCTTTCTGTTGGTTTTGCTGCTGTTCCAGCAGGGTTTTCTCTTCGTCAGTAAGTGCCTGCAAACTTTGCTGTAACTGCTGCTGTTGTTCTTCGCTCAACAGCACGACGCCCGCCGCCTGCGCCTCGCACTTTTCAAGCACGCTGCGGGCGGCTTTGTGTTTCTCAAACACCATGGCGGAAATCTGACCGTAGATTTCGGTGCCGGTCAGCTCTTCCAGCAACTCGGCGCGATCGCTCGGTTTGGCGTTGAGAAAGGCAGCAAACTGCCCCTGAGAAAGCAGCATGGAGCGGGTAAAGCGCCCGTAGTCCAGCCCGGTGAGCGCGGCGGTTTGCTCCAGCTTATCCGTCACTTTGTCGGCCAGGATTTTGCCATCTTCGCAGCGCGCCAGCTCCACGCGCGGCGCCTGCAGGTTCCCGTCCGGCTGGTTGCGCGCGCGGTTCTGGCTCCAGAAGGCGCGATAGGCGGTGCCTTTTACCTCGAACTCCACTTCCGCCAGGCACTCGGCGGTGTCGCGCGTCATCAGGTCGTTTTGCGCCTGGGAGACCTTCTGCAGTCGCGGCGTTTCGTGATAAAGCGCCAGACAGATGGCGTCGAGCAGGGTGGTTTTACCTGCCCCGGTCGCGCCGGTGATGGCAAACAGCCCGTTGCTGGCAAACGGCTCAGCGGTAAAATCAATTTTCCACTCGCCCTTGAGGGAGTTAAGATTTTTCAGTCGCAGGCTCAAAATTTTCACGCGTTTTCTTCCTCATCATTGAGCGCATGCAGGGTATGGCTGAACAGTTCGCTGAGCCTTGCGCGCTTCGCCTCGTCGATTTCCTCCTGCGAGAGTCTGCGTTCAAACACCTCTTCGACCCCCAGTTCACTGAGCGTTTCGCGTTGGGCGCTTAACAGGATTTTCTCGCGCTGCTCGCGGCTGCGGCGCACCAGCAAGACTTCAACCGGCAAACCTTCGGTCAGCGCCTGGATTTTTCGCTGCATATCGTGCAGGTAGTCGTCGGTGGTGATTTCGATGTCCAGCCAGATGGGGGGATCTTGCTCGACGCCGCGCCACTGCTCCAGCTGTGCGGTGATGGCATCGAGATCGCCTTTCAGCACGGCCAGCGGTTGAGTTACGGGCACCTCCAGCGTGTCGACGGCGCTGAGTTTTCCGTCGGAGAAGGTCACCAGATGTACGGATTTGGCTTTGCCCGTTTCGTCAAAGCTGAGCGAAAGGGGGGAGCCGCAGTAGCGGATGTGCTCGCAGCCTCCGACGATCTGCGCCCGGTGAATGTGCCCGAGCGCAATGTAGTCGGCGGGCGGGAAGTGCTGCGCCGGAAAGGCATCCAGCGTGCCGATATAGATGTCACGCACGGCGTCACTTTTACTGGCCCCGACGGTGGTGAGGTGCCCGGTCGCAATCACCGGAATCGACTGGTCACCGCGCAGGGCACAGGCTTCGGCGTGCTGCTGGTGGTAATAGTCGGTGATGGCCTGTAATAAATGTTGCTGCTTTTCCGCGCCCGACAGCCCCGCCTGGCTTTGCACGATGTCGCGCGGACGTAAAAACGGTATCGGACACAGCACCGCTCCCGGCGACCCGTCGCGCTTTTTCAGGATCTGCGGGCCGTGCCCGGCGCTGGCGACGACGGTGGTATTGAGAAACGCCAGGATGTCGCGGGATTCATTCAGCGTTGCGACGGAATCATGGTTGCCGGCGACAATCACCAGATGACAGCCGGTTTGCTGCAGATTCACCACGAAGCGGTTATACAGCTCGCGCGCATAGCTCGGCGGCGAGCCGGTATCAAAGATGTCACCCGCCACAATAATCGCGTCCACCTCGTGCGTCCGGGCCGTTTCCAGCAGCCAGCCCAGGAACGCTTCATGTTCAGCCGCACGGCTTTTGCTGTAAAAATTTTGACCCAGATGCCAGTCCGAGGTGTGAAGTATGCGCATAGCTGATCCGTGGCAAAAAAGAGAAAGCAGGATTATAAACGTTCAGAGAAGGGAAAATAACCGCTGTAATAAAACAACGGTTTGCCCGTTAACGTGGTACTGTTTTTCATAAATCTGTCATAAATCTGACGCATAATGGCGCCGAATTACAAACTTGTAACGTAAATAAGATAAGACAGGGCAAAGTATGGCGAGACGTATTCTGGTCGTAGAAGATGAAGCTCCAATTCGTGAAATGGTGTGCTTCGTGCTCGAACAAAATGGCTTCCAGCCGGTTGAAGCAGAAGATTATGACAGTGCAGTGAACCAGCTGAATGAACCCTGGCCCGATCTGATTCTGCTGGACTGGATGCTGCCCGGCGGCTCCGGACTGCAGTTTATCAAACACCTGAAGCGTGAAGCGCTGACCCGCGATATACCGGTCGTGATGCTCACGGCGCGCGGAGAAGAAGAGGATCGCGTGCGCGGTCTGGAGACCGGCGCGGACGATTACATTACCAAACCGTTCTCCCCCAAAGAGCTGGTGGCCCGCATTAAAGCCGTAATGCGCCGTATTTCGCCGATGGCGGTGGAAGAGGTGATCGAAATGCAGGGGCTGAGCCTTGATCCGACGTCTCACCGCGTGATGACCGGTGAAAATCCCCTCGACATGGGGCCTACCGAATTTAAACTCCTGCACTTCTTTATGACCCACCCGGAGCGCGTTTACAGCCGCGAGCAGTTGCTGAATAACGTCTGGGGAACTAACGTGTATGTCGAAGACCGGACGGTTGACGTACATATCCGCCGCCTGCGAAAAGCACTGGAACTGAGCGGCCACGATCGCATGGTGCAGACGGTCCGCGGCACGGGTTATCGTTTTTCTACCCGTTTCTGAACAATGACAGGAGTGTGACGCGTGCTGGAACGTCTGTCATGGAAAAGGCTCGTCTTTGAACTGATCTTATGCTGTATTCCGGCCTTCATTCTGGGGGCCTTTCTTGGACACCTGCCGTGGTTTCTGCTGGCGTCGGTCACCGGGCTGCTCATCTGGCATTTCTGGAACCTGCTGCGCCTCTCCTGGTGGCTGTGGGTTGACCGAAGCATGACGCCGCCGCCGGGAAGCGGCAGCTGGGAGCCGCTGCTGTACGGTCTGCATCAGATGCAGATGCGTAATAAAAAGCGCCGCCGCGAGCTGGGAAGCCTGATTAAGCGTTTTCGCAGCGGTGCAGAGTCGCTGCCGGATGCCGTGATCCTGACGACCGAAGAAGGGACGATCTTCTGGTGTAACGGCCTGGCGCAGCAGCTGCTGGGCCTGCGCTGGCCGGATGACAATGGACAGAATATTCTCAACCTTCTGCGTTATCCCGAGTTCACGCTGTACCTGAAAAAGCGTGATTTCACCCGTCCGCACAATCTCAAGCTCAATAATGGTCGCCATCTGGAGATCCGCGTGATGCCCTACAGCGATAAGCAGTGGCTGATGGTGGCGCGCGATGTCACCCAGATGCACCAGTTGGAAGGGGCGCGTCGTAACTTCTTCGCCAACGTCAGCCACGAACTGCGAACCCCGTTGACCGTGCTGCAGGGCTACCTGGAGATGATGCAGGAGCAAACGCTGGAAGGTGCGCCGCGTGAAAAAGCGCTGCACACCATGCGCGAGCAAACGCACCGGATGGAAGGCCTGGTGAAGCAGCTGCTGACGCTCTCGAAGATTGAAGCGGCGCCAACGCTCGCGCTGAATGACACCATTGATGTCCCGATGATGCTGCGGGTCGTGGAGCGTGAAGCGCAGACGTTAAGCCACAAAAAGCATCACCTGACCTTTGACGTCGACAACACGCTGAAGGTATTAGGCAGCGAAGATGAGCTGCGCAGCGCCATTTCCAACCTGGTGTATAACGCGGTGAATCATACGCCGGAAGGGACGGATATCGTGGTGCGCTGGCACCATACCCCAACGGGGGCCGAGTTTAGCGTGGAGGACAACGGGCCGGGGATCGCGCCGGAGCATATTCCGCGTCTGACCGAGCGCTTCTACCGTGTGGATAAAGCGCGATCGCGCCAGACGGGCGGAAGTGGCCTCGGGCTGGCGATTGTGAAACACGCGGTCAACCACCATGAAAGCCGTCTCGATATTCAGAGTACCCTGGGTAAAGGAACCCGCTTCAGCTTCGTTATCCCGGAACGATTAATTGCCAAAAAGATCGCCTGACGGCGGGCGTGTCATTTTACCTTTCCACGGGTCAGCCATCGCTGGCCCGTTTGCTTTGCAGTCAAGCGAAACGCGGATGAATTTTATACGGCTGGCTGTTTTTTGTTCGCATGATTAGCCATGGGTTTTTCTTATAAACAGCGTATTGTGCTGGTGCGTATTTTCATGCTGGCATATTGTTCTGGTTTTACGATCCCACCTTGCCTTTAAACGTTATAAGCGTTTAAATTGCGCCCCAGATACTGTCATACCGACTGTATTTGCGTGGTAAATCGAAAAACTATTCTTCTCCACGCCAGGACGGGAGCATTTCCCGCTGAAATTGAGCAAATTTTCGGCTGTATCGTCCCGTCAGGGATATCGAAAATCTCAATGTTTTCAACACCACATCCACAGGCAGTAAGGTTTTATGACCCATCACTTAAAATCGCGTGACATCATCGCGCTGGGCTTTATGACATTTGCGCTGTTCGTTGGCGCAGGCAACATCATTTTCCCTCCAATGGTTGGCTTACAGGCGGGTGAACACGTCTGGACCGCCGCGTTTGGTTTCCTGATTACTGCCGTGGGTCTGCCGGTGCTTACCGTCATCGCGCTGGCGAAAGTCGGTGGCGGTGTGGATAGCCTCAGCTCCCCGATCGGCAAAGTGGCAGGCGTTCTGCTGGCAACCGTCTGCTATCTGGCCGTGGGGCCGCTGTTTGCCACCCCGCGTACCGCGACCGTTTCCTTCGAAGTGGGGATTGCTCCCCTGACCGGTGACGGCGCGATGCCGCTGTTCATCTACAGCCTGATCTACTTCGCTATCGTGATTCTGGTTTCTCTCTATCCGGGCAAACTGCTGGATACCGTGGGTAACTTCCTGGCTCCGCTGAAAATTGTGGCGCTGATTGTCCTGGCGGTGGCGGCCATCGTCTGGCCCGCCGGCCCGATTAGCGACGCGATGGACGCCTATAAAAACGCCGCGTTCTCTAACGGCTTCGTGAACGGCTACCTGACGATGGATACGCTGGGCGCGATGGTGTTTGGTATCGTTATCGTTAACGCCGCGCGTTCCCGCGGTGTGACCGAAGCGCGTCTCCTGACCCGCTATACCATCTGGGCCGGTCTGATGGCTGGCGTAGGGCTGACGCTGCTGTATCTGGCGCTGTTCCGTCTGGGCTCCGATAGTGCCATGCTGGTCGATCAGAACGCCAACGGTGCGGCTATCCTGCACGCCTATGTTCAGCACACCTTCGGTGGTGCGGGCAGTATGCTGCTGGCGGCGCTCATCTTCCTGGCCTGTCTGGTTACCGCCGTTGGCCTGACCTGCGCCTGTGCTGAGTTCTTTGCGCAGTATCTGCCGCTCTCTTACCGTACCCTGGTGTTTATCCTTGGTATCTTCTCCATGGCGGTGTCCAACCTCGGTCTGAGCCACCTGATTCAGGTCTCTATTCCGGTACTGACAGCGATTTATCCGCCGTGCATCGTGCTGGTGGTGCTGAGCTTCACCCGCCCGTGGTGGAACAACTCCTCACGAATTATTGCGCCAGCCATGTTTATCAGCCTGATTTTTGGTATCCTTGACGGGATTAAAGCATCAGCGTTCGCGGAAGTTCTGCCAGCCTGGACACAGCGTCTGCCGCTGTCCGAGCAGGGTCTGGCCTGGCTGATGCCTACCGTTGTTGCGCTGGTTCTGGCGATTATCTGGGACCGTGCCGCAGGGCGTCAGGTCGCATCGAACGCCCATTAATCAACGGCAACAAACTGTTTAACCACGGGGCTTAAGGCCCCGTGGTTTTTTGTTTTTTCGTGTTGAATGGCAAGATTTAAATGGAAAGCACTAACAAACTTAAACGTGGATTGAGCACGCGCCACATCCGCTTTATGGCGCTGGGCTCGGCTATCGGCACCGGTCTTTTTTATGGCTCGGCAGATGCCATCAAAATGGCCGGTCCCAGCGTGCTGCTGGCGTACATCATCGGCGGCGTGGCGGCGTATATCATCATGCGCGCCCTTGGCGAAATGTCGGTTCACAACCCCTCCGCCAGCTCATTCTCCCGCTACGCGCAGGAAAACCTCGGCCCGCTGGCCGGGTTTATCACCGGCTGGACTTACTGCTTCGAAATCCTGATTGTGGCGATTGCCGACGTGACGGCGTTTGGCATCTACATGGGCGTCTGGTTCCCGGCGGTGCCGCACTGGATTTGGGTGCTGAGCGTGGTGCTGATCATTTGCGCCGTCAACCTGATGAGCGTGAAGGTGTTCGGCGAGCTGGAGTTCTGGTTCTCCTTCTTCAAGGTCGCCACCATCATCATCATGATTGTGGCCGGTTTTGGGATTATCATCTGGGGGATTGGCAACGGCGGGCAGCCGACCGGGATCCACAACCTCTGGAGCAACGGTGGCTTCTTCAGCAACGGCTGGCTCGGGATGGTGATGTCGCTGCAGATGGTGATGTTCGCCTACGGCGGTATCGAGATTATCGGTATCACCGCTGGGGAAGCGAAAGACCCGGAGAAATCCATTCCGCGTGCGATCAACTCGGTGCCGATGCGTATTCTGGTGTTTTATGTGGGTACGCTGTTCGTGATCATGTCCATCTACCCGTGGAACCAGGTAGGCACCAACGGTAGCCCGTTTGTCCTGACCTTCCAGCATATGGGCATTGCGTTTGCGGCCAGCATTCTCAACTTTGTGGTGCTGACCGCGTCGCTTTCGGCGATCAACAGCGACGTCTTTGGCGTGGGCCGTATGCTGCACGGCATGGCGGAGCAGGGCAGTGCGCCGAAGGTGTTCGCCAAAACCTCACGCCGCGGCACGCCGTGGGTGACCGTCGTGGTGATGACCGTGGCGCTGCTGTTCTCGGTTTACCTGAACTACATCATGCCGGAGAACGTCTTCCTGGTGATTGCGTCCCTGGCAACCTTCGCGACGGTGTGGGTGTGGATCATGATCCTGTTGTCGCAGATTGCCTTCCGCCGTCGCCTGTCGCCGGATGAGGCGAAAGCGCTGAAGTTCAAAGTACCGGGCGGCGTTGCGACCACCGTCGTCGGGCTGATTTTCCTGGTGTTTATCATTGGCCTGATTGGCTACCATCCGGACACCCGCATTTCGCTCTACGTGGGCTGCGCGTGGATCGTGCTGCTGCTGGTGGGCTGGGTGTTTAAATGCCGCCGCGACCGTCAGCTGGCGGAAGCGCAGTAACATCCTTTTCCCCTCTCCCCGTGGGAGAGGGTTAGGGTGAGGGCATCAGGCCGCACTGATGCCTCCTCCCCCGTCCTCCTCCCCCAATAAATCCCATCATGGTGAGCTATCCTTAACCACCCTGTGGCAAGGTGACGTCAATTTCATCAAAGGGGATTCGTGATGTTAAACGCCTGGCACCTTCCGGTTGCCCCATTTGTTAAGCAAAACAAAGACAACCTGGTGATTACGCTCTGGCTGGCGGGTGAAAATCAGCCTGAACGCGTGACGCTCCGCGCCGAAATCGATAACGAAGAGACCGGGCTGAAAATGCACAAGCTGCGCAGCCAGCCGCAGCCGGGGATCACCGCCTGGCGGGCGAATATCGACCTGCGTAGCGGACAGCCGCGCCGCCGCTACAGCTTCAAGCTTTTGTGGAACAACCGTCAGCTGTGGTTTACCCCGCAGGGGTTTAGCCGTTTTCCGCCCGCACGGCTGGAGCAGTTTGCTGTGGATTACCCGGATAACGGCCCGCAGTGGGTTAACGATCAGGTCTTTTACCAGATTTTCCCGGACCGTTTTGCGCGCAGCGAAAAACGCACTGCCGACCAGGATAAGATCTATTACCACCATGCAGCGGGCCACGACATTATCCTGAAAGCGTGGGATGAGCCGCTGACCGCGCAGGCGGGCGGATCGACCTTCTACGGGGGCGATCTCGACGGCATCAGCGAAAAGCTGCCGTACCTGAAAAAACTGGGCGTGACGGCGCTGTATCTCAACCCGGTGTTTAAAGCCCCGAGCGTACATAAATACGATACCGAAGATTATCGCCACGTCGACGCGCAGTTTGGCGGTGACGAGGCGCTGCTGCGCCTGCGTAAGAACACCCAAAACGAAGGTATGCGCCTCATTCTGGACGGCGTGTTCAACCACAGCGGAGATTCGCATGCGTGGTTTGATCGGCATAACCAGTCGATGGGCGGGGCATGTCATAACCCGGATTCGCCGCAGCGCGACTGGTATAGCTTTAATGAGGAGGGGCGTGCGCTGGACTGGCTGGGCTACCCGAGCCTGCCGAAGCTGGATTTCCAGTCGCCAACGCTTGTGAACGAGATTTACGGCGGGGAAGACAGCATCGTGCGCCACTGGCTGAAAGCGCCGTGGAATATGGACGGCTGGCGTCTGGACGTAGTGCATATGCTCGGCGAAGCGGGCGGGGCGCGGAATAACCTTCAGCACGTCGCCGGGATTACGCGCTCGGCAAAAGCGGCCCAGCCGGAGGCGTTCGTCTTTGGCGAGCACTTTGGCGACGCGCGCCAGTGGCTGCAGAACGATGCGGAAGATGCGGCGATGAACTATCGCGGCTTTACCTTCCCGCTGTGGGGATTCCTCGCCAACACCGATATCTCCTACGATCCGAATCATATCGACGCTGAAACCTGCATGGCGTGGATGGAGAACTACCGCGCTGGTCTGTCGCATCAGCAGCAGCTGCGGATGTTTAACCAGCTCGATAGCCACGACACCGCGCGCTTTAAATCCCTGCTCGGCAAGGATGTCGCGCGTCTGCCGCTGGCGGTGACCTGGCTCTTCACCTGGCCGGGCGTACCGTGCATCTACTACGGAGACGAGGTGGGGCTGGACGGCAACAACGATCCGTTCTGTCGCAAAACCTTCCCGTGGGCGCCGGAGAAACAGGACAAGGTGCTGTTCAGCCTGTATCAGCGCCTGGCGAAGCTGCGTAAGCAGAGTCTCGCCCTGCGCTACGGCGGCTGTCAGGTGGTGTACGCCCACGATAACGTGGTGGTGTTTGCTCGCGTCTATAACCAGCAGCGCGTGCTGGTGGCGATCAACCGGGGCGAGGCCTGCGAAGTGGTGCTGGATGATTCACCGCTGCTGAAGGTGGCTGCGTGGAAGAGCAAAGAGGGCAAGGCGACGATACAGGACGGCGTGCTGGCGCTGCCTGCGGTATCCGCGACGATCTGGTTCGGCAGCTAATGCGCTAATGTTTCCACCTTTTAAGATGGCGCAAATGCAACGATTTGTGTCAATCTTAACGGATCGTTTACGGTGAAGGTGGAAACATGGACGAGCTTTACATCCTTGGCTGTTTATTCCTGGTTTTTGCGCTGCTGGTTGCGCCCGTGCTTGCGGTTATCGGGTTTAACCGCAGTACGGCAGCGCGGCAGGAGATTGCCCGGCTGCGCCAGCGCATAGAGGCGCTTGAGCAGCGCGGCGTGCCTGAGAACGCGCCGGAGCCGGTGCAGACCGCCGCGCCAGTGGCTATTACCGCGCCAGTGGTGGAGGACGCTCCCGCGTCTGTCGACCCCTGGCGCCCCGATATTCCCGCTGTGGTGGCAGAACCCGCTCAGGCTCCTGCGCCAGTGGCAAAACCGCCTTCAGCCTTTGGCGGCATCCTGACGTCGCTGGCGCGCTGGTTCATGCAGGGTAATCCGCTGGCGAAGCTGGGGATCCTGCTGCTCTTCCTCGGCCTCTCTTTCCTGCTGCGTTATACCGTCGAGCATTCCCTGTTCCCGCTTGAGCTGCGCCTCGTGGCAACCGCGCTGTTTGCCATTGTTCTGCTGGCTGTCGGGTGGCGACTGCGGCACAGGCAGCGCGTCTATGCGCTGATCCTCCAGGGCGGGGCGACCGGCGTGCTCTACCTGACGGTGTTTGGCGCCTTCCGGCTCTGGCAAATGTTGCCGATGACGCTGGCTTTTGCGCTGCTGGTGGTGATTTGCGCGGCGAGCGTCGGGCTGGCGGTGCTGCAGAAGGCGCTGAGCCTTGCCATGCTGGCGAGCCTCGGCGGCTATCTTGCGCCGCTCCTCTTGTCTACCGGGGGAGGCAGCTTTGTCGCGCTGTTCTCTTTCTATCTCCTGCTGTCCATCGGCATTCTTGCTATCAGCATCTGGCAGCACTGGCGCGAGCTGAACCTGCTCGGGCTGCTGTTTACGTTCGGCGTGGGCGGCCTGTGGGGGCTGAATGACTACCAGCCTGAAGACTATTGGATCTGCCAGCTGTTCCTGATTGCCAATACGCTGATATTCGGCGTGCTGAGCGTGGCGCTGTCGCTGCGGGCGCAGGAGAAAGGGAAGCAGATCGTTGACGGCGTGCTGCTGTTTGCCCCGCCGCTGATCGGCTTCGGGATGCAGTACGGCATGACCCGACACTGGGAATATGGCCCGGCGCTGAGCGCGCTGGGATACGGCGCATTTTATCTCACCCTTGCGTACCTCGCGCTGCGGCGCTATCCCTTCCTCGGACGGCCGCTGGTCATGGCGGCGCTGGCGATCGGCGGCGGGTTTGCCACGCTCGCCATTCCGCTGGCGCTGTCGGCGCGCTGGACGGCAATGGCCTGGGCGCTGGAGGGGCTGGGTATCCTCTGGCTGGGCGTGCAACAGCAGCAGCGGCGGATGAGCTATAGCGGGACGGCGCTGCTGGTGCTGGCGCTCGGCAGCGCGCTGTGGGCGCAAACAAACGGCGTTACGCCGCTGAGCCTGCTCCTTATCTTCGCCATCCTTAGCCTTTGCTGGCTGGCTGCGGCCTGGCTGTGGCGGACTCACTTCCTGCCGGTCAGCTGGGCGCTGCTGGCAGGTGGTCTGCTGTTCTGGCTCGTGGCGCTATTGGGCGCATCGCGGCTGGCATTGACGAAGGAATTACCGATTCTGGCGGGCGTGCTGGCGCTGACGGCGGCGTCGGTCTGGGGCTGGCGGCAGGTGGCCGCTCGTCTGGCGTGGCGGGAGCTGGACGCCAGCAAATGGCTGCTCTGGCCGGTTATGCTGCTGATGGTGGGTTATCAGCTCTGGCACCAGCAGATCGTCTCCGCCGGCTGGTCAAACCTGGCCTGGTGCGTTGCGCTTCCTGCCGCGCTAATGATGTTGCGGCGCGACGGTGAAAGACTCCTGCCGCGCATCGCGATGGGGCTGCATCTGTCGCTGTTCTGGATGATTTTACTGGCGCTGGCCGCCGAGCTTTACTGGTTTGCCCGGTCCCTGCCGTGGGGCATGGCGGCCTGGGGCAGCGGACTGGCGATGGCTGCAGGCGGCGGGATGATTATGGTGCTCTCTGCTGCGGTACGGCGTCGCGTGTGGCCGTTCCGGGAGTGGCCTGCGCTCTACGCCTGCCTGGCACCGATTCCCGTAGTCGTGGCGCTGCTGGTATTGCTGGTGGTGACTAATTTCCAGGACGGCGTGGTCTATCGTCAGACCTGGCTGCCGCTGGTGAACCCGCTTGAGGAAGGTGCCGCGTTCGCGTTGCTGGGTCTGGTGGTCTTTTATCGGGCGGTGGATCGCTACTACCCGGCGTGGCTTGCGCAAGCGCGCCCGTGGCCTGCCGTCGCGCTCATGGCGTTTGGCTTCTGGTGGCTAAACGGTGCGCTGATGCGCGCCCTGGCCTGGTACGGCGACGTGGCCTGGAATATGGCATCGCTGTGGGATTCGCGGCTTATCCAGACCAGCTTTGCCCTGTTCTGGATGTTGAGCGCGCTGGTGGTCATGATCCATGCCACCCGTCAGGCTTCCCGGCAGGAGTGGCTCTGCGGGGCCGCGCTGCTGGGTGTGGTGATGGTTAAGCTGATGCTGGTGGACAGCGCGGGCGGAGGCGGTCTGTCGCGCGCGGTGGCGTTTATTGGCGTGGCGATACTGGTGCTGATAGTGGGCTATTTCTCGCCGCTACCGCCAAAAACAGGAGATGAAAAATGAAATGGATGAAAGCGGTGGCGTGTACCGCGCTGCTGGCGCTTTCCGGCCCGGCGTTCTGCGACGAGGTACCCGCGGAATCGCCCCGGGACTATGCCTTTGGTCGTTCACTCGACACGTCCGTTCCTTCCCGGTGGTATCGGGTGATGCTGCCGCTTGCCGTCTATGAGCAGAGTACGTCAGCGGATCTGCATGATGTTCGCGTCTTTAACCAGTCGGGCGAGCCGGTTCCCTTTAGCCTGATCGCCGCAACGCGCCCGCAGGACACAGCGCACTCCACGGCGCTGCGTCTCTTTCCGCTGGACGCCTCGCCGCTCGCAGCTGCCTCAGACGCCGGTGACAGCGATAAGATCCTGCTCCGTTCCCGAAACGGCGTTGAGATTGTGCTGGAGGGGCAAAAAGCCGCCGCAGCCGGGCAACATTACCTGCTGACCTTGCCGGAGCAGACGACGGGTGAGCTGGCCATATCCCAGCTGCAGCTGCTCTGGAATACCCCGCAGTCGCCCTGGCAGGGAACGGCGTCGGTCTATTACAGCGAGGATCTTAAGCGCTGGTATACCCTGCGCGAAGATATGCCGCTGTTGGACGTCGCCAGCGGTCAGGATCGCCTTAAGCTCGATCGGATCGATACCGATACGGTTTTATCTCCCGAGGCGAATCGCTATCTCATGGTGGTGCTGAATACGCAGAGCAAGGGGATAACGTTGACTGGCGTAAACGCAATCAGCGCACCTGCGCAGGCGGCCCCGGAAGAGATCAATCTTGAGGGAGAAGGGGAGCCGCTATCGACAAGCGAAGCGCAGTGGCGCTGGGTGCGCCCGCAGCCGCTGAGTGCTGTCAGCATTTCGCTGAACGGTGATGGTGTCCTTCCCGTGGAGATCGCGTGGCGCAGTACGGAAAAAGACGCATGGCACCCCCTGAAAAAAGAGGTGATTTACCGTCTGGAGGGAAAAACGTCCGGACCGGTTTCGCTTAGCGGGGGCCTGGTGCAGGCCGTGAAAATCACGACGCTGAATGCGCGTCTGCCAGAATACCTGCCGAGCGTCACGGGGCATCGCGACCGCTACGACCTGGTGTTCAACGCGCAGGGGAAAGCGCCGTACGTGCTTGCCTGGGGCAACGGCGCCGCAAAGCCTGCCAGCGTGGAGCCCGACATGCTGATCCCCGCCGACCTGCGTAAGACTTATGCAATGGCGAACCTGCCGCAGGCCGACATTGTGGATGACGTTGCGTTAGGCGGCGAGGGGCGTCTGACCGCTACCTCTGCGGCCGATCGGGCGAGCTGGATGAACGCCCTGCTGGTGTGGGGCGTGCTGATTGCGGGCGTGCTCCTGCTGGCGGGCATGGCCTGGCGCATCTGGCGGGAAACGCAGCGTAAGGCATAAAAAAAGGCCCGCATAAGCGGGCCTTTCTCGTAAACCGTGCCGATTACAGGCTGGATACGTTCTCAGACAGGTATTTAGCCACGCCGTCTGGGGAAGCAGCCATACCTTCTTTACCTTTTTCCCACTGAGCCGGGCACACTTCGCCGTGCTCTTCGTGGAACTGCAGCGCGTCAACCATGCGCAGCATTTCGTCGATGTTACGACCCAGCGGCAGATCGTTCACAACCTGGTGACGAACGATGCCGTTCGCGTCGATCAGGAAGGAACCGCGCAGCGCAACGCCAGCGTCCGGATGTTCGATACCGTAAGCCTGCTGGATTTCGCGTTTGATGTCCGCAACCATTGCGTATTTCACCGCACCGATGCCGCCTTTGTCGACAGGGGTGTTACGCCATGCGTTGTGTACAAACTCAGAGTCGAAGGAGACGCCAACCACTTCTACGCCACGCTTCTGGAATTCTTCATAACGTTTGTCGAACGCGATCAGCTCAGACGGGCAAACGAAAGTGAAGTCCATTGGCCAGAAGAACAGAACGGTCGCTTTACCGTTGGTGTGCTGTTTGAAGTTGAAGTTTTCAACGATTTCACCGTTGCCCAGAACTGCTGCAGCTGTAAAATCCGGAGCCGGACGAGTTACCAGAACCATATGATTCTCCTGTAGATACTAAGGTTATTTGGAACGCAACGCGAGCCAGTATAGAGAGTGTTCATGGATAAGACAAAGAGGTGGTGACAATCGTTCCGCCAGCTTTTACCTATCAATGTAATTTCTGTTACAGCTGTTTGTTTTTCGCCTGTACCATCATGCGCGGATAAAACTGCCAGAAACGCGTTTCCAGCGCATCGTAATGTTCATCCAGGTCATACCAGGAATCCCGCAGCGCATCAAGGCGCGGGCGACGGCTTGCCATCCCATTCAACACGTTCTGGATGAAGTCCATCTCGCGATAGCGCTCCAGCCAGCGTTCCGACCACAGATAGTTATTCAGATTCACAAAGCGCGGTGGCGAGTCGGGCAGAATGATCGACACCTGCTGGTGGGCATAGCGCACAAATTCGGGCAGGGATAGCTCCGGCGAGAGCTGTGCCCAGTGGCGCGACAGGAAATGGTCCCACATCACGTCGAGCGTGATCGGCGCAACGCGGCGCGTTTCAGGGCGGAACCACGCTTTGGCTTCCGTCACTTCCGGCAGTTTATCCGTCAACACGTCGATTCGGCGGTGCATAAAAATCCCGTCGACAACCTCAGGGGAGTAGTCTTCTGCGGGATTACCGCGTACGAAATCGGCCAGCAAATTGCCCGAGAGGGAGCTGTCAGCGAGGTGCGCGAGATGCAGGTGAGCGAGAAAATTCATGCGTTTTATTTGTCCGGGGGCGGCTAGTTGTTGCAGCAAAAGGGTGTGAGCACTAGACTATGCCGCCTGTTTTTAAGTCACGAGTATACGTCATGCGCGTCGCCGATTTCTCCTTTGAACTACCTGAATCCCTGATTGCTCACTATCCCATGCCTGAGCGCAGCAGCTGTCGCTTACTGTCACTGGATGGGCCAACGGGCGAGCTGACGCACGGTACTTTCACCGATTTGCTCGACAAGCTCAACCCTGGCGATCTGCTGGTCTTTAACAATACCCGCGTGATCCCGGCGCGCCTGTTCGGCCGTAAGGCCAGCGGCGGCAAGATTGAAGTGCTGGTCGAACGTATGCTCGATGATAAACGTATTCTGGCACATATTCGCGCCTCCAAAGCCCCGAAGCCGGGCGCGGAGCTGCTGCTGGGCGATGATGAGAGTATCAAGGCGACCATGACCGCGCGCCACGACGCGCTGTTCGAAGTGGCGTTTAACGACGAGCGCACGGTGCTTGATATCCTGAACGCCATCGGCCACATGCCGCTGCCGCCGTATATTGAGCGTCCGGACGAAGAGGCCGACCGCGAGCTGTATCAGACCGTCTACAGCCAGAAGCCTGGCGCGGTCGCGGCCCCAACGGCAGGTCTGCACTTTGATGAGCCGCTGCTGGAAAAACTGCGCGCGAAAGGCATTGAGATGGCGTTCGTGACGCTGCACGTCGGCGCGGGTACCTTCCAGCCGGTGCGCGTGGACAGCATTGAAGATCACATCATGCACTCTGAGTATGCTGAAGTGCCTCAGGACGTGGTGGACGCGGTGCTGGCGGCGAAAGCGCGCGGCAGCCGCGTCGTGGCGGTCGGTACGACGTCTGTGCGCTCACTTGAGAGCGCCGCGCAGGCAGCGAAGAACGATCTTATTGAGCCATTCTTTGGCGATACGCAGATCTTTATCTACCCAGGCTACCAGTACAAAGTGATTGACGCGCTGGTGACCAACTTCCATCTGCCTGAATCGACGCTGATTATGCTGGTCTCCGCATTCGCGGGCTATCAGCATACGATGAATGCCTACAAGTCTGCGGTAGAACAAAAATATCGCTTTTTTAGCTACGGTGACGCGATGTTTATCACGTACAATCCGCAGGCTTTGAATGAGCGTGTCGGGGAATAAGTCCGCGGCACCGTGTTACAACGTTGGACTGTTTTTCTGACGTCGGAGAAAAAATGAAATTTGAACTCGATACCACCGACGGTCGCGCGCGTCGCGGTCGCCTGGTGTTTGATCGCGGCGTGGTGGAAACCCCCGCGTTTATGCCTGTGGGCACGTACGGTACCGTAAAAGGGATGACGCCGGAAGAAGTTGAAGCCACTGGCGCGCAGATTATCCTCGGCAACACCTTCCACCTCTGGCTGCGTCCGGGTCAGGAGATCATGAAGCTCCACGGCGACCTGCACGACTTCATGCAGTGGAAAGGCCCCATTCTGACCGACTCCGGCGGCTTCCAGGTCTTCAGCCTGGGCGATATCCGCAAGATCACCGAGCAGGGCGTTCACTTCCGTAACCCGATCAACGGCGATCCGATTTTCCTCGATCCCGAAAAATCAATGGAGATTCAGTACGATCTCGGCTCTGACATCGTGATGATCTTCGACGAATGCACGCCGTATCCGGCCGACTGGGACTACGCCAAGCGTTCTATGGAAATGTCTCTGCGCTGGGCGAAGCGTAGCCGTGACCGTTTTGACTCCCTACAGAACAAAAATGCGCTGTTCGGCATTATCCAGGGCAGCGTTTACGAAGATTTACGCGATATCTCGGTTAAAGGTCTGGTAGAGATAGGTTTTGATGGCTACGCTGTCGGCGGTTTGGCTGTGGGTGAGCCGAAGGAAGACATGCACCGTATTCTGGAACATGTCTGCCCGCAAATCCCGGCGGATAAACCACGATACCTGATGGGCGTGGGTAAACCGGAAGATCTGGTTGAAGGCGTACGCCGCGGCATTGATATGTTCGACTGCGTCATGCCAACCCGCAACGCGCGTAACGGCCATTTGTTCGTTACCGATGGCGTGGTGAAAATCCGTAACGCGAAGCATAAGAGTGACACCAGCCCGCTCGATTCCGAGTGCGATTGCTATACCTGTCGCAATTATTCTCGCGCGTACCTGCATCATCTCGATCGTTGCAATGAGATTTTGGGCGCGCGTCTCAATACCATTCATAATCTTCGTTATTATCAGCGCTTAATGGCTGGTTTACGTAAGGCTATCGAAGAGGGTAAATTAGAGAGCTTCGTGACCGATTTCTACCAACGTCAGGGGCGGGATGTTCCACCGTTGAACGTTGATTAATTTTAATAATGAGGGAATTTGAATGAGCTTTTTTATTTCTGATGCGGTAGCGGCAACAGGTGCTCCAGCGCAGGGCAGCCCGATGTCTCTGATTCTGATGCTGGTTGTGTTCGGTCTGATCTTCTACTTCATGATCCTGCGTCCACAGCAGAAGCGCACCAAAGAGCACAAAAACCTGATGAACTCCATTGCGAAAGGCGATGAAGTGCTGACTAACGGTGGTCTGGTCGGTCGCGTAACCAAAGTGGCTGAAAACGGCTACATTGCTATCGCCCTGAACGACACCACTGAAGTGGTCATCAAACGTGACTTCGTAGCTGCCGTTCTGCCGAAAGGCACCATGAAGGCGCTGTAATCCCAACTTTTCCCAAAGGGAACTGCCGTGTTAAACCGTTATCCTTTGTGGAAGTACATCATGCTGGTCGTCGTGATTCTCGTCGGCCTGCTGTACGCGCTTCCCAACCTGTATGGTGAGGATCCGGCTGTTCAAATCACTGGCGCGCGCGGTGTCGCCGCCAGTGAGCAAACGCTGATCCAGGTCCAGAAAACGTTACAAGAAGAAAAAATTACCGCTAAGTCTGTGGCTCTGGAAGAGGGTGCAATTCTTGCTCGCTTCGACACCACCGACACGCAGCTCCGCGCCCGTGAAGCGCTGATGGGCGTGCTGGGTGATAAATACGTCGTGGCGCTTAACCTTGCCCCTGCAACCCCGCGTTGGCTGGCTGCGATGAATGCAGAGCCAATGAAACTCGGTCTTGACCTGCGTGGCGGCGTTCACTTCCTGATGGAAGTGGATATGGATACCGCGCTCGGCAAGCTGCAGGAACAGAATATCGACAGCCTGCGCAGCGATCTGCGTGATAAAGGCATCGCTTACACCACCGTGCGTAAAGAAGATAACTACGGCATGAGCATCACGTTCCGCGACAGCGCGGCGCGCGATCAGGCTGTAGATTACCTGACCCAACGTCACCGTGACCTGGTGATCTCCTCGCAGGGCAGCAACCAGCTGCGCGCGGTGATGACCGATGCGCGTCTGAAAGAAGCGCGTGAATATGCCGTTCAGCAGAACATCAACATTCTGCGTAACCGTGTAAACCAGCTGGGTGTGGCTGAGCCGCTGGTGCAGCGCCAGGGTGCTGACCGTATCGTGGTTGAACTGCCGGGTATCCAGGATACCGCGCGTGCGAAAGAGATTCTGGGGGCGACCGCCACGCTGGAATTCCGTCTGGTCAATTCCAATGTCGATCAGTCCGCTGCCGCAGCAGGCCGTATTCCGGGTGATTCCGAAGTGAAACAGACTCGCGAAGGTCAGCCTGTTGTGCTGTACAAACGCGTGATTCTGACCGGTGACCATATCACCGACTCCACCTCGAGCCAGGACGAATACAACCAGCCGCAGGTTAACATCTCGCTCGATAGCGCGGGTGGTAACATCATGTCTAACTTCACCAAGGACAACATCGGCAAGCCGATGGCAACCCTGTTCGTGGAGTACAAAGACAGCGGTAAGAAAGATGCGAATGGTCGTGCGGTGCTGGTGAAAGAGGAAGAGGTGATTAACATCGCCAACATCCAGTCTCGTCTGGGTAACAGCTTCCGTATTACCGGTATTAGCAACCCGAACGAAGCGCGTCAGCTCTCTCTGCTGCTGCGTGCCGGTGCGCTGATTGCGCCAATTCAGATTGTTGAAGAACGTACCATTGGTCCAACGCTGGGGATGCAAAACATCCAGCAGGGCCTGGAAGCGTGTCTGGCCGGTCTGGTGGTCTCTATCCTCTTCATGATCTTCTTCTATAAGAAGTTTGGTCTGATTGCGACCTCCGCGCTGATCGCGAACCTGGTGCTGATTATCGGCATTATGTCCCTGCTGCCGGGGGCGACGCTGACCATGCCGGGTATTGCGGGTATCGTTCTGACCCTTGCGGTGGCGGTCGACGCCAACGTACTGATTAACGAACGTATCAAAGAAGAGTTGAGCAACGGTCGCTCTGTTCAGCAGGCGATTGATGAAGGTTATAAAGGCGCGTTCAGCTCTATCTTCGATGCGAACGTAACAACACTGATTAAGGTTCTTATCCTGTATGCAGTGGGTACTGGCGCGATCAAAGGCTTTGCGATTACAACCGGTATCGGTGTCGCAACGTCAATGTTTACCGCTATTGTCGGCACCCGTGCCATCGTGAACCTGCTGTACGGCGGCAAGCGCGTCAAAAAGCTGTCTATCTGAGGAGTGCGTTGTGGCACAGGAATATACTGTTGAACAATTGAACCACGGCCGTAAAGTCTGGGACTTTATGCGCTGGGACTACTGGGCCTTCGGCATTTCAGGTTTCCTGCTGATTCTGTCCATCATCATTATGGGCGTGAAAGGCTTTAACTGGGGTCTCGATTTCACCGGTGGTACGGTCATCGAGATCTCCCTGGAAAAACCGGTCGATATGGACCAGATGCGCGAATCGCTGCAGAAAGCGGGCTTTGAAGAGCCGCTGCTGCAGAACTTCGGCAGCAGCCGCGACATCATGGTGCGTATGCCGCCGGTGCACGATGCCAACGGCAGCCAGGAGCTGGGCAGTAAGGTTGTTAGCGTGATTAACGAAACAACCAGCCAGAACGCAGCGGTTAAGCGTATTGAGTTCGTCGGCCCAAGCGTGGGTGCTGACCTGGCGCAGACCGGCGCGATGGCGCTGCTGGTGGCGCTGATTTCCATCCTGGTGTACGTCGGTTTCCGCTTTGAATGGCGACTGGCGGCCGGTGTGGTGATCGCCCTGGCGCACGACGTGGTGATCACCATGGGCATACTGTCTCTGTTCCACATTGAGATTGACCTGACGATTGTGGCATCCCTGATGTCCGTTATCGGTTACTCACTGAACGACAGTATCGTGGTATCTGACCGTATTCGTGAAAACTTCCGTAAGATCCGTCGCGGTACGCCGTACGAAATCTTTAACGTGTCGTTGACCCAGACGCTGCACCGTACCTTGATCACCTCCGGTACTACCCTGATGGTGATCCTGATGCTGTTCCTCTTCGGTGGTCCAGTACTGGAAGGCTTCTCGCTGACCATGTTGATTGGTGTCACCATCGGTACGGCGTCGTCTATCTACGTCGCGTCTGCCCTGGCACTGAAACTCGGCATGAAGCGCGAGCACCTGCTCCAGCAGAAAGTCGAGAAAGAAGGGGCGGATCAGCCGTCCATTCTGCCGTAAGGCGACGTTTAGCGCGTTATCGAAATCCCGGTCGGTTGACCGGGATTTTTTTTATCTCCTTCTGACAAACACTCCTGACAGTATGCTGTCAGGAGCCCTGGCGTAGACTCCTTCTGAACCCAAACAACAGGCAGGAGGATGTATGAAAAGCGTCATTAACTGGTTTGAAATTCCGGTCTCGGATATGGATCGCGCCATCAAATTTTATGAGCCGGTGATGCAGCTTGCGCTGCGTCGCGAGAAAATGGACTGCGCGGAGCTGGCCGTTTTCCCGCATGAGGATCCCGCCACCGGAGGCGCACTGGCAAAATTTGACGGCGTTACACCGTCTTTGCAGGGCGCTATTATTTACCTGCATACTGACAATCTGGCGGCCACGCTCGATCGCATCGCCTCTGCGGGCGGCGAGTGCGTGTTTGGTCCGCTGGAACTGCCGCATGGCATTGGCACTATCGCCTTGTTTACCGACAGCGAGGGTAACCGCGTCGGGCTCCATCAACCTGCCTGAGAGCGGACAAAGATATGACCCGACGCGCTGACCGTTTGTTTCAGATTGTGCAGATCCTGCGGGGCAGGCGTCTGACAACGGCAGCGCATCTGGCGGACCGGCTTGGCGTGTCCGAGCGCACGGTCTATCGCGATATCCGCGACCTGTCGCTTTCCGGCGTGCCGGTGGAAGGTGAAGCGGGGAGCGGATATCGCCTCATGTCGGGCTTTGACCTGCCGCCGCTGATGCTGACAAATAAGGAGTCTGAGGCGCTGATCGTCGCGATTCGCCTGCTCAAAACCTGGGGTGGGGAATCGCTGTCGCGCGAGCTGGAGTCGGCTCAGGAAAAGGTGCTGGCGATTCTGCCCGAGGAAAGTCGTCGAAAGGCGGAGCAGACGCGGATCTACGCCCCGGATTTTTGCATGCAAAGCCACTCCCGCAGCGACTTTGACAGGATTCATCAGGCAATTTCCGCCCAGCAGGTGCTGGCATTGCATTACCGTGATGAAGCAGGACAGCTGTCTAATCGTGAGGTTCAGCCGCTGGGGCTGTTCTTCTGGGGAGAGCGCTGGCTGCTGGCCGCGTGGTGTGAACGGCGCGATGACTATCGCTGTTTCCGGCTCGACAGATGCCTCAATATTGTGACTACGGAAAGGCGGTTTAGCGAGAGTGCGGACAGGTCTTTGGCGGATTTTTTGCGGAAGGTGAGGCAGTAAAAAGCCGGGTGGCGGCTACGCCTTACCCGGCCTACATTTGGGTCGTAGGCCCGGTAAGCGTAGCGCCACCGGGCGAAACCCGCACTGATTAGAAGTTGTAACCGACAACCAGGTAACCACCCCAACCGGTTGATTTAGACGTAAAGTCACCATCACCCCAGTTCAAGGTATCCCCACCTTTCCACTGGCCGCCGTTATGGAAATAACGCGCGACGACAGAGTAGTGCCAGTGATCATAGTTCAGGGCCAGAACGTGGCTGGACGCGATAGAGTTGCTGGTACGGTTCTTGTCATCACCCAGATCTGAGCCCCAGTCGAAGTTGGTGAAGCCGATATAGGTCAGCTGGCCACCCCAAACCTGAGTGATTGGCACAAAGTATTTTACTTTGAAACGGTAGCCATCCCACTCATTTTCGTTTGAAGCTCCATAGTTCTGCCACTGGTATTTAGCATACACGTTCAGAGACAGCCCCATTGGCAGACCTGTGTCGATGTCTGTACCCAGACCCATGTACCAGGTGCTCTGACGGCTGCCTTTGTTATCACCCATATCGTAGATGTAGTTGTTGGCGAAATACCATTCTTTGAACGGACCAAAGCTCAGGTCGGTACCCGTCAGTTTATCAATAGAGAAACGCGGTTCAATTTCCATGAACATCGGGGAACCGTCGGACCAGATACCTTTGTCGTTACCGTTACCCCAGTCAAAGGTCTTAGGAATATCGATGTAGCCGTAGAAATCAAACCAGTCTTTTTTAGCAAACGCTTCGTATTCCAGATAAACGTCGTTGTTCAGCTTCGGAGAAAAGCGCGTGTGGTAGCTGCCCACCACGTTAACGCTCTGGTGCCACCAGTCGGAGAGGTATTGTGGTTTGTCGTTTTCCGCTGCGTTAACAGTGAAAGAAGAGGACAGTGCCAGCACGGCGCCAGCTGCGAGTAATGTTTTTTTCATAATCATGCCACTGATTGAAATTCCCTTCCGGGAGTGAAAAATGCGCGAATTGCGTTTCTAAATATTTCGTGTTTCTGCGGTGCCTATTATAGGAATCCCTGCTCACAAAAATATGTGTTGTTTCACATATCTCTCACACGCGTAATCGATTGCGTTCACGTTTGCGTACTTTAAACGGCCGGGATTGTAGCGGCAATCATTTATGTTGCCAATCCATACGAAATGTAAATGTTAGCGGAGTGACATTTCACTCCGCTAAAAAGGAGGGGATTAGTGCGCGGCGGGTTGAATGTCGTGAATGCGGATAAAGCCTAACTGTTCCGGCGTAAGGCCGCTTAACTGAAGCGGAATATCCACATCGCTTGGTGCTAAAACACTGGCCGGGGCGGTGAAGAGCTGATTCTTCACGTTCACCTCCTGGTAATTCTCCGTGGTGCCCTGGATCTGGCCCCACTCGACGGTGCCGCTGAAGGCCGGAAGCGGATCGTTGGACTCTCCCTGGATACGTAATGTTGCGCGAGTACCATCTGCATTCGCCGCCACATTCACCAGAGACATTTTTAGCGTGCCGATCTGACTATTGAGCCGCGCAGGCGTATTCGCGCCCGGCAGCAGATAAACCCCGCTGCTGGATTTGGCATTCAGCGCGTTTTGCTGGGTGATTTTCACCGTTTCTTTGTTCAGCTTGTCCATCGCCGTATTGAGCGTATTGACGCTCTGTTTCAACTGGCGGACTTCGGTTTGCTGTGCACAGGCGCTAAGGGTGAAGAGGCTCCCCACCAGCAATATTTTCAGGTAACGTCTTGTCATTGCGTTTATTTCCTTGAAATAACGGATCGTCCTAATGGTAGCCAGCATCATTGTGTCAGACATAGATCCTTTGTCTCAAAAAGCTCTTCCTTTGTTGTCAGGCCAGATCAGGGTAAAATGAAAATCAGTTAACCAGATAACAGGGATACCGTATGCATTGCCCATTCTGCTCCGCTGTGGATACCAAAGTCATCGACTCTCGCCTGGTGGGCGAAGGGTCATCCGTACGCCGTCGTCGGCAGTGTCTGGTGTGCAACGAGCGTTTTACGACCTTTGAGGTGGCAGAGCTGGTCATGCCGCGCGTGGTAAAAAGTAACGACGTGCGTGAGCCGTTTAACGAAGAGAAACTGCGCAGCGGAATGCTGAAGGCCCTTGAAAAACGTCCTGTCAGCGCGGACGACGTGGAGATGGCGTTAAACCACATAAAATCTTACCTTCGTGGTTTGGGTGAGCGTGAAGTGCCGAGCAAAATGATCGGTAACCTGGTGATGGAGCAGCTGAAAAAGCTCGATAAGGTCGCCTATATCCGCTTCGCCTCGGTCTACCGCAGCTTCGAAGATATCAAAGAGTTTGGCGAAGAGATCGCCCGCTTACAGGATTAAGCTCATGCACGATGAGATGTACATGGCACGAGCCATGAAGCTGGCGCAGCGCGGTCGTTTTACGACCCATCCCAACCCGAATGTCGGGTGCGTTATCGTTAAAGATGGCGAGATCGTGGGGGAGGGCTTTCACTATCGCGCAGGCGAACCGCATGCTGAGGTTCATGCGCTGCGCATGGCCGGCGAGAAGGCGCGCGGCGCTACAGCCTACGTTACGCTGGAGCCCTGCAGCCATCATGGGCGTACGCCGCCGTGCTGCGACGCGTTGATTGCCGCGGGGGTTTCGCGCGTGGTCGCATCGATGCAGGATCCGAATCCGCAGGTGGCCGGACGTGGTCTGTATCGCCTGCAGCAGGAAGGCATTGACGTCAGCCATGGCCTGATGATGCAGGACGCGGAAGCGCTCAACAAAGGTTTCCTGAAGCGCATGCGTACCGGGTTCCCGTATATCCAGCTTAAGCTGGGCGCCTCGCTGGACGGTCGTACGGCGATGGCAAACGGCGAGAGTCAGTGGATCACCTCGCCACAGGCAAGGCGCGATGTGCAACGTCTGCGCGCGCAAAGCCATGCTATTCTCACCAGCAGTGAAACCGTTCTGGCTGACGATCCGGCCATGACCGTGCGCTGGGACGAGCTGAATGCCGATACTCAGGCTCTGTACCCGCAGGAGAACCTGCGTCAGCCGCTGCGTATTATCATTGATAGTCAGAACCGCGTGACGCCGGAGCACCGCATCGTCCAGCAGCCGGGTGAAACCTGGATTGCCCGCACGAAGGACGATACGCGCACATGGCCGGAAGGCGTGCGCAGCATCATGGTGCCGGAGCATAACGGCCATCTGGATCTCGTGGTGCTGATGATGCTGCTCGGCAAGCAACAGGTGAACAGTATCTGGGTGGAAGCGGGGCCAACGCTCGCCGGTGCGCTCTTACAGGCCGGACTGGTGGATGAACTGCTTGTTTACGTTGCGCCTAAACTGTTAGGTCACGACGCGCGTGGCCTGTTTGTGCTGCCCGGCCTTGAAAAACTGGCCGACGCACCACAACTCAAATTCAGCGAGATTCGTCCGGTAGGTCCGGATGTCTGCCTCCACTTAACGACAGCGTAATTGCTCCCGAAATAGGGAAGCAGTGCGCAAAGTATTATGATAAAATCCGCCCCCCTGCGGGGCCAAATGAACCCGTAAAGGAAGAGTATGAACATTATTGAAGCTGCTGTAGCTACCCCGGACGCTCGCGTCGCCATCACCATTGCGCGTTTCAACAACTTCATCAACGACAGCCTGCTGGAAGGTGCCATTGACGCCCTGAAACGTATCGGCCAGGTTAAAGATGACAACATTACCGTTGTTTGGGTTCCAGGCGCTTACGAACTGCCACTGGCGGCGGGCGCGCTGGCGAAAACCGGTAAATACGACGCGGTGATTGCGCTGGGTACCGTAATTCGTGGCGGCACTGCGCACTTCGAATACGTTGCGGGCGGTGCAAGCAATGGTCTGGCACACGTGGCGCAGGATGCTGAAATTCCTGTTGCGTTCGGCGTGCTGACTACCGAAAGTATTGAACAAGCCATCGAACGTGCTGGCACCAAAGCCGGTAACAAAGGTGCAGAAGCTGCACTGACCGCACTTGAAATGATCAATGTATTGAAAGCCATCAAGGCCTGATTTTTTTGTAAGGGGAATTCCGTGAAACCTGCTGCTCGTCGCCGCGCCCGTGAATGTGCCGTCCAGGCACTTTACTCCTGGCAGTTGTCCCAGAACGACATCGCTGATGTTGAATACCAGTTCCTGTCAGAACAGGACGTGAAAGACGTTGACGTTCTGTACTTCCGTGAACTGCTGTCGGGAGTGGCGACTAATAGCGCGTATCTCGATGGTCTGATGAAACCTTACCTGTCCCGTCTGCTCGAAGAGCTGGGTCAGGTAGAAAAAGCAGTGTTGCGTATCGCGCTGTTTGAGCTGTCTAAACGTGATGATGTGCCGTACAAAGTGGCCATTAACGAAGCGATCGAACTGGCGAAAACCTTCGGTGCTGAAGACAGCCACAAGTTTGTAAACGGCGTACTTGATAAAGCAGCACCTGCGATCCGTCCCCACAAAAAGTGATCCGCAAACCGGAGTTCTGCATTGCCTGACGGGCAGTGCGGCTCCGGTTTTTTCTTTTATTTGCTGAGGCATAACGTATGGCATGCGGCGAATTTTCCCTGATTGCCCGTTATTTCGACCGTGTCAGAACCTCTCGTCTTGATGTTGAAACCGGCATCGGCGATGACTGTGCACTTCTCAATATTCCCGAAAAACAGACGCTGGCAATCAGCACCGATACCTTAGTGTGCGGACGTCATTTTTTACCGGATATCGATCCTGCCGATCTGGCCTATAAGGCGCTGGCAGTTAACGTCAGCGATCTGGCGGCGATGGGGGCCGATCCCGCGTGGTTAACCCTGGCGCTGACGCTGCCTGAGGTAGACGAAGCCTGGCTTGAAGCCTTTAGCGATGCGCTGTTTGAGCAGCTTAACTACTACGATATGCAACTGATTGGCGGTGATACCACTGCCGGACCGCTGTCGATGACGCTGGCGATCCACGGGTATGTGCCGCTCGGCCGCGCGCTGAAGCGCTCAGGCGCAAAACCCGGCGACTGGATCTATGTGACCGGTACGCCGGGCGACAGCGCGGCAGGGCTGGCAATCCTCCAGGATCGCTTAACTGTGAAGGATGCCGACGATGCGGCGTATCTGGTGAAACGCCATCTGCGCCCGACGCCGCGTATTCTGCACGGTCAGGCGCTGCGCGAGCGGGCAAGCTCGGCTATCGATCTCTCTGACGGGCTGATCTCCGACCTCGGCCATATTCTGAAGGCCAGCGGTGTCGGCGCGCGCGTTGACCTGGATCTGTTCCCGCTGTCAGAGGAACTGCTTCGTCATGTCGAACCTGAGCAGGCGCTGCGCTGGGCGCTGTCCGGTGGCGAAGATTATGAGCTGTGCTTTACCGTTCCGGAGCTGAACCGCGGAACGCTCGACGTGGCATTAGCGCACCTCGGCGCGAAATTCACCTGTATTGGGCAGATCATGCCGGAGAGTGAAGGGCTGAAGTTTGTGAAAGACGGTGAGCCGGTTACGCTGGACTGGAAAGGGTACGATCACTTCGCGTGAGTTTGTGCGCTCTGTATTGCCGGGGGGCGGTTCCGCCTTACCCGGCCTACAAAAGATGGGGGTTACTTAAACCCCACCACCGGATGCTGCTGATACGGCGTCTCCAGCTCGGCAACCTGCTCCGGCGTCAGCGTGATATCCACTGCATTCAGCAGTTCATCAAGCTGCTCTTCCCGGGATGTACCGATAATCGGCGCCGCGACGCCGCGTTTACCCAGCAGCCACGCCAGCGCTACCTGGGCGCGGGTTGCGCCGGTATCGTCGGCAATTCCGGCTAAGCGTTCAGCGATCAGGGCATCGCTGGCCTCTGTTCCTTCGTAGAGATTTTTTCCCACTTCATCCGAGACCAGACGGGCCGTGGTTTCTCCCCACGGACGGGTCAGGCGGCCGCGCGCGAGCGGGCTCCACGGGATCACCGCCACGCCCTCCTGATGGCACAGCGGCAGCATCTCACGTTCTTCTTCACGGTAGATCAGATTGTAGTGGTCCTGCATAGTGACGAAGCGCGCCCAGCCGTGCTGCGCCTGCAGATCCAGCGCCTGAGCAAACTGCGAGGCATGCATAGACGACGCCCCGATATAGCGCGCTTTACCGGCTTTGACGACATCGTTGAGTGCTTCCAGCGTCTCCTCAATGGGCGTGTTGTAATCCCAGCGGTGAATTTGCAGCAGGTCGACGTAATCCATGTTCAGACGCCTGAGGCTATCATCAATGGAACGCAGGATCTGCGCGCGAGAAAGGCCCTGAGCCAGGTCGCCCACCGGATAGTACACCTTGGTGGCAACCACGATGTCTTCCCGACGGGCAAAATCACGCAGGGCGCGGCCGACAATCTCCTCGCTGCTGCCGTCGGAATAGCTGTTGGCGGTGTCAAAGAAGTTAATGCCGCCCTCGATGGCGCGTTTGATAATCGGACGGCTGCTCTCTTCCGGCAGCGTCCAGGCGTGGTTTCCCCGATCGGGTTCGCCAAAGGTCATGCATCCCAGACAAAGCCGGGATACCTTAAGGTCTGTTTTTCCTAATGTTGTGTATTGCACGGTCCGCTCCTGCTGTTTAAACAATACGTTTAAGCATAGCAGGAGCGGAAAAGGGGAGGGTTCAGTCCAGCCAGGCGCGGATTTTTGCTTCGATACCGGCAGCGTCCAGACCAATCGCCGCGCGGGCTTCGTCCTGGGTACCTTGCGGGATGAAATGGTCCGGCAAACCGAGGTTCAGCACCGGAACGACTTTACGGTTTGCCATCAGCACCTCGTTCACGCCGCTGCCCGCACCGCCCATAATCGCGTTCTCTTCCAGCGTGACCAGCACGTCATGCGCCTCAGCCATACTCAGGATCAGGGATTCGTCGAGCGGTTTCACAAAGCGCATATCGACCAGGGTGGCGTTCAGCGTTTCAGCCACTTTCGCCGCCTCTGGCATCAGCGTGCCGAAGTTCAGAATCGCCACTTTTTCACCGCGACGTTTGACCAGGCCTTTACCGATCGCCAGCTTCTCCAGCGGCTGCAGCTCAACGCCCACCGCATTGCCGCGCGGGTAGCGAACCGCGCTAGGGCCATCCTGATAGTGGTAGCCGGTAAACAGCATCTGACGACATTCGTTCTCGTCGCTTGGCGTCATGATCACCATATCCGGAATGCAGCGCAGGAACGACAGGTCAAACGCGCCCTGGTGCGTCTGGCCGTCGGCACCGACAATGCCCGCACGATCGATAGCAAACAGCACCGGCAGCTTCTGGATCGCCACGTCGTGGATCACCTGATCGTAGGCGCGCTGCAGGAAGGTGGAATAGATAGCGACAACCGGTTTATAGCCGCCGATGGCCAGGCCCGCGGCAAACGTCACCGCGTGCTGCTCGGCAATGGCCACGTCGAAATACTGGTCAGGGTATTTTCTGGAGAACTCCACCATGCCGGAGCCTTCGCGCATGGCCGGGGTGATCGCCATCAGCTTATTGTCTTTTGCGGCGGTTTCGCACAGCCAGTCGCCGAAGATTTTTGAATAGCTCGGCATGCCGCCGCTGCTTTTCGGCAGACAGCCGCTGGACGGGTCAAATTTCGGTACCGCGTGGAAGGTAATCGGATCTTTTTCCGCCGGTTCGTAGCCACGCCCTTTTTTGGTCATGATGTGCAGGAACTGCGGGCCTTTCAGGTCACGCATGTTCTTGAGCGTGGTTACCAGTCCCAGCACGTCATGGCCGTCAACCGGGCCGATATAGTTAAAGCCCAGCTCTTCAAACAGGGTGCCCGGCACGACCATGCCTTTGATGTGCTCTTCGGTACGCTTGAGCAGCTCTTTGATCGGCGGTACGCCGGAGAAGACTTTCTTGCCGCCTTCACGCAGCGAGGAGTAAAGCTTGCCGGAGAGCAGCTGCGCCAGATGGTTGTTCAGCGCGCCAACGTTTTCGGAAATCGACATTTCGTTATCGTTAAGCACAACCAGCATGTCCGGCTTGATGTCGCCCGCATGGTTCATGGCCTCAAAGGCCATACCAGCAGTGATGGCGCCGTCGCCAATCACGCAGACGGTGCGGCGCTGCTTATTCTCTTTTTCGGCAGCAACGGCAATCCCGATGCCTGCAGAAATAGAGGTGGAGGAGTGCCCGACGCTCAATACGTCGTACTCGCTCTCACCGCGCCACGGGAACGGGTGCAGACCGTCTTTCTGACGAATGGTGCCAATTTTATCGCGACGTCCGGTCAGAATTTTGTGCGGATAAGCCTGGTGACCCACGTCCCAGATCAGCTGATCGAACGGCGTGTTATAGACGTAGTGCAGCGCCACGGTCAGCTCTACCGTGCCAAGCCCGGAGGCGAAATGGCCGCTGGAGCGGCTTACGCTGTCGAGCAAGTAGCGACGCAGTTCGTCGCACAGCTTCGGCAGGCTCTCTTTCGGCAACAGACGTAACTCCTGGGTGGAGTCAACTAACGCCAGTGTCGGGTATTTGGCAATATCAAAACTCATCAAAGGCTCATCGAGATATATAGTTTATTTATCACGCTGGATTATATAGTCCGCTAGCGCTTCCAGTGCCGAGGTATCCAGCGATTGCGCGGCCAGCTGATTCAGCGACTGGCGGGCATCGTCAATCAGATCCCGGGCTTTACGTTGGGCTTGCTCAAGACCCAGCAGGGCGGGGTAGGTACTTTTGCCAAGCTGCTGGTCCGCACCCTGACGTTTACCCAATGTTGCAGTATCGCCCACCACATCCAGAATGTCATCCTGAACCTGGAATGCCAGACCGATACTTTCTGCGTATCTGTCCAGAATCGGCAGGGCTTTGCGCCCTTGCTCACCCGCGCTCAGTGCGCCAAGACGAACGGCTGAACGAATCAATGCCCCGGTTTTATGGCGATGAATACGCTCCAGCTGTTCCAGATTAACCTGACGTCCTTCGGCTTCAAGATCCAGGGCCTGTCCGCCGCACATGCCCGCCACGCCGCTGGCCATGGCCAGTTCGGAAATCATTGCCAGCCGGTCACGGTCAGCCACTTCGGCCATCGGCGCGTCGCTCAGAATCGAGAACGCCAGCGTCTGCAGGGCATCACCCGCCAGAATGGCATTCGCTTCGCCAAACTTGATATGGCAGGTGGGTTGACCCCGACGCAAGTCGTCGTCGTCCATGGCCGGGAGATCGTCGTGGATCAGCGAGTAGGCATGGATGCACTCAACGGCGGCTGCTGGGGCGTCCAGCGTGTTATCACTGATGCCAAACATGTTGCCTGTGGCGTACACCAGGAACGGGCGCAGGCGCTTTCCACCCAAGAGTGCGCCATAGTGCATGGCTTCAACCAGTGGAGTGTTCTGAAAAGGCTGTGGCGCAATAAAACGGCGCAGGGCGTCGTTGGCGCGCACGACACGCGCCTGAAGCTCGTTGGCAAAATCCATTTACTCGGCGTCCGGTGTGAAAGGCGTGGTTTTCGCCTCTTCGCTGTCGGACAGCAGGATCTGCACGCGCTGTTCGGCCTGTTGCAGCTTAACCTGACCCTGGCGCGCCAGCTGGACGCCGCGCTCGAATTCGTTGAGCGCCTCTTCCAGCGGGAGATCGCCGCTCTCGAGGCGGGTAACAATTTGCTCCAGTTCACTCAGCGCAGTTTCGAAACTGGCCGGTGCGTCGTTCTTCTTCGGCATAGTGAATTGACTCTTATATTCTTCGCCCCGACATGGTAACGGACTCGGGCGGATAAGCAAATAACGCGCAATGTGCACAGGAGCGGCGCGATGGTGGTATACTTGCGCGCCTGGATGCAGCCACGGGTGTGGGCTGCTGTACTCTTTTCCATTACAAGCCTTAACAGGCTTGCCTAAGAAACATTGCCGCCATGAAGTTTATCATTAAATTGTTCCCTGAAATCACCATCAAAAGCCAATCTGTGCGTTTGCGCTTTATTAAAATTCTCACCGGGAACATTCGTAACGTATTAAAGCACTACGACGAAACCCTCGCCGTGGTGCGCCACTGGGACCACGTTGAGGTCCGTGCCAAAGACGAAAACAAACGTCAGGATATTCGCGACGCCCTGACCCGTATTCCAGGTATCCACCATATCCTGGAAGTGGAAGATGTCCCGTTCAGCGATATGCACGACATCTTCGAGAAAGCGCTGGTCCAGTACCGCGACCAGATCGAAGGCAAAACCTTCTGCGTGCGCGTGAAGCGTCGCGGCAAGCACGAGTTCAGCTCCATTGAAGTGGAGCGTTACGTCGGCGGCGGTCTGAACCAGCACGTCGAGTCTGCGCGCGTGCGCCTGACCAACCCGGACGTAACCGTTAATCTGGAGATCGAAAACGATCGACTGCTGCTGGTGAAAGGCCGCTATGAAGGCATCGGCGGCTTCCCGATCGGCACCCAGGAAGACGTCCTGTCCCTGATCTCCGGCGGCTTTGACTCCGGCGTCTCCAGCTATATGCTGATGCGCCGCGGCTGCCGCGTACACTACTGCTTCTTCAACCTGGGCGGCGCGGCGCACGAGATCGGCGTTCGTCAGGTGGCACATTACCTGTGGAACCGCTTCGGCAGCTCCCACCGCGTGCGTTTCGTGGCAATTAATTTCGAACCGGTGGTCGGCGAGATTCTGGAGAAAGTGGACGACGGCCAGATGGGCGTCATCCTGAAGCGCATGATGGTGCGTGCGGCGTCCAAAGTGGCTGAACGCTACGGCGTGCAGGCGCTGGTCACCGGCGAAGCGCTGGGCCAGGTCTCCAGCCAGACGCTGACCAACCTGCGCCTGATCGACAACGTGTCTGATACGCTGATCCTGCGTCCGCTGATCTCTCACGATAAAGAACACATCATCGATCTGGCGCGTGAAATCGGCACCGAAGATTTTGCCCGCACCATGCCGGAATACTGCGGCGTGATCTCAAAAAGCCCAACGGTGAAAGCGGTGAAGGCGAAGATCGAAGCGGAAGAAGAGAACTTCGATTTCAGCATTCTGGATAAAGTGGTGGAAGAAGCGTCCAACATTGATATTCGCGAAATTGCCCAGCAGACCGAGCAGGACGTGGTTGAAGTGGAGACCGTGAGCGGTTTCGGCGCGAACGACGCGATTCTGGATATCCGCTCCATTGACGAGCAGGATGACAAACCGCTGCAGGTGGATGGCGTGGAGGTGGTTTCTCTGCCGTTCTATAAGCTGAGCACGAAGTTTGGCGACCTCGACCAGAGCAAAACGTACCTGCTGTGGTGTGAGCGTGGGGTGATGAGTCGCCTGCAGGCGCTGTATCTGCGCGAGCAGGGCTTTGCGAATGTGAAGGTGTATCGTCCGTAGCGTGCGGCCTGATGCCCTCACCCCGACCCTCTCCCACAGGGAGAGGGCGCAAACATTAAAAACGGCAACCTTTGGTTGCCGTTTTGCTTTTACCTCGCGCCACCCGGCTTTTTTTATGCACTACTCTTCATAGTAATTATAAATCCCCGCCGGCATCACCAGCGATGACGCCACTTCGTACGCCTTCTCGCGCCCGACCAGCAGGTCGATAATCTTTAAGCCAAAATCAATCGCGGTGCCCGGGCCCTGGCTGGTCAGCAGGTTGACGCGCGGATCCCAGACGACGCGTTTGTCCACCCACTGATCTTCCGGAATAGTGTCTTTCAGCCCCGGGAAGCCGGTCATATTGCCGATGGGGAAGATGTCATGGGGAACCAACACCGTGCCGGCGGCGGCGCAGATTGCCGCGACAATGCGCCCGGATAAATGAAACTGACGCACGGTCTCAACCAGCAGCGGGCTGTCGCGAAAATACTCCGCGCCCTTCAGGCCACCGGGCAGGACGATGATGTCGTAATCCCCGTCGGCCACCTGCACGAGCGGGGCATCGGCGAGCAGCTTCACGCCGCGCGAGCAGGTAATCGCCAGGCTGCCGTCGCTGGCGACGCTGGCAGTTGTCACGTTAATGCCGCCACGCACCATCAGATCGATGGTGGTGACCGCTTCTGTCTCTTCGCTACCAGGGGCGAGGCAGATCAGTGCCGACGCGCTCATATTCACTCTCCTTACGTTTAACCAGGTCATACAGACGGGCGTTTTCCGGCACCGCGATGCCGTGCGCGCGGGCGCGTTTGAGCAAATAGCCGGTGATGTAGTCGATCTCCGTGTGGCGTAATGCCCGAACATCCTGCAGCATCGAGGAGATGTTCTCAGCCGTACTCTCAATAACCTGCTCGACGTAGCAGCGCAAATCGTCTGCCGAGGTATGCAGCCCTTCCCGCTCAACGACCGCCGCGACTTCTGCACAGAGCAGTGCAACCTCCTGAGGATGATTTTTCAGCTCTCCGTTCGGACAGTTCCACAGCGCCGTCAGCGGATTGATCACGCAGTTGACGGCCAGCTTGCGCCAGAGTTGTGGACGAATATGGTTATGCCAGGCCACGTCTGGCAGCACCTTCTGCAACACATCGGCAAGATAGCTGTAGTCCCCATCCTGCGTTCTGGCAGGCCCGATGTGGGTCACCCCGCTCGCGACATGCACGATGATGTTGCCGTCGCGACGGGCAGCGTGCGTGGTTGTCGCCATCAGCAGGGGCTGCGGAACGCTTTTCAGCTCGTCAAGGGTCCCCATGCCGTTATGCAGCAGCAGTATGGGCGAAGTGGGGGGGAGCTGGGCGGCCAGTGTCTTGACCGCGTCTGAAACCTGCCACGCTTTGAGCGTCACCAGTAAAAGGTCGCTTTGCGCCAGGAAATCAGGATCGTTCGCGGTGAGGGATTCGTTAAAGATGCTTCCGTCTTCACCAATCAGGTTTACACTGCAATAGGGCTGGGGCACGCGCAGCCAGCCCTGAACCTCATGTCCGTGCTTGCACAGCGCGGTCAGCCATAGCTGACCAAGGGCTCCACATCCGAGCACTGTAATTTTCATTGTTCCTCCTCACCTGCAACTGCGCCAGGTGTTACAGCTTAATTATACAGCTAAGCTTCTGTTGAGTTATGCCTCGTAGCGGGTATTATGCAACGCAACAAAAGTGAAGGGAGAAGAAAAGATGCCATCTTTCGATATTGTTTCCGAAGTTGATATCCAGGAAGTTCGCAACGGCGTTGAGAACGCAACCCGCGAAGTTGAGTCACGTTTCGATTTTCGTGGCGTTGAGGCGTCGTTTGAGCTGAACGACGCAAATAAGACCATTAAGGTGCTGAGCGAGTCTGATTTCCAGGTAAATCAGCTGCTCGACATTCTGCGCGCCAAGCTGTTAAAGCGCGGCATCGAAGGGACGTCTCTGGATGTGCCGGACGAGTTTGTTCACAGCGGTAAGAACTGGTTTGTGGAAGCCAAGCTGAAGCAGGGCATCGAGAGCGCGGTGCAAAAGAAGATTGTGAAGCTCATCAAAGACAGCAAGCTGAAGGTGCAGGCGCAGATCCAGGGCGAAGAGATTCGCGTGACCGGTAAGTCCCGCGATGACCTCCAGTCGGTGATGGCGCTGGTGCGCGGCGGCGAACTGGGGCAGCCATTCCAGTTTAAAAACTTCCGCGATTAATATAAAAAGCCCGGTTTAACCGGGCTTTTTTCACGCCTTGAGCGCCTGCTCGACCTCGAAACGGTTGGTCACCTTACTGTCAATTTTGACGTAAGCGCTGCGCTCTTCGGGAACAATCAGCACCTCTGTGACCCCGTCTTTAGCTTCCAGACGCTGTTTCAGCGCATCGCTAATCTCCACATCATCCGGAATTTCTACGCGCAGGCTGCTCACGTAGCGCGGCTCTTTCATGGTACCGGCGACCAGCAGCCAGACTGTCGCCAGCAGCGCCCCCGCGAGAAACACGGTTTGTGAATCAAAGAGTCCGTCCACCCAGCCGCCAAGTGAGCCGCCGATCGCCACGCCGAGGAACTGGCTGGTGGAGTAAATGCCCATTGCCGTGCCTTTGTAACCGGCGGGGGACTCTTTGCTGATCAGCGACGGCAGCAGGGCTTCCATCAGGTTAAATGCCAGGAAGAACAGCTGCACGCCGGCAATCAGCTCCCAGAAGTGCGGGCCGGCACCCCAGAGCACGATCTCGGCAATCAGCAGGACTGCCACGCAGCCCACGAAGACGCGCTTCATTTTGCGCTTCACTTCGGCGTAGATGATGAACGGCACGACGGAGATAAACGAAATCAGCATCGTAACCAGATAGATTTTCCAGTGCTCAGCCGCCGGGAAACCCGCTGCGGCAAGCTGGCCGGGCAGGGCAACAAAGGTCGACATCAGCAGAATGTGCAGACACATAATGCCAAAATTCAGCTTAAGCAGGCGCGGCTCGACAATCACTTTGCTGAAGCAGCCTTTTACCATCCCCGACTCACGGTTGAGGACGTGGTTTTTGCTGTCCGGAACCACCCACAGGGTTAAGGCTATACCGATGGTCGCCAGCACGGCAATCATCCAGAACAGGGCGTGCAGACCCAACGTGTGCGTAATGATGGGGCCGAGCACCATCGCAATCGCAAACGTCACGCCAAAGCTCACGCCGATGAACGCCATCGCTTTGGTACGGTTTTGCTCGCGGGTTAAGTCTGACAGCAGCGCCATCACCGCGGCGGCAATCGCACCGGAGCCCTGCAGAGCGCGGCCAAGAATAATGCCCCAGATGGAGTGGGAGAGGGCGGCAATGACGCTTCCGAGCACAAAGACCAGCAGCCCGCCGACAATCAGCGGCTTGCGGCCCACCCGGTCAGAGAGCAGGCCAAACGGGATCTGGAACACCGCCTGCGCCAGACCATAAATGCCAATGGCGAGGCCAATCAGCGCCTCGCTGGCCCCCTGCAGCGCCATACCGTACGTGGTCAGAACAGGCAGGACCATAAACATGCCAAGCATCCGTAGCGAGAAGACAGTCCCTAAGCCCCAGGTCGCGCGTAGCTCGCCCGGCGTCATTTTATAATCGTTCATTACCACCTCAGTTCAAAAGCAGGCCATAGTGTAGTGCGGGGAAGGGGCGGGGTAAATAAAGGGTTATTTAACAAATATTACATGCGTTATTAATAGATTCAGTGAATAAAAAAGGGTGCCGAAGCACCCCTTTATTCACCTGTTGTGGCTTACCAGACGTAAGTCAGCAGGTTATGTGAATCCGGCACCATGAAGTCCACGGACATCATCACGGACAGAGAAGTAATGGCCACAATCGAGAACACAAACAGCTTGCGCGCCCAGACTTTGTCATCTTCCACTTTGTAACCGCGCAGCGCCATGCCGAGCCACCAGACGCTCACCGCAGCCGCTACCACCAGATATTTGTATCCAGCGTAACCACCCAGAGAGAGCATCAGCGTTGCCACGGCAAAGGCGATGATGTACAGCGTGATGTGGTTCTTGGCAACGGAGATGCCTTTCACGACCGGCAGAACCGGGATGTTCGCTGCCTGATAATCCTTAAAGCGGAAAATCGCGATGGCATAGGAGTGCGGCATCTGCCACAGGCTAAAGATAGCCAGCAGGATCAGCGCACCGCTGTCGAACTCATTCGTGACCGCGCAGTAGCCAATCACCGGCGGCGCAGCGCCGGAGAGAGAACCAATCAGCGTGCCGTAGACGGAGTGACGCTTCATATACAGGCTGTAGACGCCCACATACACCACGAACCCCATCACCCCCAGCCAGCAGGCCAGCGGGTTAGCACCAAACCACAGCAGCATAAAGCCAGCAATACCCAGCAAGGTGGCGTACACCAGCGAGACGGAAGGGGCGATCAGGCCTTTCACCAGCACCCGATTTTTGGTCCTTTCCATCTTCTTGTCGATATCCATGTCGATGTAGTTGTTAAATACACAACCGGACGCAACAACCAGTGACACACCGACCAGCGTGTAGATAAAGAGGGTGTAATCAATGCTGCCTTTGGAGGCCAGCAGGAACCCTCCGATCACGGAGATCAGGTTGCCAAAGATGATGCCTGGTTTCGTTACTTGCAGGTATTGCTTAAACATACTCGCCGCTCTTAGTGAACCATCATGTTGTAGTTGAGGTTCCACATAATCCAGATGGAACCGACTACCAGGATAGCGATGATAATCACGGTAAAGATAAAGGCGGTCATGTTCCAGCCTTCATCGGACTTGGTGTTCATGTGCAGGAAGCAAACCAGATGCACCAGAATCTGAATCACCGCGGTCACCAGGATTGCACCCAGGATAACCGGCTTAGACGCAGAACCGCTCATCACCATCCAGAACGGGATCACCGTCAGGATGATCGACAGGATGAAACCTGTCATGTAGGTTTTTACGCTGCCGTGGGAAGCGCCATGATCGTTAGAATGACTCATTACATCGCCCCCATCAGATAGACAACAGAGAACACACAGATCCACACCACGTCCAGGAAGTGCCAGAACAGGCTCAGGCACAGGATACGGGTACGGTTAGTACTGGTCAGGCCGCGACGGGAGATCTGGAACATCAGTACTGCCATCCAGATCAGACCGGAGGTCACGTGCAGACCGTGGGTGCCGACCAGCGCGAAGAACGCGGACAGGAAGCCACTGCGATCCGGGCCGAAGCCTTCCATGATCAGGTGATGGAATTCATAGATTTCCATCCCGATAAATCCAGCACCAAACAGCCAGGTCAACGCCAGCCAGGACACAACCTGGCTCTTGTTGTTTTTGTACATGGCGATAGCCGCCATGCCGTAGGTGATGGAGCTGAATAACAGCAGTGCAGTTTCAACCAGAACGAACGGCAGTTCAAAGATGTCCTTGCCGGTCGGGCCGCCCGCTGTGCCGTTCACCAGAACGGCATAGGTCGCGAACAGACAGCAGAACAGAATGCAGTCGCTCATCAGGTAGATCCAGAAACCGAAGACTTTGGTCGGTCCTGTATCGTGGTGCGCATGTTCATGCGCGTGGGCAGTTGAGTGCGCCAGAGTATCAGTTGCCATTTTTCAGCCCCGCTTTAGAAATCTCGTCGAAATGCTGATTTTCCAGCTTCTCAACTTCACGGACTGGTACGTAGTAGTCCACGTCCTCGTCAAAGCTCTTCACAATCCAGCTGATTACGATGCCAGCGAAGCCAACAATCGCCATCCACCAGATGTGCCAGATCATTGCGAAACCAAATACCGTCGCGAAAGCGGCAATCACAATGCCCGCACCGCTGTTTTTCGGCATGTGGATCTCTTCGTAATGAGCAGGTTGCTTGTACGCTTCACCTTTTTCTTTCATTTCCCAGAATGCGTCGCGTTCATGAACCTGCGGCACGATGGCAAAGTTATAGAAAGGCGGTGGAGAAGAGGTCGCCCACTCCAGCGTACGGCCACCCCATGGGTCACCGGTCAGGTCACGGTTCTGATCGCGGTCGCGAATAGACACGTAGAACTGAATCAGCTGAGATGCGATACCACAGGCAATCAGCACGGCACCGCCCGCTGCAACCATCAGCATTGGGTGGAACTGCGGATCGATCTGCTGGCTCAGACGACGGGTCATACCCATGAAGCCCAGCACGTACAGCGGCATAAATGCCACGAAGAAGCCGATGATCCAGAACCAGAATGCGCGTTTACCCCATTTCTCGTTCAGCGTGAAGCCGAACGCTTTTGGCCACCAGTAGGTTACGCCAGCGAAGCAGCCGAAGACCACGCCACCGATGATAACGTTATGGAAGTGCGCAATCAGGAACAGACTGTTGTGCAGAACGAAGTCAGCACCCGGTACCGCCAGCAGTACGCCGGTCATCCCACCTACGGAGAAGGTCACGATGAAGCCGATGGTCCACAGCATTGCTGAGTGGAACACGATACGGCCCTGGTACATGGTGAACAGCCAGTTGAAGATCTTAACCCCGGTCGGGATGGCGATAATCATGGTGGTAATACCGAAGAAGGCGTTTACGTTCGCGCCCGCACCCATGGTGAAGAAGTGGTGCAGCCAAACGATGAACGACAGAACGGTAATACACACGGTTGCCCACACCAGAGAGGTGTAACCAAACAGACGTTTACGCGAGAAGGTTGCTGCGATTTCGGAGAACACACCGAACACAGGCAGAACCAGGATGTACACTTCCGGGTGACCCCAGGCCCAAATCAGGTTGATGTACATCATCATGTTGCCACCCATATCGTTCGTGAAGAAATGGGTGCCCAGGTAGCGGTCCAGGGTCAGCAGCGCGATGGTGACGGTCAGGATTGGGAAGGAGGCAATAATCAGGATGTTGGCGCACAGAGATGCCCAGGTAAATACCGGCATCTTGAACATGGTCATGCCAGGGGCACGCATCTTGATAATGGTCACGAAGAAGTTGATACCGGTCAGGGTTGTACCGACACCGGAGAGCTGAAGCGCCCAAATCCAGTAGTCGACGCCAACGCCCGGACTGTACTCAATTCCTGACAGCGGTGGGTAAGCCAGCCAGCCGGTCTGCGCGAATTCGCCCACACCCAGTGACAGGTTAACCAGGATAACGCCGACAACCGTGAACCAGAAGCTCAGGTTGTTCAGGAACGGGAACGCCACGTCGCGCGCGCCGATTTGCAGCGGAACGACAACGTTCATCAGACCGATAACCAGCGGCATCGCCACGAAGAAGATCATGATAACGCCGTGGGCGGTAAAGATCTGATCGTAGTGGTGCGGTGGCAGGAAGCCGGCTTCACCCGCAGAGGCGAGTGCCTGCTGGCTACGCATCATGATTGCATCCGCAAAGCCACGAATTAACATGACGATACCGACGATGCAGTACATGATACCGAGTTTTTTGTGGTCAACCGAAGTCAGCCACTCGTTCCACAGGTAGCTCCACTTACCGAAGTAAGTGATTAAGGCCAGTAAGGCCGCGCCACCAATGATAATTGCAGCCACCGTAACCACGATAATCGGTTCATGGTAGGGCACTGCATCCAGTGTCAATTTTCCGAACATTTTCTTCCTCGGCCCCTTAGTGAGCGGTTTCCGCGTGGCTCATGTCCATGCCTTCCATACCTTCGTGCGCGCTGTGCTCGCCTTCAGGCTGGGTCATGTCCATGCTCTTGCCGTGATCCATAAATTTGCCAATCACATCTTTGAACAAATCGGGTTTCACGTTAGAGAAGTACTCCACCTTGTTGTATTCGCTAGGTGCAGCCACTTTTTCGAACGCCGCCATGTCAGACATGGTGTTTGGAGACTGCTTCGCTTTTTCAACCCACTGGTCGAAAGCGGCACGGTCTGGCGTTGCAATAGCTTTGAACTTCATACCTGAGAAGCCCGGGCCGCTATAGCTGGCGGAGATACCATCATAGGTGCCTGCTTCATTCGCGATCAGGTGCAGGTTAGTCTGCATACCGGCCATCGCGTAAATCTGGCTACCCAGACGCGGGATGAAGAAGGAGTTCATTACGGAGTTGGAGGTCACTTTGAACTGAACCGGAGTGTTCGCCGGGAAGGCGATTTCATTCACGGTAGCAATACCCTGCTCTGGATAGATGAAGAACCATTTCCAGTCCATGGAGACCACTTCGATGGTAATAGGTTTTTCATCGTGAACCAGCGGCTTGCTCGGCTCAAGTGCGTGAGTGGTTTTCCAGGTCAGTACGGCAAGGAACAGGATGATCAGGATAGGTACCGTCCAGACCACAGCTTCCACTTTATTGGAGTGTGACCAGTTCGGGCTATACTTCGCATCTTTATTGCTCGCACGATACTTCCAGGCGAAACCAACAGCCATCAAAATGGCTGGAATAACCACAATCAACATCAGGCCAAAAGCCGTCAATATCAGTGAACGTTGTTCCAGTCCAATCTGTCCTTTGGGGTCTAGTAGTGCAGAATCACAGCCACTGAGTAATACAGTGCCTGCGAATAATGACAACCATCCCAAACTTTTATTGTATTTCCTGAGTCTCATTTAACGACCTCAATTCCACGGGAGTCTGGTGGCGTTTAAAGTGTGCGGGCATTTTACGGGAAGGTTACATTACTGTAAACATCATTAGGCCTGTGTCAGGAAGGTGTTACCGGGTTCTGCCGCACGTGTCACAAGTGTTGCAAATTATGTCGGTTTTTATGACCGAAGCCGCATGAGATGGGCTTTATAACGAAAGGACCCCCAAGCATACCCTAAAAGGGGCAATTGGTATAACCATTGTTAAAAACAAACAAAAAATTAACAATTAATTATCAATAAAAAGACATCTAAAAAACGAAAAATCAAACTATCGCATGCTGAATCGTTTAATGAAAAATAGCGTTTTGGAACCGGAGCCAATAATTTCCAAATCCTATCCCGCACAAAACAACAAATATTTTTTTTCGTTGCTGGTGGCTATTTCACCGTTATAATTTCGGTTAGTGATTACAACGGGAAATAACCTTTCGTATTTTTCTTCAGGTCAGCTGCGTTTTACGCAACGCCATGAAATCGAGCAGACCCCCGGTCAGGATCCCAACGATGGCCAGCAGGGCACCGGCGTCCAGCAGAAGGGCCCCGAACGGGAGTGCCAGAGACGTGCTGGCATTAATAATGAGCACCACAAGCCAGAGTGCCAGCGCAATGCAGCCCACCATTAACAGTCGTAACGCAAAACGGTAGGCGCGGTGATATTCGGTGCGCGGCATAAAGTGTTCGGTCCGCTGGGTATATTCCAGCGTCTGGCGACACACCAGCAGCAATAAAATCCCCGGCACGGCAGCCACGACCGAGAAGAGATAAAATGTTGGCCAACCGTGGGCTTCCACGAACCAGCCGGCAATCGGGCCTACATAAACGCGGCCTACGGCTGAGAGCGCCGAGAGCAGTGCGAACTGCGTAGCGGAAAATGACTTGTTGCACAGGGTCATCAGCAGGGCGACAAAGGCCGCTGTCCCCATACCGCCGCAGAGATTTTCAAAAAATACCGCCGCAGCCATGCTGATCATATGTTTGTCGGTAATCGACAGCAGCCAATAGCCTGCGTTAGAGGCGCCTTGCAGAATGCCGAAGATCAGCAGCGCGCGGAACAGCGTCAGGCGCTGCATCAGCACGCCGCCATACAGTGCCCCGACAATGGTCGCAAACAGCCCCAGCGTTTTATTCACCACGCCCACTTCACCGGCGTCAAAGCCGACACCCCTGATCAGGAAGGTGGTGGTCAGGCTCATGGCAAAAGCGTCACCCAGCTTATAAAGGACGATAAGCAGCAGGATCAGCCAGGCGTTGTTGCGGCCAAAGAAGTCACGCAGCGGTTCGGCGACGGCCTGCTCCAGCGAGCGGGGAACCGGGATAACGTCACTCGGTTCGGGCGCCAATAGCGTCGCGATAATGCAGGGGATCAGCAGAGCAGCCATTAGCCAGTACATCCCCTGCCAGCCTAAGTAACGGTCTGCCAGCCACAGCGCCAGCCCGCCGGAGACCAGCATCCCGAGGCGATAGCCCAGCACGCTGATGGCCGCACCGGCACCGCGCTCTTCCGCTGGTAACACGTCCGTCTTCCAGGCGTCGAACACAATATCCTGAGAGGCGGAACAGAAGGCAATCACCACCGCAAGCGCGGCCATCCAGCGCAGCTGCGTGGCGGGTTCAAGAAAACCCATCGCCGCAATGGCCAGCAATAGCAGGAGCTGCGTCATCACCAGCCAGCCGCGACGACGCCCGAGGAAAGGCGGCGTGTAACGATCCATGACCGGAGACCACAGAAACTTGAATACATAGGCCTGACCCACAAGCGAGAAGAAGCCAATGGTTTTCAGATCGATGTTCTCGACCGTCATCCACGCCTGAAGCGTGCCGGAGGTGAGCGCGAGGGGTAAACCCGAGGCAAAGCCGAGGATCAGCAGAATCGCTGATTTCGGTTGCTGGAAAATGCGTAAGTAATGGCTGGACATGTTCTTATAAAACTGACCCGGCGATAGACCGGGTCAGCGGGCAGGATTAACGCGCGTTCTGCTTGATGAAGTCGTGAATGCTGGTGTCCTGCGCCATGTCGGAAATGGTATCCGTCAGCACGCTGTTAACCGCATCAGCAATATTTTTATTCGATGCCTGGAACGCGCCTTCTACAGAGTAGCTCGCACGATAGTTCTTGGTCATCTTGTTACCGTTCTTCGCAGTCGCGATGATGGCGATATCCGCTTTGGTGGCGATGTTGTAGCGCACGTTGCCCTGAGACACATCAGCGTACAGGTTGTTCACGATGATCTGCAGATCCACCGCGCCGCTTGGGCCAACCATATAGCCACGGGAGGTCATCTGTTTCTCCAGAACTTCCTGCAGCAGGAAGCGCAGGTCGCGGGACGCGGTGAGCGTCACTTGCTGGTTATCACGGGTCACTTTTGCCAGGGCCTGATCCTGACGCTGGTCGGCGCCGTTAATGCTCACGGTGACGCCCATCAGGCTTGGGTCCTGCTGAGGCAGGGTGATTTTCGGTGAGACATCAATGGTGGTCGGCGGGGTAGCGCAGCCTGCCAGCATAAAAAGGGCTACCAATGGAAAGAAGAGTTTTTTTAACATTTTAAGGTTCTCACGAATCGTAAGCATAATAGAGAGAAAAATTGCCGCCATCATAACATCGCCAACGGTCAGGGGAAGTGGTCAACGCATGTAAATTCATCGCCTTGTCCGAAAACTGACCAGCTCACCCATTTTCTCCTTCCACGGATGACAAAAGGTATGAGCTTCACAGTGAACTTCATTCGTTTGAATGAGAAAATCAGACGAAAGCTAAATATTTGTTGTCAAGGTGTAATGGAAACGGTAAAAGCGGCTAACATTTAAAGGGATGGGTGACATCCTGGCGTTGTCGGAGGAGTAATTTCATGATGATACGTGAGCATATAGAAGATAAATTAAGGGCAGCGTTCAACCCTGTGTTCCTCGAAGTCGTCGACGAAAGCTATCGTCATAACGTACCGGCAGGTTCTGAAAGCCACTTTAAAGTGGTTCTGGTTAGCGATCGCTTCACGGGAGAACGTTTCCTGAACCGACATCGCTTGATCTACAGCACCTTGACGGAAGAGCTCTCCACGACCGTGCATGCGCTGGCACTGCATACCTACACCATTAAGGAATGGGAAGGCTTGCAGGATACGGTTTTCGCATCGCCGCCCTGCCGCGGTGCAGGCACTATCGCCTGATAAATCGGATTTGCAACGGCTGGAGCTTTTCCAGTATGTTGCTTACAGATTTCCTCAAAACGGCCTCCGGGCCGTTTTGTTTTGTCTGAGTTTTGAGCGGATGGTGCGATTTTAAGGCTAAAAATAGCCTTAAAGTGTGAAAAAAGCCGCAGCAACATGCCCCAACCGTTCTCGACTCACCTAAGTGATGCCGCTATAATGCCGCGTCTTATTGAATGTCTTCGGGATGATTCTGGCGACAGGGAATGTGAATCTGCACTAAGAGAGCATCCCGGTATAACAGACAGATTCAGAGTTGACCGAGCACTGTGATTTTTTTGAGGTAACAAGATGCAAGTTTCAGTTGAAACCACTCAAGGCCTTGGCCGCCGTGTAACGATTACTATCGCTGCTGACAGCATCGAAACTGCTGTGAAAAGCGAGCTGGTCAACGTAGCAAAAAAAGTACGTATTGACGGCTTCCGTAAGGGCAAAGTACCAATGAATGTTGTTGCTCAGCGTTATGGCGCTTCCGTGCGTCAGGATGTGCTGGGTGAACTGATGAGCCGCAACTTTATCGATGCGATCATCAAAGAAAAAATCAATCCGGCCGGTGCGCCAAACTACGTTCCAGGCGAATACAAACTGGGCGAAGACTTCACCTACTCCGTAGAGTTCGAAGTGTACCCGGAAGTTGAGCTGAAAGGTCTGGAATCTATCGAAGTTGAAAAACCGATTGTCTCCGTGACTGACGAAGACGTTGACGGCATGCTGGACACCCTGCGTAAGCAGCAGGCGAACTGGAAAGAGAAAGAAGGCGCTGTTGACGCGGAAGACCGTGTGACCATCGACTTCACCGGTTCTGTAGACGGCGAAGAGTTCGAAGGCGGCAAAGCGTCTGACTTCGTACTGGCAATGGGCCAGGGTCGTATGATCCCAGGCTTCGAAGACGGTATCAAAGGCCACAAAGCGGGCGAAGAGTTCACCATCGACGTGACCTTCCCTGAAGAGTACCACGCTGAAAACCTGAAGGGTAAAGCAGCGAAGTTCGTGATCAACCTGAAGAAAGTGGAAGAGCGCGAACTGCCAGAACTGACTGAAGAGTTCATCAAACGTTTCGGCGTGGAAGACGGTTCTGTTGCTGGCCTGCGTACCGAAGTGCGTAAAAACATGGAGCGCGAGCTGAACGGCGCTGTGCGCAACCGCGTGAAGTCTCAGGCGATCGAAGGTCTGGTGAAAGCCAACGAAATCGACGTTCCTGCTGCCCTGATCGACAGCGAAATCGACGTTCTGCGCCGTCAGGCTGCACAGCGTTTCGGTGGCAACCAGCAGCAAGCGATGGAACTGCCACGCGAGCTGTTCGAAGAGCAAGCGAAACGTCGCGTTGTGGTTGGCCTGCTGCTGGGCGAAGTGATTCGTACCCACGAGCTGAAAGCTGACGAAGAGCGTGTCAAAGGCCTGATCGAAGAGATGGCTTCAGCATACGAAGATCCATCAGAAGTGATCGAGTTCTACGGTAAGAACAAAGAGCTGATGGACAACATGCGCAACGTAGCCCTGGAAGAGCAGGCGGTTGAAGCGGTACTGGCGAAAGCGAAAGTGACCGAAAAAGCGACCTCTTTCAACGAACTGATGAACCAGCAGGCGTAATTTCGCCCCAACGGTTTAAAGTTTGAACAGAAAACCCGTTGCCTTGCGGCAGCGGGTTTTTTTTATCGCAGCCAGAGCCCAGGAAGAGTGCTAAAACGCCCTTTCGGTGTTAGCGTAACAACAAAAGGTTGTTATGCTTGAAATAGGGCACTGTGAACCCCATAAGTACGTAATCATGATGAATGAGACTGGCTGATAATCCGTCCGTAAGGTTACAATCAGTACAGCAGGTGTTTTCAATTTTGATCCAGGAGACGGAAATGTCATACAGTGGCGAACGAGATAACTTTGCACCCCATATGGCTCTGGTGCCAATGGTTATTGAACAGACCTCACGTGGTGAGCGTTCTTTTGATATCTATTCCCGTCTGCTCAAGGAACGCGTTATCTTTCTGACCGGCCAGGTGGAAGACCACATGGCTAACCTGATCGTGGCACAGATGCTGTTTCTGGAAGCGGAAAACCCGGAAAAAGACATTTACCTGTACATTAACTCCCCGGGTGGCGTGATTACAGCAGGGATGTCCATTTATGACACCATGCAATTCATCAAACCGGATGTCAGCACGATCTGTATGGGTCAGGCAGCATCTATGGGCGCGTTCCTGTTAACCGCAGGGGCGAAGGGTAAGCGTTTCTGCTTGCCAAATTCCCGCGTGATGATTCACCAGCCGCTGGGCGGTTACCAGGGGCAGGCGACGGATATCGAAATCCACGCCCGCGAAATTCTGAAAGTAAAAGCGCGCATGAATGAACTTATGGCGCAGCATACGGGTCAACCTCTCGAGCAGATCGAGCGCGATACCGAGCGCGATCGCTTCCTCTCTGCTTCAGAGGCAGTTGAGTACGGCTTAGTCGACTCCGTGTTGACCCATCGTAATTGATGCCCGCGACGCGAGTGTGCCGCTATACTAAGGTAGGGCGGCACGCTGCTTGATGCAGCTTGCGTCTTAGAATGGCATTTGCGTCGTCATGTGCGGCACAAAGAACTTAAAAAGAGGTTTGGACTCATGACAGATAAACGCAAAGATGGTTCGGGCAAACTGCTGTACTGCTCTTTTTGCGGCAAAAGCCAGCATGAAGTGCGTAAACTGATTGCCGGGCCGTCCGTGTATATCTGCGACGAATGTGTCGATTTATGTAACGACATCATTCGCGAAGAGATTAAAGAAGTCGCACCGCACCGTGAGCGCAGCGCGCTGCCAACGCCGCATGAAATTCGTCATCACCTTGACGACTACGTCATCGGTCAGGAGCAGGCCAAGAAAGTGCTGGCGGTAGCGGTCTATAACCACTACAAACGCCTGCGTAACGGCGACACCAGCAATGGCGTAGAACTGGGTAAAAGTAACATTCTGCTGATCGGCCCAACCGGTTCCGGTAAAACGCTGTTGGCTGAAACCCTGGCGCGTCTGCTTGATGTTCCGTTCACCATGGCGGATGCCACCACCCTGACCGAGGCCGGTTATGTGGGTGAGGACGTCGAAAACATCATCCAGAAACTGCTGCAGAAGTGCGATTACGACGTACAGAAAGCCCAGCGCGGGATTGTTTACATCGATGAGATCGACAAGATCTCCCGTAAATCCGACAACCCGTCCATCACCCGTGACGTATCGGGTGAAGGCGTACAGCAGGCACTGCTGAAGCTGATCGAAGGTACGGTAGCCGCCGTTCCACCACAGGGTGGTCGTAAACATCCTCAGCAGGAGTTCCTGCAGGTTGATACCTCCAAGATCCTGTTCATCTGTGGCGGTGCGTTTGCCGGTCTGGATAAAGTCATCTCCCACCGTGTTGAAACCGGCTCCGGCATTGGTTTTGGCGCAACGGTGAAATCGACGGCTGAAAAACCGAACGAAGGCGAGCTGCTGTCTCAGGTTGAACCGGAAGATCTGATCAAATTCGGTCTGATCCCTGAGTTCATCGGTCGTCTGCCGGTTGTGGCAACACTGAATGAGCTGAGTGAAGACGCGCTGATCCAGATCCTGAAAGAGCCAAAAAATGCGCTGACCAAGCAGTATCAGGCGCTGTTCAATCTGGAAGGCGTTGACCTGGAATTCCGCGACGAAGCGCTGGATGCCATTGCCAAAAAAGCGATGGTCCGTAAAACCGGTGCTCGTGGTCTGCGTTCTATCGTTGAAGCGGCACTGCTCGACACCATGTACGATCTGCCGTCGATGGAAGACGTTGAGAAAGTGGTGATTGACGAGTCCGTCATCAGCGGTCAAACCAAGCCGCTGCTGATTTACGGTAAACCGGAAGCCCAGCAGGCATCTGGCGAATAATTCACCAAATCATACAAGCAGTTAATCAAAAAGGGGGGATTTTATCTCCCCTTTACTTTTTCCGTATTCATAGCGTTGAATGTGTGGGAAACATCCCCATATACTGGATACATGTTAATGGTTATGTGAAGCACAGTGACATGACCAGCTTACCTGGCGGACACTAACTAAGAGAGAGCTCTATGAATCCTGAGCGTTCTGAACGCATTGAAATCCCCGTATTGCCGTTGCGCGATGTGGTGGTTTATCCGCACATGGTCATACCCTTATTTGTAGGGCGGGAAAAATCTATCCGTTGCCTCGAAGCCGCTATGGATCATGATAAAAAAATCATGCTGGTGGCGCAGAAAGAAGCATCAACGGATGAGCCGGGTGTAAACGATCTTTTCACCGTCGGGACCGTGGCCTCTATTTTGCAGATGCTGAAGCTGCCTGACGGCACCGTGAAGGTGCTGGTTGAAGGCCTGCAGCGTGCGCGTATTACCACTCTGTCAGACGACGGCGAACATTTCTCTGCCAAGGCAGAGTACCTTGATTCGCCTGAACTTGATGAGCGCGAGCAGGAAGTACTGGTTCGCACCGCGATTAGCCAGTTTGAAGGCTACATCAAGCTGAACAAGAAAATCCCACCAGAAGTGCTGACGTCGCTGAACAGCATCGACGATCCTGCACGTCTGGCGGACACCATCGCTGCACATATGCCGCTGAAGCTGGCTGACAAACAGTCTGTGCTGGAAATGTCCGACGTTAACGAACGTCTGGAATATCTGATGGCGATGATGGAGTCCGAAATCGATCTGCTGCAGGTTGAGAAGCGTATTCGCAACCGCGTGAAAAAGCAGATGGAAAAATCTCAGCGTGAGTACTATCTGAATGAGCAAATGAAGGCCATTCAGAAAGAACTGGGCGAGATGGACGATGCGCCGGACGAAAACGAAGCGCTGAAGCGTAAGATCGACGCGGCCAAGATGCCGAAAGAGGCGAAAGAGAAAGCCGAAGCCGAGCTGCAGAAGCTGAAAATGATGTCTCCAATGTCGGCTGAAGCGACCGTTGTACGCGGCTACATTGAGTGGATGGTGCAGGTTCCGTGGAACGCCCGCAGCAAGGTCAAAAAAGACCTGCGTCAGGCGCAGGAAATCCTCGATACCGACCACTATGGCCTGGAACGCGTGAAAGACCGCATTCTTGAGTACCTCGCGGTACAAAGCCGTGTAAACAAAATCAAAGGCCCAATTCTGTGCCTGGTAGGACCGCCAGGGGTGGGTAAAACCTCTCTGGGTCAGTCCATCGCTAAAGCGACCGGACGTAAGTATATCCGTATGGCGCTGGGTGGCGTACGCGATGAAGCGGAAATTCGCGGTCACCGCCGTACCTACATCGGTTCTATGCCGGGTAAACTGATCCAGAAGATGGCGAAAGTGGGCGTTAAAAACCCGCTGTTCCTGCTGGATGAAATCGACAAGATGTCGTCGGACATGCGTGGCGATCCCGCGTCAGCCCTGCTGGAAGTGCTTGATCCAGAACAGAACGTGGCGTTCAGCGATCATTACCTGGAAGTGGACTACGACCTGAGCGACGTCATGTTCGTGGCGACGTCGAACTCCATGAACATTCCGGCTCCGCTGCTGGACCGTATGGAAGTGATCCGTCTCTCCGGTTACACCGAAGACGAGAAGCTGAACATTGCTAAACAGCACCTGCTGCCGAAACAGATTGAGCGTAACGCGCTGAAAGCCAACGAGCTGACCGTCGAGGACAGCGCGATTATTGGCATCATTCGCTACTACACCCGTGAAGCGGGCGTGCGTAGCCTTGAGCGTGAAATCTCTAAACTGTGCCGTAAGGCGGTGAAACAGTTGCTGCTGGATAAGAGCCTGAAACACATTGTGATTAACGGCGATAATCTGCATGCCTATCTCGGTGTTCAGCGCTTCGACTACGGTCGCGCGGACAACGAAAACCGCGTTGGCCAGGTGACCGGTCTGGCATGGACGGAAGTGGGCGGCGATCTGCTGACCATCGAAACCGCCTGTGTACCGGGTAAAGGTAAACTGACCTACACCGGCTCGCTGGGTGAAGTGATGCAGGAGTCCATTCAGGCGGCGCTGACCGTGGTGCGCGCGCGCGCGGAGAAACTGGGGATCAACCCTGATTTCTACGAAAAACGCGACATCCACGTGCACGTACCTGAAGGGGCGACGCCGAAAGATGGTCCAAGCGCGGGTATTGCCATGTGTACCGCTCTGGTTTCTTGCCTGACAGGGAACCCGGTGCGTGCCGATGTGGCGATGACCGGTGAGATTACGCTGCGTGGCCAGGTTCTGCCGATTGGCGGCTTAAAAGAAAAACTGCTGGCGGCACACCGCGGTGGGATCAAAACCGTATTGATCCCTTACGAAAATAAACGCGATCTGGAAGAGATTCCGGACAACGTGATTGCCGACCTGCAGATTCATCCTGTTAAGCGAATTGAGGAAGTTCTTAGTCTCGCATTGCAGAATGAACCGTCAGGAATGCAGGTTGTAACCGCAAAATAGTGACCTCGCGCAAAGAGCGTCAATAAAAACAAGGCTGGTAAGTCATTTCGCACTTGCCAGCCTTTTTTTGTATAGCTAATTTAGATTGCTGATTAGGTCAGCCATCAACAACGGGTGTTGTAAGGTCATGGCAGGCCTGATATAACTGCTGCGCGGTCGCGTTGTGAAGGATTCAGGCGCGATATAAATTATAAAGAGAGGAAGAGAACAGTGAATAAATCTCAACTGATTGACAAAATTGCTGCTGGTGCTGATATTTCTAAAGCTGCAGCTGGACGTGCGTTAGATGCATTAATTGCTTCTGTTACTGAATCTCTGCAGGCTGGGGACGACGTTGCACTGGTAGGCTTCGGTACTTTTGCTGTTAAAGAGCGTGCTGCCCGTACTGGCCGCAACCCTCAGACCGGTAAAGAGATCACCATTGCTGCCGCTAAAGTGCCGGGTTTCCGTGCAGGTAAAGCGCTGAAAGACGCAGTAAACTGATTGCTTTCCCGTTTCAGGGAAGCCGGATAGTACAAGGGCGCATCGTTTGATGTGCCTTTTTTGTTTGTCCAGACCTGATTTGTGCGAGTTTATGCGAGTTGTGGGCTGACAATCGCCCCGTTTTCTTGTCACAATACGACTTTACGCGCGACGGGCAGGATTTTCCGTCAGCGTCAGGTAACCAGTCACCTACAGCGGAGTGTTGTTACACCATGATGGACAGCTTACGCACGGCTGCTAACAGTCTCGTGCTCAAGATTATTTTCGGTATCATTATCGTGTCGTTCATATTGACCGGCGTGAGCAGTTACCTTATTGGCGGTGGCGCGAACTATGCCGCAAAAGTGAATGGCCAGGAGATCAGCCGCGGTCAGTTCGAGAATGCTTTTGCCGGTGAACGTAACCGTATGCAGCAACAGCTGGGCGACCAATTCTCTGAACTGGCAGCGAACGAAGGGTACATGAAGACCCTGCGCCAACAGACTCTGAACCGTCTTATCGACGAAGCGCTGCTGGATCAGTATGCCAAAAAACTGGGCCTTGGCATCAGCGATGAGCAGGTGAAAAAAGCCATTTTCTCCACGCAAGCCTTCCAGTCTAACGGTAAATTCGACAACGCGCGTTACAACAGCATCGTCAACCAGATGGGGATGACGGCCGATCAGTACGCGCAGGCTCTGCGTAACCAGCTGACCACTCAGCAGCTCATCAATGCCGTTGTCGGCACTGATTTCATGCTCAAAGGTGAAACGGATGAACTGGCCGCGCTGGTGGCACAGCAGCGCGTTGTACGTGAAGCGACCATTGATGTGAACGCCCTTGCCGCGAAACAGCAGGTGAGCGACGCTGACGTTAACGCTTATTACGAGCAGAACAAGAATACCTTTGTTTCTCCAGAGCAGTTCCGTGTGAGCTACATCAAGCTGGATGCTGCCGCGCTGCAGGAAACCGCGTCTGACGCGGAAATCCAGTCTTACTATGACCAGCATCAGGATCAGTTCACACAGCCGCAGCGTAACCGCTACAGCGTGATTCAGACCAAAACCGAGGCGGATGCCAAAGCGGTACTGGATGAGCTGAACAAAGGCGCTGATTTCGCGACCGTCGCGAAAGCGAAATCCACCGACATTATCTCGGCGAAAAACGGCGGCGATATGGGCTGGCTGGAAGACGCGACCACGCCGGACGAGCTGAAAAATGCCGGCCTGAAAGAGAAAGGCCAGCTGTCTGGCGTCATTAAATCTTCCGTAGGTTTCCTGGTCGTGCGTCTGGACGACATCACCGCGGCGAAAACCAAGCCGCTGGCAGAGGTTCGCGACGATATCGCGGCGAAAGTGAAACAGGAAAAAGCGCTGGATGCCTACTACGCGCTGCAGCAGAAGGTGAGCGATGCTGCCAGCAACGACAACGAATCTCTGGCGGGTGCCGAGCAGGCGGCTGGGGTGAAAGCGGTTGAGACGGGCTGGTTTGGCCGTGACAACCTGCCGGAAGAGCTGAACTTCAAACCGGTTTCAGATGCCATCTTCAACGGTGGTCTGGTCGGCGAGAACGGCACGCCGGGCAGTAACTCTGACATCATTACCGTCGATGGCGATCGTGCGTTTGTGCTGCGCGTCAGCGAGCACAAGCCAGAAGCGGTCAAACCGCTGGCGGAAGTGAAGGATCAGGTCGTCGCTCAGGTTAAGCACAACAAAGCGGAACAGCAGGCGAAGCTGGATGCTGAGAAGATTCTGGCCGATCTGAAAGCGGGTAAAGAGGATGCGCTGAAAGCGGCTGGCCTGAGCTTCGGTGAGGCGAAAACGCTGAGCCGTACCGGTCAGGATCCTATCAGCCAGGCCGCGTTTGGCCTGACTCTGCCTGCGAAGGACAAGCCAAGCTTCGGTACTACCACCGATGCGCAGGGTAACGTCGTTCTGCTGGCGCTGGATGAAGTGAAAGCCGGTACCCTGCCAGACGCGCAGAAGAAGGCGATGGTCCAGGGGATTACCCAGAACAATGCTCAGATTGCCTTCGAAGCCATGATGAGCAACCTGCGTAAAGATGCCAAAATTAAGCTGGGCGACATCATCACTCAGCAGCAATAATTACGTATCTGCTCGCAGATTTTCGTAACGCTCTGCAATAACTAAAGGCCGCTTTCGCGGCCTTTTCCATTTCTGCACTCTGCTGTTTGTGCCGGTTTTCTCGGGCGGCTATCGTGACGGGGCTGTCAACAAACAAGGAGATAACAGCATGAAATGTGGAATCAAAGCACTGTTAATTACGCTGGCTATTGCCACCACTGGGATGAGCGCGGGGGCGCTGGCGGCGACGCCTGCCGCCAAACAACAGACGACACAGAGCAAATCCGACGCAGCGACGCCGGCGCAAGGGCAGACTAAAGCGACCGAAGCCGGTAAAAATGCGGACGATGATGGTACGCGGGTCAGCATCAATTCCGCCTCTGCCGAGGATCTCGCCCGCGTGATGAATGGCGTCGGACTGAAAAAAGCGCAGGCTATCGTCAGCTATCGTGAAGAGTATGGTCCTTTCAAAACGGTCGACGATCTCAAACAGGTTCCGGGCATGGGGAGCGCGCTGGTTGAGCGCAACCTCTCACACCTGACGTTGTAATCACGCAATTTCTTGCACTGCGGCAAAAATTTGCCAGGATAAAGAGGTCATACCAGTTATGACCTCTCATCCTACAATAACAGTAAAGGCTATTGCGCTATGCAGACAAAAATTAAAGTACGCGGTTTTCACCTCGACGTTTACCAGCATGTGAACAATGCCCGCTACCTGGAGTTTCTTGAGGAAGCGCGCTGGGACGGGCTGGAAAACAGCGAAAGCTTTCAGTGGCTGACCGCGCACAACATCGCGTTCGTGGTCGTCAATATCAACATCAACTACCGTCGTCCGGCCGTGCTGGGCGATGTACTCACGGTGACCAGCCAGGTGCAGCAGATCAATGGCAAAAGCGGCGTGTTAAGCCAGGTGGTGACGCTCGATCCCGAAGGGCAGGTGGTCGCTGATGCGCTGATTACTTTTGTCTGTATCGATCTGAAAACGCAGAAAGCGTTGCCGCTGGAAGGGGAATTGCGCGAAAAGCTGGAGCTGATGATCGCGTAGGAATTTGTCTTTTATAAAAGACAAAGGGGTTTTTCAGGGATAGAATAATGGACAGGGACTACGTTGTTGAACGTTACCGGACCCGTGACGGGAAAGTGCCGTTTGAGGAGTGGGTAGCCAGAATGAATCGAAGGGATCCGGATACGGTTTTCCGGATCCTTATGCGGATCAACCGTGCAATAAAACGTAATTTTGGCGATTACAGATACCTCAGGGAAGGTGTTTGGGAGATGCGAGTCGACAGTGGCCCCGGCTACAGAATCTATTTTGCAGTAGAGAATCGGCAGGTTTTATTGTTACTTATCGGTGGTGACAAAAAGAGCCAAAAAGCGGATATCAAACTGGCAATAGATTACTGGAAAGATCATCAAATAAAAGGACAATCGAATGAGCGCCACTGAACGAAAATATTCGAGTTCTGTTAGCCATCATGATGCTGTTGTGAAAATGCTACGAGAGAATCCTTCCTACGCTCAGCGTTATTTGCAAACAGCCCTGGAAGAAATCTATGAAGACCAAGGGATCCCTGCCTATCTCATTGCACTCCGCCAGGTTATCGAAGCACGAGGTGGCATCGGAGAAATTTCTGCTAAATCAGGCCTGTCTCGTCAGCAGCTATACCGAACCTTATCAGACAACGGCAACCCAACGCTGACAACGCTGATGAAAGTCACCCGTGCTGCCGGCGTGAAACTGTTCGACAGCACGGTTAAGTAGCCCTATTTTAGCCCGGTTTTTTTCTGCATAGCGGCCATCACGCCGGCTTTATCGGCCAGATAGTGATTCAGCCCATTCGCGCGCAGATTACAGGCGGCGCATTGGCCGCAACCGTCGCCTTTGATGCCGTTATAGCAGGTGAGGGTTTCGCTGCGAACCAGGTCCAGCTTGCCCCAGTAGTCCGCCAGCGCCCAGGTTTCGGCTTTATCCAGCCACATCAGCGGGGTTTCAAAGCGCGTCTCTTTCGCCATCCCCAGATTGACGGCGTGGTTTAATGCCTTCACGAACTCATTACGACAGTCCGGGTAGCCGGAGAAATCTGTTTCACACACGCCCGTGATCACCGCTTCGGCTTTCACCTGGTAGGCGTAGATCGCCGTCAGGGTCAGGAAGAGGATATTACGGCCCGGCACGAAGGTATTCGGAATGCCGCTGGCATCGGGTTCGTAGTCCGGGACGGGAATACTGTCCCGGGTGAGGCTACTCACGGCCAGTTCATTTAACAGCGTAACGTCCAGCACCTTGTGCGCGCGTGCCCCCAGTTTCAGGGCCAGTTCACGGGCAACGTCGATCTCAGCGCGATGACGCTGACCATAATCGAAAGTCACACAGTGAACTTCATCGTACTGATGAAGAGCCTGAACCAGGCAGGTAGTAGAATCTTGTCCTCCGCTGAACACGACGACGGCACGTTTCATAAATCATCTCGACTGTTACGGTAAAAACGTTATGTTACCGTCTGACCACGACGGCGACCAGCTTCTTCACGCTTTGGGGGCGGGCAGCCAGGCTTCGGTAAAGTCAAACCAGCCGCGAGTGTTGAGGCGTATGCCGTTGACACCCGGCGGGGCGCTGATCTGGTATTGATAATTGAACAGTGGGGTGATCACCGCCTTTTCCATGAGTCCGAAGAAAATGGCCCTGAGCCCGGCATGTCTGGCCTGCTCATCGGACTGAGTCTGTACCGCATCCAGCGTGGCCTGCAGATGGGCATATTGCGGCGCGCTCAGCAGGTGTGGCCAGAGGGCATCACAGCGTAACCACTGCTCAAGCGTATATTCCGGCGCTTCGCCAATCAGCCTGTCACCCATCATGAGATCCGCGTCCGCCAGTTGCTGGCATCCGTCCCAGGTTTTTGCGTCGTGAAAGATAACCGTTAGCTCGCAGCCCTGCTGTGCAAGGTACTGTTTTAGCTGACGCGCCATCGTGTGCAACTCAACCGGCAAATGGTAAATCAGGGTTAAGGTCTCCGGTAGGGGGACATGTGCCAGATCCGACCACTGAGGGATCGCCCATCCGGGCAGTAATTCCTCTGTTGGGGTAATCAGCCCCTCGTTAAGCGGTAGCGTATGCAGAAGCGATGAGAGATGAATGATGTTGATGAGCCGTCGTGCCTGCATTTCACTCAGCCGCGGGCTTTGCTTCAGGGTGAGATAGCAAAAGCCAAGACTGGTACTGTTCGTCACCAGGCGCAGGCTTTCAAGTTCATCCGGCTCGCCAATGGCGATCTGCACCGGATGGCGACAGCTGGTACCCAGCCCATAGTCAAACAGCGTCGGTGTGATCCAATATTCGATAGCCTTAAGCAGCGGGTGGCTGAGATGGTACTGCTCGTGGCTTTCCAGACGGACAAGATCGGGCTCATATACGCTTAGCCTGAAGGGGCCGCAGCCCGTCATGGGCTGTTCGGGATGTGCAAGCCGGCTACAGTAGGTGGCCAGGCGGTGTGCCAGCCAGTAGTCCGGCTGGTGCAGCGTGAACGTCAGACACTGAGGGTGAGTGACGTCAATGCGCAGGACGCTCTGGAACAGTTTACGCAGGGCGGGCAAGGCAAAAAGCGCATTCAGGCTTTGCTGAAGCTGTCCGGTTTCGACCTTATCGCCGTTATGCCAGTGTAAGGTGGAACGAATATAAAAATGCCAGCGCAAACCGTCCGCCGACACCTCCCAGTGATGGGCAAGGTCGCCAGTCGGTTCACTGCTGTTGCCGTGAAAGCGCGTCAGTCCTGAAAAGATCTGTCCTGCCAGATGCTGTTCCGCCCGACCGGGTAAAAAACCCGGATGAAGCGGATCCAGCGAGCGGTAATAGGGGATGCGCAGCGTTGGCGTATCGTTTTGCCACTGCCCGCCTAAAAAGGGATGCAGCAATGATCGCAATGCGTCGGGGGCGAGCTGGGCCAGCTCAAGCACGTTGTGCTGTTCTCCCCGCCTCAGCGCCTCCTCCATCATGGTATTGCGCAGAGATTCAGGCGCGACATGGAACGTCAGTTCACCCCGTTTACCGCGGCCGGACTGCGCTCGCCACCTCAGCCAGCCCGCCTCCTGTGCCTGACGCAGCAGCGTTCGGACATGCCGCTCGCTGCAAAAACAGCGGGCGGCCAGCTCGCTGATGGTGACCTGTTGCGTTGCACCCTCGGAAGGCTGCCAGAGCCGGTGATACTGGTTAAGTCGATTGAGCTGGCGCATGCTAAACCCGGAACAATAATTATCATCTTTTCACTATTACTTCCGTATATCTCACACGATACTGTTGCACAAGTTAACCGCATCACATTTCGGGAGTAATCATGGCTCGGCTCGCTGCATTTGATATGGACGGTACGCTGTTAATGCCGGATCACCGTTTAGGGGAGAAAACCCTGAACACGCTGAAGCGTCTGCACGAGCGTAATGTCACCCTGACGTTTGCCACTGGCCGCCATGTGCTGGAGATGCGCCACCTGCTGGGCGCGTTTTCCCTCGACGCCTTTCTGATCACCGGCAACGGGACGCGAATTCACTCCGTAGAAGGCGATGTGCTGCACCGACAGGATCTCAACCCGGAAGTGGCGGACATCGTGCTGCACAGTACCTGGGACACGCAGGCCAGTATTCACGTGTTCAACGATCGGGGCTGGTTTACCGGAAGCGACATCCCGGAATTATTGCACGCGCATGTGTATAGCGGTTTTACATATCAGCTTATCGATCTGCGTCGGATCCCCGCCCATGCGGTGACCAAGATCTGCTTCTGCGGCGATCACGACGATCTCTGTCGCTTACGGATTCAACTGAATGAGGCGCTGGGTGACCGGGCACACCTGACCTTCTCGGCGGTGGATTGCCTGGAAGTGCTGCCGGTGGGCTGTAACAAAGGTTCCGCTCTGGCGGTGCTGAGCGACCACCTGGGATTAACGCTGCAGGAGTGTATGGCGTTCGGCGACGCCATGAACGACCGCGAAATGCTGGGTAGCGTAGGTCGGGGTCTGATCATGGGGAATGCGATGGCGCAGCTGAAAGCAGAACTTCCTCATCTGCCGGTTATTGGTCACTGCCGTAATGAAGCGGTGTCCCATTTTTTGACGCATTGGCTGGACAATAACAACCTCCCATATTCCCCCGAATAGTGAGACCCTTCCAGCAAGCCAGACTTCGGTCTGGCTTTTTTTTTATTTCAGCAGCTGCGCAATCTGCGCTTTCCAGGGGGCGATGTCACCGATGTTGGCCTGCACCCACTCCGCATTGTAGTAGGTATCAAGGTAACGCTCGCCGCTGTCGCACAGCAGCGTGACGATGGAACCGCTGCGGCCCGCTTCGCGCATGCGTGCGGCAAGCTGCAGCGCGCCCCACATATTGGTGCCCGTCGAGGCACCCACTTTGCGGCCCAGCTGCGTTTCCAGCCAGTGAGCAGTGGCCACGCTGGCGGCATCCGGCACGCGCATCATCTCGTCCACCACGTCGGGGATGAAAGAGGGCTCGACGCGCGGACGACCAATGCCTTCAATTTTGCTGCCTACCGGGCTGCGCAGGTCGGCATCGCGGTTTTGCCAGTAGTCGAGGAACACGGAGTTCTGCGGATCAACCACCATCAGCTGGGTATCGTAGCCCTGACAGCGGATGTAGCGTCCGATCGTGGCTGACGTGCCGCCGGTACCGGCGCTCATGACAATGTAGGACGGAACCGGATGCGGTTCGTGGGTCATCTGGCGGAAGATACTGTCGGCAATGTTGTTATTCCCGCGCCAGTCCGTCGCGCGCTCGGCGAAGGTGAACTGGTCCATATAGTGGCCGTTCAGCTCACGGGCCAGCATTTCGGAGGCGGCGTAGATTTCGCAGGCGCTTTCCACAAAGTGGCAGCGACCGCCGTAAAATTCGATCTGCTCGATTTTGCGCTTTGCGGTGCAGGAGGGCATCACCGCGATAAACGGCAGACCCAGCAGGCGGGCGAAATAGGCTTCGGATACCGCCGTTGAACCGGAAGAGGATTCAATAATGGTGGTACCCTCTTTAATCCAGCCGTTACATAAACCGTATAAAAACAGCGAGCGCGCCAGGCGATGCTTCAGGCTGCCGGTAGGATGGGTGCTTTCATCTTTCAGATAGAGCTGAATGCCGTCAAATCCCGGCAGGGAAAGGCGAATCAGGTGCGTATCCGCCGAGCGCTGATAGTCGGCATTGATTTCGCTGATCGCATGTTTAACCCAGGTGCTATTCATCGTCGTTATCCGTTTGTCATTTTGTGCCTAGCATAGCGAAAAGCACAGAAAAAATTGTTGCTATCTGGCCTTTAAAATAGAATGAAGGGAGAAAAATTTTCTCTGTGAGGTGGGTATGCTAGATAAAATTGACCGCAAGCTCCTTTCATTGCTGCAAAGTGACTGTACCCTCTCTTTGCAGGCGCTGGCAGATGCCGTTAATCTGACCACCACCCCGTGCTGGAAGCGTCTTAAGAAGCTGGAAGATGACGGCATTCTTCTGGGGCGCGTCGCGCTGTTAGATCCCGAAAAACTGGGGCTTGGGTTGACGGCATTTGTGCTGATAAAAACCCAGCATCACAGCAGCGAGTGGTATTGTCGCTTCGTCACCCAGGTGTCTGAGATGCCCGAAGTGCTCGGTTTCTGGCGCATGGCCGGCGAGTACGATTACCTGATGCGCGTCCAGGTGGCCGACATGAAGCGCTATGATGACTTCTACAAGCGGCTGGTGAACAGCGTGCCGGGGTTATCGGACGTCACCTCAAGCTTCGCCATGGAACAGATTAAATACACCACAGCATTACCTATTGAATAACTTCGTAAAATACCTTCAGGAACAAACCGCGTGCGATTATTTGCCCAATTAAGCTGGTACTTTCGTCGGGAGTGGCAACGCTACCTCGGTGCAGTCGCCCTGCTTATTATCATTGCCATCCTGCAGCTGATCCCGCCGAAAGTGGTGGGCTACGTCGTGGATGGCGTCACCGAACAGCATTACACCACCGCACGGGTGTTGATGTGGGTTGGCACGCTGGTGCTGACGGCGGTCATTGTTTATCTGCTGCGCTACGTCTGGCGCGTGCTGCTGTTTGGTGCGTCCTATCAGCTGGCCGTTGAGCTGCGCGAAGATTTTTATCACCAGCTGAGCCGACAGCATCCCGAATTCTATCTACGCCACCGCACCGGGGATCTTATCGCGCGCGCCACTAACGACGTCGACCGCGTGGTCTTTGCCGCCGGGGAAGGGGTGTTGACGCTGGTGGACTCGCTGGTGATGGGCTGTGCGGTGCTGATCGTCATGTCCACGCAGATCAGCTGGCAGTTGACCCTGCTGGCCCTGCTGCCGATGCCGCTCATGGCGCTGGCGATCAATCGCTATGGCGAACAATTGCACGAGCGCTTCAAGCTGGCGCAGGCGGCGTTTTCGTCGCTGAACGATCGCACCCAGGAGAGCATGACCAGCATCCGCATGATCAAAGCGTTTGGCCTGGAGGACCGGCAATCTGCGCTGTTTGCGGCCGATGCCGCGGACACGGGAGCGAAGAACATGCGCGTCGCGCGCATTGACGCCCGCTTTGACCCGACGATCTATATCGCAATCGGCATGGCAAACCTGCTGGCTATTGGCGGCGGCAGTTGGATGGTGGTACAGGGCACGCTCACCCTGGGGCAATTGACCAGCTTTGCCATGTATCTGGGGCTGATGATCTGGCCGATGCTGGCGCTGGCCTGGATGTTTAACATTGTGGAGCGCGGCAGTGCCGCCTATAGCCGCATTCGCGCCATGCTGGCCGAAGCGCCGGTGGTCATTGACGGTAGCGAAGCCGTACCGGAAGGGCGCGGCGTCATGCATGTCGACGTCCGCAAGTTTGTCTATCCGCATACGGAGCATCCGGTGCTGGAGAACGTCAGCTTTACGCTGCAGCCTGGCCAGATGCTGGGCATCTGTGGCCCGACGGGATCCGGTAAAAGTACCGTGCTGTCGCTGCTCCAGCGCCACTTTGACGTCACGCAGGGCGATATTCGCTTCCATGATATTCCGCTCACCAGCCTGCTGCTGGATGAGTGGCGTGGTCGCCTGGCGGTTGTCAGCCAGACGCCGTTTCTTTTTTCTGACACCGTGGCGAACAACATCGCGCTTGGTTGCCCGGCAGCAACGCAGGAAGAGATCGAGCATGTGGCACGTTTGGCCAGCGTACATGATGACATTTTGCGCCTGCCGCAGGGCTACGACACCGAAGTCGGGGAACGCGGCGTCATGCTGTCCGGCGGGCAAAAACAGCGTATCTCCATTGCCCGCGCGCTGCTGCTGAATGCGGAAATCCTGATCCTGGACGATGCGCTCTCCGCCGTGGATGGCCGTACCGAGCATCAGATCCTGCATAACTTGCGCCAGTGGGGCGACGGACGCACGATAATCATCAGTGCCCACCGTTTGTCAGCGCTTACCGAAGCCAGCGAAATTCTGGTATTGCAGCACGGCCATATTGCCCAGCGTGGGCAGCATGACGCGCTGGCAGAGCAGCCGGGCTGGTATCGCGATATGTACCGCTATCAACAGCTTGAAGCGGCGCTGGACGATGCGCCGGAGCAGGATGAGGAGGCCGCCAATGCGTAAGCTCGGAACGATGTGGCCGACGCTTAAACGTCTGCTGGCCTACGGCTTACCGTGGCGTAAACCGCTCTCGGTTGCCGTGCTTTTACTCTGGATTGCGGCGATTGCCGAAGTGAGCGGTCCGCTGCTCATCAGCTACTTCATCGATAATATGGTCGCCAAAAGCTACCTGCCGCTCGGGCTAGTGGCGGGGTTAGGCGTGGCCTACGTTGGCTTACAGCTGACGGCGGCAGGATTGCACTATGCTCAGTCGCTGCTGTTTAACCGGGCCGCCGTGGGCGTTGTTCAGCAGTTGCGTACCGATGTCATGGACGCGGCGCTTCGCCAGCCGCTCAGCGAGTTTGATATCCAGCCGGTCGGGCAGGTGATTTCGCGCGTGACCAACGATACCGAGGTGATCCGCGATCTGTACGTCACCGTGGTCGCGACGGTATTACGCAGCGCGGCGCTGATTGGCGCGATGCTGGTGGCGATGTTCAGCCTAGACTGGCGCATGGCGCTGGTGGCGATCACCATCTTCCCGGCGGTGCTGATCGTCATGGTGATTTACCAGCGTTACAGCACGCCGATTGTGCGTCGGGTTCGCGCCTATCTGGCCGACATCAACGATGGCTTCAACGAAGTGATTAACGGCATGAGCGTCATCCAGCAGTTCCGCCAGCAGGCGCGCTTTGGCGAGCGCATGGGCGAAGCCAGCCGTTCACACTATATGGCGCGTATGCAGACGCTGCGCCTGGACGGTTTCCTGCTGCGACCGCTGCTGAGCCTGTTCTCAGCGCTGGTGCTGTGTGGGCTGCTGATGCTCTTTGGCCTGAGCTCAAACGGTACGATTGAGGTGGGCGTGCTGTACGCTTTTATTAGCTATCTGGGACGCCTCAACGAGCCGCTGATCGAGCTCACTACGCAGCAATCGATGCTGCAACAGGCGGTCGTCGCCGGTGAGCGCGTCTTTGAGCTGATGGACAGGCCGCGTCAGGCCTACGGCAATGATGAGCGACCTCTGCAAAGCGGGGCAATCGCCTTTGATAACGTCTCGTTTGCCTATCGTGAAGACCGTCTGGTGTTGCAGGACATCACGCTTGACGTTCCGTCGCGCGGTTTCGTCGCGCTGGTGGGTCATACCGGCAGCGGTAAAAGCACGCTCGCCAGCCTGTTGATGGGCTACTACCCGGTCACGCAAGGCGAAATCCGCCTCGACGGGCGCCCGCTCGCGTCTCTTAGCCACACGGTGTTACGCAAAGGCGTTGCGATGGTGCAGCAGGATCCGGTCGTACTGGCCGATACCTTCTTTGCCAACGTAACCCTGGGGCGGGACTATTCAGAGGCACAGGTTTGGGCGGTACTGGAAACGGTGCAGCTGGCAGAGCTGGCGCGCGGGTTCAGCGACGGGATCAACACGAAGCTGGGCGAGCAGGGCAACAATCTCTCCGTGGGGCAAAAACAGCTCCTGGCGCTGGCGCGCGTCCTGATTGAAACGCCGCAGGTGCTGATTCTTGACGAAGCCACGGCCAGCATAGATTCCGGTACCGAGCAGGCGATTCAGCAGGCGCTGGCCGCCGTACGCGACCATACGACGCTGGTGGTGATTGCCCACCGTCTTTCCACCATCGTCGACGCGGACACTATTCTGGTGCTGCATCGCGGACAGGCCGTGGAGCGCGGTACGCACCGCGAGCTGCTGGAGGCAAAAGGGCGCTACTGGCAGATGTACCAGCTGCAGCTGGCGGGCGAAGAGCTGGCCGCCAGCGTGCGTGATGAAGAGTCGCTTAGCGCCTGATGCACTAAAATGAGGCGCCGCGCTAACAGTCATTCCTGTTGGTGCAAAACTGAAACGCACCCTGCACCGGCATGGTGCGTTTTTTTTCACCGGTTCATTTATCAGGACCGTGTAACGCACATCGCACCGCGATTCCCTCCCGTTTTCATTTCTGGCACATCCCTTGCAATACCTTCCGCGTAAGCTGCGGCCATTACCGAATTCTGACTGGAGGGGATCTATGAAGCTGGTTACGGTTGTAATCAAACCATTCAAACTCGAAGACGTGCGTGAAGCATTGTCTTCAATGGGTATTCAGGGACTGACTGTCACCGAAGTGAAAGGCTTTGGTCGTCAGAAGGGTCATGCCGAGCTTTATCGCGGGGCGGAATACAGCGTTAACTTTCTGCCAAAAGTAAAAATTGATGTCGCGATTGCTGACGATCAGCTTGATGAAGTCATTGATGTCATTAGCAAAGCGGCCTACACCGGCAAAATTGGCGACGGCAAAATTTTCGTTGCCGAACTGCAGCGCGTCATTCGCATCCGTACCGGCGAATCTGACGAAGCGGCTCTGTAATTAACGCCTGGCACACAGTGATAGGGATCGAGAAAATGAAGATAGCAACACTTAAAACGGGTCTGGGTTCGCTGGCGCTGCTGCCGGGCCTGGCGCTGGCTGCTGCCCCAGCGGTGGCCGACAAAGCCGATAACGCCTTTATGATGATCAGCACCGCGCTGGTGCTGTTCATGTCCATTCCGGGCATTGCGCTGTTCTACGGCGGCCTGATCCGTGGCAAAAACGTTCTCTCCATGCTGACGCAGGTTGCCGTGACGTTCGCACTGGTCTGCGTGCTGTGGGTGGTTTACGGTTACTCGCTGGCGTTCGGCACGGGCAACGCGTTCTTTGGTAACTTCGACTGGGTGATGCTGAAAAACATTGAACTGACCGCGCTGATGGGCAGCTTCTATCAGTATATTCACGTGGCGTTCCAGGGCTCCTTCGCCTGCATTACCGTCGGGCTGATTGTGGGCGCGCTCGCTGAGCGTATTCGTTTCTCTGCGGTCCTGATCTTCGTGGTGGTCTGGCTGACGCTCTCCTATGTGCCGATTGCGCACATGGTCTGGGGTGGCGGTCTGCTGGCGACGCACGGCGCGCTGGACTTCGCGGGCGGTACCGTTGTTCACATTAACGCCGCGGTCGCGGGTCTGGTGGGCGCATACCTGATTGGCAAACGCGTGGGCTTCGGTAAAGAAGCGTTCAAACCGCACAACCTGCCGATGGTCTTTACCGGTACCGCGATCCTCTACTTTGGCTGGTTTGGCTTCAACGCCGGCTCAGCCAGTGCCGCGAACGAAATTGCCGCACTGGCCTTCGTGAACACCGTGGTGGCCACGGCGGGCGCAATCCTCTCCTGGGTGTTTGGCGAGTGGGCGGTGCGCGGTAAACCTTCCCTGCTGGGTGCCTGCTCGGGGGCGATTGCGGGTCTGGTCGGTATTACGCCTGCGTGTGGTTATGTCGGCGTAGGCGGTGCGCTGCTGGTCGGTCTGGTGTCCGGTCTGGCGGGTCTGTGGGGCGTGACCGCACTGAAACGTCTGCTGCGCGTGGATGACCCTTGCGATGTATTTGGCGTTCACGGCGTGTGCGGGATTGTCGGCTGTATCATGACCGGTATCTTCGCGGCGAAATCGCTCGGTGGTGTGGGCTATGCAGAAGGCGTCACCATGGTTCATCAGGTGCTGGTGCAGCTGGAAAGTATTGCTATCACCGTGGTGTGGTCTGCAGTTGTCGCGTTCATCGGCTACAAGCTGGCGGACATGACGGTCGGTCTGCGCGTACCGGAAGAGCAGGAACGCGAAGGTCTGGATGTGAACAGCCACGGCGAGAATGCATATAACGCATGATCTGAGTGTCTTGACGGGTGGCGGCTTCGCCTTACCCGGCCTACAACAGCACAAAACGTAGGCCCGGTAAGCGTCGCGCCACCGGGCTTTTTACATCAACCTCTGTTACGCATTACCCCTTCCTGCACCGTTGAAGCCACCAGCACGCCGTCCTGAGTATAAAACTCCCCACGCACAAACCCGCGGGCGCTGGATGCCGACGTACTCTCCACGCTGTAGAGCAGCCACTCATTCATGTTGAAGGGACGGTGGAACCACATCGAGTGATCGATCGTTGCGACCTGCATCCCTTTTTCGAGGAAGCCGACGCCGTGCGGCTGCAGCGCCACCGGCAGGAAGTTGAAGTCAGACGCATAGCCCAGCAGATACTGATGGACGCGGAAATCTTCCGGCACGGTGCCGTTGGCGCGGATCCACACCTGGCGTTTTGGCTCGGCGGTGTGGCCTTTCATCGGGTTGTGGAATTCGACGGGGCGGATCTCAAGCGGCTTATCGCAGAGAAACTTCTCTTTGACCTGCGGCGGCAGCAGATGCGCCAGGGCGCGAGCGATATCCGTTTCCGATTTGAGATCGTCCGGCGAGGGGGCAGGGGGCATGACTTTCTGATGCTCATAACCCGGCTCTGGCGCCTGGAAGGAGGCGGTCATGTAAAAGATCGGCTTACCGTTCTGAATGGCCGCGACGCGGCGCGCGCTGAAGCTGTTACCGTCTCGCAGAACTTCAACGTCATACACGATGGGTTTCGCGCTATCGCCAGGGCGTAAGAAGTAGCTGTGGAATGAATGCACCAGACGGTCTGCCGGGACAGTCTCCTTTGCAGCGTACAGCGCTTGTCCAACGACTTGCCCACCGAAGACCTGGCGTAAACCTAAATCTTCGCTTTGTCCGCGAAAGAGTCCTTCCTCAATTTTTTCCAGATTCAGTAATGTCAGCAGATTGTTCAGTGCCTGACTCATAGTTGTCCTCAATAAACGCCGTAGCGAAAGATAGGCAGAGTATAACGCAGAAATGAAAGTGGTCCGATGGGTAGAATAATCTGAATATAGGGATGATTTCAGGCATTAATCAGTGAGTTGTGCCACACTTAACTACGTTATGTGATTGAAACGACATCGGATGGGATCGATCCCGCTGGTGCATTGATGATAAGGAGACTTCAATGAAACTCGTGCCTATGCTAAGTGGTGTAGCGATTGCGGTGGCGTTGTCCGCCTGTGCCGGTAAGAGCGCCCAGGTGCCAGTGCCAGCAGCTGACCCGAACGGGATTAATACCCTTTCGCAGCAGTCCATTCAGCAGCCTAACGTTTCCGGTACCATCTGGATTAAACAGAAAGTTGCGTTGCCGCCGGATGCGGTATTAACGGTGACGCTGTCTGATGCTTCCCTGGCCGACGCGCCGTCGAAAGTCGTGGCTCAGCGTGCCGTCCGTACTGAAGGCAAGCAGGCGCCGTTTAGCTTCGTGTTGCCGTATAACCCGTCGGACGTGCAGCCTAATGCCCGTATTCTGCTGAGCGCAGCGGTCACCATCAACGGTAAGCTGGTGTTTATCACCGATACGGTCCAGGAAGCGATTAATAACGGTGGGACCAAAATCGACCTGAACCTGGTGCCTGTGCAGCAGACCGAAGTGCCGATCGCCCCGCAGACCAATCAGCCGTCCCTGCCAACCCCACCCACTCAGATGTAATGGGTATCCCCCTCTCCTTCGGGAGAGGGGTTAATACACCCACCGGTACTTCTGCAAATCGATCTGACCCGACCCTGACACCTGCACCCCCTCTGAAAGTAACGCCTGACGCTGACGCTGGAGATCCGGACCGGTGAGTGAGATGACGCCATGACGGTTCACCACCCGATGCCAGGGCAACGTACTGCCTTCCGGCAGCCGTTTCAGGACGCCTCCAACCTGTCGCGCCGCGCGCGGGGAACCGGCCAGGCGCGCGACATCACCATAGGTGGTGACATAGCCCTCCGGGATTGAAGCCACGATTTGCCATACGCGCTGTGGAAAGGAGTCGTGCTCGTCCATACCTTCACCTGTGGGGAGTTTCTGGAGAGCCATGGTAAACGAAGATCGTCATGATTGCTGCGCCTGTTTGCGCAAGAAACCAGCATCCGGTTCCTGGCGGCTTGCAATTGGGCCTTCGCACAGGGATAATGCGCCAGCGCGTTGGTTAACAACGCTCTCAATGGGGGCTCTGTTGGTTCTCCCGCAACGCTACTCTGTTCACCAGGTCAGGTCCGGAAGGAAGCAGCCAGGGCAGACGACGTGTGTGCCGGGATGTAGCTGGCAGGGCCCCCACCCATTTCCGCCCTCACAAAATCTTCCTGCTTTCACCTCTCACTTTTGACGGCTATCCCACAATAATATTATGCCTATATCGTGTAATATATATTTCATCGTGCTGAAATATTATTGTCATAAACCTGTAATAATAGTCGGGCATTTTATCATTGGCCGTCTATTTTCTGGCATAACTCAAAAAAATATATATCTGGATAACATTGTTAACTTCGTGTATTAAATAAAGTACTTATTCCGAAGGGAAGTGACAAACATGGCTACAGCGGTATTAAACGTTAAGATTGATGACGCGCTAAAAGAAAGGCTTCGCCACTATGCGGAAGTGAATAACGAGAACTTAAGCGTGACGACAGAGAAACTGCTGCTGCTGGCGTTCGAAGCAGTAGAAGAGGCGGGAGTATCGGAAGAGGATATTGATAATCAGCATACGGAAGAAGAGAGTGTTTCTCCATTTACTCCTAAAGAAATCAAGGCTCTACGTAAACTTCTGAAGAAGAGAAAATGAAACAACAACTGTCAACTGCCAGTGACTACAAAGAGGCCTGCGATCTGTTGCGTTCAGGCTACGTGAAGCATGTACGTCTTGGCTGGAATGTCGGAAGTGATGAGTTCTTTCGTATTGCGTCTGACTGGTGTGATACTGGCGCAAAAATAAAGAAAGACGGTGAAAACTTCGTTATTTCACTGAAAGGTTTTCCTATTCCTGCTCAGCATTAATTCCGGATGGGTGAAAACTGCTGACTGTATCCGTGACAGTCAGCAGTTTTTATTTTTTTATGATCGGCTTCAAACTTTTAATATTAAATCACGCTGCGTTTAACGGCTGGCACGTTTTTATTCAGGGCGAGCCATAACGGTTTAATCCTCAGCAGCGCCTGTTCAAGCTCTGTTGGTTCGAGCGAGAAGGGCATCCGCAAATAGCGGTCAAACGCGCCCGATAAGCCAAACCGCGTACCGGTTCCCAGATTAATCCCCAGAATCTCAGCCCGCGCGGCAAGCTGTGTCGCCAGCATGCCCGGTAGCTCGATCCAGTAAGAGAGCCCGCCTTCCGCTTCATGGAATGTCCAGTCCGGGAAATGTTCACGCAGCAGTTCACCGCATCGATTGCGTCGTTCCGCCAGCATTTTGCGGCGGGCGGGTAGAAACGTCTCGCTGTTGTTGATGAGCCACAGCGCCGCCAGCTGTTCCAGCAGCGGCGAACCTAAATCGAGGGTATCCCGCGTCTGGGCAAGCGTGGCGATCGTGCGCGAGGAGGCGCGGATCCAGCCGAGACGCAGCCCGCCCCAGAAACTTTTTCCGGCGGAGCCTAAGGTGATGACGGTAGCTTGCGGGTTAAAGGAGGCCAGCGGGGGCGGAGGAGGGGCGTCAAACCAGAGATCCACCATCGTTTCATCCACCACCAGCGCCGTACGGGTTTGCGCAGCAATATCGGTAATGGCCTTGCGCGTCGCGATGTCCATACAGCGCCCGGTGGGATTATGAAAATCAGGCATCAGGTACGCCAGGCGCGGCGCGGTTTGGGCAAGCGTGGCGGCGAAGCCATCCGTATCCCAGCCCGTTTCCGGCAGCGACACCCCCACGGGCCGACACTGCGCGCCCTGAATGGCGGCAATCGCCAGCGGATAGGTGGGGTGATCGACCACGACGCGATCCCCGGGCCCGGTCATCATCCGCAGGACCAGCGCGAAGCCGCTGACGGCGCCATTGACCACCATCACTTCGTCCGCGCGGGTGGGAAGGCCCCGCGCGGTATAACGCGCAGCGATGGCCTCCCGCAGCGTTGGCAGTCCTAGCTGATCGTAGCCCGTCAGCGAGAGGTGCTGCGTAATGGCCGTGAGCGCATGGGTATACGCCTGGTGGATCTCCGGCCCGGCATTGAGGGCGGCAGTGGAGAGATCCAGTGCGGCACTCGCTGCGGAAAGCGTGGGAACGGCGCGCGTATCCGGGAGGATCACGCGTGACCCGCTGCCGTGGCGGCTCTCAAGATATCCCTCCTCGCGCAGATGGGCGAGGGCGCTGCTGATGGTGGTCCGGCTTACGTCCAGCGCCGCGGCCAACTCGCGCTCCCCCGGTAGCCGTGTATTCAGTGCCAGACGTCCATCAAGGATTAACAGGCGCAGCGCATCGGCCAGCTGCCGCCAGAGCGGCGTGCGGGATGAGGTTTGCTGCCAGTGGCCTAAAAGGCGTACCAGCGACTGGCTTCCGAAGCGACGTGACGACATATGCAGTCCACTATTTGAAAACTGGACATTAATCATAGTGCCATTTTAGGTCAGGATGAAAGCCTGGTTCACTGGAGAAGATAAAAATGGTACGTCGTCTGCTACAACTCTATGTCGGTTTAGGACTGTATGGCCTGTCCACCGCGATGTTCATTCGTTCCGATTTGGGTGTCGATCCCTGGGATGTTTTTCACCTTGGGGTGGGGATACAGCTGGGGATGACTATCGGGACGGTGATCATTTTAACCGGTGCTGCGGTGCTGCTGCTGTGGATCCCCCTGCGCCAGATGCCGGGCCTGGGCACCATCAGCAACGTGATTTGTATCGGTCTGGCGGCGGACGCCAGCATGGCGCTTATTCCGGAACTGGATTCGTTACCTGTTCGCATCGCTTTCCTGGTGTCGGGCATCGTGATGAACGCGATTGCGACCAGCATGTACATTGGCGCCGGTTTTGGGCCTGGCCCGCGCGACGGCCTGATGACCGGCATTCATGCCCGGCTGGGGTGGTCCATTCGCAGCGTGCGTACCTCCATTGAGGTGTCCGTCCTGCTGATTGGATGCGTGCTTGGCGGCACGTTTGGGGTGGGAACGGTCGTGTATGCCCTGACCATTGGCCCACTTATCCAGCTCTGTCTGCCCTGGTTCCGCCAGAAGCCGCGCGTTGCTGAAATCGCGCAGCCGGAGCGGGTTGTCTAATTTTGCGAAGCGCTCACATGTTTTAACGGCGTCGCTGTGTCACAATAATGAGCCACGACTCACGCGATGCCACAATGCATGAAAGCGATCACTCTCTATGATGTCGCCCTCCTTGCGGGGGTTTCTTATCAGACCGTCTCTCGCGTCATTAACGACGCGGAGCATGTCTCTGCCCGCACGCGGGAAAAGGTGCAGCAGGCGATGGCAGAGCTGCACTACGTGCCTAACCTGCGGGCACAGCAGCTGGCGGGTAAACGCACCCGCACGCTGGGACTCATCACCACCGATCTGGCCCTGCATGCGCCCTCGCAAATTGTGTCGGCGGTAAAATCACGTGCGGCCGAAAAAGGGGCGAGTGTCCTTATCTCCATGGTGGAGCAACCGCAGCAGTGTCAGGCCGCGCTTCAGGCGCTGCTGGCACAGCGGGTGGAGGCGTTGCTGGTGAATGTGCCGCTCGACGATCCTGACGCTGAAGCGCTCAGGGCGCTGGCGTCGCCTGTTCCGGTGCTGTTCCTTGATGTCTCGCCTTCAGCACAGGTAAACAGCCTTGTGTTTAACGCCGGGCAGGGGGCGCATCTGGGCGTTGAGCACCTGCTTTCGCTGGGGCATCAGCATATTGCCCTGCTGAGCGGGCCGGAAAGCTCGGTCTCTGCTCGGGCGCGTCTGGCAGGTTGGAAAGCGGCTCTGGCCCGCGCGGGGCATGACGCCGCTGCGGTGGCTTATGGAGACTGGAGCGCGGCCAGCGGTTATGAGAAAGGGCATGTGCTGCTGTCGGGTAGCGCATTGCCGGATGCCATTCTGGTGGCGAACGATCAAATGGCGCTCGGAGTGATGCGCGCCTGTGCTGAAAAGGGGATCGCGATTCCAGGTCAGATGTCGGTGGTTGGGTTCGACGATACGGCTGACAGCGCCTGGTTTTCCCCGCCGCTGACGACCATTCGCCAGGCATTTCGCGAGGCGGGCGAGCGCAGCGTGGAGTGGCTGCTGACCCCCACCGAAGGCGAGACGTGCTGGCAGGTTCAGCTGCCGGTGGCGCTGGTTACCCGGCATTCCACCGCGCGCCGCGCGCCGCAGCAGGCCGAACGCGAGGATCTGGCGCAGCAGCTCAGAAGTCTGGCACTTCTGGCCGAGCAGCTTGCCCGCAAATAAAACTTTGTGATCGGACTCGCTACCCTGCGATCGAACGCTTTACCGTCGCAGAGTGCCAGGGCATGTTAACCAAAATTGTGAGCGCTTCGCAAAGAGGTTGATATGTCTCATACACCTTCGCTGACCCTCAGCGACATCCTGGCCCGTCGGGACTGGGAAAACCCCGGCGTTACCCAGTGGAACCGCCTGCCCGCACACGCGCCGTTGCACAGCTGGCGTAATGAATCTTCCGCCAGGGATGACGCTGGATCCCTCAGCAGGCGCTCCCTCAACGGGATCTGGCGGTTTAGCTACTTTTCTGCTCCCGAGCGGGTTCCTCAGGCATGGGTCACCGAAGATTGCGCTGATGTCGTCGCGATGCCCGTGCCGTCTAACTGGCAGATGCAGGGGTTCGACACGCCCATCTATACCAATGTCACCTATCCGATCCCCGTTAACCCGCCTTTTGTACCGCAGGAAAACCCGACAGGTTGTTACTCGCTCACATTCGACGTGGATGACGCCTGGCTTCAGAGCGGGCAAACCCGAATTATTTTTGATGGCGTGAACTCGGCGTTCCATCTGTGGTGCAACGGGCAGTGGATAGGCTATTCCCAGGACAGTCGATTGCCCGCCGAGTTTGACCTCTCGGCGGTATTACGCCCCGGGCAAAACCGCCTGGCGGTCATGGTCTTGCGCTGGTGTGACGGCAGCTATCTGGAAGATCAGGACATGTGGCGCATGAGCGGCATTTTCCGTGATGTCTCCCTGCTGCATAAGCCGGAGACGCACATTGCGGATTATCATGTGGTCACCGATCTGAATGCGGAGCTGGACCGCGCGGTGCTGAAAGTCGAGGTCGCGTTGACAGGCGCTGACTACGCGGAGTGCGACGTGGCGATAACGCTGTGGCGCAACGGTGAACGCTGTGGCAGCACCACCCAACGGCCAGGCTCTGCCATTGTGGACGAGCGCGGCAACTGGGCCGAGCGGTTAACGGCGGCGATCCCGGTTACAGCCCCGGCGTTATGGAGTGCGGAAACCCCGGAACTCTATCGCCTGACGATCGCGCTTTTGGATGCGCAGGGCACCGTGCTGGAAACGGAGGCCTGCGATGTCGGCTTCCGCCGGGTTGACATCAGCAACGGCCTGCTGAAGCTCAACGGTAAACCGCTGTTGATCCGCGGGGTTAACCGGCACGAGCATCATCCGGAAAACGGCCAGGTGATGGACGAAGCGACGATGCGTCGCGATATCGAGATCATGAAGCAGCACAACTTCAACGCCGTGCGCTGCTCGCATTACCCGAATCATCCGCTGTGGTACCGGCTTTGCGACCGCTATGGGCTGTACGTTGTTGACGAAGCCAACATCGAAACCCACGGCATGGTGCCGATGAGCCGCCTTGCTGACGATCCGCGCTGGCTGCCCGCCATGAGCGAGCGCGTGACCCGTATGGTGCAGCGCGATCGTAATCATCCCTCAATTATCATCTGGTCGCTGGGCAATGAGTCCGGCCACGGTGCAAATCACGACGCGCTGTACCGCTGGGTGAAATCCACGGATCCGACGCGTCCGGTGCAGTATGAAGGCGGCGGCGCGAACACGGCGGCGACCGATATTGTCTGTCCGATGTATGCCCGGGTCGATCAGGATCAACCCTTCCCGGCGGTGCCTAAATGGTCAATCAAGAAATGGATCGGCATGCCGGATGAAACACGCCCGCTGATCCTCTGCGAATACGCCCACGCGATGGGAAACAGCTTCGGCGGATTCGCGAAATACTGGCAGGCGTTCCGCAGCCATCCTCGCCTGCAGGGGGGATTTGTCTGGGACTGGGTCGATCAGGCATTAACGAAGAAAGACGAAAATGGCAACGCGTTCTGGGCGTACGGCGGGGACTTTGGCGATAAGCCAAACGATCGACAGTTCTGCCTCAACGGCCTGGTCTTCCCCGATCGCACGCCGCACCCGGCGCTGTTCGAGGCGCAGCGCGCGCAGCAGTTCTTCACCTTTACGCGGGTCAGTACCTCTCCGCTGGTGATTGAGGTGCAAAGCGGCTACCTGTTCCGCTATACCGATAACGAGGTGCTGAGCTGGACGGTCAGCCGGGATGGGGAGGTGCTGGTTTCGGGCGAGGTGACGCTGGCGATAGCCCCTGAAGGCGCTCAGCGTCTGGAGATCGCTCTGCCAGAATTGAAAGCCGAACCGGGGGAAGTCTGGCTGAATGTTGAAGTGCGCCAGCTGCGGGCAACGCCGTGGTCACCGGCTGACCATCGCTGCGCGTGGGAGCAGTGGCCGCTTCCGTCTCCGCTGTTTGTCGCACCGCCAGCCTCTGCGGGCGAGCAGCCGGTTTTGACGCAAAACGACCGCATCCTGGCGATCGCGCATGGTCAACAGCGCTGGCAGTTCGATCGCGCATCCGGAAACCTGACCCAATGGTGGCGAAATGGCGTGGAAACGCTGATGTCACCTCTGACGGATAATGTCAGCCGTGCGCCGCTGGACAATGATATTGGCGTGAGTGAAGCGACGAGGATCGATCCGAATGCCTGGGTTGAACGCTGGAAAGCGGCGGGCATGTACGATCTCACCTCGCGCGTTCTGTACTGTGAGGCAGAGCAGCATGCGGGCGAAGTCGTGGTCAACACCCTTCACGTCGGTGAGTATCATGGCAAAACGCTGTTCCTGAGCCGTAAAGTCTGGCGGGTGGATGGCCAGGGGAGGCTGCACGGCGATATTCAGGTCGATATGGCGTCCGATATCCCGGAACCCGCACGTATTGGCCTGAGCGTTCATCTCGCCGAAACGCCGGAAAATGTGTCCTGGCTGGGGCTGGGGCCGCATGAAAACTACCCGGACAGAACGCTGGCGGCACAGCAGGGACGCTGGACATTACCCCTGGCGGAGATGCACACCCCGTATATCTTCCCGACGGAAAATGGTTTGCGCTGTGATACGCGGGAGCTGGTGCTGGGAACGCATCAGCTACATGGCCGGTTCCATTTCTCGGTGAGCCGCTACAGCCAGCAGCAGCTGCGCGAGACAACCCATCACCATCTGCTGCGGGAAGAGCCGGGGTGCTGGCTCAACCTCGACGCGTTCCATATGGGCGTGGGCGGCGACGATTCCTGGAGCCCCAGCGTTTCACCGGAATTCATTTTGCAGACACGCCAGCTTCGCTACACCTTTAGCTGGCAGCAAAATCCTTAACGGATCATTGAGATGCGGCCACAGGGCGTGGCCGCAGGCTTACGCCAGAATGCCGCTCAGACCGTGCAGGCTCATATAAATTCCTACCACGGTAATCAGCGCAGCGGAAATCCACGGCGCTTTACGGGAAAGCTCGTTAAACCCGGGCCAGCGTTTTGTCGCGTGCTTGAGGCTTAAGGCGGCAATCGCACCGGAAGCCACCAGGGTTAACGCCAGCCCAATACTGAAGCTGAACACCAGCGTCGCGCCGAGGGCAAAATGCTTCAGCTGCAGGCAGATCAGCAGAACGGTGATGGATGCCGGGCAGGGGATAAGCCCGCCGGTCAGGCCAAACATCACGATCTGTCCTGTGGTGACGTTTTGTCCGCTAAAGCGCCGGTTGATATCCTGCGCGTGCGCGCGCTGGTGGGCGTCCTGCCACTCCTCTTCAACCAGCGGGTGTTCGTGGTAGTGATGCTCATGATGATGGTCATGAGCATGGTGGTGGTGATGATCATGGTCGTGATGATGATCGTGTGGCTGGCTCTCTTTCCAGGTTCGCCACGCCATCCACAGGGCGATCGCAACGATCAATACCCCTGAGATCAGCTGGAACCAGGGTTCAGACGTATGCGCATCCCATCCCCGCCCAAACCATAAACCCGCCATAGCGATGATCCAGACCACTGCCGTATGGGAAAGCGTGGCTGCCAGGCCGAGCAGGACCGCCTGTTTCAGCGTACCGCGGATAGCCACGATAAAGGCGGCCATCATGGTCTTTGAGTGGCCCGGTTCCAGGCCATGCAGCGCGCCAAGCAGGATGGCGCTGGGAACAAACAGCCAGGCATTACCCTGCTGCAGAAGTGAAGCAAAATCGGTCATGGGGGATTCCGGCGTGGAAAATGTCTGCAAATACTACTCCCCCCCAGTAGGGTAATACTACCCCCCAGTAGAAAAATACTCAGGGGGAGTAGAGCGTGTTATGCTTTAAAAGCCAAAAATAAGGGATAGAGAGATGTCACATACCGTTCGCGACAAGAAAATGTTACTAACTCGGCTGAAGAAAATTCAGGGGCAGAGCAACGCTCTGGAGAAAATGCTGAACAGCGATCACGAATGCGCCGAGGTGTTACAGCAGCTGGCGGCGATCCGCGGGGCGGTCAACGGCATGATGATGCAGGTGATCGAAGGGCATTTAACCGATCATGTGGTGAAAGAACCTGAAGAAGCGCAGCGTGAAGCCGATCTTGGCGTGGTGCTGCAGGTGATCAAATCCTATCTTAAGTAGCGTGCGTGCCGAGGTTATTCTCAGCCCAAAGGATAAATTCCATTTTCGGCAGCGCTTTGCTGTAGTACCAGCCCTGCCCGTACTGCACGCCGTGCTGGTGCAGCCAGGCGAGCTGCCCGGCAGTCTCGACGCCTTCCGCAACCATCGCCAGCTTCAGCGACTTCGACATTTCAATAATGTGTGGCGTCACGTTTTTGTACTCCAGCGCATCCACGAACGATTTATCAATTTTTAGCGTGTCGACATCCAGATCCTGCAGATAGCTCAGGCTGGAATAGCCCGTACCAAAATCATCAATATAGACAGGGTGCCCCGAACGGCGGAATGCGGCGATTGCCGGTGCGCTGATTTTGGGATCGGCAAAGCCGCGCTCGGTGACCTCAAGGGCGATTTGGCCCGGGTGGACCTTCCATTTGTTTAGCAAGTGACTCAGCAGCGGCGGCAGCGTGCCGGAGGTCAAATCGGCGGGCGCGAGGTTGATGGAGATATGCTGATCGGGGTGAAGGTGCAGCCAGTTGCCCATATCCTCGAATACTTTTTCGATAACGAGCTGCGTCAGCTGAGAGATAAGCCCGGTTTGCTCAGCAAGGGGAATAAAGATATCAGGCGAGAGGCTGCTTCCGTCCGGCTGCGGCCAGCGCGTCAGCGCTTCTGCGCCGACAATTTTTCCACTACACAGCGCCACGATGGGCTGATAGTGAACCACAAAATCGCGGCTATTAATGGCGTCAAGCAGGCGGTTGCGCGGCGACTGGATGCGACGCAGTATCCGCAGGACAAAGAGCGCGGCAAGCAGGCTTATCAGGACGCCGAAGGGCAGCCATAAAAGCAGCTGCCGGTGCCAGGTTTCCGCCAGCGGTTTGAGCGTAGCCCATGCGACAACGGTAAACCCCAGTTCAGGTACAGGCTTCATAACGTACATTGAACCGTCGTACTGTATGCTGGTCATCTCCTGACCTTTGATCATGTCACGGATATGCGGATCGAGTGTATTGCTGCTGGCGAAGATACGGTGTGTTGTGCTTCCTACCAGGGCAGCATCAATCGCTATCTCGCCGAAAGGGATGACATCCACCAGTGAGGCCGGATCGACCAGGACAAGGTAATGACCTTGCCCCAGCACGGCCATGTAGCGATGAAACCCAAGATCGTTTTGCGTGGTCAGCCATGCGCTGTAACCGTCTTCGGTAATGCGCATCGGCGGGGGGAAAGGGGCGGCATGGCTGGTTTGCTCAAGAGAGGAGCAGAGCGGCCTGAGGTTGTCGATATAAATCACTTCCTGAACGTATCGCCACGAGAAAGCGACCCGTCGCATCTCTCTTAACTGCAACGGGCTGCACGGCACGCCCTCAAAGGCCTGCAGATGATTAAGCGCTTCTTTCGCCTGATCCACGACCTTGTCGGTGCGTATCAGCACGCGTGAGGCATAGTTTTCCAGCGCATCGACAAATTTATCTTCCGCCTGGCGATGGGCCAGCCAGATGCTCAGGCAAATGGGGACCAGCACGGAAAAGATGAGTACGCCAGTCACCAGACTGACCAGATGTCGGGTTTTCATGCTGTCGTGTCCTTCCTCGTATACCCGTTCCTGAGCACTGAGTTCCCTGCCTGAAGAGAAAGATTTTACCGCGAAATGATATAGTTATAGCACGTGGGTGGCCTGGTTTTCATTTTATCTCAGGTAAACCAGAAAATATCATCAAAGGGGAGGGGTTGTTTTTTGAATCTGGCCTGGATATTATTTTGTTATGTTATAACAAAACATAAAGGATTGACGATGAAACCCAATATCCATCCCGCCTATCGCACCGTAGTCTTCCATGACACCAGCGCGAATGAATACTTCAAAGTGGGCTCAACCATTAAGACCGACCGCGAAATTGAACTCGACGGTGAAACGTATCCGTATATCACCATCGAGGTTTCTTCAAAATCGCACCCGTTTTATACCGGTAAGCAGAAAACGTTCTCCACGGACGGTAGCGCAGCACGCTTCCGCAAGCGTTTTGGCGGTTTTCTCAATGCGAAGCGGGGCTAACCATGCAGGTACTTAACTCATTGCGCAGTGCAAAACAGCGTCACCCGGATTGCCAGATAGTCAAACGCAAGGGACGCTTGTACGTGATATGCAAATCCAATCCGCGCTTTAAGGCGGTTCAGGGACGTAAAAAAAGACGCTAAACGCGCGTTTCTCGCCAGCTTTCCAGGGATCTTTTCTGTTTGCCATCGGCAGTAAAATTGTCGGTGGCAAGCCAGCGCTCAAAGGCGTTCGCCAGCGTCGGCCACTCTTTATCGAGAATCGAAAACCAGTCGGTATCCCGGTTATGGCCTTTTATCACCAGCGCCTGACGAAAACGCCCCTCAAACTGAAAACCCAGACGCAGGGCGGCCTTGCGGGAAGGTTCGTTCAGGCTATTACACTTCCACTCATAACGCCGGTAGCCCAGGGTATCGAACACATACCGCATCAGCAGATATTGCGCCTCTGTTGACATGGGCGTGCGGCTTAAAAGAGGCGAGAAGTGAACGTGCCCCACCTCCACGACCCCGTTTTTAGGATCGATCCGCATCAGGGACAGCGTCCCGATCGGAGACCGGGTCTGGTTATCCATAACGGTAAAGTGTATGGGATCGGATAACTCACTCACGCTCGCCACCCATTCGGCAAACTCCTCTGCGGTAGCGTCGGGTTCACGCAGCAGCCACGTCCAGCTGCGCGTATCTCCGGCCAGGGAATATGCGGAGAACAGCGCGTTGGCATGCTCCACGCGCAGCGGCTCAAGGCGACAATACCGGCCCTGAAGCACGACCCGGGATGGGGGCTGACGAGGTTGCCAGTCGCTAAGCGCTTCACCCACCGGCTGTCCGAACTGATTGAATGTCTTCATCTTAATTTCCGTGACGTTGAAAAGAGTTTCAGACTAGTGAATTGCTGGTTCCTTAAAAAGAACCACTGCGCTATGTTTTGATGGTGCCACGAGGAGGCGAAATGAATATACCGGGTGATGAATTTTATACCTTGCTCAACGCAGCCCTGAAAAAACGCGGGGAAGAGACGCTCCAGCGCGCGCTTTATCTTGCTTTACGGGAGGCGATTCTGTGCGGAAGACTCCTGTCCGGCAGCCAGCTTCCCGGTTCGCGAACGCTGGCCCAGCAGCTCTCCCTTTCCCGCAATACCGTCAATGCGTCGCTGGACCAGCTCACGCTGGAAGGGTATTTGCAGCGTAACCGCCAGGGAACGCGGGTGGCACAGCTGGCTTACCGCTCGGCCACCCGGACATTGCCGGACCCTGACATCAGGCTCGCCCGGCGGGTTGGCCTGCTACCTGCGCCGGTGCAACGGGATACCCCGGTACTGGCATTTACGCCGGGGACACCCGCCATCAACTATTTCCCTCTGCCGCTGTGGCGGCGATTGTACGATCGCGTGATGCGGGAGGAGGGAAATGCCCTGCTGGGGTATGGCGACCCGGCCGGTGAACCGTCGCTGCGGGCAGCGATTGCCCGGCATCTCGCCCTGTCCCGCGGTATCGACTGCGACGCGAGCCAGATTGTGATCACGGAAGGCGCGCTTGAGGGTGTCAACCTGTGCACGATGCTGTTGAGCGAGCCGGGGGATATCGCCTGGGTAGAAAACCCCGGCTATAGCGGGGCAAAAAGCGCGTTTGTTAAAACCGGACTGACCATGACGGGGATCCCGGTTGATGACGAGGGAATGTGCTGTGAGGGACTGAATGCCCCTTCTCCCTCGTTAATTTTTACCTCACCTTCACACCAGTTCCCCTACGGAAGCGTGCTCAGCGCCCGACGGCGTCTGGCGCTGCTGGAGCTCGCCCGGCAGCACAACGCGTGGATCATCGAAGACGATTACGACAGCGAATTCCGTTATGCCGGTGAGCCCGTGCCGGCGATGCTGGGAATGGTCAACAATGCGCCCGTGGTTTATCTGGGGACGTTCAGTAAAACGCTGTTTCCGTCGCTCCGAATAGGGTTCATGGTCTTGCCGCCTGCGCTGGCGAAGGCGGTTCGTCCGGCCATCGGCTCGTTGTTGCGCGGTGGGCATCGTGCCGAACAGCGCACGCTGGCGCTGTTTATCGAAGAAGGTCACTATGCCCGTCATCTTGCCGCCATGCGTCGGCTCTATCGTAAGCGATACCGCCAGCTGCGGGAGGTGCTGGGCGCAGAGCTTCATGCGCCGCACCGTATTCTGGCCGGTGAAGGCGGGATGCATCTGACGCTGGCGATAGACGATATTGATGACCAGAAACTGGTGGAGCAGGCGAGGGCGTTTCAGCTGGCACCCGCTGCATTGAGCGGGTACTACCTGGAGGCGAAGCAGGGGCAAACCGGTCTGGTTTTAGGTTACGGCAATACCTCTGCTTCTCAGTTTGCGCCGGGGATCCGGCGTCTGCAGGCGCTCATTACGCAGCAGCAGGGCGCGAAAGGGTAAAGACGTCATAGAAAGAGAGCTGACCTTTGGTAGAGACCATTTTCTGCAGCTTCTCTTTTTGCACGGTTTCAACGGCCGGAGAGTGCAGAATGCTGTCGATCAGCTCCTCTGGCACGTAACGCGTGTTGTACCATTCGCCGTTATAGCAGACCCGGAAATCGAGGACGTCGATATCTTCGTAACGGTAGCGCGGATTCACGTCGAAAAAGAAAAAGGCGTTAAAGACCACAAACAGCACAACCAGCAGCCAGACGGAGTCCACCAGTGTTTCAGACTTCAGCATCACAATAAGCGTCGCCAGCCAGGCGGCATACATGGCGACAAACAGTCCAGGATGTTTGCGAATAAAGCTAATGCTAAAGCGCGGGCGATTGTCGCGCTTTTCGCGGAGGTTAAGATCGTCGATGGTAGCGGTGAGCAGGCGCTGTATCTCGGTCATTTTTTGCCTTTATGAGAGTTGACAATACAGGGTGTCTGCCAATTTTAGGGGAGCCATTGGGCTGAAAAAAGTAACAGTCTGGCGCTAAAAGACCATAACAGTTGGCTCCCCACTCCCTCACAGCGTTTTGATGATTTTTGCCGGATTGCCGCCCACGACAACGTTAGCCGGGACGTCTTTCGTCACCACGGCACCGGAGGCCACCACCACATTATCACCAATGGTGACGCCAGGGTTAATAACCGCCCGACCACCGATCCAGACATTATTCCCAATGGTGACGGGTTTGCCAAACTCCACGCCGCTGTTCCGTTCCTCTGCATCCAGCGGATGGGTGGCCGTATAAATATGTACACCCGGCGCGAGCATGCAGTTATCGCCGATACGAACGGGGCAGACATCCAGCATCACGCAGTCGAAGTTCGCGTAAAAGTTTTTACCCAGAGAGATGTTATATCCATAGTCGCAGCGGAAGCTCGGTTCGATATAAGCGCCTTCGCTTTGCCCCAGCAGTTCCGCCAGGATGTTCTGGCGTTCTGTCTTGTCATCGGGCGCGGTGTGGTTATAGCGGTACACCAGATGGCGGGCCCGCAGTCTGTCGGCCCGTAACGTCTCATCGCCGGGGCGGTAGTGTTCACCGGCAATCATCTTCTGTTTTTCTACGCTCATAGGAAACCTCTCTGGAAAAGATTACCGCAGAGTAATAGGAACAGGCCAGGAGGGGAACGTTCCCGAAAAGCCGATGTGACTGGCGTCACAACAATGTTGCTGATAAACACGTTTTACACGGAGACCTGGCCTGGGCACAGGGAGCATAACGGGATAGGTAAAAACAGCTTAGAACGTGGCGTAGAACTCTACAGACACCCTTCAAACATTAACGGACAAATTTCCATACAGAAGTAGGGATTTTGTCATACAGCTTATTCATGGTTAGTTCAGCAAGACGATGGTCCGCGGCTGAATAAAATACGGCCAGTTCATTATCAGAAAGCTCGTATTTATTCTTTTCAATGACGCGTTCGAGCGTGTCAATTGACTGACAACGTCGTAAGCGCATCAAATAATCGATTTTTGTGAGTGGTTTATCAGACATAAATTCACCTTAGTAATTGTAATAATTTTAACAGGAAAGACTAACCGGGTTAGCTCTGCTCACGTTGACGAAACAGCGGAATAGCCGGTTTCCCGATTTACGCCATTTTTGCAAATCCTGGGCGTTAATGCCGTAACTACTGAACAACATAAAGGTGTCGTCCAGGTATTCATCAATTTGCTCAATGAGCTTATTATCTTCATTGTACTTAATTTTATAATTAAGTGCGAAGGTTGCGATATGCTCTATCAGCTCATTCAACTGTAAATTGATGGCAGACGTTGGGTCGTTTACCCAGCCATGGTTACTTTCATCAAGGTTGGCAAGGCAGTCATGGTACAAGGATTCGCAGAGAAATTTCAACTGCGCGATATCATGCCTTTTTGGCGAGTACTCGTCCATAGCGCATCCCCTTCTGAGTGATTTCTTACTCACCGAACATCATAGTCGGGATGGATACAACTGACTTAGCTACATGAGTGCTGTGTTCCTGATAACTTAACTATAAGCCACTCCTTCCTGGATTTCATCGCGCTATTACGAAAAATTACAAATAAAACCGTAGACTGCGAGCATGTACGCAATGTTCCGTCCTGGACACCCTTTTTTTATCCAAATTAACGCGATTTTTTATCGCATCCTTACGTTTCATTGGCTTAGCAAAACGGCCTGAAAAGTTCAGATTCGAACTTCTCTTTGTCAGAACTTCTTATTAGGAATATTCCTAATAGCTTAAGCGGGGAAATGAAATTAAAAAAATCCTGAATTCACCGATTAAGTTATCAGTTAATTATGATATGTCTAATTAAGATGGCAGAAAATAAATAGAACCACAATAAGCGTAATTTATGATTTTTTCTGAAAATGAAAAAGGCCGCTAATGCGGCCTTTTTATCATGTGAAACCGGTATCAGTGAGGTTCTACCGAATGCGTGTGTTCAATATCCTCATTTTTCCGGCTGAAGCGGCGGCGAACCACCACGAAGAACACCGGTACGAAGAAGATAGCGAGTACGGTTGCGGTAACCATACCACCCATAACGCCTGTACCAACCGCGTTCTGCGCACCGGAGCCAGCACCGGAGCTGATAACCAGCGGCAGTACGCCGAGGATAAACGCCAGTGATGTCATCAGGATTGGGCGCAGACGCATACGAACAGCCTCAAGCGTCGCCTCAATCAGACCTTTACCTTCTTTCTCCATCAGATCTTTGGCGAATTCAACGATAAGTATCGCGTTCTTCGCCGACAAGCCAATGGTTGTCAGCAGGCCTACCTGGAAGTACACGTCGTTGGTCAGTCCACGGAACGTTGCCGCAAGCAGCGCACCGATAACCCCAAGCGGTACCACCAGCATAACGGAGAACGGAATTGACCAGCTCTCGTACAGCGCTGCCAGACACAGGAAGACGACGATCAGTGAAATCGCGTACAGGGCAGGGGCCTGGTTTCCGGACAGACGTTCCTGATAGGACATACCGGTCCAGTCGTAGCCGATCCCAGAAGGCAGTTTGCTCGCCAGCTCTTCCATCAGGTTCATGGCTTCACCGGTGCTTCGGCCCGGAGCGGCCTGACCCAGGATCTCCATCGATGGCAGACCGTTATAGCGTTCCAGACGCGGCGAACCGTATTCCCAGCGAGACGTTGAGAACGCCGAGAACGGTACCATCTGACCATTGCTGCCGCGCACGAACCAGCTGTTGATATCGTTTGGCAACATACGGTATTGCGCCTCGGACATCACGTACACTTTCTTCACGCGACCGCGGTCGATGAAGTCGTTAACGTAGCTACCGCCCCAGGCGGCGCCCAGCGTGGTATTGATGTCACTGATGGATACGCCCAGCGCCTGAGCTTTCTCCTGGTCGATGTCGATTTTGTACTGCGGCGTATCTTCCAGGCCGTTCGGACGCACGCCGACCAGCAGGTCAGGGTGCTTAGCCACTTCGCCAAACAGCTGGTTACGCGCCTGCGTCAGTTTTTCGTGACCCAGACCGCCCTGGTCAATCAGCTGGAAGTCGAAGCCGGTCGCGGTACCCAGTTCAACAATCGCTGGCAGGTTGAAGGCGAAGACCATCGCATCTTTAATCTGCGAGAAGGTGCCCATCGCACGGCCGGTAATGGCTTCAACCTTGTTCTCTTTGCCCGGACGTTCAGACCAGTCTTTCAGAGAAACGAAGGCAATACCGGTGTTCTGACCACGACCCGCAAAGCCAAAGCCGTTAACCGCAAACACGGATTCAACGTTGTCTTTCTCTTTGGTGAGGTAGTAGTCCGTCACTTCGTCCAGCACTTTCTGGGTACGCTCTTGCGACGCGCCCGCAGGAAGCTGTGCCATCGTCAGGAACACGCCCTGGTCTTCATCCGGCAGGAACGAGCTTGGCAGACGAACGAACAGGAACGCCATCCCCACGACGATGATGATATAGAGCAGCAGGTAACGACCGGTGCTGCGCAGGATGTTGCCCACGCTGTCGGTGTAGTGGTGCGTGCTCTTATCAAACATGCGGTTAAACCAGCCGAAGAACCCTTTATGCTCGCCGTGACCGCCTTTCTGAATCGGCTTCAGCATGGTGGCACACAGCGCAGGCGTCAGGATCAACGCGACCAGCACCGACAGCGCCATCGCGGAAACGATGGTAATTGAGAACTGACGGTAAATCGCACCGGTAGAGCCCCCGAAGAAGGCCATCGGGATAAATACCGCAGACAGCACCATCGCGATACCGACCAGCGCGCCCTGGATCTGACCCATTGATTTACGGGTCGCTTCCTTCGGCGGCAGACCTTCTTCCGCCATTACGCGCTCGACGTTCTCGACCACGACGATGGCGTCATCCACCAGCAGGCCGATGGCGAGCACCATCCCGAACATCGTCAGGGTGTTTATCGAGTAGCCAAATATCGACAGGATCGCAAAGGTCCCGAGCAGAACAACCGGCACGGCAATCGTTGGGATAAGCGTCGCGCGGAAGTTTTGCAGGAACAGGTACATCACCAGGAACACCAGGATGATGGCTTCTACCAGCGTTTTAACCACTTCGTGAATCGAAATTTTGACGAACGGCGTGGTGTCATACGGGTAAACGATTTTCAGACCTGACGGGAAGAACGGTTCCATCTTCTTCAGCTCTGCGCGGATCGCCGTGGCGGTGTCCAGGGCGTTAGCCCCTGTCGCCAGTTTGATACCCAGACCGGAAGCCGGTTTACCGTTGAACTTCGCGATGATGTCGTAGTTCTCACCGCCCAGCTCGACTTTAGCCACGTCGCGCAGGCGAACCTGGGAACCGTCCTGATTCACTTTCAGCAGAATTTTGCTGAACTCATCGGCAGAGGTCAGACGGGTCTGTGCAATGATCGAGGCGTTAAGCTGCTGGCCTTTCACCGGCGGCGTACCGCCTAACTGACCGGCTGCCACCTGGGCGTTCTGCGCTTTAATCGCATTGATCACGTCAACGGGGGTCAGCTGGAAGTTGTTCAGTTTGTTCGGATCCATCCAGATACGCATCGCGTACTGAGAACCGAACAGTTGAACGTCACCCACACCGGAAGTACGGCTGATGGCGTCCTTCATGTTGGCACCCACGTAGTCGGAAATATCCTCCTGCGTCATGGTGCCGTTGGTGTTGATAACGCCGACAACCATCAGGAAGCTGCTGGACGATTTCTCGACGCTCACACCCTGCTGTTGTACTTCCTGCGGCAGCAGAGGCATCGCCAGCTGCAGTTTGTTCTGCACCTGAACCTGCGCAATGTCAGCATCCGTACCTGACTGGAAGGTCAGGGTGATCTGAACTGTACCGGTAGAGTCACTGTTTGAGGACATGTACATCAGGTTATCGATACCGTTCATGTTCTGTTCGATAACCTGAGTGACGGTGTCCTGCACCGTTTTCGCATCAGCCCCCGGGTAGGTTGCGGAGATAGTCACCGCCGGTGGCGCAATCGTTGGATATTGCGCGACAGGCAGCTTCAGGATCGCAAGTCCCCCGGCCAGCATGATGATAATGGCGATCACCCACGCAAATATGGGGCGATCGATAAAGAAATTAGGCATGTCTTAACGGCTCCTGTTTAAGTTAAGACTTGGTTTGTTCTGACTGGCCAGCGGCCGAAGCTTGTTGTTTATCGTCAGATTTCACTTCCTGTGCTTTAACCTGCGCGCCAGGACGAACTTTTTGCAAACCAGAAACAATCACGCGATCGCCATCTTTCAGACCTTCCGTCACCAGCCATTTATCGCCAATCGCCTGTGTGGCGGTGATATTGCGCGTTTCGACTTTGTCATCTGCTCCAACAACCAGCGCGCTCGCATCGCCGCGTGGCGTACGGGTCACACCCTGCTGTGGAACCAGAAGTGCGGTTGGATTCGTTCCTTCTTCCAGACGCGCGCGAACGAACATACCTGGCAGCAGATTCTTGTCAGGGTTCGGGAAAATCGCACGTAAGGTGATGGAACCGGTGGTCTGGTCGACCGTCACATCAGAGAATTCCAGGGTACCTTCCTGCGGGAACTTGATACCGTCGTTGGTAATCAGCTCCACTTTGGCTTTGCCGTTTTCCTGTTTCAGGGTGCCGTTAGCCAGCTCCTGTTTCAGGCGCAGGAAATCATTGCTGGACTGCGTGACGTCAACGTAGATCGGATCGAGCTGCTGCACGGTCGCCAGCGCAGTGGTCTGACCGTTCTGCACCAGAGCCCCTTCCGTCACGGAAGATTTACCAATACGACCGCTGATAGGCGAGGTCACTTTGGTATAGGCCAGGTTAATGCGCGCGGTTTCGACGGCCGCTTTGGCTGCCACCACGGCGGCGTTAGCCTGCTGGGCATCCGCCAGGGCGGTATCGTAATCCTGCTGACTGATGTACTTGGTGCCGAGCAGTTTTTGATAGCGGTTCAGCGTCAGCTGAGCAATTTTAGCCGCGGCCTGTGCTTTAGCCAGATCGCCTTTCGCGCTTTCATAAGACGCCTGATAGGTTGCGGGATCAATCTGATACAGAGACTCACCGGCCTTCACATCACCGCCTTCGGTGAAGTTACGTTTCAGGATAATGCCGCTAACCTGAGGACGCACTTCCGCAATGCGGTAAGCATTTGTACGGCCGGGTAATTCGGTAGTGATTTGTAGAGGTTCAGATTTGAGCGTCACAACGCCTACTTCTGGCGCCTGCTGAGCTCCTTGTTGAGCCGGTTTGTCGTCACATCCTGTTAGCGCTAAGCTGCCTGAGAGCATCAGAACGACCGCCAGAGGCGTTAACCCTCTGTTTTTGTTCATATGTAAACCTCGAGTGTCCGATTTCAAATTGATCAAGGGTCCTGAGTCTAAAAACCCATTGCTGCGTTTATATTATCGTCATGCTATGGTACATACATTCACAAATGTATGTAAATCTGACTCCTGTAAATTCACCCACCTATGGCACGAAAAACTAAACAACAAGCGCTGGAAACCCGACAACACATTCTGGATGTGGCAATACGTTTGTTCTCGCAGCAGGGTGTTTCATCTACCTCGCTGGCACAAATTGCTCAGGCTGCCGGTGTGACGCGGGGAGCGATTTACTGGCATTTTAAAGACAAGTCAGATCTGTTCAGTGAAATCTGGGAGCTTTCAGAGTCCAGCATTAGCGATCTCGAGAGTGAGTATCGGGCAAAATTCCCTGACGATCCACTCTCAGTATTGAGAGAAATATTAGTATATATCCTTGAAGCTACGGTAGTTGAAGAACGTCGCAGATTAATGATGGAAATAATCTTTCATAAATGCGAGTTCGTGGGCGAGATGGCGATTGTTCAGCAGGCGCAACGCAGCCTCAGCCTGGAGAGCTATGACCGTATTGAATACAACCTGAATCAGTGCATGCAGGCAAAACTGCTGCCGGCCAACCTGTTGACCCGCCGGGCGGCGATTCTGATGCGTAGCTACATTTCCGGTCTGATGGAAAACTGGCTGTTTGCGCCACAGTCGTTTGATCTTAAAGCGGAGGCCCGCAGCTACGTCGCGATTTTACTGGAAATGCTACAGCTCTGCCCGACGCTGCGCAGCGACGCGCCGTCGCTAACCGCCTGAGTCATTTCCAGGATTTATCTCAGAGGCTCACGTTCGCGCTATTCTGCTTCCGGCGAGCGTGATATTCTTCACGCCGGACTATTTTCGGTCATCTTCTGACATCATTCACAACTATGCTGCCCATCAATCGATCGCAACATCCTGTTTTTGCATTGCTCTTTGCGATGCTGTTTTTCTTCGCCACGGCGCCGCTGACCTGGGCCCGCGCCGACAACAGCAACGATATCCCCACGCGTGCGGATGTTCAGTCGCAGCTCGACACGCTGAACAAACAAAAAGAACTCTCTCCTCAGGAAAAACTGACGCAGCAGGATCTGACGGAAACGCTGGAAACGCTGGATAAAATTGAACGCGTTAAGGCTGAAACCGCACAGCTTCGTCAGAAGGTGGCGCAGGCTCCAGAAAACATGCGCAAAGCGACGGAATCGCTGAATGCCCTGAGCGACGTGGATAACGACGACGAAACGCGCAAAACGCTCGCCGCGCTCTCCTTACGCCAGCTCGAGTCGCGCGTGGCGCAACTGCTCGACGACCTGCAAACGGCGCAGTCCGATCTCGCCACCTACAACAGCCAGCTTGTCTCTCTGCAGACTCAGCCCGAGCGCGTGCAAAATGCGATGTACGCCGCGTCTCAGCAGCTGCAGCAGATCCGCAACCGCCTCAACGGCACAACGGTAGGAGAGGGCACGCTGCGCCCGACGCAGCAAACCCTGCTGCTGGTGCAGCAGACGTTGCTCAATGCGCAGATTGAACAACAGCGTAAAAGCCTGGAAGGGAATACGGTGCTGCAGGACACCCTGCAGAAACAGCGCGATTACGTCACCGCAAACATTAATCGTCTGGAGCACCAGCTACAGCTGCTGCAGGAAGCGGTTAACAGCAAGCGCCTGACGCTGACGGAAAAAACCGCCCAGGAGGCCGTATCCCCTGACGAAACCGCCCGCATCCAGGCCAACCCGCTGGTGAAGCAGGAGCTCGAAGCCAACCACCAGCTTAGCCAGCGCCTGATACTGGCGACCGAAAACGGCAACTCGCTGGTTCAGCAAAATATCAAGGTGAAGAACTGGCTGGATCGCGCCCTGCAGGCGGAACGCAACATCAAAGAGCAGATCGCGGTCCTGAAAGGCAGCCTCCTGCTGTCGCGTATTCTCTACCAGCAGCAGCAGACGCTTCCGTCCGCCGATGAGCTGGAAGATATGACCAACCGCATTGCGGATTTACGTCTGGAACAGTTTGACGTCAACCAGCAGCGCGATGCCCTTTTCCAGAGCGATACCTTTGTCGCAAAAATTGAAGAAGGGCACTCCAGCGACGTGAACCCAGAAGTGCACGACGCGCTGCTCCAGGTCGTGGATATGCGTCGCGAGCTGCTGGATCAGCTCAACAAGCAGCTGGGCAACCAGCTGATGATGGCCATTAACCTGCAAATCAACCAGCAGCAGCTGGTGAGCGTTTCGAAAAGTCTGCAGGAGATCCTGACCCAGCAGATTTTCTGGGTAAACAGCAACAAACCGATGGACTGGGACTGGATTAAATCCTTCCCTGAGACGCTGAAAACGCAGATCAAGAGCATGAAGATCACCGTAAACTGGGAGAAAGCCTGGCCTGCGGTGATGATTGCCTTGCTGGCGGGGCTACCGCTGCTGCTGATCGCAGGCCTGATTCGCTGGCGTCTGGGCTGGCTGAAAAAATACCAGGCGAAGCTGGCGTCCGAAGTGGGGCAGCTGCGTAACGATAGCCAGCTCCATACGCCAAAAGCGATTCTGATCGATCTCATTCGCGCCCTGCCGGTGTGCCTGATTATTCTGGCCGTGGGTCTGATTCTGCTCACCATGCAGCTCAACGTCAGCGATCTGCTGTGGGCGTTCAGTAAAAAACTGGCGCTGTTCTGGCTGGTGTTTGGCCTGTGCTGGAAGGTGCTGGAAAAAGACGGCGTGGCGGTGCGTCATTTCAACATGCCTGCGCAGCTGACCAGTCACTGGCGTCGTCAGATTGTGCGCATCAGCCTGGCGCTGCTGCCGCTGCACTTCTGGTCGGTTGTCTCTGAACTTTCCCCGCTGCATTTGATGGATGATGTGCTGGGCCAGCTGGTCATCCTGCTGAACCTGCTGCTGATTGCTATCCTGATGTGGCCGATGTGCCGCGACAGCTGGCGTGATAAAGAGTCCCACAATATCCGTCTGGCCACCGTGACCGTGCTGGCGATCATTCCGCTGGCGCTGATGGTGCTGACGGCAACGGGCTACTTCTATACCACGCTGCGCCTGTCCGGGCGCTGGATTGAAACGGTCTATCTGGTGATCGTCTGGAACCTGCTCTATCAGACCGTGCTGCGCGGCCTGAGCGTGGCGGCCCGCCGCATTGCCTATCGCCGTGCCATTGCGCGTCGTCAGCATCAGGTGAAAGAGGGGGCCGAGGGCGCGGAGCCTCAGGAAGAGCCGACCATCGCGCTGGAGCAGGTTAACCAGCAGACGCTGCGCATCACCATGCTGGTGATGATCGCCCTGTTTGCCGTGATGTTCTGGGCGATCTGGTCCGATCTTATTACCGTTTTCGCCTATCTCGACAGTATTACCCTCTGGCAATACAACGGAACCGAAGCCGGCGCGGCGGTCATGAAAAGCGTGACCATGGGCAGCCTGCTGTTTGCGCTGGTGTCGTCGGTGGTCGCCTGGGCGCTGATCCGCAACCTGCCTGGCCTGCTCGAAGTGCTGCTCCTGTCACGTCTGAATCTTCGCCAGGGGGCGTCCTACGCCATCACCACGATCCTCAACTACGTCATCATTATTGTTGGAGCGATGACGGTCTTTGGTTCGCTTGGCGTCTCGTGGGATAAACTGCAGTGGCTGGCGGCCGCCCTCTCGGTCGGTCTTGGTTTTGGCCTGCAGGAGATCTTCGGTAACTTTGTCTCCGGCCTGATCATCCTCTTTGAACGTCCGGTACGTATCGGCGATACCGTCACCATCGGCACGTTCTCGGGAACGGTCAGCAAGATCCGTATTCGTGCGACCACCATCACCGACTTCGATCGCAAAGAGGTGATCATCCCGAACAAAGCGTTCGTGACCGAGCGTCTGATCAACTGGTCGCTCTCGGATACGGTGACACGCGTGGTGATCCGCCTGGGCGTGGCCTATGGATCGGATCTGGATAAGGTGAAAGAGGTGCTGCTGAAGGCGGCGTCTGAACATCCGAAAGTGATGCACGATCCGGCTCCGGCGGTCTTCTTCACCACCTTTGGGCCGAGTACGCTGGATCACGAGCTGCGTTTATACGTGCGTGAACTGCGTGACCGCAGCTACACGGTGGATGAGCTTAACCGCTCTATCGATCGTCTGTGTCGTGAAAACGATATTAATATCGCCTTCAACCAGCTTGAGGTTCACCTGCGTAACGAGAAAGGAGATGAGCATACGGAAGTGAAGCGCGACATTAAGGGCGACGACCCGACTCCGGCTTAATCTATTTTCCCTCTCCCCGTGGGAGAGGGTTAGGGTGAGGGGGAAGTTTCCCCTCAAAATCCCGCCGTACAATCTCCAGAGCCTTAAGCACCGTCCCGGCGGGGATCTCATGATTCTCCAGCAGCATAATCAAATCGACGGCCAGCTTGACCTCATCGGGTGCATTTTCCAGTGACATGGGTGTGGCTCCTGTTAACGGGTCAAACGTTCTATGACGCGTTCAATTTCATCCAGCGCCTGACGGCAGCGGACGATGCGTCCTTCCAGCGCGCTAATCTCGCGCATCAATAGCTGCTGCTCTTCCAGCGTTTCGCTGTTGTTCAGGCGCACCTCGCGTTCGCGCTTCATCTCAAACAGTCGGCGTTCAAATTCCTGGTTCTCCAGCCGCTTGCGCTGCCATTTGCCGAGCCCCGGTGAGGCGCTGTCCCAGGCGCGCAGCGGCCAGGCGGCGATTTCGCGATGCAGCGCGGTGATCTGCTCGGTGAGATGCGCCGCAAGCCATGCCACCTGTTCCTGCTGTTCATGCTCAACCGCATGGCGAAGCTCGTCGAGGTTCGTCTGCGCTTCAGCCAGGTAATCCTGAATAACGGTGCTGCGGGTACGAAAAAGCTGCCGGTCAAAGCGCGGTTTCAGCGTGGCGTGCCCCGTCAGCGGCGTGGCCTGCTCCCGCAGAGCAATCAGCTGATTTTGCAGCCTCTCAAGAAGCAGTGCTGTTTTCAAGGCGCTCTCCAGTGGTAAAGTAGCCGTTCAGTTTGATAACGATTCGCATTATGCAGCGTACTATTTTAATCATCATTGGCTGGCTCGCGGTAGTGCTTGGCACGCTGGGTGTGGTTTTACCCTTGCTGCCGACCACGCCGTTTATCCTGCTGGCGGCCTGGTGCTTCGCCCGCTCGTCACCGCGTTTTCACCACTGGCTGCTCTATCGCTCATGGTTTGGCGGCTATCTGCGGCACTGGCAAAAACACCGGGCCATGCCGCCCGGCGCCAAGCCGCGCGCGATCGCGGTGATCCTCATCACCTTCGCCATTTCATTATGGCTGGTGAAAATGATGTGGGTGCGGATCCTGCTGCTGGTCATCCTGACCTGCCTGCTTATCTTCATGTGGCGGATCCCCGTGGTTGATGAAAAGCAACAAAAGCACTGAAGCCTTATCATGGCTGTTGCAATTATTGCGTACAGCCAGTAAATTCGACCGTTTTCGAGCACAGGCGCGCCTGGTTAAAGGTTAAACAATTGTTACCTTTGCCGACCCGTTGCGCGCCGTGAGTAACACTGTTTCATTTAGGCACAAACCGATGACCGCAACTGCACAGCAGCTTGAATATCTGAAAAACAGCATCAAAAGCATCCAGGACTATCCAAAGCCTGGCATTCTTTTCCGTGATGTCACCAGCTTGCTGGAAGACCCGAAAGCGTACGCGCTCAGCATTGAACTGCTGGTCGAGCGTTATAAAAACGCCGGGATCACCAAAGTAGTAGGTACCGAAGCCCGTGGCTTCCTGTTTGGCGCACCGGTTGCGCTGGCGATGGGCGTAGGTTTTGTGCCGGTGCGTAAGCCGCGCAAGCTGCCGCGTGAAACCATTGCAGAAAGCTACGAGCTGGAGTACGGCACCGATCAGCTGGAGATCCACGTTGACGCGATCAAGCCTGGCGACAAAGTGCTGGTGGTTGACGATCTGCTGGCGACCGGCGGCACCATTGAAGCGACCGTGAAGCTGATCCGTCGTCTGGGTGGGGAAGTGACCGACGCGGCCTTCATCATCAACCTGTTCGATCTCGGCGGTGAACAGCGCCTGGAAAAACAGGGTATTACCAGCTACAGCCTGGTGCCTTTCCCGGGTCACTAATCCCGGTTTTCACAACCTCGCTCAATGGGTGAGGTTGTGATAGCATTCCCCTCCATAAATTCACCTTCCAGCGTTGCAGAGCCTGCCCATGAGTTATCAGGTGTTAGCCCGTAAATGGCGACCACAAACCTTTGCTGACGTTGTCGGTCAGGAACATGTGCTGACGGCCCTGGCGAACGGCTTGTCGCTAGGTCGCATCCATCACGCCTATCTTTTTTCCGGCACCCGCGGCGTCGGTAAGACCTCTATTGCCCGTTTGCTGGCAAAAGGTCTCAACTGCGAAACCGGGATCACCGCCACGCCGTGCGGCGTGTGTGATAACTGTCGGGAGATCGAGCAGGGGCGTTTTGTCGATCTGATCGAAATCGATGCCGCTTCGCGCACCAAAGTTGAAGATACCCGCGACCTGCTGGACAACGTGCAGTACGCCCCGGCGCGCGGCCGCTTCAAGGTCTACCTGATCGATGAAGTGCACATGCTCTCGCGCCACAGCTTCAACGCCCTGCTGAAGACGCTGGAAGAGCCGCCCGCGCACGTGAAGTTCCTGCTGGCGACCACCGATCCGCAAAAGCTGCCGGTCACGATTTTATCGCGCTGCCTGCAGTTCCACCTGAAGGCACTGGACGTCGAGCAGATCCGTGCGCAGCTTGAGCACATTCTCGATGAAGAGAACATTGTCCACGAACCGCGCGCCCTGCAGCTACTGGCCCGCGCGGCGGACGGCAGCCTGCGCGATGCGCTCAGTCTGACCGATCAGGCGATTGCCAGCGGTGACGGCAAGCTCTCCACTGAGGCGGTCAGCACCATGCTTGGCACGCTGGATGACGATCAGGCGCTGTCGCTTATCGAAGCGATGATTGCCGCTAACGGCGAACGCGTGATGTCGCAGGTGAACGCGGCCGCTGCCCGCGGTATTGAGTGGGAAGGGCTGCTGGTTGAGATGCTCAGCCTGCTGCACCGCGTGGCGATGCTGCAGCTTTCTCCCTCCGCGATTGGCGCGGATATGGCGGCCATTGAACAGCGGATGCGTGAGCTTGCCCGCACCGTGCCGCCTGCCGACGTGCAGCTTTATTACCAGACGCTGCTGATTGGCCGCAAAGAGTTACCGTTTGCGCCGGATCCGCGTATGGGCGTTGAAATGACGCTGCTGCGCGCGCTGGCGTTCCACCCGCGCATGCCGCTGCCGGAGCCGGAAGTGCCGCGACAGTCTTTCGCGCCGGTCGCGCCCACGGCGGTGATGTCACCGCAGCAGGTGCCGCCGCAGCCGACGCCGCCACCGCAGCAGAACGTACCGCTGTCGGATGCCACCAGTTCGGTGCTTGCCGCGCGCAGCCAGCTGCAGCGTGCCCAGGGAGTAACCAAACCAAAAAAGAGTGAACCGGCAGCGCCAGGAAGAGCGCGGCCGGTGAACAACGCCGCGCTTGAACGACTGGCCTCGGTAACGGAGCGCGTACAGTCGCGTCCGGCACCGTCCGCGCTCGAGCAGAAAGCCCCGGTGAAAGAAGAGGCTTACCGCTGGAAGGCAACCACCATCACCGAAACCGTGAAGGAAGAGGTGGCCACGCCGAAAGCGCTGAAAAAGGCGCTGGAGCATGAAAAAACGCCGGAGCTTTCCGCGAAGCTTGCCGAAGAGTCGATTGCGCGCGATGCCTGGGCCGCCGAGGTCAGCAAACTCCAGCTGCCGAAGCTGGTCGAGCAGGTCGCTTTGAACGCCTGGAAAGAGCAGGACGGCAATCAGGTGCGTCTGCACCTGCGTCCGGGCCAGCGTCACCTGAATTCCCCGGGCGCGCAAAAGGCGCTGGCCGAGGCGCTTGCCGCTTTACAGGGGGCACCGGTTGAATTGACTATCATTGAAGATGATAATCCGGCAGTGAAAACGCCGCTCGAGTGGCGCCAGGCCATTTATGAAGAGAAGCTCGCGCAGGCGCGCGAGGCGATTATTGCGGATAACAATATTCAGACTCTGCGCCGGTTCTTCGACGCCGATCTGGATGAAGAGAGTATTCGCCCCATTTGATCGTGAGTCTGACTTACGGTTGTAATCCTTAAACGTGAAAGAAGAGAGAAGCCTATGTTTGGTGGAAAAGGCGGTCTGGGTGGCCTGATGAAGCAGGCTCAGCAGATGCAGGAAAAAATGCAGAAGATGCAGGAAGAGATCGCTCAGCTGGAAGTCACGGGTGAATCCGGTGCCGGTCTGGTCAAGGTGACCATCAACGGTGCGCACAACTGCCGTCGCGTGGAAATCGACCCGAGCCTGCTCGAAGACGACAAAGAGATGCTGGAAGATCTGGTTGCAGCCGCGTTTAACGATGCCGCTCGCCGTATCGACGAAACCCAGAAAGAGAAAATGGCCTCCGTGTCCAGCGGCATGCAGCTGCCGCCTGGCTTCAAGATGCCGTTCTGATGCAAACCAGTCCGCTGCTCACGCAGTTAATGGAAGCGCTGCGCTGCCTGCCGGGCGTTGGCCCGAAGTCGGCGCAGCGCATGGCGTTTACGCTATTGCAGCGCGACCGCAGCGGCGGGATGCGCCTGGCGCAGGCTTTAACCCGCGCCATGTCAGAAATCGGTCACTGTGCGGATTGCCGTACCTTTACCGAGCAGGACGTGTGTAACATCTGCACGAACCCGCGTCGTCAGGAAAACGGCCAGATTTGCGTGGTGGAGAGTCCGGCGGACATCTACGCCATCGAACAAACCGGGCAGTTTTCCGGGCGCTATTTCGTGCTGATGGGGCATCTCTCCCCGCTGGACGGTATTGGCCCGGACGATATCGGTCTTGACCGCCTTGAACAGCGTCTTGAGTCCGAAACAATCAAAGAGGTGATCCTCGCCACCAACCCCACGGTGGAAGGGGAGGCAACCGCCAACTACATCGCCGAGCTGTGCTCGCAGTATGGCGTTGACGCCAGCCGTATCGCCCACGGCGTGCCGGTCGGCGGCGAGCTGGAGATGGTGGACGGCACCACGCTGTCGCACTCTCTGGCCGGACGTCACAAGATTATTTTCTGACCAAACGGAGGCTGCGCGCGCGGCCTCCGCTTGAAAATTTCCCCCCGTATCCCCATCTCTCACTCAACGTTTTAAAACCCCATTAAATGGCATTGTTGAGGTCGACATAGATGAAAGGACAAGAAACCCGTGGTTTCCAGTCAGAAGTAAAACAGCTTCTGCACCTGATGATCCATTCCCTGTATTCCAACAAAGAAATTTTCCTGCGTGAGCTGATTTCCAACGCCTCGGATGCGGCGGACAAGCTGCGCTTCCGCGCGCTGTCTAACCCGGATCTGTACGAAGGCGACGGCGAGCTGCGCGTGCGCGTCTCGTTTAATAAAGAGAACCGCACCCTGACTATCGCCGATAACGGCATCGGGATGAACCGCGACGAGGTGATCGACCACCTCGGGACCATCGCGAAATCCGGCACCAAGGCGTTCCTGGAGTCCATGGGCTCTGACCAGGCGAAAGACAGCCAGCTCATCGGCCAGTTCGGCGTCGGTTTCTACTCGGCGTTCATTGTGGCGGACAAAGTTACCGTGCGCACCCGTGCGGCGGGCGACAGCGCTGAAAACGGCGTGCTGTGGGAATCCAAAGGGGAAGGCGAATACACCGTTGATGACATCACCAAAGCGGACCGCGGCACCGAAATCACCCTGCACCTGCGTGAAGGGGAAGATGATTTCCTGAACGACTGGCGCGTGCGCTCCATCATCAGCAAATATTCCGACCACATCGCCCTGCCGGTTGAGATTGAAAAACAGGAAGAGAAAGACGGTGAAACCGTGGTTTCCTGGGAGAAAATCAACAAGGCGCAGGCGCTGTGGACGCGCAACAAGTCTGAAATTAAAGACGACGAGTACAACGAATTCTACAAGCACATCGCCCACGACTTTACCGACCCGCTGACCTGGAGCCACAACCGTGTGGAAGGTAAGCAGGAGTACACCAGCCTGCTGTACATCCCGGCACAGGCGCCGTGGGACATGTGGAACCGCGATCACAAGCACGGTCTGAAGCTGTACGTGCAGCGCGTCTTCATCATGGACGACGCCGAGCAGTTCATGCCGAACTACCTGCGCTTTGTCCGCGGCCTGATCGATTCCAACGACCTGCCGCTGAACGTCTCCCGTGAAATTCTGCAGGACAGCACCGTCACCCGTAACCTGCGCAACGCCCTGACCAAACGTGCGCTGCAGATGCTGGAAAAACTGGCGAAAGACGATGCGGAAAAATATCAGACCTTCTGGAAACAGTTCGGCCTGGTGCTGAAAGAAGGCCCGGCAGAAGACACCGCGAATGTTGAAACCATCGCCAAACTGCTGCGCTTCGCCTCTACGCACACCGACTCCTCCGCGCAGACCGTGTCGCTGGAAGAGTACGTCTCCCGCATGAAAGAAGGGCAGGAGAAGATCTACTACATCACCGCCGACAGCTACGCCGCGGCGAAGAGCAGCCCGCACCTGGAGCTGCTGCGTAAGAAAGGCATCGAAGTGCTGCTGCTTTCTGACCGCATCGACGAGTGGATGATGAACTACCTGACCGAGTTCGACGGTAAGGCGTTCCAGTCCGTTGCCAAAGCCGACGAATCTATCGACAAGCTGGCGGATGAAGTGGATGAGAACGCGAAAGAAGCCGAGAAGGCGCTGGAGCCGTTCGTTGAGCGCGTGAAAACCCTGCTGGGCGACCGCGTGAAAGAGGTGCGTTTCACTCACCGTCTGACCGATACCCCGGCCATCGTCACGACCGATGCCGACGAAATGAGCACCCAAATGGCGAAGCTGTTCGCGGCAGCGGGTCAGGCGGTACCGGAAGTGAAATATATCTTTGAGCTTAATCCGGATCATCCGCTGGTGAAACGCGCGGCGGATACCCAGGACGAGGCTCGCTTTGCCGAGTGGGTTGAACTCCTGCTGGATCAGTCCCTGCTGGCCGAACGCGGCACGCTGGAAGATCCTAACCTCTTCATTAAACGTGTGAATGTGCTGCTGCTGGCGTAATTAAACACCTGCCCCTCACCCTGGCCCTCTCCCCAAAGGGGAGAGGGTATAATCGTCCCCTCTCCCCTTTGGGGAGAGGGTTAGGGTGAGGGGGCATTCTCGCACTATCCCAAATTATCTCCCCCATTAACCGTTTCAGCCTTCCTGCCTTCCTTGAGCGATGCCCGTTCTGGTGGTATTGTTTAGCGCTTTTGAAAAATTGAAACGACTTTTGAGGGGATTTTCGCAATGCGTATTATTCTGCTTGGCGCTCCGGGCGCGGGTAAAGGAACTCAGGCTCAGTTCATCATGGAGAAATACGGTATTCCGCAAATCTCCACCGGTGATATGCTGCGCGCCGCTGTTAAATCTGGCTCCGAGCTGGGTAAACAGGCGAAAGACATCATGGACGCAGGCAAGCTGGTGACCGACGAGCTGGTAATTGCTCTGGTCAAAGAGCGCATTGCTCAGGAAGACTGCCGTAACGGTTTCCTGCTGGACGGCTTCCCACGTACCATTCCTCAGGCTGACGCCATGAAAGAAGCGGGCATCAACGTGGACTACGTTCTGGAGTTCGATGTACCGGACGAGCTGATCGTTGACCGCATCGTTGGCCGTCGCGTACACGCTGCTTCTGGCCGCGTTTACCACATCAAATTCAACCCGCCTAAGGTTGAAGGCAAAGACGACGTGACTGGCGAAGAGCTGACCACCCGTAAAGACGATCAGGAAGAGACCGTGCGCAAGCGCCTGGTGGAATACCATCAGATGACCGCGCCGCTGATCGGCTACTACACCAAAGAAGCGCAGGCGGGTAACACCAAATACGCTAAAGTTGACGGCACCAAAGCCGTGGCTGACGTACGTGCAGAGCTGGAAAAAATCCTCGGCTAATTGCATTTCTCTCACCCGGGTCCTCCGGGTGAGAAATATTCTCATCTTACCTATTACAGCAATGGGTTTCGTTTAAACGCATTTCCGCTACAATTGACAACCTATCAAATGGTTAAGAGGCGTGAATGAGTCAGGCGAAAACCGGCATCCTGCTTGCCAATCTGGGCACTCCAGAAGCACCTACATCAGACGCGGTAAAACGCTACCTGCGACAGTTTTTAAGCGACACGCGCGTCGTGGATTTCCCGAGACTGCTGTGGTGGCCGCTGCTGCGTGGCGTCATTCTGCCGATTCGTTCTCCGCGCGTCGCCAAACTCTATCAGTCCGTATGGATGGAAGAGGGCTCGCCGCTGATGGTCTACAGCCGTCGCCAGGAAAAAGCGCTGGCCGCCCGCCTGCAGGAGATGCCCGTCGCGCTCGGCATGAGCTACGGCAAACCCTCTCTGGAAAGCGCGGTAGAATCACTGCTGGCGCAGGGCGTGGACCATATCGTGGTGCTGGCGCTCTACCCGCAGTACTCCTGCTCGACGGTGGCCGCCGTCTGGGACGAGCTGGCGCGCATACTGGCGACCCGCCGCCGCATTCCGGGCGTGACCTTTATTCGCGACTACGCGGATAACGAGCTCTACATCAAGGCGCTTGCTAACAGCGCGCGCGCGTCGTTTGAAAAGCACGGTGAGCCGGATCTGCTGCTGCTCTCCTATCACGGGATCCCGCAGCGTTTCGCTAACGAAGGGGATGATTACCCGCAGCGCTGTCGCGATACCACCCGCGAGCTGGTCTCCGCCCTTGGCCTGCCGCCGGAGAAGGTGATGATGACCTTCCAGTCGCGCTTCGGCCGCGAGCCGTGGCTGACGCCGTACACCGATGAAACCCTCAAAATGCTCGGCGAGAAGGGCGTGAAGCATATTCAGGTGATGTCGCCGGGCTTCTCGGCAGACTGTCTGGAAACGCTGGAGGAGATCGCGGTGCAAAACCGGGAATTTTTCCTGGAGGCTGGCGGCGAAAAGTACGAGTACATTCCGGCGCTTAACGACTCGCCTGAGCATATCGACATGATGGTCTCACTGGTGACGAACAGCCGCTGATCGCACTCCGGGCCGGGTTTGTGCTACCATTCCCGGCCCATATTCTTCGTACAGTTCAGACCATGAAATTTCCCGGTAAACGTAAATCCAAACACTACTTCCCCGTCGATGCCCGCGATCCGCTCCTGCAGCAAATCCAGCCAGAAAATGAAACCAGCGCGGCGTGGGTCGTCGGTATCGATCAGACGCTGGTGGACATTGAGGCGAAAGTGGATGATGCGTTTGTCGCCCGTTACGGTCTGAGCGCCGGGCACTCGCTGGTGATTGAGGATAACGTTGCCGAAGCGCTGTACCAGGAGCTGGTGCGCGAAAACCTGATTACCCATCAGTTCGCCGGTGGCACCATCGGCAATACCATGCACAACTACTCCGTGCTGGCCGACGACCGCTCGGTGCTGCTCGGCGTGATGTGCAGCAATATCGAAATTGGTGGCTATGCCTACCGCTATCTGTGCAACACCTCCAGCCGTACCGATCTGAACTATCTTCAGGGCGTCGACGGCCCGATTGGCCGCTGCTTTACGCTGATCGGCGAATCCGGCGAGCGGACCTTTGCCATCAGTCCTGGGCATATGAACAAGCTGCGCGCGGAAAGCATTCCCGAAGAGGTGATTGCGGGCGCCTCGGCGCTGGTGCTGACCTCCTACCTGGTGCGATGCAAGCCGGGCGAGCCGATGCCTGAAGCGACCATGAAGGCGATTGAGTACGCGAAGAAGTACGACGTGCCGGTCGTTCTGACGCTGGGCACCAAATTCGTGATTGCCGATAACCCGGAGTGGTGGCAGGCGTTCCTGAAAGAGCACGTCTCGATTCTGGCGATGAACGAAGAGGAGGCCGAAGCGCTGACTGGTGAAAGCGATCCGCTGCTGGCGTCCGATAAAGCGCTGGACTGGGTGGATCTGGTGCTCTGCACCGCGGGCCCTGTCGGACTGTATATGGCCGGCTTCACGGAGGAAGAGAGCAAACGCAAAACCCAGCATCCGCTGCTGCCCGGCGCGATTGCCGAGTTTAACCAGTACGAGTTCAGCCGCGGCATGCGTTACAAGGATTGCGTGAATCCGCTGCGTATTTATTCTCACATCGCCCCCTACATGGGCGGTCCGGAGAAGATCATGAACACCAACGGCGCAGGCGACGGCGCGCTGGCCGCGCTGCTGCACGACATTACCGCCAATGCCTACCACAAAACCAACGTGCCGAATTCCAGCAAGCATAAGTTCAGCTGGCTGACCTATTCGTCGCTGGCGCAGGTGTGCAAGTACGCCAACCGCGTAAGCTATCAGGTGCTGAACCAGCACTCACCGCGCTTAACGCGTGGCCTGCCGGAACGGGAAGACAGCCTCGAAGAGGCGTATTGGGACAGGTAAAAGAAAACCCCTCACCCTAACCCTCTCCCCATAGGGGAGAGGGAACTTGAACACCCTCTCCCCTATGGGGAGAGGGCTGGGGTGAGGGGACCAGATCGCACCAAACTTACCCCGTCACCGCCTCTTCAACCGGCGGTTTCTCCAGCAGCGTCAGCATGGTGTTAGCAATCTCGCGCTCGCCCATCACCACCTTATCTGCACCGCGCTCGGTAATGTACTCCACCTCGTCGTCATAGTGCGCCCGGGCGATAATCTCAATCGTTGGGCACTTCGCGCGAGCGGAGGCCACAATCTCACCCGCTTCATAGCCGTTGGGTATGGTGAGCAGCAGCCAGCGGGCGCAGTCCAGATGCGCCAGATTCATGATCTCTTCGTTTGCCGCATTGCCCAGCACCGCGCGAATACCGCGCTCGCGCAGCTCGTCGACCCGGGTGCGTGAGGTTTCAATCACCACCAGCGGAATACCCTGCGCCATCAGCTTCTCGCCGAGCAGGCTGCCCACGCGGCCAAAGCCGACCAGCAGGGCGTGATTGCAGATATCCACCGGGATCTGCTTCTCTTCTTCGATGGCCTCTTCGAGCGTCTGCTCTTCCAGCGTTTCGGTTTTGTCGAGGTATTTTTCCAGCAGGGCAAACAGGACCGGGTTCAGCATAATCGACAGGATCGCCCCCGCCAGCACCAGGTTTTGTCCGGCCTGCGGCAGCAGGTTCAGGGCCATGCCCAGACCGGCCAGAATAAAGGCGAACTCGCCAATCTGCGCCAGGCTGGCGGCAATGGTCAGCGCCGTCCGCGGTGAGTGACCGAACATTCGCACCAGGAAGAAGGCGGCGAGCGACTTACCAAAAATAATGATCGCCAGCGTGCCCAGCACGGCCAGCGGCTGCTGGATCAGCACCAGCGGGTCAAACAGCATCCCGACGGAGACGAAGAACAGCACGGCAAACGCATCGCGCAGCGGCAGCGTATCGTGCGCCGCACGGTGGCTCAGCTCGGATTCGTTCAGCACCATCCCGGCGAAGAACGCGCCCAGGGCAAAGGAGACATCAAACAGCTCAACGGCACCAAAGGCGATGCCCAGCGCCAGCGCCAGCACGGAGAGGGTGAACAGCTCGCGGGAGCCGGTCGCCGCGCTGCGGGACATGATCCACGGTACCAGACGGCGGCCCACCAGCATCATGATGGCGATAAACGCCACCACTTTACCGATGGTGATGCTCATATCCAGCGCCAGCGAGGCGAAGCCGACGTTGTCTTTTTCCATCATCCCGGCGACGGCGGGCAGCAGCACCAGCGTCAGGACCATGACCAGATCTTCAACAATCAGCCAGCCAATCGCGATCTGCCCGCGCTGGCTGTCAATCAGCTGTCTCTCCTCAAGCGCGCGCAGCAGCACCACGGTACTGGCGGTTGAGAGACACAGCCCAAATACGATACCGGTCATTAACGACCAGCCCAGCACGGCCGAAAGCGCCATCCCAAGCAGCGTCGCCACCCCTATCTGGGCGATCGCTCCCGGTATGGCAATCGACTTTACCGCCATCAAATCCTTCAGGGAAAAGTGCAGACCGACGCCAAACATCAGCAGAATCACGCCCAATTCCGCCAGTTCAGGGGCCAGTTTGGTATCCGCAACGAAGCCTGGCGTAAACGGTCCCGCCAGCACACCTGCCAGCAGATAGCCGACAAGAGGAGAAATACGCAGTTTATTGGCAATCATGCCGAGGATAAAAGCGAGCACAAGTCCACCAACAATGGTGGTGATAAGCGGTGTGGCGTGGTGCATTCCGTCTCCTTTCGTTGTGGGTGTTCCTTTTTGGTGAAAAACCAAAAAACCGAGTAATAGTTTATGACAATTTTTACTCTTATGTTTATGAATAATTGTTGAAGTTTGAATAAAACAGCAATATGCGCGTAAAAAAGCGCATTTTGATAAATTCAGCGAGAGGAGAAAGAAGAAACCCTTATGGCATCAGGGTGTCAGGCAGCCAACGTCACACTTTGGCTGCCCGTAATTCACGCTTTGTGGCGGTTATCAGGCAGCAATATGGTCAACATCCCAAGAAGTGGCAGGAAAGCGCAGATTTTATAAACCAGGAAGATGCTGGTGTGATCCGCAACCATCCCTAACACCGCTGCACCCAGCCCGCCCATGCCGAAGGCAAAACCGAAAAACAGTCCGGAAACCATACCGATACGGCCAGGCAGCAGCTCCTGGGCATAGACCAGAATGGCGGAAAACGCGGAAGCGAGGATAAAACCAATAATCACGGTTAAAATTCCCGTCCATTCAAGGCTGGCGTACGGCAAAATGAGGGTAAAGGGCGCCACGCCGAGGATAGAGCCCCAAATGACATATTTACGCCCAATCTTATCCCCCACAGGCCCGCCAATGACCGTACCGGCCGCAACGGCGAACAGGAAGGCAAACAGGTGAATCTGCGCATTTTGTACCGATAATCCGAATTTTTGCATCAGATAAAAGGTGTAATAGCTGCTGATGCTCGCCATATAGAAGTATTTCGAGAAAATCAGCACCAACAGGACGGCCACCGCCAGGATAACCTTATTGCGCGGCAGGGGATTGATAACCTTCGCTTTAGGTTTTCCTTTATTGACGCGATGCTGAGCGGCATACCAGCGGCTGATTTGGGCCAGCACGATAATCGCCAGCAGCGCGGCCAGCACAAACCACGCCACGTTGCCTTTACCGTAAGGGGCAATAATCACTGCGGCCAGCAGCGGGCCGAGAGAGCTACCAAAGTTACCGCCCACCTGGAAAAGTGACTGCGCCAGGCCGTGACGACCACCGGACGCCATCCGCGCCACGCGGGAGGACTCCGGATGGAACACGGACGAGCCGGTACCCACCAGCGCGGCGGCGATCAGCACGACTTCAAAACTCCCGGCCATGGCGAGCAGCACCAGACCGCTTAGGGTAAAGCACATGCCGATCGGCAGCGACCACGGCATCGGGTATTTATCCGTCCAGTAGCCCACCACCGGCTGTAGCAGCGAGGAAGCCAGCTGGAAGGTCAGGGTGATCATCCCGATCTGCACGAAGGTTAACGAAAACTCGGACTGCAGCAGCGGATAAATTGCCAGAATCAACGACTGGATCATGTCGTTGAGCAGGTGTGAAAGACTGATTGCACCTAAGACTTTAAAGGAGGTGCGCGACGCCGGCGCGCCCGAAACGGGCTGGGTTGATTCACTGATTGCCATAAATACCACGTTTTGTTAGCAGAAGTGCAGGGAGTAATTATTATCCGACTAACATACCCGCCTGCGACATTTGAAGAAAGTCGCAATTATGAAAACTTATTTGTCTATTCTTATTAGTCACTGTAATTTCTGCCTTTGTCTATTGGTCAGGGAGAGAGAAGATGAAGTTAATGAAGCGGGGCGTCGCGCTGGCGCTCATCGCGGCGTGGGGGCTGGTAAGCCTGCCTGCGCAGGCGTATGAAAAAGACAAAACCTATAAAATTACCATTCTGCATACCAACGACCACCACGGTCATTTCTGGCGCAGTGAATACGGCGAATATGGCCTCTCGGCACAAAAAACGCTGGTGGACGGCATTCGTAAAGAGGTCGCAGCCCAGGGCGGCAGCGTGCTGCTGCTCTCAGGCGGCGATATCAACACCGGCGTGCCGGAATCCGATTTGCAGGACGCCGAACCCGACTTTCGCGGCATGAATCTGATTGGCTACGACTCGATGGCCGTCGGTAACCATGAATTTGATAATCCGCTGACCGTACTCCGTCAGCAGGAAAAATGGGCCAAATTCCCGTTCCTCTCCGCCAATATTTACCAGAAAAGTACCGGCGAGCGCCTGTTTAAGCCGTGGGCGCTGTTTAAGCGTCAGGATCTGAAGATCGCGGTCATCGGCTTAACCACCGACGATACGGCGAAAATTGGCAACCCTGAGTTCTTCACCGATATCGAATTCCGCAAACCGGCAGACGAAGCGAAGCTGGTGATTCAGGAGCTGCAGCAAAACGAAAAGCCGGACGTGATTATCGCCACCACGCACATGGGGCACTACGACAACGGTGAGCACGGCTCTAACGCGCCCGGTGACGTGGAGATGGCGCGCAGCCTGCCTGCGGGCTCTCTGGCGATGATTGTGGGTGGTCACTCACAGGATCCGGTGTGCATGGCATCCGAAAACAAAAAGCAGGTGGACTACGTCCCGGGTACGCCGTGCGCGCCAGACCGTCAGAACGGTATCTGGATTGTGCAGGCGCACGAGTGGGGCAAATACGTGGGTCGGGCAGACTTTGAGTTCCGTAACGGCGAGATGAAGCTGGTCCATTATCAGCTCATTCCGGTCAACCTGAAGAAGAAAGTCACGTACCCTGACGGGAAAAGCGAGCGCGTACTTTACACGCCAGAGATCGCTGAAAACCAGCAGATGCTCTCCCTGCTGACGCCGTTCCAGAACAAAGGCAAGGCGCAGCTGGATGTGAAAATCGGCACGCTGAACGGGCGTCTGGAGGGGGATCGCAGTAAAGTTCGCTTCGTGCAGACCAACATGGGCCACCTGGTGCTCGCGGCGCAAATGGCGCGCACCGGGGCTGATTTTGGCGTAATGAGCGGCGGCGGCATTCGTGATTCCATCGAAGGCGGAAACATCACCTATAAAGACGTCCTGAAGGTGCAGCCGTTCGGTAACGTGGTGGTCTATACCGACATGAGCGGGAAAGAGGTCATTGACTACCTGACCGCCGTGGCGCAGATGAAGCCGGATTCCGGGGCCTATCCGCAGTTTGCCAACGTGAGCTTCGTAGCGAAAGACGGCAAGCTTAACGACCTGAAGATCAAAGGCGAACCGGTTGACCCGGCGAAAACCTACCGTCTGGCGACGTTAAGCTTTAACGCCACCGGCGGCGACGGCTATCCGCATATTGATAATAAACCAGGATACGTGAACACCGGCTTTATCGATGCAGAAGTGCTGAAGCAGTATATCGAGCAGAATTCGCCGATTGACGTGAATGCGTATGAGCCGAAAGGTGAGGTGAGCTGGCAGTAGTGCCGTTGTGTTGCCCGGTGGCGCTGCGCTTACCGGGCCTACGGGTGCAAAATGTAGGCCGGGTAAGGCGTAGCCGCCACCCGGCTTTTTTTACTCCCGGCGGGCAATATCCGCAAACTTCGCGTCCAGCATTTTCGCCAGATCGCCCGCGGCAAGCTCAATGTCCAGCCCGCGTTTGCCGCCGGAGATAAAGATGGTGTCAAATTCCTGCGAAGGGGCATCGATCAGCGTCGGCAGGCGTTTTTTCTGCCCGAGTGGACTGATGCCGCCCACCAGGTAGCCCGTGGTGCGCTGCGCCACCATCGGATCCGCCATATCCACCTTCTTCGCCCCCAGCGCTTTGGCGACTTTCTTAAGATCCAGCTGTCCTGCCACGGGCGTCACCGCCACGGCGAGGTGCTTCATATCGCCGTTCACCGCCACCAGCAGCGTTTTATAAACCTGGTCAGCGTTCAGCCCCAGCTTACGCACCACTTCATCACCAAAGTTGGTTTCATTCGGATCGTGATCGTAGGTGTGGATCCGGAAAGAAATGTTGTTTTTTTCGAGTAATTTAACGGCGGGAGTCATAGCTATCCTTCTTACGACAGACAAATCATGCCAACAGCATACGCCTGACGTTTGTCTAAAAAATAGCACCATCTTGCGCAATAGTGTTGGCAGTGATGGTCACTTTGAGCGACAATCGGCTCAACCGAAGGTCTCCTTCGGCATAATAAAAACGATGAAATTCCTCTTTGACGGGCCAATAGAAATATTGGCCATTTTTTTATTTCAGCAACGACGGCAAGTTCCCTTCTCCGTACAAATGTAATGCCCCGACCGCCACCACGTAACGCCCCGCAGGTAAGGCATGCAGCGTCTGCCGCCAGGCTTTATTGCGCGCATTCATCAGCACATCATACAGCGATTCGCTGAACGTTGACGGTAACGCCAGCCTGCCGTCCGCGGGTGGCGCATCCAGCCACCAGCCAATCATGGTCTGCAGCAGGCGCGCGTTGGTGTGCCAGTGGGTCAGCGTATCATCCAGCAGCATCAGACCGTCGTCGGGAAGCTGTCGCAGGAGCGCAATCTGGCTGTCCGTTCCTTCCAGCTCGATGATGGGCAGGCTGCGCGCCCTTGCCGCGTTCAGCAGCTGGTAATCAATGCCGTAGTCACCGCGCAGGCCCAGACGCTGCGCCTGGGTGGCCTGTAATACCATCGCGATTTGCCAGAGCGGCAGGGTGTCAATCATGGAGAGCGAGACGCCGGTTTCCTCGGCGACGCGCGTCAGTTCCGCAAGCTGGGTTTCATCCAGGCGCTCCGCCAGGGTGAGATCGCTCTCGAGCCCGGCAAACGGTGACTCCTGACCCGAAATGTCCGCCTCAACGACCAGCGCATCGGCGTGTTTCAGCAGTTTAATCAGTCCGGGAGGCAGGGGAGACATATCCTGCGTGCCCATATGGATGCTGCCAACCAGGTGCAGGTGTTGCCCGCCGGGAAGCGAAATATCCAGACCGGGCCAGGCGTAACGGCGAGGGAAAAGGGCGCGAAACGATGTTTTTATACGATGAAACAGACCCATACGCGCTCCATAAACGGAAAGGTTCATGCTAGCGCGTACGGGTACAAGGTTCAATCCTTCGGTTTAAACCGCAACAGCCGGTTGGCGTTGCTGACCACGGTGATGGAGGAGAGCGCCATCGCCGCACCCGCGACCACCGGATTAAGCAGCGTGCCGGTCAGCGGCCACAAAATACCGGCAGCAATCGGAATACCGAGCGAGTTGTAGATAAACGCCCCCAGCAGGTTCTGCTTCATGTTGCGCAGCGTAGCTTTCGAAATGGCCAGCGCATCGGCCACGCCCATCAGGCTGTGGCGCATCAGCGTGATGGCCGCGGTTTCGATGGCCACGTCGCTGCCGCCGCCCATTGCGATCCCCACATCCGCCTGGGCCAGCGCCGGGGCATCGTTGATGCCGTCGCCGACCATCGCCACCTGACGGCCCTGACGTTGCAGGTTTTTAATGGCGTCCGCTTTGCCATCCGGCAGTACGCCCGCAATCACCTCATCAATACCGGCTTCTTTCGCGATGGCGTTGGCGGTGGTCGGGTTATCCCCGGTCAGCATCACCAGACGATAGCCCGCACGGTGCAGGCGCTGTAAGGCATCCACGCTGTCCTGGCGAAGCGGATCGCGCACGGCCAGCAGCGCGGCGGCTTTGCCATCCACCGCCAGCAGAACCGGGGTGGCGCCCTGTGACGCCTGCGCCTTCAGCTCGTTTTCCAGCGCGGCGGTATCAATGCCGTTTTCATTGAGCAACGCCTGGTTGCCCAGCAGCAACGCGTGGCCTTCTGCTTCACCGCTCACGCCGAGCCCGCGCAGGGTGCGGAACTGGTTCACCTGCGGCAGGGCAGACGCATTGGCTTTATCGAGAATGGCGCGCGCCAGCGGATGGCTGGAGCCTTGCTCCAGCGCGGCGGCAAGACGCAGCGCGTCCTCTTCCGTAATGCTCACGGTGTGGACGGCGACCACCTGCGGTTTACCTTCCGTCAGCGTGCCGGTTTTATCAAACACCAGCGTGTCCAGGGTGCTGGCCCGCTGCAGCGCGTCCGCGTCCCGCACCAGCACGCCAAATTCGGCCGCGCGGCCTACGCCGGAGATAATCGACATTGGCGTCGCCAGACCAAGGGCGCAAGGGCAGGCGATGATCAGCACTGTGGTGGCGATCACCAGGGTATACACAATCTGCGGCGCGGGGCCGAAGAAGTACCAGATCGCCGCACTCAGCAGGGCAATGCCGACCACCACCGGCACAAAAATGGCCGAGATTTTATCAGCAAGCTGGCCAATTTCCGGCTTGCTGCTCTGCGCCTGGCGCACCATGCGGATAATACGCGACAGCGTCGTATGGCTGCCGACGGCGCTGGCGGTAAACAGCACGCTGCCGTCCTGCACGACCGTACCGGCATGCACGGCGTCGCCGTCTGATTTCTGCTGAGGGATAGGCTCCCCGGTCAGCATCGCTTCATCCAGCCAGGCTTCGCCCTGGGTTATCTTGCCGTCAACGGGAACCCGGTCGCCGGTGGTCAGACGCAGCGTCATGCCGGGCTGAACCTCGGCCAGCGGAACGCTTTTTTCCCCTTCGTCCGTGACCACGCGGGCCGTCGGTGGGGTTAAATCAAGCAATCTTTCCAGCGCTTTCGAGGAGCGCTGGCGGGCGCGGGCTTCCAGCATATGGCCTAAGTTAATCAGGCCGATAATCATCGCGCTCGCTTCATAATAGAGATGCCGCGCTTCCATCGGGAACCACTGGGGCCAGACGTTCACGCTCATCGAATAGAGCCACGCCGCGCCGGTACCGAGGGCGACCAGGGTATCCATCGTCGCGGTACGATTTTTCAGGCTCTTCCAGGCGCTGGTATAGAAATGTCCGCCTGCGAACACCATCACCGCAAGGGTAATCAAACCAATCACCAGCCACAGCGTGCGGTTGTCGTCGGTGACCATCATGTTGTCGCCGAGCATGCCCCACACCATCACCGGAATACCGACCAGCAGGGCGACGATGGCCTGCCAGCGGAAGCGCTTCATGGTGGCGATAGCCGTTTCCTGCTGGCGCTCGCGGCGTTCGGCATCATCTTCGATGGCCTCCGCGCCGTAGCCCGCTTTTTCAACGGCCTGCACTAATTCTGCGGCGGAGGCGCTGCCCATTACCAGCGCAGTGCGCTCCGCAAGATTCACCCGTGCCTGCGCGACGCCCGGTACCGCCTGCAGGGCGTTTTGTACCCGGGAGACGCAACTGGCGCAGCTCATGCCGTTGATCAGCAGCTGTTGGCTGTCATCAATATCATCCGCTGCCGGAAGCTCAGGAGTGGCCGCTGTCAGTGCTTCCGACGGGGATGATGACTCTGCCAGCGGTTTAGCCTTTGGGTGGCTTAACTCCGCCCCGTAACCGGCCTGCTTGATGGTATCGATCAGCGCATCCGCGCTGGCGCTGCCGGTCACGGCCGCATGATCGATAGTCACGTCAGCGCTTTCCACATCAGGGCGCTGTTCCAGGCTTTCTTTAACGCGTTTGACGCAGTGGCCGCAGGAGAGGCCGTCCAGCGTCAGGTCAATAGTGTGAGACATAACAAAACTCCCGTATAATATTTTGGTCAGTTGTTGACCGGAGTAACGCTTTTCACTAACTGTTATGAAGGTTAAACCTTCCATCAAGGGGAAGGTCAAGGGGGAAATGTGAATATCAGTGATGTGGCAAAAAAAACCGGCTTAACCAGCAAAGCGATTCGCTTTTATGAAGAGAAGGGACTGGTGACGCCGCCGCTGCGCAGTGAAAACGGCTACCGTAGCTACACGCAGCTGCATCTGGATGAACTGACGCTGCTGCGCCAGGCAAGACAGGTCGGTTTTAATCTGGAAGAGTGCGGCGAGCTGGTTAACCTGTTCAACGATCCAAAGCGTCACAGCGCCGACGTGAAAAAACGCACGCTGGAAAAGGTGGCCGAAATTGAACGCCACATCGTCGAGCTACAGGCGATGCGCGAACAACTGCTGCAGCTCGCGGCGTCCTGCCCGGGGGATGACAGCGCCGACTGCCCGATTATCGATAACCTTGCCGGCTGCTGCCACCGCAAAACCCACGCTTAGCAGGCTTTTACCCGCAGGGTAATGCCCTCCACCGCGATGACCTCCACCCGCGTGCCGGCGCTGAGGTCATCGTCGGCCACGACCGGCCACGAACTGTCGCCTACCCGCATGTGCCCACGTCCGTTCACCAGTGTGCTGTCGAGCGTAAAACGCTTGCCGACAATCTGCTGTCCGCGCTGGTTAAGGTGGGCGTCCACCGGTTTCTGCTCGTTAACCCGCCGGTTGAGCCAGCGCCACCACAGCCAGGCGGCCACCAGCGTCAGCACGGCAAACAGCGCGCCCTGCCACGCCCAGTCCAGGGGAAGGATCCAGACCAGAAGACCGGTAATGACGGCGGCAACACCGCTCCAGAGCAGGTAGCCGTTGCCGCCCAGCATCTCCGCCGCCAGCAATAAGCCGCCGAGGCTTAGCCAGAAGGCATGAGGATGTGCAACGATGAGCTCAATCATTTTTTACGCTCGTTTCCGCTGTCCTTGATCAGTTCGGCTATGCCCGCGATAGAGCCCATCAGGCTGCTGGCATCCAGCGGCATCATCACCACTTTGCTGTTATTCGCCGATCCAATCTCTTTCAGCGCGTCGGTATATTTTTGCGCGACAAAGTAGTTCACGGCCTGAATATCACCGGCGGCAATCGCCTCCGACACCATCTGGGTCGCGCGGGCTTCCGCTTCGGCGGAACGCTCGCGGGCTTCCGCCTGCAAGAACGCGGACTGACGATCACCTTCCGCTTTCAGGATCTGCGACTGTTTTTCCCCTTCCGCTTTGAGGATCTCCGCCTGACGTACCCCTTCGGCTTCCAGAATATAGGCGCGCTTGGTTCGCTCGGCTTTCATCTGGGCGTTCATGGAGGCGATCAGCTCCGCCGGCGGGCGCACGTCGCGGATCTCGATGCGGGTAACTTTGATCCCCCACGGGTTGGTAGCCTCGTCGACAATGTGCAGCAGGCGGGTGTTGATGCTGTCGCGCTGGGAAAGCATCTCGTCCAGCTCCATCGAGCCGAGCACGGTACGGATGTTGGTCATTGTCAGGTTGACGATCGCCAGCTCCAGGTTGCTGACCTCATAGGCCGCTTTCGGCGCGTCAATCACCTGAATAAAGCAGACAGCGTCGATGGTGACGTTGGCGTTATCCTTGGAGATCACTTCCTGGGACGGAATGTCCAGAACCTGCTCCATCATGTTGATCTTGCGGCCTATCCTGTCCATGAACGGGACAATAAGGCTTAAGCCTGGCTGGAGTGTGTTGGTGTATCGGCCGAAACGCTCGACGGTCCACTGATAACCCTGAGGGACAATTTTGACGCCGGCGCCCACGATAACCAGCGCAACGAAAATAAGGACGGGAATAACGATAAGCATAAAAACCTCCTGTTTTGCATGCTGTGGCGAGTGAAAGTGTGTTTATTGCTCGTAAGTATAGGTAAAGTCAGAGATGAATCCATCACCCGCTTCAGCAATGGCTTTCGATAATCCCTGGTAGTAATTCTCCAGCCCCAGCGCTTCGATACGCTGGATCTGTTCACGAATGGGGGCGCAGAACAGAACGGCATTCCCCGCTTCAACGCGTTTGTTATTCGGTGGAAGGTCGCCCGCGATGGCTTTAAACCAGGTTCTGATGCCCTGCTTTAAATTATGCGGCGCTTTTGCCAGGTTATCCATGCCCGTCAGGATCTGCAGAGTCGGGAACTCATCGGCCAGTACGGCGGTTTTCATGCGCGTAAAGAACTGGCTGAACAGCTCGAACGAGCCCAGATCGGTGACGCGGGGCTTGGTGGTTTTACCGTTTTTATTGCCGATTTTACCTGCCGCTGATGCCGCGGCCGGAACCGCGTTCACCTTTTCCAGCTCCAGTCCGAACAGCAAATTGCAGTGCGCGCGGCGCGCTTTCAGCGGATAGGACATCAGGACGTCAATGAACTGTGTGGCTTTCACATCCGCAAGATTGTGGTTGATAAGCCACTGGGTGCGTGAAAATTCCGCCGGAGAGACGAACCAGTCCGGCACCTCATTGAAGCGTTTTGATTTGCCTTCACCGTCAAATTCAAGGAAGTGTGTTCCGTTGTCGAAGGCGAAATAGCAATTTTTGAAGCTGCCGATCGTGGTGTTCACGATGAGCGCCTTTTTAACAAAATCCACCACCTCTGCACCTATCACAAAACGCGTGAGCTCCGACGATTTGATGACTTCCATTAATGTTTCGACATCAGGAACACCAGGCTTCAGGGAGGGAAACTCATAAAAGATATGTGCCATGTCGCATACTTCCTGTAGTGATGAAGGTGACAATTTGCAAACAAAAAGTTTAACACTTGCTTCAGCGTGAGGCTATTCGCGCTGTGCGGGCGAAAGGATTATGCTACAGGCGGTTATTACACGAAGCGGTCAACGGAAGCGCGATGAACGATAAAAGAAACGTATTACTGCTCAGGGATGTCGGATTTCGAGTCGGGGCAAACACGATCCTGCAGCACGTCGGGTTTAGCCTGTCGCCGGGCGAGTTTAAATTAATCACGGGTCCCTCAGGCTGTGGTAAGAGCACGCTGCTGAAGATTGTGGCGTCACTCCTCAGCCCGACGGAGGGCGCCATTCTGTTTGAAGGCGAGGATATCGCCTCGCTTTCTCCGGAAAGCTATCGCCAGCAGGTCTCGTACTGCGTGCAAACGCCCGTGCTTTTTGGCGATACGGTCTATGACAACCTGATTTTCCCGTGGCAAATCCGCAATAAAACGCCGGAGCCGGAAAAGTTTATCCAGGATCTGGCCCGCTTTGGCCTGGCGCAGGAGACGCTGAGCAAATCCATCAACGCGCTGTCGGGCGGTGAAAAGCAGCGGGTCTCACTGATCCGCAACCTGCAGTTTTTACCGAAGGTGTTGTTGCTGGACGAAATCACCAGCGCGCTCGATGACGTCAACAAGCGCAACGTTAACGAGATTATTCATCGTTACGCCCGTGAGCAAAATATTGCCGTGCTGTGGGTGACGCACGACGCTAACGAAATAACCCATGCGGATGACGTGATTACGCTCCAGCCGCACGGCGGGAAAATGCAGGAGGCAAACCGTGGGTGAACACAACATTACCAACGAATCGCTGGCCTTTTCGATGGTGCTGGTGCTGATTGCGATTGTGGTCAGCTATCGGGAAAAGCTGGGGCTGGAAAAAGATATCGTATGGAGTATCTGCCGCGCGGTGATTCAGCTCATCATCGTCGGCTATGTGCTGAAGTATATCTTCAACGTTAACCACGCGGTGCTGACGCTGCTGATGGTGCTCTTTATCTGCTTTAACGCGGCGTGGAATGCGCAAAAGCGCAGTAAATACATCGATAAGGCGTTTGTTTCATCGTTTATCGCGATTACCACCGGAACTGCGCTCACGCTGGCGGTGCTGGTACTTTCCGGCTCGATTGAGTTTACGCCGATGCAGGTTATCCCTATTTCCGGGATGATTGCGGGGAACGCGATGGTGGCCGTTGGGCTCTGTTATAACAATCTCGGCCAGCGTTTCAGTAGCGAACAGCAGCAGCTGCAGGAGAAACTAAGCCTGGGGGCAACGCCAAAAGTGGCCTCGGCGCGGCTGATTCGCGAGAGCATTCGCTCATCGCTGATCCCTACGGTAGATTCCGCCAAAACGGTGGGGCTGGTGAGCCTGCCGGGCATGATGTCGGGGCTGATTTTTGCCGGTATCGATCCGGTAAAAGCGATTAAGTATCAGATCATGGTGACGTTTATGCTGCTTTCCACGGCAAGCCTGTCCACCATCATTGCCTGCTACCTGACCTATCGGAAGTTCTACAACGCGCGCCACCAGCTGGTGGTGACGCAGTTGAAAAAGGTGCGGTGATTGTGCCGGGCGGCACTGCGTTTGCCCGGCCTACGATTCGTCTTTTGTAGGCCCGGTAAGGCGAAGCCGTCACCGGGCAAAGTGCATCAATACAACAACGCGTAAAGCTGACGACGATACTTCGATGCCAGCGCGTCTCCGGTGCCCAGCGCGGCCAGGATCTCCTGGAACATCTTGCGCGCCTGACCGTCTGCGGCGGCTAAATCTTTTTGCAGATGGCTGAAGAGCAGCTCAAGCGCCTCTTCGTTACGCCCCACCTGATGCAGCTGCAGCGCCAGCTGGCTTGCCAGCGCGGCATCCGCCGGGTTGTCGGCAACCTGCTGCTGCAGCTGCTGAATTTCCGGGGTATCTGCCGCCTGCTTAAGCAGCTCAATTTGTGCAACCAGCCCCTGATAGCGGGTGTCCTGATCCTGCAGCGGAACCGTCTTGAGTACGGCTTCCGCGTCTTCTGAGCGGTGCAGGGCGATCTGCGTTTCCGCCAGCAGCAGGCCAATCTGGCTGTTCTGATTCGACAGCTGCCATGCCTCTTTGAGCAGCGGCAGCGCCTCGTCGTATTTGCCTTCCTGCATCAGCGCCATGCCTTCCTGCGCTTTCAGCTCTTCTTCGCGCGGCAGCACTTTATCCAGCAGGGCACGGATTGCCTCTTCCGGCTGTGGCCCCTGGAAGCCATCAACAGGCTGGCCGTTCTGGAACAGATAGACGGTAGGAATGGCGCGCAGACCAAACTGAGACGCGACCATCGGCTCGGCGTCACAATCCAGCTTCGCGAGAATGAACTGACCGTTGTACTGGGCGGCAAGGCTTTCCAGCACCGGCGTCAGCTGCAGACAGTGTTGGCTACGTTCAGACCAGAAGTAGAACAGGACCGGTTTGGTCATCGACTGTTCAAGCGTCTGTTGCAGGTTAGCTTCTGTGATATTGACGATATTCTGTACGGACATGCGGCTTTCTCTTTTGTCGGTTTGTTCTTTACATGGGGATGCGCGTCGGCGCTTCAACTCAACCGTGTAAAATTTTGTCCATTATCCGGCCCGGCAGCAGGCGTTTTAACCAGCCGACGGCATGGGTGACCAGCGTCACCGGATAGCGCATTTTGGGATGTTCACTCTCAAAAGCATGGCGCACTTTGGCCACCACCGCCTCTGGCCCGAGGGTAAAACGTGCGGCGATGCCGGGGTTCTCGACCGGTTTATCCGCCTGCGTCTGGTTAACGTTTTCGGTAAAGCGGGTGCGGATCGGGCCGGGTTCAATCAGGCTGACCTTAATGCCGCTGTGGCGTAACTCCATGCGCAGGGCGTCGGACCAGGCCTCCAGCGCATATTTGCTGGCGGCGTAGGCGCCGCGGCCCGGGGTGGAAATCAGCCCCATCACCGACGACGTCATCACGATGCGCCCTTCACCGTGCGGCAGCATCGCGGGGAGCAGACGCATGGTGAGCTGATGCACGCCGAAGAAGTTGGTCGAAAACTGCTTCTCCAGCGTTTCGCGGGAGAGGGTATCCAGCGGGCCATACACGCCGTAGCCGGCATTATTAAACAGGCCGTACAGACGATTACCGGTCAGTGCGATCACCTCGTCCGCGGCGCGCTCAACGCTCTCCGGCGAGTCCATATCCAGCAGCACGCCGGTAAAGCCCAGACCGTCCATGCGTTCGACATCGTCGGGTTTGCGGCAGGCCGCCAGAACCCGAAACCCCTGGCGCTTTAATTCGAGCGCGCTTTCCAGGCCGATTCCGCTGGAACATCCTGTAATTAAGACCGATTTTTGCATAACTTTACCTGTCAGGATCTCCGCTTAATCAGGAGTCATGTTTAACTAAAGGAGCCAGCCGCGTTGCCATCCAGTCGGCAATAAACGGCTGCGCATCGCGATTGGGGTGGATCCCGTCGTCTTGCATCCACTGGGGTTTGAGATAGACCTCTTCCATGAAAAATGGCAGCAGCGGAATATCAAACTCTTTGGCAAGCTTGGGGTAGATCGCGCTAAAGGCCTCATTATACCGACGACCGTAGTTGGCGGGCAGGCGAATTTGCATCAGCAGCGGCTGGGCGTTTGCCGCCTTGATCTCCTGCAAAATGGTGCGCAGCGTATTCTCCGTTTGCTGAGGCTGGAAACCGCGCAGGCCATCATTACCGCCAAGCTCAACCAGCACCCACCGTGGCTGATGCTGTTTGAGCAGCGCAGGCAGGCGCGATAGCCCCTGCTGCGAGGTGTCGCCGCTGATGCTGGCGTTGATTACAGCCGTTTTGCTCTGCCATTTGTCATTGAGCAGAGCGGGCCAGGCCGCGCTGGCCGCCATGCGATAGCCTGCGCTCAGGCTGTCGCCGAGAACCAGTAACGTGTCCGCTGCCGCCGCGCGGAAAGTCATCAGAATCAAAAACAGGAAGGGCAAATGCCAGCGGAAAACAGTGTTGAAGTTCATCATCTTAAGAAGTCCGTCGGTCAGGGGGAGCACGAGCTTTCCATCCTTACCGGAGTTGAACTCGTTGTCAAACGCGCTGAAACCATTGCGCTGATTGGCGAATCCGGTTCCGGTAAGTCCACGCTGCTGGCGATTTTAGCCGGTCTGGACGACGGCAGCAGCGGTGAGGTCCACCTTGTCGGGCAGCCGCTGCATCAGCTTGATGAAGAGGCGCGGGCCGCGCTGCGCGCGCGTCAAGTTGGTTTTGTCTTTCAGTCCTTTATGCTGATCCCGACCCTGAACGCCCTGGAAAACGTCGAGCTCCCTGCGCTGCTGCGCGGTGAAAATAGCCGTGAAAGCCGCGCTCACGCGAAGGCGCTGCTGGAACAGCTCGGTCTGGGTAAACGTCTCGACCATCTTCCCGCCCAGCTTTCCGGCGGTGAGCAGCAGCGCGTGGCGCTGGCACGCGCGTTTAACGGCCGCCCTGAGGTGCTGTTTGCCGATGAGCCTACCGGCAACCTTGACCGTAAAACCGGAGACCGGATTGCCGACCTGCTGTTTTCGCTCAATCGCGAGCACGGTACCACGCTTATCCTCGTGACCCACGATCCGCAGCTCGCGGCGCGCTGCGACCGTCGCCTGCGGCTGGTCAACGGTATTCTGCAGGAGGAAGCATGATTACCCGCTGGTTCTGGCGCGAGTGGCGCTCGCCCTCGCTGCTGATTGTCTGGCTGGCGCTCAGCCTGGCGGTGGCCTGCGTGCTGGCGCTCGGCAGCGTCAGTGACCGCATGGAAAAAGGGCTCAGCCAGCAGAGCCGGGAGTTTATGGCGGGAGACAGGGCGCTGGAAAGCTCCCGCCCCGTGCCGCCGGGCTGGATTGAAGCAGCGCGCAAAGAAGGGCTGAAGGTGGGAGAGCAGCTCACCTTCCAGACCATGACCTTCGCGGGCGACACGCCGCAGCTGGCGAGCGTCAAGGCCGTCGATGATATCTACCCGATGTACGGTGACTTGCAGACCCGCCCGCCGGGATTAAAGCCGACGCCCGGTACGGTGCTGCTGGCATCGCGTCTGATGGCGCTGCTGAACCTGAAACCTGGCGACAGTATCGACGTCGGTGACGCTACCCTCAGGATTGCCGGGGAAGTGGTGCAGGAGCCCGACGGCGGATTTAACCCGTTCCAGCTTGCGCCGCGTCTGCTGATGAACACCGCGGATGTCGCGGCCACCCATGCGGTACAGCCGGGCAGCCGCGTTACCTGGCGTTATAAATTTGGCGGCACGCCCACCCAGCTTGACGCGTATGAAAAATGGCTTCTGCCGCAGCTCAAACCGGAACACCGCTGGTACGGGCTGGAGCAGGACGAGGGGGCGCTCGGTAAATCTCTGGAGCGCTCTCAGCAGTTCCTGCTGCTGTCGGCCCTGTTGACCCTGCTGCTGGCGGTGGCGGCGGTGGCCGTCGCGATGGGGCACTACTGCCGCAGCCGCTACGACCTGGTGGCGATCCTCAAAACCCTCGGGGCGGGCCGGGCGCAGCTGCGCAAGCTGATCGTCGGCCAGTGGCTGATGCTGCTGGTCCTGTCGGCGCTGACCGGCGGAATAATGGGGCTGCTGTTTGAAAAACTGCTGATGGTGATGCTAAAACCGGTGCTCCCGGCCGCATTGCCGCCGGCCAGCCTCTGGCCGTGGCTGTGGGCGATGGGCGCTATGACGGTGATCTCGGTGCTGGTGGGGCTCCGGCCTTACCGCCTGCTGCTCGCCACGCAGCCGCTGCGCGTGCTTCGCAACGATGTCGTGGCGAACGTCTGGCCGCTGAAGTTCTACCTTCCGGTGATTATTGCGGTGGCGGTGGGGCTGCTGGCGTGGCTGATGGGCGGCAGCACGCTGCTGTGGGCGGTGCTGGCCGGGGCGGTTGTTCTGGCGCTGCTGTGCGGCGTGCTGGGCTGGATACTGCTTAACCTCCTGAAAAGGGTGACGGTAAAATCCCTGCCCGTGCGCCTGGCGGTCAACCGTCTGCTGCACCAGCCCTGGTCTACGCTCAGCCAGCTGTCGGCGTTCTCGCTGTCGTTTATGCTGCTGGCACTGCTGCTGGTGCTGCGCGGCGATCTGCTCGATCGCTGGCAGCAGCAGCTTCCGCCGGAAAGCCCGAACTATTTCCTGATCAATATCGCCCCTGAGCAGGTTACGCCGCTGAAGGGCTTCCTGGCGGAGCATCACATCATCCCCGAGTCGTTCTATCCTATCGTTCGCGCGCGTCTGACGCAGATCAACGGGCAGCCAACGGAGGGGAACAAGGACGAGTCGCTGAACCGCGAGCTGAACCTCACCTGGCAGGAGAAACGCCCTGACCACAACCCGATAACCGCCGGCACCTGGCCGCCGAAAGCGGGAGAAGTGTCGATGGAGGAGGGACTGGCGACGCGCCTGAACGTGAAGCTGGGAGACAGCGTCACCTTCACAGGGGATACCCAGGATTTCACCGCGAAAGTGACCAGCCTGCGTAAAGTGGACTGGGAAAGCCTGCGGCCCAACTTCTTCTTTATCTTCTCGCCGGGGGCGCTGGACGGGCAGCCCCAGAGCTGGCTGACCAGCTTCCGCTGGGAAAACGGTAACGGCATGCTGACCCAGCTTAACCGGGAGTTTCCGACGGTCAGCCTGCTGGATATTGGGGCGATCCTGAAGCAGGTGGGGCAGGTGCTGGAGCAGGTGAGCCGCGCGCTGGAGGTCATGGTGGTGCTGGTGACGATCTGCGGCGTGCTGTTGCTGCTGGCCCAGGTGCAGGTGGGCATGCGCCAGCGCCATCAGGAACTGGTGGTTTACCGCACGCTGGGGGCCGGTAAGCGGCTGCTGCGAATGACGCTCTGGAGCGAGTTTGCGCTACTGGGGCTGGTGGCCGGTCTGGTGGCCGCCATTGGCGCAGAGACGGCGCTGGCGGTGCTGCAGACAAAGGTCTTCGACTTCCCGTGGGAGCCTGACTGGCGTCTTTGGTTGATCCTGCCTCTGTGCGGCGCGGCGCTGCTTTCTCTCTGCGGAGGCTGGCTCGGCACGCGGCTGTTAAAGGGCAAAGCCCTGTTCCGTCAGTTTGCGAGTTGATTTAGTATGGTGATAATTACGCACCGGATTTTTATGCCGGTGCGTAGTGTTTAAATAGCACAAAGTGATAATACCCACTCATTTAGTAGCACAAAACATTAAAAACCCAACCACACAGCCCGATTATTTCCAGTTAATATTCACCCGCTAAATATTTAGCAGCGTGTCTATTAAGGAAAAATAATGACTATAAAAAAATCAGCGCTGGCGGCAACGATCGGCGCGGCAGTGGCATTAACGACCTTCGCTTCTCAGGCGGAAATCACCGTTCTTAAGCAGGATCCTCAGGCGGGTAACCCGCTGAGCCGCCTGAACTTCACCGTTGGCGGCAGTATTCGTCCTCAGTTCCAGAACATGACCGGCGACGACGGTAAAAACAGCTACAAGCGTAACGGCTTTGACGGCGGCACCCGCTTCCGTTTCGCTGCAGATTACTACCTGTTTGATGACATCAGCTGGGTAAGCTACTACGAGCTGGGTGTGAACTTCCCTGCAATGTTCAACTGGGACAACCACTACAGCGAGAGCGATCACGACACGACGCGTCGTATGCTCTACACCGGTCTGAAGAGCGACACCTGGGGTACGCTGACCTTCGGTCAACAGAACAGCGTTTACTATGATGTGGTGGGCGCGAAAACCGATATCTGGGACTACGACATGATTGGTCAGGCACCAGGTAACGGGATCAAAGGCGATTACGACGGTTCTTACCGTTCACGTAAGATGCTGAAATATAAGAAAACCGTGGGCGATGCTGATATTTATGCATCCTACCTGTTTGAAGACAGTGAATACCTGCCGGGCAACGGCCTGCGCTACAAGCGTAAAGGCGGCGGTTCACTGGGCCTGGATTACCACCTGACTACCGACCTGACCTGGGGCGCCGCGTGGAACTACACCCGCGCCGACATGCGTAACCCGGACAACGGCGACAGCAAAACCTACGACCAGAACATCCTCGGTACCGCGTTGAGCTGGACCCCGGACAACTGGACCTTCTCCGCAGGCGGCGGCTGGTATCAGAACTTCCTGACCACCAAAAAAGTGTCTGTTAACGATTACTTTGCGGGCGACGCGTGGGGTATTGAGTACTTCGCAGGTTACAAATTCCCAATCGGTCAGTACGCGGTTGAATCCATCCAGCCTTACTTCATGGGTGACCGCATTGAGTACGTGAACGGCCGTAACTACCAGCGCATCGACAACGGCGTGGGTATCAGCTTCCAGCTGGATTACGGTTTCCGCGTGGATTACGAACACGTGTTCACTTCCAGCACCGACAACCTGGGCGACATGAACCTGGTGCGTCTGCGTTACGACTTCTAAGCCGTCTGTTCCCCGGTGGCGCTGCGCTTACCGGGGCTACAACAGTACGCGTAGGCCGGGTAAGGCGTAGCCGCCACCCGGCTTTATTTTTCAGCGATCAAGCCACTCAGCAATTTCTTCGTACGTCCCGCGATAGACAATCTTCTCCGCCTTTTTCTCCAGCTGATAGCCGTACATCGGGTCGTAATAGTCGTTCAGCAGCGGTACAAGCCAGCTGAAGTGCGCGTCCGTGCGGCCAGAGCGTTGCTGTTCCAACAGCGCGGAATCTAACAGCGCGGTAAATTCCGCAAAGCGCTGCAGCCCCAGGCGGCGACGAATGGCGAACAGGCCGTGATGCAGGTACTGGCTGTATTCTTTCCAGCCTGCTTCCTCGCCGTAGGCGGCAGAAAAATCCGCCCACATATGGTCGAAATACTCTTCGCGCAGGCGTTCAAGACGGATCTCAAACGGATCCTCTACCACCACGATAGGGGCTTCAACCATGCGGTCGCGCAGGCAGGCTGGCAGGTGGTTAGAGCCAATCATCCGGCCTTCATCTTCCAGTACCCAGCGCGCGGCGTCTTTTTTCAATAGCTCAACCGCAAGGTGATTTTCAAAGCTGGCCTGGGAAAGCTGCGGCGTCAGCGTGCGGCCAAACGATGAACCGCGATGGTGCGCCAGTCCTTCCAGATCGATACCCTGTGCATGCTGCTTCACCAGCAGGGTTTTACCGTTCCCGGTACAGCCGCCAATAAGCACCATCGGCTTTTGCGACTGCTCAATGGTCACCTGAATTGCCGTCTGGCGCAGGGCCTTATAGCCACCGCGGATCAGCGGGTAGTCGATACCCGCCTCTTTCAGCCAGGCCTGCGAGATATGCGAGCGCTGGCCGCCGCGCGCACAGCAGAGAAAGCCCTCAGGATGGGCAAGGCTGGCCTCGCGCCAGACGGTGATGCGGGCCTCACGCGTGTCGCCGCTCACCAGGCGATGGCCGAGCGCCAGCGCGGCGTCCGGTCCCTGACGTTTATAACAGGTGCCGACGGCGGCGCGCTCGTCATCATTCATTAAAGGCAGGTTGACTGCCGCTGGCATCGCGCCCTGGGCAAATTCGATCGGCGCGCGAACGTCGATTAAAGGGGTATCGGACGCGAGGATCGCGCGATAGTCCGTTCCATCGTTCATGGTTATTCCAGAAGAAAGCTAAGCAGCAATGGGCGGGAATTGTACGCCGGGGAAAGAGGAGGTCAACTCCCCGGCGGAGGGATAACTATTTAAGCTTTGACTGTGCCCAGACAATACCGCTCGCGTATTCCGGCGGCAGGAGCGGGATCATGGCTTCCAGCGTGGCGCTCAGGCGGCCCGTGTCGCTGTCGTTGAGGTTCAGGTGGCCAACCTTACGACCCGGACGAACCTCTTTGTCATACCAGTGCAGATGCACCAGCGGCAGCTTCAGCCAGTCGTAGTTCAGATCGGTTCCGATCAGGTTGATCATCACCGACGGGCTGTTGACCACCGGCTGCGGCAGCGGCAGGTCGGTAATCGCGCGCAGGTGCAACTCAAACTGGCTGATGGAGGCGCCGTTTTGCGTCCAGTGGCCGCTGTTGTGCACGCGCGGTGCCAGCTCGTTGATCAGCAGACCAGACGGGGTGATAAAGCACTCCATCGCCATCACACCCACGTATCCGAGCTCGTGCATGATGGCAGAGAGCATCTCTTCCGCCTGCGCCTGGTGGTCAGCATTGGCCTGCGGGAAGGCCACGCTGGTGCGCAGAATGCCGTCCTGATGGAGGTTATGCGTCAGCGGATAAAAGACGGTATGCCCGTCATGACCGCGCGCGCCAACCAGCGACACTTCACCGCTAAAGTTGATGCCCTGCTCAACAATGCACTCGCCGTAGCAATCATCCGGCAGCTCGGCGGTGTCGCCTGCGCGCAGGCGCCACTGGCCGCGGCCGTCGTAGCCACCCACGCGGCGCTTCACGATCGCCAGCTCGCCCAGCATGGCGAAGACGTCGTTCCACTCGCTTTTATCAGACAGGAGCTGCCACGGTGCGGTTGCGAGACCCAGCTTGTCGAAAAGCTGCTTTTGCGTCAGACGGTCGGCAATGATCGGGAACACGTCGCGGTTAACGAAGGCGTTATGACGCGCCAGCTCGCGGGTCAGTGCGGTCTCCGGCCAGCGTTCAATCTCAGCGGTAATGACGCTCTGGTGGAACGGTACCGCTTCCGGCTCGGCGTCCAGGCCGACGGGCCAGACGGAAATCGCCAGCGGTTCGCCAGCCTGACGCAGCATGCGGCCTAGCTGGCCGTTACCGAGAACGCAAACCTGCTTCATGCGGCACCCCGCGGGTCTGGATTGTCCAGCACCTCGTCGGTCTGGGCTTTACGCCACGCCGCCAGACGCTGGTGTAAGTCTTTATCATGCATCGCCAGGATCTGCGCGGCCAGCAGGGCGGCATTGGCGGCACCCGCTTTACCAATCGCCAGCGTGCCGACGGGAATGCCACGCGGCATCTGAACGATGGAGTAGAGGCTGTCCACACCGCTTAACGCGGCGCTTTGTACCGGGACGCCCAGCACCGGCACCAGGGTTTTGGCGGCAATCATGCCCGGCAGATGTGCTGCGCCGCCCGCACCAGCAATGATCACCTCATAACCGTTCTCTTCGGCGCTTTCGGCGAAGCTGAACAGTTTGTCCGGTGTACGGTGCGCGGAGACCACTTCAACGTGGTGCGGAACATTCAGGATGTCAAAGATTTCGGCGGCGAACTGCATGGTAGCCCAGTCGCTTTTGGACCCCATCACGATGGCGACACGCGCCGGATTATTGCGGGAAGACATGCGTCTTAAAACTCCTGTGGTGCGAAACACACTGCTTTCGAGGGCACAGAGAATAGCATGTTATACGGGCAAGGAAAACGGTTGCGCGGTTAAATCTTGAGCCGTTGTTGCCATCAATTTATAACAAAACAGACCGCATTCTGGCGGTCTGTTTTTGTCGAAGGGCAATCATTATTTCGTCAGTTCTGCGGTCATATAGACGCGGTTGTCGACCTTCGCGCTGGTGATTTTGTAAGACGCGCCCTGTTCAGCAGCCTGTGCAGCGATTTTCGCTTCTGCGCGGTCAAGGGTAGAGGCGGTTGCACTCACGCTCTGCGCGAAAGAACCGAAAGAAACCAGGAAGAGAGCCGCAACTGCAACGAAAGATTTGATGGATTTCATGGTCGTATTCCTTAAGAGTTTTGTCTGGGATAGGGCATGTTGCCCTGATGTGATAAATAATAGGCCGACCACGGGCTGATTAAAATCGAAACAATTTGCCAATATTGTTCAAAAAAATAGAATAATATAAAGGGGGTTAAAACGGAAACGCGATCAGCTCCACACCCTCAGGCGTGACTTTGACCATAGAGCCTTCGGTGTGCCAGGCACCTAATACCACGCGATGGGCCGGTTCGCCGTTGGCGATAAGGAAATGCACGTCAGGACGATGGGTATGACCGTGGATGAGCCACTGAACATCATGCTTTTCCATCACCCGCACGACCGCCTGTGGATTGACGTCCATGATGGTCATGGATTTGCTGCTGTTGGCGGCTTTACTGCCTGCACGCATTCTGGCGGCGATGCGGTTGCGGATAAACAGCGGCAGGGCAAGGAACACCTTCTGGATCCACGGGGTGTGGACTTTGGCGCGAAACGCCAGGTAGCCGGTATCGTCGGTGCAGAGCGTGTCGCCGTGCATGATCAGCACCTTGCGGCCGTAGAGGTCGAGCACCTGTTCTTCCGGCAGCAGCGTCATGCCGCTTTCACGGGCGTAGCGCTTGCCGATCAGGAAATCACGGTTGCCGTGAATGAAGTAGCAGGGGACGCCCGAATCCACCAGCGCGTGAATGGCGGCGGCCATTTCACGGTGCAGCGGGTTAGGGTCATCGTCGCCAATCCAGGCTTCAAAGAGGTCGCCCAGGATGTACAGCGCATCGGCGCTTTTCGCTTCACCGCGTAAAAAACGCAGAAAACCGGCGGTTATCGCCGGTTCTTCTGTTTGCAGATGAAGATCCGCAATAAAGAGTGTCGCCACCAATTACTCGCTGACGGTCACGCTTGTAATCACAACGTCTTCTTTTGGAACGTCCTGGTGCATACCGCTGCGGCCAGTAGAGACGGCTTTGATCTTGTCAACCACGTCCATACCTTCAACCACTTCTGCGAATACGCAGTAGCCCCAACCCTGCAGGCTTTCGCCGGAGAAGTTCAGGAAGTCGTTGTCCGCCACGTTAATGAAGAACTGTGCAGTAGCAGAGTGAGGCGCCTGAGTACGTGCCATCGCCAGCGTGCCGCGGGTGTTTTTCAGGCCGTTGTTCGCTTCGTTCTTGATCGGCTCTTTAGTGGCTTTCTGGTTCATGCCAGGTTCGAAACCGCCGCCCTGGATCATAAAACCGTTGATCACGCGGTGGAAAATGGTGTTGTTGTAGAAACCTTCGCGGCAGTAGTCCAGGAAGTTTTTAACTGTTTCAGGCGCTTTGTCATCAAAGGTTTTGATTACGATATCGCCATGATTAGTGTGGAAAGTAACCATTTTTGCATCCTGTTCCGTTATTGTGGTACGTCGACCCGCCTTCGGGTCATCTATAGGGGCTTGTTATAGCATAACCACAGGATGCGATCACCTTGCATTGTGTGCTGCTTCGGGTTTGAATTACGGGTAGAATAGCCGGTTTTCAACCACACACGTGTTTACATGGAATCTTCGATGTTAAAAATCTTTAATACAATGACGCGCCAAAAAGAGGAATTTAAACCTATCCATGCCGGGGAAGTCGGCATGTACGTGTGTGGTATTACGGTTTACGATCTCTGTCACATTGGCCATGGCCGTACCTTTGTCGCCTTCGACGTGGTGTCACGCTACCTGCGTTTTCTGGGGTACAACCTGAAATACGTGCGCAACATCACCGACATCGACGATAAGATCATCAAGCGCGCGAATGAAAATGGCGAAAGCTTTGTCGCGCTGGTGGATCGCATGATCGCTGAGATGCACAAAGACTTCGACGCCCTGAATATTCTGCGCCCGGACAGCGAGCCGCGCGCGACCCACCATATTCACGAAATCATTGAGATCACCGAAAAGCTGATCGCCCGCGGTCATGCGTATGTTGCCGACAACGGCGATGTGATGTTCTCCGTGCCGACGGACCCAACCTACGGTGCGCTTTCCCGTCAGGATCTGGATCAGCTCCAGGCCGGCGCCCGCGTTGACGTGGTTGACGTGAAGCGTAACCCGATGGACTTCGTGCTGTGGAAGATGTCCAAAGAGGGTGAGCCAAGCTGGCCATCCCCGTGGGGCGAAGGCCGTCCGGGCTGGCACATTGAATGTTCTGCGATGAACTGCAAACAGCTGGGCAAGCACTTCGACATTCACGGCGGCGGCTCAGACCTGATGTTCCCGCACCACGAAAACGAAATCGCGCAGTCCACCTGCGCCCACGGCGGCGAGTACGTAAATTACTGGATGCACTCCGGGATGGTAATGGTTGACCGCGAGAAGATGTCGAAATCGCTGGGTAACTTCTTTACCGTGCGCGACGTGCTGAAATACTACGACGCGGAAACCGTGCGCTACTTCCTGATGTCCGGCCACTATCGCAGCCAGCTGAACTACAGCGAAGAGAACCTGAAACAGGCGCGCTCGGCGCTGGAGCGTCTCTACACCGCGCTGCGCGGTACCGACAGGTCTGTTCCGGCGGCAGGCGGCGAAGCGTTCGAAGCACGCTTTGTTGAGGTGATGAACGACGACTTCAACACCCCGGAAGCCTACTCCGTGCTGTTCGACATGGCGCGCGAAGTGAACCGCCTGAAGTCAGAAGATATGGCCGCGGCGAATGCGCTGGCGTCCCATCTGCGTAAGCTCTCTGCCGTGCTTGGCCTGCTGGAGCAGGAGCCGGACGCGTTCCTGCAGAGCGGTGCGCAGGCGGATGACGGTGAAGTGGCGGAAATTGAAGCGTTGATCAAAGCGCGTCTGGAAGCGCGTCAGGTGAAAGACTGGGCGGCGGCAGATGCGGCGCGTAACCGTCTGACCGAGATGGGCATCATCTTGGAAGACGGCCCGCAGGGCACCACCTGGCGCCGTAAGTAAGTCTGTAACGCCCGGTGGCGCTCACGCTTGCCGGGTCTGCAGGCAAAAGTAGGCCGGGTAAGGCGCAGCCGCCACCCGGCTTTTTTTTACCTTCTTTTCCACCACAGCAACCCCATCAGCACCACACCCGGAAGCCACACCCACAGCAGTTCTGAAAGGATCACCTGATGCCCGTACGGCGTGGTATAGCGTGAGAGCGCAAACGGCGCGACCTTAATCACCTGCCACGGCGCAAAGAAGCGTTCATCCGACCACGGCCACAGCCAGCCGACGCCTTTCCCGCCTGTGGTAATCGAATCCAGCAGGCTGTGCGACAGCAGTGACACGGTTAAAAACAGCCAGCACCGCGTCAGGCTGGCCCTGAACCACCGTCGGCCAGTCAGTACGCAAAGTATCGGCACCACGAAGGCAAACAGCAGGGAATGGGTAAAGCCGCGATGGCCGAAAACGTTGCCATACGCGACGCCGAACTTAAACGCCAGCACGTCGGCGTCCGGCAGCATGGCGAGAACAATGCCGGCAAACAGCAGACGGGGTGGGATAACTTTTGTCCCGAGGCCTAAGCCCAGGCAAAGCGGAACAGCAGCGTGTGTAATGACGGTAGGCATTGTGATTATCCATGGCAAATCATGGAAATATAGCAGTCATTCCGCGCTAAAAAACCTGTGCGAAATTCTGATTTTACGCCGACTCGCGTGCGATAAGCTGCCCGGAAAGCGTAATGCGCTGGGTTTGCAGCGTCGGCTCCTTCAGCGTGCGAATAATCAGCCCGGCCGCCTGACGCCCCGTCTCTTCGCTGGCGGACGAAACGTAGGTAAACGAGGGCGAGGTGAGGTTAACGTGGAGCATATCTTCGAAACCGACCAGGGCGACCTGCTGCGTCAGAAACACATCTTTGCCCACCGTACGCCCGACCTGATGAATACCGGAGATGGAGCCGATCATGGCATCCGGCGAGTGGCAGAGCAGGGCGGTGATGGTATTGTTTTTTTCCAGCAGCTGGCGGGTCGCGAAACCCGCTGCCAGCGTGTCATCGCTGCAGGCCGGAGAGTATTCATCGCGCCAGACCAGCCCGTTTTGCGCCATCGCGCTGCGAAAACCGAGCAGGCGCTGTTCGCGGATAAGGCAGCCTTCGCGTCCGCCAATGTAGGCGATATTGCGATGACCGCGCTCGATGAGATAACGCACCGCCAGACTGGCCGCCTGTCGGTTATCGCGCATCACCAGATTGCATTTTTCATCCAGCAGCGACTGCGAGACCACCACCAGCGGCAGCGGGCAGTGGCGAATCTTTTCCGGGAGGGTGGCGGTGCGGGTATCCGAGGCCAGATAAATCACCCCTGCGACGCCCTGCTGCTTAAACGACAGCAGGCAGCGCTCAAGATGGTCATGGTCGTTCTGGGGCTGACCGAGAAAAACCATATACCCCTGTTTTTCAAGATCCTGAACGATGCTCGCCATCACCTTGATGGAGAAACTGTCGCTAAAGTCACGGAGGATCAGGCCAATCAGGTTGGAGGTATTGGCGCGAAGGTTGGCAGCGGCGACGTTATGAACATAGCCCAGGGTATTGATGGCAGCGTTGACCTTCTCGATCGTTGCCTCTGAGATTTTCCCTTTCTGGCGCAGCACCAGCGAGACGGTGGAAACCGACACGCCCGCGTGCTTCGCGACATCAATAATGCTGACTTTCTTCAAAACCGCTCCCTGAAATTTACCGATTATCAGCCAGATAAAACACGTCTCCCAGCGTACAGGAGACGTGTCGTTCAGGCATCTTATTATTTGCCGATCATGGTGGACATGGTCTGGGCGATAAACTGTGCTCTGGCACCGAAAATCACCTGAATACCGTTGTCGCCGACAAACACTACGCCGCGCGCGCCGAGTCCGTTCAGGCCGTCTTTATCCACCGCCTCGCTTTTTGTCACTTCCAGGCGAAGACGAGTGATACAGGCGCCGACGGAGTCGATGTTATGCGCGCCACCCAGCAGGGTGATGATCTCGGTCGCGAGCTCGGAATCCGATTTCTCATCCGCGTTGGCGGTTACTTCGGTGCGGCCCGGCGTTTTCACGTCGAAACGACGGATCACAAAGCGGAACGTGAAGTAATAAATCAGGCCCATTGGAATGCCGATGATAATGGCGCTCAGGAAGTGGGTCTGGTAGCCGTTAAACGACGGCAGGATCCCGAATGACAGATAGTCGATAAAGCCTGCAGAGAACGACTTGGCGATATGCGCATGCAGCAGGTACATGGTCATGTAGGCCAGGCCCGCCATGATGGCGTTAAAGACGTACAGAATCGGTGCCACGAAGATAAAGGTAAACTCAACCGGTTCGGTGATCCCCGTCAGGAAGCAGGTGAGCGCCGCAGAGAACAGAATACCGGCCGCGATTTTTTTATTCTTCGTATGGGCTTCGTGATACATCGCCAGGCACGCCGCAGGCAGCGCGAACAGCATCAGCGGGAATTCACCCTGCATGAACTTGCCGGCGTTCTGGTAGGTGTCGCTGCTGAAGGATTTCACCCCTTCTTCCAGCATCTTGAACCAGATGGTCTGGTCGCCGTGGATCACCTGGCCTGCCTGGGTGGTGTAATCCCCAAACGAATACCAGAACGACGGATACCAGATATGGTGCAAACCGAGCGGGATCAGGGCGCGTTCCACCAGACCGAAGATAAAGGTCGAGGCCGCCTGATTATCGCCGTTAACGACCACGGAGAGGGCGTCGATACCGGCCTGGATATGCTGCCAGACATACGGCAGCAGCAGCCCCATCAGGAACGAGAGGAACGCCGTTGCAATCGCCACGAAGCGCTTGCCGGAGAAGAAGCCCAGGAATTCCGGAAGCTGCATGGTATGGAAGCGGTTGTAGCACCAGGCCGCGAGAATACCGCAGATCAGGCCGCCAAAGACGCCCATCTGCAGCGTCGGAATGCCCACTACCATGGCGTATTTCCCGCCCTGGGAGGCCATTTCCGGCGTGATGCTCAGCACGGTGCTGATGGTGATATTGGTGACAAACACCGAGACCGCCGCGGACAGCGCCGCAATGCCGGATTCTGACGCCAGGCCCACGGCAGAGCCAATGGCAAACAGCATCGGCAGGTTATCAAAAATAACCCCGCCCGCGTTCATCATCAGCGGCAGATGGAACTTATCGCCGAAGGCCAGCAGCAGGCCCGCAGCGGGAAGCAGTGAAATTGGCAGCATTAAGGCGCGACCAATCATCGATAACTTAGACAGCGATTTAACAAACCCTGATATCAGACTCATGCTGATTTCCCCCGAGTAGCGCTTTTTTTGGCGCTGTTATTGTAAGTAGAACGTTTTAGTAGAACGTTCTACTTATCGTGGGCAAAGAGTGAAAAACGCGCAACTGAATTTTCGCTTTTCAACAGATGAAATAGTGATTATTTGAAGTGGATCGATAAATAACCGTGATGGGTGTGAGGGGATGATGAGAGACATTGCCGGGTGGCGGCTTCGCCTTACCCGGCCTGGAAACGGAGTTCGGACTGTTCCCTCTCCCCGTTGGGGAGAGGATTAGGGTGAGGGGGCTCAGGCCGTAACGGTTACGCTCTGGCCTTCAAAGCTCACGGTCTGGCCCGCAACAATCTTGCAGCGCTTGCGGGTTTCCACCGCACCGTCCACTTTGACAAGCCCGTCGGCAATGGCAATTTTCGCCTGCGCACCGCTTTCGCTCCAGCCTTCCAGCTTGAGCAGATCGCACAGCTCAACGTGCGGGTGTTTGCCTAATGAAAATGTGGCCATCTTACGCGTCCTCTACGTCGTGATATTCTTCGCATGCCTGCAGGGTATTCTGAATCAGCGTTGCGACGGTCATCGGGCCTACGCCGCCCGGTACTGGGGTAATGTAAGAGGCACGCGCGGCGGCATCTTCATACACCACGTCGCCGACCACTTTGCCGTTTTCCAGACGGTTAATCCCGACGTCCACGACAATCGCACCCTCTTTAATCCACTCGCCTGGAATAAAGCCCGGCTTACCGACCGCGACGATCAGCAGATCGGCGTTCTCAACGTGGTGGCGCAGGTTTTTGGTGAAGCGGTGGGTGACGGTAGTGGTACAGCCGGCCAGCAGCAGCTCCATGCTCATCGGACGGCCCACGATGTTGGACGCGCCAATGACCACAGCGTTCAGGCCGTAAGTATCGATGTTATAACGCTCCAGCAGCGTCACAATACCGCGCGGCGTGCACGGACGCAGACGCGGCGCACGCTGGCACAGGCGGCCAACGTTGTACGGATGGAAACCGTCCACGTCTTTATCCGGTGCGATACGCTCCAGCACCTTCACGTTGTCGATACCGGCGGGCAGCGGCAGCTGAACCAGAATACCGTCGATCTCTTTATCGGCATTCAGAGTGTCAATAAGTTCCAGCAGTTCTGCTTCGCTGGTGGTTTCCGGCAAATCGTAAGAGCGGGAGACGAAGCCGACCTCTTCACACGCTTTGCGCTTGCTGCCGACATAAATCTGCGATGCCGGGTTACTGCCAACCAGCACAACGGCCAGCCCGGGGGCGCGTTTTCCGGCCGCTTTACGCGCCTTCACTTTTTCCGCGACCTCAGAGCGCACCTGCTGCGCAATCGTTTTACCGTCAATAATCTTTGCTGCCATCAGAGAGAAGATTCCGTCTGTAACGTTCGAAAGGGGGGATGCGTGTATTTTGTCAGAAGCGAGCCTCGCTGTCAGTCACCCTTTGCGCGTTTTTATCAGCAAGCCGCAAAAACCCTTCTTAAGGGATGGTCAATTTCTTAGGCGGGATTAGGATGTGACCTGGCGAAATGGCAGCGTTTTGACATATTTAAAAATCGCCTCCTGAGCTACTTTGTCTCCTCCGAAATAAGCTTTCAATTCATCAATTGAACGTATTTCTTATTCCCGATTATTCGCGGGAAGGGTTATTTACATTTTAAAGGAATAGACATGAAACTCAGCAACATTGCTTCTACTGTTATTGCAACTTTGGCCCTGGTTGCGGGTGCCGCAAATGCAGCAGATCCTGCTGCCCCGGTTTCCGTAAATGGCGGTACCGTACATTTTAAAGGTGAGCTGGTTAATGCGGCTTGTTCAGTAAATACTGATTCTTCCGAGCAGACCGTTAATCTGGGTCAGTATCGTACCGCGAAATTCACCAAAGTGGGCGACACCACCTCTAATATTCCGTTCAACATTGAACTGAACGATTGCGATCCGCTGGTGGCCAAAACCGCAGCCGTTGCGTTCACCGGTCAGATCGACCCAACCGACAAAACTCTGCTGGCCGTCACCTCCGGCAGCAACGACAACACCGCGAAAGGCGTGGGTATCGAGATCCTCGACAGCAAATCCAGCGTTCTGACCCCTGACGGTGCGACCTTCTCTGCTGCGCAGACGCTGATCGAAGGGACAAACACCCTGAAGTTCACCGCGCGTTATAAATCAACGGCTGCGACTACCGAGCCAGGCCAGGCGAACGCTGACGCCACCTTCGTAATGAAATACGAATAATTCCTCCGCACAGGGATGTTCAGGCCTCAGGGACGAGGCCCGTCATACGCTATTGCCAGGAACGAAGGATGACAAGGACAGGAACACTACTGCTGTTAACCCTTGCGATGGCTTGCCCGGCATCGGCGCATACCGTGGTGATTGAAGGCGGCAAGGTTCATCTCCGGGGTGAACTGGTGAACGGCGGCTGCGCCGTGGCGCCCGACAGCCAGAATATGCGCATCGATATGGGGCAGTACCGAACCAACTCATTTTCCGGCGTGGGCAGTTTTTCCACGGTGAATGTGCCGTTCACCGTGCGGTTACTGGACTGCAGCGTTGATGTTTCGCGCACCGTGGGGATCCAGTTTCAGGGCGTTACACCCGCAGAGGATCCGCAGGTCTTTCTGGCGACATCGCGGCCAGGTGAAACGCCTGTCAGCAGCGGCGTCGGGCTGGCGCTCTTTGACGAACAGCAACGTCAGATTATCCCGAATGCCACGGCCGTCAGCTGGCTGCCGATCGATACCCGCGAGCTGGCGTTCCATTTTAGCGCCCGCTATCGGGCTATTTCCGAACACCTCGAGCCAGGCAAAATTCAGTCGGATGTCTGGTTTACGTTGATTTATCCATAACACCTGCGAACACATTATTAAAGGTACGGTTGTGATGAATACCCTAATTAAACCAGGACTTTTTTTATCGTTTATTTTAATGATGGTTTCTGCATGCGCGAATGCATCCGGCGGTATTGCACTGGGAGCCACCCGCGTTATTTATCCCGCAGAGGCGAAGCAAACGTCGCTGGCAATCACCAACAGCAATAAACAGGAACGCTATTTAATTAACGCGTGGATTGAAAATGCAAACGGGCAAAAAGAAAAAACGTTTGCCGTCACGCCGCCCCTGTTTGTTAGCGAGCCGGACAGTGAAAACACGCTGCGCATTATTTACGCCGGTCCTGCGCTGCCTGCCGATCGTGAATCGCTGTTTTACATGAACGTGAAAGCGATCCCGTCAGTGAACAAAGCCAAAACGGAAAACAATAACGTGCTGCAGCTGGCTATCCTCTCGCGCATCAAGCTGTTTGTGCGCCCGAACAACCTGGCGATGCAGCCGGAAGAGGCGCTTTCCCAGCTGCGGTTTGAGCGCGCCGGCAACCATCTCAAAGTCAGCAACGCGTCCCCGTACTACATCACCCTCGTCAATCTTAAGCTGGGCGGTCAGACGCTGGATAACCTGATGGTTGCGCCGAAAAGCGCGGCTCAGCAGGTGCTGCCAGCTGGTGCCAGCGGCACGCTCTCCTGGCAGAGCGTGAATGACTACGGTGCTATCACGCCGGCGCGTAGCGTCAACCTGTGAGCAGAGTCAGGGCGATGAAAAAACACCAGAGACGTTACTGCCCGGTTGCGCTGGCGCTGATGGCTGCGCTCTGGCCACAGGCTGGCTGGAGCGAAAGCTATTTCAACCCGGCCTTTTTGTCCGACGACACCGCCAGCGTGGCGGATTTGTCGCGTTTTGAACAAGGACACCAGCAGGCGCCCGGCGTTTATCGCGTGGATATCTGGCGTAACGATGAATTTATCGGAACTCAGGACGTGCGTTTTGAGCAGGCTGAGAACACGCCGCCGGTGGCGGGCGGGTTATCGCCGTGTATTACGCGGGCGATGCTCGACCGCTTTGGCGTCAACGTCGCGGCGTTTCCCGAGCTGGCGCAGATCCAGGGTGAGACCTGCGTCCCGTTGACCACGGCCATTCCCGGCAGCGAAACGGTATTCAACTTTGCCTCACAGCGTTTGAACGTCAGCCTGCCGCAGGTGGCATTACAGAACAGCGCCCGGGGCTACATTCCGCCTGAACAGTGGGATGAGGGCATTCCCGCCGCGCTGCTGAACTACAGCTTCTCCGGCAACCGGGGCAGCGAAGACGACAGCTATTATCTCAACCTGCAGAGCGGGCTGAACTATGGCGCCTGGCGCTTGCGTAACAACGGCGCATGGCGATACACGCAGACCAACGGGCAGCGACACAGCGAGTGGCAGAATATTGGCACCTGGGCGCAGCGCACCGTGATCCCGCTGAAAAGCGAACTGGTCCTGGGCGACAGCAATACCGGCAATGACGTCTTCGACAGCATGGGGTTCCGCGGCGGACGGCTCTTCTCGTCTGACAGCATGTACCCGGACAGCCTGCAGGGCTACGCGCCCACCGTGCGCGGGATCGCCCGTACGCCCGCCAAAGTGGTGGTCCGTCAGAATGGCTACGTGATCTATCAAAGCTATGTGCAGCCGGGCGCCTTTGCGATTACCGATCTCAACCCCACCTCTTCAAGCGGTGACCTGGAAGTGACGGTAGAAGAGAAAGACGGCACCCAGCAGCGCTATACCGTGCCGTACTCTACCGTGCCGCTTCTGCAGCGCGAAGGGCGCTGGAAGTATGACCTCGTCGCGGGGGATTACCGCAGCGGTAACAGCGATCAGGACACGCCGTTCTTCACCCAGGGCACCCTGATTACCGGACTTGCCAACGGCTTTACGCTCTACGGCGGAACGCAGCTGGCCTCACGCTATACCGCGGTCGCGGTCGGGGCCGGAAAAAACCTGGGCGACTGGGGCGCGGTTTCGCTCGATATCACCCACGCCCGCAGCCAGCTCGCGGACGACAGCAAGCATGAAGGACAGTCCCTGCGCTTCCTCTATGCGAAATCCCTTAACGGCTTCGGCACCAACTTCCAGCTGCTGGGCTACCGCTACTCCACAAAAGGATTTTACACCCTCGATGATGTGGCCTGGCGCTCAATGGAAGGCTATCAGTATGCCGACAGCCAGGATAATGACGGCGTGCCGGACGTGCAGAGTTATCACAACCTGACGTGGAATAAAAAAGGTCGCTTCCAGCTTAACGTATCTCAGTCTCTGGGGGACTACGGCTCGATCTATATCTCCGGCAGCGAGCAGACCTACTGGGGAACCGACGAGTCGAACCTCTGGTACCAGCTGGGCTACGCGGGGGGCGTGAAGGGGATCAACTACTCTGTTTCGTGGTCGTGGAACAAATCCGTCGGGATCGACGGCACCGACCGGATCGCGTCGTTTAACGTCTCCGTGCCGTTCAGTATCTTTACTCGCCAGGGCTATCGCCGGGACAGCGCGATTGACCGCGCCTATGCCACGGCTTCCGCCAGCCGGAACAGCGATGGCGACACGAGCTGGCAAACCGGCGTCAGCGGCACGCTGCTGGAGGACCGCAACCTGAACTACAGCGTGACCCAGGGACACACTAGCACCAACGGCGCAAGCGGAAGCGCCAGCGCCAACTGGCAGGCGACCTACGGCACGTTGGGCGTGGGCTACAACTACAGCGACGATCAGCACGATCTCAACTGGCAGCTCTCCGGCGGGGTCGTCGGCCATGCCGACGGCGTGACCTTCAGCCAGCCGCTGGGCGACACCAACGTGCTGATCAAAGCCCCGGGGGCATCCGGCGTCAGCGTGGAAAACCAGACCGGCGTGAGAACCGACTGGCGAGGCTACGCGGTAATGCCGTATGCCACCGTCTACCGCTATAACCGCGTGGCGCTGGATACCAACACCATGAGCAACAATACCGACATCGAAAACAACGTGAGCAGCGTGGTGCCGACCAAAGGCGCGCTGGTGCGCGCCAGCTTTGATACCCGCATTGGCGTGCGCGCCCTGCTGACGGTGATGCGCGGTAACCAGCCCGTGCCGTTCGGCGCGGTGGTCCGTGAGACCCGGAGCGGTGTCACCAGCATGGTGGGGGACGACGGGCAAATTTACCTGAGCGGGCTGCCGCTGGAAGGCGAACTGCTGATCCAGTGGGGCGACGGGGCGCAGTCCCAGTGTCGCGCGCCTTACAGCTTGCCTGAAAAGAGCCTGCAACAGGCAATCACACTGAAGGGGATTCGCTGTGAATAAAACCCACATCTTTGCCTTGTCGCTTCTGGCGTTACTGCCTGCGACAAACGCATTCGCTACCGTGTGCGTCAATGAAAAGGGCGTGCCGACGGAGGTGCATTACGACCTGACGGATAAATTCAATAGCTCGAATAACCAGATTGGACAGGTCGTGACGCTCAGCGAGAAGTCGCAGTGGGTAGGGGTGAATGCCGTCTGCCCGAAGGGCACCGTCGGGAATACCACCAAGCGTAGCTATGTGACCGACTACCCGGTAACGGGCACGAGCGATGGCTATCAGTATCTGAAGCTTAACGACTATCTGGACGGGGCCATGAAAATCACGGACAGCTATGCTGGCGTGTTTTATCCGCCCAAAAACTATATCCAGATGGGGAGCCACCCTAACGTCTCGAAAAACAAACCGTTTGGCGTGCAGGACTCCAGCCTTGTCTTCCGCCTTAAGGTGACCCGGCGTTTTATTAACATGGTCGTGATCCCGCGCGCCACCATGTTCCGCGTTTACGTCACCACCACCTCCTCCGATCCGCTCACCACGCCGGTCTATACCATTAGCTACAGCGGTACCATCCAGGTGCCGCAAAGCTGCGCCATCAATGCCGGTAACGTGGTGGAGTTTGATTTCGGTGACATTGGCGCCTCCCTGTTCAGCAAGGCGGGTGTAGGTAACAAACCGGAGGGCGTCTCATCGCAAAGCAAAACCATCGCGATCAAATGCACCAACGTGGAGGCGAACGCCATGCTGACGATGCGCGTTGAGGCGGAAAAAGTCTCTGATAATGTGCTGGTGTCGGATAACCCGGACGTCGGGTTTATCATCGCTAACGAGAGCGGGGCGCCGCTGACGCCTAATAACCTGACAAGCAAAATTCCGTTCCGCCTCGACGATAGCGCGCAGGCGCAGGTCGGGATCCGGGTCTGGCCGGTGAGCGTGACGGGCAATAAGCCAGCGGAAGGGCGTTTTACCTCGCGCGGGTATCTGCGTGTGGATTACGACTAAGGAGCCGATATGCGAAACGGGATCCGTTTTATCACCGTGGCGCTTTTTGCGCTTTGCACACAGGCTCAGGCGGATACCGCGCTGGGCGAAATTAACATTCGGCTCTACGGCAATATTGTCGATTTTACCTGCGTTGCCGAGGGGAGCGACAGCGACAAGACCGTTACGCTGGGCACCTGGCCCACGAAACAGCTCAGTACGACCGGGAGCCGCACGCAGCCCATGCCGTTTACGCTGAAGCTGACCGGCTGTCCGCCGGGTGCGGCGTCCATTACGTTTTCGGGCAAAGCCGACGGGAGCAATAACGGTTTGCTGGCGCTGAACGACGCCAGTACAGCGAGCCGTGTCGCGGTAGAGATCAGGGATGCGGATAAAACGCGTCTGGCTCTCCAGCAGGCCAGCCAGCCGGTCTCGGTTGATGCGCAGGGGAATGCAACATTGTCGTTTTATGCCAATTATATTGCCACTGCAGATAACCCTCAGCCCGGACGAGCCGATGCGGATGCCACCTTTATGATTAACTATAATTAGCACTGACCGCACTCCCTGCAGCTCAGATAAGCTGCAGGGAGTGAATTCAGGTTAAAGCAGCTCGTGCGCTTTGGCGTAATCAATTAATTCCACGATGCTTTGCACACCCAGTTTGGAATAAATATTGGATTTATGCGCGCTAATGGTTTTGTTGCTTAATAGTAGCTGTTCAGCAATTTCCTTATTGGATAATCCATTCGCCAGATACCGTAATACCGTGACCTCGCGATTCGATAATGGCATATCGACAGCCATCCCTTTCCCTGAACCCAAATGGTTTATAAAGTTCAGTGTTTCCGACGGGAAAAAGGAATAGCCCATCAGGATCATTTCTACGGCGTTGTAGATCTCACCCAAATCTTTACGTTTACTGACGAAGCCATTTGCCCCGGCGCGAATAGCGCGACCCGCGTAAAATAACTCTGATTTAGACGAGAGGAACAGAACCTTAATGTCTTTGTTTAAGTTTCTGATTCTCTTAAGTAAAGCGAAAGCATCCGTGCCCGTGAGTTCAATGTCAAGGATCACCAGATCGATAGGGTGATTACGGATACAGTCAAGAACTTCATGGCTATCGCCAGACTTGAGCTTGACTGTGATATTCTTATTTTTCTGTAGCAGGACTTCTATCGACATTCTGACGATAGGATGTTCGTCCATAATGATAACGGATGCCGGTTTCATTTTTAATGCCTCAGATTGTTAAAAGCGTTATGCAGAGTTTGGTAAAACTCTCGAAATGCCGGAAGGATATAATGTGCAGATCCCTATACCGTAGTATTTCCCTGGAAAGAGCGAAAGCATCCTTGTTTACGTAATGAAAAGAACTATGCCTCAGCGCGGTCATCTCATTTGGCTGGTGTTGGCAAAAAGGTTTTTCTTATTCAGATTTGGTACGCATCTTATTATACAGGGTAAGTTTTTTCCGAAAACCCTGTAAATTAATATCCGCTTATGGGTTTGTATTATCTTCTGGATCTGAATCGCTATTTTTTTAAATTTAGCGGAAATATCCTGTTATCTCATTTACCGCATATTTTCATCTTTATGTAATAACAAAAAATAACACATATCTCTTTATGTTGATCAATTGTTAACAAAAATACGCATCATTCAGGGGGACAAACCCACGCTGATGAGGACAACAATTGCCCTCGCAGGCCGTCAGACCTTCATCTGAAAGCGCGCAGGTTGACCCGAAGGCCCACATCTCATGCACAGGAGAACATGCTATCCGCTTCGCTTTTTTCTCCTGAGCGTTCCCGCTAACCTGCTTGTTTTTACATCATTATCATCTTGTTAACGCCGTCTGCATTCACTTAACGGATGGAGGAAAGTGCTGCCGTTCGTTCAATTTGTGGCATTTCGCAAGGTTCGCGGCCATAAATTAGGAATAGTTATAATTTCGACTTTATTGTTAAAAATTAACATTTTTGAAACACGAATGGTAAGTAAATTCCTAAAGCGCTTTAGGAAATAAGGGGTTAGGACGTGAGTGTAAACGTGCAGTCTGAGAGGTTATTAAGAAGGTGAAGTAATTCCTGCCGATGACTCAGCCCCAGTTTCACCAGGATGCAGCTGAGACGATAGATAATGCGGCTATAGGGACGATTCTGCATAAGGGCAATCTGACGTAACGTCTTGCCCCGGGAAAGTTCCTGCAGGATCGGCCATTCGTTGCGGGAGAACCAGTCTTTGTCGGAGCCCTGTGGGGGGCGGGTATCCAGCAGGCTGTGCTGGAGTGCTGCGGCGTTCAGCTGGCGTTCGAGCACATGAAAAGGACCCGCCGCTTTGCAGAAGAGGCGAGTGTCGTAATTATCGGCCCGGACTAACAGCCAGGGCGTAAGGAAAGGCGGAAACAGGCTGTGGCGTCTCAACTGATCCAGTTTCTCCAGAAGCCCCGTGGACCGGCTTTCAATATCCACGACCAGACGGGCAGAGGGCCACTGCATCTGCGCGACAAGGGCGTCATCCAGCGTGGCGTAGTCACAGCAGCTGCTCAGCGGGAACTGCCCGTTGAGAAAACCGGTGCGCAGATAGTGATCCTCCGTCACCAGAAGAATAAACGGGGCGTCTGTTTTGCGGGGCTGGCTGATGGACTGGCTCAAGAATTCGAGCCGGTCGAAAAAGGGGGGAGCAAAAGGTGAGCGCGTAAATCCCAGTGCATCACTTCCTGTACGCCGCCGCCGGTAACGGCGCACTGTCATTCGCATGGTCTCCCTCCTGGAAATGGCGTTTTAATCCTCCGGCCATGTCCAGGACGGCCAGTAATATCCCTGGCCGAAGTCTGCGCCTGCCTGCAGTGCCCAGGTACGATCGCGTTCAGTCTCAATACCTTCGATAAGCACTTTCCCGGCAAGCTGAAAGCAAAGGGAAACCAGTTGCCTCAGCGCAGGGGTGTCGCGTAAACGCCAGAATGCTTCCTTATCTATTTTGATGCCGCTTAACGGGAGTCGACAGGATAAAAACGACTGCACTAAGACGTCATCGATGTCATCCAGCCAGATTGCGTGCCCCTGTCTGCTCAGCTGCAGCAGATTCTGAACCACAAGCTGCTTGCGCGCGACAGACAGCGCCAAAAAAGCCGCAGGGTCGACAAACTCAATATTGAGCGGCACGCAGGGGAGTCTGATAAGACGCTGAAAGGACGCAGGCTCTGTCAGGACGGTTATCGGCAGATTAATAAAAAGGTTATGACCGTGCGGCGTATTTTTTAACGTGGCAAGCTGCGCTTCAAGCAGCGTTATCGACCACTCAGCGGACCGATCGCAAAAAAAGTCCTCACTGTGCCGCGTGTCGGCCAGAACGCTAAGGACCTCGACGCCAACCTGGCGCAAGGAGGTAAGGGCGACGATGGGCTCAAGCTTAATGCCGACGATGTCCTGAGATAAGTACTGTAACCGGGGGGGCGTATCGATCAGGTTTTGCGCTGTCACTCCATTGTCCTGTTGTCTGTCAGCCTCCAGGCGGCCGGGATACCTGACTCTAGTGTGACGAGCTGACGTACAGGAAAACAGCAGGCGTTACTTAAATGCAACTAAGCCTTTTCGCAGCGCTAAATTTTACGGTAAAACGGGGATAAATGTTGAGAAAATAGCCGTATTTACAATCGGCTAGCGGTAATTGCTCCTTAAAACGGAAAAGGCATTGACTCACCTGCCATTGACCGTATAATTCTTCGCGTTTCACCGCCGCGAAGTACACGCTTCTCAGTGCGCCCTTAGCTCAGTTGGATAGAGCAACGGCCTTCTAAGCCGTAGGTCGTAGGTTCGAATCCTACAGGGCGTGCCATTTCATTTCATAGAGTTACGCCTCACTCACATCCTCCTGATTTCCGTTTTGGGACATATTTGGGACATCGACCCTAAAATTTATCGGTCATGAAGGACATTTATGTGGTATCTACTCGCAATTTCGCTTGCCGCACTTTCCCTTAATAAAAGCCTGGCTTACCTGCTGCTGGGATTAACGGCATTTCTCGGCTGGAAACAGAGCATTCTTGACGCCCCGGCGCTGCTGGTTATTGCATCAATCGTAATTGGCTGGTCTGTTGTTGAATGGCTACGTAATAAAGATGATAAATATACTTATCTGATTGAAGGCCTGTGCGTGGTCATCGCCGTTGCCCTGGTTATGCATGTGCTCCCGGGCTTCCATAATCCCAAAGTGCTGGATGCTGTCGTCGTTGGTCCGCAAAGCATACCGTTCAGTATGTACTTTAATATGGACAAGGCGGTGGTGCCGTTCTTTTTAATTACGTGCATGCCAACGCTATTCGTAGCAAAACCCCTCTATAAAATTGGCAAGATCAGCTGGGGAATATTGGTACTTGCGGTACCCGCGCTGTTACTTCTGGCTGTAGCGTTGGGCGGGCTGAGAATTGAGCCACATGCGCCAGAATGGTTCGCGCAATTTGCCCTTGCGAATATTTTCTTCGTCTCTTTGGCCGAGGAAGCCCTGTTCAGAGGCTATCTGCAGCAGCGCTTGTCCCGGATCGTTCACCCTGTCGTGGCGTTGTTGATTGCCTCAGTCATCTTTGGGCTGATGCATTATAGCGGCGGTTTACTACTGATTATTTTTGCCAGTCTCTCCGGCATTATTTACGGCCTGGCGTGGATGTGGAGCGGCAGGCTGTGGGTTGCAACGTTATTCCATTTTGGACTGAACTGCGTGCATTTATTGTTCTTCACCTATCCTGTGTATGCCCCTCATGCGGCTATGTAATGCTTTTTAAATGAGTAGCCTAATAAATTTAGCTACCTCCGGATAACCATAAAAAGCCCCCGCAATATCGGGGCTTTTTTATATCTGCCGGGAGCGCGAATAACAGATTTACCTTCGCGCCATAATGAATAGAAGGCTAATGAATTTCGTTGTTGGCAGGCTTAAGGTTTTCTTAATCTAGAAATTATCTCGCATTAAAATTTGGATTTTTATCATTACAAAATCTGCTAAAAAGAAATTTTACACTTTTACGCGTAAACTGGATTGATACTAATTATCATTAGCGTTGTTGTATGCTTTAATCCTGTCCCACAAAGCTATGAGTGGTTACTCCCGTTGGTCTATTAAGGATATGTTCATGAATTCTCGCCTGCTGTCCTGCTTCTCGCTTGCCTTGTTGTCTTCATCCCTTTTCCTTTCCACACAATCGGTTGCCGCCGATAACAACGACGGTATCGTTGTCTATAACGCGCAGCATGAAAACCTGGTGAAGTCGTGGGTTGACGGTTTTACCAAAGAAACCGGGATTAAAGTGACTTTGCGTAATGGTGATGACAGCGAGCTGGGTAACCAGCTGGTTCAGGAAGGCAGCGCATCGCCGGCAGACGTATTCCTGACGGAAAACTCGCCATCCATGGTGCTGGTGGATAACGCTAACCTTTTTGCACCGCTGGATGCCGACACTCTGAAGCAGGTACCGGCAGAGTATCGTCCGGCGCACGGCCGCTGGATCGGCATTGCCGCCCGCAGCACCGTATTCGTCTATAACCCGGCGAAGCTGAGCGAACAGCAGCTGCCTAAATCGCTGATGGATCTGGCGAAACCCGAGTGGAAAGGCCGCTGGGCGGCATCTCCTTCAGGCGCGGATTTCCAGGCCATCGTGAGCGCGATGCTGGCCCTGAAAGGCGAAAAAGCCACCCTGGAATGGCTCAAGGCGATGAAAGCCAACTTCGTTGCCTATAAAGGTAACAGCACGGTGATGAAAGCGGTCAATGCTGGTCAGATTGATGGCGGGGTGATTTATCACTACTACCGCTTTGTCGATCAGTCCAAAACCGGTGAAAACAGCAAAAACACCCAGCTCTACTACTTCAAGCACCAGGATCCGGGCGCGTTCGTAAGCCTTTCCGGCGGTGGCGTGCTGGCGTCCAGCAAACACAAAGCGCAGGCGCAGGCCTTCATCAAATACATTACCGGCAAAGAAGGTCAGGAAAGTCTGCGTACCAACAACGCCTTTGAATACGCCGTGGGTGTGAACGCGGCCTCCAACCCGAAACTGGTTCCGCTGAAAGATCTTGATGCGCCGAAAGTTGAACCTTCAACGCTCAACAGTAAGAAAGTTATCGAGCTGATGACGCAAGCCGGTCTGCTGTGATCCTGAGAGTGAAGTGAACGTCTTATGTCTGGTCTGAGTCTCGACATCGGAAAAAACAGAGTGCAGGAGCCTGCCCGCAGGCGTCCTGCACTGCCGATGGTTGCGTTAGCTGTCTTGTTTTCATTACTGGCGCTTCTGCCTTTGGGTTTTATCATTGCCATTGGCATTGAGACGGGCTGGGAAACGATAAAGGCGCTGGTGTTTCGCCCGCGTGTGGCTGAGCTGCTCAGCAACACGCTGTGGCTGACGGCTTTAGCGGTTCCGCTGTGTATCGTGACGGGCGTGGCGATAGCCTGGCTCACCGAGCGCACACAGCTTGCCGGGCGAGGGATCTGGTCTGCACTGGCGGTCGCCCCGCTGGCGATCCCCGCGTTTGTGCAAAGCTATGCCTGGGTGAGCGTTGTTCCGTCCATGCACGGGCTCTCCGCGGGCGTGTTTCTCTCCGTTCTGGCCTACTATCCCTTTATCTATATGCCGGTTGCGGCGGTGCTGCGCCGCCTTGACCCGACGCTCGAAGATGTGGCCGCATCGCTCGGCACCCCGCCGTGGCGGGTCTTTTTCCGCGTGGTTCTGCCCCAGCTCAAGCTGGCTATCTGCGGCGGCGCGCTGCTGGTGGCGCTGCACCTGCTGGCGGAATATGGCCTGTACGTGATGATCCGCTTTGATACCTTCACCACGGCAATTTATGACCAGTTTCAGTCTACCTTCAGCGGCCCGGCGGCAAACATGCTGGCGGGCGTGCTGGCGTTATGCTGCCTGGCTATCTTAGTGCTGGAAGGCGTGACGCGTGGAAAAGCACGCTACGCGCGCATTGGCGCCGGTGCCGCGCGCGAACAGAAACGCTGGCCGCTGAGGCCTGCGGCTGCCGTGCTGGGGCAGCTGTTTTTCATCGTGCTGATCGTGCTGGCGCTGGGCGTGCCGTTGGTTGTCCTGTGTCGCTGGATTTGGCTCGGCGGTGTGGAAAACTGGATGAGCGCCGATCTCTGGCACTCGCTGCGCCAGACGCTGATGCTCGGCGTGGGCGGCGCGCTGCTGACGACGACGTGCGTGATCCCCATCGCGTGGCTCGGTATCCGCTATCCACACCGTATCTTCCGGATGCTGGAAGGGTGCATCTATATCACCAGTTCGCTGCCGGGCATTGTCACGGCGCTGGCCCTGGTCACCGTCACCATTCACTACGCCCGTCCCATTTACCAGACGGAAATAACCCTGTTCCTTGCCTATCTGCTGATGTTTATGCCCCGTGCGCTCATCAATCTGCGGGCGGGAATTGCGCAGGCACCGGTTGAGCTGGAAAACGTGGCGCGCAGCCTTGGCAGCACGCCCGCGAAGGCGCTCTGGAGCGTCACGATGCGGCTGGCCGCGCCGGGTGCGGCGGCGGGAGCCGCGCTGGTTTTCCTCGGCGTCAGCAACGAGTTGACCGCCACGCTGTTACTCTCTCCCCTGGGCACGCGCACGCTCTCCACCGGATTCTGGGCGCTGACCAGCGAAATTGATTATGTGGCAGCGGCACCTTACGCGATGCTGATGATCCTGATTTCCCTCCCGCTGACCGCCATTCTCTATATGCAGTCGAAGAAAATTGCAGGGCTATGACATGCTTGAATTAACCGCCATTTCTAAATCGTTTGCTGATGTGCAGGTGCTCGACAGCTTAAACCTGAGCGTTGCGCCGGGGAGCAGAACGGCCATTGTCGGGCCGTCGGGGTCAGGGAAAACCACGCTGCTGCGTATTCTTGCCGGGTTTGAGACGCCCGACACCGGACGTATTGTCATGCAGGGAAGAACGCTGTTTGATGAAAACCGTTTTGTCCCAGCCCACCAGCGCGGGATCGGTTTTGTGCCGCAGGAGGGCGCACTGTTCCCGCACCTCAACGTGGCAGACAACATTGCCTGGGGGCTAGACGGGACCCGCCACGAGAAGCGCCAGCGCGTTGAGGCGCTGATGGAGATGGTCTCGCTGGACAGGCAGCTCGCCACGCACTGGCCCCATGAGATTTCCGGCGGACAGCAGCAGCGCGTGGCTCTCGCCCGTGCGCTGGCCCAGCGTCCTTCACTGATGCTGCTGGATGAGCCGTTCTCGGCGCTGGATACCGGCCTGCGCGCGATGACGCGTAAGGCAACGGCCGATCTGCTGGCTGAAGCGGGCGTGGCCTCGATTCTGGTCACCCACGACCAGAACGAAGCATTGTCTTTTGCCACGCAGGTTGCCGTCATGCGTTCCGGACGTTTCACGCAGGTCGGGACGCCTTATGAGGTTTATACCCGTCCCGTTGACGAAGAGACGGCGCTGTTTCTTGGTGATGCGCTAATCCTGCCTGCGCAGCTCACCGCGGGCTACGCCCTGTGCGCCCTGGGTGAGGTGCCCACGGACAACGCACATGCGACAGGGCAGGGCAGAGTGATGCTGCGCCCGGAGCAGCTGAGCGTGACGGCATGTGCCTCACATGAAAGCCCAATCTCCATTCTTGATGTGGATTTTACCGGCCACCTGTCGACGCTCACCCTTGGGCTCGCCGGGCAGCACGAGCCCGTGACCCTGAAGACCGTCAGCCAGCCAGGATGGAACCCGGGCACGGCGGTACGCATTGATATTGCTGGCGCCGCGCGTGTATTCGACTATTCTTAATATTCGTTAGTAATTTCATGCAACGGGTTGTTATAAAACAATTTTCCTGAACCTATGGCATTTCCTGAGATTCTCTACCATGCTCATAAAACCTCACCACAATGCGTGAGGTTTTTCGTAGTTGCTGCTTAATCTCAAGGAAAAAAGTTATGAAAAAGACGACTGCTATTTTGTTGGGAACGGCGTTACTGTTTACGACCAATGCTTTTGCTGCCCAACTGCTGACTAAAAATGAGTTCAAGAAAGTCGAGTCTCAGTATAAAAAAATCGGTACGGTAAGCACTTCAAATGAAGTATCGGTTGATGATGCAAAAAAAGAACTGATTGAGAAAGCCGATAAGAAAGGCGCGGATGTTCTGGTGCTCACCTCAGGGAACACCAACAATAAAATTCACGGTACGGCCAATATCTACAAGAAAAAATAACGTCATTGCAGCCACCCCGTGTTCGGGGTGGTTGTTCGCTCCCCCAGGTTAACTATCCTGACGAGTTCATCGGCCTGAACTGGACGACAGAAATAGTAGCCCTGTAAGAAATCACACTCATTAAGCCGTAAATAGTCCGCCTGATGTTGGGTTTCGACACCTTCTGCGATGATCCGCAGATGCATCTTTTTTGCAAGTTCAATCAGACTCTCCATGAGCCGAAGATCGCCATGCTCTCCGATCTGGCTGACAAACAGTCTGTCAATTTTGATGTACTCAGGATCCAGGGCGTGGATGTAGGCAAGATTTGAATACCCCGTTCCAAAATCGTCCAGCGCAATAGAAATAGGGGAGCGCCGTAATGCTGCAAACCACTCGCTTAATTGCGGCGTGACATGCAGCGGGTGCTTTTCGGTAATCTCAATTATCAGCTGCACGTGGCGGGTAGCAAGCTTTTGTAAAAGCGCCACGGTATCCGATTCAAAACGAGGATCGAGACAGTTCGAGGGACTCAGGTTGAGACTGATGTAAAGTCCCTCAGGAAAAAGATGGATCCGGTGCTGGAGATCGGTAATAACCTGCTGAATCAGATGATGCGTCAGCATAGCAATGAGGTTGTGCTTCTCCGCAAGGGGAATGAAGGTGTCCGGCGCGACGTTACCGTAAAGCGGGTGCTTCCATCTGGCGAGCACTTCAATACCTGCCATCAGCCCCGTCTGGCTGTCGTAGAAGGGCTGATAAACCGGCACGATTTGGTGCTGAGCAATGGCGTCAATTAGCGTTCTTGCCGTTACGTGATAAAAATACGGCGTCAGCAGGGATCGGATGCCTGAGAGCAATGTCGGGTGGCGTTTTATCGTTGTCATTCTCGTGTGTTCTTTAACGTACGGTAGCCCCGGAGGCTACCGTACGGCGGTCATCAGAATTTGACCCAGTCATCCTGGTCGTGGCTCGTGGGACGTTTTATCGCAACAACGGTGGTGCTGCTCGCGTTGTTTGGTCGGCGTTTTTCAGTGCGGGCGGCACTTTCCTTTGATACGCGGAAAATCGATACCACTTTTTCCAGCTGTACGGCCTGATCCTCCAGCGAGCTGGCCGCAGCCGAAGATTCTTCCACCAGGGCGGCGTTCTGCTGGGTAGTGGTATCCATTTCAGCCATCGCCTGTGCAATCTGGGAAATACCGCGGCTCTGTTCTTCGGTAGCGGCAGCAATTTCATTCATGATGTCGCGTACCTGCGCGACAGATGTTTCGATTTTCGTCATCGCATCGCCGGCGCTTTCAACCAGACTAAATCCGGTGTCAACGTGCAACACGGACTCGTTAATCAGGTTTTCAATCTCCTTCGCCGACTGCGCGCTACGTTGGGCAAGCGTACGGACTTCCGCGGCGACCACGGCGAAACCTTTGCCCTGATCGCCCGCGCGGGCAGCTTCAACGGCGGCGTTCAGTGCCAGAATGTTGGTCTGGAAGGCAATGCTGTTAATCACGGTGGTAATCTCTGAAATACGGTGCGAGCTGCTGCGCACGTTTTTCATGGTATCGATCACCTGCAGTGAAATCTGGCTGCCTTCGGTGGCGTTTTGCGCGGCTTCGTCGGCTAACTGTCTGGCGTGAGAGGCGTTCTCCGCGTTCAACGCAACGGTAGAGGTCAACTCTTCCATGCTGGCAGCGGTTTCGACAACGGCTGCAGACTGCTGCTCGGTTCGCGCCGACAGATCCATATTGCCAGCCGCAATTTCAGTTGAGGAACGAGAAACGCTCTCCACGCCATCGCGGACATCATTAATGATATTCTTAAGATTGACGTTCATGGTGGCGACAGCCTGCATCAACAGTCCGGGCTCATCGCGGCGCGTACTGGTCAGCGTACTGGTCAGGTCGCCGCTGGCGATCTGTTCTGCTACGCGCAGGGTCTCATTCAGCGGCCGGGTGATAGAAAGAGTAATACCCATTGCCATAAGGATACCGAGCGCGATCCCAATGGCAGCAACGACGGCCATTTGTATCTGTACGCTATCAACCGTATCGGCAACTTTTTTCTGCTGTAAATTAAACAGCGTCTGGATGGCCTGCGTCAGCGTCATCGCCTTTCCGGTAAGGGTATCGGACAGGGTGGTCTGCAGCGTCCAGACGAGCTTATAATTCGGTAGCGCTTCGGCTACGTTATTCATCGTGTCGAGGCCAGACTGCAGCCAGTTTTTTTGGTCTTCAGACGCAACGGTGAGCAACTGCCCTGTGTAAGACCTCGCTGTCTCCAGACGCGTCAGGATCCCCTTGCTTAGCGCATCCGTAGGGTGCTGCTTATACAGGGTGACCTGCGAATCAATGTCGCTCATAATAAACGCGATCTGAGCGGCGATAAGCGAATGCTGAAGATCAAGGGTACCGCTCTGGCTTAGTTGTGACGCCCGTTCCGAGTTATCGCACAGCCCCTGGGTGTCCAGTTTTTGTTCGCTGAGTTTCTTTTCAGAAAGCGATTGGGTAAACGGGACCAGCGTGGCTACGTAACTCGTTACCGCATTCGCCGTATCGTCGAGCGCTTTTTTCCCTTCCGGCGACCAGCTGAGCGTTTTCATTTCAGACACAATACTCTGCATGCGCTGGGTACCCGCATTGGTCTGGTCGAGATACTTTTGATCAAGCGTATATTGAAAATTGGTTCGCCCCAGGCGGACCTGTGACAGCGCGTTAAACAGGTCGGTTGTATGTCCGTTCTTTTCAACTTTATCCTGAATACTACTCAGGCCAAACAGCCCGGAACCCAGAATAATAATCGTCACGAGCAGGACGGTAAAAAAGCCAAAGAATAACTTCTTACTCACTTTTAAATCGGTAAAGCGGTTAATTATGCTCATATTGAATTCCAGCGTCAGCGAAAGCTAACTTACAGTGCTTTAAAATCATTAACGTAAAAATTGTTTTGAAAATAAGAGAAAAAAAAGCCCCTCGCACGCCAGTGCTCAGGGCAAACACCTGAATTGACATCACTCACTCAGGGTATCTGTCTTCTCCTCTTTTTTAACGGAATGAGTCGGGAGTTCACTCATTCTGTAATAAACGGGGATTACATCCGGATTATTAATGATGTAACCGCGCCCTTTAATATTGTGAATAAAGTCGTCGTTTAGGCCTAAAAGCTTCAATTTATTCTTGAGATTGTGCAGAACCTGCCATAATCGCTGTGTGGAAGGACTCAGGTTGTGTGCCTCCCAGATTTCTTCAAACAGTTCTTCTTTTGAAATAGGCTCTTTTCGGCCATTTATCATCAAATAAAGAAAAAGTCGCAGCATCGTTTCATTGAAATAGATTGACGCGAAAGCGATGCTGTTATCAGTAAGGCTACCAGTGAGTCGGTACAGCCTTCGATTGGCAATATCGAAATGAATGTCATCACCGATCATAAATCCGTATAGACGATAACCCATAACTAAAACCCATATAAATGAAGACGAACACGCATCACTACATATAAGTGCTGAGATAATCCATACCGTTTGTAGGGTGGATTATATGGCTGCTATCAATACTTTCCAATACACATCCCTGTGCGCTATAAGAAACCGGTTCAACATCACTCGCTCATGGTTTATTAGTCGATTTAAGTCATACATAAAGGATAAAACTCCAGTATTACTTATTTATCTTTGTTATTGTTCTAAATTTCTGTGATTGAACGGTGACTCAACATTAAACCGTGAATTTCAAGAAAATTTCAGTTTTTCACTCTGAATGTTCCGCACGACCTGAAGCCTCATGAAGGGGCATCTGGTGAAGGTCAGGTTAGGATTTTTCAATAAAAAAGAGGAGTGAAGTTAAATGATTTATACTGATTAAGCGGAGGTCGCAGCAGGGGGAAAAAAGGATGTGAAAGCGAGATTTGTTTATAAGTACTTGATAAATATTGATTAAAATCTTAATCAGACAAAGTCAACGGACGCGAAAACATAACAATGATGAATGCATTTTACTTTTGTCTTCTGGTCGCAGGCGCGCCATGAAGCCCGTTTTCCTGATCAATCACGTGGTGCTTTTCGAGCCGGACAAGCGTCAGCTTTGTCAACGGGGTAGTTACCCCGAACGCGCTGTTGTTTTGCATGGTCCCGTTAGTGAGTGTCTGCAACAGCTGCTTGAACACAACGGTGAGGTGCTGTCGCAGCGTTATCTCTTTGCTGCTGTCTGGGAAAAGCAAGGTGCGGTCGTCACGACTAATGCCCTTTATCAGACTATCGCGTCTATCCGTAAAGCGCTAAAGACGGCGGGGCTGACAGAAAATATCGTGCAGACTATTCCAAAAGAGGGGTTTAAGTCGGTTGCGCATATTCAGACGGGGTCACTCGACGATTTTATTACGCCCGCAGTATTAGAGACTGTCTCGACGTTGCCCGAGGCACAGCGTACATCTCCACCTTCGGTTAATCACGGGCTTCATTTTTTCCATGGTAAAATGGTGTGGGGCCTGGCCGGATTATTATTTATTGCTTCTTGCCTGGCTCTTATCCATGAAATTAACGCTCAGGGCACCGGACTTGAAGACTATCTTTCCATTGGCAACGTTAACGGCTGTGAAGTCTATTCGTCCTGGCATGATAAAACGAAAAGTGAGCGTATTTTTGCTGCCCTGGAAAAACGTTATCCCATTCACTGTCCTCCTGGGGGGACGGCTCTGATGACGCTAAATCATTTTCAGAATGGTATTTCAGTGCTCGTGTGCGACAGGCTACCCGACGCCGCCGGTGCGCGCTGTGATTCGATTATGTATCTGGAGCAATATCATGAAAATAGATAGCCAGACTGTGCGCTGGGGGATCGTTATCCTGGCTATTGCTGCGCCTATACTTTATGCCGCCTGGCTTCATTATCAGCGAAACAATTTTACCTGCGAGAGCCATTTAACGATAGTCGAGGGCGATTCGACGGTCGATTCTCTCATGTCTTTTTCATTTCAACATGGTTCAGGCGTCTACGACTCAACCGGTGAATATAGTCCGCCAGGACAGCCCACCGTTACCATCAGCAACAAGATTAACTTCAAATATTGGTATGAAGAGGGTAGGGTCATATTGGTTTCCGACGAAACGAATGCCTTGCCCAAAAAAGACGAACCCTTTCGCCATTATATTCCCGATTTTTTCTATTATCGCGACCGCGGTATCAGCCTTGGCATTGTTCAGGTGAACGCCTCCGGCTATCTGTTTAGCTTCGGAAATTCCCCTGCGTTTTACTGTTCGAAAAGCTGAAAGAGAATGCCTCCTTCTTCTTGATCCGTTTTCTCGCTTGAAGTTTACGCATGCTAATACTTGAATCATCAAAGATAATGCGTATAGTTCTCATTTGCATTGCTATCAATACATTCTAAGGCCCGACAACGGGTCATTTTTGCGCGCACTTTCAAATGAGTTAACGATGAACAACACCAACATACACAAAACGCTGCTGGCGCTCGCCGTTGGCGCGGTAACACATTCCGCCTTCGCGGCGGACGATCAAAAAGAAGATACCCTCGTCGTGCAGGCTAAGCCTGCCAGCGAGTTCAAACCCGGTGGCGATCGGCTGGTACCGGCCTTCCTCGACGGACAGGTGGCAAACGGCGGACGGATGGGGATGCTGGGCCAGCAGAACGCCATGGACGTACCGTTCAACATCATCAGCTACACCTCAAAGCTGGTGGAAGATCAGCAGGCGAAAACCATTGCTGACGTAGTCGCCAACGATGCGGGCGTGCAGTTCGTCCAGGGTTTCGGCAACAGCGCGGAAACCTACCGTATCCGTGGTCTGAAGTTCGACGGTGACGACATGACCTTTGGCGGTCTGTCCGGCGTGCTGCCGCGGCAGGTGGTGGATACGCAGATGGTTGAGCGCATTGAGATCTTCAAAGGGGCAAACGCCCTGATGAACGGCGCGGCGAGCTCCGGCGTGGGCGGGATGATCAACCTTGAGCCAAAACATGCGGGCGAACTCCCGCAGGCGAAAGTGGGCGTCGACTACACCTCAGATTCTCAAATTGGCACCACGCTGGATGCGGGCCGTCGCTACGGCGACAACGACCAGTTTGGCGCGCGGGTGAACCTGGTGCACCGCGAAGGGGAAACCGGTATACCGAACGATCGCCGCCGAACCACGCTGCTCTCTACCGGCCTGGATTACAGCGGTGACCGCTTCCGCACCTCGCTGGATCTGGGCTATCAGAAGAAAACCTTCCACGGCAGTCCAACCAGCGTCAACATTTCGGCGGTAGATTTCGTGCCCGAGCCGCCGAAAAACGATCGCAACTTCTCGCAGAAGTGGGCCTACAGCAACATCGAAAATGAGTTCGGGATGTGGCGCAGCGAGTACGACATCACCGACGGCTGGACCGCCTATACCGGACTTGGCGCGCAGCACGCGCACGAGGAAGGGATCTACAGCGCGCCGAAGCTGGTGGATAAAAGCGGTAAGGCAACGGTCAGCCGCCTTGATACCAACCGCATCAGCGATTCCGTCAGCGGCATGGCGGGCATTCGCGGTAATTTCAATACCGGTTTTATCTCGCACAAGGTCAACGTTGGCTATTCGGCGATGACCAAAAACGAAAAAATCGCGTGGAAAATGTCGGCGACGAAGGATAACCCGACGACCAACATCTACCACAACACCGGCGTGGATATGCCGGACAGCAGCAACTTCAACGGTTCAGGCGGGAAGTACAGCGATCCGCTGACCAGCGGACGCACCCGTACCCAGGGCTGGCTGTTGAGCGATACCCTGGGCGTGCTGGACGACAAACTGCTGTTCACCGCTGGCGCACGCCACCAGAAAGTGGTCATTCGCGGGTATAACAAAATTACCGGTGCGGAAAACGCGGCAGACGGCTTCGACGGCAGCCGCTGGATGCCAACCTACGGCGTGGTCTACAAGCCGTGGGAGGGAATCTCCCTCTATGCTAACCATACCGAAGCGCTGCAGCCGGGCAAAACCGCGCCTAATACCGCCACCAACTACGGCCAGAGCACCGGTATCGTTCACTCTAAGCAGAACGAAGTGGGCGTAAAGGCGGACTTTGGCCGCGTAGGCGGATCGCTTGCGCTGTTTGAAATCAAGATGCCGTCGGCGATCCTCGATGACAGCGGCCACTATGGCCTGGATGCTGAACAGCGTAACCGCGGCGTGGAACTGAACATTTTCGGCGAACCCATGCTCGGGATGCGCCTCAACGCCAGCGCCACCTGGCTGCAGGCCGAGCTGACCAAAACCAAAAATGGTGTCAATCAGGGTAACGATGCGATCGGTATTCCGAACTTTTACGCTGTATTGGGTGCAGAGTATGACATCAAGCCGATTGATGGCCTGACGGCGACCGCCCGCGTCAACCACTCCGGTGCGCAGTACGCTGACCTGGCAAACACCAAAAAGCTGGACAGCTACACCACGCTGGATCTGGGGATGCGCTATCGCTTCGCGGTGAACCACAATGCAAACCAGATGACGGTGCGCGCGGGCATCGACAACGTGACCAATGAAAACGACTGGGCCAGCGTGGATGATTCCGGTACCTACATCACGCAGGGCGAACCGCGTACCTTTAAGATCGCGGTTGGCTACGAATTCTAAGCGTTCCATCTCGTTATCCGGGGCAGGGATGCCCCAATCCCTTGCTACCTCCAGCATGAAGTGTTAAAACGTGCCCCTTCTAAAAAAGAGACAGGGGTAGGACGTGAAAGACGCGTCATCCGCTTCAGGCCATGGTAGCGCCGAAGCCTCGTCGGATCAGAATCCGACGCTGCAACGTGGTTTGCAAAATCGACATATTCAGTTAATTGCCCTTGGCGGCGCAATCGGTACCGGGCTCTTTCTCGGCATCGGCCCCGCTATTCAGATGGCGGGCCCGGCGGTGCTGCTGGGTTACGGTATCGCCGGGATTATCGCCTTCCTGATCATGCGCCAGCTCGGCGAGATGGTTGTCGAAGAGCCGGTGTCAGGCTCCTTTGCGCACTTTGCATATAAATACTGGGGCCCGTTTGCCGGCTTCCTGTCCGGCTGGAACTACTGGGTGATGTTCGTGCTGGTGGGGATGGCGGAGCTGACCGCCGCAGGCATCTATATGCAGTACTGGCTGCCGGATGTCCCGACGTGGATCTGGGCGGCGGCCTTCTTCATCATTATTAACGCCGTTAACCTCGTCAACGTCCGCCTGTATGGCGAAACCGAGTTCTGGTTTGCGCTGATCAAGGTGCTGGCGATTATCGGCATGATCGGCTTTGGCCTGTGGCTGCTGTTCTCAGGCCACGGCGGCGAGCGCGCCACGATCGACAACCTGTGGCAGCACGGCGGCTTCCTCGCCACCGGCTGGAAAGGGCTGATCCTCTCCCTGGCGGTGATCATGTTCTCCTTCGGCGGTCTCGAGCTGATTGGCATTACCGCCGCCGAAGCGCGCGACCCGCATAAAAGCATTCCAAAAGCGGTTAACCAGGTGGTGTACCGTATCCTGCTGTTCTACATCGGCTCGCTGGTGGTCTTGCTGGCGCTCTATCCGTGGGTGGAAGTGAAATCCGACAGCAGCCCGTTCGTGATGATTTTCCACGATCTGAACAGCAACGTGGTCGCCTCTGCGCTGAACTTCGTCATTCTGGTGGCGTCGCTGTCGGTCTATAACAGCGGCGTTTACTCCAACAGCCGTATGCTGTTTGGCCTCTCCGTTCAGGGCAACGCACCGCGCTTCTTAACCCGCGTCAGCCGTCGCGGCGTGCCGGTGAACTCCTTGTTACTGTCAGGTGCCATCACGTCGCTGGTGGTGCTGATCAACTACCTGCTGCCGAAAGAGGCCTTTGGCCTGCTGATGGCGCTGGTTGTCGCTACGCTGTTGCTGAACTGGATCATGATCTGCCTGGCGCACCTGCGATTCCGCGCCGCGATGCGCCGCAAGGGGCGCGAAACGCAGTTCAAAGCGCTGCTTTACCCGGCGGGTAACTACCTCTGTATCGCTTTCCTGGGGCTGATTCTGGTGCTGATGTGCACCATGGATGAGATGCGCCTCTCGGCGATGCTGCTGCCGGTGTGGGTGGTGTTCCTGTTTATTGCTTTTAAGCTCTCGCGCAAAAAGTAGCGCGGTTTTCTCCCTCTCCCTGTGGGAGAGGGCACCAGACCACACTTGCCTTCATGCCCGGTGGCGCTTCGCTTACCGGGCCTACAAAATCAAAGTAGGCCGGGTAAGGCGAAGCCGCCACCCGGCAACCCACCTCACCGATGCTGAGGGGTCAACGAGCGAATATCATTCCCCGTCGGCGACTGGTGAATACGCAGACCAAATTCATCCACCACCGCGAAAATATGGTCGAAGATGTCGGCCTGAATCTCCTCATATTCTGCCCAGACCACGGTATTGGTGAAGGCATATATTTCAATCGGCAAGCCATTCGCATCAGGCGCTAGCTGGCGCACCATCAGCGTCATATCTTTGCGAATGCGCGGGTGGTTGCGCAGATATTCGTTCAGGTAGGCGCGGAAGGTGCCGATATTGGTCATCTTGCGCAGGTTTAATACCGATTCCCCTTCACCGTTCTGCTGATTCCACAGATTAATTTCCTCATGACGTGCGGCCAGATAAGGCTTCAGCAGTTTCGCCTGAATGAGCTTCTGCTGTTCCTGCTCGTCGAGGAAATGAATGCTGGTGGTATCAATGTTCAGGCTGCGCTTAATGCGTCGCCCGCCGGAGGCCGACATGCCGCTCCAGTTGATAAAGGCGTCGGAGACCAGCGCCCACGTCGGAATGGTCGTAATCGTATTATCGAAATTGCGCACTTTCACGGTGGTCAGGCCGATGTCCGTCACCGTACCGTTGGCACCGTATTTTGGCATCTCCAGCCAGTCGCCGAGCTTGAGCATGTCGTTGGCAGAAAGCTGAATACCCGCTACAAGCCCGAGTATCGGGTCTTTAAACACCAGCATCAGGACGGCGGCCATGGCACCCAGACCGCTGATCAGAATCGCCGGGGACTGTCCAATCAGCAGGGAGATAATCAGTATCCCCACCAGGATGGCGCTCACCAGCTTGATGCCCTGGAAGATCCCTTTCAGCGGCAGCTGTGACGCGGTAGCCATTTTCTGCGACAGATTGAAAATCACGTCCAGCAGCGAGAAGAAGGAGAGCAGGGCATACACCATCACCCACAGCTTCGCGCAGGTGGTGAGTATTTCCGCTGCTTCGCTGCCCTTTTGCAGCCACAGTACCGCCTGGACGTTGACGATTATCCCCTGCAGGGTAAAGGCCAGACGGTGAAATAATTTATTCTGAGTGATGATCTGCAGCCATAAATGGCTGCTGGCCTGCGCGCGCTTTTCGAATGCGCGAAGTACCCCTTTGTGTAGAATAAAATGAACGATGATGGCGGTAAGAAAAATAATACCAAAGATAATCACTAAAGAGGTGGTGTGATTAATTTCAATGCCTAACTCTTCAACCTGAGAAATCAATTCCTGCATAACGTCTCCTGTATTTTTGCAGCCCCATAATGGCGGCTGCGGATCTATTATGCAAATTCACGAACTTATTTGGCGGCCTGGCAGACCTTTACCACCGGCAGGCACAGGCGATGGCGGATGCGCAGCGTCGCCAGAGCCAGCACCACCATCATGGCTGTTTCCACCATGAGGAAGACGTTAACCGCCTGGGTGTAATCCCCGTGATGGTTTTGAAGCGCATGCAGCAAAATGGCGCCAAAAATAGCCGGGCCAAGACCCAGCGCGGCCTGCTGCAGGGTGCTTAAAATAGCGCTCGCGGCTCCCGCGTCGTCAGGCTGAATGTCGCGCATCCCGATGCGATAGAAACTGTTCACGATCAGCGCCTGCCCGTAGCCCACCAGTCCGGTCGCCGGTGCCAGCGTCAGGGTGGTATTCTCCATGCCCCAAACGCGGAACGTGGCGATCAGCGTCAGCAGGCCGGTAATCTGGATCGCCAGACCCGTCAGCAGGATGGTGCTGGTGCTGTAGCGGGCAATCAGCCGAGGTGCGAACCACGCCGAAACAAAGTAGGTCACGCCCAGGGCGATAAAACTGTTCCCGGACTGCCACGGCGCCATACCCAGACCGGTTTGCATGGTCAGGGCCATACAGAACATAAACCCGGACCAGACGCTGAAAAAGAGCATCGCAATGAGAATGCCAAAGCGCACGCTGCGAAGCGCAAGCAGGCGCGGCGGGATCAACGGGTGGGCATTCTCACGCTCTTTTTTGCGCGCATTCAGCGCCATCAGCCAGGCCAGCGGGACAAGGGCGAGCAGCATCGTCTTCAGCGGCCAGGACCAGTGCCACTGCGGGCCGAGCGCCATCGGGAACAGCAGGCAGCAAAGCATGATGGCCAGCAACACGGTACCCGGCCAGTCGATGCGTGACGGCGTCTCGCGACGGGTTTCCGGTACGAAGCGGCGGCTTAGCGCCAGCACCACCAGACAAATCGGCACGTTGATAAAGAAGGCGTTACGCCAGCCCAGTCCGGCGATATCCGCCGATACCAGCCAGCCGCCGCCCATCTGCCCGACGATAAACGCAATCCCGCCGATGCCGCCGAACAGGCTGATGGCTTTTGCATGCGCCGTACCTTTGAGCGTCACGTGCAGCGTGGCAAGAATTTGCGGCATGATCAGTGCGGCACCCGCGCCCTGAACGATGCGCGCGGCGAGCAGCTGTTCAATGTTCCCTGCCATTCCGCACAGCAGCGAGGCCAGGCCAAAGCTCGCCACACCCCACATGAACAGACGGCGACGGCCGAAATTATCCCCCAGCTTGCTGCCGAGCGCGAGGCAGACGGCAAAGGCCACGCCGTAGAGCGCGACGATGAGCTCCAGTTCGGTAGCGGTAGCGTGCAGTGAATGGGTAATGGCGTCCAGCGCCACGTTGGTGATTGAGGTATCAATCATCGGCAGCATCTGGCCGGTTAACAGCAATATCAGGCCAGCGCGACCCGGTGAAACAACTGACGTATTCATGGTAACTCCATTGCGTCATTCAACAGATGGTCGTAGCATCTACCATCAGATAAACGGGTACCAGTTCTTGCTTATACTGGTACTGGCACTACTATGCAGGGGGATTTATGGCGCTGATGTCTGAACCCGTCGTCTCACTTCAGGATGACACCCGAAAACAGCTCGGGGCATTTTTACGTGCCCGGCGTGAAAGCCTCGATCCGCAGCGTCTCGGCTTGCCGCGCAGCGGTCGTCGCCGCACGCCGGGTCTGCGCCGGGAAGAGGTGGCGATGCTTGCTGACGTGGGCGTGACCTGGTACACCTGGCTTGAGCAGGGCAGGGACGTCAATCCGTCCAGCGCGGTGATGGCGGCCGTGGCAAAAGCGCTGCAATGCACCCCGACCGAGGCCCGGCACCTGTTTGTGTTAGCGGGTTTGCCGCCGGGTGAAGCACCGCAGGCGGTCTGCTGTGAAGGCATCAGCGAAGGCACCCGACGCCTGCTGGATACGCTGATGCCGAAACCCGCGAGCATTCAAAAACCGAACTTTGATATCGTGGCGTGGAACGACAGCTTCGGGCACTTGATGGGCGTCGATTTCAATGACATCCCTCCCGAAGATCGCAACTGTATTTATCTGTTCCTCACGCATCCGGCGTGGCGCGCGCGCCTCGGCAGACGCGACGACGTGCTTCCCATCTTTGTCTCCTATTTCCGGGCGGCGATGGCCGAACACCGGGGTGACCCACTATGGGAGGCCAAACTGGCGCGCTTCTTCGCGGTGTCCGAAGAGTTCAAAACTCTGTGGCACCAGCGCAACGACGTGCGCGGCGTGGAGAATCAGCTCAAGCTGTTTACCCATCCCGAGCTGGGGGATTTTACGCTGCAGCAGATGTACTGGTATTCCGCGCCGCGAAACGGATCGCGGCTGCTGGTGTATCTGCCGGTGGATGAAGCGGGAGAGCGGGCGATGGAGTGGCTGGCGGCGCAGGGAAAGTAAGTTTTTTGCGAGGGGCTTTCATGTAATCAAAGCGGTTCCGGTTCTGTCTGTTAAAAACGGGTAAGGTGGGACACGAAAAGCTAAATTAGCCTTTAATGCAAATTGCCTTATATGCTAATATTCTCAGGGATGAAATATCGTGTTCAGACTTATCGTTCATGAGGCGGTAAGGGAAGAGATTCTCTCACTGCCTGCTGGGGTGCAGGCGAAGCTGATTCGACAGCTTGATAAATTACGCACCAATCCGACAGTACTGAGAGAACCTGACAGCAAACCCTTACCCTATGGTTTGTTTGAAATCAGAACCGTCGGGCTGATCCACACTCGTGGGATCTACGTTTATCAGCGGGAAAAGACAATTTTTCTGCTGCGGGTATTTATCAAGAAAACGCAAAAAACACCCTCTGCTGAACTCCGTCTGGCATTGAAACGACAACAGGAGATGTTGGATGAGCAAAAAGATTATTGACTGGGATGAGCTCAGAGCGGAACTGTTAAGCAATTCAGAAGTGCAGGCTTCTTTTGATGCAGAAGAGCGCAAGGAACGCCTGCGAGAGATGCTGGCGCAATGGCGAGACCATGCTGGCCTGACGCGCGCGCAGGTGGCTGAGCGGATGGGCGTCAGCGCACCCACGGTATCCAGAATGGAAGCGAATATTACCCGGGCAAGCCTTGATACGTTAACGCGTTATGCGCTGGTGTGTGGGATTAAACACCCGCAGATTACGCTTTATTGAAACAGGCACGCCGGAACCCAGCGTGCCAGGAGGGATTAGCACTCGGTCACAATCGTGCTCAGCGGCAGGCGAGATTTCGGCAGCGTGGCGTTGAAATCTTCCACGCTGTGATGCCCAACCGGCACCACCACCAGGCTGGTGAAGCCCTTCTCTTTCAGGCCAAACTCTTCGTCGAGGATCGCGGCGTCGAAACCTTCGATCGGTACCGCGTCCAGGCCCATTGCGCCCACGCCCAGCAGGAAGTTGCCGACGTTCAGGTAAACCTGCTTCGCCATCCATTGGTCGTCATCTTTCAGATCCACGCGGTGCATGTCGGCGAAATAGGTGCGGCCCTTATGGTTCGCGGCTTTGGCTTCCGGGGTGTTGAAGCGACCGTCGGCTTCTTCCTGATCGACAACGCGCTCCAGCCAGGCATCGTCCATCGCGGTTTTCGCGCAGAACACCACCACGTGAGAGGCATCCAGCATTTTGCGTTCATTGAACACATAGGTGCCTGCCGCGGATTTCGCCACGCGCGCTTTTCCTTCCTCGGTGCTGGCCACAATGAAGTGCCACGGTTGGGAGTTGGTGCTGGACGGGCTGTACTGCAGCAGGGTTTTGATTTTTTCCGCTTCTTCAGCGGTCAGTTTTTTGCTTGCGTCGAACGCCTTGGTGGAGTGGCGTTTCAGCGCAACAGAAATGATATCCATAACAACTCCTGATGATGAAATTCGCCCGCGTGCGGGCGCGAAAGATGAGCAGATTACAGCGGGACGGGGAAAAAGATAAGGGCAATTCGAGCGTTTAATCTGTTCGTCTAAGACGAACAATCAGACCGGCCGGATCCACTTCTGGTCTTTTTTCGGCAGTTTATCCACCACCAGATGCCACGAATCATTGATGAGATCGGTAACCAGTTCCGGCGTCACGTCGTCCGTACCGTAAAGAGAGATCCAGTGCTTTTTGTTGAGGTGATAGCCCGGTTCAACGCCGCGATAAATCTGCTGATTTAACAGCGATTTCTCCGGGTCTGACTTCAGGCTGACGTGCGGCCGCCCGTGTGCGACGGCCACAATCATGAAAATTTTTCCACCCACTTTAAACACGTCAAACTCCGGCCCAAACGGCCAGCAGTGTTCGGTGAACGGCAGTTCAAGCGCCACGCGTTTTGCATGCTCCTGCAACGTTTTACTGTCCATCGCTCTCTTCCTGGGCAAGCCCGCGCCACATCACCTCAAAGCCGAGCGCTTTAAACTCAACGGCGCGGGACGGATCGCGGGTGGCAAATTCCATCGTACTTTCGGCCAGCGATAAGAAAAGCGCATCGCCAAATGTTTTAAATTCATCAGACATAAACACCTGACGCACCGAACGGCGGCAGAGTTCATGCAGCTCCGGAAACATCTCTTTCACCGCCTGTTCCGTTTCGACGCTCAGCTTTTCACTGACGCCAATCTGGCGGATCGCCGCATGCGCAACGGGGTTACGAATACCCCAGTCCACATAGCTGTTCCAGATATTGCGGGTATGTTCTTTAGGCAGCGTGATGGTGCGATCGAGGTTTGCCAGCATGGTCTGGCAGAGATCCTGCTTCAGATGCAGATAGAGGGCATTCAGCAGATCGTCTTTCGTAGCAAAGTAGCGGAACAGGGTGCCTTCGGCGACGCCCGCCTTACGGGCAATGAGCGCCGTTGAGGCGGCAATGCCTGACTGTGCAAACGCCGCCGTTGCGGCTTCCAGTAAGGCCTGTTTTTTATCTTCACTCTTCGGACGTGCCACTAAATTTTTCCTCCTGTCAATTATAAAAACCCTGATTGAAACACGTGCTTTGACACGCTGCAACGCGGAATGTCAAAGATCGAAAACGTCTTGACGACTTTATCATCATATCTATAATGAGTGCTTACTCACTCATAATCAAGTTTACCCTGCGCACGCTATCGGATGGGGCGCGTTTTCGGGTCAGGATATGAAAAAACCTCTCTTCATCTGCGTGGTGTTAATCATGATTATTGCTTCAGCCGCGAGTTTACCGTTTGTTCTGAATGCCGGATTCGGCCAGCCGCCGCAGGGTGAACGCCTCACCGAAGTGGAGGCCTCCCCACAGTATCGCGAGGGGAAATTCCACAATACGCTGCCGACACCGGGATATAACGGTGACAAAAATATGCTGGTCGCGATGTGGGAGTTTCTGACTAAAAAAACCGAAAACGCCCGCCCGACCCAGCCGCTGCCGCTGGTGAAAACCGATCTTGCGAGCCTGCCGCTGGAGCAGGACACCCTGGTGTGGCTCGGTCACTCTTCGTGGTATCTGCAGCTCGCGGGCAAACGCATCCTGATTGACCCGGTTCTTGGCAACTATGCCGCGCCGTTCTCGTTCCTCAATAAGGCCTTTGCCGGGGAGTATCCGTGGTGTGCTGAACGCATGCCGGAGATCGACCTGCTGATTATCTCGCACGATCACTACGATCATCTGGATTACGCCACTATCAAGGCGCTACTGCCGAAGGTGAAGCGGGTGGTGACGCCGCTGGGCGTGGGATCCCACCTGCGCTACTGGGGGATGAAGCCCGAGATTATTGACGAGCGCGACTGGAACCAGTCGGTACGCATCAGCGATGAATTGACGGTGCACGTTCTGCCAGCGCGTCACTTCTCCGGTCGCGGCATCAAACGCGATCGCACCCTGTGGGGCAGCTTCATGTTCGTCACGCCAGAGCAGAAGGTTTACTACAGCGGGGATTCCGGTTACGGCCCGCACTTCAGGGCCATCGGTGAACAGTTTGGCGAAGTGGACGTCGCCATCATGGAAAACGGCCAGTACGACCAGGACTGGAAGTACATCCACATGCTGCCGGAGGAAACGGCGCAGGCCTCGGCGGATCTGAACGCGAAAGCCGTGGTGCCCGGGCATAACGGACGCTTCGTGCTGGCGAAACACGCCTGGAACGATCCGCTGATCCAGCTGGCAAAAGCCAGCAAGGATAAAAATTATCGGTTGCTGACGCCGGAACTGGGCGAGCCCGTCCGGGTAAGCGACAGCGCACAAACCTTTCGTGCGTGGTGGGAATAATGTTTAAGCGAGAAGCAGAGGGGGACAGCAGTATGACCATTTCCGCTCAAGTCATCGACACTATCGTCGAATGGATCGACGACAATCTGCACCAGCCATTACGAATAGAAGAGATTGCCCGCCACGCGGGTTACTCGAAATGGCACCTGCAGCGGCTGTTTATGCAGTACAAAGGGGAGAGTCTGGGGCGTTATATTCGTGAACGTAAGCTGCTGCTGGCGGCGCGCGATCTGCGAGAATCCGACGCCCGGGTGTACGACATCTGCCTGCGTTACGGGTTTGACTCGCAGCAGACGTTTACCCGTATCTTCACCCGTACGTTCAACCAGCCGCCGGGTGCGTACCGTAAAGAGAACCATAGCCAGACACATTAACCTGTCGCGTGTAGGCCGGGTAAGGCGTAGCCGCCACCCGGCTTTTTTATGGGCTCAGGACGCGAGTGAAAACCAGCGTCGCCAGACGAAACGCAGCACGAAGAATTCAATCGCCCCGAGCAGTAAAAACCACACGCAGAACAGAATGGTATAGAGCTGGTTAAGATCGACCATGTGAAAGGTCTGAACCAGTTTCTGCGCCAGCACCAGCCCAAGCGAAGGCGCCGGGAGCAGCAGGCACGAAAGCAGGGCCAGTAATAAAATGCCGCCTGCGGTGAGCAGCGATTCTAGCGGGTGTTTCATCGTAATGTTAATCGTCAGTTAAAAATGTCATTGTCCGGCATTCTGTAACGTAAAGCAATATCAGCCCCGCTGACCTTTTTGAATAAAACAAAGACATTATTACTGCGCACAAATAACAACATACGACCCGGCGTTTATATTAATATCGCGTTGTGTAAATAAACGTCCGCATCAGGAAAATAATTTTACAAATGTATAGGTGCTATAACCAATTAACGTGGCAATAACAATGGCCGCGATAACGTATAACACCAGTCTGCGCCCGCGATAAATACCCCACATGGTTCCCCCTTGTTTAGTTTTGGTTTAGAAATATTTTGTAAAAATCAGGTCATCGAAATAGTTTTAATCAGTTTTGAATAACCGAGAAGTCATTATATTGCGGTAGATCAATTTTACCCGCAAGACTTTAAAATGAATTTATTTAAGCCCGAAAGGAATTCAGGCTTCTGTTCACCGGAAATTGAAGGAAAAATACGATGACTGAAAAAAAAGTGATTCCGAACGTGCCGCCTTCCGGCGGGCTGGCATACCAGCAGACCGTAGAGCAGGTGCTTGCACACGCGCAGAGCCAGGCCAGCGGTCTGGACCGTGCAGAGGCGCAGGCGCGTCTGCAAAAAACAGGGCCGAACGCGCTGCCGGAGAAAAAAGGCAAACCCGCCTGGCTGCGTTTCCTGGCCCATTTTAATGATGTGCTGATTTATGTCCTGCTGGCCGCCGCCGTATTAACGGCAGTAATGGGCCACTGGGTTGATACGCTGGTTATTTTGGGCGTGGCGGTAATCAATGCCTTAATTGGTCATATTCAGGAAAGCAACGCGGAAAAATCCCTGAAGAGTATTCGTAATATGCTCGCCAGCGAGGCGCGCGTTATTCGTAACGGCAACCATGAAACAATCCCCACAACTGAAATAGTCCCGGGCGATATTATTGTATTACGCGCGGGGGATCGTATTCCGGCGGATATACGTTTAATTGAAGCGCATAATTTACGCGTGGAAGAGGCGATTCTGACCGGTGAATCCACCGTGGTGGATAAACACGTTAATCCGCTGAGCGGCGAATTACCGCTGGGCGATCGCACCAATATGGTCTTCTCCGGGACGACCGTCAGCGCGGGCGGCGGCATCGGTGTGGTCACCGCGACCGGTCAGGATACGGAACTCGGCCACATCAACCAGATGATGGCGGGTATCGAGAAGCACCGTACGCCGCTGCTGGTGCAGATGGACAAGCTGGGTAAAGCGATCTTCGCGATTATTCTGGCGATGATGGCCGCGCTGTTTGTCTTCAGCCTGGCGTTCCGCGAGATCCCGATGGGTGAGCTCCTGCTCTCCCTGATTAGCCTGGCGGTGGCTTCCGTACCGGAAGGTCTGCCGGCCATTATCTCCATCATCCTCTCCCTGGGCGTGCAGGCGATGGCGCGCAAGCGGGCGATTATCCGCAAGCTGCCGACGGTTGAAACGCTCGGCGCGATGACCGTGGTCTGTTCGGATAAAACCGGTACCCTGACCATGAACGAGATGACGGTCAAAGCCATCATCACCGCCGACGCCTGCTACCGCGTGGACGGCAACAGCTACGAGCCGGTGGGTAACATCTACCTGGAAGGCAGCGACGAGCCGGTGCAGATCCAGCCGGGCACCGTGCTGGAGCAGTACCTGCGCACCATCGACCTGTGTAACGACAGCCAGCTGATTCAGGACGATCGCGGGCTGTGGGGTATCACCGGCGGCCCAACCGAGGGCGCGCTGAAGGTGCTGGCGGCGAAAGCCAGCCTTGAGCCGGTGATGACCGCGCTGGTTAACAAGATCCCGTTCGACTCGCAGTACAAGTACATGAGCACCCACTACCAGATTGGCGGTGAGGAGCAGATCCTGATCACCGGCGCGCCGGACGTCATTTTCGCCCTCTGTGCGCAGCAGCAGACCCGTCACGGTGCAGAAGCCTTCAACCGCACGTACTGGGAAAGTGAGATGGAGCGCTATGCGCGTCAGGGGCTGCGCATGGTCGCCGCGGCGTTCAAACCAGCGAACGGCGAGCAGGAACTGACGCACGATGACCTCAGCCACGGCCTGATCTTCCTCGGCATCGCCGGGATGATGGATCCGCCGCGCCCGGAAGCCATTGACGCGATTAACGCCTGCCAGCAGGCGGGGATCCGCGTGAAGATGATCACCGGCGATCACCCGCAGACGGCAATGAGCATCGGGCAGATGCTGGGGATCAGCAACAGCGAGCAGGCGGTTACCGGCTACGAGCTGGAGAAGATGGACGACGCCGAGCTGGCGGAAGCCGCGGTGAAGTATGACATCTTCGCCCGTACCAGCCCGGAGCATAAGCTGCGCCTGGTGAAAGCGCTGCAGGACAAAGGCGAAATCGTCGGCATGACCGGCGACGGCGTGAACGATGCCCCGGCGCTGCGTCAGGCGGACGTGGGTATTGCGATGGGCATTAAGGGCACGGAAGTGACCAAAGAGGCGGCGGACATGGTCCTGACGGACGATAACTTCGCCACCATCGCCAGCGCGGTGAAAGAGGGGCGTCGCGTTTACGACAACCTGAAGAAGACCATCCTGTTCATCATGCCGACCAACCTGGCGCAGGGGCTGCTGATTGTGATTGCGCTGCTGGCGGGGAACATCATTCCGCTGACGCCGGTGCTGATTCTGTGGATGAACATGGCCACCTCCGCCACGCTCTCCTTCGGCCTGGCCTTTGAGGCCGCCGAGCGCAACATCATGCGCCGTCCGCCGCGTCAGACCGGGCAGCACGTGATGGACGCCTACGCCGTCTGGCGCGTGGCCTTCGTCGGCACCATGATTGCCATCGCCGCCTTTGCGCTGGAAGCCTGGCTGGCCCCGCGCGGCCACAGCGCGGAGTTCATCCGCACCGTGCTGCTGCAGATGCTGGTCTGCGCCCAGTGGGTATACATGATTAACTGCCGCAACACCGAAGGGTTCTCCCTAAACCGCGGCCTGCTGGCGAACAAAGGGATCTGGCTGGTGACGGGCGTGCTGTTCCTGCTCCAGGCGGCGATTATCTACCTGCCGTTTATGCAGATGCTGTTCGGCACCGAAGCCCTGCCGCTGCGCTACTGGTTTGTGACCCTGGCCGTTGCAGGCGTGATGTTCTTCGTCGTCGAAATCGAGAAGCGACTGACCCGCAGGTTCCGTAAGGCTGCATAACGAAAACCTTACCCCTCACCCTAACCCTCTCCCCACAGGGGAGAGGGGACCGCCCGGTTTTCTCCCTCGCCCCTTTGGGGAGAGGGCCGGGGTGAGGGGAGAAACAACGCTGAGGTACTCCCATGAAACTCCCGGTCCTGTTAGCACTTCTTGTCAGTACCCTGCAACCCGCATTCGCCGCCATTCCCGTTCGCGTCGCCACCGTGGAGCAAACCGCCCACGCCGCCGAGCGCCAGATCCCGGGGCGCATCGAAGCTATTCACACCGTTGAGCTACGGGCGCGAACGGAAGGCGCGATTGCCAAAATCCACTTCCGCGACGGGCAGTACGTGAAAAAAGGCGACGTGCTGTTTGAGCTGGACGACGCCGAGCCGCGCGCCGCCCTGCGCCTGGCGCAGGCCGAAGTGAAAAGCGCCGAAGCCACGCTGCGCCAGGCGCAGCAGCAGCTTTCCCGCTTTGAAAGTCTCGGCAGCAGCAACGCCATCAGCCGTCACGACGTGGACAACGCCCGCATGCAGCGCGACGTCGCCAGTGCTGCTCTCGAGCAGGCGAAGGCCCGGCTCGAAGCCCGCAACGTCACCCTGAGCTACACCCGCATCACCTCGCCGATTGACGGCCGCGTGGGGCACAGCAGCTTCCACGTAGGCAGCCTGGTGAATCCTGCCAGCGGCGTGTTGGTGGAGGTGGTGCAGCTTGACCCGATCCGCATCGCCTTTGCGCTGGAGGAGGGGGCGTTTGCCGCCAAAGCCGGACAGCATGCGGATATCAACGCCATGAAGCGTGCCTGGCAGGCGCTGATCGACAGCAACGGCCAGCGCGTCAGCGGCGAGCTGACATCAGTGGATAACCGCGTTGACCCGCGTACCGCCAGCGTGATGCTGCGCGCCGAGTTTGCCAATCCCCGCCATCAGCTGCTGCCCGGCGGCAATGTGAACGTGTTTTTGCGCCCGGCAAGCGAACAGCCGGTGCTGACCCTGCCTGCCGCCGCGGTCCAGCAGAACGGCGACGGCTACTTTGCCTGGGTCGTTAATGCCGACGGCAACGTCGAAATGCGCCCGCTGAACGTGGCTGGTCAGATTAGCCAGCAGTTCCAGATCACCTCTGGCGTGAAGCCCGGTGAGCGAGCGATTACTGACGGCGCGCAGCGCGTGCAGCCAGGCGCTGCTGTCCAGATACTGAATTAAGGAGCCATCATGCTGACGTTTTTCATCAAACGCCCGCGCTTCGCGATGGTGATTGCGCTGGTCATCACCCTGCTGGGGGCCATTGCGCTGAGGATTATCCCGGTGGAGCAGTACCCGCAGATCACGCCGCCGGTGGTGAACGTCTCTGCCAGCTGGCCCGGTGCCAGCTCCGCTGACGTGGCGGAGGCCATCGCCACGCCGCTGGAGACGCAGCTGAACGGCGTGGACCATATGCTTTACATGGAGTCCACCAGTTCGGACGAAGGCACTTACAGCCTGAACATTACCTTTGCGGCGGGCACCGATCCGGATCTCGCGGCCATCGATGTGCAAAACCGCGTGGCGCAGGCCGTGGCGCAGCTGCCGACCGAGGCGCAGCAAAACGGCGTGCAGGTGCGCAAGCGGGCCACCAACCTGATGATGGGGGTAAGTCTTTACTCACCGAATAACACCCACACGCCGTTGTTCGTCAGCAATTATGCCAGCACCCAGGTGCGCGAGGCGCTGTCGCGTCTGCCCGGCGTGGGGCAGGTGCAGATGTTCGGCGCGCGCGACTACAGCATGCGCATCTGGCTGCGCCCGGACCGCATGAACGCCCTGAACGTCACCACCGATGACGTGGCGCAGGCGCTGCGTGAGCAGAACGTACAGGGCGCTGCGGGTCAGGTGGGCACCCCGCCGGTGTTTAACGGCCAGCAGCAGATCCTGACCATCAACGGGCTGGGGCGCTTAAGCCAGGCCGAAGAGTTTGCCGACATCATCATCCGCGCCGGGGAGATGGGCCAGCTGGTGCGCCTGAAGGACGTCGCCACCATCGAGCTCGGCTCGCGCAGCTACAGCTCCGGCGCGCAGCTGAACGGGCACGACTCCGCCTATTTGGGTATCTACCCGACGCCGTCCGCCAACGCCCTGCGCGTCGCCGATGCGGTACGCGCGGAGCTGGAACGCCTCTCAACGCGCTTCCCGGACGACCTGGTTTATGAGGTGAAATTCGACACCACCTCTTTTGTCGCCGCGACCATTAAAGAGATCGGCGTCTCGCTGGCACTGACGATGCTGGCGGTGGTGGTGGTCGTTTCCCTGTTCCTGCAGAGCTGGCGCGCGACGCTGATTGTCGCCCTCGCCATTCCGGTGTCGCTGGTGGGCACCTTCGCGGTGCTCTACACGCTGGGCTACTCCGCCAACACCCTCAGCCTGTTTGCCATTATTCTGGCGCTGACCATGGTGGTGGATGACGCCATCGTGGTGGTGGAGAGCGTTGAAACGCTGATGGCGGAAGGGCAGAGCCGCACGGCGGCAACCGCGCTGGCGCTGCGCCAGATTGCCGGGCCGGTGATTGCGACGACGCTGGTGCTGCTGGCGGTATTTGTGCCGGTGGCGCTGCTGCCGGGGATTGTCGGCGAACTCTACCGCCAGTTCGCGGTGACGCTCTCCACCGCCGTGACGCTCTCAAGCCTGGTGGCGCTGACCCTGACGCCCGCGCTGTGCGCGATGCTGCTGCGTCCGCGCCCGGAGAAACCTGCGGCCATTTATCGCGCCTTCAACCGCGGGCTGGATGCCACGCGCTGTTTCTACACCCGCCTCGTGCATGTCTTAAACCTGCGTCCGTGGCTGGCGCTGCTTGCCACCGCAGGCGCGGCGGCAGTCGTGCTGTTCAGCTTTATGTCGATGCCAAAAGGCTTCCTGCCGCAGGAGGACCAGGGCTACTTCTTCGCCAGCGTTCAGCTGCCGGAAGCGGCTTCGCTGGAGCGCACCGAAGCGGTGATGACCACCGCGCGGGAGCTGATCGCCCAAAATCCGGCGGTGGAGGACGTCATTCAGGTCTCCGGATTTAACATCCTCAACGGCACCAGCGCCTCCAACGGCGGGTTTATCTCCATCATGCTGAAGGACTGGAGCGCGCGTCCGCCGCTGGAGGAGGTGATGGGCACCCTGCAGCGCCAGCTGCTGGCCCTGCCGGAAGCGACCATCATGACCTTCGCGCCGCCGACGCTGCCGGGGCTGGGCAACGCCTCCGGCTTTGACCTGCGCATCCAGGCCCAGGCGGGGCAGAGCCCGGCGGAGCTGGAGCGCGTCACCCGCGAGGTGCTGGCGAAAGCCAACCAGCACCCGCAGCTGAGCCGCGTGTTTACCACCTGGAGTAGCAACGTGCCGCAGCTGACGCTGACCGTTGACCGCGAGCGCGCCGCCCGTCTTGACGTGCCGGTGTCGCGCATCTTCAGCAGCCTGCAAACCGCCTTTGGCGGCACGCGCGCCGGGGATTTCAGCATCAACAACCGCGTCTACCACGTGGTGATGCAGAACGAGATGCAGTGGCGCGAGCGCGCAGAGCAGATCAGCGAGCTGTTCGTGCGCAGCAACAGCGGCGAGCGGGTGCGCCTGAGCAACCTCGTCACCATCACACCGACGGTCGGCGCGCCGTTCCTGCAGCAGTACAACCAGTTCCCGTCCGTGTCGGTGAGCGGCTCGGCAGCGGCTGGGGTGAGCAGCAGCACCGCGATGGCGGCGATGGGTGAGATCCTGGCGGAAAGCCTGCCGGCTGGCTACGACTACGCCTGGAGCGGCATGTCGTACCAGGAGCAGCAGACCGGCAATCAGGCGATCTGGATCGTGCTGGCGGCGGTGGTGATGGCATGGCTGTTCCTCGTCGCCCAGTACGAGAGCTGGACGCTCCCCGCAAGCGTGATGCTCTCGGTGCTGTTTGCCATCGGCGGGGCGCTGGTCTGGCTGTGGATGGCCGGATACGCCAACGACGTGTACGTGCAGATTGGTCTGGTATTGCTGATCGCGTTAGCGGCCAAGAACGCGATTCTTATCGTCGAGTTCGCCCGCGCACGGCGTATGGACGGAATGGCGATTGTCGATGCCGCGCGGGAAGGGGCCTCGCGCCGCTTCCGGGCGGTGATGATGACCGCCGTGTCGTTCATTATCGGCGTTTTGCCGATGATGCTGGCGACCGGCGCAGGCGCCCAGAGCCGCCGCATCATCGGCACCACGGTCTTCAGCGGCATGCTGGTAGCGACCGTGGTGGGGATTCTGTTCATCCCGGCCCTGTTCGTGCTGTTCCAGCGCCTGCGGGAGTGGGGTCACGGCCTTACGGACTCGTCGCCCACAGCTCGCAGTGCTTCTGCACCAGAGAAATCAGCGAGCCGCCGTCGGCGATAAAGTCCCGCATGCGCTGCGCCTCGCTCTTGCCCTGCTTTAACAGCAGGGCAATTTCATTGATTGCGCTTGTCGCGCCGAGCTTCTCGGCCGACGGCGCCACCTGCTCCAGCAGCCAGGCGATATCTTCCGCCACGGTTTTGTGCTCGCCGGTGTGCACGTCCGTCAGGATCCCCTCCAGCCCGTAGCGACACGCCTGAAAACGGTTAAAACGGTAGAGCAGAAAATCCTTTTCCTGATGCTTATACGGCCGCGTGGTCAGCAGCCAGTGCGACGTGGCCTGAATCAGCCCGGCGATGTTAATCGCGTGGCCGAGCGTCAGCGGCGTATCCATCACCCGCACCTCCACGGTGCCAAAATGCGGGCTGGGGCGAATATCCCAGTGCAGATCTTTGATGCTGTCGATCATGCTGGTGGCGCTCAGGCGGCGGAACAGCCCTTCGAACTCCTGCCAGCTGTTGACCCACGGCATCTGTCCGTTATCCGGGAACCCGGAGAAGATGTTGAGCCGCGACGAGGAGAACTTCGTGTCCGTGCCCTGCATGTACGGCGAGGCGGCCGCCAGGGCGATAAAATGCGGCACGAAGCGCGACAGGCCGTGCAGCAGGTAAATCGCGTCATCCCCGGTCCGGCAGCCGACGTGCACGTGCTGGCCGAACACCGTCGCCTGCAAAATCAGGTAGCCAAAGCGCTCCAGCGTGACGTTATAGCGCTCATCGTCGCACACCTCCTGACGCTGCCATTTCTGGAACGGATGCGTCCCCCCGCCGCAGATCTGAATGTGCTGCTCCGCCGCCGCGCGCAGGATGCTCTGCTGCATCACCGAGAACTGCGCCGCCGCCTGATCGATGGTCTGACACACGCCGGTGGCGATTTCGAGCATGCTTTCGGTGATGTCGTGTTTGACTTCACCGCCTTTGATGTCGTCTTTGACGGCGGCGATGAGCGCGGAGGAGTCCTGGCTGAGATCGTACCCCGGCGGGTTAACCACCTGCAGTTCGAGCTCGATGCCAAGGGTGAACGGTTCAGAGGATTTAAAATCAGGTAAAGGCATGGCGCACTCCGTTGTCTGTGAATGTTGAGTATAGACAACGGGTGTGGCGCGCTCGCCTCAGGGTGGTATAACTGATAGCAGGCTTAGCAAAAGGGGAGTGACTCATGTCTGACTATCCAACCATTGCGCTGATTGGTCCCGGTGCGATTGGCACCACCATTGCCGCGGTGCTGCATGACGCTGGCCGCACGCCGCTGCTCTGCGGACGCACCGCGCATCCGGAATTACGCCTGCGTCACGACGAGGGGGAAACGGTGGTGCCCGGTCCGGTATTCACCGATCCGACGGCCATCACGCGCCCCGTTGACCTTGTGTTTATCGCGGTAAAAACGACGCAAAATGCCGACAGCGCCGGGTGGCTGCGCGCCCTTTGCGATGAAAATACCGTGGTCTGCGCGCTGCAAAATGGCGTAGAGCAGAAGGCGCAGCTTGAGCCTTGGGTCAGTGGCGCAACGGTGCTGCCGTCGGTGGTCTGGTTCCCGGCGCAGCGCGAGCCGGATGCCTCCGTCTGGCTACGGGCGAAGCCGCGCCTGACGCTGCCGGACGTGCCGCAGGCGCAGCGGGTGGTGGAGGCGCTTCGCGGTACGCGCTGTGAAGTTGAACTCTCGGCTGATTTCCCCACCGTCGCCTGGCGCAAGCTGCTGCAAAACGCGGTCGCCGGGCTCATGGTGCTCGCTAACCGCCGCGCCGGGATGTTCAGGCGCGAGGATATCAGCGAGCTTGCGCTGGCCTACCTGCGCGAGGGGCTTACTGTCGCCCGCGCCGAAGGGGCGAAGCTGGCCGATGACGTGGCGCAGGAGATTCTGGCGAACTTTCAGCGCGCGCCAGTGGATTTGGGTACGTCGATTCTCGCTGACCGTCAGGCGGATCGCCCGATGGAGTGGGATATCCGCAACGGCGTGATCCAGCGCTACGGCCGCAAACACGGCATTGCGGTGCCCATCAGCGACGTGGTGGTGCCGCTGCTGGCGGCGGGGAGCGAGGGGCCGGGTTAACGGCCGCTGTTTTTCCGTTCGGCAAAGTAATGGGCGGGGCGCGCTGCCCATCGCTTTTCTGAACATGGTGATAAACGCCTTCATACCTGAGAGTGGCGGTGGGTCGATAGAGAGAAAGGGAGATGAATATGAATGTCCGCTCTGTGCCAGATGCGGACGTCGAGGAGAATGTTATTTTGATGCGAAATATTTGCGTAATATTTTTTCTAATAACGAGAAAACGACCGTCACCCTTTTGGGAGTAATCAGCTGGTAAGGC
>NZ_VWWX01000006.1:0-252411 GCF_011752745.1 Enterobacter sp. Acro-832
TTGGGCCGTCAGTCGCAGCAACAACCAGGATCGCGCCGTCCATCTGCGCAGCACCGGTGATCATGTTTTTAACATAGTCGGCGTGGCCTGGGCAGTCTACGTGTGCGTAGTGGCGAGTCGGGGTGTCGTACTCAACGTGAGAGGTGTTGATGGTGATACCACGAGCTTTTTCTTCTGGTGCGTTATCGATCTGGTCGAATGCACGAGCAGAACCACCGTAGGTTTTTGCCAGAACGGTAGTGATTGCAGCGGTCAGCGTTGTTTTACCATGGTCAACGTGGCCGATAGTACCGACGTTAACGTGCGGTTTTGTACGTTCAAACTTTTCTTTAGACATCGATTGTCCCTCTAAGACACGGATAAATCGGTGATATCACCACATCAACCAGGCGAAATGCCTGAATTGTTGAATACAGTAAAATTGAAACAGAGAGAAACGGGAAGGAGAAGTGAAGTGGTGCTGATACCCAGAGTCGAACTGGGGACCTCACCCTTACCAAGGGTGCGCTCTACCAACTGAGCCATATCAGCACGTATTGGAGCGGGCAGCGGGAATCGAACCCGCATCATCAGCTTGGAAGGCTGAGGTAATAGCCATTATACGATGCCCGCATCCTGAAACTCGGCTACCCAGTTCTTTCTGTAACAAAAAAAGAGATTTCTCTCTTTTTCAGTTTGAGCTGGCTAATTTTTCCAACCAGCTCCGGCGGCATTTACGCTGCCAGAAAGTGGTGGTGGGGGAAGGATTCGAACCTTCGAAGTCTGTGACGGCAGATTTACAGTCTGCTCCCTTTGGCCGCTCGGGAACCCCACCGGACTTGATGGTGCCGACTACCGGAATCGAACTGGTGACCTACTGATTACAAGTCAGTTGCTCTACCTACTGAGCTAAGTCGGCATCAAGTAGCGCGCATTCTATGGATACCTGCGCGGTCATGCAACTAAAAATTTGCATAAAACGTTCTTTCGCTCACATTTTATGCGAACGAAGCGCTAAGCGCTGTAAAAGTAGTCATTACGGGTCAAATAATCAACATGCACGCGTGATTTACACTATATACACCATAGCGTGACGGCTTCCGCGTAACGCAGCGCTATCCATCTTTTTTCTTATTATTCCTGCCATCTGGTGTTAACCTCCTGCCCATTGTCCAAAATTAACTGTGTGATGAGCCACGATCCGGCAGTATAGCGCTGGCTCACTGAAGCATGCTTATGAGCAAAAAAGAGCAAACGTTAATGACGCCTTATCTTCACTTTAACCGCAGCCAGTGGGCTGCCCTGCGTGATTCCGTCCCTATGACGCTGACGGAAGGTGAAATCGCACGGTTAAAAGGGATAAACGAAGATCTGTCCCTTGAAGAGGTGGCAGAAATTTATCTCCCCCTCTCTCGCTTGCTTAACTTCTATATCAGCTCGAACCTGCGTCGTCAGGCGGTGCTGGAGCAGTTTCTCGGGACGAACGGTCAACGCATTCCTTATATCATTAGTATCGCAGGCAGCGTGGCCGTGGGTAAAAGTACCACCGCACGCGTTCTGCAGGCGCTGTTGAGCCGCTGGCCGGAACACCGCAGCGTGGAGCTGATCACGACCGACGGCTTTCTGCATCCAAACGAAGTCTTAAAAGAACGCGGGCTGATGAAGAAGAAAGGCTTCCCGCTCTCTTATGATATGCACCGTCTGGTGAAATTTGTCTCCGACCTGAAATCCGGCGTGCCTCACGTAACAGCGCCGGTCTATTCGCACCTGATCTACGATCGCATTCCGGGTGGGGATAAAACGGTGGTCCAGCCGGATATTCTCATTCTGGAAGGTCTGAACGTGCTGCAAAGCGGTATGGACTATCCTCACGATCCGCATCACGTCTTTGTCTCGGATTTCGTCGATTTCTCTATTTACGTCGATGCGCCGGAAGATCTGCTGCAGAACTGGTACATCAACCGCTTCCTGAAGTTCCGCGAAGGGGCGTTCACCGATCCGGACTCCTATTTCCACCACTATGCTCAGCTTTCTGAAGAAGAAGCGATCAATGTGGCGACGGGGCTGTGGAATGAGATCAACTACGTGAACCTCAAAGAGAACATCCTGCCGACGCGCGAGCGCGCGAGCCTGATCCTCACCAAGAGCGAGAAGCACGCCGTCGACCAGATTCGCCTGCGGAAATAATAAAGCAGACATAAAAAAACCGGCTTAGCGCCGGTTTTTTTCGTTATGCGTGTGGCTTCTCGCCGTTTTCATCCTGATCGACCGCGAAGCAGGCCACCAACTGGCCGCCATACTCCTTCAGCTGCGGCTGTAGCTGGGTACAGGGGCCAAAGCGACGGCTGCAGCGGGCGTTGAATGCACATCCCGGCGGCGGATTCAGCGGGCTTGGCAGCTCTCCCGTCAGCTTAATACGCTCACGACGATCGTCCGGGTTCAGACGCGGCGTCGCGGACAGCAGCGCCTGGGTGTACGGGTGGCGAGGGTTATTAAAGATCTGGTCTTTGGTCCCCTTCTCCACGCAGCGCCCCAGGTACATCACCATCACTTCATCGGCAATATGCTCCACCACCGACAGGTCGTGGGAGATGAACACGTAAGAGAGTCCCAGCTCCTGCTGCAGATCCATCATCAGGTTCAGCACCTGCGCCCGCACGGAGACGTCGAGCGCCGACACCGGCTCATCGGCAATCACTACGTCCGGGTCAAGCATCAGACCGCGTGCGATGGCGATACGCTGACGCTGGCCACCGGAGAACATATGCGGATAGCGGTCGTAATGCTCGGTTTTGAGGCCGACCTTCGCCATCATCGCCAGCGCTTTTTCACGGCGCTGCTCTTTGCTCAGATTGCTGTTAATCAGCAGAGGCTCTTCCAGAATCTGCCCCACTTTTTTACGCGGGTTCAAAGAACCATACGGGTTCTGGAACACAATCTGGATTTTCTGGCGACGCAGCTTCTGCGCCTGCGGATCGTGCTTGAGCAGATCCTGGCCCTGATAATAAAGTTCACCGCCGGTCGGCACTTCAATCATCGTCAGCAGACGGCCCAGCGTCGATTTCCCGCAGCCTGACTCTCCCACCACCGCCAGCGTTTTACCGCGTTCGAGGTTAAAGGAGACGCCGTCCAGCGCTTTCACCAGGCGTTCAGGGGCAAACAGTCCCTTCTTCACCGGGTAATATTTTTTCAGGTCGATGGCCTGCAACAGCGGCTGTTGCGTGGTGGCCTGTTGCGTACTCATAGTGTTGGCCTCCCGGCATCATCGAGTGGGTAGTGGCATTTCGACTGACGACCGTCAGCCAGCTGGTTCAGCTCTGGCTCTTCCGCCCGGCATTTGTCCGTCGCATACGGACAGCGCGGATTGAGCAGACAGCCCTGCGGACGGTCATATTTACCCGGCACCACACCCGGCAGCGATGCCAGACGCGCTTTATCCTGAGCAAACTCCGGCAGCGCGCGTAAAAGCGCCTGGGTATACGGGTGACGCGGCGCGCGGAAGATATCGTGCGAATTTCCGGTCTCGACCACCTGGCCGGCATACATCACGATGATTTTGTGCGCGGCTTCGGCCACCAGCGCCAGATCGTGCGTAATCAGCACCAGCGCCATATTCTCTTTCTGCTGCAGCTCCAGCAGCAGCTCGATGATTTGTGCCTGAATGGTCACATCCAGCGCCGTCGTCGGTTCATCCGCAATCAGCAGCTTTGGCCGACAGGCAATCGCCATGGCGATCATCACGCGCTGGCTCATCCCGCCAGAAAGCTGGTGCGGGTAAACGTCCAGACGGGATGCCGGGTCAGGAATACCCACCTGGTTCAGGAGATCGATCGCCCGCTGACGACGGGTTTTCTTATTCCCGCCCTGGTGCACCTTAATCGCTTCCATAATCTGGAAACCGACGGTGTAGCACGGGTTCAGGCTGGTCATCGGATCCTGGAAAATCATCGCCACTTCCGCGCCCACCAGCTGGCGGCGCTGTTTTTCAGAAATGCGCTTCAGGTCCTGACCGTTGAACTGCAGGTTTTCCGCCATCACGCGGCCCGGGTAATCAATCAGCCCCATGATCGCCAGCGAGCTCACTGACTTACCGGAACCGGACTCCCCAACGATACCCACCACTTCGCCCTGATTGACGCTGTAGCTGATGCGGTCCACGGCGCGAAACGGGGTGCCTTCATCGCCGAAGTGCACCGATAATTTATCTACATTTAATAACGCCATCTCGTGCCTCTTACTGCTTCAGTTTGGGATCAAGCGCATCACGCAGGCCATCACCCATCAGGTTAAATGCCAGCACCGTCAGCAGGATTGCCAGACCCGGGAAGGTGACAACCCACCAGGCGCTTTGTGCGAACTGCAACACGTCGGAGAGCATGGTGCCCCACTCCGGTGTTGGCGGCTGCGCACCCATGCCCAGGAAGCCAAGAGCGGCCATATCAAGAATGGCGTTAGAGAAACCGAGCGACGCCTGAACGATCAGCGGCGCAAGGCAGTTCGGGAAGATATTGACAAACATCTGGCGCATCGCACCGGCCCCCGCTACGCGAGACGCCGTGACGTAGTCGCGGTTCACTTCCACCAGCACCGCCGCGCGGGTTAAACGCACGTAGTGAGGAAGCGCCACGAACGTTAGCGCCAGGGCGGCGTTACCGATCGACGGCCCGAAGATCGCCACCAGCACCAGCGCCAGCAGCAGGCTTGGCAGCGCCAGCATGATGTCGACGATACGCATGATGATGTTATCAACAATGCCGCCGAAGTAACCGGCAACCAGACCCAGCACGATCCCCATAATCAGAGATAACACCACCACCAGACAGCCGACCAGCAGCGACAGGCGCGCACCGTACATCAGACGCGACAGCACATCGCGGCCCACATCATCGGTCCCCAGCAGGTGCGCCAGGCTACCGCCGTCCTGCCAGGCAGGCGGGGCGAGCAGCGCATCGCGGAACTGATCCGCCGGGTTATACGGCGCCAGCACGTTTGCGAACACCGCAATCAGGATCATGATAGCGACATACACCAGCCCCACCACCGCGCCTTTGTTGCGCTTGAAGTAGTGCCAGAACTCCTGCATCGGCGTCATCGGAACCGGTGCAGCAACAACTTTGTTTTCAGAAACCTGTGACATGATGGCCCCTTACTTCTTATGACGAATACGCGGGTTCACCACGCCGTACAGCAAATCGACCAGCAGGTTGACGAGGATAATCATCGTCGCGACCAGCAGAACACCGCCCTGCACAACCGGATAGTCACGGCGCTGCAGCGCGTCAATCAGCCAGCGTCCCAGGCCCGGCCAGGAGAAGATGGTTTCGGTCAGGATCGCCCCCGCCAGCAACGTCCCCACCTGGAGACCGATAACGGTCACTACCGGCAGCATGGCGTTACGCAGCGCATGGACGATAATGACGCGCATACGCGTCAGGCCCTTGGCGCGGGCGGTGCGGATGTAATCCTCACCCAGCACTTCCAGCATCGATGAACGGGTCATACGGACGATCACCGCCAGAGGAATAGTGCCCAGCACCATGGCAGGCAGGATCATATGCGCGACGGCATCCATGAAGTTGCCCTCTTCACCCCAGATAGCCGTATCAATCAGCATAAAGCCGGTGAGCGGGTTGGAGTCGTCCAGGAAGACCATATCGCTGACGCGCCCGGAAACTGGTGTCAGGTTTAGCTGCACCGAGACCAGCATGATCAGCATCATGCCCCACCAGAAGATAGGCATGGAGTAGCCGGTCAGCGCCAGGCCCACGGCGGTATGGTCAAAAATAGAGCCACGCTTGACGGCAGCCAGTACCCCAACAGGGATACCCACCGCGGTGGCGAAAATCATGGCGCAGACGCCAAGCTCCAGTGTCGCTTTAAAACGCGGCACGAACTCGTCCCACACCGGAAGACGGCTTTTCAACGAAATCCCTAAATCACCGTGCAGCACGCCCCAGATATAGTGGAGATACTGCTGCCACATCGGCTTATCGAGGCCGAGTTCAGCCAACAGCTGTGCATGGCGCTCAGGGGAAATACCACGCTCGCCCGCCATAATCATTACCGGGTCGCCGGGGATCATATGGACGAAGGCAAAAGTGAGAAGGGTGATACCGATAAACGTGGGGATAACAAGTCCCAGACGTCGGAGGATGAACTGCAACATAACCCGGATTCTCTCTGATGACGCACGACCAGTGGCGTGACGTCTGTATTGCTCACAAATCTTATCCCCTCTCCTTTCAGAGAGAGAATTAAGCACTGCTGCCGGGTGGCGCTACGCTTACCCGACCTACAGACCGTAGGCCAGTGCAAGCGCAGCGCCGCCTGGCGTTGCTTTTAATTATTCAACCGATACGTTTTCGAAGTGGTGTTTGCCCAGTGGATCAACCACGTAGCCTTTCACTTCTTTACGCACTGGCTCGTACACGGTGGAGTGAGCCACAATCAGCGCCGGAGCCTGATCGTGCATAACAACCTGCGCCTGCTTGTACAGTTCAATACGTTTGTTGTGATCGTCGGTCGCACGCGCCGGCTGGATCAGGTCTTCAAACGGCTTGTAGCACCAGCGAGAGTAGTTAGAACCGTCTTTTGCCGCCGCGCAGCTGAACAGGGTGGCGAAGAAGTTGTCCGGATCCCCGTTATCACCGGTCCAGCCCATCATGACTGCCTGGTGCTCACCCGCTTTGGCGCGCTTCAGGTACTCGCCCCACTCGTAGGTCACAATCTTGGCCTGAACGCCAATCTTAGCCCAGTCAGCCTGAACCATTTCTGCCATACGGCGTGCGTTCGGGTTGTACGGACGCTGTACCGGCATCGCCCACAGCTCGACGGTGAAGCCTTTATCCTGGCCCGCTTCTTTCAGCAGCGCTTTCGCTTTCTCAGGATCGTAGGAGTAGTCTTTAACGTCGTCGTTATAGCCCCACATGGTTGGTGGGATCAGGTTTTTGGCTGCAACGCCAGCGCCCTGGTAAACCGCCTTGATAATCGCTTCTTTGTTCACCGCGTAGGTCAGCGCCTGACGCACTTTCACGTCATCAAACGGTTTCTTCTCGGTGTTGAAAGAGAGATAGCCCACGTTCAGGCCAGCCTGCTCAAGCAGGTTGATGTTCTTGTCCTGCTTCATGCGGGCGATATCAGCCGGGTTCGGGTATGGCATCACCTGACATTCGTTTTTCTGCAGTTTTGCATAACGTACGGACGCATCAGGCGTGATGGAGAAGACCAGACGGTCAATCTTCGGCTTGGTGCCCCAGTAGCCTTCGAACGCTTTATACAGAATACGGGAGTCTTTCTGGTACTGCAGCAGCTGGAATGGACCGGTACCGATTGGGTTCAGGTCGACTTTCTCCGGCGTACCGGCTTTCAGCATGTTGTCCGCGTACTCTTTGGAAAGAATAGAGGCGAAGTCCATGGCCAGGTCAGCCAGGAACGGCGCTTCAGGACGCGTCAGCACGAACTGAACGGTATTATCGTCCACTTTTTTCACTTCAGAGATCAGATCCGGCAGGCCCATCCCTTCGAAGTATTCATAGCTGCCGCCAGAGACTTTGTGGTACGGGTTCTGGGCGTTTTTCTGACGGTCGAAGGAGAACACAACGTCGTCGGCATTAAAGTCGCGCGTTGGTTTGAAATCTTTGCTGTCCTGCCACTTCACGCCCTGGCGCAGGTGGAAGGTATAGGTTTTACCGTCTTCGCTGACGTCCCACTTCTCAGCCAGACCCGGAATCACTTCCGTGGTACCGGTTTTGAATTCAACCAGACGGTTATAGATCGGTACAGAGCTTGCGTCGTACGTCGTACCAGAGGTAAAGAGCTGTGGGTTAAAGCCTTCCGGCGAGCCTTCAGAACAGTAAACCAGGGTTTTTGCCTGTACGCTTGCTGCCACGGTCATAGCCACCAGGCTCAGACCAAGCTTCAGCATCCCTGACTTCTTCAAGGAAATACTCATTATTCTGCTCCAATGTGATGTTTTGCTTTGTTGTGTTACGCCGCCAGACCTTTATTTATTTTTTACCCGGTCCGGTCGGAGGTGCCCGAAGGCGTTAAAGGGATGGAGAATCCTTTCAGAAGAGCGTTTGAGTTGCAGCGCAGATCGTCCCTGAAATGCCCCTCATGCCCTACAATCTGTCAACAGAATGTGAAAACGTCAATACAGGTGACGGGGATTTACGCTGAGTGTGAGAAACCGCAAACAAAGATTAAAAAAACCACGAGCGCCAGTTTTCAGCAGGGAAATTTATGCTACTCGCCATGTTGCAGCACAACTCTCTCCCTATTTCGCCACAATCAGTGATTAACTTTTATTCAGAATGGGTAAATTTTCTTGCAGAATGGTGATTATCTGAGCACTAAATACCGCGAACGTTAAAACGCACAGCGAAAAATGCTGAGCTTATCCATAAGCAACGCGAAAAAAGATCAATCTATATATAAAAAAATACAATGGATTATGTCACAAAATCGTTAACAGACAGGAAGAAGCCGGTCTAACAGGCGTTTTGGATACTCTGGTGGGGTAAGGTCATAATGCAAAAAGGGCTAACCTTGCGGTTAGCCCTTTTCGGAATGTGGTCGGCGAGAGAGGATTCGAACCTCCGACCCACTGGTCCCAAACCAGTTGCGCTACCAAGCTGCGCTACTCGCCGAATGCGGAGCGCATCTTACTGCTGAGGTGCGCCCCCGTCAATCCCTTATTTTCAAAAAGCCATTCAACTGGCGATATTCTCGCCAGAGCAGCTACTGCGCGGCTTTTGCGCTGTTATCAGGGAGTTTACACCAGTTGTTGTTTTCGTTAATTCCACCATCCGGTGAGGTATAGCCGAGACAACCCATGATGGTGTCATACAGCTCAACGTGACGACGCGGCACCTTCATCTCCGCCTCTTTCTTCAGCTGAGCAAACATCTTCGCTTTCTCCGGGTCTTCCAGATACTTGTCGGACATCCACACCATCATTGGCACGCGGAACTGCTCCGGCGGCGCCATCTTGCGTGGCGTACCGTGGAGATGCTCGTATTCATTGATGGATTCACCGTGGTCTGCCGCATAGAAGACGATCGCTTTCTTATCACGAACCTGGTCAATCACCGTATCAATAAAGTGATCCACATACATTACGGAGTTATCGTAGGAGTTAATCAGCTGCGCTTTGGTGCAGTCTTTATCCACCCCGACACATTCCGGCGTCCATTTGGCAAAGCTACGCGGATAGCGTTGGGTGTAATTAAAGTGCGACCCTTTGGTATGCAGGATGATCATGTGCTTGCCATCAGGCTTACCGTTGAGGGAGAGTTTCATCTCATCTATCAGCAGCATGTCATCGACAGGTTTTCCACGGTTGCGCGCCTCTGCGCCAATCTGCTCGCGGTAGGAGATGTTTTGCGCCATGGTGTTGCTGTAGAACCACATCTCGCTCTGCATCGCATAGAGGTCAGACGTAAATCCAAGCTGATGCAGCACCGAGAAGACGTTTTGCTCTTTTAGCGTACGCTGCGGGTTGTCACTCGCCCCGCCCTCGCGCACAAACATACAGCGCAGGGAGAGCTTGGTGGCGGTATCACAGGAATAGCCACGATAGGCAATCAGGTTCTTTTCCTGCGCCAGTTTCGGCGTGGTATCTCGGTTATAGCCGAGAATACCCATATGATCCCAGCGCGTGGTCTCTCCGATAATAAAGACGACGTAGGTATCGTCGATATCCTTTGGCGCAACATAGGTAAATTTCTTCGCCGGGTTTATCAGCGACTTATTATCCGAGGACTCATCCACCTGCGCCCACGCATACAGCCCCAGCGCGGAGATCCAGTTAGACGGCAAATACGAGTTGGCGACCACACCGCCATAGCTTGGCAGATCCACGCCGGAGGTACGTTCATCATTCTTCTGCTTCACTTCCAGCAGGCGAATCGGCCCCCAGACCATCAGGCCCGCCAGCAACACCACGGCGACGCTTCTGAATCGCTTTCCGGGCGTGCGGATCTGGTGAACCAGCGTGTAGCGGCAGCGGTTGCTCCAGATGAGCAGCAGCGGCAAGGCGCTGACGGCCACCAGCCAGAGAATAAAGTGGAGCCCTACAACCTCTTTAGAGAGGTCGATATCCGTGGTCATCACCGAGGCAATAATGCCGTAGCCAATCACCACGTTCATAAAGGTCATGTAATAGCTGGCACCCGCCGAGCACAGCACGATAAACGTTGCCAGCACTCGCCACACGCGACGGCCAAACAGGGTAAGAATACGGAATAAAAAGAAGGTGACCAGTACCGCAGCGACCAATTCGACAACCGCTGCAATTCCTTTCCAGACGGTAAAATCATGCGCATAACCGTCAAACCGACGAAAAAAAACTGCGCCATTCATAAACAGGCCGATGTACAACGCCAGCAAAAAGCAGAGCTTTTGTTGCGCCATCGATTTAATGTATTTCATGCAAGCTACCCGGAACAAGGGACAGTACCACCGCCCACGCTGATTATTACGTGGGCAGATTACATATACGCACAGGGGATCGTTCAGTGAAACGACGACAGGCGTGGTAAGTAGACCACAGAGGAAGGGAAAAGTGGCAGCAGAGTGTGTGATCGGTACAGTTATTTACAAAAAACACTTCAGGAATTTGACAACGCCAGCAAAGCCTCGGTTTTCACATAAGAAACAGGCCGGATAACCGGCCTTATTTAACGTCTCAGGCGTGCACCTCTTTGAAGACTTCACGCTGCGGCTGACGAATCGTCGTGGACAGCGCCAGCGAGATAATCAGCAAGGCAAAGATCACGCAGAAGGTCACGTAGAACCCGCCGAACAGGGAGGCAATCAGCGAGCCGCAGATACTGCCAATCCCGAAGCCCAGATAGATAACCCCATAGTTTTTCGCCAGATTGTTCAGGCCAAAGAACTCGCTCACCAGTGACGGGAAGACGGTAATGGTGCCGCCGAAGTTAAAGGCCACGCAGGCAATCGCCGCGAAGAAGGTGGCTTCATTCAGCGGAGCAAACAGCAGCGCCGCCATACCGACCAGCGAAACCACCTGCCCAATCGTAATCACGCGGATGCGGGCAATTTTGTCAGACAGAATACCGAGGACCAGACGACCTGAGAGGTTAGCAATGGAGATCACGGTCACCGCGTTGGCCGCCGTGGCTGCATCCAGTTTCACCATCCCCTGCGCGATATCTTTCGCCACGCCGATGACATACAGACCGCTCATGCAGGCCGTCAGGAACATCACCGCCAGCATCCAGTACTGTGGCTTACGCATGGACTGCGCGAGGGTGAAGTCGTTCTCCACCACGCCGTTTACAGATTTCACTTCCTGCTGCGGCGCATCTTTCATCAGCGTGGCGCCGAACAGAATCATCACCAGCACGATAGCGCCCCAGATCATGAAGGTTTTTTCGAGACCGACGGATGCCAGCAGATGGGCGTCGATAAATTTGAACCCGAGGCTGCCCAAACCGTAAGAACCAATGGCAAACGCCGAGATTAAGCCTTTACGTTCCGGGAACCACTTCACGCAGTTTGACAGCGTCAGCAGATACCCCGCACCGTCCGCCAGCCCCACCAGCACGCCAGCGCTTAGCCACAACATCATCAGGTTGCTGGAATGCGCGGTCAGGAAAAAGCCCAGCCCCAGCAGGATACCGGACGCCATGGTCACGCGCTTCACGCCAAAACGCTCCTGCAGTTTGCCCGCGACGGAAGATGAAATCGCCAGACCCAGGCTCAGCAAACCAAAGGAGAACGCGACCTGACTGACCGGCGCGCCGAGTTTGTCGGAAAGCGCGCTGTTAAACAGGCTCCAGGTATAGACCGACCCCAGCGCAAACTGAGTGATGATGGTACCAAAGAGCGTGAGCCAGCGCGTGCGGTTATAGGTTGATGTGTTCATGGCAGTTGTCCTGCAAGAGAAATTAAGGAAGTTCGCTGAGGACAACGATAAACAAAACCTTAATATGCCTGGGGTAAAACGGCATGAAATGCAGGCGGAACGGAATGAAATGCCTGGAATCGGGAATGAATGACCTGGCACGGGAATAAAGCGATAGCGTGTTAGTACCTGCTATCGCTGTAAACCCTGTGGTTGTTGTATTCGAGATGTTATCGTAACGTTTAAAAAAGTAACAACTCTAGAAATTCGCGCTGACGCCGAGGGTGTATAAAAACTCCTCACCGGTAGTGGTATGCTCCCCCTGAGCCAGCGACGCATAGGCTGCCATGTGTGTATTAAAGGGAATATCCGTTCCTACGGTGACATCCATCCAACTACCGTTTTGAGCAGGGGCGGGCGTTTGTGGCATACCAAACTGCGATTTCCACTGGTTTTCACCAAACTGCTGGTTATAGCTGATCTGCGCCCAGGGTCGGAGATCGCCGTACTGGGTATTCACGCGCCACCCCAGCGTGCTGATGCTGGCATGCCAGAGCGGGTCCGTAACTGACTGTGTCGACGCGCTATCACCAAACTCGTTGATCATCATGGGAGCCGTGCCGTCATAACGCCACGCCACCACCGGGCCAGTGCTGATGCGCGCTGAAACGGGAAAATTCCAGCCCACGCTCATCGCCCCCTCTGCCGTACTGCCAGACGGTATATTCAGGGCAAGACCCGGGGTGTTTTGCGAAGACTGAATACGCTCAGCGAGAATATCCTCATAGCGCGGTTGGTGATCCGCGTCCCATGTATAGCGTTCCGCCGTATTATTTTGGGCGTCTGAAACGATATATTCCTGTTGCCAGGCAGACGCTGTATTACAAAAAAACAGGCAGGCTGAAATTCCCACCAGGCCAGACACAGCATGGCGACCACTGATTTTTTTTATCATCATCAACGCGACCCCAGAGAGAGCCGAATTCGGCGATATTTGTCGTTATTCAGGAAGAGCTTATAGACCTTGTATTAACTATTGTCTTTATAGTAAACACGTCAAGCCGGTCAGAACGAATTTTTTGCAAAATCAGTATCAATAAGGGAGATGACGGATGGAACGTTGCGGTTGGGTAAGCCAGGATCAGCTTTATATCGACTATCACGATCGGGAATGGGGCGTGCCGGAAACGGATGGCAAAAAGCTCTTTGAGATGATCTGCCTTGAGGGCCAGCAGGCGGGGTTGTCATGGATTACGGTACTGAAGAAACGCGAAAATTACCGCAACGCCTTCCATCAGTTCGATCCCGTCGCCGTCGCCGCGATGACCGATGAGGACGTGGAACGACTGGTGCAGGATGCCGGCATCATCCGCCATCGCGGTAAGATCCAGGCCATCATCGGTAACGCACGGGCTTATCTGGCGATGGAGCAAAACGGCGAATCATTTTCAGATTTTGTCTGGACGTTTGTGAACAACACTCCGCAAGTCACGCACGCTGCCACACTCGCGGACATCCCGGCCTCCACCCCAGCCTCGGATGCGCTCTCGAAGGCCCTGAAAAAACGCGGCTTTAAGTTTGTCGGCTCCACCATCTGCTACGCCTTTATGCAGGCCTGTGGCCTGGTCAACGACCACGTTACCGGCTGCTTCTGTCATCCGGGAGGTCATCATGATCCGCAAATGGCAAAGTGAAAATACCGCGCCGCTTCTGAGCCTGTGGCTTGAAAGCACTACAGAAGCGCATCCGTTTATCGCGCCGAATTACTGGAAAGAGAATGAGGCCATGGTGCGGGATGTTTACCTGCCCTCCGCTGAAACCTGGGTCTGGGAACAGGACGGCGAACCTTGCGGATTTATCAGCGTGATGCAGTCTCAGTTTGTCGGCGCCCTGTTTGTAGCGCCGTCATGCATCGGGAAAGGGATCGGGCGCGCGCTGCTGAACCATGTTCAACAGCGCTTTCCGCACTTAACCCTGGAGGTGTATCAGAAAAATGTCCGGGCGGTGAACTTCTACCATGCGCAGGGCTTTCGCATTGAAGACAGCGCCTGGCAGGATGACACCCAGCACCCGACCTGGATCATGAGCTGGCAGGCGGATCAAACGCCGTTAAGGTAAGCTCGGGACCCGTATATTTCTCGACCCAGGCCAGCGCCGTGTTTCCTGCGCAGCCATTCCCCAACTTCGAGCTGGGGAGATCTTTGGTCAGCACGTTAACCGCCCCGTTTTTGCAGATACCGCCTTCGGCGAGCTCAAGGTCAGGCCATGCGCCCTGATGAATGCAGATCACGCCCGGCTTAATACCGTCGCTCACCACCGCCCCTGCCAGCACCTGTCCACGCGAATTCCAGACGCGCACCACGTCGCCGTCCGCAATCCCGCGCGCTTTCGCGTCGAGGGTATTCAGCGTGATCGGCTCTCGTCCGGCGACCGCATACTGCTCGCGCAGGGAGGTATAGTTAAGCTGACTGTGCAGACGGTGCGCAGGATGGGCAGACAACACCTGCAGCTGATCCGGCCGGGCGTTGCCGTGCCATTCGTCCGGCTCGAGCCACGTAGGATGGGGCGGGCAGTCAGCATAGCCAAAGCTGGCGATACGCTCGCTGTAGATCACAATCTTTCCGCTCTCGGTTTTCAGCGGATGGTTCTCCGGATCGCGTCGAAAATCAGCGAAACGAACAAACTGCGCGTTCTGTTCGCTCTCCGGCATTTCAATAATCTGGTTCGCCTCCCAGAACTCAGCAAATGGCGGAAGCGTCACGCCCTGCGCCGCGCCGCGCTGCCCGGCAATCTGGTAGAACGTTTCCAGCCATTGCAGATCGTTTTTCCCTTCAGTAAAACGCGCGCTTCCGCCCGCTTCCCACAGTTCGCTCAGTTCAGCAAACACGTCAAAATCGTCACGCGCTTCATCACGCGGGGCGACAACGCGCTTCATCGGGACCATATGTTGATTGCTGTAGTCGCCGGTCATGGTGAGATCGTTACGCTCAAACGAGGTGGTCGCCGGGAGGACGATATCGGCGTGTTTCGCCGAGGCGGTCCAGAAGCACTCTGAAATCACCACCAGCTCCGGCTTCTGCCAGGCGCGGATCAGGCGATTGGTATCCTGATGGTGTGTGAAGTTTGACCCACCCGCCCACCAGACAAATTTAATATCCGGGAAGTGGCGGTCCAGACCATTGTGCTGATAAAAACCGCCCGGATTTTCCAGGGCTTCAACAATACGCGCCACCGGGATTTTATCCACCGCATCCACGCCGCCCTGCACCGAGCCCTGCAAAGACGCCAGCACCGCCGCTTTACGCGTGGGGTTACCGCCATTGGCAAAATGATAGGAGAGACCAAAACCGCCGCCCGGCGTACCGATCTGCCCAAGCATCGCGGCAAGGGTCACCAGCATCCAGTGTTTCTGCTCGCCAAACTGCTGGCGTTGCATCCCCCAGCCGGACATTAACATCGTGGCATTTTTATGGAATAACGCCGCCAGTTCGCGGAGTTTATCCGCAGGAACACCGCAAATCTCTGCTGCCCACTCTACCGTTTTCGCCACGCCATCGGACTGGCCCGTCAGGTAGTCGGCGAACTTATCGAAGCCGGTGGTACAGCGCGTCAGGAATTCGACATCGTGCCAGCCGTTTTCCACCAGGGTATGGGCGATACCGAGCATCATTGCCACGTCGGTGCCCATATGCGGGGCAACCCACTCGGCGCTGTCGCCGAAGAAATCCAGGGTTTCAGAGCGCATCGGGTCAATGCAGATGATGCGCTTGCCGCTTTTGCGCAGCGCGTCGAAATAGCCAATGCCCTGCTCGTCGCTGGCATTCCAGGCAATTTTCAACGTGTTAAGAGGGTTAGCGCTCCACAGCACCACCACATCGGTATGCTCTAGCACCAGCGGCCAGCTGGTCTGCTGCTGATACACTTCGTTCCCGCCCACGACGTACGGCATGATCGCCTGCGCCGCACCGGTGGAGTAATCCCCCAGATGACCGGTATAGCCTCCCGCCAGGCTCATATAGCGCTGCAGCAGCGTCGACGCCTTATGCAGCACCCCATTAGAGCGCCAGCCGTAGGACCCGGCGAAAATCGACGACGGACCGTAACTGTCGCGAATGCGCTTGTGCTGGGTGTGGATCAGCGCCAGCGCGTCATCCCAGCTCACGCGAACAAACTCATCCTGCCCACGAATACCCTGCGGCTTGTCCGGCGAGGCCAGAAAACCTTTACGCACCATCGGCCAGCGCACGCGCGTTTTGCTATGCACCTGATCGCGAACGACGGTCTGTAAAGAGTTGGGATGTTGTGTTGGCAATGCTCCGCGAGACGACAGAACATTTTCGCCATCGGTTTCGACCAGCATCGGCCCCCAGTGGGCGGCGGTCAGAATGGTTTTCGTTGAGGTGCTCAAGCGTGCGCTCCTGGTTGCGTGCAGGTTACGGCCTTCTTGTTGAGGCCGTTTATGGTTTGTCACAAATTTCAGAGTTATACCCGGAATTTTCTCCGTATCTGGACGTCATAATCAACTGCCACGCTCGCCGTGGCAAAGAATAAAAAGGATTAAGGAAAGAAGATGAAAAAACGCGTACTCGTTATTGCCGCTCTGGTGAGCGGTGCCCTGGCTGTTTCTGGCTGCACAACCAACCCTTACACCGGTGAACGCGAAGCGGGTAAATCCGGCATTGGCGCGGGTATCGGCTCGCTGGTCGGCGCAGGCGTTGGGGCGCTCTCCTCCTCCAAGAAAGACCGCGGCAAAGGCGCGCTGATTGGCGCAGCAGCGGGCGCAGCGCTGGGCGGCGGCGTTGGCTATTACATGGACGTGCAGGAAGCAAAACTGCGCGACAAAATGAAGGGAACCGGCGTGAGCGTGACGCGCAGCGGCGATAACATCATCCTGAACATGCCGAACAACGTGACCTTCGACAGCAGCAGCGCAACGCTGAAACCGGCTGGCGCGAATACCCTGACCGGCGTGGCGATGGTGCTGAAAGAGTACAACAAGACCGCGGTGAACGTGATGGGCTACACCGACAGCACCGGCAGCCAGGATCTGAACATGCGTCTGTCCCAGCAGCGCGCCGATGCCGTGGCCAGCTCACTCATCACCCAGGGCGTTGAAGCAAACCGCATCCGCACCAGCGGCATGGGCCCTGCCAACCCTATAGCCAGCAACAGCACGGCGGAAGGCAAAGCGCAGAACCGCCGTGTTGAGATTACGTTAAGCCCAATTCAGTAGGTAAAAGCAAAACGGCAACCCCGTTGCCGTTTTTAGTGTTTGCGCCCTCTCCCGTGGGAGAGGGTTGGGGTGAGGGCATCAGACCGCAACCTCCGGTAAGCGCAGCGTCACCGGGCAAATTACTTGATTCGTCCGATTTTCCCGCTAAGGTATTCTCACTAAATTCAGGGAAATCAGTGATGAGCAAACCAGCCCGGGCCACCATCAGCGACGTGGCGAAAGCCGCCAAAACCGGTAAAACCAGCATTTCGCGCTATCTTAACGGCGAGAAACACCTGCTGTCCGATGCGTTGCTGGCGCGTATTGAACAGGCCATTGCCGATCTCGACTACCGTCCCAGCCTCATGGCGCGCGGGCTCAAACGCGGGCGCACCCGCCTTATCGGGCTGATCATCGCCGATATCACCAACCCCTACTCCGTGAACGTGCTCAGCGGTATCGAAGCCGCCTGTCGCGAGAAAGGCTTTACGCCGCTGGTCTGTAATACCAACAACGAAGTCGACCAGGAGCTGCATTATCTCGACCTGCTGCGCAGCTATCAGGTGGAAGGGATTGTGGTCAACGCGGTAGGCATGCGTGAAGAAGGATTAAATCGCCTGCAGCAATCCTCCCTGCCCATGGTCCTCATCGACCGTAAAATCCCGGAATTTGCCTGCGACGTGGTCGGGCTGGACAACACCCAGGCCGCGACAACCGCCACCGAACATCTGATTGAACAGGGCTTCGAGGCCATTCTGTTTCTGAGTGAACCGCTGGGGATGGTCAACACCCGTCGTGAACGCCTGAGCGCATTTCGCGCCACGCTGGAGCGTTATCCCGGCGTGATCGCCGAAAATGCCGAAACGCCGCTGCACGAAGCCGCGCAGCTCGACAACACCCTGCGTCAGTTCCACATGCGCCATCGCGGGATGCGAAAAGCCGTTATCTCCGCCAACGGGGCGTTGACCCTGCAGGTTGCCCGCTCGCTCAAGCGCATTGGCCTGCACTGGGGCAGCGACATTGGTCTGCTGGGATTCGATGAACTGGAATGGGCGGAACTGGCTGGCGTAGGCATTACCACCCTCAAACAACCCACCTGGCAGATTGGCTATGCTGCTGTTGAACAAGTGGTTCGTCGTATTGAAGGCACCAGCGATGCCGTTCGCGAGCAGGTCTTCTCCGGAGAACTGATCGTTCGTGGCTCTACCGCGCGTTAAATTTCCCTTGTGATAGCGATCATAAATTCAACATCCTGACCTTTTCTTTGGAACCGGTTCCATCTAGCGTAATAGTATTGATATGTTGCGATGGAGTCCGAAGATGGGCAGGAAAATTATGGTGGTCACCGCCGCGTACGGTGCGGAACAGGTGCGGCAGGCGGGCGGTCAACGGGCAATGCTTCCCGTTATTGCTGGCGCGGGGGCAGACGGCGTGGAGATCCGCCGCGAGCTGTTCAACAGCGAAGAGCTGCTGGCGCTGCCTGCGCTGGGCGAATCCATTGAGCTGCTGGGCCTGCTGGCGTGCTACTCCGCACCCGCCGCCCTGTTTATGCCCGACGGCACCCTCAACCCGGACCTGCCCCACTATCTCTCTGAAGCCAACACCCTGAACGCCCTGTGGCTGAAGGTTTCCCTCGGCCATTTCAGCGACACGCAACCACTCGACGCCCTGCGTACGCTATTGAACACCAGCGGTATGGCGCTGGTCGTGGAGAACGATCAGACCGACTGCGGACAGCTCGCGCCCATGCAGCGTTTCCAGGCCGCCTGTCGGGAAATGGCGCTCCCCGTCACGCTGACCTTCGACATGGGCAACTGGCTGTGGGTGGGCGACTCGCCGGAAGAGGCCGCGCGTCATCTGGCCCCTGCGGTGAGCTATATCCACGTGAAAGCCGCCGTGCCGCATAAAGATAACTTCCGCGCCGTCGCACCGGACCGCGCCGATGCGCGCTGGCTGGATCTGCTCGGCCAGCTGCCTGCCGATGCCCCGCGCGGTATCGAATTCCCGCTGGAAGGGTCGGATTTAACCGCCGTTACCCGCCATTACGTCAACCTGCTGCGCGAGGAGTAAACCATGCACAAGACGCTGGATGTCATCACGATTGGTGAAGCCATGGCCATGTTTGTTGCCACCGAAACGGGCGAACTGAGTGCGGTGGAGCACTTTATCAAACGCGTCGCAGGCGCAGAGCTGAACGTCGCGACCGGCCTGGCGCGTCTCGGCCTGAACGTGGGCTGGGTCAGCCGCGTGGGGGATGACAGCTTTGGCCATTTCGTTCTCGATTCGCTGAAAAAAGAGGGGATTGATGCCGCTGGCGTCACCCTTGACGGACGCTTCCCTACCGGCTTTCAGCTTAAATCCAAGGTCGAAAATGGAACCGATCCCATCGTAGAGTATTTCCGTAAAGGCTCGGCCGCAAGCCACCTCTCTGTCGCGGATTACCACACCGATTACTTTGCCTCCGCGCGCCATCTTCATCTGAGCGGCGTGGCAGCCGCGCTGTCTGCCAGCTCGTATGAACTGCTGGATCATGCGGCAGCTACCCTGAAAGCCCAGGGCAAAACGATCTCGTTCGATCCGAATTTGCGCCCGGTGCTGTGGAAAAGCGAAGCGGAAATGGTGGAGAAACTGAACCGTCTGGCGTTCAGGGCGGACTGGGTTCTGCCAGGCCTGAAAGAAGGGATGATCCTGACCGGCGAAAGCACGCCGGAAGGCATTGCTGACTTCTACCTGAATAAAGGGGTAAAAGCGGTGGTGCTGAAGACCGGTGCCGATGGCGCATGGTTTAAAACGGCCAACGGTGAACAGGGTGCGGTCGCGGCAGTGAAGGTCGAGAACGTGGTCGACACCGTCGGCGCGGGCGACGGCTTTGCCGTGGGCGTGATTAGCGCCCTGCTGGAAGGCAAAACGCTGCCGCAGGCCGTCGCGCGAGGCAACAAGATTGGCTCGCTGGCCATTCAGGTGCAGGGCGACAGCGAAGGATTACCAACGCGAGCACAGCTCGGCGTTTAAATTCCCTCTCCCTGTGGGAGAGGGCCAGGGTGAGGGCAGCAAGCCGCACCAAATAATTAAGCCACCGTGTACCCTACAGACAACGGCGGTAACAACCTCAACAACAGAGGCAAGCCTATGAACAGTTCGACCAATGCAGTAAAACGCTGGTGGTACATCATGCCAATCGTGTTTATCACGTACAGCCTGGCGTACCTTGACCGTGCCAACTTCAGCTTCGCGTCCGCAGCGGGGATCACCGAGGACCTCGGGATCACCAAAGGTATCTCCTCCCTGCTGGGTGCCCTTTTCTTCCTGGGTTACTTCTTCTTCCAGATCCCCGGCGCGATTTATGCGGAACGCCGCAGCGTGCGTAAGCTGATCTTCATCTGTCTGATCCTGTGGGGCGCCTGCGCGTCACTGACCGGCATGGTGAACAATATTCCTGCCCTGGCCGCCATTCGCTTTATCCTCGGCGTCGTTGAGGCGGCGGTTATGCCCGCGATGCTGATCTACATCAGCAACTGGTTCACCAAATCTGAGCGCTCGCGCGCGAATACCTTCCTGATCCTCGGTAACCCGGTCACGGTACTGTGGATGTCGGTGGTGTCGGGCTACCTGATCCAGTCCTTCGGCTGGCGCGAGATGTTTATCATTGAAGGGGTGCCGGCGATTATCTGGGCCTTCTGCTGGTGGGTGCTGGTGAAAGATAAACCTGCCCAGGCGAAGTGGCTTTCCGAAGATGAAAAAGCAGCGCTGCAGGCGCAGCTGGATAAAGAACAGCAAGGTCTGAAGGCGGTACGTAACTATGGTGAAGCCTTCCGCTCGCGTAACGTGATCCTGCTCTGCGCACAGTATTTTACCTGGAGCATTGGCGTGTACGGCTTTGTGCTGTGGCTGCCGTCCATTATCCGCAGCGGCGGTGAAAACCTCGGCATGGTCGAAGTAGGCTGGCTGTCATCCGTACCGTATCTGGCGGCAACCATCGCGATGATCATCGTCTCCTGGGCGTCGGACAAGCTGCAGAACCGCAAGCTGTTTGTCTGGCCGCTGCTGCTGATTGCTGCCTTCGCCTTTATTGGCTCCTGGGCCGTGGGCGCAAACCACTTCTGGGTCTCTTATACGCTGCTGGTGATTGCCGGTGCCGCCATGTATGCCCCGTACGGACCGTTCTTCGCCATCATCCCCGAGATGCTGCCGCGTAACGTTGCGGGTGGCGCGATGGCACTGATTAACAGTATGGGTGCACTGGGTTCGTTCTGCGGCTCCTGGTTCGTGGGTTACCTGAACGGTGCCACCGGCAGTCCATCCGCATCGTACATCTTTATGGGGGTGGCGCTTTTCGCCTCGGTGTGGCTTACTCTGATTGTTAAGCCTGCTAATAATCAACAACACCCTGTCGGCGCTCGCCACGCCTGAATCCTTAAAAAATCAACGGAGATTAGCATGAAGCCGTCCGTCATTTTGTATAAAGCCCTGCCGGAAGATCTGCAGAAACGTCTTGAAGAGCACTTCACCGTTACGCAGGTGAAGAACCTGCGCCCGGAAACCGTGGCACAGCACGCCGACGCGTTCGCCAGCGCCGAGGGCCTGCTGGGTTCAAGCGAAAAAGTGGATGTCGCCCTGCTGGAGAAAATGCCGAAGCTTCGTGCTACCTCAACCGTTTCCGTGGGTTACGACAACTTCGACGTAGATGCCCTAAACGCCCGCAAGATCCTGCTGATGCATACGCCGCATGCCCTGACGGAAACCGTGGCCGACACGCTGATGGCGCTCGTGCTCACCACGGCCCGTCGCGTGGTGGAAGTGGCTGAGCGCGTCAAAGCGGGCGAATGGACAAAGAGCATTGGTCCGGACTGGTTCGGTGTGGATGTTCACGGCAAAACGCTGGGCATTGTCGGTATGGGGCGTATCGGGCTGGCGCTGGCGCAGCGCGCGCATTTTGGTTTTAACATGCCGATTCTGTATAACGCGCGTCGCCATCACAGTGAAGCCGAAGAACGCTTCAACGCCCGCTACTGCGAGCTGGATACCCTGCTGCAGGAAGCCGATTTTGTCTGCCTGGTTCTGCCGCTGACGAACGAAACCCGTCATCTGATCGGCAAAGAGGCGTTTGAAAAAATGAAGACGTCCGCCATTTTCATCAACGCGGGTCGTGGCCCGGTGGTGGATGAGAAGGCGCTGATTGAGGCCCTGCAAAACGGTGAGATCCATGCAGCAGGTCTGGACGTGTTTGAGCAGGAGCCGCTGTCGGTGGATTCGCCACTGCTTTCGCTGCCTAACGTGGTTGCCCTGCCCCACATCGGCTCAGCCACCCATGAGACGCGCTACAACATGGCGGCCACTGCGGTTGATAATCTGATTGCCGCATTAGGTGGAAAGGTGGAGATAAACTGCGTGAACCCGCAGGTGCAACGGTAGAAACGAAAAAACCCGCCAGAAGGCGGGTTTTTAAATTCTTTGCTACTGGGTTGGAAGCTTACAGGCTTACAACGTTACCAGCTGCTGGGCCTTTAGCGCCGCTTTCGATGGTGAAGGACACTTTCTGACCTTCGTCCAGAGATTTGTAGCCATCGTTCTGGATAGCAGAGAAGTGTACGAACACGTCTTTAGAGCCATCGTCAGGAGTGATGAAGCCGAAACCTTTATCAGCGTTGAACCATTTTACCAGACCAGTCATTTTAGCAGACATAGAAATTACCTTATTAACAAATATATTGTGCCTTCCGGCTTGATGGATTGCGTTACAGATTTTTAAGCGATGAAGGAAGGGTCACTACGAAGGGTATCTATGGATAACAATCTGGACTGCTTTACTAAACTGCTTTAGGTCTGTGTAACAAACCGACGGGAACAGTTATACCGATGTGGTAGAGGAATGACAAGCGTTATTTTCTGTATGCATAAAAAAACCCCGCCAGGAGCGGGGTTTTTCGTCTTATTCTGTGGCAGTGACTGCCGCACTCCAGGCCTGGCTAAAGGCCTGATGCTGGGAGGCCAGCGGCCCAATCAGCGTATTGTACTGGCTTGCCTGCTGGGAGGTCGGGAACTGAATACCGTTGGCAACAAAGCTCACCTGCGTATTCTGCTGGGCGATAAAGTCACCCACCTGGACCAGCTGCTGCGTGAAGATTTGCGCGGCTGGAATCAACGGCTGCAGTGCTTCAGACGGTTTGGTCACCACTTTCTCATACACTTTGTCGAAGACCGGTTTGAGATCGTCGCCCTGCTTCAGCGCAGAACGTGACGCGTCAGCCTGCATTTTCGCATTTTGCAACTGCTGGCTCAGCACGCCAAGCGCACCGTTGGACTGGCGCAGCGGTTCACGTTGCGTCATATAATCCTGTGGAACGCGGATGGCGTTCACGCTATCCACTACCGGGCGGATACCGGAATCCATCGCCTGGCTCACCTGCTGTGAATAACCATAAAGAATGGCGTAATCGGACACGAAGGGGCCAAACTGTTTTTTCTGATCCGCAGTCAGCGTCGGCAACCGCTCGCCGCTGCGCATCACTGTATTCTGCAGAAAATCGATAAACGCTTTGCGCTGATCGCCTTCTTTATCAAAACACCCACTCAGGCTAACAACCATCAACAACGCCGCAATAGGCGCAAACCAGCGAGAGCAGGACTTTCCTGTCGCCATTTTATTACTCCTTTCACCCAAAAAAGCGCACACCGGCACACGCGTGCCCGACGCTGACAAGGATAGTCCAGGTCAGCCTTGCAAGATACTCTTTTCATGCAAAACGGCTATTGCCGATTTATTTCTTATCATTTACAAAAAAATACCTGGCGAAGCCGACATATGACTAATCAGGGAATTAGCATAACTCTCCATATTGCTGAATCGGATACAGCGATCGTTACCGCACGATTAATCACACCCGTGACGATCCTGGGTTGGTATTAGGGACTATTCTTAATTGGCTCTCTGATGTTCTTGATCACGATGTGAGATTTAAGAGGAGTCCTCAATGGAATATAAAGATCCTGAGTTTGAATTGCTGAGCAGTCTGGAACAGATCATTTTTAAAGATGTACCGCAGACGATTACCCTGCAACAAAAATCCAATCCCTTTACAGAATATGAGCAATTGCGCAAAGGGACAGGACTGAAAACCGAAGAATTCGCCAGAGCGATGGGTGTCAGCGTGGCTATGGTGCAGGAGTGGGAGTCAAAACGTGAGAAACCCACCCCAACCGAGTTAAGGCTGATGCGCCTGATTCAGGCCAACCCTGCACTCAGCAAACAGATAGCGTAGTGAAGATTGAATGCCCCCGCCTTTGCGGGGGCTTGTGTTTTACAGGCTATCACAACGCCAACCCTCCTCTTCCCACACCAGCGCATGCGTTAACGTTAAGCCGCTTAAAAATGCCTCATCGTGTGATACCACCAGCAGTGCCCCAGGGAAACCGGCCAGCGCCGCTTCAATGGCCTGGACTGAAGCCAGATCCAGATGGTTGGTCGGTTCATCCAGCAGCAGAAGCTGCGTGGCCTCCGCGCGCCACAGCACGCAGGCCAGGGCAGCCTTAAGACGCTCACCGCCGCTGAGCGCCGCCAATGGGAGCATCACTTTATCGGCCCCCAGTTGAAGCTGCGCTAAACGGGTTCGCAATACCCCCTCTTCCAGAGGGGTATGACTCAAATTGAGATGCGTCATGACCGATTGCGAGAGATCGAGCCGGGAGAGATGCTGGTCGAGATAAGCACAGCTAACGGAGACCTTACAGGTACCCGAACGGGGAGTCATCTCGCCGAGGATAGTTTTTAACAGCGTCGATTTTCCGCAGCCGTTCGGTCCCTTCAACGCCACGCGCATCGGTCCGTCCATACGCCAGGTAAGCGGTGGAACAGGCACATGCGGCAGCACCAGATCCTCCAGCACCAGTACCTGTTTGCCCTCCGGGACCTGACTCCCCGGCAGAGTGAACATCACCGGGTTATCGTCTTCAACCCGCTCACGCGCCTTGTTAACCGCGGCGTTCAGCGCTTCATTTTGCTCGCTGTGCTGTTTTTTCCAGGTGCCGATACGTTCCTTTGCCGCGCCTTTATATTTGACCCGCTCAAACGACGCGATATTCAGGGTATCGACGGTGCGTAACGTCTTTGCCGACCGCCGCTGGCTGTCATCATGCTCTTTTTGCATGCGTGCGCGGGTGCGTTTGCGCTCGGTTGCCGCATGTTCCAGCGCCGCGCGGGCCGCCTGCTGTTCGGCATCGCGCTGGGTTTGATAATCCGCATAATTCCCGCCGTAGCTGCGCAGACCCGAGGCGCTCAGCTCAAGGATACGGGGTACCTGAGCCAGTAACTCACGGTCATGGGAGGCCACCAGTACGCCGCCCTGATACCGACTCAACTGGTCGTAGAACCACGCCCGGCCTTGTCGATCCAGATGGTTAGTGGGTTCGTCCAGCAGCATGAAATCCGCTTCAGCCGTAAATGCCCCGCACAGCAGGGCACGAATGCGCTCGCCGCCGCTGAGTTCACCGGCAGGTTTATCCGGATCAAACGGCGGAAGCTTCGCATTGATAAACGCTTCGCTCAGACGTTCGGCTATATCCCAGTAACCGTCGAGCAACGCCAGATCGTCGGGCTGGTAATCGCCGCTGTCGATGCGCTTACGCGCCGCAAAAATCGCGTCATATCCGAGAAGTTCAGCCAGCGTCGTCTGCGAAGAAATGACGTGCTGCTGCGCCACCCAGGCATGCGAGCCAAAGCGTTCGATATGACCGGTAGCCGGTTCGTCCAGCCCCGCCAGCAGACGCAGCAGACGCGTTTTTCCGCTGCCGTTGCGGCCAACCAGCGCGCACAGGGAGGGTTCCAGCGAAAGATTCAGCGGACCAAAAAGGGTATCGCCCGTCGGAAACTGACAGGTGACCTGATGCAAAATAAAAGAAGGGGACTGCGCAAAATGAGCCATAAGCACTCCTGAATGAAATCAAAACATCCCCTGCCGACGCGGTAGCGTTTAGCAAGGATCGAAATTCATCAGTCGTGTTTGTTCATTTTTGGGGGGTGCTCCAGCGCGAGTAAGTTAACGCGATAAGGATAGCGGTAATGTGTTGACGGTTTCAAGGTTAAATTTTGGACGACTTTTACTCCCTCTCCCTTTGGGCTGAGGGATCCCCACAAATTAATGCGAGCAGTGAACAATCCCCTCGCCCCTTTGGGGAGAGGGTTAGGGTGAGGGGGAGCATACGGCTCTGGTGGTCATTCCGTTCACTTTATGTTCCTTGCTACTCTGTAACGACAATACCCGTGAACGTGCCGGGGTGGCTCAGTCGCCACCACCCTCGCTACCCGGGCTCCCGGCGGTAAATCGCCGCTACGCGGTACCTTCGGCTTATTCCTTCCGGCTTATCGGGGACGGGCGGAGGTAACATCCCTGTAAAGCCCGCCCTCTCGGCGCATCCATGCGCCTCGCCCCGGCCTACAGGAAACGCCTCAGCGATTTACAGCCGGACCATAGCGTCGCTGTAAGACCTCTGCCCGCAGTATGCTTTTCATTGCGGTAATTTTGCGAGTCTCTTTCCAGAAATAGTAATATCCTCAGTGGCATAGCTCAAATCTGTTGCCGCCTGTTTTGATGAGCAGTAAGTTCTCTTCGCACCTGCAAAATCAGGTGCCGGGTTTAGCATCCTGGCTTATCTTATCGGCGGCACATTTTGTGCAGCATGCTTTGCTACATCTCAATGGTGGGCTGAGCAGGGGCATCGAAAGATGCGCCGGTATCCGATAAGGCCGGTAATGCTAACTCTGTTCAGTCCACCACCAGCGAAGTTAGCATTTCCGGTGGTGGAAGCTTTATCACTTATCGGAGGCTGCCAATATGGCTACTACCCCAACCCAAGTTCATTCTTTAATCACTCTGCCCTTCAACCACGCCACCGACTTCACCGAACTGGCGGATAACAGCGAACGTTTTACCGACGCACTGGTAGATTGCGAAGAACCCGCCCCAAAAATGGCGCTTTACGGCAGACTTTATGCCTGCCTGAATCTTCTGCAACCCACGCTTCTGGATCCTGTTCCGGACGCTTTAAAAGCCAGCCTGATCGCGATCGGCTAAACCTGCCGGATGACGCCGCGCTTATCCGGCCTACGAAAGCCCCATAAAAAAACCCGCCGAAGCGGGTTTTTAGCATTTGTCACAACGGGCACATTACTGCAGCAGCGAAATATCCGCCACGCGCAGGAACAGCTCACGCAGTTTCTCGAGCATAGAGAGACGGTTAATACGCAGCTCTTTATCTTCTACGTTTACCATCACTTTCTCGAAGAAGGCGTCGATAACGTCACGCAGCTCGGCCAGTTCCACCAGCGCTTCCTGGTAGCGACCTTCCGCGAAGACCGGCTCGAGCTTGTCGCGCAGCACCACAACCTGCATCGCCAGGGCGATCTCTTCCGGTTCTTTCAGCGTCGCGGCGTTCACACGCTCGTTCAGCGTCTCGTCGGATTTCGCCAGAATGTTGGAGACACGCTTGTTGGCCGCCGCCAGAGCAGAGGCCGCTTCCAGCGTACGGAAGTGGGAAACCGCCTTCATACGCGCATCGAAATCAGCCGGACGGGTCGGACGACGCGCCAGCACCGCCTGAATGGTGTCGACGGTGTAACCTTCATCCTGATACCAGGCGCGGAAACGACCGAGCATAAAGTCGATCACGTCATCCACCACGTTCGCGTTGGTCAGCTTGTCGCCGTACAGACGCACCGCTTCTTCGGTCAGGGTCTGCAGATCCAGGTTCAGGTTCTTCTCAACGATGATACGCAGCACGCCGAGCGCAGCACGACGCAGCGCAAACGGGTCTTTGTCGCCTTTCGGATGCTGACCGATACCGAAGATACCCGCCAGGGTGTCCATCTTATCGGCAATCGCCACCGCGCACGCAACCGGGTTAGACGGCAGTTCGTCACCCGCAAAGCGCGGCTGATACTGCTCGTTCAGGGCCACGGCCACGTCTTCCGCTTCGCCATCGTGACGCGCGTAATGCATACCCATCACGCCCTGGGTGTCGGTAAATTCGAACACCATGTTGGTCATCAGGTCGCATTTAGACAGCAGGCCCGCACGCGTTGCGTGGTTGACGTCCGCACCGATTTCACGGGCAATCCAGCCGGACAGCTCCGCGATACGGTCGGTCTTGTCGCGCAGCGTACCCAGTTGCTGCTGGAACAACACGGTCTGCAGGCGTGGAAGATGATCTTCCAGACGCTTTTTACGGTCGGTATTGAAGAAGAACTCGGCATCCGCCAGACGCGGACGAACGACCTTCTCGTTACCAGAGATAATCTGGATCGGATCTTTCGATTCGATGTTTGCCACGAAGATGAAGTTTGGCAGCAGTTTGCCGTCGTTGGCATAGACCGGGAAGTACTTCTGGTCACCCTTCATGGTGTAAACCAGCGCTTCAGCCGGAACGGCCAGGAATTTCTCTTCGAACTTCGCAGTCAGCACAACCGGCCATTCCACCAGCGAGGTCACTTCTTCCAGCAGGCTGTCGCTCAGATCGGCTTTACCGCCAATCTTGCGCGCCGCGTCTTCCGCGTCCGCTTTGATTTTGGCTTTACGCTGTTCGTAGTCAGCAATGACCTTGCCGCGCTCCAGCAGGATCTGCGGATACTGGTCGGCATTGTCGATGGTGAACTCTGGCTCGCCCATAAAGCGGTGGCCGCGGATCACGCGATCGGACGCCACGCCCAGAATGGTGGCCGGAATAACGGTGTCGCCCAGCAGCAGGGTCACGGTGTGAACCGGACGCACAAAGTGCACGTCAGACGCGCCCCAGCGCATCAGCTTCGGAATAGGCAGCTTCGCCAGAGACGTGGCAATCATGTCCGGCAGCAGCGCTTCCGCACTTTCGCCCTTCACGTGCGCACGGTACAGCAGCCACTCGCCTTTATCCGTGGTCAGACGCTCGGCCTGATCGACGGTGATGCCGCAGCCACGCGCCCAGCCTTCCGCCGCTTTGCTCGGCTTGCCTTCCGCGTCAAAGGCCTGGGCAATCGCCGGGCCACGTTTTTCGACTTCGCGATCTGGCTGGGACGCCGCCAGATTTGCCACTTTCAGCGCCAAACGGCGCGGCGCGGCAAACCACTCAATTTTACCGTGTGCCAGGCCAGCGTTATCCAGCTCGGCAGTCACGTTCGCAGCAAAAGATTCAGCCAGGCTGCGCAGGGCTTTTGGTGGCAGCTCTTCGGTGCCGATTTCCACCAGGAAAGTTTTCTCAGACATGGCCGCCTCTTATTTGTTTCGGTTACACATCGGGAAGCCAAGGGCTTCACGGGACGCGTAGTAAGCTTCTGCAACGGCTTTGGTCAGGGTACGAATACGCAGAATGTAGCGCTGACGTTCAGTCACGGAGATGGCTTTGCGGGCGTCCAGCAGGTTGAAGCTGTGGGCGGCCTTCAGAATACGCTCGTAGGCAGGCAGCGGCAGCGGAGTCTCCAGCGCCAGCAGCTGCTGCGCTTCTTTCTCATACTGCTCGAAGCAGGTGAACAGGAAGTCCACGTCCGCGTATTCGAAGTTATAGGTGGATTGCTCCACTTCGTTCTGATGGAACACGTCGCCGTAGGTGGTTTTACCCAGCGGGCCGTCGCTCCAGACCAGGTCGTAAACGCTGTCTACGCCCTGAATGTACATGGCCAGACGTTCCAGACCATAGGTGATCTCACCGGTGATCGGCTTACATTCCAGACCGCCCACCTGCTGGAAGTAGGTGAACTGGGTCACTTCCATGCCGTTCAGCCACACTTCCCAACCCAGACCCCAGGCACCCAGCGTTGGGTTTTCCCAGTTATCTTCCACGAAACGGATGTCGTGGATGGTTGGATCCATACCCAGCTCTTTCAGCGACCCGAGGTACAGTTCCTGAATATTGTCGGGTGATGGCTTAATCACCACCTGGAACTGATAGTAATGCTGCAGACGGTTCGGGTTTTCACCGTAACGACCATCGGTCGGACGACGGGAAGGCTGCACATACGCGGTCGCCATTGGCTCTGGCCCCAACGCGCGCAGGCTGGTCATCGGGTGTGAAGTGCCGGCGCCGACTTCCATGTCCAAAGGTTGAACAATGGTACAGCCCTGACGAGCCCAGTAATCCTGTAAGGTCAGGATCAGGCCCTGGAAGGTCTTGGTATCAAACTTTTGCATAGTATTTCGTGCTGGATACGTGTGGTTTTAAATGGAAGGGACCAGTATACCCGCTGGCTGCAAGATATACAGTACGAAACGGGGTTGTTTAGGGAAAATTGGGAAATAAGCCTTCCGGCCAGAACGCTGACGGCGTCTGGCTGTTGATTATCCGAGCAGGCTAGCGCATGGAGAGGTGTAAAAACTGACCGTCCGCATCAAACGAGCAGACAAAGCCCTCTTTACGCGACGTATGGCCCTTGAGCTCATAGCTGCCCTGAAAACGTTCAAAACCGGTAACGTCAATTTTCTGCACGTCCGAGTTATAGCGGCGAGCGGCCCGATCTTTACAGAGCGCTTCCATATTCAGTGAACGTTCCGGGCTCATTTTACCCTGCTGCGCTTTTTGCACAGGTGCTTCCTGTGGCGCACTGCATGCCGCCAGCATGAACAGCAGAAAGAGTGACGCCACACACTTCATCATCATTTTAATTACCGCCCTGGTCAGTGGCTGTTATTTTTAGTATCAACGCTTTTATAGATTATGGTCCGGCATTCTGCGAATCTCGTGGCCTCCCGACAAGCCTGCGGAATAAAACTCAGAATTTTCCAAACGAAGACATTTGGACAATGGGAGTCACACTCAATTTACAGGGAATACGAGGAACTGATGCAGTCAAAAATTAACTGGATTGATAACCTGCGAGGAATAGCCTGTCTGATGGTGGTCATGATCCACACGACGACCTGGTACGTCACGAATGCGCACAGCATCAGCCCCGTTAACTGGGATATCGCCAATATTCTCAACTCTGCGTCGCGGGTCAGCGTGCCGCTGTTCTTTATGATTTCCGGCTTTCTCTTTTTTGGCGAGCGCAGCGCGCAGCCAAGGCACTTCATCCGCATCGCAGCCTGCCTGGGGTTCTACAGTGCCGTTGCCTTGCTCTATATCACTTTGTTCACCTCAATAAACGCCGGACTATCGCTAAAATACGTGCTGCAAAAGCCGGTGTTCTACCACCTGTGGTTCTTCTTCGCCATTATCGTGATCTACCTGGTCTCCCCCCTCATTCAGGTGAAAAACGTCAGCGGAAAAATGCTTCTGGCCCTGATGGTGGTAATTGGCATTGTCGCCAACCCAAATACGGTCTCGCAGAAAATCGACGGATTTGAGTGGTTGCCGGTGAACCTCTATATCAACGGCGATACCTTTTACTACGTACTTTACGGCATGCTGGGGCGCGCTATCGGGATGATGGATATCCAAAAGCGCTGTCTGAACTGGCTCTGCGGGTTGCTGTTTATGGCTGGCGTGGCGGTGATTTCACGCGGGACGCTGCATGAGCTTCAGTGGCGCGGCAATTTTGCCGATACCTGGTACCTGTACTGCGGGCCGATGGTCTTTATCTGTGCCGTATCGCTGCTCACGCTCGTTAAAAATACCCTGAATACGCGTCCCCTTCCCGTACTGAGCGTCATTTCACGACACTCTCTCGGGATTTACGGTTTTCACGCGCTGGTGATCCACGCGCTTCGGACAAGAGGCGTTGAGCTTAAAAGCTGGCCGGTGCTGGATATCGTCTGGATTTTTGCCGCGACCCTGGCGATCAGCCTGCTGCTGTCGATGCTGCTGCAAAAAATCGACACTCGCCGCTTCGTCAGCTAATGCTTCGCTGCCGGGCGCGATGATACTGGCGTGGGGAGGAAAACCCTGCCGCCAGTGAAGCCTGCTCCACGCCGCGCCCCTGCAATAGCCACTGCTCCGCCACCGCCAGACGCAGCTGCTCCAGATAATCGCGAACGCTAATCCCTAAATGTGACTGAAAAAGCCGGGTGAGATGGCGCGGGCTGACGTGCGCCAGCGCGGCGATATCAGGCAAGCTCCACGTTTTTTGTGGCTCGGCGGTGAGCGCATCCTGCGCCCGATGAATCGCCGGATGAAGATGATTGCGGTAGCGTAGCCACGGGGAGAGCTGGGGATCGTCACCGGAACGGCGGAACCAGACCACCATCTCGCGCGCCACGGCCAGCGCCTTTTCGGGACCGCACAGGCGGTTAATCATATGCAGCGCCAGATCGATGCCAGACGTGATCCCCGCGCTGGTCCAGATGTTCTCATCCTGCACAAAGATGCGGTTTTCTTTAATCGTCGCTGTGGGGGCTGCGGTGCGTAAACGACTGATAACGTCATGGTGGGTTGTACACTGCCGGTTGTTCAGCAGGCCCGATTTCGCCGCCAGCAGCGCGCCAGAACAGACGCACATCACCGTGATATCCCGGCGCTGAATAATCGGCTGCAGGCGCATCAGCCAGTGCTGTATCTGTAACGCCTGTGGTGTCGAAAACTGAGTGCGGGAGTCGCTCACGCCGGGCAATACCAGCAGGCTCCCCTCAGGCACCCTTTCCGGTAACGGCTGGATGCCGCTCATCGTCAGGCCTATCGACGTCGGAACGTCCGGTTGCGGCCCAATGTAATGCAGACGAAACGCGTCGCCAGCCAGCACAAAGGTCTCTGCCGGGCCCGTCATATCTAATGACAGCACCCCGGGCAACATGACGAACCAGACGTCGATGGGCATTACAGTGACTCCAGCGTCTCCGCTACCGTTTTAATGTCGGCAAAACGCCCGGACAGTACCGTTTCGGTACGGTGGCGAATTTCCGCTGCACTCAGGGTAATGCCCTTGTACGTCATGGGGAACGTCAGCGTGGCCTCGCTAACAAAGGTCACAGCATAACCCAGATCGGATGCCACCCGGGCGGTGGTTTCGCAGCATTGCTCCGTGCGAATGCCGCAGATAATCAGCTGGTTGATATCACGCTCGCGCAGCCAGCGATCGAGCCCAGTATCCGTGAAGGCATTATGGACGTGTTTCTGGAAAACCACATCCGGCTGATGACGCAAAAAGGCCATAGGTTTAACAAAGCCGCTTTGCAGCGTGAAGGGGCCGTCTTCATCCACATGGAAAATATCAACGACCGGAATACCGCGCGCCTGGCAGCCTTCAATCAGCCCCAGCATCGCCTGCTGAAAGGCAGGAATGTCGTCCTCATGCCAGTAATTGCGATGATGGAACGACTGCTGAGTATCAATATTGATGAGTGCAATGCGTGACATGGTGGATCTCCTCGCCAGTGGGTGTGACACCATACTGGCAAGGAAAGGAAGGCACGCACAGACCAAAAAAGGACATCCTCGTGCCGCGGTCGGACAAGCGTGTTTACGACATCAGCGGCAGCAGTTGCTGATAGATTTTACGGAATACCGCGCGCCTTTCCGCGTACCGCGCATGGTTTGCCGCGTCAGGGAAATGCGCCTGCTCAAGGGTAAGCTGCGGCAGCAGCTGCGAAAGCGGTTGTTCCGGATGAATGGCTATCTGCGCCAGACGCGCGGCGCCGAGCGCGGGGCCAACATCCCCTCCCGTACGGAAATCCAGCTGCAACCCGCTGATATCCGACAGCATCTGTCGCCAGTAAGGGCTTCGCGCACCGCCGCCAATCAGGGTGACGCTTGCGGGTTTCAGGCCGCAGTCATGGACCACGTCCATCCCGTCGGCCAGCGCATACCCCACCCCTTCCAGAACCGCACGCGCCAGTTCTGCCGGGCCATGCTGATGGGTTAAGCCAAAGAACACCCCTTTCGCTTCCGGGTTGTTGTGCGGCGTACGTTCTCCAGAAAGATACGGTAAAAACCAGACGGCACCCGCAGCGTCATCCGCCTGCTGTGCTGCGGCAATCAACGCAGGAACATCAGCCATCCCGGTCAGCTTCGCCGCCCAGTCCAGGCATGACGCTGCACTCAGCATCACCGACATCAAATGCCATTTTCCCGGAAGCGCATGACAGAAACTGTGCACAGCGCTTTCGGGATTACTGCGATAGCCGTCGCTGACGGCAAAATAGACGCCAGAGGTTCCCAGAGACAGCATCGCCTGCCCTGCCTCAACCATGCCGACGCCCACGGCACCCGCAGCGTTGTCACCGCCCCCGGCAACCACCGGTACGGCAGACATATTCCAGCGTTCCGCAACGTCCGGCAGCAACATGCCTGTTACCTCGCTTCCTTCGAACAGCGCGGGCATGTGTTCACGGGTCAGGTGGCAGGCATCCAGCATCGCCTCGCTCCAGTCACGTTTCGCCACGTCGAGCCACATCGTGCCGGCGGCATCGGACATGTCGGAAGCAAAATCGCCCGTCATACGAAAGCGCAGATAGTCTTTCGGTAGCAGGACTTTCGCCACCTGCCGGAAAATCTCCGGCTCGTGTCGCTGCACCCACAGCAGCTTGGGGGCGGTAAAGCCGGGCATCATCAGGTTGCCGGTAATCTCACGAGACGTGGGTACGCGCGCCTCGAGAAGCGCACACTCTTCCGCACAGCGGCCATCGTTCCAGAGAATGGCGGGGCGCAACACGCGATGCACGCTGTCCAGCAAGGTAGCACCGTGCATTTGCCCGGCAATCCCCAGCGCTTTCACGTCACGCAGAGAATGCTGTTCACCTAACGCCTTGATTGCACGATCCGTTGCCTGCCACCACTGCTCCGGGTCCTGTTCCGACCACAGCGGATGCGGACGTGAAACCTGCAGCTTTTCCGTCTGCGTTGCTAACACCTCGCCCTGTTCGCTTAACAGGATGGCTTTCACACCCGATGTGCCAAGATCGATCCCGATATACATTACGGTGACTCCTTTAACAGAAATGCCCGGTGGCGCTAACGCTTACCGGGCCTACGTGCTGTTATTTATCGAACAGGTAGTGATTGACCAGATTTTCCAACAGCTCCTGGTGCCCGCTCTGGTGCTGCGGTGCCAGCTGATGTTGTTCAGCGTACTTCGCGATGTCCGCAAGTGATAACTGACCTTTCAAAATTTGCTGGCCCAGCTCACTGTTCCAGCCGCTGTAACGCTTCGCCACGCGTTTATCGAGCTCGCCGTCTTCAATCATACGTGCCGCCACTTTCAGCGCCAGCGCCATGGTGTCCATCGCGCCAATGTGGCCGTAGAACAGATCGTATTTGTCGGTGCTCTGGCGACGCACTTTGGCGTCAAAGTTAAGGCCGCCGGTAGTGAAACCACCCGCTTTGATGATTTCGTACATCACCAGCGCATTCTCTTCCACGCTGTTCGGGAACTGGTCTGTGTCCCAGCCCAGTTGCGCGTCGCCGCGGTTAGCATCGACCGAGCCGAAGATGCCCAGCGCAATCGCAGACGCGATCTCGTGGTGGAAAGAGTGGCCCGCCAGCGTGGCGTGGTTGGCTTCAATGTTCACTTTAATCTCTTTTTCCAGACCGAACTGCTTCAGGAAGCCATACACCGTCGCCACGTCGTAGTCATACTGATGCTTGGTCGGTTCCTGCGGTTTCGGCTCGATCAGCAGCGTGCCGCGGAAGCCGATTTTGTGCTTATGGTCGACAACCATCTGCATAAAGCGGCCAATCTGCTCGCGCTCCTGACGCAGGTCGGTGTTCAGCAGAGTTTCATAGCCTTCACGGCCACCCCAGAGGACATAGTTTTCGCCGCCCAGCTGATGCGTGGCATTCATTGCCGTCACCACCTGCGTGGCCGCCCAGCTAAACACTTCCGGATCCGGGTTGGTTGCCGCACCCGCGCCGTAGCGTGGGTTAGTGAAGCAGTTTGCCGTGCCCCACAGCAGTTTCACGCCGCTTTGCTGCTGCTTTGCCGCCAGTACATCCACCATCTGCGCAAAGTTGTTCAGATACTCTTTCAGCGATGCGCCTTCCGGTGACACGTCGACGTCATGGAAACAGTAGTACGGCACGTTCAGTTTGTGGAAGAACTCAAACGCAACGTCGGCTTTGCGCTTTGCCAGTTCGATGGCCTCACCCGGCTGCTGCCATGGGCGGTCAAAGGAGCCCACGCCGAACATATCGGCACCGTTCCAGCAGAAGGTATGCCAGTAACAGGCGGCAAAGCGCAGATGATCTTCCATGCGCTTACCCAGCACCAGCTCATCCGGGTTGTAGTGACGAAATGCTAAAGGATTGGTCGTTTTCGGGCCTTCGTAACGAACACGATCGAGTTGGTCGAAATAAGCTTGCATATTGAGCTCCATAATCAGGGTATGCGGCGAGTCGTTGATACAGGAGTAATAGTGAATAGACATTTTGGGTTGCTCAATTACGTTATTTCACACTGCTATTGAGAGAATGCACAACTGTGCGCTGGCTCGCAAAATAATGCGCAGACAAACTATTTTTCGGCGCGGATTCCAGAATCAAATGTAATTAAGACGTTACGTATTTTAAAATCCGATCGCGGTCATAAATTCAGAAATAAACCAAATATCGTAATGAGAAGATAAAAATCTGTAATTGCCAGCCCGCCTTTCCGCGTTAAAAATTTGCTGCGTCTCAGCAGTGAATGTTTCTTTTATCTCAGCAACACATACCCCTACAAAAAGGCCTAATAATTATGAAGATAAAGAACCTGACCCTAACGCTCTGCACTACGCTCCTGCTTGCCAGTTTTGCCGGTCATGCCAAAGAGGTCAAAATTGGCATGGCGATTGACGACCTGCGCCTGGAACGCTGGCAAAAAGATCGCGATATCTTTGTAAAAAAAGCGGAATCCCTCGGCGCAAACGTGTTTGTTCAGTCGGCTAACGGCAACGAAGAAACGCAAATGTCGCAGATCGAGAATATGATTAACCGTGGCGTCGATGTGCTGGTCATTATCCCCTATAACGGCCAGGTATTAAGTAACGTGGTGAAAGAAGCCAAACAAGAAGGCATAAAAGTGCTGGCTTATGACCGCATGATTAATAATGCGGACATTGATTATTATATTTCGTTCGATAATGAAAAAGTCGGCGAATTACAGGCACAAAGCCTGATCGACAAAGTGCCTCAGGGCAATTATTTCCTGATGGGCGGCTCTCCGGTGGATAACAACGCCAAGCTGTTCCGCGAAGGGCAAATGAAGGTCCTTAAACCGTACATCGACAACGGGAAAATTAAAGTGGTTGGCGATCAATGGGCCGACGGCTGGCTGCCAGAAAACGCGCTGAAGATTATGGAAAATGCGCTGACGGCCAACAACAACAAAATTGATGCGGTTGTGGCCTCCAACGATGCCACCGCAGGCGGTGCGATTCAGGCATTAAGCGCCCAGGGGCTGGCGGGTAAAGTCGCCATTTCTGGACAGGATGCCGATCTGGCTGGCGTAAAACGCATTATCGCAGGCACCCAAACCATGACGGTCTACAAACCGATTACCGAGCTTGCCAATACGGCGGCGGAAATCGCCGTGGAACTGGGCAATGGCAAGCAACCTAAAGCAGACGCAACGCTGAATAACGGGCTGAAAGACGTTCCGGCTCGCCTGCTCACCCCTATTGAAGTCAATAAAGAGAACATTGACGCCACCGTCATTAAAGACGGCTTCCACAAGAAGAGCGAACTGTAATCCGGCGCGGCCCCTGCTTTGCAGGGGCGCATCACGTTGTACTGTTCTTCCCTCGGTTTATGTGGAGCAGTTATGCCTTATTTACTTGAAATGAAAAGCATCACCAAGCGCTTCGGCACGGTGAAAGCCGTCGATAACGTCAGTCTCCGGTTGAACCCCGGCGAAGTCGTTTCGCTGTGTGGCGAGAACGGCTCAGGCAAGTCAACGTTGATGAAAGTGTTGTGCGGAATCTACCCGTATGGCAGTTACGAAGGCGAAATCGTTTTTGCTGGCGAAGTTATCCAGGCGACTCACATTCGTGATACCGAACGTAAAGGCATCGCCATCATCCACCAGGAACTGGCGCTGGTGAAGCATCTCACCGTGCTGGAGAACATTTTCCTTGGGGCCGAAATTTCCCGCCACGGCGTGCTGGATTACGACACCATGACGCTACGTTGTGAAAAGCTGCTCGCGCAGGTGAGCCTCAGCATTTCACCGGACACCCGCGTGGGCGACCTGGGACTGGGGCAACAGCAGCTGGTTGAAATCGCTAAAGCGCTCAATAAACAGGTCAGGCTGCTGATCCTTGATGAGCCCACGGCCTCGCTCACCGAACAGGAAACTGCGGTACTGCTCGATATCATTCGCGATCTGCAAAATCACGGCATCGCCTGCATCTACATTTCGCACAAACTGAACGAGGTTAAAGCCATTTCGGACACCATCTGCGTGATCCGCGACGGGCAGTACATCGGCACGCGTGAAGCCGCGGGCATGAGTGAAGATGACATCATCACCATGATGGTAGGACGCGAGCTGACGGCGCTCTACCCGAATGAGCCTCACACCAAAGGTGATGAAGTGTTGCGCGTGGAAAATCTGACCGCGTGGCACCCCGTTAACCGCCACATCAAGCGTGTGAATAACGTCTCGTTTTCTCTGCACAGCGGCGAAATCCTCGGTATCGCCGGGTTAGTCGGCGCCGGGCGCACGGAGGCCGTACAGTGTCTGTTTGGCGTGTGGCCAGGGCGCTGGGAGGGCACGATTTATATCGACGGCCAGCCGGTGAAAATCGACAACTGCCAGCAGGCGATCGCCCGCGGCATTGCTATGGTGCCGGAAGACCGCAAAAAAGACGGCATCGTGCCGGTTATGGCGGTGGGGAAAAACATTACGCTGGCGGCGCTCGATCGCTTCTCCGGCGCGCTGAGCAGCCTGGACGATGCCGCCGAGCAGCAGTGCATCCTTCAGTCACTCGCCCGGCTGAAGGTCAAAACCTCCTCACCGGAACTGGCCATTGGCCGCCTGAGCGGCGGCAACCAGCAGAAGGCGATTCTGGCGCGCTGCCTGCTTCTCAATCCACGCATATTAATCCTTGATGAGCCGACGCGCGGAATTGATATCGGTGCCAAATATGAAATCTACAAACTGATTAATCAGCTTGTACAGCAAGGGATTGCCGTCATTGTCATTTCGTCTGAGTTACCCGAAGTGCTCGGCCTGAGCGACCGTGTACTGGTCATGCACGAGGGAAAACTGAAAGCCAACCTGATTAACCAGAACCTGACGCAGGAGCAGGTGATGGAAGCCGCTTTAAGGAGCGAACGTCATGTCGAAAAGCAACCCGTCTGATATCAAAGTCGCCGTTCCGACGCCCGGTGCGTTCGCAGGGCTAAAAGCGCTGAACCTACAGGTTTTCGTGATGATCGCGGCGATTATCGTCATCATGCTCTTCTTTACCTGGATGACTGATGGTTCGTACCTCAGCGCGCGTAACGTCTCTAACCTGCTCCGCCAGACAGCTATCACCGGCATTCTGGCCGTCGGCATGGTGTTCGTGATTATCTCCGCGGAAATCGATCTGTCGGTCGGTTCAATGATGGGGCTCCTCGGCGGTGTGGCGGCCATTTTTGACGTCTGGCTCGGCTGGCCGCTGCCGCTGACCGTGGCGGTCACGCTGGTGCTGGGTCTGGTTCTGGGGGCCTGGAACGGCTGGTGGGTAGCCTACCGTAAAGTGCCGTCGTTCATTGTCACCCTGGCGGGGATGCTGGCCTTCCGCGGGATCTTAATCGGCATCACCAACGGTACCACCGTCTCCCCGACCAGCGCGGCCATGTCGCAGATTGGTCAGAGCTACCTCCCGGATGGTGTGGGCTTTACCATCGGCGTGGCGGGGCTGCTGGCATTTGTCGCGTGGCAGTGGCGTGGACGCATGCGTCGTCAGGCGCTGGGGCTGGCGTCGCCAGCATCCACGTCGGTGGTGGGACGTCAGGCGCTCACGGCCGTCATTGTGCTGGGCGCCATCTGGCTTTTAAACGACTATCGCGGTGTTCCGACCCCCGTGCTGCTGCTGACGCTTTTACTGCTGGGCGGCATGTTTATGGCCACGCGCACCGCGTTTGGCCGCCGTATTTATGCCATCGGCGGCAACCTTGAGGCTGCCCGCCTCTCGGGCATTAACGTTGAACGCACCAAACTCGCGGTCTTCGCCATTAACGGCCTGATGGTCGCCATCGCCGGGTTGATCCTCAGCTCGCGTCTGGGGGCGGGTTCACCCTCCGCCGGTAACATCGCCGAGTTGGATGCTATCGCCGCCTGCGTTATTGGCGGTACCAGCCTCGCAGGGGGTATCGGCAGCGTCGCGGGCGCGGTGATGGGGGCATTTATCATGGCGTCGTTGGATAACGGGATGAGTATGATGGACGTCCCGACGTTTTGGCAGTATATCGTCAAGGGGGCCATTCTTTTACTGGCAGTCTGGATGGACTCGGCCACCAAGCGACGGGCCTGATAACGGTATTGTGACTTAATTGGGAAGTGAGCCATGTTTGAAAAGCGTCACCGCATTACGTTATTATTCAATGCCAACAAAGCCTACGACCGTCAGGTGGTAGAAGGCGTGGGTGAATATTTGCAGGCGTCGCAATCCGAGTGGGATATCTTTATTGAGGAAGATTTTCGCACCCGTCTGGAGAACATCAAAGACTGGCTGGGCGATGGCGTTATCGCCGACTATGACGACCCCGTCATTGAGCAACTGCTGACCGACGTCGACGTTCCGATCGTGGGCGTCGGCGGCTCCTACCATTCGCCCGAACACTATCCGCCGGTTCACTATATTGCCACCGATAACCATGCCCTGGTCGAGGCCGCGTTTCTCCATTTAAAAGAGAAAGGCGTCCATCGCTTCGCGTTTTATGGTTTACCCGCCACCAGTGGCAAGCGCTGGGCCGTTGAGCGTGAGCACGCGTTTTGCCAGCTGGTCGCGCAGGAGAAGTATCGCGGCGTGGTCTATCAGGGGCTGGAAACCGCCCCGGAAAACTGGCAGCACGCGCAGAACCGTCTCGCTGACTGGCTGCAAACGCTGCCGCCGCAAACCGGCATTATTGCCGTGACGGACGCCCGCGCGCGGCACGTGCTGCAGGTCTGCGAACACTTACACATTCCGGTGCCCGAAAAACTGTGCGTGATTGGCATCGATAACGAAGAGCTTACTCGCTACCTGTCCCGCGTGGCGCTCTCCTCCGTTGCCCAGGGCACGCGTCAGATGGGCTATCAGGCGGCGAAGCTGCTGCACCGTCTGCTGGATAAAGAATCTCTGCCGCTTCAGCGCCTGCTGGTGCCACCGGTTCGCGTCGTAGAACGTCGCTCGACCGATTATCGCTCCTTAAGCGACCCGGCCGTCATTCAGGCCATGCACTATATTCGCAACCACGCCTGCAAAGGGATTAAGGTCGATCAGGTACTGGATTCGGTGGGCATTTCGCGTTCGAATCTGGAGAAGCGTTTTAAAGAAGAGGTGGGCGAAACCATTCATGCCGTTATCCATGCTGAAAAGCTGGAGAAAGCACGCAGCCTGCTCATCTCCACGTCGCTGTCGATCAACGAAATCTCGCAAATGTGCGGTTACCCGTCGCTGCAATATTTTTATTCGGTGTTTCGCAAAGAGTATGACACCACGCCGAAAGAGTACCGGGATCGCCACAGCGAGGTGCTGATCTAGAAAAGAAAACGCCTTCCGGTGGAAGGCGTTTTTTTTGAGATTACATATGGGCGGCGATTAAGCGCTGATTATCCTGGTACATAGCGAACAGATAGTTGTTATAGCTCTGTCCCTTCGTCGAATACCCTTTCAGCTTGTGGATCATCGTACTGGCCGTCACTTCCTGGTCCGCTTTACGCAGCTGAGCGCGTGATTTACGGAACGATGAGTAGGCCGGGTGCGTATTCAGATTCACCACATAGGCGTTCACGGAATCTTTCACAGATTCAAACTGCGAATAGCCTTTCACCTTGCCAGGCGCATTCGTACAACGGCCTTTCACACATTTCATGCCGAAAAGGTTGTTGTTGTTACGCGCAAGCTTGGACGTTCCCCAGCCGCTTTCGGCTGCAGCCATGGTCGCAACCATGCTGCCCGGGATGATATCCACACGCTCAAGGAGAGCATTCCACGGCACACGACGCGTGTTCCCGTTCCAGCTCAGCTTGTAGCGCTTCGTGATATCTTTCAGACGCGCGCGCTCTGACGGCGACCAGCGGCTATCGTACTGTTTGGAAATCAGCCAGTTACGATCCGCAGTAATCGCGGCATTTTGACTCGTGATGTAAGGCATTACCGTCCGGAGAAACGCTTTTTTCCTTGGTGTTCCGGAAGGGTATTTTCGCAAATCAGGAAGTGAACTACTCTTTGCACTATTGCGAGAATACTCTTGTTTACTGCTAACCTTACTACTTGTCGTCTTTATTACGTGGGCTTTCTTACTCGTTGTATCCGTGTGCGTCTTCGCAAGCACCTCACCCGAAAATGCCGTGGTGAGTAACATGAGTATCGCAGCCCCATATCGTCGAATGGGAGTCGATATCATTAGGTCTCCTGGTCGGATGTAATCATCCTAACACCTTATTTTTTTCACAAATTTGAGAGCGGAATCTCAAATCATATCAAAAATAGACTTCAAGAGCACGTATAGAAATAGTCCAATTCCGAAACTATGTCACCTGAAACTTGCTCATAAAAACATCATTTCCGGAAAAATGTGTGCGTTATCGCAGATAACTGCCTAATTTTGCGCAAGATCACTCATCCTCACGCATCCTCCTGGCAGAAAGCGACAGGGGATGAGTTTTTCCCGCCCGCCTGCTGGCACACTGGTCAAAAAATCCGCGACAGGAACCAGGAATGAAACGCACCGCAATAGCCTTTCTGATGTTACCCGCACTGGCACATGCCGACTGGTCATCGCCGGGGTTTGGCGCATTTCGCGCCGAGGGCACCGGGATTTTCACCAGCCAGGCAAAGCTTGCGAAGGGTACGCGTCCTCTTACGCTGAGTTTTGACAAGACGTGCTGGCAGCCCACAGGCGCGATAAAACTCAATGAGATGCTGTCGCTCAAGCCCTGTGACGGCGCTCCGCCGCAGTGGCGCCTTTTCCGCGACGGTGAATACCAGATGCGGATTGATACCCGATCCGGCACGCCCACCCTGCTGCTGGCGGTTCAGAGCGCGACAGATCAGCCGGTGACCAACGTTATCCGCCAGTGTCCGAAGTGGGACGGTAAGCCGCTGACGCTGGACGTCAGCCATACCTTCCCGGAAGGCTCCGTCGTGCGCGACTACTACAGTAAACAGACGGCGACCGTACAAGATGGGAAAATCACCCTGCAGCCAGCCGCCAACAGTAACGGCCTGCTGCTGCTTGAGCGCGCCGAAACCGACAAGCCGGCACCGTTTAGCTGGCAAAACGCCACTGTCTATTTTGTACTGACGGACCGCTTTGTGAATGGCGACCCGAGCAATGACAACAGCTATGGCCGCCATAAAGACGGCATGCAGGAGATTGGCACGTTCCACGGTGGCGATCTGAAGGGGCTGACCAGCAAGCTCGATTACCTGCAGCAGCTGGGAGTGAATGCGCTCTGGATAAGCTCCCCGCTTGAGCAGATCCACGGCTGGGTAGGCGGCGGAACCAAAGGTGATTTCCCGCATTATGCCTATCATGGCTACTACACCCAGGACTGGACAACGCTCGATGCCAACATGGGCACCGAGGATGACCTGCGCCAGCTTGTTGATGAGGCGCATAAGCGCGGCATTCGCATCCTGTTTGATATCGTCATGAACCACACGGGCTACGCGACGCTTGCGGACATGCAGGCTTATCAGTTTGGTGCCCTGTACCTCCAGGGTGATGAGGTGAAAAAGACGCTGGGAGAGCGCTGGACCGACTGGACGCCGGGCCCAGGCCAGACCTGGCATAGCTTCAACGACTACATCAACTTCAGCGACAAGGCCGCATGGGAAAAATGGTGGGGCAAGAAATGGATTCGTACCGACATCGGTGATTACGATAATCCCGGCTTCGACGATTTAACGATGTCGCTGGCGTTCCTGCCCGACCTGAAAACGGAATCCACCGTCCCTTCCGGGTTACCCAATTTCTATCAACATAAGCCCGATACCCACGCGAAAGCGATTCCGGGTTATACCCCGCGCGACTACCTGACCCACTGGCTCAGCCAGTGGGTACGTGACTACGGCATCGACGGTTTCCGGGTGGATACCGCGAAACACGTTGAGCTTGCGGCCTGGCAACAGCTGAAAGACCAGGCAAGCCAGGCGCTGGCTGCCTGGAAAGGCGCTCACCCGGATAAAAAGCTCGACAACGCACCGTTCTGGATGACCGGGGAATCCTGGGGCCACGGCGTCATGCAGAGCGATTATTACCGCCACGGTTTTGATGCGATGATTAACTTTGATTATCAGGAGCAGGCGGCAAAAGCGGTGGATTGTCTGGCCGATATGGATCTCACCTGGCAGCAGATGGCGGAGAAACTGCAAAGCTTCAACGTGCTGAGCTACCTCTCATCCCACGATACGCGCCTGTTCCGCGAAGGGGGCCCGCGCGCGGCAGAGCTGCTCCTGCTGGCGCCGGGCAGCGTGCAAATCTATTACGGGGATGAGTCCGAGCGTCCATTCGGGCCGACAGGCTCCGACCCGCTGCAGGGCACCCGCTCGGATATGAACTGGCAGGACGTCACGGGCAAGCAGGCCTTAACCGTCGCCCATTGGCAAACGCTGGGTCAGTTCCGCGCCCGTCACCCGGCGATTGGTGAAGGCAAACAAACCACGCTGTCGCTGAAAGAGGGGTATGGCTTCGTGCGCGAGCACAAGGGCGATAAGGTGATGGTGGTATGGGCGGGTAATCAATAGATCAAACCCCTCACCCTAACCTTCTGCCCTGAGGGGAGAGGGCCGGGGTGAGGGGAATTCCACCAGAACTATTCACTACACAAGCCCACTACTGCCCTATAAAACAACAAATCCGACCACACCACCCGATTTGCACCAACACGGTGCTAGCGTTATGGTTACCCACTTTCAAAACAAGCTCGACAGATCACCTGCTATGACGTTTTCACTTTTCGGCGACAAATTTACCCGCCATTCAGGCATTACTCGCCTGATGGAGGACCTCAACGACGGGCTGCGCACACCGGGCGCAATCATGCTCGGCGGCGGAAACCCGGCTCAAATCCCGGAGATGAATACCTATTTCCAGACCCTGCTCGCTCAGATGCTGGAAAGCGGCAAAGCAACCGATGCGCTTTGCAATTACGACGGCCCGCAGGGTAAAACCGAACTGCTGGCACTCCTCGCCGAAATGCTGCGTGACGAGCTGGGCTGGGATATCGAACCACAGAATATTGCACTGACAAACGGCAGCCAGAGCGCGTTTTTCTACTTGTTTAACCTGTTCGCAGGACGTCGCGCCGACGGCACCACCAAAAAAGTGCTGTTCCCGCTGGCACCGGAGTATATCGGCTACGCCGATTCCGGCCTGGAAGAGGATCTGTTCGTCTCCGCGCGCCCGAACATTGAGCTGCTGCCGGAAGGCCAGTTCAAATATCACGTCGATTTTGAACACCTGCATATTGGCGAAGAGACGGGCATGATCTGCGTATCGCGCCCGACTAACCCAACGGGCAACGTAATCACTGATGACGAACTGATGAAGCTGGATGCGCTGGCAAATCAGCACGGCATCCCGCTGGTGATCGATAACGCCTACGGTGTACCGTTCCCGGGCATTATCTTCAGCGAAGCACGTCCGCTGTGGAACCCGAATATTGTCCTGTGCATGAGCCTCTCTAAGCTGGGTCTGCCAGGCAGCCGCTGCGGCATCATCATCGCCAATGAGAAAATCATCACCGCCATCACCAATATGAACGGCATTATCAGCCTTTCTCCGGGCGGCATTGGCCCGGCGATGATGTGCGAAATGATCAAACGCAAGGACCTGCTGCGTCTGTCAAATGACGTGATCAAGCCTTTCTACTACCAGCGCGTTCAGGAGACGATCGCGACACTTCGTCGCTACTTGCCGGAAGAACGCTGCCTGATCCATAAGCCGGAAGGGGCAATTTTCCTGTGGCTGTGGTTTAAGGATTTACCTATCACCACCGAACTGCTTTACCAGCGCCTGAAAAAGCGCGGCGTACTGATGGTGCCGGGCGATTATTTCTTCCCAGGTCTGGATAAGCCGTGGCCGCATACCCATCAGTGCATGCGCATGAACTACGTCCCCGATCCGGAAAAAATCGAAGCGGGTGTTAAAATTCTCGCCGAAGAGATCGAAAAAGCCTGGCGCGAAGGCAATTGTTAAATAATAAGGCTCTTCAAATGAAGAGCCTTATTTTTCCGTGATCTGAATCTTATATTAAGGATATATCCTGTAGCGTTTAATTTATCATCTCCCTTGAGTTTCCTTAGGAATATTCCTTTAATTTACGCTCACTAACTTTCCCCTCAATAATTAAGCATCGATTAAAGATCTTAACTTATTGTTATTTTGAAATAACCCTCTGCAACACAGGGAAATACCTTCCAGAGACACTTTCATGCATATTTAAAAATAGGGCATATACTCACTAATACGCCGCTCGGCGTTCTTTTGCGTGGAGTATTCATATGCTACCTAATAATGTTAGTCGCATCAGCGCTATCGCTGTTGCGGTACTGCTCGCGTTCTCTCTTTCTGCCTGCAGTGGAAGCGGTGGCGGCTCTCATCACTCAACGGCCAAAAATAACCCTGCGACGGGAAGCAGCAGCGGCTCAGGTGATGGAAGTGGCACGACCGCGAACAATGGCGGTTCGGGCAGCAACGGCTCAGGTACCGGGACGGGTTCAGGTACCGGGACAGGCGCTGGTGGCGGAACGGGTTCTGGTTCAGGATCGGGCTCAGGCTCAGGCTCAGGAGGCAATGGCAGCGGAGGAACCGGAACAGGCAACACGGGCGGTGGCGGAACCACTACCGCAGGCGTAAATACGATACTGGGTGATGCCGGTAAAACCGTAACCAGCGTCGGATCGACGGTGGATGGCCTTGGAAGCCAGCTTCCGACAAATAACCCCGTCACGTCAACCGTTTCAACCACCGTCAGCGGTGTTGGCAGTGCCGTGTCCACCGTGGGGACAGGCGTCACGACTGGCGTTGGCGATCCAAACAACCCGAACGGTGTGGGTACCACGGTTAAAGGCGTGACCACGTCGGTCACCTCCCTTGGCAATACCGTTTCAACGGTAGGTACGGGCCTGGCGAGCTCCACTTCCGGAACACCGGTCAGCGGCGTAACCGGCCTGACGGGCAGCGTGGTCAACAGCACCGGGCAACTGGTCAGTAACACCGGCACGGGTCTCACCAACACGGTAAGCAGCCCTGCGGTCACTCAGGTAACAACCGATACCACGACCCTGGCTAACAAGACGCTGGGCGGAGTACAAGGCGTGACGCAAAGCGTAGGCACCACAACGGGTCTCGGCACACCGGTCAACGGTCTGCTGACCCAGGTGGGTGGCACCGTTAGCGGCGTGGGGACCAACATTAGCAGCAGCAATAGCGGGCTTAGCGGTGTCGGTCAGGTCGTTCAAAATGTCGGCCAGACGGTCACGGATAGCGGTACGCTGGTCAAACCCGCCTCTTCGACAACGGGAGGAAGTTCAGGCTCTCTCACAGCCAATGCAAATGTGGCGGCCACGAACAACAGTCTGGGTGCAACGGTCAATACGACCCTCAATACCCTGACTGCAGGCGTTACGGCCAACGCAGCAACAACATCAAGTCAAAATACGTCAACAGCGAATCCGATTAACGGGCTCAACACGTTAACCACCGGTCTGCTGACGCCAAAACAGTAACCTGCTTATTGTCATTCTGCGCCCCTGGTTCAGGGGCGCTTTATACAGCGACACTCCCCCTAACCGGGAATGATGAACAGGGATAGCGCGATGAAACACCACTTCCTTTTTTCGCTGACGGGGCTGGTTGTGCTGAGCATGGCCCGCGCCGATACACTGCCCTCTATTATTAACCCTGATAACCCGGCGCAAGTTTCTCGTAACGTTGCCCCCGAACAGACGGAGGCCGTCCCGCAGCCGAAAGTCAAAATAGAAAAACCGCAGTCAACGCTGACGCCTGAAACGCCCATTACCATTAATCACATTCAGTTTATTGGCGGCACGCGTTATCCCTTGCAGGAATTACTTCAGCCCTTCAGGCCTTATGCCGGAAAAACCGTGCCGCTAAAAACGCTCACCGGGCTGGTAAACGATATTACGGCGCGCTATAAGGCCGACGGTTTTCCGCTCTCCTATGCCTGGCTGCCCGATAATAATTTCCAGCAGGGAAATATTAAAATTGTTCTGGTTGAAGGCTATGTCGCTCACAGCGACATCACCAGTAATAACCCGCACATCGCCGAACGTCTTAAACGTTTGTCCGAAAAAATCATGGCGGAAAAACCGCTGTCTCAGGATACGTTCGATCGCTATAGCCAGCTGATGACCCGTACCCCGAACGTTCCGGTCACGGCTAACGCGCAGCTGCCAACCAATATCTATGGCGCGGCGGCGATGCAGATTACCGGTAATCAGGAGCGGAGCTGGAATATCGCCTCGACGATCGATACCCGTAAAGGGCAAGATTTAATGATGCTGAACGGCACGCTCAGCAACATGACAAGTTATGGCGATCAGCTTGGCGTGGCCACGCTTGTGCCGTTAGATAGCAACACGCGAAAAAACTATGTTGGGCTCAACTGGCAGCAGTTTTTAAACGATGAAGGGCTGACGATGCAGCTCAAAGGCAGCTATTACCGCGAAGATCCGCGAGATTTTTCGCCCCTGCTCTCTTTGCCGAATAATATCAGCGTCGATTCGAAGCAAAAAACAACGCAATACAACGGTGGCGTAACGTTTGGCTATCCCCTGCTGCTGACGCAAAAATCACAAATTAATCTGACCGGCGGTTTTGATTACACCGACCGCCAGGATGATTATGCTCTTCAGGCCAGACTGCAGGGCAAAACCTATCGTCTGGACTCCGTCAACCAACACGCGCGTTATCCGGCGCTGGAAGTGGGCGTTAATGGTGCGCATCAGTTCACAACCGCCAGCATCAGCGGCCGACTCAACGTGCGTCAGGGCATTGATGCGATGGGTGCCGATATCGTCTCGGCCCCCAGACCCGATATGAATTTTACGCTCACGAAAAGCTATCTGGACGCAGCCTGGCTGTTTGCCGACAAGTGGCGGCTTTCAACGTCCTGGGAGGGTGACTGGTCAAATAACACGTTGCCAGAACCCGAACGCGTTAGCTTCGGTGCCCAGCGGTTTGGCCGTGGATACCAGGACAGTGAAGCAAGCGGTGATTACGGCTATGGCGGGCAGGTAGAACTGCGCTATATCCAGATGCGAAAAGAGAGTACCTGGCTTGCCACAATCCAGCCCTACATCCTGGCCGATACCGCGCAAACCTGGTTTAACACCTCCGGCTTGCCTCATCAGCGGCTCGGGTCAGTGGCGGCCGGCGTGATGGTAGGCGATACCCGCCACTATAGCGTCACGGTTGAGGCGGCAAGACCCGTAGGGGATGTTCCGACAGACAGTCGCAACAGAGACTGGCGCTACAGTCTGACATTTACGTGGAATTTCAATAAAATGCAGTAAGCCTTTCAGCCCGAATACTGACAGGATCAACGCAGCGCAGCGCGTGGGTTGGACAGGCCTCCACGCAGGCCGGTCCGCCTTCGCGATGACGGCACAAATCACATTTCAGCGCTTGTGCCCTGTTTCCCACCAGCCGTACCTGCATCGCCCCAAACGGACAGGCGACCATACAGCTCTTGCAGCCAATACAGCGCGTCTGATCAACAAGCCAGGCGCCCGCCGTACGGCTGATGGCATGGGTTGGGCAGACGATGGCACAGGGGGCATCCTCGCACTGATGGCACCCCACCGCCGTTGTATAGGCGTCCCCTTTCACCACCCGAAGGCGGGAGGTAAAAGCCTGCGCGATGAAATCGTCCTGATGCGCGACCGCACAGGCCACTTCACAGGTGCGGCACCCGATGCATTTTTCCGCATCCGCCATGATAAATCGGTTCATCTGTTACGCCTCGCGTACGTTAAAACCCAGCTCTTTTGAGATAGCCTCTGCCGTTTCGCGCAGCGGTTTGAGCAGGTTCTTCTCGCCCACCTGCTTCATGCGCGACGTCGATAGCGAGATAGAGATCGCGTACGGGACGCGGCCGTGAATATCAAACACCGGCACGGCAATACAGGAGACGCCCAGCTCGTTCTCTTCTTTGTCCATCGCCATGCTGCGATCACGAATTTCCGCCAGTTCATCATACATGGCGCTCAGTTCAGTGATGGTGTTACGCGTCAAAGGTTGGATCTGTTCCTGGTGGCTTTCCCAGTAGCTCGCCACGTAATCCTGATGGCCAAATGCCATGTAGATCTTGCCCATCGCGGAACAGTAGAGCGGCATATGCTGACCGATATAGGCGCGCGTGCGCAGCATACCGGTTGTCGGTTCGAGCTTATAAATCAGGATTGCGTGGTCATCTTCCCGGCTGGAGAAGTTCACCGTCTCGCCGGTCGCAATGTTCAGCGCTTCGAGGTGCGGAGCGGCCACGTGAATGATATTCAGCGACGACAGCGCCTTTTGCCCGACGGCGATAAATTTGGTGGTCAGGCGATAGCTTCCCGCGGCGGGTGCCGGGGTCACGTACCCGCACGACTGTAGCCCCTGCAGCAAGCGGTGCACGGTGCTCTTGTTCAGCCCCGCCAGTTCCGATAAATGCGCAAGCGGACACCCGTTCGGATAGTTGCTGAGGATCTCAATCAGCATCAGGCCGCGAAACAAGCTCTGGCTGCCTGCTGGCCTCTCTTTTTCTTGCGTCATTTCGCTCTCTTTCATGCTCATTACATGGCTCCTTTTCATCGCGACCTGATGGTAGCGCAAAGTGTGGGTCAGTTCACGATCTCAACAGAAAAAACACAACCAGTTGATTTTAATCGATTTTGAAAAACATGAATGTCGTTGATCTGACAAAATTTGATCGCTATATTTGAAATCAGATTTCGCATAGTGGAATTTAGCGATAAAAAAGCACTCACACTTGCCCTTAAAAGAACAGGAGAACAGGGATGAAAGTGACCTTCGAAGAGTTGAAAGCGGCGTTCAATCGGGTTCTGCTCGATCGCGGCATAAAAGCGGAAACCGCAGACGCTTGCGCCGAGATGTTTGCCCGCACCACGGAATCCGGCGTCTATTCGCATGGTGTGAACCGCTTCCCGCGCTTTATTCAGCAGCTTGATGCAGGGGATATCATTCCTGACGCCCAGCCCAAACGGGTGATGACATTAGGTGCCATCGAACAGTGGGATGCGCAGCGCTCCATTGGCAACCTGACGGCGAAGAAGATGATGGATCGCGCCACCGAGCTGGCGTCCGATCACGGTATTGGTCTGGTGGCACTGCGTAACGCGAACCACTGGATGCGCGGCGGCAGCTACGGCTGGCAGGCAGCGGAGAAGGGCTATATCGGCATTTGCTGGACCAACTCGATTGCCGTGATGCCCGCGTGGGGATCAAAAGAATGCTGCATCGGCACGAACCCGCTGATCGTTGCCATTCCGTCGAACCCTATCACCATGGTCGACATGTCGATGTCGATGTTCTCCTACGGCATGCTGGAGGTGAACCGCCTGGCCGGGCGCGCGTTGCCGGTAGATGGCGGCTTTGACGACGAAGGTCACCTCACCAGAGAGCCGGGCGTGATCGAGAAAAACCGCCGTATTCTGCCCATGGGCTACTGGAAAGGGTCCGGCTTATCCATCGTCCTCGATATGATCGCCACCCTGCTCTCAAACGGATCTTCCGTCGCGGAAGTGACCCAGGACAACAGCGACGAGTACGGCGTATCGCAGATCTTCATCGCCATTGAGGTGGATCGTCTGATCGATGGCCCAACCCGCGATGCCAAACTGCAGCGCATTATGGACTTCATCACCACCGCCGAACGCGCGGATGAGAATGTCGCCATCCGCCTGCCGGGGCATGAATTTACCCGTTTGCTTGAAGAGAACCGCTGCAACGGCATCACGGTTGACGACAGCGTGTGGGCGAAAATCCAGTCTCTGTAAGGAGTGGGCCATGATATTCGGACATATTTCCCAGCCAAATCCGTGTCGCCTGCCGCGGGCAATTGAAAAAGCCCTTCATTTTCTGCGCACGACGGATTTCTCTCTCCTGGCGCCAGGCGTAGTAGAAATTGAAGGTCGCAACATTTTTGCCCAGGTTCTGGATCTGACAACAAAGGATCTGCACGAGAATCGCCCGGAAGTGCATCGCCGCTATCTGGATATCCAGTTCCTGGCCTGGGGTGAAGAGAAAATCGGTATCGCGATTGATACCGGTAATAACGAAATAAGCGAATCATTGCTGGAACAGCGCGATATTATTTTTTATCACGACAGTGAAAATGAGTCGTTTATCGAAATGACACCCGGCAGCTATGCCATATTTTTTCCGCAGGATGTGCACCGTCCTGGCTGTATTAAAAACAAGGAAACCACAATTCGTAAAATTGTGGTGAAAGTGGCAATCAGCGAATTAGATTAATTTTCTGAGATACCCTAAATAATTCGAGTTGCAGGAAGGCGGCAAGAGTGAATCTCCAGGAGATTACATAAGTAAGTGACTGGGGTGAACGAGCGCAGCCAACGCACATGCAACTTGAAGTATGACGGGTATAAATACAGGAACGCGAAATGACCAACACCAGTTTTATTATTGGTGCGTACCCCTGCGCACCCTCGTTTCACCAGAAAGGGGAACAAGAAGAACAAACCTTCTGGCGGGAACTTTCCGACACGCCGAATATTCGCGGGCTGGAACAGCCTTGCCTTGAAAATCTTCATCCCCTTGGTGACGAATGGCTATTCCGCCATACCCCGGGGGACTGGCAAATCGTGGTCACGGCAGTAATGGAAACCATGCGCCGCCGCGGCAGCAACGGCGCATTTGGCCTGGCCTCGGCTGACGACACGCAGCGTAAAGCGTGCGTGGACTTTTACCGACATTTGCACCAAAAAATTAACGCCGTGAATGCCCGTTATCCAGGCAAAGTGATTGCTCTGGAAATGCAGGCCGCCCCGCAGGCGGGCAATGCTTCCGTCGAACAGGCTACAGAAGCGTTTTCCCGCTCGGTTCGGGAAATCGCGGGCTGGGACTGGGACTGCGATCTGGTGCTGGAACACTGCGATGCCATGAACGGCCCGGCACCGCGCAAGGGCTTCCTGCCACTGGAGCAGGTGCTGGAGGTGGTGAAAGACACGGATATCAGCGTCTGCATCAACTGGGCGCGGTCGGCCATCGAAGGCCGTAACACAACCCTTCCCCTTGACCACGTTCAGGCCGCGCTTAATGCAGGGAAACTGGGTGCGCTGATGTTTTCAGGCACCACCCCCGGCGGGGAGTACGGTGAATGGCAGGATCTGCACGCGCCATTTTCCTCCTTCTGTGCCGACAGTCTGATGTCCACTGAACGTGCAAAAGCACTCTTTACTGCGGCGAGCGCCGCAACGTTGAAATTCTCCGGTATTAAATTACTGGAAATAAATGCTAATGCTGATGTCAGCCATCGCATCGCCATTTTGCGCGACGGTATCAGCGCAATGAATAAAGCAACGCAATAACTATAAGAAAAGTTTATTCCGGTTACCTACTGAGAGATTAACTATGAATATTTCTACTCATGCTCTACATGCGGATATTCCGCGCCAGCGCTGGCTAAGAATCATTCCTCCTATTCTTATCGCCTGTATTATTTCATATATGGACCGCGTGAATATCGCGTTTGCAATGCCGGGAGGGATGGACGAAGAATTAGGTATTACCGCCACCATGGCAGGCCTCGCGGGCGGCATATTCTTTATCGGCTATCTATTCCTGCAGGTACCCGGCGGCAAGATTGCGGTGCACGGTAGCGGCAAGAAATTTATCGGCTGGTCACTGGTCGCCTGGGCGGTGATCTCGGTGCTCACGGGTCTCGTGACGAATCAGTACCAGCTGCTGGTGCTGCGCTTCTTACTCGGCGTGGCGGAAGGCGGGATGCTACCCGTTGTGCTCACCATGATCAGCAACTGGTTCCCGGATGCCGAACGCGGTCGCGCCAACGCAATTGTGATCATGTTCGTACCCATCGCCGGGATAATCACCGCCCCGCTGTCGGGATGGATTATCACCGCACTTGACTGGCGCTGGCTGTTCATCATTGAAGGTCTGATGTCCATTGTTGTGCTGGTGCTCTGGGCATTCACGGTCTACGACCGTCCGCAGGAAGCCCGTTGGATCTCAGCGGCCGAGAAAAACTATCTGGTACAAACGCTGGCGGCTGAACAGCAGGCCATCGCCGGAAAAGAGGTGAAAAATGCCTCGCTCAGCGCGGTGCTGTCTGACAAAACCATGTGGCAGCTGATCGCCCTGAATTTCTTCTATCAGACCGGGATTTACGGTTACACCCTCTGGCTGCCAACCATTCTGAAGGAGCTGACGCACACCAGCATTGGTCAGGTGGGGATGCTCGCCATCCTGCCCTACATCGGCGCCATTGCGGGCATGTTCCTGTTCTCCTCGCTTTCTGACCGCACCGGCAAGCGCAAGCTGTTTGTCTCCCTGCCGTTGATTGGCTTCGCGCTCTGCATGTTCCTCTCCGTAGCCCTGAAAGCAAACATCTGGCTGGCCTATGCCGCACTGGTGGGCTGCGGTTTCTTCCTACAATCCGCCGCCGGCGTGTTCTGGACGATCCCGGCAAGACTGTTTAGCGCAGAGATGGCGGGCGGCGCGCGCGGCGTGATCAACGCCCTGGGCAACCTCGGTGGCTTCTGCGGCCCGTATGCCGTTGGCGTGCTGATCACCCTGTACAGCAAAGATGCGGGCGTCTACTGCCTGGCCGTTTCACTCGCGCTGGCGTCGCTGCTGGCCCTGCTGTTGCCGGCGAAATGCGATGCCGGGGCAGAGCCCAATCCCACGGTAAATCCCCATAAACGTGCGGCCTGATGCCCTCACCCCAGCCCTCTCCCGCGGGGAGAGGGAGAAAACCAAACCGTAGGCCGGGTAAGCGCAGCGCCACCCGGCAATTAAGCGAGATGAAGATGAGTGAAAAAGAGACCTTCTGGCTGGGTATCGATTGTGGCGGTACTTATCTGAAAGCCGGTTTATACAACAGCCAGGGCAAAGAAGTCAGTATCGAACGCCGCTCCGTTGCCACGCTCAGCCCGCGAGCGGGCTACGCCGAGCGGGATATGCATCAGCTGTGGCAGCACTGCCACGCAACCATCGCCGCGTTGCTCAAGAATGCAGGCGTAAACGGCAACCAGATCAATGGGGTCGGCATTTCTGCTCAGGGTAAAGGGCTGTTTCTGCTCGATAAACAGGATCATCCGTTGGGCAACGCCATCCTCTCCTCCGATCGCCGGGCACTGGAGATTGTGCAGCGCTGGCAGCAGGACGGCATTCCCGAAAAACTCTACCCGCATACGCGCCAGACGCTGTGGACCGGGCATCCGGCCTCGCTTCTGCGCTGGGTCAAAGAGAACGAGCCGCAGCGCTATCAGCAGATTGGCTGCGTGATGATGGCGCACGACTATCTGCGCTGGTGCCTGACCGGCGTGAAGGGCGGTGAAGAGAGCAACATCTCCGAGTCCAATCTCTACAACATGAATACCGGGCAGTATGACCCGCAGCTTACGCGCTGGCTCGGGATCAGCGAGATTGACGGCGCCCTGCCGCCGATTGTCGGTTCAGCAGAAATCTGCGGGGAAATCACCGCTCAGGCAGCCGCCCTTACCGGTCTCGCGGCGGGTACGCCCGTCGTGGGGGGACTGTTTGATGTGGTTTCCACCGCGCTCTGCGCCGGACTGCAGGACGAGCACACGCTGAACGCCGTGATGGGCACCTGGGCCGTCACCAGCGGGATCGCCAGTGCGCTTCGCAGCAACGAACCCTTCCCCTACGTTTATGGCCGCTACGTGCATCCGCAGCAGTACATCGTTCACGAAGCCAGCCCGACCTCGTCCGGCAACCTTGAGTGGCTCACCGCGCAGTGGGGCGACATGTCGTTCAGCGAGATCAACCACGCCGTCGCCAGCCTGCCGAAAGCCGAAAGCGATGTGTACTTCCTGCCGTTCCTCTATGGCAGCAACGCCGGGCTGGAGATGACCAGCGGCTTCTACGGGATGCAGGCGCTACACACCCGCGCGCACCTGCTGCAGGCGGTTTATGAGGGCGTGGTGTTCTGCCACATGACCCACCTCAACCGCATGCTCGAACGCTTTACCCACGTTCATGCCCTGCGCGTGACGGGTGGTCCAACCCATTCGGACGTGTGGATGCAAATGCTTGCGGACGTCAGCGGGCTGGCGATTGAACTGCCACAGGTAGAAGAGACCGGCTGTTCTGGCGCGGCGCTGGCCGCCCTGGTCGGCACCGGCGTGTATCCCGATTTCCATACGGCGCAATGCGCCCTCCGACACGACATTCGTGTCATTGAGCCTGACATGCGCGCCCATGCGGCCTATCAGCGCAAGTATCAGCGCTATCAGCTACTGATTTCAGCACTACAGGGCTATCACGCCCGAGTTAAGGAGAACAACCTATGAGCCGACCATTACTGCAGCTGGCGCTCGACCATACCTCTCTTCAGACCGCGCAGCGTGATGTCGCGACGCTTGCCGATCACGTTGATATCGTCGAAGCGGGCACCATTTTGTGCCTGACCGAAGGGCTAAACGCCGTGCGCGCCCTGCGCGAGCAGTGCCCGGATAAAATCATCGTTGCGGACTGGAAAGTGGCCGATGCCGGAGAAACGCTGGCAGAGCAGGCATTTGGCGCGGGTGCAAACTGGATGACCATCATCTGCGCCGCCCCGCTGGCCACCGTTGAACGCGGCCACGAGGTGGCCCTGCGCCGCGGGGGAGAAATCCAGATGGAGCTCTTTGGTCACTGGACGCTGGACGATGCTCGCGCATGGCATCGCATCGGCGTGAAGCAGGCCATTTATCACCGCGGACGTGACGCACAGGCGAGCGGCCAGCAGTGGGGTGAGGCGGATCTCACAAAAATGAAAGCGCTCTCCGATATCGGTTTGCAGCTTTCGATTACCGGCGGTATCACCCCCGCCGACCTGCCGCTGTTTAAGCAAATCAACGTCAAAGCCTTTATTGCCGGACGCGCGCTGGCAGGTGCCGCCAATCCACCGCAGGTGGCACAGGCATTCCATTCGCACATTCGCGACATCTGGGGAGCGTAGCCATGCGTCAGCATCCGTTAGGTATTTACGAAAAAGCGCTGCCAAAAGATCTTTCCTGGCCCGAGCGGCTGGTACTGGCGAAAAGCTGCGGGTTCGATTTTGTCGAGATGTCTGTCGATGAAACCGACGAGCGATTATCACGCCTCGACTGGAGCACCACGCAGCGCGCCTCTCTGGTGGAAGCGATGCTGGAAACCGGCGTGGCGATCCCTTCTATGTGCTTGTCTGCCCACCGTCGTTTCCCGTTTGGCAGCCGCGATGAAACCGTGCGCGAACGCGCCCGTGAGATCATGAGCAAAGCCATCAGGCTGGCGCGTGATTTAGGCATTCGCACCATCCAGCTTGCCGGGTATGACGTCTATTACGAAGCGCATGACGAGGGGACGCAACAGCGCTTTGCCGACGGGCTGGCCTGGGCCGTAGAACAGGCCGCCGCCGCACAGGTGATGCTGGCGGTGGAGATCATGGACACCGCGTTTATGAACTCCATCAGCAAGTGGAAAAAGTGGGACGACATGCTCGCCTCACCGTGGTTCAGCGTTTATCCGGACATCGGCAACCTGAGCGCGTGGGGTAACGACGTCACCGCCGAGCTGACGCTGGGCATTGACCGCATTGCGGCTATTCACCTGAAAGATACCCAGCCCGTCACCGCACAAAGCCCCGGGCAGTTCCGCGACGTGCCGTTTGGCGAGGGCTGCGTCGATTTCGTTGGCGTGTTTAACACGCTGCATCAACTGAACTATCGCGGCGCATTTCTGATTGAAATGTGGACCGAAAAAGCAAAAGAGCCGGTGCTGGAGATTATCCAGGCGCGCCGCTGGATTGAAGCCCGTATGCAGGAAGGAGGCATGACATGCTAGACGAACTTAAAGCCGAGGTACTGGCAGCAAACCTGGCGTTGCCCGCCCACCAGCTGGTGACGTTTACCTGGGGCAACGTCAGCGCAGTGGACCGCAAAAGCGGCATGATGGTCATTAAACCGTCCGGTGTGGAATACGACGTGATGACGGCGGAGGATATGGTGGTGGTGAATATCGCCACGGGCCAGGTTATTGAGGGGAATAAAAAGCCCTCTTCAGACACGCCCACCCATCTTGCGCTGTATCGTCGTTACCCGGAGATTGGCGGCATCGTGCATACCCATTCGCGCCACGCCACTATCTGGTCCCAGGCGGGGCTGGATTTACCGGCCTGGGGAACCACGCACGCGGACTATTTCTACGGGACCATCCCCTGCACACGCCTGATGACCACAGCAGAGATTGCAGGGGAATACGAATACCAGACGGGTGAAGTGATCATCAAAACCTTCGAGGAGCGCGATCTTAGCCCGATGCAGATCCCGGCGGTGCTGGTCCACTCCCACGGTCCGTTCGCCTGGGGTAAAGACGCGGCCGATGCGGTTCACAATGCCGTGGTGCTGGAAGAGTGCGCCTATATGGGCCTGTTCTCTCGCCAGCTCGCGCCACAGCTTCCGGTTATGCAGCAGGAACTGCTCGACAAGCATTATCTGCGCAAGCATGGGGCCAATGCCTATTACGGACAGTGATCATTGATAGAGGTTTTAGGGAACAGCAGTACAGGCACGATCGTAGGCCGGGTAAGGCGAAGCCGCCACCCGGCTTTACCACATCAGAAACGCCAGGTCAGGCCGGTCATCAGCGCGAAGCTGTCGTCGCGGTCGATCATCGGGCTGTTCTTCACGTCGTCAGGCAACACGGTGTAGACCGCACTGGCATTGAGATACAGCTTCTGGGTTAACTGATATTTAGCCGCCAGACCAACGTATGGCGTCCAGCTGTCACCAGCGGTGTATTGATCCAGCCCGGAGCGGCGAGACTCGCTGCCGGATACGCCGTAGTAGTAGTCGTTATAGCTTTCGTCGCTGTAGAACACCCCCACAGAAGGCGTCAGGGTCAGGCGATCCATTTTGATTGGACGGAAGTATGATACTTCGCCGATCACGCCGCTGCTTTCATCCGTGGCATCACCAGAGACCGCCACTTTCAGCGACCCCCAGCTTTCGTGGCGGTAGTACGCACCGCCGAGGAAGGCGGACGCTTTACGCTCATCCAGCTGCTTCATCTGATGGTCGTCATTATCGTCAGGGTCGAAATGCAGCGGCATCCACGTTGCGGTCAGGCTTAATTCATTTTTTGCATCTTTCCACAGGATCCATCCGCCCGTGGTCTGGCGAACGTAAAAGCGATCGCCTTCGTAGCTAATTAACGGTACCGCAGTCGTATTTTCGTTATAGCCTTTGTATGGAGACTCATTAAATACAGCCCCCGCTCCAAGTGAAAATTCACCGGCCATGGCAGACGTTGATGCAAATAACGTGGCAGCGATGAGTAAATTGTATTTAATAGTCATTCTATGTAATCCATTTAAATGCCAAACAAGCGAGGCGCATAATAATGGTTACAAAATTGCCAATGCAACGCTGCGGTTTATATAATATTATATATAAAATCATATAGATGGATGTGCATGATGAGTACATTACAGCTAAAACCACGCGAATTAAAAATTATCTCCGTCATCGCCGCCACCCACAGCATTGGTGATGCCGCCGCCCTGCTGGGTATGGCGCAGGCCAACGTGAGTAAATATCTGTCTGATTTTGAAACGCGGGTTGGGCTCAAGGTTTTTGAGCGCACCACGCGCCAGCTGGCCCTGACCCAGTTTGGTGAAGCGTTACTCCCCTACGTGAACGCCACGCTGGATAAGAACAGCCAGCTTGTTAATTTCATTGCTGATTATAAGCATGAAAAGCGCGGAAAAGTGACGATCTATGCCCCAACAGGTATCGTGACCTACCTCGCGCGACACGTGATCCATCAGATAGAAGACATCGGCGACATCCGCATCTCCCTGAAAACCTACAATCTGGACCGGAATGAATTTTCAGAAGGCGTTACCTTTCCGGATGACTGCGACATTTTAATTACCTATGCTCAGCCAAAAGACGAAAGTCTGGTTGCCAGCGTGCTGACAAAATATTCCGTTACGGCCTTCGCAACCGTAGAATATTTAAATAAACATCCCTTAACCGGACCTGAAGATTTAATTAATCACTCCTGTATTCTCATTGACTCCATGCTGGTCGATGATGCCAACATCTGGCGTTTCCGCGTGCACGGCAGCGATGACGTGCATGACTACCGGGTGACCGGTAATTATATTTGCGACAATACGCAGACGGCCCTGGAGTTGGCCAGAAATAATCTTGGGATTGTTTTTGCACCAAAAGAGAGTCTGAAAAAAGAATTAACGAAAGGCATGCTGGTCCCCTGCTTCCCGCATCAGGAGGAGTGGTGGCTCGATCTGACGGCCATCTTCCGCAAACGCGAATACCAGCCCTGGCGCGTGCAATACGTTCTGGATGGCGTCCTTAACTGTCTGCGCCAGCAAATTGCTCAGGCCGCCCACGGACGGCCTGAGCTGGGCGACTAGAACAGCCCCAGTGGCTTATCGGAATAGCTGACCAGCAGACATTTGGTCTGCTGGTAATGCTCCAGCATCATCTTGTGGGTTTCACGTCCGATGCCCGACTGCTTATAACCGCCAAATGCCGCGTGCGCCGGATAGGCGTGGTAGCAGTTGGTCCAGACGCGCCCGGCCTGAATGCCGCGGCCCATTTTATAGGCCAGATTACCGTTGCGACTCCAGACGCCTGCGCCCAGGCCATACGGCGTGTCGTTGGCAATCTCCAGCGCCTCCTCTATCGTTTTAAAGGTGGTCACGGCCAGCACCGGGCCGAAAATCTCCTCCTGGAAAACGCGCATGTTGTTCTGGCCGAAGAGGATCGTCGGCTCAAGGTAATAGCCGTCCTGCAGATCCCCTCCCAGCACCTTACGACGCCCGCCGGTGAGAATATCCGCCCCCTCTTTCTTGCCGATGTCGATGTAGTTGAGGATCGTTTCCAGCTGTCCGTGCGAGACCTGCGCCCCCATCTGTGTAACGTTATCGAGCGGGTTACCGCTGCGAATAGACTCAACGCGGCGAATGGCCCGCTCCATAAAGCGCTCGTAGATGGATTCCTGCACCAGCGCACGGCTTGGGCAGGTGCAGACTTCGCCCTGGTTAAACGCAAACAGCGCAAACCCTTCCAGGGCTTTATCGAAGAAGGCATCCTCTTCCTCCATCACGTCCGCGAAGAAGATGTTCGGGGATTTCCCGCCCAGTTCCAGAGTCACCGGGATAATGTTCTGCGTGGCGTACTGCATGATCTGCTGGCCCACTTCCGTCGACCCGGTAAACGCCACTTTGGCGATACGTTTTGAGGTAGCCAGATATTCGCCTATCTCCCCGCCCGCGCCGTTCACTACGTTAATCACGCCCGGCGGCAGGAGATCGCCAACGATTTCCATCAGCAGCAGGACCGAGAGCGGGGTCAGACGCGCCGGTTTGAGCACAATACAGTTTCCGGCCGCCAGCGCGGGCGCCATTTTCCAGCTCGCCATCAGCAGCGGGAAGTTCCACGGAATAATTTGCCCGACGACGCCCAGCGGTTCGTGGAAGTGATACGCCACGGTGTCGCTGTCAACTTCGCTGATCCCGCCCTCCTGAGCGCGAATACAGGAGGCAAAATAGCGGAAGTGGTCAATAGCCAGCGGCACGTCAGCCGCCATCGTTTCCCGGATCGGCTTGCCGTTATCCCAGGTTTCCGCCGTCGCCAGCAGCTCCAGATTCTGCTCCATCCGGTCGGCGATTTTGAACAGGATCGCCGCCCGGTCCTGCACGGAGGTGTGAGCCCATTTCTCTTTCGCTTTGTGCGCCGCATCCAGCGCCAGGTCGATATCACGCTTACCGGAGCTGGCAATCTCGCACAGCGGCTGGCCGGTAACCGGGGTCAGGTTGGAATAGTATTCGCCGTCGACGGGAGCGACCCAGTCGCCGCCAATAAAGTTGTCATAACGGGGCTTCAGCTTGAGGGGAAAACCATACTCGCCGGGCTGGATACGCGATGAGGGAGGATTGTTTGTCATGTCCGTCTCCTTGCTGTTGGTGTACAACAAGGGTAGTTCCGGCTGGCGATTTTCTCGCCAGCCGGTAACGGTGTTTACGACGGAGGTCACGGAGTTTCAGGAAATAATAACGAATCGCGTAACAGATGATCGTTACCGCGACGGCGGGTAAAGCCGATGCGGTTGAAGTATTCCAGGATCTGGATCGCGAGCTTGCGCCCCACGTTCAGCCGATCGCGGAAATCCGCGGCGCAGGTCGAACCGCGCGCCTGATCCAGCTCGCGGATCAGGTTGGCAAACGCCACAATGCGATCGTTACGGTAGTAACGATCTTTCACGATCGCGACGATTAGCCCCTGCTGCGCCGCATGGCGCAATACCTGGCGCATCACCTGCTCATCGGTGTTGGTTTCGCGAGCCAGATCGCGAACCCACCACGGCTCATCGCCAAACAGCGGGGCCGCTTTTTGCCATATGGCCTCTTGCTCGGCGGTGAACCCAGCCTTGTGATCCGGCAGGTGCAGCCAGCCGTGGTGGCTTTTAATCACGCCGCTTTCGCGCATGTTTTCGATCAGCAGCAGCACCAGCGCATCGTCTTCCATCGGCAGCGCCATGCGTCGCAGACGCTCGCGCCCCGGGCCAGGCTCGTCCTGATGCTGTTCATGGTAAGTCGCAAGCGTGTTCAGTATCTTACGCTGCCATTGCGCAGCAACCGGGGCATTGAGCAGGCTGTTGCCGGCCTGAATAAAGCCCGGCTCCTGGGTCAGCTGCCGTAAGCCTTCCCCACTCAGCTGGCGCGCCCATGCAAAATCACGCAGACTCACCGCCCCGCGATCGAGGTGCACCCGCAGCACGGCGTTATCATCGCTGGCCTGCGCCAGCGCGGCCAGCCACTGCAGATATTCAGGTTTACGCTTGCCGCGTCGGGGTGGGTTAAGCGCCACCACGCGCGCACCCGCCAGCGTTTCCCTTGCAGAAATGTCACGCAGTACCAGACGATCGTTATCTGCCAGCCAGAGCGGCGAATCGAATACCAGCTCGGCAAGGTCGTTTTCCAGCAGCGACACGCGCCCGGTGATATGGCTGGCCGCGTGGTGAATATGCAGCGGCTGCCATTGGGTCAACGGCATGTGTGTCTGCAGGGAGACAATCACGCGTTCAGACGGTTCCGGCGGGGCATCGGCCAGCAGCCAGTCTCCGCGATTAAGCTGCTCTTTTTCCGCATCCCCGGCAATGTTCAGCGCGATACGCTGCCCGGCGTGGGCATGGTCAGCGGGCTGGTTTTGTGCGTGCAGTCCGCGCACGCGCATCGGTTTGTTCACGCCCGTCAGCCAGAGGGTATCTCCCACGCTGACTTCACCACTCAGCGCGGTGCCGGTCACGACCAGCCCCGCACCTTTTACGGTAAACGCCCGGTCGATCGCCAGACGGAAACGATGATGGCTGGCGTGGTCGCGTGATGAAAGGTGCTGTAAATGGTGGCGAAGTTCGTCGATACCATGCCCTTCTGTCGCCACGGTGACAAAAAGCGATGCGTCGGCAAAACCATACTCCCGCAGGGTCGCCTGGACCGTTTCGCGCACCTCGCTGACGCGCGCGTCATCCACGCGATCGGCTTTGGTCAGCGCCACGGTCAGCTGCGGGTTGCCGGTTAGCTGCAGGATCGCCAGGTGCTCGCGGGTTTGCGCCATCACGCCGTCATCGCAGGCCACCACCAGCAGGGCATGATCGATGCCGCCCACGCCCGCCAGCATGTTGGACAGAAACTTTTCATGCCCCGGCACATCAATAAAGCCCAGCACGCGACCATCAGGCTGGGGCCAGTAGGCATAGCCCAGATCGATGGTCATGCCGCGCTTTTTCTCTTCCGGCAGGCGATCGGCGTTTACGCCGGTAATGGCCTGCAGTAACGTGGTTTTTCCGTGGTCGACGTGACCGGCGGTGGCAATAATCATTTCAACAACATCTCCAGAAATCGCTCTTCATCTTCAAGGCAGCGCAGATCCAGCCACATTCGGCCGTCGTAAATCCGCCCGATAACCGGCGTCGAGAGACCGCGCCAGCGCGACGACAGCGCCTCAAGCTGGCTGCCGCGCCCGTCACGCGGCGTGAACGTCAGCGCCTCACTCGGCAGCCTGTCCACCGGCAGCGACCCGCTGCCAATCTGCGACTGGCAGGGCTCAATGCGAACGTCAAAATCGGGGTAGTGCGCGGCGACGCGCGGCAGCAGCAGTTCGGCCTGGGCGCGAATCGAGGCGGCATCGCGGCTTAACAGACGCAGCGTGGGCAGACGGTCAGCCAGTTTTTCCGGGTGGAGATAGAGCCGCAGCGTCGCCTCCAGCGCGGCAAGCGTCATTTTATCGGCGCGCAGGGCGCGCTTAAGCGGGTGCTGCTGCAACTGCGCAATCAGCTCGCGCTTGCCGACGATAATCCCGGCCTGCGGCCCGCCCAGCAGTTTGTCGCCGGAAAAGCTGACCAGGCTAACGCCCGCCGCAATCATCTCCTGCGGCATCGGCTCTTTTGGCAGCCCGTACAGGCTCAGATCCACCAGCGAGCCGCTGCCGAGATCGGCAATCACCGGTATATTCAGTTCGCGCCCAATCGCCGCCAGCTCCGCCTCGTCAACCGTTTTGGTGAAGCCTTCAATATGGTAATTGCTGGTGTGAACCTTCATCAACAGGGCGGTATTTTCATTCACCGCCGCGCGATAATCTTTCGCATGGGTACGGTTTGTCGTGCCCACTTCATGCAACGTGCAGCCTGCCTGGCGCATCACGTCCGGAATACGAAACGCCCCGCCAATCTCCACCAGCTCGCCGCGGGACACCACCACCTCTTTGCCGCTGGCGGTGGCCGCCAGCATCAGCAACACCGCGGCGGCGTTGTTATTCACAATGCAGGCATCTTCCGCGCCGGTCAGCTGGCACAGCAGCTCCGCCAGCGCGCGGTCGCGGTGCCCGCGTCCGGCGCCGTCCAGATCGTACTCCAGCGTTACGGGCGCTTGCATGGCCTGCACGACCGCGGCAACGGCCTCTTCCGCCTGCTGCGCGCGCCCCAGGTTGGTATGCAGCACGGTTCCGGTCAGGTTTATCACCGGGCGTAACGCGCTTTGCGCCTTCTCATCCAACCGCTGTTCAACTTCCTGCTCCCACGCGCTACACCAGTCGGGCAAGGCGTTTTCTGCCTGAATCGCGCAGCGGGCTTCGTCCTGAAGCAGGCGTAACATTTCCACCGTCGCGGTATGGCCGAAACGCTCAACAACAGCATGAATGCGGGGTTCGCGAAGAAGACGGTCGGTAGCGGGGATCTGGCTGTACAGCGAATGATGAGTAGTCATGAAAGCGCCTGGCGAGTAAATATCTTCCCCCCTCCCGACGGGAGAGGGAGTTAACATGTGAGGGGATTGTACCGCCTCCGACGGCGAAGTGTTATAACCCGCGTCAAGCCTTTGGCGGTTCGGTACGGGCAAAGCTCTCGCGACTAAACAGCGTGTCTGCAAGCTTCACCAGCAGCGGACGGTCGACGCACCAGCCCGGGGAGACGCGGCGGAAGTTGAGATAACCAATCGCGCAGGCGATGGCGATGGTCCCCAGGTTCAGGCTGTCGGTGTCGATCTTACCCTCCCGGATTAGCTGTTCGCATCTGTCCAGGCTGCGGCTGATTTTTTCCCGCTGGCGTAACAGTTCCGTTTCCGACTGCTGGGCGGCGGGCCTTGCCTGTTCCCGTACGGAGGTTAACGCCGCATCCATAATGCCATCGGCCAGGGCTTCAACCTGCTTCACCGCCAGCGCCGCTTTTGGGTCTGCTGGCAGCATTGCCGGGGCAACGCCCAGCAGCTCGATATACTCCGCAATAATCGGGGAATCAAACCAGTATTCGCCCTCGTCCGTGACCAGCGCCGGGACTTTCCCCAGCGGGTTGTACTGCGCGACGCCGTTTTCCGCGTTGTAGGGCTGTTCATTCACGAATTCAAATTCAATCCCCTTCTCCAGCAGGAGAATCGAGATTTTTCGCACGAAGGGACTGGTATAGCTGCCGATGAGTTTCATTGCCTGATCCTTGATGCCGGAAAAAAGTCAGTATGGATCAAGCGATGAAAAAAGGGCAGGTCTGCGTGTCGCATTCCTGCCCTGGAAGGATTAGTGATCGAGGTAGAGGTAGTGCATCCAGCTGGTCATACGCAGCAGTACTTTACGCATAACCGAGACGTGGGCGAAGTGGTCCGAATAGACCGCCACCTGGGCATAGATACCATCCGGCAGGGCATCGACTTCGGCGTTGGGTTCCAGCTCAATAAGTGCCTGAACGCCGTCCGTTCCCGGCACCACCGTCAGCGACTGCAGCGCACCCTGCGCCTGATAGGTTCCCCCCGGCACCACCGGCAGAATTGCGGTGAGCTTCCCGGAGAATACCTGGCCCGGCAGCGCGTTAAACACCACTTCCGCTTCATCGCCCGGCTTCAGACGCAGCAGCGAGTTCTGGCGGAACTGGGCCACAATCTGACGCTTCTGTTCAGGAATGAAGACCATCACCGGACGCAGAGGCAGCGCGGCGGCATAGGTTCCCGGACGAATCAGTACCTGAGTGATATAACCATTGCTCGGCGCACGCACCACGGTCTGGTCCAGGTTATATTTGGCTTCGGCAAGCTGGGCGCGTAACGACGCAATCTGCGACTGTTCACCGTTCACCATGCTGTCTAACTGGCTTTGGATCTGCACCTGTTCAGCCACGGAGCCTTTCACCAGCGCATCCTGTGCCAGATAGTTCTGACGCGCGTTGTCGATATCGCTTTCAGAGAACGGATTCACCTTCGCCTGGCTGCCTTTCAGGTAGCGCTGATAATCTTTATAGAGGCGATCGCGTTCAGCGGAGACGCGTGTGGTATTGGCAACGGCTTCCGCCAGCTGCGCTTTCAGATTATCGATATTGTGCGTCGCGGTCACCAGGTCAGCCTGAAGTCTGTCGACGCGCGCCTGATAGCGGCCTGGATCCAGTTTAAATAACACTTCGCCTTTTTTAATTAGCTGGTTATTTTTATCGGTCACTTCGCTGACCACACCGGTCACCTGCGGCGTGATTGGAATAGAAATAACCGCTTTTTGCGCCGTAAAGGTATACGGGTGGTTATAGTTCATTAGCAGAATAAGTCCGGCAACAATAAATACGCCGCCTAATGTTGCGGTGGCAAGCGTCCACTGGTTGACCGGAATTCGGAATATTTTAAAGATGGCCCAGGCAAATGCCACGTAGGTCAAAATAATCAACAGATCCATGATTAGCGCTCCAGCGTGTTCTTATCAGCAGCAGGCTTTACCGCGGCCAGCTTTTGTTCAAGTTCCGCCACGCGTTTGGCGAGCGCATCCATGCCCGGGACCTCATCAGGCTTTGTGATGTGGTTTTGCATGCCCCAGCCGCGATCCTCGCGGTACAGCGTGGCCCAAATCCACAGGAATGGCCAGATGGCATGGAGCGTAAACAGGCTAATCCAGCCAGCCGTATGAATGGCATCGGCATGCGGATGGTTACGCTTTTTGGCCATATTATAAGGAATATCATGGATGGCGATGATTCCGTAAAAGAGAACCAGAAATACAAAAATCAATACGCCCAGCGCAAAATAGTTGAGAAACATATTCTCCTCACTTAAACAACGTCAACTCATTAAATTAATAAAACGGTACGCAACCTAATTAATTTTTTATAAACACGGGGTTGTGCTTACTATTTCCGAGCCGGGGAGTATCGGTTTTTATAATATCTCCATGCAAGTTTATAAGCGTGTCAAAATATATCCTGAATAATAATAGACTTAACCTTACAATATGAGCGTAATCCACCTTTTAACTTTTCGCCATACCACACATCAAAAGTGGTTTTTTAGCTTATCGTGTCGTGCAATATCATCCTGGCGCTGAATCGCGAAGCAGAGTTTGCCGCCGATCACAGCCGGAGAAATCTGCATAAAAATATTTTGTGAAATCAGTCACAATCCAGAAACAAACTCACCAGAACAAAACGTGACAACAATCACATAAAAGGGTGGATTTTGCTTTTTTTGTCGCCATTGTGTTTTTTTTGTCCGCAGATTTTGTGATTGAGATCACTCCATTGATATCCCTACCCCCTGCCTTTACGTGACACGCATCACACAAATTTTCCCTGTCTGGACAGTTGAACGATTCAGTGCCAGATTTCACAGCATCAGAACAGGGTCCGGCTACCTCTGCCGCCTCATTAACAATAAACCTCGGGCCGCAAGCCTAAGCGTAAACAGAAGAAGGGGTGTTTTATGTCATCCGATTTCAAGATCAAAGTTCAAAGCTTTGGTCGTTTCCTCAGCAACATGGTGATGCCAAATATCGGCGCGTTTATCGCGTGGGGTATCATCACCGCATTGTTCATTCCGACAGGGTGGTTGCCTAACGAAACGCTGGCGAAACTTGTTGGCCCAATGATTACCTATCTCCTGCCGCTGCTCATCGGTTTCACCGGGGGTCGTCTGGTGGGCGGTGACCGTGGTGGCGTCGTGGGTGCTATCACAACCATGGGTGTTATCGTCGGTGCAGATATGCCGATGTTCCTCGGTGCGATGATTGCCGGTCCTCTGGGCGGCTGGGCGATTAAGAAATTCGACGTCTGGGTTGATGGTAAGATCAAATCCGGCTTCGAAATGCTGGTGAACAACTTCTCTGCGGGCATCATCGGGATGATCCTCGCCATTCTGGCGTTCCTCGGCATTGGCCCTGCGGTTGAAGTGCTGTCCAAAATTCTGGCGGCAGGCGTTAACTTCATGGTGGCGCACGAGATGCTGCCGCTGGCGTCTATCTTCGTTGAACCGGCGAAAATCCTGTTCCTTAACAACGCCATCAACCACGGCATCTTCTCGCCGCTGGGTATCCAGCAGTCTCACGATCTCGGCAAGTCTATCTTCTTCCTGATTGAAGCCAACCCGGGTCCAGGTATGGGCGTTCTGCTGGCGTACATCTTCTTTGGCCGTGGCAGCGCTAAACAGTCTGCTGGCGGCGCGGCGATCATCCACTTCCTGGGCGGTATCCACGAAATTTACTTCCCTTACGTGCTGATGAACCCACGTCTGATCCTGGCCGTTATCCTCGGCGGTATGACCGGTGTGTTCACCCTGAGCGTGCTGGGCGGCGGTCTGGTTTCTCCGGCCTCTCCGGGTTCTATCCTGGCGGTACTGGCGATGACGCCAAAAGGCGCTTACTTCGCGAACCTCGCGGCTATCTTTGCGGCAATGGCCGTCTCCTTCGTGGTCTCTTCTATCCTGCTGAAAACCAGCAAAGTGAAAGAAGATGATGACATCGAAGCCGCAACCCGTCGTATGCACGACATGAAAGCCGAATCCAAAGGCGCGACGCCACTGGCAGCCGGTGATGTCTCTAACGACCTGAGCCACGTGCGTAAAATCATCGTTGCCTGCGACGCCGGTATGGGTTCCAGCGCAATGGGTGCAGGCGTGCTGCGTAAGAAAGTGCAGGATGCGGGCCTGACCAACATCTCCGTGACCAACAGCGCCATTAACAGCCTGCCGCCGGATGTTGACCTGGTTATCACGCACCGCGATCTGACCGAACGCGCCATGCGTCAGGTACCACAGGCACAGCACATTTCGCTGACCAACTTCCTCGACAGCGGCCTGTATACCAGCCTGACCGAACGTCTGGTTGCCGCGCAGCGTCACGAAGACAACGAAGTGAAAGTGCGTTCCAGCCTGCAGGACAGCTTTGACGAGAGCAACGCCCACCTGTTTAAGCTGGGTGCGGAAAACATCTTCCTCGGTCGTACCGCGGCCACCAAAGAAGAAGCGATTCGCTTTGCCGGTGAGCAGCTGGTGAAAGGCGGCTACGTTCAGCCTGAATATGTCGACGCGATGCTGGAACGCGAAAAACTGACCCCAACCTACCTGGGCGAATCCATCGCGGTGCCGCACGGTACGGTTGAAGCGAAAGATCGTGTCCTGAAAACCGGCGTCGTATTCTGTCAGTATCCGCAGGGCGTGCGCTTCGGTGAAGAAGAAGACGACATCGCCCGTCTGGTGATTGGTATCGCCGCTCGCAACAACGAGCACATTCAGGTGATTACCAGCCTGACCAACGCGCTGGATGATGAGTCCGTCATTGAGCGTCTGGCCAACACCACCAGCGTTGAAGAAGTTCTGGCTCTGCTTAACAAATAACGGTACTCCTCCCTCTCCCCCCGGGGAGAGGGCTAGGGTGAGGGGAAAACGTTCCTCACCCCAGCCCTCTCGGGTAAAAACATTGATGAAGGTTAACACTATGAAAGCATTACATTTTGGCGCAGGTAATATCGGTCGTGGTTTTATCGGTAAACTGCTGGCAGACGCGGGCATTACCCTGACATTCGCCGATGTGAATCAGGTTGTCCTGGATGCCCTGAATGCCCGTCATAGCTATCAGGTCCATGTGGTCGGTGAAAACGAGCAGGTTGAGACGGTATCTGGCGTCAACGCGGTCAGCAGCATCGGCGACGACGTTATTGACCTTATCGCCAGCGTCGATCTGGTCACCACCGCCGTAGGTCCGGTTGTGCTTGAGCGCATCGCCCCTGCGGTCGCGAAAGGCCTCGCAAAACGTAAAGAGCAGGGTATCGATACCCCGCTGAACATCATCGCCTGTGAAAACATGGTGCGCGGCACCACGCAGCTAAAAGGCCACGTGCTCAACGCTGTGGCAGACGAAGACAAAGCCTGGGTTGAAGCGCACGTGGGTTTTGTGGATTCCGCCGTGGATCGCATCGTTCCGCCTTCCGAATCCGCGACCAACGATCCGCTGGAAGTGACCGTAGAAACCTTCAGCGAGTGGATCGTCGATAAAACCCAGTTTAAAGGCGCGCTGCCGACCATTCCGGGAATGGAATTAACCGATAACCTGATGGCATTTGTCGAACGCAAACTCTTCACGCTGAACACCGGGCATGCTATAACCGCGTACCTCGGAAAATTGGCCGGTCATCAGACCATTCGTGACGCGATCCTCGATGAGAAGATCCGCGCAGTGGTAAAAGGGGCAATGGAAGAGAGCGGCGCGGTGCTGATTAAACGCTACGGTTTCGATGCGGATAAACATGCAGCATACATCCAGAAAATCCTCGGTCGCTTTGAAAACCCTTATCTGAAAGATGACGTTGAGCGCGTGGGCCGCCAGCCGCTGCGTAAGCTGAGCGCGGGCGACCGCCTGATTAAGCCGCTGCTGGGCACGCTGGAATACGGCCTGCCGCATGCCAATCTGGTGAAAGGGATTGCCGCCGCAATGCACTACCGCAGCGAGCAGGACCCGCAGGCGCAGGAACTGGCTCAGCTGATTGATACCCAGGGCGCGCAGGCTGCGCTGGCGCAGATTTCCGGTCTGGACGCCAACAGCGACGTGGTTGTGGAGGCGGTTAACGCATACAACGCAACCAAATGATGCAGAATGCGGCGCAGGTTAGCCTGCGCCCGGATAACAGATTGTCAGATATGCAGGCAATAATGGAACAAACCCAGGCCTTTGAAAATCGTGTGCTTGAGCGTCTGAATGCTGGCAAAACCGTACGAAGTTTCCTGATTGCCGCCGTCGAGCTGTTAACCGAGGCGGTGAATATCCTGGTGCTTCAGGTGTTTCGCAAAGACGACTACGCGGTAAAATATGCTGTAGAACCGTTACTGGACGGAGACGGACCGCTGGGCGATTTATCCGTGCGTCTGAAGCTGATTTATGGTCTTGGCGTGCTGAACCGACAAGAGTATGAAGATGCAGAGCTGCTAATGGCGCTGCGCGAAGAACTCAATCATGACGGTAATGAATACACCTTTACCGACGATGAAATCCTGGGGCCGTTCGGCGAGCTGCACTGCGTCACCGCGCTTCCTCCGGCACCGCAGTTTGATAACAGCGACCCTGAGCTCTACGCGATGCAAAAGCTGCGTTATCAACAGGTTGTCCGTTCCACGATGGTTCTCTCCCTGACTGAGCTGATTTCCCGAATCAGCTTAAAAAAAGCGTTTCAGAAGTAAGCCTGCTCACATTGGTGTATCCTTCCCTGTAAATTCCCCGTTTTCAGAGTTATTTGTCATGAAAGAAGTCGAAAAGAACGAAATTAAACGCCTGAGCGACCGCCTGGATCTCATCCGCCACCAGATGGCGGGCCTGTCACTGGTCGAGTCCGCCGAGAAGTACGCCGAGCTTGAAAAAGAGACCGCGAAGCTGGAAGCGGAGATCGAGCGCCTGCGCGAGGTCAAAGGCCAGAAGCTGAGCAAAGAAGCGCAGAAACTGATGAACATGCCGCACCGCCGTGCGATCACCAAAAAAGAGCAGGCCGACATGGGCAAGCTGAAGAAAAGCGTTCGTGGTCTGGTGGTGGTTCACCCGATGACCGAGCTTGGCCGCGAAATGGGCCTGAAAGAGATGACGGGTTTTTGTAAGACCGCGTTCTGATTTCATGCCGGGTGGCGCTGCGCTTACCCGGCCTACTCTTTTCCCCTTCGCGTGAATTGGTCCAACCAATAGCGCAATCAATCCTCCCCCGGTTCACAATTCCATTATTTCCGCTCACAAAACCATTGCTAGCCCATAACATCTGGTTAACCATTCATTGTCATTAACCCTACAACACAACATTGGCAGGACCACTTTTACACAGACTGTGACGCAGAGATGAGCGGAGACTCACCCGCAGCGCAGGCTGTCTGGTCCCCAGGAGACCTGCATGAGCCTCTGGCAACAAAACTACGACCCGGCCGGCAATATCTGGCTGTCGAGCCTGATCGCATCGCTTCCGATCCTGTTCTTCTTCTTTGCGCTGATTAAGCTCAAACTGAAGGGCTACCTTGCCGCGACGTACACCGTAGCCATCGCCCTGCTGGTGGCGCTGTTCTTCTACAAAATGCCGGTCGATCGCGCGCTGGCCTCCGTCGTCTACGGTTTCTTCTACGGCCTGTGGCCGATTGCGTGGATCATCATCGCGGCGGTCTTTGTCTATAAAATCTCGGTGAAAACCGGGCAGTTCGACATTATCCGCTCGTCGATTCTCTCCATTACGCCGGACCAGCGCCTGCAGATGCTGATTGTCGGCTTCTCCTTTGGGGCGTTTCTGGAAGGCGCGGCAGGCTTTGGCGCACCGGTGGCGATCACCGCCGCGCTGCTGGTGGGCCTGGGCTTTAACCCGCTGTATGCCGCAGGCCTGTGCCTGATTGTGAACACCGCACCGGTGGCGTTTGGTGCAATGGGTATTCCGATTCTGGTTGCGGGCCAGGTGACCGGCCTGGACAGCTTTGAGATTGGCCAGATGGTGGGTCGCCAGCTGCCGTTCCTGACCATTATCGTCCTGTTCTGGATCATGGCGATTATGGACGGCTGGCGCGGCGTGAAGGAGACCTGGCCTGCGGTGATGGTGGCGGGCGGTTCGTTCGCGATTGCCCAGTACCTCAGCTCGAACTTCCTTGGCCCGGAACTGCCGGACATCATCTCTTCGCTGGTTTCCCTGGTCTGCCTGACGCTGTTCCTGAAACGCTGGCAGCCGGTCCGTATTTTCCGCTTCGCCGACATGGGCGCCTCGCAGGTCGATCAAACCCTGGCCCGCACCGGTTACACCGCAGGACAGGTGATTCGCGCCTGGTCGCCGTTCCTGTTCCTGACCGCCACGGTTACGCTGTGGAGCATCCCGCCGTTTAAAGCCCTGTTCGCCCCGGGCGGCGCGCTGTACGACATGGTGATTAACATCTCCGTACCGTTCCTCGACAAGATGGTCGCCCGTATGCCGCCGGTAGTGCACGCCGCCACGCCGTATGCCGCGGTCTATAAATTCGACTGGTTCTCCGCCACCGGGACCGCCATCCTGTTTGCCGCTATTCTTTCCGTGGTGTGGCTGCGCATGAAGCCTGCGGCCGCGGTGCAAACCTTTGCGGCGACCGTTAAAGAGCTGATGCTGCCGATCTACTCCATCGGCATGGTGCTGGCGTTCGCGTTTATCTCGAACTACTCCGGCCTCTCATCAACGCTGGCACTGGCGCTGGCGCATACCAGCCACGCCTTCACCTTCTTCTCGCCGTTTCTCGGCTGGCTGGGGGTGTTCCTGACCGGTTCCGATACCTCGTCTAACGCCCTGTTTGCCGCGCTGCAGGCCACGGCAGCCCAGCAGATTGGCGTGTCGGACGTCCTGCTGGTGGCCGCAAATACCACCGGCGGCGTGACCGGGAAAATGATCTCCCCACAATCCATCGCCATTGCCTGTGCGGCGGTGGGACTGGTCGGTAAAGAGTCGGATCTGTTCCGCTTTACCGTGAAACACAGCCTGATATTCACCTGCATGGTCGGGGTGATCACCACCCTGCAGGCCTATGTCTTAACCTGGATGATCCCATGATAGTGATGCCCAGACGCCTGTCCGACGAGATTGCCTCTCGCGTGCGGGCGCTGATTGAAGAACAACAGCTGGAAGCGGGCATGAAGTTGCCCGCCGAACGCCAGCTCGCCGCCCAGCTTGGCGTGTCGCGCAATTCACTGCGCGAGGCGCTGGCGACGCTGGTCAGCGAAGGGGTGCTGGTAAGCCGTCGCGGCGGCGGCACCTTTGTACGCTGGCAGCATGACGACTGGTCCGAGCAAAACATCGTTCAGCCGCTGAAAACGCTGATGGAGAACGACCCGGACTACAGCTTCGACATCCTTGAAGCGCGTCACGCCATCGAAACCAGTACCGCCTGGCACGCGGCCATGCGGGCAACCGACGCCGACAAAGAGAAACTCATCGCCTGCTTTGAGGCCACGCAAAGCAGCGACCCGGACATCGCCTCCCAGGCGGACGTGCGGTTCCATCTGGCGATTGCCGAGGCGTCGCACAACGTGGTACTGCTGCAAACCATGCGCGGGTTCTTCGACCTGCTGCAATCCTCCGTGAAGCAGAGCCGCCAGCGCATGTATCTGGTTCCGCCGGTGTTTGCCCAGCTGACCGAACAACACGAGGCGGTGCTCAACGCCATTCTGGCCGGTGATGCCGAAGCCGCGCGCAAAGCGATGATGGCGCATCTCGGTTTCGTGCATACCACCATCAAACGATTCGATGAAGACCAGGCCCGACAGGCGCGTATTACCCGTCTGCCTGGCGACAGTGATATTTCCAGGGAGAACAAAGCATGATCATTTCAGCAGCCAGTGACTATCGCGCCGCGGCGCAGCGCATTTTGCCCCCGTTCCTGTTCCACTACATTGACGGCGGGGCGTATGCCGAATACACCCTGCGCCGCAACGTGGAGGATCTGTCGGAGGTGGCTCTGCGCCAGCGCGTGCTGAAGAATATGTCTGACCTGAGCCTTGAGACAAAACTGTTTAACGAAACGCTTTCCATGCCGGTCGCGCTCGCACCTGTCGGTTTATGCGGCATGTACGCCCGTCGCGGTGAAGTGCAGGCCGCCGCCGCCGCAGATGCTAAAGGCATTCCGTTTACCCTTTCCACCGTGTCCGTCTGCCCGATTGAAGAGGTTGCCCCGACCATCAAGCGGCCGATGTGGTTCCAGCTGTACGTCCTGCGCGATCGCGGCTTTATGCGTAACGCGCTGGAGCGCGCCAAAGCGGCGGGCTGCTCCACGCTGGTCTTTACCGTTGATATGCCGACCCCCGGCGCGCGCTACCGCGATGCGCACTCCGGCATGAGCGGCCCAAATGCGGCGCTCCGCCGCTACTGGCAGGCGGTAACGCATCCACAGTGGGCGTGGGACGTTGGCCTGAACGGTCGTCCACACGATCTGGGCAACATCTCGGCGTATCTGGGTAAACCCACCGGGCTGGAGGATTATATCGGCTGGCTGGCGAACAACTTCGATCCGTCCATCTCCTGGAAAGACCTGGAGTGGATCCGCGAATTCTGGGATGGCCCGATGGTGATCAAGGGGATCCTCGACCCGGAAGATGCCCGCGATGCGGTCCGCTTTGGCGCAGACGGGATTGTGGTCTCTAACCACGGCGGACGCCAGCTCGACGGGGTGCTCTCCTCCGCCCGCGCCCTGCCGGCCATTGCCGATGCGGTGAAAGGCGATATCGCCATCCTGGCCGACAGCGGGATCCGCAACGGGCTGGACGTGGTGCGCATGATTGCACTGGGTGCCGACAGCGTGCTGCTGGGACGCGCGTATCTGTACGCCCTGGCGACGGCTGGTCAGGCAGGCGTGGCGAATCTGCTTAACCTGATCGAAAAAGAGATGAAGGTGGCGATGACGCTGACCGGTGCGAAAACCATTAGCGAAATCAGTAAGGATTCCCTGGTGCAGGAGTTAAGCAAATTACCGGCCGCGCTGGCTCCGCTTGCTCAGGGAAACGCGGCCTGAATTCTCACCCACTTTAAATTCTCTTTCTCACGCGTCCGATCTCCCCCTCGGACGCTTTTTTATGCCAAAAATAACATCCAGATAACATATTGGATAAGAAAATTTGACATCCACCTGCCGCCCGCAATTGTATAGACAAGCAAAGACAAGAACACAAAAACAACATCACATCAGAGGGGAGCGTATGACCTATTCAGGTAAGGTGGATATTCAGCAGGTGATCGACGACAGTCGCTTTTCAGGGTTTCACTGGCTACTCATTGTGCTGGGCTTTCTGGTTCTGGCGATCGATGGCTTTGATACGGCGGCAATGGGCTACATCGCGCCCACGCTGTCGGCAGAATGGGGGATCCATAAACAGGATCTGGGGCCGGTGCTGAGCGCGGCGCTGCTGGGGCTGTCGTTGGGCGCGCTGATCGCCGGTCCGGTATCGGACCGGATGGGCCGCAAGCGCGTACTGGTCTTTTCGTGTCTGTTCTTCGGCCTGGCAAGCCTGGGCACGGCCTGGGCGCAAAGCCTCAACACCCTGACGCTGTGGCGCTTTCTGACGGGCCTGGGGCTCGGCGCCGCCATGCCGAATGCCATTACGCTGATCTCCGAGTTTGCCCCCCAGCGCTGCCGCGCCATGGCGATTAATACCATGTACTGCGGCTTCCCTCTGGGTGCGGCGGGCGGCGGCGCGATCTCGTCCTGGCTTATTCCCCACCACGGCTGGCGAAGCGTGCTGCTGACCGGCGCAATTGCGCCGCTGATTTTAACGCTGCTGCTGGCACTGCTGTTGCCGGAGTCGGTGAAGTTTCTGGTGCAGCGCGGGAAAGACGTCATGCAGGTTCGCCGCATTGCCAGCCGGTTCGCCCGCGGTACGCTGGAGGGCGTCACGGGCTTTTTCCTGGCGGAGGAGAAAACCGCGTCTAAAAAGGGGAGCGTGTCGCAGCTGTTTTCGATGCCCCGGCTGCCCGGCACCCTGATGCTATGGGTGACCTACTTTATGGGGCTGGTCATCTACTACGTCCTGCTGAGCTGGATGCCGACGCTGATGCAGGGTATGGGTTATGCGCTGGCGGAGTCCGCCTGGCTCACCTCGCTGTTCACCTTCGGCGGCACGGCCGGCATTCTGCTCGCTGGCTGGATGATGGACCGCTGGGAAGCGCACAAGGTTGTCGCGGGCGGGTTTATCCTGACGATGGGGCTGATCCTGCTACTCGGCATGGAGCATAACCATATCGCCCTGTTTGGCGGGTTGATTTTCCTGATGGGGATCGCGATGAACGGCGCGCAGTCGGGTATGCAGACCCTGGCCGCCACCTTTTATCCCACCGAGTGCCGCGCGACGGGCATCGCCTGGATGCAGGGGATCGGCCGCTTTGGCGGCGTGGCGGGCACCATGACCAGCGCCCAGCTTCTTTCGATGCAGTGGCAGGCAGACAGTATTTTAATGATCCTCAGCGTACCCGCTCTTGTGGCCGCAGCGGCAACCGTCTACAAAATGCTGTACAGCCGCTCGCAGGAACCCGGCGTCGCGTAGGTCCTCTCTTTTCTGCTATCCTGCCCCCGCAATTAAGGGGGCAGCATGCTTAACATCGTTTTATTCGAACCAGAAATTCCGCCGAATACCGGCAATATTATCCGCCTGTGCGCCAACACCGGTTTTCGTCTGCACATCATTGAGCCAATGGGCTTTACGTGGGACGACAAACGTCTGCGCCGCGCGGGGCTGGATTATCATGAATTTACCGCCGTTATTCGCCACCACGATTACGCCGCGTTTCTGGAAGCCGAGCAACCGCAGCGCATTTTCGCCCTGACCACCAAAGGTACGCCAGCGCACAGCGCCGTAAGCTATCAGGAGGGTGACTATCTGATGTTTGGCCCGGAAACCCGCGGCCTGCCGGCCACGATTCTGGATGCCCTGCCCGCTGAGCAGAAAATCCGTATTCCGATGATGCCGGATAGCCGCAGCATGAACCTGTCGAATGCGGTGTCGGTAGTGGTGTATGAAGCATGGCGCCAGCTTGGGTATCCGGGCGCCATTCTCAGACGTTAAATGCCGTCACCATACTCAAACGTATGGTGAATACCGTTGAAGTGCTGATCCATATCCATGGACGGCTTATCGCTGTCTGGCTTACCGACGATGCGCGCCGGTACGCCAGCGGCGGTGGTGTGCGGCGGAACCGGCTGGAGCACCACGGAGCCTGCGCCGATCTTCGCGCCGCGCCCGACTTCGATATTGCCGAGGATTTTGGCACCCGCGCCTATCATCACCCCTTCGCGAATTTTCGGATGGCGATCGCCGCTGGTTTTCCCGGTACCACCCAGGGTAACCGACTGCAGGATCGAGACGTCGTCTTCAATCACGGCCGTTTCCCCGACAACAATCCCGGTGGCGTGGTCGAGCATGATCCCACGGCCAATCTTCGCCGCCGGGTGAATATCAACCTGAAACGTCACGGAAACCTGGTTTTGCAGGAAGATGGCCAGCGCGCGGCGGCCTTCATTCCACAGCCAGTGCCCAATGCGGTACGCCTGCAGAGCGTGGAAGCCTTTCAGGTACAACAGCGGGGTAGAATATTTATCGACCGCCGGGTCACGCGTGCGCACGGCCTGGATATCACAGGCGGCAGAGGCGATCATTTCCGGGTCAGCGGCGTAAGCCTCCTCCACCACCTCACGAATGGCAATCGCGGGCATGATCGAGGACGCCAGCTTGTTGGCGAGCATATAGCTGAGCGCGCTGCCGAGGTTTTCGTGCTTGAGTAGCGTTGCGTGGTAGAAACTGGCCAGCATAGGCTCACAGTCGGCCAGCGCCCGGGCTTCGGCTTTAATGTTGTTCCAGACGATATCCAGTTCTTCACACGGCATTGCTAACTCCAGACGATAGTATAATGACCAGCCAGTTCTGCGCTGGCTGGGTCATTCAGGTGACAACGGTTCCGACTAGTTACTGCTGCGCTCGTCCTTGCGCGCACGACCTAATAAGGTCAATGCTGCCTCGCGCGCATTTTTTCCGCAATACAATACCTGATAAATTTCCTCGGTTATTGGCATTTCGACACCGAAACGGTGCGCCAACTCGCGGACTTCTTTGGTATTGCGGTAGCCTTCAACCACCTGGCCAATCTTCTCCTGCGCGTCTTTCACATCGCTGCCCTGTCCGAGCATCATGCCAAAGCGGCGGTTACGAGACTGGTTGTCGGTACAGGTCAGCACCAGGTCGCCCAGGCCAGCCATCCCCATAAAGGTGGCCGGATCGGCACCCAGCGCTTCGCCCAGGCGGGACATCTCGGTCAGACCGCGGGTGATCAGCGCCGTACGGGCGTTGGCACCAAAACCAATGCCGTCGGACATCCCGGCACCAATCGCAATCACGTTCTTCACCGCCCCACCCAGCTGCACGCCGATAAAATCGGGGTTGCTGTAGACGCGGAAGCTCTTGCCGCAGTGCAGCAATTGCTGGAGATCGTCGGAGAAGGCCTGGTCGGTGGAGGCCAGCGAAATCGCCGTCGGCAGGCCAGCGGCCAGCTCTTTGGCAAAGGTCGGGCCGGAGATGACCGCCAGCGGGATCGCATCACCCAGGGCTTCGCGGGCAACGTCCTGCAGCAGGCGTCCGGTTTCGGCTTCCAGTCCTTTTGTCGCCCAGACAATGCGCGCATCCGGGCGCATCAGCGGCTTAATCTGACGCAGCACGTCGCCAAAGACATGGCTCGGAACCACAATCAGAATGTTGCGGCTGGCCGCCAGCGCGGTCGCAAGGTCGCTTTCAAGGTGCAGGGAGTCAGGGAACGGAACGTCCGGGAGAAACGCGACGTTGCAACGATCGCGCTGCAGCGTGGCGATATGTTTTGGGTCGTGGCCCCACAGGACCACCTCGTGACCATTTCTTGCCAGAGTAATGGCAAGAGCGGTGCCGTATGAGCCGGCACCGATCACAGTCATTGACGCATTAACAGTGCTCATCAGGCATCCTGATGTTGTTCAGCACCTTCGCCAGCCTGCTGCTGCAGATAGTTCATGAACAGCGCATCAAAGTTAACTGGCGCAAGGTTCAGTTGCGGGAATGTACCGCGAGAAACCAGGCTGGTGATGCATTCACGCGCATACGGGAACAGAATGTTCGGGCAGTACGCACCCAGGCAATGCGCCATCTGGTTGCCTTCGATGCCGCCGATAGAGAAGATACCGCCCTGCTGTACTTCACACAGGAATGCAGTTTCTTCGCCCAGAGAGGCGGTAACGGTCACACGCAGCACGACTTCATACACGTCATCTGCCAGCTGGGTAGATGCGGTATCCAGATCAAGTTTAACCTCTGGCTGCCAATCTTTCTGGAAAACGTGTGGCGCATTTGGCGCTTCGAAAGAGACATCTTTGGTGTAGATACGCTGGATCTGGAAAGTCATCTCGGTGTTGTTTTGTTCTGACATGGAAATACCCTTTTTAATTGTCCTAAAGTCTCTTAGCTCAGCAGCGGATCGAGTCCACCACGGGCGTCGAGCGCATACAAGTCATCACAGCCGCCAATGTGCTGCGCATCAATAAAAATCTGTGGAACCGTCGTACGACCACTACGTTGGATCATCTCTTCGCGTTTAATCGCGTCACCGTCGATCGGCAGTTCCTGGAACGTGACGCCTTTACTGTTCAGCAGCGCTTTCGCACGATGGCAGAACGGGCACGTCGCTTTGGTATAGATCTCAATATGGGCCATGACTGAACTCCTTATTTACCGCGCACCAAAGGAAGATTTTCCCCGCTCCAGCCGGAAATACCTTCTTTCAGCACCGTTACGTTTTCGAAGCCTGCTTTATGAAGCGCGCTGGCAGATTCCTGTGCCTGCATGCCGGTCGCATCCACAACGATAATCGGCTGGGCTTTGTGTTTTTCAAGCTCACCGACGTTGTTCGCTTTGATTTCAGCTGGCAACAGGTTGATTGCGCCCGCAATGTGACCTTTGCGGAAATCGTCACGCTGACGCAGATCGACAACGACGGCATCTTCTTTGTTAATCAGACGCGTCGCTTCACCACGGGTGATAACCTTAATCTTAGACGTCAGGCTCTTAAATGTGGTGAACAGCACAGCAGCCAGCAGGCCAATCCACGCGATGCTCAGAACCGGATGGCGGCTAACGAATTGCATAATTTCTTGCATGGAGGGTAACTACTCCCGACTAAGTGATAAAAAAAACCAGGACAGGAGTATACCTGTGCGTTCTGGCAAATACAGCCAGCGACCCTAACCTAATCCATTTTCTGCGGCATGCCACCTAAAAAAATGCCTCAAAATGGTCTGGTCAGCACCTTGCCCCTGCGCTTTCTTTGATCTTCTGCGGCTATTTGATCGATTCAGCTGTAGTAAAATTACGCAAATTTTGACTCTTGAGCATGAGGTTGTCGCAATGTCGGTTTCTAAAAAACCTATGGTACTGGTGATTCTGGATGGCTATGGCTACCGTGAAGACAGCCAGGATAACGCTATTTTCAACGCCAAAACCCCGGTCATGGATGCCCTGTGGGCAAAACGTCCGCATACGCTGATTGACGCGTCTGGCCTGGAAGTGGGCCTGCCGGACCGCCAGATGGGCAACTCCGAAGTCGGTCACGTTAACCTGGGCGCTGGGCGTATTGTGTATCAGGACCTGACGCGTCTGGACGTTGAAATCAAAGAACGCACCTTCTTCTCTAACCCAACGCTGTCTGGCGCGGTTGATAAAGCCGTTGCCGCTGGCAAGGCCGTTCACATTATGGGCCTGCTCTCTGCAGGCGGCGTTCACAGCCACGAAGATCACATCATGGCGATGGTTGAGCTGGCCGCTGAACGCGGTGCGGAAAAAATCTATCTGCACGCCTTCCTGGACGGCCGCGACACGCCACCACGCAGTGCAGAAGGCTCCCTGAAAGCCTTCGAAGACAAATTCGCCGCGCTGGGTAAAGGCCGTGTGGCCTCCATCATTGGTCGTTACTACGCCATGGACCGCGACAACCGCTGGGATCGCGTTGAACAGGCCTATGACCTGCTGACCCTGGCAAAAGGGGAATTCCAGTTCGCGACCGCCGTTGAAGCGCTGGAAGCCGCCTACGCACGTGATGAAAACGACGAATTTGTGAAAGCATCCGTGATCCGTGCTGAAGGCCAGGCCGATGCCGCGATGGAAGACGGCGATGCGCTGATCTTCATGAACTTCCGCGCTGACCGCGCGCGCGAAATCACTCGTGCGTTCGTCAACAGCGACTTCGACGGTTTTGCCCGTAAGAAAGTGGTAAACATCGACTTCATCCAGCTGACCGAATACGCGGCAGACATCAAAGCCCCATGCGCTTACCCACCCGCCTCGCTGGCCAATACCTTCGGTGAGTGGATGGCGAAGAACGACAAAACGCAGCTGCGTATTTCCGAAACGGAAAAATACGCGCACGTGACCTTCTTCTTTAACGGCGGCGTTGAAGAGCCGTTCAAGGGCGAAGAGCGCATTCTGATCAACTCCCCGAAAGTCGCCACTTACGATCTGCAGCCAGAGATGAGCTCTGCAGAATTGACTGAAAAACTGGTTGCGGCCATCGAGAGCGGTAAGTACGACACCATCATCTGTAACTACCCGAACGGCGACATGGTCGGTCATACCGGGGTGATGGAAGCGGCAGTGAAAGCGGTTGAAGCGCTGGACCACTGCGTTGAGCAGGTGGCGAAAGCGGTTGAATCCGTTGGCGGCCAGCTGCTGATCACCGCGGATCACGGTAACGCTGAACAGATGCGCGACCCGGCGACCGGCCAGGCGCACACCGCCCACACCAACCTGCCGGTTCCGCTGATTTATGTGGGTGATAAATCAGTGAAAGCCGTAGAAGGCGGCAAGCTTTCTGACATCGCGCCAACCATGTTGTCGCTGATGGGGATGCCGATCCCTGAAGAGATGACTGGTAAGCCGCTGTTCATCGTGGAATAATCGCTCCCCATGAGGGGAAAGGCGATTTTTTCAATCACATGGGTCGTGAAGCCGCTTAGGTTATCAGTCAGACCTCTGTTTTACGCCAGCGCACTCAGCGCTGGCGTATTGCTGTGCGCCGCATCCGCCCACGCGGATGACCGCGACCAGCTGAAATCCATTCAGGCCGATATCGCCGCCAAAGAGCGTGCGGTACGCCAGCAGCAGCAGCAGCGCGCCGCCCTGCTCGCCCAGCTTAAGCAGCAGGAAGAGGCCATCTCCGCTGCCACGCGTAAACTCCGTGAAACGCAAAACACCCTCGCCCAGCTGAATAAGCAGATCGACGAGATGAACGCGTCGATTGCCAAACTCGAGCGCCAACGCGATGCGCAGGAGCGCAATCTTGCGGCACAGCTTGATGCCGCATTCCGCCAGGGTGAACATACAGGACTCCAGCTGATCCTCAGCGGCGAAGAGAGCCAGCGCGGCCAGCGCCTGCAGGCCTACTTTGGCTATCTGAACCAGGCGCGTCAGGAGACGATCGCGCAGTTGAAGCAGACGCGCGAAGAGGTCTCCACGCAAAAAGCCGAACTGGAAGAGAAGCAGAGCCAGCAGCAGACGCTGCTCTACGATCAGCAGGCCCAGCAGGCGAAGCTCGAGCAGGCGCGCAACGAGCGTAAGAAAACCCTGGCCGGTCTCGAGTCTTCGATTCAGGAAGGGCAGAGCCAGCTGAGCGAAATGCGCGCCAACGAATCCAAACTGCGTAACAGCATCGCCCGTGCGGAAGCCGCGGCGAAAGCGCGCGCCGAAAAAGAGGCTCGCGAGGCGCAGGCCGTTCGCGACAAGCAGCAGGAAGCCTCCCGCAAAGGCACCACCTACAAGCCAAGCGAAAGTGAACGTTCCCTGATGTCGCGTACCGGCGGCCTGGGCTCACCTCGCGGTCAGGCTTTCTGGCCCGTTCGCGGTTCAATTCTGCATCGCTATGGCGAACAGCTGCAGGGTGAGCTACGTTGGAAAGGGATCGTTATCGGTGCGTCTGAAGGTAGCGAAGTGAAAGCGATTGCCGATGGTCGCGTGATTCTGGCCGACTGGCTGCAGGGTTACGGACTGGTGGTGGTGGTCGAACACGGTAAAGGTGATATGAGCCTTTACGGCTACAACCAGAGCGCGCTGGTCAGCGTCGGCACGCAGGTGCGCGCGGGCCAACCCATCGCCCTTGTGGGCAGCAGTGGCGGTCAGGGCCGCCCGTCACTCTATTTCGAAATTCGTCGTCAGGGTCAGGCGGTCAATCCACAGCCGTGGTTGGGAAGATAAGTTTTGCTTCAATTTCGTCGAATCGTTTTCTCCGTCGTCAGCGCGCTGGCGCTGGCTGCACCGGTATACGCAGGTAAGCTCGCTATCGTGATTGATGACTTTGGTTATCGTCCGCACTATGAAAATCAGGTGCTGGCGATGCCGTCAGCCATCTCCGTTGCCGTCCTGCCAAATGCCCCCCACGCGCGTGAGATGGCGACCAAAGCCCACAGCAGCGGGCATCAGGTGCTGATTCACCTGCCCATGGCCCCGCTCAGCAAGCAGCCGCTGGAAAAAGATACCCTGCGCCCGGATATGAGCAGCGAGGAGATCGAGCGCATCATTCGCGACGCCTACAACAAGGTGCCGTATGCCGTAGGGCTGAACAACCATATGGGCAGCGCGATGACCTCCAGCCTGTACGGGATGTTAAAAGTGATGCAGGCGCTGGAGCGTTACAATCTCTACTTCCTCGACAGCATGACCATCGGCAACAGCCAGGCGATGCGCGCCGCTCAGGGAACGGGCGTAAAGGTGATTAAGCGCAAGGTGTTCCTGGATGACACCCAGAACGAAGCCGATATTCGTATGCAGTTCAATCGCGCGGTACAGCTGGCCCGCCACAATGGTTCGGCCATTGCCATCGGTCATCCGCACCCGTCGACCGTCCGCGTCCTGCAGCAAATGCTGCCGACCTTACCTTCCGATATCACGCTGGTGCGCCCGAGCGATCTGCTTAACGAGCCGCAGGTGGATACCTCTACGCCGAATTCTGTGCAGCCCGTGCCGACTGCACCGCGTAATCCGTTCCGCGGCGTGAAGCGCTGTGTACCGAAGCAGCCGCTTGAACCGGTCTACGCGACCCGCTTCTTCTCTGTCATCGGAGACAGCATCAGTAACAGTACGCTGGTGAAATACGTCCAGCAGCAGTGGCAGGGATGGGGTAAGAAAGCCTGACCGCCTGACGCTTATTTCGCAATCTGAGAGTCCGTCTGCTCATTCGCAACGGGCTCTTTTTTCTCCTGATGCTGATACCAGGATTTGAAATACTTCAAAAAGCTGTAGGCTGTGGCATACAGTCCCGTCACGACCCCAACCTTGCCCTGACGCCAGGCTCCGCTGAACAGATACCATTTGAAGAACGCCCCGATAGCGCTGATGATGCCGCGTCCGATCGAAGGGCGAGCCGGCTGGTACTTCACCAGCCGGGTGGTGTAGCTGTTGAGCTTGTTGAACACTTCATGAAGGTTATAAAACGTGTCGTGACGCACCCGCCCCGGCATTTTCATGGCGACAATCTTGCCTTCAACTTTGTCATCCACGGGTCGTTGGTTGAAGCGAGCCTGGGTACGATTGAACAGCCGCACCGGGAAATCAGGGGAGGAAACAGGGTAGATTGTACGCACCTCTTCACCCAGCACGTGCCAGTACCGGGCGATACGCCAGGCGCGATCGGCGGAAGGTTCATCCCCGGCTTTCAGGGTCAGAATAAAGTCGACAGTCTCCGCGTCCAGAATCTCGTCGCTATCCATGCAAAGCACCCAGTCATTGCTCGCCAGATCGATCGCATGGTTCATCTGCACGCCATGCATAGCATAGGGGTGATGATGAAGGGAGAGCCCGTACTCGCGGCAAATAGAAAGAGTGGCATCCGTACTGCCGGAATCCAGAACGACAATTTCATCTGCCACCGTCAGCAGCGGAGGAATCACCTCGCGCAGCAAACGCGCAGAATTACAGGTCAATAAACAAACGGTAAGCTTGAACATAGGCGCTGTAAACTTAAACGGATAATCAACAAACTTTATAAGTGTGCGGGTAAAAAAGCGAAGGAAAAATCGAAATAATCTGATTGCGGATGTAAGAAACGTGAAGAGGTCGTAAAAAAAGCGCCCGAAGGCGCTTTCTCTGTTACTCCCAGCTCAGGATCACTTTCCCTGACTGGCCGGAACGCATCGCGTCAAAGCCCTGCTGGAACTCATCGATGGAGAAACGGTGAGTAATAATCGGGGACAGATCCAGACCGGACTGAATCAACGCCGCCATCTTGTACCAGGTCTCAAACATCTCGCGGCCATAGATGCCCTTGATGAACAGCCCCTTGAAGATCACTTTGTTCCAGTCGATAGACATATCCGACGGCGGAATGCCCAGCATCGCGATACGGCCACCGTGGTTCATGGTGTCGAGCATGGTGCGGAACGCCGGCGGCGCGCCGGACATCTCCAGACCCACGTCGAAGCCCTCGGTCATGCCCAGCTCTTCCATCACGTCGGTCAGGTTCTCTTTCGAGACATCCACCGCGCGGGTGACGCCCATTTTGCGCGCCAGCGACAGGCGGTATTCGTTCACGTCGGTGATCACGACGTTGCGTGCACCCACGTGCTTCGCCACGGCCGCCGCCATAATGCCGATTGGGCCCGCACCGGAGACCAGCACGTCCTCACCCACCAGATCGAAGGAGAGCGCCGTGTGTACCGCGTTGCCAAACGGGTCGAAGATGGAGGCCAGATCGTCAGAGATATTGTCCGGGATTTTGAAGGCGTTAAAGGCCGGGATCACCAGATATTCCGCGAAGCAGCCCGGACGGTTTACGCCCACGCCGATGGTATTGCGGCACAGATGCGTACGCCCACCGCGGCAGTTACGGCAGTGGCCGCAGGTAATATGACCTTCACCGGAAACGCGGTCGCCAATTTTGAAACCTTTTACTTCCTGGCCGATGCCCACCACTTCGCCGACATATTCGTGACCGACAACCATCGGTACCGGAATGGTTTTCTGCGACCACTGGTCCCAGTTGTAGATGTGAACGTCAGTACCGCAGATAGCCGTTTTACGAATTTTGATCAGCAGATCGTTATGACCGACTTCCGGTTCCGGCACGTCGGTCATCCAAATCCCTTCTTCCGCTTTCAGTTTGGATAACGCTTTCATCACACGTCCTCAGGCAATGACGCCCAGCTGTTTACCGATGCGGGTAAAGGCTTCCACCGCACGTTCAATTTGTTCAGGCGTATGCGCCGCAGACATCTGGGTGCGGATACGCGCCTGACCTTTTGGCACCACCGGGAAGAAGAACCCGGTGACATAAATCCCTTCTTTCTGCAGTTCACGGGCAAATTGCTGCGCCACGACCGCATCGCCCAGCATCACCGGAATGATCGCGTGGTCAGCACCGGCCAGGGTGAACCCTGCTGCGCTCATTTTTTCACGGAACAGACGGGCGTTAGACCACAGACGGTCGCGCAGCCCGGCACCGGACTCCACCATCTCCAGCACTTTGATAGAAGCGGCAACAATCGCCGGCGCCAGGGAGTTGGAGAACAGATACGGACGTGAGCGCTGACGCAGCCACTCAACCACCTCTTTGCGCGCAGCGGTATAGCCGCCGGATGCGCCGCCGAGCGCTTTGCCCAGCGTACCGGTGATGATGTCCACGCGGCCCATGACGTCGCAGTATTCGTGGGAGCCCCGGCCGTTTTCGCCGACAAAGCCCACCGCGTGAGAGTCATCGACCATCACCAGCGCGTCATATTTATCTGCCAGGTCACATACGCCCTTCAGGTTGGCGATCACGCCGTCCATGGAGAACACGCCGTCGGTGGCGATCAGCACATGGCGAGCGCCCGCTTCACGAGCCTCTTTCAGGCGCGCTTCCAGCTCAACCATGTCGTTGTTGGCGTAGCGGAAACGCTTCGCTTTGCACAGGCGCACGCCGTCAATGATGGACGCATGGTTCAGGGCGTCGGAGATAATGGCATCTTCTGCGCCGAGCAGGGTCTCAAACAGGCCGCCGTTGGCGTCAAAGCAGGAGGAGTACAGAATCGCATCTTCCATTCCGAGGAAGGTTGCCAGCTTTTGCTCAAGCTGCTTATGGCTGTCCTGGGTTCCGCAGATAAAGCGTACGGAGGCCATGCCGAAGCCGTGGGTATCCATGCCGTTTTTGGCAGCGGCAATCAGCTCAGGGTGATTCGCAAGACCTAAGTAGTTGTTCGCACAAAAGTTGATCACATGGCTGCCGTCGGCAACGGTGATGTCCGCCTGCTGGGCAGACGTGATAATACGCTCTTCCTTGAACAACCCTTCCGCACGTGCGGTCTCGAGGTCGCTGTTTAACTGTTTGTAAAAATCACCACGCATTGCAATTCTCCAGACTCGGCAAATTTCGGGACATATTACCCAAACCTATAGTTCATGACGAGATGACACGTCATCTCTTGTCGTTTTTGCAGCATAAATCACGTGTACCCTTGCGCTATGTCGGTGAATGGCTGAAGGGCAGCCATACTAATGATATGATAGAAACATTAGCGTCCGGGATTGTCCCCGGGCTCCACACTTCAAAGGTTACAGTTATGATCATCGTTACCGGCGGCGCAGGCTTTATCGGCAGCAATATTGTTAAGGCTCTCAATGACAAAGGCATCACCGACATCCTGGTGGTTGACAACCTGAAAGACGGCACCAAGTTCGTTAACCTGGTGGATCTGAACATCGCTGACTACATGGATAAAGAAGACTTCCTTATCCAGATTATGGCAGGTGAAGAGTTCGGCGAGATCGAAGCCATCTTCCACGAAGGTGCCTGCTCGTCCACTACCGAGTGGGACGGCAAGTACATGATGGACAATAACTATCAGTACTCTAAAGAGATCCTGCATTACTGCCTGGAGCGTGAAATTCCGTTCCTGTATGCCTCTTCTGCTGCCACCTACGGCGGGCGCACCTCGGACTTCATCGAGTCCCGCGAATATGAGCAGCCGCTGAACGTCTACGGTTACTCCAAGTTCCTGTTCGACGAATACGTACGTCAGGTACTGCCAGAAGCGAACTCGCAGATCGTCGGTTTCCGCTACTTCAACGTCTACGGACCGCGCGAAGGCCACAAAGGCAGCATGGCGAGCGTAGCGTTCCACCTGAACACCCAACTGAATAACGGTGAAAGTCCAAAACTGTTCGAAGGCAGCGACGGCTTTAAGCGTGACTTCGTCTACGTGGGTGACGTGGCCGCCGTAAACCTGTGGTTCTGGGAAAACGGCGTGTCCGGCATCTTCAACCTCGGTACCGGCCGCGCAGAGTCCTTCCAGGCGGTGGCTGACGCCACGCTGGCGTACCATAAAAAAGGCAGCATCGAGTACATTCCGTTCCCTGATAAGCTGAAAGGCCGTTACCAGGCGTTCACGCAGGCCGATCTGACTAACCTGCGCGCCGCAGGTTATGACAAGCCGTTCAAGACCGTTGCCGAAGGCGTAACGGAATATATGGCCTGGCTGAACCGCGACGCGTAAGTATGAGAATTCTGGTGATCGGCCCGTCATGGGTGGGCGACATGATGATGTCGCAAAGTCTCTATCGCACGCTCAAGGCGCGTTATCCCCAGGCGATAATCGACGTGATGGCACCCGCGTGGTGCCGTCCGCTGTTATCGCGTATGCCGGAAGTGAATGAAGCGATCCCGATGCCGCTCGGCCACGGAGCGCTGGAGATTGGCGAGCGCCGCAAGCTCGGCCATAGCCTGCGCGAAAAGCGGTACGATCGTGCGTATGTCCTGCCCAACTCCTTTAAATCCGCGCTGGTGCCCTTCTTTGCGGGCATCCCGCATCGCACCGGCTGGCGCGGCGAAATGCGCTACGGTTTGCTGAACGATGCGCGGGTGCTGGATAAAGCGGCCTGGCCATTAATGGTGGAGCGCTACGTGGCGCTGGCCTATGACAAAGGCGTGATGCGCAGTGCGAAAGACCTGCCGCAGCCGCTGCTCTGGCCCCAGCTTCAGGTTAACGACGGTGAAAAATCCCAGACCTGCAGCGCGTTTGGCCTTTCGTCTGAACGTCCGATGATTGGCTTCTGCCCTGGAGCCGAGTTCGGTCCGGCAAAACGCTGGCCGCACTACCACTATGCGGAGCTGGCGAAACAGCTGATCGACGAAGGCTACCAGATTGTCCTGTTCGGTTCGGCAAAAGACCACGAGGCGGGCAACGAAATTCTCGCCACACTCAGTAATGAACAGCAGGCCTGGTGCCGCAACCTGGCGGGAGAAACGCAGCTTGAACAGGCCGTTATTCTGATTGCCGCCTGTCACGCCGTGGTCACCAACGATTCAGGCCTGATGCACGTCGCCGCTGCACTCAACCGCCCGCTGGTAGCGCTGTATGGCCCAAGCAGCCCGGACTTCACGCCTCCGCTTTCCCATAAAGCGCGCGTCATCCGCCTGATCACCGGCTACCACAAGGTGCGCAAAGGCGATGCCGCAGAAGGTTATCATCAGAGCCTGATCGACATTACGCCAGCGCGCGTTCTCGAAGAACTCAACGCACTGCTGTTGAGCGAAGAAGGATAACGAATGCGGGTATTGATCGTTAAAACCTCTTCGATGGGTGATGTTCTGCATACGCTGCCGTCGCTGACGGACGCCATGCGGGCCATCCCCGGCATTCGTTTTGACTGGGTGGTGGAAGAAGGCTTCGCGCAGATCCCCACCTGGCATGAAGCGGTTGACCGCGTGATCCCGGTGGCGATTCGCCGCTGGCGCAAAGCGTGGTTCTCCGCGCCGATTAAAGCCGAACGCAAAGCCTTCCGCGAGGCGGTGCGGGCACAGCATTACGACGCCATCATTGACGCGCAGGGGCTGGTCAAAAGCGCCGCGCTGGTAACGCGTCTGGCACACGGCGTAAAGCACGGAATGGACTGGCACAGCGTCCGCGAACCGCTGGCGAGCCTGTTTTATAACCGCCACCACCACATCGCAAAGCAACAGCACGCGGTGGAACGTACCCGAGAGCTGTTTGCCAAAAGCCTGGGCTATGCGAAACCGGAAACCCAGGGCGACTATGCGATTTCCCGGCATTTCCTGCACACCTCATCGCAGAAAAGCGATCCTTATCTGATTTTCCTTCACGCGACAACCCGCGATGACAAGCACTGGCCGGAAGCGCACTGGCGCGAACTGATCGGCCTGCTGGCAAGCGCGGGGCTGCGTATCAAACTCCCGTGGGGCGCACCGCACGAAGAGGCACGGGCCAAACGTCTGGCAGAAGGGTTTGATTACGTGGACGTTCTGCCGCGCATGAAACTTGACGGCGTCGCTCAGGCGCTGGCAGGCGCTACGGCTGTGGTCTCCGTGGATACGGGCCTCAGCCACCTGACGGCGGCGCTGGACCGTCCTAACATCACGCTTTACGGCCCAACGGACCCGGGCCTGATCGGCGGCTATGGAAAAAATCAGTATATCTGCCGCCCGGAACACTCATCGCAGTTGAGCGATCTCAGCGCCGCTGCGGTATTTGCGCAATTAGAGCCTTTGCTGGCAGCAGAGAGAGCCTATGTCTGATTTTTTCTCAGCGGAGCGCCCGCCAAAGCGCGTGCTGATTATTAAGCTGCGTCACCACGGTGACGTTCTGCTTACCTCGCCGGTGTTTACCGTGCTGAAAAAGAACTGGCCGAACGTGGAAGTCGATGCGCTGGTTTATGACGATACCCAGGCGATGCTGACCAGCCATCCGCATATCGACCAGGTGCATACTATTGGGCGCAACTGGCGCAAGAAGGGCTGGTTTGAACAATTCCGCCTCTACCGCGCCCTGCTGAATACCCTGAAAGGCCGTCAGTATGACGTGCTGATTAATCTGACCGAACACTGGCACGGCGCGCGTCTGGCGCGTCGCCTGAAACCGCGCGTCTCCGTCGGCTTTAAGCCGGATAAACGCGGGGGCCTGGCACGTCGTCGCTGGGTGAAATCGTTCACCACGCTCTACCCGGCCATTCAGGACAACAGCCGCCATATGGTGGAAGTCAATCTGGATGCCCTGCGCCGAATCGGTATTCATCCGCAGTCCGACGCAGACAAGCATACGCTTTTTGTGCCTGGTGACGCGGCAGAAGCTTCTGTGGCCGAAAAACTGGCCGGGTTTGGGCTCACGAGTAAATCCTACATTCTGGTTCACCCGACCTCGCGCTGGATGTTTAAGGCCTGGGATATCAAAAAACTGGCAGCGACCATTGATAACCTGGCGGCGCGCGGCCTGCCGATCGTCCTTTCCGCCGCACCGTCAAAAGAAGAGAAGGCCTACATGGATGAGTTGCGCGCAGCCCTCACCCAGCCGGTCTTTGATTTAAGCGGTCAGCTGAACCTGAAAGAGCTGGGTGCGCTGATGAAGCACGCCCGGGTGTACTTTGGCGTGGATTCCATGCCGATGCACCTTGCAAGCGCCGTCGGTACGCCGACCGTTGCTATCTTTGGCCCTACCGGCGCCATCAAATGGGCGCCGTGGGGGGTAAATTATCGTGTGATTGTGGCCGGGTTTACCTGCCAGCCGTGCGGCAAAGCGGGCTGCGGAGACAGCGGTGTCTCAGACTGCATTACGGCCATTACCCCACAGCAGGTGCTGAGCGCAATCGATACGATGCTTCTGGAAACGGAAACCCCTGCATGAAGCTGGCCATTGTTCGACAGACCTACAACCCCAACGGTGGCGCAGAGCGTTTTGTCTCACGTGCGCTGAACGTGCTGGCGCAGGATTCCTCCCTTGATGTCACGCTGATTGCTCGCCAGTGGGAGGATGCCGCAGGCTGGAAAACGTTGACGGTCAATCCGCCGTTTCGCAATCGCATCGCGCGTGAATCCGGTTTTGCCGTCGAAGCCGCCGCGCATTTTGCGCAGTTTGATATTGTGCAAAGCCACGAACGCATACCGGGCGCCACCATCTTCCGGGCGGGCGACGGTGTTCACGCCACCTGGCTTGAGCAATATGGTCGTATTCTGTCGCCACTGGCGCGTTGGGCGCAGTCTCTGAGCCGTTATCACCGCTACATTCTGCAGGCTGAGGCGCAGATGTTTACCCATCCGCAGCTGCGCAAGGTGATCTGTAATTCGAAGATGGTTCGCGATGATATCGCCCGTCGCTTCGGACTGTCGGAAGACAAGCTAACGGTGATCTACAACGGCGTAGACACCGTTCAGTTTAGTCCTGAGGTCCGCGCCCTTTCGCAGCGTGATGCACTGGGTATTCCCCGTAACGCACCGGTACTGGCGTATGTTGGGTCAGGCTTCAGCCGCAAAGGCGTCGCCACCGCGCTGCGCGCTATTGTGGCGCATCCTGACGTCTGGCTGCTGATTGCCGGCCGCGATAAACATGCGCGGAAGTTCGAAAAGCTGGCGCAGGCGCTGGGAATTTCCTCTCGAGTGAAGTTCCTGGGCCCCGTAGCCAACGTGCGTGAAGTGTATGGCACGGCTGATGCCCTTATCCTGCCGACGCTCTACGATCCCTTCCCGAACGTCTGCGTGGAAGCCCTGGCCTGTGGTTTGCCACTGCTCACCAGCCACGGTTGTGGCGCGGCGGAGTGGATAACCGAGGGTCAAAACGGCTGGGTACGCGATGCGCTGGACAGCAAAGGTTACCAGCAGGCCATCTCGCTGTGGCTAAAAGGCCGTGAACAGGGTGTCGATTACGCCGCTGCCGCGCGTGCGACTGCGGAACCTTTCACCCTGGACAGAATGGCCCGAGAGCTACAGGCGCTTTATCGCGATTTGCTGCGCTGAGCGGCATCGGAGAAGACCTTCTCCATCGCGTCCAGCATACATTCGCGGGTAAAGTGCGTGCTCAGGTAGTCATACCCCTGTTGCGCGAGCGTCTCGCGAAGGGCTGAGTCGGCATAGAGTTTCATTATGGCATCGCGCAGTGCGTTTTCGTCGCGCTGGGCGACCAACAATCCCGTCTGCCCGTTAATCACCGCATCCCCCGTTCCACCGGCGTCCGTCGCAATAGTTGCAATACGGGTGGCTAACGATTGCAGGACGCCCTGCGGCACACCTTCCATATCATGCGAAGGACTCAGCGCAATATCAAAGGCCGGAAACCAGCGTTCCGGATCGGGTTGATGTCCCGCCATGACCACGCGCTGCTGTAATCCCAGCGCGGCGATTTCCTGTTCCAGCGTCGCCTTGTGCGGGCCTTCACCCACAATCGCCAGCTTGATGTGTGGATTGTCGATTTTCGCCAGGGCGCGCAGCAGTACGCTATGGCCTTTGTTCGGGCGCAAATGCGACACCACGCCCAGCCAGAAATCTTCCTCAGACAGGCCACAATGCGCGCGAGCTTCGTGCTTATCTCCCGGGTGAAAGCGTTGCGTATCGACCCCGCTTGGCACCGACGTACTCTGGGACATCGGCACGCCGATATTTGCGACCTGATGGCGCAGCGCCTCCCCGGTAGTCACGATGTGCGCGCAGGCGGTGCGGAACAGCCAGCGTGTCGTCCAGTTGTTGCGCGGTACGCCGGACGCATGACGAGTTCTCACCAGTGGTACAGGGTTGGAGAGCGTCAGATTCGCCAGCGCCACCAGCCAGGTATCGGCAGAGTTATGGCTATTGATGACGTCAATCGACTGACGGTTATCCTGCAGCCAGCGACGCAGCAGCTGCAGGTTTTTAAGGTTCTTACGCTTCAACGGCATCGTGACCACCGTCAGACCGGCATTGCGTGCCAGCGCGTGAAGCGGCGCAGTTTCCGGACAAAGGAGAGTCACCTGATGGCCACGCTGAATCATCCCAAGCGATTCGTTGATAATGCGCAGAGGCTGCCCGCCTTTGCCGCCGTCTGCTTCAGTGTGAACAATGTGCATATATTTCCTGTCGTTTAGCTGAAACCGCTGTCCAGGCTGCCGATTATATACGTGGGTATTACGATAATGCACAGGCGGATTAATCTTGCTTACAAACATTGTCCTTCTGTAGTTATGGCTTCTGTGGTAATTTTCTCAGGCTTTTATTCCACTCAAAATCAGTGGAATCTGCGTATGGCATTGTTAACTAACCGGTATTAACGCCGAGATCCTTTACCAGTACCAAAATTATGACAAATACTCGTAACATCCTGACAGGTCTTTTAGTGCTGTCTGTACTGGCTTTATGTTTTATCTGGCCAATCCCAAACGATCAGCTACCTTTTCATCGTAATGGACTGATTTATCCTAATATTGTGGTGGCGCTCGGTCTTTTCTTTAGCTCCTCAGTGGCGAGAAAAGCGCTGGACTTAAACAAAATTAAGTTCGTGCTTATTGTGCTCTGGGCATTAACCTTCTTTATCCTGATTAACGGCTTTTTTGTCGCGCCAGATATTAAAGAAATGGTGTCGACCTGGGATGGTCAGTGGCTACGTCCGGTATTACTTTTCTGTGCGGGTCTGGTGTTATTACCGGTGATTCAGGAGCGCTTCCCCTCTTTATCGGCAGCCCGTTTCTTTACTCTCGTCGTCCTTTTTTTCTGGGGCGTCGTCTGTATCCATCTCCTTGATACCGTCTGGCTTTACTGGCGAGACGGCGTAATCCACTGGGGCGAAACGCGGATTGTTTATAACCGCACGCGCATGAGCTTCCAGGTCAATATGATCACCGGTTTCCTGCTCGCTGAACTGCTTGCGCGCGGCCTGCTTCATCAGCGTTTCTTACGCCTGAAGACACCGTTCCTCGCCTTTATGCTGCTGTGTAACCTTGTCTGCACGGCGTTAGTCGATACCCGCTGGGGAACGATCGGCCTGGTTGGCAGCCTGTTCTCCACTTTCATTCTGCTTAGCCTGCACAGCATGCGTCGCAGCCGGGTGTTGCTCACAGGCGGCATTCTTTTGGGCATTACTATCGCTTCTGCGCTTCTGGGCTATGCTTCCTGGAAAACCGATCCGCGCTGGCAAAGTCTGGAAGATGATGCCGTAACCGGCTGGAACGCGCCTTTCACCAGTTTTTGCTATAACAAAACCAACGGAACAGTACCGACTAACGATCTCGGTCGTCCAATGAACCACTCCAACGGCTGTCGCGCGAGTTTCTTCCATCAGGGCTGGAAACTGGTGGGTGAACATCCTGCGGGAATGGGACCTCGCAAAGAGGCCTTCCGCTATGTGCTGCGTCGCGACACGCAGGACAATCGCATTGATATTCCACACAGCCACTACGGCCTGATTGAGTTTGGTATCCAGAACGGGGTTGTGGGCATTGCAGGCTGGCTGATTCTGCTGGCAGGCTGCTGGTACATCGGCTGGCGCGAGTTCCGCCATGGCAATATGATGGCAGGCATGTTCTTGCTGCTGTTTACGGTTGGTTTCTTCTCCCGAACCATGGTTGACCACAATTTGAAAGATCACTACCTGGAACAATATATGCTGTTAACCGGGTTACTTGTGGGAATGTGCGCGTTACGACCCGCTAAACGGACAGAAACAACCTCCTGATAGCGTATATTGCGCCGATGATAACAGGCATCGGCGCAACGTTACTCATCAGAACTCTTTTGCCTGCCGGCTGTCGAAAAGCCATTGCACATTGCTGTATCGCTCGTTAGCCGCATCTCACCGCGTTAAATTACGGAGTAAGCATGTCTGGAACGCCTCAATTAAGCCTCGTTGTCGCCGTCTATAATGGCGAGAATTTCCTGAGCGCTTTTTTTGACAGCATAAAGAAACAGAATCTGCCCAGCCTGGAACTTGTTATTGTTAATGACGGCTCAACTGACGGCTCCGCAGATATCATCGCCCGCTACGCCAGTGAATTCAGTCATTTTAACGTCATCGACCAGCCTAATGGGGGTGTCTCTGCGGCCCGTAATACCGGTCTGGCCGTGGCTACGGGCGAGTACGTCGCGTTCCCGGATATTGATGACGTTATCTATCCGGGTATGTATCCGCGCCTGCTGGAGATTGCACTCGCCGGGCAGTTGGACGTCGCGACCTGCAACGGTACCTATATTTATGATGACGGACGCCCGTCGAAGAAGATTTTCCCTTCAGATAAACTTGCGTCAACCGGCGTGCTGGACGGCCCGACCTGGCTGCAGATGGCGCTCGAATCACGCAAGTTCCTGCACGTAACGTGGCTGAATATCTATCGACACGCCTTTATAAAAGAGCAGGGCTTCAGCTTTGAACATGGTCTGCGCCATCAGGACATCCCCTGGACTACGGAAGTGCTGCTCACCGCCAGACGCGTGCAGTATATTGATGAGGTCTATTACGATTACCTGATCCATTCCGCTTCCGTTTCCCATACGCCAGGCACGGACGACACGCGCATGCGCTCTTCGCGCCATTACATGAAGATTCTGGAGATGCTGGACGCCATCAACAAACGCTATCCGGAACAGGTGAAACGCGTATCCGCCTGCCGCTGGCAAATCGCCAAAGAGGGTCTGGGGATCCTGCATAGCATTAACAACATTGACGATATGGCCAAAAAACGCGAGATCACCCGTGAGCTTTTCGATCGCGGTATCTGGACGCTGATTTGGCAAAATGCGCGCGGCTTCCGCCAACGGTGGCGTCTGGGACGTCGCTACTTCCGTCTTAAAAAACTGGCTGGCTAACGGAAATTATGAACAAACTTAAATTACACGCGGTTTCCCGCGCGGATTTCATCGCTAAAAACTACGCAGATTTCCAGACCCTTCTGGATAACCATGTCAATCCTGACGACATTCCGGAGCGATTTTATTGCGGTGGTCGCGGAGGCTGGACGTTCCAGACCACCCTGGCGCTGAAGCACTATTATGGTGATGCAATCGAATGTTCGTTTGGCTCTGAATGCAGGCCGGATGCCATTAACCTGATGCATAACGATGACTTTGGTTCCCGAGTGAAGCCGTGGCGTGGCTTCACCGTAGTCGCGCGTGCGGACCGCCCTCCCGTCATTGGCGCAGATGTTGTCGTCGACCAGAATCCGGAAGTGGACAATCATAGCAATCGTATCTTCGTCCCCTACTGGCCACAGCCGGGCGTAAAACCGCGTGAGCGCAACGACGAGACAATCAAAACCGTCGCATTCTTCGGCCGTGTAGACAGTTTCCCGGACCAATACCGCGAAGGGAACTTTAAGCAACGCCTTGCCGAACAAGGTATCGAGCTACGCATCTCGTTCGATAACTGGACAAACTACCAGGACGTGGACGTATGCATCAGCTTCCGCAAATCACACGATCATAAACTGGCGCGTAAGCCTGCCAGCAAGCTCATTAACAACTGGCTGGGGAAAACGGTGATGGTCTGCGATGACGAGCCGTCTTATCGCGCGATCCGCGAAAGCGAGCTGGACTACCTGATCGCCAAAAACCCTGATGAAGCCTTCGATGCCATCATGCGTCTTAAAAATTCCCCTGAACTGTATCGTCAGATGCGCGAACAGGGTGAAAAACGCCTACAGGTCTATTCCCGCGAAGCGGTCGCCGCACGCTGGTACGCCCTGTTTGAGGATATCTGGCGTAAAGGATTGCACAATCGTCCTACGGTAGTTCGCGCACTGCGCTTTGGTTTTGGTAAAGCCATTCGCCCGCTGACTAAAAAGTTCTGATCGGAATAGAGCCCTTCCATGTTCAAAACAACGACACACTCTTCGTTCACCCCACGCAGCAATCTGTTGCGCACCCTGGGGTTAACGCTGGCATTCTTGCTGCTGTTCTCGCTCTCAGAAATCATCATTCTGCTGAAAGATCATGTCTACCAGCCGAAATCCGGTGATATCTCGCTGTATCTGATCATCTCCCTGCTTGCCGCGGCCAGTGCGCGTTTCTTCCTGACTCGCCTGCTGCTGGCCGTCACGTTTATCGTTCAGATATCGGAAGCGGTGTACTACCAGTTCTACGGTCAGTTCTATGGCCCGAGTGAAGTCTGGCTGGCGTTCGTGGAAACGAAAGATATTGCCAGTGGGATCACCGACAGCCTGGGTTCACTGGGCATCTACTTCGCCATCATGATTGTGGCGGTCGTGTTTGCGCTGGGCTTTGCGCGTCGTCTGGCGCCGCTTTGGCACAAATGGATTGCGCTTCCTTGCCTGCTTGCCATCGTCGTGATGTTTGTCGGCCAGTTCTACAAAGCGGTCGACGGGCAGATGTACAAGTTCAACCCGGACCTGCGTCACTCACTGCTGCGTAACGGCCTGTCTGCGATGAGCTTCAGCGCCATACGCCTGATCCCGGAAGCGATGTCAGGAGAAAACCAGAATCTGACCCATTACGATCCCTACCAGGTCAAACCTGTTAAGGATACGCGTGCGGGCAAATATTCGATTATTCTGGCGATAGGTGAAAGCCTTAACCCGCACCACGTCAGCGCCCTGGGCTACGAACGCGATACCACGCCCGAGCTGAAAGCGCTGCTCCAGCAGTATCAAGGTACGGGCCGTCTGATTGTCTCCAACGCCGTATCCACCCGCGTGGCCATCCCGATGCTGGTGAATAATCTGCGCGAGCCGGATAACTACGGGGCCTATAAATCGAAATCCACCAATATCTTCGCCAACGCGAAGAAACAGGGTTATCAGACCGCCTTTATCTCCGCCCAGGGACTGGAAGGGCTCAGCAACTGGATTGGTATCCATGATATTGATCTGTGGGAAGATACCCAGATACGCCCGGCACCGGATGTCGGCGCGGACGTTGTTCTGACGCCATCCGTTGAGAAAGCAACGCTGGACTGGAACAAACCGTTCCTGATGGTGCTCAACAGCCGTGCTCCACATATCCCGTACGAGCGTAATATCCCGCAGGGCTTCGCGAAGTTCTCTACACCACGTCTGAGTGATGATGTGGCGCAGAAGAAAAATGAGTATGACGATGCAGTCCGCCTGTATGACAAAGAACTCGCGTCCGCGATTCGCACCGCGCTGGCAAAATCCAAACTGCCGGTGCTGGTGTTTATCACCTCCGATCACGGGGAACGCGTGGGCGATAACGGTCTGTTTGGCCATTCGGTTGTAGAAATGCCAATTGCTCAGGTACCGTTCCTCTACTTCAGCAACGATCCAGCTTACGCCATGAAGGAGATCAGCCCGCAGATGCCGCTTAACCATTATCAGGTGGCAACGCTCATCAACAAGATGCTGGGCTACGACGTCAGTAATCCAAATCAAAAAGATGACAGCTTCTTTATCACTGGCGGTGACATTCGCGGCCTTTCGGAGCGCGTAACCTACCATCTGAACACCCTCCCCGAAGCGGAGCGCTAAACGGTGAGACAAGAAACGGGCAAGAAATTGCCCGTTTTTTTTCAGGCGAATGAGCGTAACGCAGGCAAATGGGTGTCTTAAAACACCAAAGAGATAGCTTTAGACGGCTCAAATGCTTAGAATTTGCCCGCCGAAACTAAAAAAACGGATAATCGCTTGGAATTGTTGTATACCGCTCTGCTCTACATCATTCAGCCACTGGTGTGGCTGAGACTGTTGCTTCGTAGCCGTAAAGCGCCTGCGTATCGTAAACGCTGGGCTGAACGCTATGGCTTCTGCCGCAATAAAGTCGCGCCGGACGGTATTTTGCTGCATTCCGTTTCTGTCGGTGAAACGCTGGCGGCAATCCCGCTGGTTCGCGCCCTGCGTCACCGCTACCCGTCGCTGCCGATCACCGTCACGACGATGACGCCAACCGGCTCGGAGCGCGCGTTATCCGCTTTTGGCAAAGACGTTCATCACGTCTATCTCCCTTACGACCTGCCCTGCGCCATGAATCGTTTCCTGAATACCGTTCGCCCGAAGCTGGTGATTGTGATGGAAACCGAACTGTGGCCGAACATGATTTCCGCCCTGCATGCCCGTAAAATCCCGCTGGTGATTGCCAACGCGCGCCTGTCAGAGCGATCGGCGAAAGGTTACGGCAAGCTGGGTAAATTTATGCGCCGCTTGCTGAGCAAAATCACGCTGATCGCCGCGCAGAATGAAGAAGATGCGGCACGCTTTGTCTCTCTGGGCCTCAAACGCAACCAGCTTGCAGTGACGGGTAGCCTGAAATTTGATATTTCGGTTACCCCGGAACTCGCCGCCCGCGCGATCACGCTGCGTCGCCAGTGGGCCCCGCGTCGTCAGGTCTGGATTGCGACCAGTACCCATGACGGTGAAGAAGAGATTATCCTGCAGGCGCACCGCAAGCTGCTGGAAAGCTTCCCTGATTTACTGCTGATCCTCGTGCCCCGCCATCCGGAGCGTTTTAAGGATGCCCGTGAAATGGTGCAGAAAGGCGGTTTCAGCTTCACGCTGCGCAGCAGCGGGGAGATCCCGTCTGGCAGCACCCAGGTGGTGATTGGCGATACGATGGGCGAGCTGATGCTGCTGTACGGCATTGCTGACCTCGCGTTTGTCGGCGGCAGCCTGGTGGAGCGCGGCGGTCATAACCCGCTCGAGCCGGCCGCCCACGCCATTCCGGTGCTGATGGGTCCACATACGTTTAACTTCAAAGATATCTGCGCGAAATTACAGCAGGCCGATGGTTTAATTACCGTGACCGATGCGGATTCGGTAGTCAAAGAGGTATCGACCCTTCTAACTGATGAAGATTATCGCCTGTGGTACGGGCGTCATGCCGTTGAAGTGCTGCATCAGAACCAGGGCGCCCTGACCCGTCTGCTGCAACTTCTGCAACCTTACCTGCCCCAGCGGAGCCACTGATGTCAACGCGTCTGTCGGTCGTGATGATCGCCAAAAACGCCGCCGACCTGCTTCCGGACTGCCTGGCATCAGTTGCCTGGGCTGACGAGATAGTCATTCTTGACTCCGGAAGTACGGACAACACGGTGGACGTTGCCCGGGCAGCGGGCGCAAAAGTGTTTACCGACGCTGACTGGCAAGGCTATGGCATCCAGCGCCAGCGCGCGCAGGGGTTTGCCACCGGTGATTATGTCCTGATGCTCGATACTGACGAGCGTATTACGCCAGAACTTCAGCAGGCCATTCAGGCGGTGCTTGCCTCACCCCAGCCTGGCGCTGTATACAGCATTGCCCGTCGTAACTATTTCCTTGGCCGATTTATGCGCCACAGCGGCTGGTATCCAGACCGCGTGACGCGCCTTTACGAGCGCGAGCGCTATCAGTACAACGACAATCTGGTGCATGAATCCCTGAGCTGCGACAACGCCCAGGTCATCCCCCTGACGGGCGATTTGCTGCACCTGACCTGCCGGGATTTCGCGAGCTTCCAGCGTAAACAGCTTAACTATGCCACGGCTTGGGCGCAGGAGCGTCACCAGCGCGGCAAGAAGGCCTCACTGACCGGTATCTTCACCCACACGCTGGGCGCGTTCCTGAAAACGCTGCTGCTGCGTGGTGGCGTTCTGGACGGTAAGCAGGGCTGGTTACTCGCGGTAGTGAATGCCCAGTATACTTTCAACAAATACACCGAGCTGTGGGCGCTCTGCCGCGGCTACTCAGAGAAAACGTGAGCCATGAGCACAAAAGCGATTTATCCGGGTACCTTCGATCCGATCACCAACGGTCATCTTGATATCATCACCCGTGCGGCGTGCATGTTTGACAAGGTGATCCTGGCCATTGCCGCGAGCCCCAGCAAAAAGCCAATGTTTGACCTCCACGAGCGCGTGCAGCTTGCCACCGATGCCATTTCGCACCTGCCGAATGTTGAGGTGGTCGGGTTTAGCGACCTGATGGCTAACTTCGCCCGCGCCCAGCAGGCGAACATTCTGATCCGCGGCTTACGCGCGGTGGCAGACTTTGAGTATGAGATGCAGCTGGCGCACATGAACCGCCACCTGATGCCGGAGCTGGAGAGCGTGTTCCTGATGCCCTCCAAAGAGTGGTCGTTTATCTCGTCCACGCTGGTAAAAGAGGTGGCGCGTCATCACGGGGACGTTACCCATTTCCTGCCGGTTAACGTCCACCAGGCGTTGATGGAAAAGCTAAAGTAGCCCTATTTCTGGCACTGACGGCAGTAGAACGTGGCGCGCTGGGCGTGCTTCGTGGCAATAATGGGCGTACCGCACACTCTGCACGGTTCGCCTTTACGGCCATACACCTGCAGCTCCTGGGCAAAATAGCCCGGCTTGCCGTCACTTTGCAGGAAGTCCTTCAGCGTTGTTCCCCCCTGTTCAATCGAGCGCAGCAATACGGCTTTAATCACGCGGACCAGCAGCTCACACTCCTGCGCCGACAGCGAAGAGGCCAGCCGATCGGGATGGATCCCGGCGGCAAACAGCGATTCGCTGGCATAGATATTCCCCACGCCGACCACCAGCTTGTTATCCATCAGCCACGGCTTAATCGGGCTTTTCTTTTTCGCGCACTTCGCTTTCAGGTATTCCGCGTTAAACGCGTCTGAGAGCGGCTCCGGGCCCAGATGCGCGAGCACGTTATGCCCTTCCAGCTCTTTCGTCCACAGCCACGCGCCAAAGCGCCGTGGGTCGGTATAACGGAGCACTTTGCCGTTACTCATCACCAGATCGACGTGGTCGTGCTTTTCCGCCGGCAGTTCTTCGGTAAGAACGCGCAGGCTCCCGGACATCCCCAGGTGGATAATGATCCAGCCGTCGGGCAGTTCCAGCAGCAGGTATTTCGCGCGACGCTGCACGCTAAGGACGGGTTGATCGCTCAGGGCGTGGATCTCATCGGACACCGGCCAGCGCAGACGCCCGTTACGGACAACCGCGTGAAGAATCGTCGCGCCGACCAGATGGGGCTCAATGCCGCGACGGCTGGTTTCTACCTCAGGTAATTCAGGCATGGTTCCTCCGTTGAGATACAGAATGCAAAAAACCCCGCAGTTGCGGGGTTTTTCGATACAAGGAGACTAAAATTATTTGATTTTAGCTTCTTTGTACAGTACGTGCTGGCGTACAACTGGATCGAATTTTTTCAGTTCCAGTTTTTCCGGCTTAGTACGTTTGTTCTTCGTGGTGGTGTAGAAGTGACCTGTACCAGCAGAAGAAACCAGCTTGATTTTCTCGCGAATACCTTTAGCCATGATTTATTTCCTCTTTAAGTACTTAGTACTTTTCGCCACGGGCACGCAGTTCGGACAGAACTGTATCGATGCCTTTCTTATCGATTACACGCATACCTTTAGCAGATACGCGCAGGGTGACAAAACGCTTCTCGCTCTCAACCCAGAAACGGTGAGAGTGCAGGTTCGGCAGGAAACGGCGTTTAGTCGCGTTCAGTGCGTGGGAACGGTTGTTACCGGTCACCGGACGCTTGCCAGTAACTTGGCAGACTCGGGACATGTCTATTCTCCAAAAATCAAATTAGCTCGAGCTTCGTATGGGGTATCGGCGCCTCGTCAGGCTTTACAGCCCGGTCATCGCATAGTTCTAAGTGAACTCTCGATTGCCAGGCCCAAATGCCAAACCCGAGATTCTCAAAGGTGGCGTAGTATACGCTGACTCGGCGGTGTGCTCAAGTCCCGAACAGACAAAGATCCCGATGGATCGCGAGAAATAGCCTAAATCCAGCCATGTTCTGCAAAAGAAATGTACTCTCCGCGGCCAATTATCAGATGGTCCAGCACACGAATGTCCATGAATTGACAGCATTTGATAATGCGCTCGGTGATTTCTTTGTCCGCTCTGCTCGGTTCTGCACAGCCAGAGGGGTGATTATGCGCGAGGATCACGCCCGCTGCATTCACTTTTATCGCTTCCCGCACAATTTCACGCGGATGCACCTCAACGTGGCTTAACGTACCGGCAAAGAGGCAGCTATGTTTTAGTACCCGGTTTCGGTTATCGACAAAGATCACCATAAAGATCTCGCGTTCGATATCGGTTAACTGGCTTTGCAGGTATTCACGCGTCATCGCTGGCGTCAGGATCGGATCGTCCTTCTCCATGCGGACATTGTAAAAACGGCGGGCAAGTTCGGCAATGGCCCTCAACTGGGCATATTTCGCCACGCCGATCCCCTCAACATGCTTAAACTGCGCCAGCTCGGCGGTCAGTAAACCGTACAGCGAACCGAAACGTGCTATCAGCTCTTTTGCCAGCGTAAATACCGTTTTGCCGGGCGTTCCGGTACGTAAAAAGAGCGCCAGCAGTTCATCATCTTTTAACAGGGTGACGTCGTAGCGCAGCAGTTTTTCACGCGGCAGCAGCTGCTCATCCTCTTCTTCCATGCTCTTTCTCCCTTTTTAACCGCATGCTGCCACAGGCCCATCCGGCGCTCGACGGCCACGTTGCGTTCTTGCGTAGCGTCTCGCAAAGTGGTCGAAGGACAAAATCACCCCGTTTTGGGGATTGTGATAAAATGCCCGCTCTCTGGTGAAACCCAACAGGAAAGAATCATGATGAGCCTGGCCGGTAAAAAAATCGTTCTTGGCGTGAGCGGCGGTATTGCTGCCTACAAAGCGCCGGAGCTGGTGCGTCGTCTGCGCGAGCGCGGGGCAGATGTGCGGGTCGCGATAACCGAAGGCGGTAAAGCCTTTATCACTCCTCTGAGCCTGCAGGCCGTTTCAGGATACCCGGTATCTGACAGCCTGCTCGATCCGGCTGCCGAAGCCGCGATGGGCCATATTGAGCTTGGGAAATGGGCAGACCTGGTTATCCTCGCCCCCGCCACCGCGGATTTAATCGCTCGGGTGGCGGCCGGTATGGCAAACGATCTGGTTTCCACCATTTGTCTGGCTACGCCTGCCCCTGTTGCCGTCGTTCCGGCCATGAACCAGCAGATGTACCGTAATGCCGCCACTCAGCACAATCTTGAGACGCTGGCCTCACGCGGCCTGCTTATCTGGGGTCCGGACAGCGGTAGCCAGGCCTGCGGCGATGTTGGCCCGGGCCGCATGCTTGATCCGCTGACGATTGTTGATATGGCCGCAGCCCATTTTTCGCCTGTCAACGATCTGCAACATCTCAACATCATGATTACCGCGGGCCCCACGCGCGAGCCGCTGGATCCGGTGCGCTACATCACCAACCATAGCTCCGGCAAAATGGGCTTTGCGATTGCCGCTGCCGCCGCGAAGCGTGGCGCGAACGTCACGCTGGTGAGCGGCCCGGTCTCTCTGCCTACCCCTGCGTTTGTGAAGCGAATTGACGTTACCACCGCGCTGGAGATGGAAGCCGCCGTGCAGGCACATGCGCAAAGCCAGCAGATTTTTATCGGCTGTGCGGCCGTTGCAGACTATCGCGCCGAGACGATCGCCGAGGCTAAAATTAAAAAGCAAGGCGATGAATTAACACTAAAAATGGTGAAAAACCCGGACATTGTTGCCGGTGTCGCCGCACTAAAAAGCCACCGTCCATACGTTGTTGGGTTTGCCGCAGAAACGAATAATGTGGAAGAATATGCCCGGCAAAAACGTACCCGCAAAAACCTCGATTTGATTTGCGCGAACGACGTATCGCTGGCCACACAAGGATTTAACAGCGACAGCAACGCACTGCACCTTTTCTGGCAGGATGGAGATAAAGTCTTACCGCTTGAGCGCAAGGAACTCCTGGGCCAACATTTACTCGACGAGATCGTTACCCGTTATGATGAAAAAAATCGACGTTAAGATTCTGGACCCGCGTGTTGGCGAGCAATTTCCGCTGCCAACCTATGCCACCTCCGGCTCTGCCGGTCTTGACCTGCGCGCCTGTCTCGATGACGCCGTAGAACTGGCTCCGGGTGCCACGACCCTGGTTCCGACTGGCCTGGCGATTCACATCGCTGACCCGTCGCTGGCGGCGGTGATCTTGCCGCGTTCTGGCCTGGGCCATAAGCACGGCGTTGTGCTGGGTAACCTGGTGGGACTGATCGACTCCGACTACCAGGGTCAGCTGATGGTCTCCGTCTGGAACCGTGGTCAGGACAGCTTCACCATTGAACCGGGCGAGCGTATCGCACAGATGGTCTTTGTACCGGTGGTACAGGCAGAATTTAACCTGGTGGCAGATTTTGATGCCACCGACCGTGGCGAAGGCGGCTTCGGCCATTCCGGGCGCAAATAACTGCCCGACAGACACGTATCCCACAGCGTCATAATGCAATAACAAATCGCAAACGTCCGTTTGCGGTCGCTGTGTGGATGCCAGCCTGGCAAGTGCTTATTTTCAGGGGTATTTTGTAACATGGCAGAAAAACAAACCGCGAAAAGGAATCGTCGCGAAGAAATACTTCAATCTCTGGCTCTGATGCTTGAATCCAGCGATGGTAGTCAACGCATCACCACCGCTAAACTGGCCGCCTCCGTAGGCGTGTCTGAGGCGGCGCTGTACCGTCATTTTCCGAGCAAGACCCGGATGTTCGACAGCCTGATCGAGTTTATTGAAGACAGCCTGATCACACGCATCAACTTGATTCTGAAAGACGAAAAAGACACCACCGCGCGTCTGCGTCTGATTGTGCTGTTAATCCTGGGCTTCGGTGAACGCAATCCGGGCTTAACCCGCATCCTGACCGGCCACGCGCTGATGTTTGAACAAGACAGACTGCAGGGCCGCATTAACCAGCTTTTCGAACGCATTGAAGCGCAGCTGCGCCAGGTGCTGCGCGAGAAGAAAATGCGTGAAGGTGAAGGATACAGCATTGATGAAACGCTGTTGGCGAGCCAGATTCTGGCGTTTTGTGAAGGGATGCTCTCCCGCTTTGTGCGTAGCGAGTTCAAATACCGCCCAACGGACGATTTTGACGCCCGCTGGCCGTTAGTCGCAGCACAATTACAGTAACGCCATCGCCGGATGGCGGCATCGCCTTATCCGGCCTGCGAACGGGTAGGCCCGGAAAGCGTAGCGCTACCGGGCAATGCAATTAAACCCCGAACGCTTCGCGATACGCTTTTACCGCTGCCAGATGGTCCGCCATCTCAGGCTTCTCTTCCAGATACGCAATCAGCTCTTTCAGGGTGATAATCGACGTCACTTTGCAGTTGTAGTCGCGCTCCACTTCCTGAATGGCGGAGATTTCTCCACGACCACGCTCCTGACGATCCAGCGAAATCAACACGCCAGCCAGCGTTGCACCGTTGGCCTGGATAATCTCCATTGATTCGCGGATCGCCGTGCCTGCGGTGATCACGTCGTCCACCAGCATGACGCGGCCCTGCAGCGCGCTGCCGACCAGATTCCCGCCTTCACCGTGGGTTTTAGCCTCTTTGCGGTTAAAGCAGTACGGCACGTCGCGGTCATGGTGTTCCGCCAGCGCCACCGCGGTGGTGGTCGCAATCGGAATGCCTTTATAGGCCGGGCCAAACAGCAGGTCAAAATCAATCCCGGAATCTACCAGCGCTTCGGCATAGAAACGGCCTAACAATGCCAGATCGCGCCCGGTATTAAACAGCCCGGCGTTGAAGAAATAGGGACTCTTACGCCCGGATTTCAGCGTAAATTCGCCAAACTTAAGTACCTGCTTGTTAAGCGCAAACTCAATAAACTGGCGCTGATACGATTTCATGGATTTGCTCCTTTGGTTTTCTGTCTTACAGGCAAAAAAAAGGCGACTCATTGGTCGCCTTTAAAATCAATTTTCTAACGCCGCTTTCTGCGTCGTGACAATGGATTCGATTCCCCCTCGGGCCAACGCCAGCAGGGAGAGAAGTTCTTCGTGAGTGAACGGCTCGCCTTCTGCCGTGCCCTGCACCTCAATGATGCGACCGTCTTCGGTCATCACCACGTTCATGTCTGTCTCTGCCGCGGAATCTTCAACGTATTCCAGATCGCAAAGCGCTTCACCGTTAACGATGCCTACGGAGACCGCCGCAACCATGCCTTTCATTGGGTTGGTTTTCAGCTTACCGGCTGCAACCAACTTGTTCAGGGCATCGGCCAGCGCTACACAGGCGCCGGTAATAGAGGCCGTACGCGTACCACCATCGGCCTGAATCACGTCGCAGTCCAGAGTAATCGTGAATTCGCCGAGGGTTTTCAGGTCAACGGCGGCGCGCAGCGCACGCGCGATCAGACGCTGAATTTCCATGGTACGACCGCCCTGCTTACCCTTCGCCGCTTCACGGGCATTACGGGTATGGGTCGCACGCGGCAGCATGCCGTATTCTGCGGTGATCCAGCCCTGACCCTGACCTTTCAGGAAGCGCGGAACGCCTTCTTCGATGGAGGCGGTGCACAGCACTTTAGTGTCACCAAACTCAACCAGCACGGAGCCTTCAGCGTGTTTTGTATAGTTACGGGTCAGGGTGACGGGACGCACCTGGTTGGCGCTACGACCTGATGGACGCATGATGGATTCTCCGGCTTGAAACGAATGTGGCTGCGCATTATACGGATAAAGGACGCTTATTCCTATCCTGAGAAGCCCCCGAAAGCTATAATCCCCCCATCTCTCCTTTAAAAACGGGAATGTCTATGATCCGCAGTATGACCGCCTACGCCCGGCGTGAAATCAAGGGTAGCTGGGGTAGCGCTACATGGGAAATGCGCTCGGTAAACCAGCGTTACCTGGAAACGTATTTCCGTATGCCGGAGCAGTTCCGCAGCCTTGAGCCTGTTGTACGCGAGCGTATCCGTACGCGCCTGACGCGCGGTAAAGTGGAATGTAACCTGCGCTTTGAGCCTGATGCCAGCGCACAGGGCGAGCTGATCCTCAACGAAAAACTGGCGAAACAGCTCGTCAATGCGGCGAACTGGGTCAAAATGCAGAGCGATGAAGGCGAAATCAACCCGGTTGATATTCTGCGCTGGCCTGGCGTCATGGCCGCCGGTGAGCAGGATCTGGACGCCATTGCCGCTGAAATTCTGGCCGCCCTCGACGGCACGCTGGATGACTTTATCGTTGCCCGCGAAACCGAAGGTCAGGCGCTGAAAGCAATGATTGAGCAGCGCCTAGAAGGCGTCAGCGCTGAAGTGGCTAAGGTTCGCACCCATATGCCGGAAGTGCTGCAGTGGCAGCGCGAGCGCCTTGTCGCCAAACTGGAAGAAGCAGAAGTTCAGCTGGAAAACACCCGTCTGGAACAAGAGCTGGTGCTGATGGCGCAACGTATCGATGTCGCTGAAGAGCTGGACCGTCTGGAAGCGCACGTTAAAGAGACCTACAACATTCTGAAGAAGAAGGAAGCGGTGGGCCGCCGTCTGGACTTTATGATGCAGGAGTTCAACCGTGAGTCGAACACCCTGGCGTCTAAGTCTATCAATGCAGAAGTCACCAACTCCGCGATTGAGTTGAAAGTGCTGATTGAGCAAATGCGCGAGCAGATCCAGAATATTGAGTAATGCCTTTCCGGGTGGTGTCGACGGCGCCACCCATTATTATTTCTAATCCATCCCAACACCTGATTTTGCGTTTCACCGCCGTTCATCAAGCTCATTCAACTTAACTTGATAAAAATATATAGGGCAAACCCCGTCGCCTTAGAAAAACTCAATCGTGATCTTGCGCACAAATCGCTAACCTCCCCGCATTCACACCGGAGGGTATATGCTGCTTCACATTCTTTATCTCATTGGCATCACCGCAGAAGCCATGACCGGCGCACTTGCCGCCGGACGTCGCCGTATGGACACCTTCGGCGTGATCATTATTGCTACAGCGACCGCGCTGGGTGGCGGATCGGTACGAGATATCCTGCTGGGACATTATCCGCTCGGCTGGGTAAAAAACCCTGAATACATTGTTATTGTCGCGATTGCCGCCGTGTTGACCACCATCGTGGCGCCCGTTATGCCCCATCTTCGCCGTCTTTTTTTAGTCCTTGACGCTTTGGGTCTGGTGGTTTTCTCCATTATCGGGGCGCAAATCGCGCTGGATATGGGCGAAAGCCCGGTCATAGCCACTATCGCCGCGGTCGTAACAGGTGTATTTGGCGGCGTACTGCGCGATATGTTCTGCAAGCGCATTCCACTGGTTTTCCAGAAAGAGCTTTACGCTGGAATATCCTTTGCCTCTGCCGTTCTGTATATTGCTTTACAACATTATGTTTCGAGCCATGATGTTGTGGTCATTGCCACGTTATTATTTGGTTTTACGGCTCGCTTGCTGGCGCTGCGCTTAAAACTGGGATTGCCCGTTTTTCATTACACGCAGGACACCCATTGAATTCTCAACAAAACCACAACAAAGTAGTAAAAAGCACCTTTTGTTATCCCATATAACCGGGCCAAACGCGATAAAATGTCGCCACTTTGTCCCCATAAACTTGCGTTAAAACAATGTCCTTTGCCAAAACGTCAGCACTGATTATTAATAAAAAACTCAGCAGCCATTTTTTAATTTTGCTGCTCGTTTCCGTGCTGATTCAGTTATGGCCAGTATTTTTAACACAACCTGCGCGATTCGCAGTGCGCATTGCGATTTGTAATGCGCTCTTACTGGTATGCGCCGCAGCGATCTATCGCACGCTTCCCGGTAAGATCGTCGCATTTGTTTTAACCGCCCTGCTTACGTTAAATTTTGCGGTTGCTTACAGCACATGGAGTGTCTACCAGAGCGAATTTAACACCGTATTTGCGATGAGTATTCTCGGCACTCACGTAGCCGAAGCGAAAAGCATGTCAGGTTTATACCTGCACTGTTTACCAGCCGCGGTTGCTTACTTTGTTGTCACCTGGTACGCAATCAAATCGACGAGCGAGCATGTTTCTTCCCGTGTGAGAACTGTCGGCTTCGTTCTGCTTGCCGTTTATTTGGGCTGGTATTCAACGGCAAACTGGCTAAAAAAACGCCACGATCTTGAAGTTTATTATCCGCTAAGCTCGCGGATTTTAACCAATACGCCGTTTTACACCGGTGCAGAGTTCATTATTGCCCATCGCGATAACGCGCTGGCGGAGAAAATTAGCCAGCACAGCGTCAATTATCCTGCGTTGCAATATCATGATACGGGCATCGAAAACTATGTTGTTATCGTGGGTGAATCCGCACGTCGCAGCAATATGAAGCTCTACGGTTTTCACCTGGATACCACGCCTGTGGAATCCAGGCTGGCGAAGGACGCCCTCATCTTTAGCAATGCTATTGCCCCCGCGTCAGCCACCGTGCTTTCCGTGCCGATGATTTTAAGCAAAGCTGATCCAGACCACTTCACCACCGATAAGCTTGCTGACAATATCGTTAGCGTCGCTAAAAAAACGGGCTATCACACCGAGTGGATTAGCGCCCAGGGTAACACAGGCAAGAGCAATAACTACATTGTGGCCATTGCCTCTATCAGCCATAAAGCCCAGTGGATTGATACCCGTTATGACACCGAGCTTTTACCGGCCCTGGATGAGGCGCTTAAAGCCCCCGGCAAGAAGTTAATTTTCCTGCATATCAACGGCAGCCATGAGATGGCCTGCGATCGGTATCCGGCATCAGCGAATATTCTGCATACCGGCAACAAATATGAAGATTGCTACAATAACGCGATTCTGTTTACCGACTACTTCATTGGCGAAGTGGCTAAACGTCTGCAGGGCAGCGCATCCTCTCTGCTCTATTTTTCAGACCATGGGCTGGAAAAAAACCCGCAATTGAATTCCATCTATATGCATGGCTCACGCAACCCAAGCAAAGAGGCTTACCAGGTCCCCCAGTTTATCTGGTATAGCCAGCAAGCCCTGAATGCCCAAAAAAGAGCGGTAGGGTGGGTACATGAAGCGTGGCCCACAGCAAGCAATTATGAGTTGATGTTAACGTGGCTTGGAATCACAACGGGTGTTGATCAATGCAGCTCGGTGCTTGCACCGTGCTATCAGGCTCCTACACTGATCCCGGTAATTGATGGCGGCCGCCACATCTATGACTACGATCAGCTTCGCGAAACCTTCAGTTCACCAGACAGACATACCCCCTGGCGCAAAGCTAAAGCAAGCTCGCTCTAAAATCCGGGTAGACCCTGCTTGCCTAGCCAGGAAGCCAGGCCGGCAACGCCAGGGTCATGGATGAATGCAACAATTTGTCGCGCCTTCTTCTCTCCCGTTCCCGGCAGGCTCTGCCAGTCCTTTGCGCTACGTCCGCTCAACGTTTGCCACGTTACGTCCCCCATCGCCTTCAGCGAAGCCTGCGTCAGCGGAACACCCAGTGCCATGAGCCAGCGGATAAAAGGCTTCTCGCGTAACAGATTAAATCGATGCCAGAGCGCCAGCCCGCGCGCGGAGGAAAATCCAGGCGTAGCCTGCATTTGCGCCTGCGTTAATAACAGCCACGAAAAGAGATGTTCAAAATGATGCGCCTGCCAGAGGGTCCGCCAGCCTGACTCACCTAATCCTTCAATATCAAATACCTGCTTTGAGCTGAGCCACGCCAGTCGGGCAAAGAATTGCTCCATACATTCCGGCGAAGCATAGAAACAGCTAAGCGCATGATACCGCGAGGCGGGAGGCTCAGGTTTATGTCTGTCCGTCCCGCGCCAGACCACCTTATCAAACCGGGGAATACCCTGCCCGGCCAGGCTGACCTGGATCTGATCCCCCGGGGCAACATCCAGCCGCTGCCAGCGCTCAACTGAGCCCAGACTCACCCGCTGCACCTGTTTATCATCCAGTTGCACGGGTTCCAGCGCGGCTACAACGGACATTTTGCCCGTTCGCCCCACGGAAAAATGAATATCACTCACCTCGGCTACCTGGGCTGCTGGCATATATTTCCACGCAACCACCCAGTTGCCTTCGCCCGGCAACCAGCCTTCCCCCGCGGGCGCATCCTCCGACCGCACCACAATGCCATCCGTGGCAAAGGGTAATGCAGCTACGTGCCAGGCCGCGCGTTGTTTCTCGACGGCGTCAACAGATTCGACGGGTAGCGTATACCGTGCCGACAGCGTAAAACCGGCCTGAGACAGTTCAGTTAAAGATGTCTGCATATTTTTCGGCCCATCCGGCCAGGCCCAGATGAATACGCCGAGCTTATTCAATAGCGCGTTATCGTTTTGGCGCATCATCGCACCTGCCACCTTTGCGCGAGCGTTCATCCCACCCATCTGCCGCTGAATGTGACTGTCGCTTAGCCAAAAAAGCTCGCCCTGTAAGACGCTGTTCGCCAGCTTGCCGGTGAGCTTTTGCGGAACAGACGGGATTAAACGTACCTTCCCGGTCCAGTCCTCCCCTTTCAGGCCATCACCGCGACTGATGGCCTGGATTAACTTTCCGTCACGGTAGACCAGCGTTACCGCCACACCGTCAACTTTGGGCTGCATCCACAGATGTTGCCGCGCACGCATCCATTGTTTCAGCTCCTCTTTGCTGGCCACCTTATGTACGCCCGTATGGGCAACAGGATGTTTGACGCTCCCGGTCAGCGGAGGAAGTTTCTCTCCTGAGAGTTCAGTGCCAAAACAGCGCTGCCACTGCGTTAACCGCCCGTTAAGCTGATCGTAAACCTCGTCGTTAACTTCGCTCACGCCTTGCTTCCAGTAAGCGTCATCCCAGCGTTTGATTTGCGCGCTTAATGACGCCATCTCTTTCTCTGCTTTTGCCTGCGACCAGACCGGGCATACCGCCGCGCCATAGCCACACCACAACAGCATTAACCCGCTTATCCATCGCCACATCGCTACCCCTCCTTTGCGTTGCAGGAGGTATACACCGATGTCTGAAACAACGCTAACGGCAACGGTTCACACTGCGAGACGCTATCCGGTATTTCCTGGGGGTTGCTGAAAACCACGGATAAAACCTGAAAACGGCACGCAAAATTCAATAATCCGGGGGAAAAAGTGTGACAAAGGCTACGTCACACGGCAGTGACGTGTATAATAAGCCCGTATGTAGGACTTCTTCGTTAACACATACAAAAGACTCTCATGGCTCAAGGCACGCTTTATATTGTTTCTGCCCCTAGTGGCGCGGGTAAATCCAGCCTTATTCAGGCACTGTTAAAAACCCAACCGCTGTACGACACACAGGTTTCTGTTTCTCACACCACGCGAGCGCCGCGTCCGGGTGAAGTGCACGGTGAACACTATTTCTTTGTGGATCACGACGAGTTCAGAGCGATGATCGGCAGAGATGCGTTTCTTGAACACGCTGAAGTATTCGGTAATTACTACGGTACCTCGCGTGAAACCATTGAGCAGGTTCTGGCCACGGGCGTGAATGTGTTCCTGGATATCGACTGGCAGGGTGCACAGCAAATTCGCAAGAAAATGCCTGACTCGCGCAGTATCTTTATTTTACCGCCATCGAAAGATGAGCTGGATCGCCGCCTGCGTGGCCGCGGTCAGGACAGCGAAGAAGTCATCGCAAAGCGTATGGAACAGGCTGTTGCAGAAATGAGCCATTACGCGGAATATGATTACCTTATTGTGAATGATGATTTTGATGCCGCGCTGAGCGATCTCAAAACCATTCTTCGTGCAGAACGTCTGCGTATGAGCCGCCAGAAGCAGCGACATGACGCATTAATCACCAAACTGTTGGCAGACTGAACCCACTTTCAGTATCATGCCCAGTCATTTCTTCACCTGTGGAGCATTTTAAGTATGGCACGCGTAACTGTTCAGGACGCTGTAGAGAAAATTGGTAACCGTTTTGACCTGGTGCTGGTCGCCGCGCGTCGCGCTCGTCAGATGCAGGTAGGCGGTAAAGATCCGCTGGTACCGGAAGAAAACGATAAAACCACCGTTATTGCACTTCGCGAAATCGAAGAAGGTCTGATCAACAACCAGATCCTCGATGTGCGTGAGCGCCAGGAGCAGCAAGAGCAGGAAGCCGCAGAACTGCAGGCCGTAACCGCTATTGCTGAAGGTCGTCGTTAATTAAACCTGCGGGTCGCCCTTGTATCTGTTTGAAAGCCTGAATCAACTGATTCAAACCTACCTGCCTGAAGACCAGATTAAGCGTCTTCAGCAGGCGTATCTCGTTGCACGTGACGCTCACGAGGGCCAGACACGTTCAAGCGGTGAACCCTACATCACGCACCCGGTAGCGGTGGCCTGTATTCTGGCCGAGATGAAACTCGACTACGAAACGCTGATGGCCGCGCTGCTGCACGACGTGATTGAAGATACCCCTGCCACTTACCAGGACATGGAACAGCTGTTTGGCAAAAGCGTTGCCGAACTGGTGGAAGGGGTCTCTAAGCTTGATAAGCTGAATTTCCGCGACAAGAAAGAGGCGCAAGCCGAAAACTTCCGCAAGATGATTATGGCGATGGTGCAGGATATCCGCGTCATTCTCATCAAACTCGCTGACCGCACCCACAACATGCGCACGCTGGGCTCACTTCGCCCGGATAAACGTCGCCGCATTGCCCGTGAAACCCTCGAAATCTACAGTCCGCTGGCGCACCGTTTAGGTATTCACCACATTAAAACCGAGCTGGAAGAGCTGGGTTTTGAAGCGTTGTACCCGAACCGCTATCGCGTGATTAAAGAGGTGGTGAAAGCCGCACGCGGCAACCGTAAAGAGATGATTCAAAAGATCCTCTCTGAAATCGAAGGGCGTTTGCAGGAAGCGGGGATCCCGTGCCGCGTCAGCGGTCGCGAAAAACACCTGTACTCCATCTACTGCAAAATGGTGCTCAAAGAGCAACGTTTTCACTCGATCATGGATATCTACGCCTTCCGCGTGATTGTCCACGATTCAGATACCTGTTATCGCGTGCTGGGGCAGATGCACAGCCTCTATAAACCGCGTCCAGGACGGATGAAAGATTACATCGCCATTCCAAAAGCGAACGGCTATCAATCTTTGCACACCTCGATGATCGGGCCGCACGGCGTGCCTGTTGAGGTGCAAATTCGTACCGAAGACATGGACCAGATGGCAGAGATGGGTGTGGCCGCGCACTGGGCCTATAAAGAGCACGGTGGCGAAAGCAGCACGACCGCACAAATCCGCGCCCAGCGCTGGATGCAGAGCCTGCTGGAACTTCAGCAGAGTGCGGGTAGCTCGTTTGAATTTATCGAGAGCGTGAAATCCGATCTCTTCCCGGATGAGATTTACGTTTTCACCCCAGAAGGCCGCATTGTCGAACTGCCTGCGGGCGCAACACCGGTCGACTTCGCTTACGCCGTGCATACCGATATCGGCCATGCCTGCGTGGGCGCGCGCGTCGACAGACAGCCTTACCCGCTGTCTCAGCCGCTCTCCAGCGGCCAGACGGTGGAAATCATTACCGCGCCGGGCGCACGTCCAAACGCGGCCTGGCTGAACTTTGTCGTGAGTTCTAAAGCACGCGCCAAAATTCGCCAACTGCTGAAAAACCTCAAGCGTGATGATTCCGTCAGCCTTGGGCGTCGTCTTCTCAACCACGCGTTGGGCGGCAGTCGCAAGCTGGCTGAAATCCCGCAGGAGAACGTCCAGCGTGAACTGGAGCGCATGAAGCTCGCGTCGCTTGATGACCTGCTGGCAGAGATTGGCCTCGGCAACGCCATGAGCGTGGTGGTGGCGAAGAACCTGCAGCAAGGCGACACGACAGCCGTGCCTGCAGCTACGCCAGGCCACGGACATCTGCCGATTAAAGGCGCGGACGGGGTGCTGATCACCTTCGCAAAATGTTGCCGTCCAATTCCTGGCGACCCGATTATTGCGCACGTCAGCCCGGGTAAAGGGCTGGTTATCCACCATGAATCCTGTCGTAACATCCGCGGCTACCAGAAAGAGGCCGAGAAGTTTATGGCGGTCGAATGGGATAAAGAGACCGCGCAGGAATTTATCACCGAAATTAAGGTGGATATGTTCAACCATCAGGGTGCCCTGGCGAACCTGACGGCAGCGATCAACACGGCGTCTTCCAATATTCAAAGCCTGAATACGGAAGAAAAAGATGGCCGCGTGTACAGCGCCTTTATTCGTCTGACCGCCCGCGACCGCGTGCATCTGGCGAATATTATGCGCAAGATCCGCGTCATGCCGGACGTGATTAAAGTCACCCGTAACCGAAACTAGCGGCATGAATTCACAACGTTACGCGCGGATATGCGAAATGCTCGCCAGGCGTCAGCCTGACCTGACGGTCTGCATGGAGCAGGTCCATAAACCGCATAACGTCTCTGCTATCGTTCGTACCGCCGATGCCGTCGGTGTGCATGAAGTGCACGCCGTCTGGCCGGGTCACCGGATGCGAACCATGGTCTCTGCCGCGGCAGGCAGTAACAGCTGGGTTTCCGTCAAATCTCACCAGACGATTGGCGAAGCCGTATCGCACCTGAAAGGGCGCGGTATGCAGATCCTTGCCACTAACCTGTCCGCTAAGGCCGTGGATTTCCGCGATATCGACTACACCCGCCCGACCTGCATTTTGATGGGCCAGGAGAAAACCGGGATCACCCAGGAAGCGCTGGATCTGGCGGATCGGGACATCATCATTCCGATGATTGGCATGGTCCAGTCACTCAACGTCTCCGTGGCCTCCGCGCTCATTCTGTATGAAGCGCAGCGCCAGCGTCAGAACGCCGGCATGTACGAGCGCAGCAACAGCATGCTGCCGGAAGAGGAACAGCAGCGCCTGCTGTTTGAAGGTGGCTATCCGGTGCTGGCTCGCGTTGCGAAGCAGAAAAAATTGCCTTACCCCCACGTCAACGCGCAGGGCGAAATTGAAGCCGATGCCGAGTGGTGGGCCACCATGCAGTACGCCGGGTAACCGATGAAAGGCCGCCTGCTGGATGCCATCCCGCTCAACAGCCTGACGGGCGTGGGCGCGGCGCAAAGCAATAAGCTGGCTAAAATTGGCCTGCACACGGTGCAGGATCTCCTGCTTCACCTCCCCCTGCGTTACGAAGACCGCACCCAGCTTTACAAGATCGGCGATCTCCTTCCCGCCATTTACGCCACCGTTGAAGGCGAAGTTCTGAACTGCAACATCACCTTCGGCGGACGCCGGATGATGACCTGTCAGATCAGCGACGGCACCGGCATTCTCACCATGCGTTTCTTCAACTTCAGCGCGGCGATGAAAAACAGCCTGGCGACAGGCCGCAGGGTGCTGGCCTATGGCGAAGCCAAACGCGGGAAGTACGGCGCAGAGATGATCCACCCCGAGTACCGCGTGCAGGGCGATCTCAGCACGCCAGAGATGCAGGAGACGCTCACCCCGGTTTACCCGACGACCGAAGGCATCAAGCAGGCGACGCTACGTAAGCTCACCGATCAGGCGCTGGAGCTGCTGGATACCTGCGCCATTACCGAGCTGCTGCCGCCCGAGCTGGCACAGGGCATGATGAGCCTGCCCGAGGCGCTGCGTACCCTGCACCGCCCGCCGCCAACGCTGCAGCTCAGCGACTTAGAAAGCGGCAAACACCCCGCTCAACAGCGTCTTATCCTTGAGGAATTACTGGCCCATAACCTGAGCATGCTGGCGCTCCGCGCCGGCGCGCAGCGTTTCCATGCCCAGCCATTAAGCCCGCGTGATGAGCTCAAAGATAAGCTGCTGGCCTCCCTGCCGTTTAAACCCACCGGCGCACAGGCGCGCGTCACCGCCGAGATTGAACGCGATATGGCGCTCGACGTGCCGATGATGCGCCTGGTGCAGGGCGACGTAGGGTCCGGTAAAACGCTGGTTGCCGCGCTGGCCGCCCTGCGCGCAATTGCCCACGGCAAACAGGTCGCGCTGATGGCACCAACCGAACTGCTGGCTGAACAACACGCCAATAATTTCCGCGCCTGGTTTGCACCGCTCGGGATTGAAGTCGGCTGGCTTGCCGGAAAGCAAAAAGGCAAAGCGCGTCTTGCGCAACAGGAGGCCATCGCCAGCGGGCAGGTGCAGATGATTGTCGGCACGCACGCTATCTTCCAGGAGCAGGTGCAGTTCAACGGCCTTGCGCTGGTGATTATCGATGAACAGCACCGCTTCGGCGTGCATCAACGTCTGGCGCTGTGGGAAAAGGGACTGCAGCAGGGCTTCCACCCGCATCAGCTGATCATGACCGCCACGCCGATCCCGCGCACCCTGGCGATGACGGCTTACGCCGATCTGGATACCTCCACCATCGACGAACTCCCCCCTGGCCGTACGCCGGTCACAACGGTTGCCATTCCTGACACGCGTCGCAGCGATATCATCGATCGCGTGCGCAACGCCTGCACCCACGAAGGGCGTCAGGCCTACTGGGTTTGTACGCTGATAGAAGAGTCGGAACTGCTGGAAGCGCAGGCTGCCGAAGCCACGTGGGAAGAGCTTAAGCTGGCACTGCCGGAGCTGAACGTGGGCCTGGTTCACGGACGCATGAAGCCTGCCGAAAAGCAGGCGGTGATGCAGTCGTTTAAGCAGGGCGAGCTGCATTTGCTGGTCGCCACGACGGTCATTGAAGTGGGCGTGGACGTCCCGAATTCTAGCCTGATGATTATCGAAAACCCGGAACGCCTGGGCCTGGCCCAGCTCCACCAGCTGCGCGGACGCGTTGGCCGTGGCGCGGTAGCGTCCCACTGCGTCCTGCTCTACAAAGCCCCGCTCTCGAAAACCGCCCAGATGCGTTTGCAGGTGCTGCGCGACAGTAACGACGGTTTTGTGATTGCGCAAAAAGACCTTGAGATCCGCGGCCCCGGTGAACTGCTGGGCACGCGTCAGACGGGGAACGCGGAATTCAAAGTCGCGGATTTGCTGCGCGATCAGGCCATGATCCCCGAGGTTCAGCGCCTCGCCCGCCACATTCATGAACGCTACCCAGAACAGGCGGCAGCGTTAATTGAGCGCTGGATGCCGGAAACCGAACGCTATTCCAACGCCTGATTCAGGCAAACATCGGCAGCATCAGGTACAGCTTAATCACCAGCGCGTTGACGATATCAATAAAGAACGCCCCGACCATCGGGACCACCAGAAACGCCATGTGCGATGGCCCGAAGCGTTCGGTGATCGCCTGCATGTTGGCGATAGCCGTTGGGGTGGCCCCCAGACCAAACCCGCAGTGACCCGCCGCCAGCACCGCCGCATCATAGTTTTTGCCCATCATCCGCCAGGTGACAAACATGGCGTACAGCGCCATAAACAGGGTCTGCACCGCCAGAATCGCCACCATTGGCAGCGCCAGCGAGGCCAGCTCCCACAGCTTGAGGCTCATCAGCGCCATCGCCAGGAACAGCGACAGGCAGACGTTGCCGAGCACCGACACCGCCCGTTCAAATACGCGGTAGAAGCCCATTAGCGCCAGACCGTTGCTCAGGATCACCCCGATAAACAGCACGCAGACAAACGTTGGCAGCTCAAACGCTGAGCCCGCCAGCCATTGCGCAACCACTTTGCCCACGGTCAGGCAGATGGCGATCATCGCGATGGTTTCAATCAGCACCAGCGAGGTAATACTGCGCCCGACGTCCGGCTTTTCGAATGCTGTGGGCACCAGCTCATCGTCCGGCCTGCCGTCCGGCGTGGTGGAGTGCTTCACCAGATAGCGAGCCACCGGGCCGCCAATCAGGCCACCCAGCACCAGACCAAAGGTCGCGCAGGCCATCGCCACTTCCGTCGCGTTTTCAAACCCGTAGCGCTCGATAAACAACTTGCTCCACGCGGCCCCGGTACCGTGGCCGCCTGACAGGGTAATCGACCCTGCCAGCAACCCCATCAGCGGATCCAGTCCCAGCAGCGACGCCATCCCGATACCAATGGCGTTTTGCATCAGCAGCAGCCCCACCACCACAATCAAAAATACACCGAGCACCTTACCGCCCGCCCGCAGGCTCGCCAGGTTGGCGTTCAGGCCGATGGTGGCAAAGAAGGCCAGCATCAGCGGGTCTTTCAGGGACATATCAAAATCAATTTCCCAGCCCATGCTTTTTTTCAGCACCAGCAGGGCCAGCGCCACCAGCAGACCACCGGCAACAGGTTCAGGAATGGTGTATTTCTTCAGAAGGGAAACGCTATGTACCAGCTTACGACCAAGCAGTAAGACCAGCGTTGCGGCAACAAGGGTCGACAACGTATCGAGATGAATCATAGAAGGCTCCTTTTTTGCGCGTGTTCCCTACACACGCGGCGTTATCCTGGGCCGGTTTGCGCTCTTCATGAGCCCCCGGCGCAAAAAGTGTAATTTTTTTTCCCGATGCGTTGTAGAAAACCTGCTCACAGCGGCAGATTTTCTTGCCTTTTTTTGCTGGCAATCGTTTGCTTTTACCAGGTGGTCAGATAAAATGCCCGCTTTTCCACCGTGGGATTGCTGCCGATGTCCGTTAACACCATAGAGTCGCCTGATGCGCAACCGATTGCGCAGAAGCAAAATAGCGAACTGATTTACCGCCTTGAAGATCGCCCGCCGCTGCCGCAGACGCTTTTCGCCGCCTGCCAGCATCTTCTGGCGATGTTTGTTGCGGTGATCACCCCGGCGCTGCTGATTTGCCAGGCGCTCGGCTTACCGGCGCAGGACACGCAGCACATTATCAGCATGTCTCTTTTCGCCTCTGGCGTGGCCTCGATTATTCAAATTAAAGCGTGGGGTCCGGTGGGGTCGGGATTATTGTCGATTCAGGGCACCAGCTTTAACTTCGTGGCTCCCCTGATCATGGGCGGTACGGCCCTGAAAACCGGCGGCGCGGATGTCCCGACCATGATGGCGGCGCTGTTCGGCACCCTGATGCTGGCCAGCTGTACGGAGATGGTGATCTCCCGCGTTCTGCATCTGGCTCGTCGCGTTATCACCCCGCTGGTTTCCGGCGTCGTCGTGATGATTATCGGCCTGTCGCTGATTCAGGTGGGCCTTACCTCCATCGGTGGCGGCTATGCCGCGATGAGCGACCACACCTTCGGCGCGCCAAAAAACCTGCTGCTGGCAGGCGTCGTGCTGGCCATCATTATTCTGCTTAACCGTCAGCGTAACCCTTACCTGCGCGTCGCCTCGCTGGTGATTGCCATGGCGGCGGGTTACCTGCTGGCCTGGGCGCTGGGTATGCTGCCGGAAAACACCGCGCCGACCAACAGCGCGCTGATCACCGTCCCCACGCCGCTGTACTACGGTCTGGGCATTGACTGGGGCCTGCTCCTGCCGCTGATGCTGGTCTTTATGATCACCTCTCTGGAGACCATCGGCGACATCACCGCCACCTCCGACGTCTCCGAGCAGCCCGTTTCCGGCCCGCTGTACATGAAGCGCCTGAAAGGCGGCGTGCTGGCAAACGGTCTGAATTCGTTTGTCTCTGCGGTCTTCAACACCTTCCCGAACTCCTGCTTCGGTCAGAACAACGGCGTGATCCAGCTGACCGGCGTGGCCAGCCGCTACGTTGGCTTCGTGGTGGCGCTGATGCTGATCGTCCTCGGCCTGTTCCCGGCGGTGAGCGGCTTTGTACAGCACATTCCGGAGCCGGTGCTGGGCGGCGCAACGCTGGTGATGTTCGGGACGATCGCGGCCTCCGGCGTGCGTATCGTCTCCCGCGAGCCGCTGAACCGCCGCGCGATCATGATTATCGCGCTGTCGCTGGCCGTCGGTCTGGGCGTTTCTCAGCAGCCGCTGATCCTGCAGTTTGCCCCGGACTGGGTGAAAAACCTGCTCTCTTCCGGCATTGCCGCAGGCGGTATCACCGCTATCGTGCTGAACCTCGTTTTCCCGCCTGAGAAAAACTGATTTCTCTCACGGCAGGCAGTCAATGCCTGCCGTGACATCTAATTACACCATTCCCGCCTTGAGGATTGCGCATAAATCGTGCATAACTCCCTTATGTGCGTTTTGCGGGATGGAAGACCATGAAATTTATTGGAAAGCTACTCGTCTATCTTCTAGTAGCCCTGCTGATTGTGATGCTGGCGCTCTATATTCTGCTCCAGACCCGCTGGGGTGCGGCTCAGGTCAGCAGCTGGGTAACGGTGAATACCGATTACGAACTCAGTTTCGACAAGATGAATCACCGCTTTTCGTCGCCTTCCCACCTCATTCTGGAAAACGTTACCTTCGGTCGGGACGGAAAACCCGCCACCCTGGTAGCCAAAAAAGTGGATATCGGCCTGAGTAGCCGCCAGATAACCGATCCGCTGCACTTGGACACCATCACCCTGTTCGACGGCACGCTTAATCTCTCCCCGCAGACCGCGCTGCTGCCTTTCCAGGCCGATCGTCTGCAGTTGAACAACATGGCGTTCAACAGCCCGAATACCGAATGGGATCTGAGCGCGCAGAAGGTGACGGGCGGCGTCAGCCCATGGCAGCCGGAAGCGGGCAACGTGCTGGGTAATCACGCGCAGATCCAGATGAGCGCAGGCTCGCTGACTCTGAACGGCGTACCGGCCACCAACGTGCTGATCGAGGGCCAGCTTAACGGCAAGGAGGTGGTGCTGAACACGATTGGTGCCGATATGGCCCGCGGCTCACTCACCGGCTCCGCTCTGCGCAACGCCGACGGGAGCTGGATTATCGACACCATGCGCCTGAACGAAATCCGCCTGCAGAGCGATAAAACGCTGACCGCGTTCTTCGCGCCGCTGGCCACTATCCCCTCTCTGCAGATTGGTCGTCTGGACGTGACCGACGCCCGGCTTCAGGGCCCGGACTGGGCGGTGACCGATCTCGATTTAAGCCTGCGCAACCTGACGCTAAGCAAAGGCGACTGGCAGAGCCAGGAGGGCCGTCTGTCGATGAACGCCAGCGAGTTTATCTACGGCTCGCTGCATCTGTTTGATCCGATCCTGAATGCGGAGTTTTCCCCGCAGGGCATGGCGCTGCGTCAGTTCACCTCCCGCTGGGAAGGCGGCATGGTGCGCACGTCCGGTAACTGGCTACGCGACGGCAAAGCGCTGGTGCTGGACGATGTCGCCATCGCCGGGCTGGAATACACTCTGCCGCAGAACTGGAAAACGCTGTGGATGGAGCCTCTACCGGAATGGCTGAACAGCGTCACGCTGCAAAAATTCGGCCTGAGCCGCAACCTGGTGATCGACATCGATCCTGCCTTCCCGTGGCAGATCACTTCTCTGGATGGCTATGGCGCAAACCTGCAGCTGGTGAAAGATCGCCAGTGGGGCGTCTGGGGCGGCAGCGCGACCCTGAACGGCGCGGCAGCGACCTTTAACCGCGTCGACGTACGTCGTCCGTCGCTGGCGCTGAATGCCAACGCCGCCACGGTGAACATTACCGACCTCAGCGCGTTTACCGAAAAAGGCATTCTGGAAGCGACGGCGACCGTTTCACAACTCCCGCAGCGGCAGACCGCGGTGAGCCTGAACGGGCGCGGCGTCCCGCTCAATGTGCTGCAGCAGTGGGGCTGGCCTGCGCTGCCGATTGCAGGCGACGGCAATATTCAGCTCACCGCCAGCGGCAGCGTGCAGGCCAGTGCGCCGCTGAAGCCAACGGTGAATGGGAAGCTGAGCGCGGTGAATATGGACAAGCAGCAGGTAGAGCAGACGATGACGGGCGGGGTGGTGTCGGCGGTGGCGCCGGCACAGTAAAAAGCCGGGTGGCGGCTTCGCCTTACCCGGCCTACTAGGTTTTGGTTCCCTCTCCCTGTGGGAGAGGGTCAGGATGAGGGCATCAGAGCGCATAATTACCGTAGGCCCGGTAAGCGAACCGCCACCGGGCATTTTCCACCTCAGAGCTGAACCACCACCTCATTCCCTTCGGCTTTCACCACCACGCCCCACTCGCTGCCCGCCTGTGAGCCGCCCTTCACGCCGCTCACCGTCTGCACGTTGCGCAAACACACCGACCAGTTTTGCGCGTCTCCCGTGCCGGTAAAGGTCACGATGTCGCCCTGACGCGATGCCTTCAGCGTAAACGCCACCGCGCCGTCCGCCGAAGGCACTTCGCTCACTGCCGTTGCGCCATCATCCAGGTTAAACAGCTGGAAGGCCGTCCCCTCGTGCCACGCGTAGTCGGGCTTCTGGTTATTAATGCCCAGCGCCAGCAGCGTGTTGTCGCGCACGTAGACCGGCAGGCTCATGAAATCGTGCTGCTGCTTATGCCAGCGGCTGCCCTGGATTTCGTCGTTGTGCCACAGGTGCGTCCAGCGCCCTTCCGGCAGGTAGAACTGCACGTCGCCCGCCTCGGAGAACACCGGCGCCACCATTAACGAATCCCCCAGCATGTACTGACGGTCGAGGTAATCGCACGCCGGATCGTCCGGGAACTCCAGCATCATCGCCCGCAGCATCGGCGTGCCGAACTCGCGGGCCAGCGTCGCCTGACGGTACAGATACGGCATCAGCTGGCACTTCAGCTGCGTGAAGTGGCGCACCACGTCGCAGGACTCGTCATCGTACGCCCACGGCACGCGGTAGGATTTGCTGCCGTGCAGGCGGCTGTGGCTGGAGAACAGCCCGAACGCGCACCAGCGCTTGTAGACGTGCGCCGGGGCGGTGTTTTCGAACCCGCCGATATCGTGGCTCCAGAAACCGAAGCCGGACAGGCCAATCGACAGCCCGCCGCGCAGGCTTTCCGCCATTGATTCGTAGTTGGCGTAGCAGTCGCCGCCCCAGTGCACCGGGAACTGCTGTGCCCCCACGGACGCGGAGCGGGCAAACAGCACCGCCTCTTCTTCCCCCACCGTCTCTTTCAGCACGTTCCACACCAGCTCGTTATAGATGTAGGCGTAATGGTTGTGCACCTTCTGCGGATCGGACCCGTCAAACCACTGGACGTCGGTCGGGATACGCTCGCCGAAGTCGGTTTTGAAGCAGTCGACGCCGATATCCACCAGGCCTTTCAGCTTGTCGGCATACCACCGGCACGCGTCCGGATTGGTGAAGTCGTAAATCGCCAGCCCCGGCTGCCATTTGTCCCACTGCCACAGGGAGCCGTCAGGGCGCTTGAGCAGGTAGCCCTTCGCTTTCAGCTCACGGAAGATCGGCGACTTCTGGCCAATGTACGGGTTAATCCACACGCAGACCTTCAGCCCTTTCTCCTTCAGGCGGCGGATCATTCCTTCAGGGTCCGGGAAGGTCACCGGATCCCACTCGAAGTCACACCACTGGAAGGCCTTCATCCAGAAGCAGTCGAAGTGAAAGACGTGCAGCGGCAGGTCGCGCTCGGCCATACCGTCGATAAAGCTGTTCACCGTCGCTTCGTCGTAGTTGGTGGTGAACGAGGTGGTGAGCCACAGGCCGAACGACCAGGCAGGCGGCAGCGCCGGACGCCCGGTGAAGCGGGTATAGCGGTTCAGCACCTCTTTCGGCGTCGGGCCGTCGATCACGAAGTACTCGAGATATTCGCCTTCAACGCTGAACTGCACCTTAGAGACTTTCTCAGATCCCACTTCAAACGAGACATTTTCCGGGTGATTCACCAGCACGCCGTAGCCGCGGTTGGTCAGGTAGAACGGGATATTTTTATAGGACTGCTCGGTGCTGGTGCCGCCGTCGCGGTTCCAGGTCTCGACCATCTGGCCGTTGCGCACCAGCGCGGTGAAGCGCTCGCCCAGACCATAGACCGTTTCCCCCACGCCCAGATCCAGACGCTCAAAAACGTAATTGCGGTGGGTATTGCTGTCCTGCACGTAGCCGTTATTTTTCAACTGGCTGCCGGTAATACGCTGGCCGTTGCGCAGGAAGTCCAGCGCCCAGAACTCGCCTTTGGTGACGCGCACGCTGACGCTGCCGCTTTTCAGCTCAGCAAATTCGGCGTTGTTTTCGATCTCAACCTTCACGTCTTTCAGGACGTTCAGCGGATAATGTGGACCATTGTTCAGCGCGCCCTGGAAGTGCTCGATGCGCACCCCGACAATCCCTTCCTGTGGAGCAAACAGGCGCACCGTGAACATCAACGTGTCGAGCTGCCAGGTGCGTTCGCGCACGTCACGCGGCGCCACATACACCACCAGGTCATTCCCCTGCTGCTCCACGTCGAACACCTGAACCGGATAGGTCACATTCAGGCCCGGTTGAATAAGCCAGTTTCCATCACTGATTTTCATGCTTTCATCCTCTTAGTTCTGCAATTCTTTGCTGACCGGCAGGGTTTCAAATTCCTGCTGATTACGGCGCGCGCCCTGTGCCAGCTCGCCCAGGATTTTGGTCAGGAAGGGGGTTTTCAGCGTGTAGTAGCGTTTGGCGATGATGGCGCTCAGCACATAGCAGACCGCCGGGGCCAGGGTAAACAGGCCGATAATGATGCTGATGGTCGCGCTGTTCTGGGTTTTGGCCGCCGCGTCGTAGCCGCCGCCTGCCAGCATCCAGCCGATCATCGCCCCCCCCAGCGCCAGACCCAGCTTCAGCACGAACAGCGTGCCTGCAAAGCTGATGCCGGTCAGGCGCTTGCCGTTGGTCCATTCACCGTAGTCGACGGTATCGGACATCATGACCCACTGGATCGGCGTCACCAGCTGGTGCAACACGCCAATGACGAAGATAAAGGCGAACATCACCACGGTGGCATGCATCGGCACGAAGAACATCGCCACGCTGACCACCGCCAGCGCGGCGTTGGTCCACCAGAAGATGCTGACCTTGCACTTCCAGTCGGTGAGCGGTTTCGCCAGCGCGGAGCCAATCAGGTTGCCGACGCAGTAGGTGGTGAGGAACGCGACGAACACTTCCGGCGAGCCCATGATCCAGGTGCAGTAGTACATCATCGCGCCGCCGCGCACGCAGACGGCAAGGATGTTGAGGATGGTGAGCACGCCCACGATGCGCCACTGGTCGTTTTGCCAGATATCGCGCAGGTCTTCCCGCATGGAGGTGGTGCTCGGCGGCACCTGGATGCGCTCTTTGGTGGTGAAGAAGCAGAACGCCAGCATCAGGAATGCGACCACCGACAGCACGGCGATGCCGCCCTGGAAGCCGAACGCCTTATCGTCGCCGCCAATCAGCTTCACCAGCGGCATCATCAGCACCGTGGAGAGCATGCCGCCCGCCGTCGCCAGCACGAAGCGCCAGGACTGAAGGGAGATACGCTGCGTCGGGTCACTGGTGATCACGCCGCCCAGCGCGCAGTAAGGAATATTGACTACGGTATAGAGCAGGGTCAGCAGCGTGTAGGTCACGGCGGCATAAACCATTTTGCCGTTGAGGCTGAGGTCCGGCGTGGTGTAGGCCAGCACGCAGACAATGCCGAACGGGATCGCGCCGAACAAAATCCACGGTCGGAACTTGCCCCAGCGGCTGCGGGTGCGGTCGGCAATCAGCCCCATGCACGGGTCGGAGATCGCATCCAGCGCGCGCGCCAGCAGGAACATGGTGCCGACAAATCCGGCGGGAATGCCGAAAATATCGGTATAGAAAAACATCATGTACAACATGACGTTATCAAAAATGATGTGGCTGGCGGCGTCTCCCATGCCGTAGCCAATCTTCTCTTTTACTGACAAAACTTCGCTCATCTTTTTTTATCCTTCACGCTATAGGGGGCGCTGAGACCGGTTACAGTGTTTTTAAACCATTGTTTCTTGAGCGGGTATTGCGTTTTCTGGTTAGCAGATTACGTTTCTTGTTTTTTGTGATCGCGGTAAATATTGGGGAGCACAAAGGGCTAACATGAGGATTTTCTTAGGAATTAACTGAAACAGGGGGGTACAGGTCAAAAGAGAGGTGAAAAAAGTGGTGTGGGGTATGTGGTAAATGCCTGAAAGTAGCTATAATGCGCCCCGCCTCCATGTAGCAATGCAGGCGCGGAAGATCGTCATCTCCGGTGAGGTGGCTGGACTTCAAATCCAGTTGGGGACGCCAGCGTTCCCGGGCAGGTTCGACTCCTGTGATCTTCCGCCAAAAATTCTTATAATTAAATTTTAAACTATCCATTCTTAAAGCATATAATATTTCTATAACTATCACTCGGGAAGTGTTATATGAACATATTATTTGGCATGGAATCAAAAGATATAATTATGACAGCAGCAGTTATAATAGGTCCTATTCTTGCTGTTCAAATACAAAAAACATTAGAGCAATTTTGAGAAAGAAAACAAAGCCGCTTATCTATTTTTAGAACGCTAATGTCTACCAGAGCTCAAAGATTGCATAGAGAACATGTACAAGCATTGAATATGATCGATATAGAGTTTTATGGAAGAAAAATCCCAATAATAAAAATAAGATATCAAACCAAGAAAGAACAAACTGTTACTCACGCCTGGAAAAGTTATAACAGCCATCTAAATAAAATACAAGACTACCCTGATATTAACATTTGGATATCTAAATCCGATGATCTCTTTACTGACTTACTCTACGCTCTTTCTCAAGCAATGAATTATGATTTTGATAAAGTACAATTACAAAGAGACTGTTATAGGCCAATTACTCATGGCGATTTAGAAACAACACAAGCAAATATCTTAAAGGGTTTAGAAAAAGTTTTCTCTGGCGATACGGCCTTACCGATGTTTATTACTAATGCCCCCCTGAATAAGGCCAATCCGGATGATGAGGTCGTTTCTAAAAATACAAATGATTTCAATAAAGAATCACACTGATATGTTCATGCTTTTGGTGAAATACGTTTAGCTCGTAACGCCTCCCTCGCCAGTTCTTTCAACCAACTGGCGAGCCCCCCCTTCCTCAGCCGCCACAGCATCCAACTGCTCCTTCAATGCCGGATCAATACGCATCTTAAACTGCGGAGACTGCCCGCCGCCTTTTGTTTTTTTCGCGCGATATAATTGACATAAGGTCACCTAAACCTCCTGTATTAGCAACGCCTCGATGTGCGGGAACACAACCGGAGCGTCAAACCTCACCAACTATCAAGAAGTTAATTATGGCTGATTCACATTCTACCCCAGACCCCGACCAATCCGGAACCGAGCGTTCGTTAATTGTGGGATACCGCCCGAATGTTTTCGACAAATCCACGCCGAAAATCATCCTTTCCGGCAAGTGGCTGCGCGCTGCAGGTTTTGATATCGGACAGCAGGTCACGGTAAAGGTCATGAAAGGATGCATCGTTCTGCTGGCGTATAACTTGCAAGACCTGCGGTTGCAGGACGATTATAAACGGACGAAGGCAAAGCTCATTGAGATAGAGGACGCGCTTGCGGCGATTCAAACTCCGCGCCCTGGAAAGCGGCTCGCAAACGTGAGTACAAACCACCGAGCTTAACGTTAAGAATATGGAGGTGGCATTACTGATAATGATGTCATCCATTATCCGGCAGGGGAAAATGATTAGCATTCTACTATCCGGAAATCTCGGATAGTTCGCCTGAAGGGAAGCATCAGGTTTTCAGAAAAATAGTTAACCATAACGGGTACCGCTCTCCCGAGGCGCCCAGTTCCAACAGGAACCCTCAAACGCCCCAGTATTACCAGAACGAACGCCAGCCTCACTCTCCAGCATGAATGAAAAAACGCTGGAAAGCGCCTCGCAATTTCTTAATTGCACGATCCGTTTGAAATCCCCTCTTTGTCATACTCCTGCCACTAACAGCCTGGCTGTCGATGACTGCCATTGCATTTATTAACTACAGCTTATATTCTTTTTATAAGCTACAGATTATCATGGACGAAAGCATGTGGACGGTTCGGTTCGGAAAGGTATTCGAGCAGTGGTTGTTTGAACAAGAAGAAGGATTACAGGATAAGGTACTGGCAGACCTGCTAAATCTGCAACACTATGGGCCACGTCTTCCTCGTCCCTATGCAGATACGGTTAAAGGCTCACGGTATAAGTATATGAAAGAATTACGTATTCAATATGCTGGTCGTCCTGTTCGTGCTTTCTTCGCATTTGATCCTGTACGTCAGGCCATTGTGCTTTGCGCGGGCGATAAGAGTAACGACAAAACCTTTTATGAAAAAATGATTCGCATCGCAGATGCCGAATTTTCCCTTCATCTGACAAGCCAAGAGGCAGCCAAGTGAAAACCTTAAATGAAGTGATTGCGTCACGTTCACCGGAAAGCCAACAACGTATTAAAGAGATGGCAGATGAAATGATCCTCGAAACGGGTCTGCAACTTTTACGCGAAGAGCTCAGGCTTTCGCAAAAAAAAGTTGCTGACCTGATGGGGGTGAGCCAGCCCGCAGTAACTCAGATAGAGCAACGTGGAAATGAACTAAAAATTGCCACGCTTAAGCGTTACATCGAGGCAATGGGTGGGAAACTCTGTATCGACGTTGAACTTCCCACAGGAAAACGCGTTGCATTTCATATCTAACAAGCGTTATTCCTGCGTTAAGTGAATATTCACTTAGCCAACCGCATATGCAGCAACGGAAACGGATTCCCCTGCCCGTCCTGTTCCGAGCGTCCGACCTGCTCAAACCCCATATGGCGATAAAATTCAACGCCCTGCGGGTTCTGCTCATTCACATCCACTTCGTTCGCGCCGAACGCTGCGATGGCGTGTTGCAGCAGCAATTTCCCGACGCCTTTCCCCCGGCTCGCATCATCAACAAACAGCATTTCAATACGGTTTTCATCCACGCCTAAAAAGCCGTGAATAATGCCTGCGTCATCCTGGGCCATCACAACGCTGAGGTTTGGCAAATACGCGTTAAGCAATAACGGGCGCAGCGCCGCGATATCGCTTTCCTGTAAAAAGTGATGGGTGGCGCGGACGGAGGATTCCCAGATCGCAACCAGACGTTCGAAGTGTGAGGGGAGTGCGGTTTCAATTTTCATGGGGGGATCATTATAGAGCGTGGCGATTAAATCAAGTATCCAGAAGCATGGAGGTAATAAACTGAAGACCTTAAATGCAGTTTTAAACTCTCGTACACCTGAAAGCCGAGAGCGTATCAGTGAAATGGCCCGGAAGTTGGTTCAGGAAACTGGGCAGAAGATAGATCATGACAAGCAAGAATCATCATCAGGGAATGAGAACAAGGAAAAGAGTCAATCTTTCATGGCAGTTGTTCGGTTTAACCGAACAACTGAGGAACAGTGAATATTGTAGTGGACTGCTCCCCCTCACCCTAACCCTCTCCCTCAGGGAGAGGGAACCGATTGTGCGGTTTGTCCCCCCACTCAGCTCGCGCTAAACCCTAATCTCCATCACCGCGTACACCCCGTCCTTCGGCACCACCACGGTGACGTTTTCCACCGGCACGCCCGCCGCGAGGTGGATGTCCTGCAGCTGCTGCAGCGTCCTTGGGTGAATATCCTCCCAGCCGATACCGCGCAGCACAAAGTCAATGTGCGGGCTACTGGTGAGCATGTTCGACACAATCACCGCCCCGCCGGGTTTGACCAGCCGTAGCGCGCGCTGGAGGAAAATCACCGCATCGGTATCGTTGAAGTATTCGAAAATCCCCAGCGCGTCGACCAGTTCGGCCTGATGCTCGCCCAGCTCCAGCAGCAGGTCCTCGTTACGCACCAGCGTATGGAGCAGGTTGCGCCTGAGCAGCGTCAGCTGTTCGCCCACCACAATGCCTTCCTGCGCCGCCATGGTTTCCGCCCAGCTCAGCGCTACGGGGTCTTTGTCCACCAGCGTGAGATAGACCTGCTGGCCGCCGAGCTTTGCTTCACGCAGCGCCTCCAGCACCGGGATGGCGGCGCCGCTCGCGAGACTGACCCAGTTGTTCTCGCTCTCATTGTGAATGTATTTATCCACCAGCGCGGCCAGCACCCGGGCGCGGGAACGCATGCCGATGGCATCATTTGCGTGGATAAACCACTGGCGGCTGTCGCTGTCCATTTTTGTTCCGTCGGGCAGGCGGTCTTCCAGCGGGTTTTGCACCACAAACAGCGCCAGCGCGGAGGGGACCAGCCGGGTGCGCCACGCGGTGAGGGCCGGGCGGTTACGGAAGGCCTGTTCGGAATAGCGGTTCTGGGGGACAAGCACGGCCTGCCCGCCCTCGTCGTATACCACCCGCGGCGGCCGAAGCGCTGGCTCGGCTTTCAGCGCGCGGTCAAGGGAGGCGATCTCCCGGGCAGCATCGTCTTTCATCGGCCACTGGTCGCTGACGTCGGGAAATGACGCGCTGAAAATCGTCATATTTTCCGGCGCATCGCCGCGAAAAGGCTGCCAGTTCATGTCGTCTTCTCCCCGTTAGGCTTTTAACGGAAGTCTATCCAGGCGAGCCAGTAATGCCCCAGGAAGAAAGCACGATTTTTATTGCTTCACCCACACCAGTTGGTCAACCCGGAAGCCCAGACTGCGCGCGGTATTCAGGTAATCCTGCTTAACCGCATCCGGGATGGTCGGCGTGCGCGACAGGATCCACAGGTAATCGCGGTTTGGGCCGCTGACCAGCGCGTACTGGTACTTGTCATCCAGTCTGATCACGTTATAGCCGCCGTAGAACGGGCCGAAGAAGGAGACCTTCAGCGCGGCCGTGGTCGGTTCGCCGGTAAAGTACGCTTTCCCCTCGCTCTCGTTCCACTTGTTCTTCACCGGATCGTAGCCCCGGTTGAGCACGCTAATACCGCCGTCGCTGCGCTTGCCGTAGGTCGCCGTCACCTGCTCCAGCCCGCGTTCGAAGCGGTTTTCCAGACGGGCGACTTCGTACCATTTGCCGAGATAGCGGCTGGCGTCAAAGTGGGTAATAGGCTGAACGCCTTTCGGCGGCGTGGGGGATTTACAGGCGACCAGCGTCAAAGCAATCGCAACACCGGTCACAACAGGCCATAGCTTCATGAGAATTCCTTTCATTTGCACGGTTGGATGTTAAGTGTAGTGCACCGTTTCGGCGCTTCATCCCGTTCGGGAAAATTCGTAGTATATTGAGAGTATTCCTCCACTCTGGACACGGACATGGCTTACTCCATCGGCGAATTCGCCAGACTCAGCGGCATCACCGCCACCACCCTGCGGGCGTGGCAGCGTCGCTATGGTTTACTCAAGCCACAGCGCACGGAAGGCGGCCATCGCCAGTACAGCGATGAGGACGTCCAGCAGGCGCTCAAAATCCTCGACTGGGTAAAAAAAGGCGTCCCGATCGGCCAGGTCAAACCGCTGCTGGAACGCCCGACGCCGGGCCGGACCAACAACTGGCAAACCCTGCAGCAGAACATGCTGCAACGCCTGCAGGACGGCAAAGTCGAGTCCCTGCGCCAGATGATTTACGACGCCGGACGCGAGTACCCAAGACCCGAACTGGTCGCGAACGTGCTGCGCCCGCTGCGCAGCCAGGTATCCGCCAACGTGGCCGCCGCCATGACCCTGCGCGCAATCCTCGACGGCATCATCATCGCCTACACCTCGTTTTGTCTCGAGGGTGATAAAAAAGCGCCGGGCGATAATATTCTGCTCAGCGGCTGGCACCTGAACGACGCCTGTGAGATCTGGCTCGAAGCCTTAACGCGCACCGGACAGGGACACCGAATCGACATTTTGCCCTCGCCTCCGGCCGCGCTGGCCCCGGAAATTTTCCCGGAGCGCAAATGGCTTCTGGTCACCAGCGGTAAGCTCACCGCGGCGCGGAAAAAGCAGGTGGAGCAGTGGCAGCAGCAGGTATCGCTTGAAGTGATTATCCTCTGATCATTTTCTCCTGCGGGAATCTTCACGAAAAGTTGAATATTTTCCCGCGCCGCAGATGCTAACGTTTTCCTGTGACGAATAACTCCACAGGAAAACACCATGAAAAAAACTACCCCTCTGCTGATGCTGGCCGCGATGGCCTTTACCCCTGCCGCCTTTAGCGCCGCTCCTGCTGGCACCCTGAGCGTACACATCCTCGACCAGCAAACCGGCACGCCTCCACCGGGCGTCACCGTCACGCTGGAAAAGCAGCAGCAGGACAAATGGACCCCGATCGCCAGCGGTAAAACTGACCAGGATGGACGCATCAAATCGCTCTATCCGCAGGACCAGGACATGCAGCCTGGCGTGTATAAAGTGACCTTCAAAACCGCAGAGTACTTCCACGGCAAAAAGCTCGACTCCTTCTTCCCGGAGATCCCGGTGCTGTTTACCGTGACCCGCACCAACGAGAAACTACACATCCCGCTTCTGCTGAGTCAGTACGGTTACTCGACCTATAAGGGCAGCTAAGACGCATTGATTCTAAAGGAATAAAAAAATAGTTCCGCTAATACTTGGACAAATTAGTCATGTTGTGTAAGTTTTAATTATATGAACGGGAGGACGACACCATGACGACGAAACCAGTGCTGGGTATTAGCGGATGTTTGACCGGATCCGCCGTTCGCTTTGACGGCGGACACAAGCGTATGGGCTTCGTCATGGATGAGCTGGCCCAGTGGGTGAATTTCAGGCCCGTCTGTCCGGAAATGGCCATCGGCCTGCCAACCCCTCGCCCGGCGCTGCGTCTGATCGTGACGGAACACGGTGAAACGCAGATGCGTTTTAGCCATGCGCCTCACGAAGACGTTACGCAGAAAATGGCGGATTTTACGGCAGATTTTTTGCCGAAAATCGGCGATCTCGCCGGTTTTATCGTCTGCGCTAAATCCCCAAGCTGCGGCATGGAACGCGTGCGTCTGTATGATGAAAACGGCAACCGGGGCCGCAAGGAGGGGGTCGGGCTGTTCACCGCCGCCCTCCTTGAAACCTGGCCGTGGCTGCCCGTGGAAGAGGATGGGCGTCTGCACGATCCGGTGCTGCGGGAAAACTTTGTCGAACGTGTTTTTGCCCTGCACGAACTGAACACGCTGCGTAAAAATGGCCTCACGCGCCGCGCGCTGCTGGACTTCCACAGCCGTTACAAACTCCAGCTGCTGGCGCACCATCAGGCGGGTTACCGTGAAATCGGCCCGTTCGTTGCCTCGCTGCACGAGTGGGAAGATCTGGACGCTTTCTTCGTGGCGTACCGGGAAAAGCTGATGACCATCCTGAAAAAACCCGCTTCGCGTAAGAATCACACCAACGTGCTGATGCATATTCAGGGCTATTTTCGTAACCAGCTGAACACCCGCCAGCGCGGCGAGCTGCGCGACGTGATCCTGCATTATCGCAACGGACAGTTGCCTATCCTCGCCCCGATCACGCTGCTGAAGCACTACCTGGCCGAATACCCCGACCGGTATCTGATGACGCAAAACTACTTTGATCCCTATCCTGATGATTTGGGTCTGCGTCTGGCAGTCAAGTGATCATAAAAATGCGAAGGCCCCATTGACCCGTAGAGGCCCAAAGCAGTACCCCGTTTAGACGACATCCTCACTGTCGTCTCTTTTTTGCATTTCATCTCAAAGACTGTGATTATATACAGGCTTATTCTGCGAAAGGGGCCTGCCTGTGATCAATACCCTGCACATTCAAAACTACCGCTCCATCCGCGAGATGTCGCTGGAGCTGGAGCAGCTCAATTTCGTCTTCGGGCCGAACGGGACCGGAAAATCGAATATCTACAAGGCGATACACCTGATGCACAGCGCCGCGCAGGGGCAGTTTTCCCAGGCGCTGGCGAACGAGGGCGGCATTCTGAAGGTGTTCTGGGCAGGCAAAACCCGTAGCTACCAGCTGCGGCGGATGAATCTGGCGGTAGAAACAGAGACCTATGAATACGAGCTGCAGGTCGGGTTTGTGGAGAAGCTGCCCTATCCCTCGCAGTTTCAGCTCGATCCGGTGATCAAAGAAGAATCTCTCTGGCTGAGCGGCCAGCACCGTCGACCTTCGTCACAGCTGATGAAGCGTAAGAACCAGGCGGTGTTTCTGAATAACGTGCATCACGAGAAAGTGACCCACAGTGGCACGCTGTACGAGAACGAATCGGTATTCGGCCAGCTCGGCGAACCGCACCTTTACCCGGAAGTGTCGCAGATGCGCGAGTCCCTGCGTAACTGGCGCTTTTATCATGAGTTTTCTGTATCAATCGGCTCAGCGATGCGGGCCCCGCAGGTCGGTTTTCGCTCCCCGGTGCTGGCCAGCGACGGCTCCAACCTGGCGGCCGCGTTTCAGACCATTGTCGAGATTGGCGACGAGCTGCTGCTGATGCGCATCCTTGACCAGGCCTTCCCCGGCTGCGTGTTTTACAGCGACAACACCGGCGGACGTTTTCGCATGATGATGCAGCGCGAGGGGCTGAGCAGACCGCTGGAACCGGCGGAGTTCTCCGACGGCACACTGCGCTTTCTGTGCCTGGCGGTAGCGCTGTTAAGCCCCCGCCCACCGGCATTTATCGCGTTGAACGAACCGGAAAATAGCCTGCACCCGCAGATGCTGCCCGCCCTGGCGAGCTTAATCGCCGAGGCCAGCCGCTACTCGCAGATCTGGCTCACCAGCCACTCGCCGGAGCTGGCGACGTTGATTGAGAAGCAGCGATCATTTTCGCTGTATCAGCTGTCGATGACGGAAGGGGAGACGCGGGTGGAGAGGCTGGGGTAAGCCGCATTCTCTTCCCTAGAAGCCCAACAAAAAGAAACACAGTCCCATACTCGACATTACTCCGGGGGCTTCTTTCGTATCTTGCGCTCATCGAGTAAGGCATATAACCACGATCTGACGCCTGCCGCGGTTGCTGCAATAGCGCTTACAACGACAACCTGCTTAATATCTGACCGGTCAAAAACAACGTCATGGCTGATGATGAATTTAACGACAATCAGGGCCAGAGAAAAAAACGCCAGGCAGCAAACAAACAGGTATGCAATGCTGAACAATAACCTGGCGATAGTAAGTTTATTTTTTGTCATTTTGTTCACATCATCTTTATCGGCATTATCGAAAACGCCCTTCTCAGAGAACCAAAAATATCATCAATATATACCTTTCCCGAGTCTGGTACAGGGCTAAACAGTGGTTGATATGAAAGGCCTGCAAATGTACGAACAGGGTTATAATTTTTATCTTTCCGATAGCAATGTGTGGTTAGTGAATTTAAGTTCTCTGCCCTGATTTATACACAGCAGATTCATTTTCTGCAGCTGCAAACCACGCGTTAAAGTTAGCTGCTGTACCATGGTCCTCCCACCCCGGTGATGCAAAAGCATGAACATAGTAAACTTTAGGATCGCCAGATGTAGAGTGGCCGTCAAAACAAGCAACATCGTCAGAGTCACTCTTTTTTGCAAACGGTATCAAATTTCGTTCCGGGTATAGCTTTTTAATTTCATCAAACCACTGCTGAGAATATCCCTCGAACTCGCACAGGAACCACCAAGGTTCCAGATCAATAAGATCGTCTTCATCTATAACATTCAGAAAGCTCTGTGGATACTGAAACCCATTCTCAAAAGTCGTTACTGGGCACAAAAAACGTTTCATCTCTTAACCTTTTGGTTTGCCTGTTACTCTAAGGGGGCATTTCCCCCATACGGATTTCAATGCTGAAACCCCATGACAACCTCTTAATTCGACCAGTGGTCGCCTCACCCATGTTGTTGGTGCTAAACCTTTTTTTTAGGCTGTAGTAATGGAATATTTCAGCCACTTTTAGTTTATCAATTAAATATCACGTTGAACGAACCGGAAAATAGCCTGCACCCGCAGATGCTGCCCGCCCTCGCGAGCTTAATCGCCGAGACCCGCCGCTACTCGCAGATCTGTCTTACCAGCTTCGATGGCGGAGGGGGAGACGCGGGTGGAGAGGCTGGGGTAGTCTCAATGGGCACGGAGGCTGTTTTTTCGCATCTCGCTTCAGTGAAGCATGCCAATAAAGAACCACAGATACCCGGCCCTGATTAACCATATAAAAGGGCTGGTAATGCCGGATCGCCGGATATTAATCAACTCTCTCATGGAGGCCAGACCATCATTTTTGATGATGACATTTTTTGCACAATAGCGGCAATGCATAATCAGAAATAAAATCCCGAGGATCGCAAAACCAAAATAACTTTCGCGACTTCCCCAAAAATGAGTGCTTAACTTTAAATAAGTTAATCCCCAGATACTGACTAAGAAGACGATAAATGAAGATGCTGCAATGTTCATGTCTCGCTTACTACCCAGACCAAAAAAGAGCGCATCAAAGAAAAACATTGTGGTAAGAGGTGACTGAACGCTTCTTCCCGTCACTTTACTAAAACGGACAAACACGACAGTTCCGATGAAAAATGCGAACAGCGCAATTCCTAACAGCAGATAAATCATTTGATTAGTCCTTTTTGAAGGGCCAGGATATGAGGTCGGGACTGTTAGAGCCGTTAAGTTTTGAGAGAAATGGCTCAGCAAATACTGTAAAAAACTTTCTTCAATCCTGCTTGGGGCGCTATTTTATACTAACCAACATCCACTAAGCGATTGTTTTTGCTCATCTGCGTCCTGCTTTTTCAGTTCAGACAGAAGCTGATATATCTCGCCCTCAGCCTTCTTACTTGCGTATTTTGCAGTGGAGGTTGTGATATCCTTATCACCCAAAAACCGATTCTCAACAACAACCAAGTCCTTTGATATGTATTTTTTCATTTCAGTTTTCCCCTGGCAAAATCTTCGCCTGCTTTTCCTGCTCTCTCAGATAGATAGCCACCTACTGTAGCACCTGCTATTACCGGTAATTGGTTTACGGTACCACACCGCTATCTAGTCCCGAGCCGAAGTGCATCGATTGGAAATAGTGGTTGCAAAATCATACTTTCATTAAAAATGAACATTTTTGGTGATAATGCCGCGACATCATAAATATTTTCAAGCACTAATCTCAAATTAGTTCTAAATAAAGGTATATTTGCATCGTCTGCAATGACATAAACATCTTCATTTTTTAGCCTGGATTGACAGAGTAACTCATCACTGGTTTCAAAGTCTCTAAAGCTTATTTCAGACCAAGAAATGTTTCCGCTAACAAAGGGGTATCCTTCCAGAATAGCAGTTACTCTCGCTTCGTCTTCTTTATCAATAATAGTGAAATCAGCACTAAGAGCTTCTCTACACTCTTCAAATAAAGTCATAAGATCTACCTGTTCAATTGTTTCAATATAGTCTTAAAGGCGTTTTCATTATCCTCAAATGGTATCACTTTCTTAACACCTTTCCTGTCCCTTGCTATAATCCCATCTATTAATATGGGTGCCTTTTACAGAATCATAATCGACTCGCCAACCGACCACCCGCTGCGAAAACTTCCGCCGTTCCATGCATAATGCGCTATTTTTTACGCAGCGAGTAGATAGTCCCAAAGCAAGCAGCCCGGCGATATAATCCAGCGAATTATTCTCAACAACAACTCGATCCTGTACACTTTGCTGTGATGATAACTGTTTTTAACTTTACTATCAGATATCTAAATCCGTTTTCTCTGTTGTAATTTCGGAACGGCAAATTTTTGCCCCGACGTACCTTTTTCGCCAGAGTAAACTACCGCCTCGACGACAGTCGGGAATGTTTACTGGATAATTAATTTTCTTAAATGTTTTAAGCTAATGTCATTAACATCCATTTTAAGGTCATTACAAATTTTTATGGCTAAATCGTACTCAGACTGACTAATCGGTACGTCATACTCGCTTAAATGATCGCAAATCGTTTCAAAAGCTAACCCTCTTTCACCATGCCCTACATACTCAATGGCATCCTGGAGCATTTCATTATCTAAGCGCCCCTTAAAAAGGTCGCCGAATAACACTATTTTTTCATCTAAATCAATCATTTGAACACCCATCTTATTTAATCTTTTTATAACTGCTCGGCATCGGTCCATTATCAGGAAAGGTTATAAAAATTTTTCCTGTAGCAGGCTGGTAAACAACCCTAGTTCTTACGCCATCCCTAGTTTCATAGGACACCCAGTTAGCAGGTTTCCCTTTACTGGTGTTTACACCCCCAGTTCCCGTTTGAGCAAACCATTGTGTATCAGGAGCAGTAGCAATATCACCAACAGCATGTACTACTTTGTCTGTAGACCAATCTTGTGACGGGTGTGGGGATTTTGAGGTGAGAAGCAGGCTATCGTAAAATAGCCTGCCGGGATGAGTTCAGATATTTCCAAACAGTATTGCGGAACAAAAAAACGCCGCAGGAGCTGGGATCTTCTCAAGCCATCATATTGGCTAAAATTTGGCCTATATCATTAAGTAAGGCACAGACATCTTCTTTAGAAGCCCCAATCCTGGTTTCAAATTCAGGAAAAGAGATACCATTACAGATTTCATTCAAAGCTGAATTCAGGATCAATAACTCATTTTCATCAATGGTTAATTGAGCTTGTTTCCCAGCAAGAGATATTAAATCCATTCATCACCTCAAATTATCAAAGTACGCCCTACCGTTTACAGGCCTAAAAGCGGTTCCACCATCTGATGCTTAAGGATTGCGTGACCTGGCCGTTTTGGAGTACCGTCGCGGACGGCGGTACTCTAAAAACACATCTTGTCTGGAAGTGAGAAATGCAGGGCAAAAAAATCCCGCGGACAGTTGGCAGGATGTGTACTCACACAGGTAGCCGAGCAAGTAAGCTATTTACCTTTTCCGTATCTTCCGGGTGAAGCCGCAAATACTTTTCACTTGCAAGTCGTACGTAGTGATAGCAGATTTCTTCACTAACGATAGTAGTATCTGCTTCAGAGGGAGGATAACCAACAGCAAATTCAACACCCTCAAAATGTTCACTTTCGTCATAACTTTCCATATCAGGAAAGAAGCAGTAAACCCCATCTCTCATAAATGAATGCTTTTTAATAATACTTTCAATAGACATCAAGAAATCACCATCATTATACATGAGGTCAAAGTAAGTTTTTATAACCACGTAAGGGTCTGATTTTATATAAGGTAAACCAAATAAAAATTTCATTCATTTAATCCTATTTGGGATGGAAGTTTGTGACTCGACCTGTATTTTTATCGAGATAAACTCTAAAATTCAACCCGCCAGCTGTAGCGTCATATGCTGACTGACCATTGAGCATTGCATCTCTATACCCTTTCACTGCAGCCTCTTGCCCAAGATCTAACATTACTTTGTCAGTATATATTTTCGGATCATAGATAGTTTTCTTTTCTGGACTTGGTTTATATTTTCCATCTAAATTCCCCGTGCGATCTTTGGTAGGAACTAAGTATTCAACTTCAGAAATACCTTTAACATTTGTAGGTTTCTCGCTTACGATTTTTACGCCATATTTTTTAACGGCATCATAAAACGCATCAGCATTATGCCCACCTGAAATCCCACTCTTTTGCGTAAACCCATCAACCGTTGCCAGATGTTTTGGTTGATCAATTCTGATACTCATCCCATCAGGATAAATGATTGTCGTAATGCCCTTCTCTGTACTGGTTTTATATGGCAGCGAATTTCCGTCGTACTGACCGCCAGGATACTCTACATTTTTAATATCCTTACCCGGTTTTACTGAATACTCGCCATCGCCAGCAGTCCATGTGATCGATGGATTTTCAGGAATAACTTTGTCTACTTTGGAAGTGACTTTTGCAACAATCTTCTCTGTCAGAGCCGTACCTGTTTTTGCAACACCAACACCACCGGCAACAGCAGTAATGAGATCGGACATGAGTTTACCCGCCTCAAGACCTGCATTGTACGCACCTCCCGCACCTGCCCTCTGATACTCTGATTCCATCAGATTGATACGATCAATATAACTTTGTTTAACGGCATCCGACATCGTACTGAACATGTCGTCGCTCGTGATTAATTGCTTAATCGCATCATAAGTGGCGGCAGGATTTGTGATGGCTTTCGATAAACTCTCGACGGAATCACTAATCCCCTGAGGAACACCAACCAGCATACCAGCCCCGTAGGCGGCCTCCTGCCCGATATCAATAGCATCCCATTTAGCACCGACTTTCAACTGGCATGAGGTGTTACCTTTACAGGCATCAAACTCTTTATCCCGCTCAGAACGTTGTTGGTTGCTAAGATAGTTATTCTCAACCGTCGTTTTGCCCGCCTGAGCCGCCGCTACCGCGTTCGCGCTGCTGTCTCCGACAAGCCCACCAGCCAGGCCAGAAGCCAGTGTCGCCAGCGCAGATACCGCCTGTTTTTCTTCCTCGCTCAGTTCGCTGACCTGTTTGCCAAAACCGTCAACTGCAATCTTACCAGCCAGCTCACCCACCGCTGCACCGGCTGCGGCCGACGCCGCATCTCTTCCTGAAGCGGCTGCAAGTGCGGCGTTGACAACCGCATGGGCCAGCACGCGTCCCTTAAGATCCTTCTCCGGGATGGCATTCGCGATGGCATTGGCGATATACGGCGCGGCACCGCCCGCAATCGCAGCTTTAATATCACCACCTGCCAGCGCCTGAATGGCCGCCGTTGCTGCCGTGATGGCGCGCTGGGTGCTCTGCCCCGTTCCCATGCCAGACTGGTTAAACGCTTCGTTATAGAAGGTCTGGTACATCTGGTCATGAATCGCCTGATCGGTAACCTCTTTACCGTCTTTTTTCAGCTGGCTAATGGCGGCGTTACGCGCATCGCTGCCCGCGGTTTTCATCTTCTCGTTGGCCGCTTCCGTGGCCGCAATCTTGCCGTTGGTGCGCGCAATATCCGCAACCTGATTGCCGATCTCGCCAATCATTTGCGCGGTTTGCAGGCGTTTCTGCTCTTTCTCTTTGTTAAAGATCGGGTCGATGCTGCCGTTGGCATGGTCAGTGTCACGGCTGAGCGTGCTGACGTCCTGCTTCTGGTTAGCCTGGTCGCGAACAATGATAGCACCGTCGGCTACCGCTGATTGCGTGGTCCCTTCAGCATGGCCGCTGCCGCCCATTCCTGCCAGCATTGTGCTGGCCATGTTGCTAACCAGATTACCCGCAACCCCGGCGCCGCTGCTGAAGCCGACACCCTGATGTTCAACCTTATACTCCGCCTTATTGTTGATGTCCGTAAAGCCCAGCGTACCGGTCTCAAGACGGTTTTTGTCTGCATCAGCACGGCTGGCAATCACCGCACCGTCCAGCTGCGTATGGTTGCCAACGTTAATATCAAAGCCGCCTTTGCCAGCGAAGATCCCGGTCTGCTCCTGGACCGAGTCGTAGTTGCTCTTCATCTTGTCGCGGCTGATGCTAAAGCTGCCGCTACCGCTGCCCGCTCCCCAGGTGTAGCTTGCACCCGCATTCATACTCTGCTGTTTGCTGTTGTATTTGTCGCTATCCTGCAGGCTGCTGAGGGTCAGGTCGCGCCCGACATCCGCCGTGACCTTATCGCCGTTGACCTGCGCGCCTTTAAGTACCGTATCGCGGCCGCTGGTCAGGTTGACGTTCTGTCCGGCATCCAGCGTCGTTTCGTTCCAGGAGGTTCCATTGCCTTTTTCGCTGCCTCTGGCGGCGTTTACGCTGGCAGAGACGGTGATGCCCGCGCCATTCGGACCGGCGGTAATACCGATCCCGATTGAGCCACCCTTGCTGGAGTTACTGCCCGTCAGTTTGTTGGTGTCGGCTGCACTCGTCAGGTTGATATCCTGAGCCGCATTGAGCGTCAGATCCTTGCCAGCCTTCAGCTGACTGCCCGCCACGGTAATATCACCGCTGTTGGCAGCGTCGCCCTGACCTGTCGCCGTGATGGCGAGGTTACCCCCGGCATTCAGCGTGCTGCCGGTCGTTTTGTCCTGCTCCGAGTGTGAGGTGGATTTAGAGGACTGTCCGCCAATGGAGGCCATCACGCCGAACGCGCCATTGTTGGTGGGATCGCTGCCGTTAGCCGCTTCAGCGAGACGGTTGGCCTGCACGGCCTGAACACCCGACAGTGCCGCTTTGGTCGCCTGAAGTGCGGCGAGACGGCCATCGCTCTGGTCTTTCACCGCCATTGCCGTGCTGGCCGCAGTGTTCACCGCGTCACCCACTGCGCCGGAGAGGGCAATCGTCAGGCCACTGCTTTTCTGCTTGAAGGTTTGATCACTGGTGAGCCTGTCGTGGCCCGGCTCGATCGTCACGCTGTCTCCGGTGAGCGCCATATTTTTGCCAGCCACCAGATCCGCGCCGCCGACATGCAGCTGATTACCGGCGGCAATATCAACGCTCCCCCCCGTCGAGCCCACCGTACTGAAACTCTGGCTCTGGGTGGTGCCCTTCTCACGGAGATCCTGGGTACTTTTGCTGCTGCCGATGGTGAAACCAATCCCGCCCGAGCCCATCAGGCCGGATTTTTTCTCTTCCTTAAAGCGCCAGGAGGTATCGCTGTTCGTCGCTGCCACGATATCGACGTTGTTGCCCGCCTTAAGCTTCACGTTGCCATCGCCCGCCACGGCGGAGCCGTTCACCAGCAGGTTATTGCCCGCAACGACCTGCACGTTATCACCGCTCAGCAATGAGCCGGATTCACGCGTCGCGCTGTTCTCCTCGATGGTATGGGTGGTTTTCTTGCTCAGGAACCCTTTTTTGGTTTTGGTCTGCTCTTTGTAGTGATAATCGCTTTCGGTTGCGGTATTGAGATTGACGTCACGGCCTGCCGCCACGCCGATATCGCCCTTCGCCGTTACCTGCGCGGCTTCGGTGGTGACATCGCGCCCGGCGAGGATCTGGGTATTCGCCCCGCTGGCGATCTCGGTTCCCTGCTGGCGTACCGATTCGTTGATGACGGTTTTCTTGCCTGACTTATAGCTATCGCCCTGCGTGGTCTCTTCCGCCGCCAGATTCACGTCGCGACCCGCCTGCAGCCCGACGCTTTTCTCCGCTGCCAGCGCGGCGGCCTGAGCGTTGATATCCTGCCCGGCCTTCAGCACCAGGTTATCGCCTGCGGAAATCGTGGTGCGGTCGAGCCCGGTGCTGTGGGACTCGCTTTTCCCTTTACGGCTGCTTTCGCTGGTCTGTGCCGCGTTCAGATTGAGATCGTTGCCCGCGCTCATCCCCGCGCTGCCGCCCGCCTTCAGGTCGCTGGCGGTCACGTCAAGGTTGTGCCCGGCGTTCACCAGCAGGTTGCCGCCCGCGGTGACGTTACTGCCCTGATACGTGACGGACGAACGGCTGGTTTTCGCCCGGCTGGAGCTGAATGCGTCGTTGATCTGATTCGCGTTGACGGCAATATCGCCCCACGCGTTCAGCAGCATATCGCCGCCGGAGGCCAGGTTCGCCCCGGTAACGGTGATGTTTTTCCCCGCCTCAAGCGACAGGCCATCCTGCGCGGTAATAGACGCCGTGTTGCCCAGCAGGGTGTCTTTCAGGCCGATCTTGCCGTACTTCCCGCCGGCGTTGATATCAATCTGCTCAACCTGGGTCAGGTTGTTGATGCTGCCGTCCAGGCTCTCCAGCGCGACCGTTTTGCCGCTGATGGTGGAGCTGATGTTATTAATATCGCCGATGGCGCTCAGGTTCAGGTCGCCGCCCGCTTTCATCAGGCCGTTGTTGAGGTTGCTGATACTGTTCTGGCTGTCGAGCGTCAGGCTGTTTTTCGCCAGCAGCGAGCTGCCGCTGTTGGTGATGTCGCCGCCCTTCAGGGTGACGTTGTTGCCCGCGATTACGCTGCCGTTATTGACGGTGACGTCCTTCGGCGACAGGTAGAGTTTCGGCACCATCACGGTTTCGCCGTTGACGGTGGCTTTCTCCCACCACAGCAGGCTGTGGTCGAGCGCGGCAATCTGATCGGCGGTCAGCGAGACGCCAAACTGCAGGCCCAGCGACTGCTGCGCCGCCGCCGCGTTATCCATCAGATAGCGCATCTGATCCAGATCGGAACCGATGCCGTTCAGGTAGCGGTTACCGGTCTGGTTGAGCACCACGTTGGAGACATAGCGAGTATCGAACGCCGCATCACCGAGGAAGCGGTAATCGTAATCCGGGTTCAGGTTGAGACGGCCGAGCATGTAAGACGAGCCGAGGAACTGCTTCTCGTCGGTAAACGCCAGCCGCGTCTCCTGCGGTGCCGTGGACGACGGTTTGACCCCGAGCATTGCGTTCAGGTCGGCAAACAGGGCGGGATCAAGCTGTCCGAGACCGTTCAGTTTCGGGTTGATGCTGATCAGGTACGGGCTTTTCGGGTTGTCGGAGAAGACAAAATAGCCGTTGTTGCCCGACGGAAGCGGGTAAGCGCTGGTATCGACGCGCTGGCCCTGGTAATGCCCGACGGCGCCGCCCTGAGCGGTTCTGAGATCGGCGGTGGTGACCCCGGCGTTCGCCAGTGCGCCCAGCTGGCCGAGGTTCGCGTTGCCTTTCTGCCTGGTGCCAATGTTGCTGAGAGGCGTGCCGGACGCGCCGCCGTTTTCCAGCGCGCCGCCGCCGTTAAGCTGCTGTAGCGCACCCTGGAGCTGATCGTTCCACTGCAGCGAGTTCACCGCCACGGTGCCGGTATTGCTCAGCCCCTGTTTTTGTACGCCGCTGCCGACGCTCTGGTTGCTGAGGGTGTTCAGCGACGGCGTGGAGATAACGTTGCTGACGCCGCCCGCGTTCGCAGTGGTATTGGTGTTGCTGATGTTACTGGTGAAGTTTGCGGTAACGTTACCGCCCGCCTGGATGACGGAACGATATATTGTTCCTCCGGATCCTTCGTCCCGATCATCACCCTGTGCAACATAGTGAATGGGGGTCTTCTTATAAACATCTGCGTCGACCGACGCGGAGGGATTTGCTTTACGATTATATTGCTCACGGTCGGCAACATATGTCCTGTAACGCGTCACCGTACCATCAGTCCATGACTGATTTTGCAGAGTCGTACCAGAAAGGAACATATCTTTCGCGGCAAGCAGTGTACTGGCATTATTTTCCAGTTGTCCCGCCTGAATGACCATCCCCTGAGCTGAACTAATCCGTCCCGCTCCACCATTTGCGGACACAGTTTGTGTCGTTCGTAAAATCGCAATCTCTTTCGCCGGACTGTTTTTCATCGGCATCGGAGTAGCTATATCCCTGCATGTAGGACCAGCTCCGTGCCCGGGACTGCCACCGCCGGTACAGGATTCCATGACGATATAGCCATAATCGGTTCCCGCGATCAGCTCAGAAAGAGGGATATCCGCATAGCCGTCCTTCAACCACTTGACCTGCTCCATCAGGTTTTCGGTTTTGCTGTTAAGCACCACCAGACCATCCCTTTGGTTCAGCAAATGCCCCGTCCTGATCGCAATATCCCCGCGCTGCGTCTCAATATTCCCCGACGTGTTCACCACCTGGCTGTTCGCATTTCCCGCCGCATCTCGCTGCATCCACAGGTTGTTTCCCGCCATGATGTCGCCGCGCTGGTTGGTGATGCTGTCGGCAAACAGCGCCAGATTATTCGCCGCGTACAGCAGCGCGGTGTTGACGATGGCGCCCGGCGCGCTCAGGGTCAGCGAGCCGCGCGTGCCGGTGAAGCCGTCCACGGTAATATTGCTCCGGCTGGCCACGGTGATGTCACCTCCACCCTGCACCGAGCCCGCGCCGTTCAGCGCCACGCTGCTGCCGGAAAGCGTACTCGCGCCGCCGCCAGTGGTGATTTGTCCGTTGTTGCTGAGCTGCCCGCCCGCATTCAGGTTGACCGCCTGCCCCTGCAGCACGCTGCGGTTATCGATGTCGCCGCCGCTGTTGATGGTGAGGGTTCTGCCTGCCGCCACAGCGGTTCTGCTGGTAAACGCGTTCGTCAGCTGCAGCGTTAAGTCCCCCAGGGACACCAGCTGGCCGGTAAGGTCCAGCCCACGGCTTTGCAGCCACAGGTTGCCGCCGCTCAGCAGCTTGCCGCCCGCGCTCTGGGTTACCTGGTCCGCGCCAATATTCAGCTGCGTGTTGCCGAGCAGCGTGCCGCTGTTGTTCAGCTGGCTGTAGTTAACCGTCAGCTGTCCCGCCTGGGTGGTGCCCTGGCTGGCGAAATTGGTGCCGGTCAGGGTGGCGCGATCGGCCACCCACGTGCCGCCGTTGGTAGCGTTTGCCGCATTCAGGATCAGGTCGGTGGCCTGCAGCCAGCCGGTGCCGGTGAACTGCGGCGTGCCGAGCGTCAGGCGCGCGCCGGAGAGGAGTCTGCCGTCGTTACGCGCCTGCGAGGAGGCGGTCACGCGCGTCTCGCCGCCGCCCTGGATCAGGCCGTAGTTAAACAGCGCGGGCGTGGTCAGCGTCAGCGCATCGCGGCTGACGATCTCGCCTCCGCTGTTGTTGGTCAGCGTCCCGCTGAGGGCCAGCGTCGCGCCGTTATCGCCCTGCAGACGTCCGTTGTTGGTGAGCGCCCCGGTGGTGATGCCGAGCGTGCCCCCCTGCATTTTGCCGTCGCTGGTGACGGAGGCCGCCGTGATGTTCAGCGCCCCGCCGGACAGCAGGGTGCCGCCAGACTGCTGGCTGACCGCGCCGGTCTGGCTGAGGGTCAGGCCATTCACGCCGCTGATGGCGCCGCTGTTGCTGAGCGTACCGCCTGTCAGCGTCAGGTTTTTCGCCGCCCACTGGCCCTGGTTCGCCAGCGTCGCGGCCTGCAGCGTGGCCGCACCCAGCGCGGTGATCCTGCTGCCTGCGGTTCCGGTGAGCGTATCGGCCAGCGTCATCTGCAGCGCGTCGGCGCTCTGCACCGCGCCGCTGTTGGTGAGCGACCGGGCGTTAAGCTGGATGTTCTGTGCCTGCCAGCTGCCGGCGTTGGTCACCGCGCCGGACGCAATCGTCAGCGCGCCCTGGGTGAGAAGCTTGCCGCCTGCGCCGTTGATCAGCTCCTGCTGCGGCGCGGCCATCGCCATGCGCGCCATCAGCCGCTGCTGCCCCTGAACGGTCAGGCTCTGCAGACCGGTTAAGGTGCCCTGGTTGTTAATGCTGTTCTGATGCAGCGCGAGAGTGTTCCCCTGCACGGTGCCGCTGTTTTTTAGGGTGCTGCCGCCGAGCGTCACATCGCCCTCGCTGAGGAGCTGCCCGCGGTTATCCAGCGTCTGTGCGGTGATGTCCGCCCGGCCCTGGCTCATCAGCGAGCCGGTTGAGGTCAGCGTGCCGCCGGTCGTGGCCGTCAGCGTTCCCTGGCTGAGCAGAGACCCGCCGTGCGTCCAGTCGCTGGCGCGGATGTCCACGCCGTTCCCCTGCAGCGTGCCCTGCGTGGTCAGCTGGCCTGCATCCAGCGTCAACATGCCGCCGGAGAGGGTGCGCGAGGTCGCGCCCGTGGTCAGCGTGGTCCCGGTGAGCGCCAGGCCGTTCGTTCCCTGCATCAGCCCGCCGTTGTTCATATCGCGGGCAGTGAGGGACAGCGTACCGCCGGTGATGCGCCCCGGGTTCGCCAGGGTGTCCGCGGTGAAGGCGGTCGCGCCGCCGCTCTGCAGCAGCCCGGTATTCGTTAACGCCCCGCTGAGCGTGCCGCTGAGTCCCGTCTGCCCGTTCACCGTGCCGCTATTGGTGAGGGTGGTGCCGGTCATGCCCAGCGTCGCGCCCTGCAGCGTACCGGCGTTGGTCAGCTGTCCGCCCGTCAGCGTGAAGCCGCCGCCGGAGAGCCATTTACCGTTCAGCTCGTTGATAAAGCGGTCGGCGGTGGCGTTAACCGCGTTGCTGCCCTGCATCAGGCCGCTGTTGCGCAGCTCAGTACCGCCTGCTGTCAGCGTTTTGCCCGCCACCGTGCCGCTGCTGGTCAGCGTCGTCGCGTTAAGCACGGCATCGTCGGTGGCAACGATGTTCCCCGTGTTGGTCAGGGCATTGCTCAGGCCCAAATCCAGGCTCTGCGCCTGAATATCGCCCCGGTTCGTCAGGTCGCTGCCCCGCAGGGTGAACCCGCCCTTCACCAGCAGCAGGCCGGCGTTATCGAGCGTGTCGAGGGATAAGTTCAGAGGACTGCCGCTCACCAGCTGCCCGGTGGCGCCGTTGCTCAGCGCGCGGGTGGTCAGCGTCAGCGTGTCGTTGCCCTGAAGAATCCCGGTGTTGTTCAGCTGCGCAGCCTTCACCGTGAGGGCTTTCCCGGCCAGCTGGCCGTCGTTGAACAGCTGGGCCGCCGTCAGCGTGAACAGATTCTGGCTGAGCAGGGCGCCCGTGTTATCCAGCCTGCCGGTCGCGGAAAGCGTCAGGGCGTCCAGCGTCTGAACGCTGCCCTGGTTATTCAGGCTCACGGCGTCAAGCGTCGCGCTGCGCCCCTGAAGGCTGCCCGCGTTGCTGAGGGTTTGTCCGCTCAGCGTCAGGCTCTCGCCGCCCGTCACCTGGCCCTGAGGCTGGTTCGTGAAGGTGTTCCCGGACCAGGCCAGCGTGCTGCTGCCCTGAAGCAGGCCGCTGTTCTGCAGGTCGCCCCGCAGGGTCAGCACTTTCGCCAGCAGCTGGCCACGGTTATCGGTCCTGTCGGCCTGGATGTCCAGCGCCTGCTGGCTGAGCACCTTACCGCTGTTGATCAGCGTGCCGGTTACCGCCGCCGTCACGCCCGTTTCCCCCAGCGCGTTACCGGTGTTCATCCACTCACCGGTGGCGAGGTTCAGGGTGTTGCCCTGCAGCAGCCCGGCGTTGTTCAGGGTGGTGTGATTCAGGGCGAGCGCGCCACCGGAGAGCAGCATGCCCGCCTGCTGGTTGCTGAGCTGTGCCCCGGTCGCCGTCAGGGAATGTGTCCCCTGCAGCGTGCCGCCGTTGGTCACCGACGCGCTGTTAAACTGCGCGTCGGTACCGGCCATCAGCCCGCTGTTCGTCAGGCTGGCGGTAGTCAGCGTCAGGCCGTTTCGGGCAATCACCCGCCCGTCGGCATCGTTGCTGGCCTGTCGGGTCAGGTTCAGCAGCAGCGCGGTGGCGCTGAGCTCGCCGCTGTTGACCAGCGTTTCACCGCCGAGCGTCAGCGTTCCGCTGCTGCGCAGCGCGCCACGGTTAGTGAGGTCTGCCACGCCGAGCGTCAGCGCCGAGTCCCCCTCGACGGTGCCCTGGTTTTGCAGGCTGTTCGCCGTGATGTGCAGGTCGCTGGCCGCAATATTGCCCGCGTTAGCAAACGCAGTGCCGTTCAGGGTGAGCCGGTCGTCCGCCAGCAGGCGTCCGGTATCGGTGTTGGTCAGGCTGAGGTAGTCGCTGCTCAGGCTGACGCCGTTGATTTCACCCTGGTTTGTCAGCGTGTCGCCCCGGAGGCGCAATGTGCCGTCAGTGGTGATAAGCCCGCTGTTAGACAGCACCGGAATGTTCAGCGTTAAATCCTGCGTGCTGTAGACCGATCCGCCCGCGAGGTTTGTGAGTGACCCGGTCTTCAGGCCGAGCAGAGTGGTCCCCTGCAGCAGTCCGCTGTTCTCCACCGAGGCAGCGTCCAGCGCCAGCGTACCGGCAACCAGCGTACCGCTGTTGGTGATGCGATCAGGAGCCGTCAGGGTCATGCGATCCGCTTTTGCGACGCCGGACTGGAGGATGTTCTGTCCGCTGAGCGCGATGGCGCTGGCGGTAAGTTCTCCGCCGCTGGTCAGGTCGCCGGTCGCGTTAAAACTCAGCGCGTTACCGGTGGATTTCCCGGCGTGCGCAATCGTGCCCGCCGTCACCGACAGAGCCCCCTTCGCCGCCTGCGTGCCGTTCAGCGCGGCATTCTGCGCCTGCAGAGTGAGCCCCTGCCCGCTCTGCAGATGCGCATCCTGGCCGGTGGTCAGGTCGCCGGTACTGACGGTTAATGCCCCCGCCGCATCCGTCTGCCCGTTCAGGCTGGCGCTGCGGGTCGCGGTAATCTGTACATTGCCCTGACTGGTGGTACGGGATGCCTGACCGCTGGTCAGGGTGCCGGTCTGCACCGTCAGCGCCGTCGCGCCGGACAGAGTACCATTCTGTTCAAGCGCGTCTGCCGTCACGCTCATCGCCCCGTCAGCCAGCAGGCTGCCGCTGTTACGGAGGGTCTGCTGCGCCGTGACGTTTGCATTGCCTTTCGCGCTCAGCGTGCCCCGCTGTTCCAGGGTACCGGCGCTTAGCGCCAGGTTGCCGGCGCTCTGCAGGGTACCGCTGTTAGTGACCGTCTGCCCCTTCAGGGTGACGTCGTTACCCTGCACCGTGCCGCCGTTTGTCAGCTCTCCTGCGTTCACGTCAAGGTGGCCTTTCGCTGCCAGCTGGCCGCTGTTGGACACCCTGTTGCCGGAGAGGGCAATGTCGCGCCCCGCATTCACCTGCCCCTGATTACTGACGGCGCTGCCCGTCAGGCGGACATCGCCCGTGGCATCGGCCCGGCTCTGGCCGTCCATCACCAGCTGTCCGCCGCTCAGGGCCAGATTCTCTCCTGCCGAGACCGCACTGGCCGTGGATGACAGCGTGCCGCCGCTGCTGAGGGTCGCGCGGGTATCGCTACCGCTGCGGGTATTCGTCAGCGTGATATCTTTCCCGGCCGCCACGCTGAGCGCGCCTTTGCTGGTGACGCTGCCGCCGCGCTGCGTCAGGCTGCCGTCGGTGGACAGCGTGGTGTTGGCCTGGCCTGTCAGCGTCGCATCCGCAAGCGCCATTCCCTGTTTGCTCGTGACGGTTAGCGCCCCGCCCTGTGCCGACACGCCGCCGCCGTTTACGGTCAGGGTATCTTTACTGTCCAGCGTCGCCGCACCGCGGGAGACCAGGGAGGTATTGCTGAGCGTCATCCCCTGCCCGCTGCTCACCGACAGCACGCCCGCGCTGTTTGTCCCGCCGCCCGTCGTCTGCACTTTCCCCGCAGCGGAAAGGCGCATATCGCCCTGGCTGGCGAGCGTGCTGTTATTGAGTTCCACATCCTGCGAGCTGGCCACATTCAGCGCGCCCCCGGCCTGATGGCTGCCGTTGAGGACCACTCCCGCGCCATTCGCGGTAATCGAGCCGCTGGCCACGCTGTTCGTGACCGTCAGTTTCCCGCCCGCGTCCAGCTGAATGTCGCCCTGGCGCGCGGTGAGGTTGCCGAGGTTCACCCCCACGCCCGTCTCGCTGGAGACCAGGCGGATACGGTTGGCATACATCCCGCCGAGCGCGCCGGTATCCACGGCCACCACGGGCGCGGCACCCTCACCGGCAATCGGCTTGACGCTGCCGTCTGCACCCACGCGGTTCGCCCCTGCCGTTACCGTCAGGTCGTTCGCATGTATCGCGGCGTTCACTTCCGTCGCGCGCGCAATGATCGACAGCGCGTCGCTCTTGCTGGCATCCAGCCCCTGGCCTTCAACCGTGATGGCGCCTTTCGTCACCTCCAGCGCCTGCAGGTTACCGCTGGCGTCGAACTGCGGTTTCCCCGTGGTCAGGGTGACGTTCGGGGTGTTGATAAATCCGCACCCGTTACAGGTAATGCCGTACGGGTTGGCCACCATAACGTTTGCTGCTTTACCGGCGACTTCCGTGTAGCCCTGCAGCTGCGAGCGGTTGGCGCCCGTGACTTCGTTGATAATGCCTTTCGCTTCCCGCCCGGCCTGCAGGTTGGGGTTGTTCTGGATAAGCCCGCCCAGTTGGGTCTGGGTTAAACGGTCCGTGCCGTTATTGAGGATAAGCCCCTCTTTGCCGACGTTATACTCACCGAACTGGTTATGCGAGATACCCGCCCCGTTGGGCGTGGCGATGTTGACGACCGGCACCCCGTTCCCCGCCTGATCGACCGTGGTCTGCCCGGTCGGCGTCAGCGCCGCCGCGACGGCAGGTGCCATCGGCTGCCAGACCATTAAGCCGCAGACAATCCAGCTGATCAGACGCTGCGAGAAACGAACGGGTGGGTGACGGGTATCCATAGTCGTAGAGTCTCTTAAAGCATGAAGGCAATGCGCCAGTTAACGCTCACATGATCCGGGCCGAGCCAGTCGGGGTAGTGCAGGGGCGTGCCGACCGAAATCTGGCTGCTGTACCAGCGCCCTGCGCTGCTCAGCCCCACCGAGCCTCCCCATAACGTGCCGGAGGCAAAACGGTCCTGACGGTCTTTTTCCAGCCAGCCGCCGTCAACGGCGACCGTTGCGCTCACTGCGCCAATCACCGGAAGGGTGAAGAGGGAATACCCCAGCTCGTTACGCCAGTAGCCGCCGTTATCCCCGGACAGGTACTGCTCTTTAAAACCGCGCACGGAGCTTTCGCCGCCGAGCGTCAGGCGCTCGGAACCGTACAGCCGATCGGGCGACCACTGGCCGTAGGCGCTGGTCAGCCACCAGGCATTACGGGTAATCGGCCGCTGGAAGCTGGCGTTCAGACTCCATTTGCGGAATTCCGCACGCGGCACATCCCCGGACTTATCTTCGTCGGTTTCGGCATTGAACCACGGCATGCCGTGGCTCCAGGTCGGGTTGAAGGTCGCCACGCCGCCCAGCATTTTTTGCGTGTGCGTGATCCCAAGAATCAGGCTGGAGAGGTTGCGCGTGCTGCTCTGAAGCGGCGCGTCGTTGAGCCAGTTGCGACTGGAGCGCTGAACCACGCCAGCCGCAATGCCGGTTTTCACCTCCCCGTTGCGGAAGACCACCCAGGACGCGTTAACGCGGTGGGTTTTGGTATCGCCCGTGGAGAGCCAGTTGAATCCCTGGTTATTGATGGTGGTCCGGTAGTTACTCCAGGCGTAGCTGTAGTCCAGTAATCCGTAGCCAAACGGCACGCTGACGCCCGCCTGGAAATTCTGCGCATCGTACGCGCTGGCAAAATCACTGCTGCGCCCGCCGCTGATAAACCATTTATCCGCCAGCCCCAGCATATTATTGGCGGTGAGCACGCCACTCAACTGATCTTCGCCGGTACTCTTCTGCCCGCTATTATCCAGACTTACGGATACACTTAAGGGAAATTCCGGTTTTGCCGTGAGATTAACGATGGAATATCCGGCCTGCGTTCCCGGAAGAATTTCAATCTGAACCGGGTCGGTACGCAAACGGTTAATTTGCTCCATGCCCTGTTCGATGTCGCGTAAATTAAGGATGCCGCCCACCCGTCCCGGAAACGCCATTTTCAGCATACGCGGCGTTTCGCCTTCCAGACGGATCGCTTCCAGTCTGCCTTCCAGCACAACAATATTCAGCTGACCGCCGGAGAGATCCTGCTCGGTAAGAAAAGCGCGGCTGGTGATATATCCCCGGCTGATATACCAGTCAGAAATATGGGCGAGAAGTTCCGTTATTTTCGCCATATCCAGACAGCGGCCCTGCCACGGCGCGACAAGGGTCTGCCGGTTTTTCGGTGAGATTAAGGTCGCACCGGAAAGGGTAATGGTATGAATGGTGAAACAGGGCCCGGAGCCGGTAACAGGCAGCGGTCTGGCGGGCGCAGGGCGAGGAATACTGCGCTCCAGCTCCTCACGCTGTTGCTGGTTCTGTAATAAAAGCTGCTGCTGTTGCTGTTGAATGGAATCGCGATCGGCCGGCGACAGCGGCGCAGCATTGGCGCGCGCTAAAAAAAAGACGGCCAATAAGATAGCAGCAGCATAATTTACTAATGAAATTATTCTATTTTTTATTTTGGAGCTATTCATCCATGCCACAAAAATGTCCGCAATGATTATTTGCGTAATATAAGAGCATTCTTAAAGCGAGTATATCTAATTTGCGTTAGGGCATCTGAAATAAATTTTTCTTTCAGAAAAATGAGAAGGGTATTAAGAAAAAATACGAACTAATTTAACTAAGCCTTAAATCTTGAGTTAGCCCGAAGACACTAGCTGTGAAGACGGAAAGTTTTTCGCCACTCTGCGGGACTCACCCCAAAACGCGCTTTAAACTGCTGTCGCCAGGTGACAGCGGAATTAAACCCCACCAACTCAGCCACGCGTTCAATCGGCATATTTCCGGCTTCCAGTAAGATCTGGCTGCGCCGCAGGCGTTCGGCGGTCAGCCAGTCGGTGACGCTCATCCCCGTAGCGTTAACAAAATGACGGGTCAGGGTGCGGCGGCTCATCGAGACCACGTCCGCCAGCGAGTCCAGACTATGCGGTTCGGTGATGTGCTGCTGCAGGTAGTCGATCAGGCAGTTAATGCGTCCGTCGCGGGTATCTTTGGGTACCGGCTGGGCGATGAACTGCGCCTGCCCGCCCTCGCGGTGGGGCGGAACAATCATCCGACGGGCAATCTGGTTAGCGACCACGCTGCCAAAGCGCTGGCGAATGATATACAGGCAGCAGTCGAGGGCTGCGGCAGTCCCGGCGGAGGTGATGATATTGCCGTCATCCACGTAAAGGGCATTAATATCCAGCTGAACGTTCGGGAAGAGCGACTGAAACTGACGTTCGAACTCCCAGTGGGTGGCCGCACGTTTGCCGTCGAGGATCCCCGCCCAGGCCAGCACAAACGACCCCAGACACAGCCCGACGATTTCCGCACCGTGGTCTCTCGCCTGTACCAGGTTGTCGAGCAGCGACTGCGGCGGGCGTTCAAGAACGTGCTGCCAGTAAGGAACGACAACAATATCGGCCTGCCCAATGGCGGTAAAATCCTGCGTGGCGTTGAGAGCAAATCCGTCTTTTGAGGTGAGAAACCCTGGCGTTTCGGCGCAGATCGTCACGTTAAAGCGCTTTTCTCCGGAGACCGAGTCGCCAAACAGAATGCAGGGAACGGAGTAGTGGAACGGGCTGAACCCGTCTACCGCGACAATCGCGACGTTGATTAGCGACATCTGTCTCTCCTTTCCCTTTCAGACACTCAGAATATAACGGTTTCGCCATCCTGGGGAATGCTCACTGCGTCACTCACCTGGTTGGCTTCAACGTACTCCCGCAGCGCGCTGCGGGTTAACAGACAGTGGTTAATGGCTTCCATATGGATCGCCACAATTTTAGCCTGCGGCAGCAGGAAATGGACGTTGAGCACATCCTCCTGCCCCATAATAATGGGCCCAAAACCAATGACGTGGGCATAGCCGGCGTTCAGCACCACCACGTCCGGCTGATGCTTTTGCAGATCGGCCGCCACCTCGTCACGCCAGACGGTATCCCCGGCAATATAGAGCGTCTTCTCATCAGGATGACGCAGCACCACACCACAGGCCTCGCCCAGCCGCTCCGCCAGTTCGGGCACGGCGTATGCGCGATCGGTACCGTGCTGGCCGCCGTGGGTCTTCGCAATTCGTATCTCGCCGAAGGTGGTCTCGTCGGTCATGACCGTCAGGTTGCTGAACCCCTGGCTGCGCAGCAGCGCGGCGTCGCGGTCATTTTGTACGTAAATGGGTTTGTCTTTGGCGATCAGTTTCGCCGCGGCGCGATCCCAGTGATCGTCATGGGTATGGGTGACGATCACCGCGTCGGCGTCCAGCAGCGCGTTGACGTCAACGGGGAGTTCGACCGTCGGGTTGCGGCGTTCGGCATGGGCCGTGCCAGGGAAGCCCGGATAAGCGCCCTGTGGGGCCAGCATCGGGTCGACTAAAAGACGTTTTCCGGCATAGGTAATCAGTTGGGTGGCATTGCGAATGTGGGTGATGTTCATGGGCTATCCTCCGGTTGGTGTGATAAGGAGGATAGCCAGCCGTCGCGCGTCACGCTGTGGGTTAAAGAGCGATTACCGATGAAATCGGGCCAATTTACGTCACCGTGCTTTATGCTGGTACTTTTACCAGCCCGGCACCGCCCCGCCGTTAAAGATCGTCTCCGCTGCTTTCGCTACTTCAGGGGACTGATACGACTGGATAAATTCCTTCACGTTCTCCGCGTCTTTGTTGTCTTCGCGCGTCACCACGATGTTCACGTACGGCGAATTTTTGTCTTCGATAAAGACGCTGTCATGCACTGGCGAAAGCCCGGTTTGCTGAATATAGGTGGTGCTGATGATGGCGACATCCACTTTCGGGTCGTCCAGCACGCGCGGCAGCTGCGCCCCTTCCAGCTCCATGATTTTCAGCTGCTTAGGGTTGGCGGTAATATCCAGCGCCGTCGGCAGCAGCCCGGTATCTGGCTTCAGGGTGATGAGCTTCTCTTTTTGCAGCAGCAACAGCGCGCGTCCCAGATTAGTCGGGTCGTTTGGAATGGCAATGGTTGCGCCGTCCTTCAGGTCAGACACGGATTTGATTTTGCGGGAATAGCCAGCCATCGGGAAAACAAAGGTGTTCGCCACGGCCACCAGCTTGTAGCCATGCGCCTTGTTATCCTCTGCAAGGAACGGGCGATGCTGGAAGACGTTGGCATCCAGTTCCCCCTGGTTGGTGGCATCGTTAGGCAACAGCGAGCCGCTGAAGCCCACCAGCTCCACGTCCAGGCCATATTTCTCTTTCGCCACCTTTTTGGCGACTTCCGCCACGTCCTGTTCGGCGCCGTTGATGACGCCAACTTTAATGTGTTTGGCATCGCTGCCACTTTGATCGCACCCTGCCAGCAGCAGGCCAGCCAGTACCAGAGCACCCAATCGACGTTTCACAAGACAGTTCCTTTTGCTGAATGTTGTAGTGACTATATCGACAACGAGGCGGGGAAATAAAAACCGAAAAAGAATCAATAAGAAGGATCGGTTATATGCGGGTATGGCCGGGTGACGCTGCGCTTATCCGGCCTACGGATTCAGGGCTTAAAGGGCTTTCGCCAGGTAATGTCGCTGCATGCCCGGGTACGGATAATCCTGCAAAGACATCTGCAGCTGGTACCCCTGCTTTTCATAGAACGGACGCGCCTGGAAGCTGGCGGTATCGACCAGCGCGTGCTTGCAGCCTTTGCGCCTGGCTTCTTCTTCGGCCGTTCTGATGAGCTGGCTGCCCACGCCAGTTCCCCGTACGGTGTCGCTCACCCAGAGGTAATCAATATTCAGCCAATCGCCTTTGCGCACCCCAATGAGCCCGCCGAGCATGGTGCCGTTTTCGTCCCGCACGTAAACGCCAACATCGCCGCTAAAATTTGTCAGATCGAGAAACTTTCCGTTAAAAGCCCTCAGCCCCGTCAGTAACTCCTCTTTATCCTGCGTCGTAACATTATCAGTAATGCTCAGGTGCATATTTTTTCTCCTTGTTATCTGTGCCGTTTCACTATCTCACACACGCATCGTGGAGAAAATTCATACTTTCGGCTGGCGTCGCTACACTGAATGTAACGATATATTTCATGGGAAGCCTGTGACTTCTAATGGGGGTTGTTGATGAAAGCTGCGCATCTGGTCTGCCTGCTGGTTTGTCTGCTCTTCGCCGCGTTTGTCCATGCTCAGGAAAAGGAGGATCCGGCGAAAGAGGCGCAGATTAAGCAGCAGGTCATGAAAGATATAAAGAAAACCTGTACGCCACAGAAAAAGCAGAGCGATAAGGCCTGGCAGGCGATGATTTTGTCATCAGAGGCCAATCAGCTGCTGATCAAAAATGCCGTTACCGCCGTGAAGCGCGACAACCTGGACGCCTACTGGGCGGCGGTTGGTCAGGTGGATTGTATGGAAGATTATTGAATGCTGCTTGCCGGGTGGCGGCTGCGCCTTACCCGGCCTACACAATATTTTTAACGCTTACGCACGTCTGGAATGATCAAATCCCCGCGCAGCACATACGAGCCCAGCATCTGCGTTTTCTCCGTCAGCCAGCTCACGATACGCGCCGCCATGGCATCCATTGAATATTCAATCGCCGGGATCACCGGAATACCCGGCAGGTGCAGCGATCCGGCCAGGCTAAAGACCATAATGTCGTCCGGCACGGATTTATTAAACGCCTGCAGCTGCGGGATCACCCGCTGGGCTTCCTGCTCGTCCGCCACCAGCAGTGCGTTGAAGTTCAGCGTGCTGGCGTTATTCAGCAGCTCCTGTAGCGCAACGGACGAGGAGGTCGCGTCCATGAACACAAGGTTGCGATTAAAGGGCAGGAAATTTTTCTCCAGCGCGTGCTTGTAGCCGAGCAGAACCTGGTCGGCAAACCCGCTGCCGTGCGGGTGGATCAGGGCAATCTGCCGTCGCCCCTGGCTGGTCAGGTAGTTACAGGCGGTTTCGGCTGCGAAGGCGTGATCGAACTGAATGCTGTTGGAATTATCAGACTCCATGCAGTCGACCAGGATGACGTTGTCCATATCGACGTCCAGCGGGAAACGCGCGCCAATCACCAGGATGTCATCGCAAAGCCCGCGAGAGAGTTCTTCAAGGGCGTGCATCACTTCCGCTTTACTGTGCGCGAAGCGCAGCAGCAGGTGTTTTTGATGCTGGCTGAGCTGTTTTTCCAGCGCGTAGAGATAACCGGTGGTCTGATTAATATTTTCCTGCGCGCAAATGACCCCGATACAGCCCGTCGACTGGCTCAGCAGCGACTGGGCAATCACGTTAGGCCGGTAGTTCAGCTCATCCACTGCCTTCAGAACGGCCTGACGGCTGGCTTCCTTTACGCCACGCGACCCACTCAACACTCGCGATACCGTGGCTTTAGACACCCCGGCAAGACGTGATACATCATTGATTGTCGACATCTCTTTCCCCTGGCAGGCTTACCTCGCGCCTGCAAATTCCATGACCGCTTCGGCTCACATTATAGCCAGAACGGAGTATATCCGTTTCCGTTTTCCATGGAAACCGATTTTCCGCTTCCACTCAAAATGATGTCAAAACAGCCAAATTATGTGACCTGCATCCGGTTAATTAGCCTCATAAGTATTGGATCTTGATGGTTGTCACAGTTCTGCCTTTTATGAATGGAAACCGGTTTCCGTATCATGTCCAATCATCCTCGCAATAACTTTTTACATTTAGAGGATGGTTGTCGATGTTCAAGATTATGCTGTGCTGCTCTGCCGGGATGTCCACCAGCCTGTTGGTCAGCAAAATGGTCGATGTCGCGAAAGAACGTGGTTTGCCGGTGAAGATTGATGCGTACGGTGTTTCCGAATTTGATACGCAGTTTCCGCAATACCAGGTGGTACTTCTCGGACCGCAAGTGAAATACATGTTACAGACACTCTCAGACAAGGCGGCGACGCATGGCATTCCGGTGCAGCCCATCGACATGATGGACTACGGCATGCAGCGTGGCGATAAAGTACTGGACTTTGCTCTGTCGCTCATCGAAGCGGCACACTAAAAGGTGTTCACATGAGTTCGTTATATCAATCCATGGTCGCGGTGATTGAGCAGTCAATTACCCCGCTGGCCGCGAAGCTCGGCCAGCAAAAGTACGTGATTGCCATCCGCGACGGCTTTACCGCCGCGCTGCCGTTTATGATCATCGGCTCGTTTATGCTGGTGTTCATCTTCCCACCGTTTTCGGCGGATACCACCAACAGCTTCGCCCGCGGCTGGCTGGATTTCTCCCAGACCTACCGCGAACAGCTGATGCTGCCGTTTAACCTCAGCATGGGCGTGATGACCTTCTTCATCTCGGTAGGGATTGGGGCGAGCCTGGGGCGTCAGTTTAACCTCGACCCGGTGATGTCCGGCCTGCTGGCCTTTATGGCCTTCCTGCTGGTCGCCGCGCCATATGCCGACGGCAAAATCTCGACCCAGTATCTCTCTGGCCAGGGCATCTTCACCGCGCTGATTACCGCGATCTACGCCACCCGCGTCTATGCCTGGCTGAAGCAGAACAACGTCACCATCCGCCTGCCGAAGGAAGTGCCCACCGGCGTGGCGCGTTCGTTTGAGATCCTGATCCCGGTGATGGTGGTGATCGGCACGCTGCATCCGCTGAACCTGTTCATTGAAGCGCAGACCGGGATGATCATCCCGCAGGCGATCATGCACCTGCTGGAGCCGCTGGTGTCCGCGTCTGACTCCCTGCCCGCCATTCTGCTCTCCGTGCTGCTGTGCCAGATCTTCTGGTTTGCCGGTATCCACGGCTCGCTGATTGTCACCGGCATCATGAACCCGTTCTGGATGGCCAACCTCTCGGCAAACCAGGCGGCACTGGCCGCAGGCGCGGCGCTGCCGCACGTTTACCTGCAGGGCTTCTGGGATCACTACCTGCTGATTGGCGGCGTCGGTTCCACCCTGCCGCTGGCGTTCCTGCTTCTGCGCAGCCGCGTTACGCACCTGCGCACCATCGGCAAAATGGGCGTGGTGCCAAGCTTCTTTAACATCAACGAGCCGATTCTGTTCGGCGCGCCGATCATCATGAACCCGATGCTGTTTATCCCGTTCGTGTGCGTTCCGCTGGTCAACGCCTGCCTGGCGTACGGTGCAACTAAGCTCGGCTGGCTGGCACAGGTCGTCTCGTTAACCCCGTGGACTACCCCTGCACCGATTGGCGCCTCGTGGGCGGCGAACTGGGCGCTGAGCCCGGTGGTAATGTGCCTGGTCTGCATGGTGATGTCGGCGCTGATGTACCTGCCGTTCCTGCGCGCCTACGAGCGTACGCTGATTAAAAACGAAGAGCAGAAAGCCCAGGCTGCAACCGTGGGTGCCGCTGAAGCCACAAGCAATTAAGTCAAAGAGGAAGGGTCATGAAATACGCATTTCCCGATAACTTCTGGTGGGGCAGCGCAAGCTCCGCTCTCCAGACGGAAGGGGCAAGAGAGGGTGAAACCACGTGGGATGACTGGTTTGCCCGCGAGCCGAACCGTTTTCACAATGGCGTGGGGCCGCAGCAGACCTCCACGTTTTATCAGCACTGGAAAACGGACATTCAGCTGTTGAAACAGCTGAACCACAACAGCTTTCGCACCTCGATTAGCTGGGCGCGCCTGATCCCCGACGGTATCGGTGAAGTGAACCCGGACGCGGTCGATTTTTATAATCAGGTCATTGATGAACTGAATGAACAGGGCATCACGCCGTTCATCACCCTGTTCCATTTCGACATGCCGATGGCGATGCAGGAGATAGGCGGCTGGGAAAACCGTGACGTGGTGGACGCGTACGCCCGCTATGCGCAGATTTGCTTCGAGCTGTTCGGCGACCGCGTGCTGCACTGGTTTACCTTCAACGAGCCGATCGTGCCGGTGGAAGGCGGTTATCTGTACGACTTCCACTATCCGAACGTGGTGGATTTCCGCCGGGCGGCTACCGTGGCGTATCACACGGTGCTGGCGCATGCGAAGGCGGTTCAGGCTTACCGCGCCGGGCATTACGCGGGGGAGATCGGCATCGTGCTGAACCTGACGCCGTCGTATCCGCGCTCGCAAAACCCGGCTGACGTGAAGGCGGCGCACGTTGCGGACCTGATGTTTAACCGCAGCTTCCTCGACCCGGTGCTGCGCGGGGAGTATCCGGCCGACCAGGTGGCGCTGCTGAAATCTTACGATCAGCTGCCCGCCTGCAAGCCGGAAGACGGTTTCCTGATTGCGGAAGGGAAAATCGACCTGCTCGGCATTAACTACTATCAGCCGCGTCGCGTGAAGTGCCGCGACAGCGCGGTGAACCCGCAGGCGCCGTTTATGCCGGAATGGTTCTTTGATAGCTACGAGATGCCGGGCCGCAAGATGAACCCCTACCGCGGCTGGGAAATCTACGCGCCAGGTATCTACGATATTCTGATTAACCTGCGCGACAATTACGGTAACCCCCGCTGCTTTATTTCTGAAAACGGGATGGGCGTCGAAAACGAGCAGCGCTTTATTGAAAATGGCCAGATTAACGATCAATACCGCATTGAGTTTATCTCTGAGCATTTAACCTGGCTGCATAAAGGCATTAGCGAAGGGTGTAATTGTCTTGGCTACCATATGTGGACATTTATCGATAACTGGTCGTGGTGCAATGCCTATAAAAATCGCTACGGATTTATCCAGCTCGATCTGGAGACGCAGCAGCGCACCATTAAGAAAAGCGGAGAGTGGTTTGCCGCCACCGCCTTAAATAATAGTTTTGAAAAAGAGTAATGATAATGATCGCATTAGAAGAAGCCGTAATGGAAATTATCGTCAATGCCGGCCAGTCCCGCAGCCTGTGCTTTGAGGCGCTGCACGCGGCGCGCCAGGGCAACATTGACGAAGCCAAAAGCCTGCTGCGCGAAGCCGACGGCTATGCGCGCCAGGCGCACAAGATGCAGACCAAACTGATCGAGCAGGACGCGGGTGAAGCCCGCCAGCCGATGACCTTAATTATGGTGCACGCGCAGGATCATTTAATGAATTCGTTATTAGCGCGTGAATTGTCTGAAGAAATTATTCATTTATATCAGAGATAGTCTATGGCGAAATAAATTAATGTAATACCTCTGTACCTAAAACTAGAAATCCACTTGTTCTGATGATAGCGACATATTCTGTCAGATCGGAGCGGGATGGTTATTGTCTGAATAAAATTAAACTATATTGAGATAACCATGAATACGATTAAAAAACTTCCATTAACCATGGCGGTTATCGCCGCGCTTTGCCCAATTTCCGTGCTCGCACAAGAATTCACCCAGGAGCAAATCGACGCCATTGTGGCGAAAGCGGTGGATAAAGCCCTGGCCGAGCGCCAGGCCAAAATGGATGCCGCCGTCGCGAAAAAAGCGGACGTGGTGACCGAGCCGCAAAGCGCGGCGCAATCCCCGGACATGGCGATCCCGTTCGGGATTAAATTTACCGGCTACGCCCGCTACGGCGCGCACTTCCAGGCCGCCGATCAGAAATACGTGGCTGTCGATGGCTCCTACAACGGCGCGTCCGCGATCGGTCGTCTGGGTAACGAAGGCAACGGCGGCGAGTTCCAGCTCTCTAAAGCCTTCAAGGGCGAAAACGGCGCCATCTGGGACATCAACGTGATGATCGACCACTGGGGCGACGAAGTTAACCTGAAAAAGGCCTACGCCGGGGTGACCAATATTATGGCCTCCAACCCGAACGCCTACTTCTGGGCCGGTCGTGACTTCCACCAGCGTCCGCAGCAGGGCATCAACGATTACTTCTGGATGAACCACGACGGCCAGGGCGCCGGGGTGAAGAACTTCGACATCGGCGGCGTGCAGTTTGACGTCGCCGCCGTGGCGGCGGTGGAATCCTGTAGCCCGGAAGTGATGGAAGACGAAGCGAACCCGTCGCGTATCACCTGTACCGGCGGGTCCGGTACGGGCGACAAAGGCAACTACGCCGCGACGTCTAAAATCCACGGCATGAAGCTCGGTCCGCTGGATCTGGAGCTGTACGCCAACTACGGCTTTGACTCGAAAGCGGTGGAGAGCGACGAGCGTCTGAACGCCTGGCAGGGCGGCGTGGTGCTGAGCCACACCAACGACAGCGGCGTGAACAAGGTGATTGCCCGCTACTCCGATAACGCGGACAACAGCGTGTTCAACAAAACCGAGGATCTGACCACGGTCTACGCCAGCTTCGAAGGGCTGTATAAATTCACCCAGGCGACGCAGGTGGAGTACATCCTCGCCTTCCACGATTATGACAACAGCCGCGATAAGACCGACAACCGTAAGAACTACAACGCCATCGTGCGCCCGATGCACTGGTGGAACGACGTTCACTCCACCTGGCTGGAAGCAGGCTGGCAGCACGTTGACTACGATAACGGCGGCGACAACAAGGGCTGGAAGCTGACCCTGTCGCAGAACATGTCTATCGCCATGGGGCCAGAGTTCCGTCCGATGCTGCGCTTCTACGTGACCGGCGGCAAAGTGGATAACGCACGCACCGCGCGCGTGAACAACACCAAAGACGAGACGCTCGACGACTTCAACGTCGGCGCAATGTGGGAGGCGTGGTTCTAGTAGAGCGTCGTTTGTTTCGCCCGGCGGCGCTGCGCTTGCACGGGCCTACAAGGTTTTGTAGGCCGGGTAAGCGCAGCGCCATCCGGCAAGATCCCATGTTATGCTAGAAAAAAATCAACATAGCAGGGGAGAAAATGGGTTCCACACGTAAAGGGATGCTGAACGTCCTGATCGCCGCCGTTTTATGGGGCAGTTCCGGCGTTTGCGCGCAGTACATCATGGAGAAAAGCCACATTTCTTCGCCTTACCTGACCATGGTTCGCCTGCTGTTTACCGGCGTGATCCTCCTGACGCTCTCCTTCGTTCACGGCGACAAGATTTTCTCGGTCATCAAGCATCGCAAAGACGCCCTCAGCCTGCTGTTTTTCTCGCTGGTCGGCGCGCTCACCGTGCAGCTCACCTTCCTGCTGACGATTGAAAAATCCAACGCCGCTACCGCCACCGTGCTGCAGTTTCTGTCGCCAACCATTATCGTGGCGTGGTTCGCGCTGGCGCGGAAAACGCGCCCCGGCGTGTTTGTTCTGTCCGCAATTGTGACCTCGCTTGTCGGGACGTTCCTGCTGGTGACCCACGGCGACCCAACCTCGCTCTCCATCTCGCCAGCCGCGCTGTTCTTTGGCATCGCCTCGGCGTTTGCCGCGGCGTTTTACACCACCTATCCGTCAACGCTGATTGCCCGCTACGGCACATTGCCGATTGTCGGCTGGAGTATGTTGATTGCCGGGTTAATGCTGACGCCGTTCTACGCCGGGCGCGGGACTACCTTCGTCATTGACGGCAGCCTGCTGCTGGCGTTTTTCTATCTGGTGGTGATCGGCACCGCGCTGACCTTCAGCCTGTATCTGAAAGGCGCGCAGATGATCGGCGGGCCGAAGGCGAGCATTCTGAGCTGCGCCGAGCCGCTGAGCAGCGCGTTGCTGTCGGTGATGTTGCTGGGCGTGGCGTTTACCCTGCCGGACTGGCTGGGGACGCTGCTGATCGTGTCGTCGGTGGTGCTGATTTCGATGGATTCAAGAAGACGGGTGAGGACATCGGCTTAGCCTGATGTCCCCTCATCCCGGACCGTACACCCCAAAGGGGCGAGGGGGAAAAGACCGCCCCGAGCAGTCCCCTCTCCCCTGTGGGGAGAGGGTTAGGGTGAGGGGAAAATTGACTACTTGGCTTTAACCTTCCCTGCCACCAGCAGCGCGGTCAACAGCATCAGCGTGCCGGAAATCACCAGCGGTGACGTCAGCCCCAGGTGGTCGAGCGCCACGCCGCCAATCGCCGCGCCGCAGGTGTTTGCCAGCTGGATCACCGCCACCTGAATCGACCCGGCTTTTTCCGCCTGATCGGCGAGCGAGCGGGTGATCCACGTTGACCAGCCCACCGGCACCAGCGCAAAGGCAAAGCCCCAGATAATCGCAATGGCAGACGCGACCCACTTATCGCTGCCCCACAGCACCAGCACCGTGGCGCTCACTGCCAGCACCAGCGGCGCCCCCGCCAGCGCCACCTTCAGGGAGCGCTTCAGGAACTGGGACGACAGAGAGGTGCCGACAAAGCTGGCAATACCGAAGCTCAGGAGCACCAGCGTCAGGCCGTCGACGTCAAAGCCCGCCATGGTCATATACACCGGGCGAATATAGGTGAAGAAGGCAAACTGCCCGGCAAAGGACATAAAGATCGCGGTCATCCCCGCCAGCACGCCGGGGCGCTTCAGCAGGCTGAACATGTTTTGCTTGTGGTGCGCCGCTTCACCCGGCAGGGACGGCAGCGCCTTCCACACCCAGATAACGCAGAGCAGGCCCATCACCGCCGCCGCGTTGAAGACGTTACGCCAGCCGATAATCCCGCCGAGGAAGCTGCCCAGCGGCGCGGCAATCACCAGCGCGATAGAGACCGCGCCAAAGATGACGGACAGCGCTTTCGGCACGGTGCGCGCAGGCACCAGGCGCATGGTCAGCGAGGCGGACATCGCCCAGAAGCCGCCGAGCCCCAGCCCCAGACAGGCGCGCCCCAGCAGCAGCAGGGTAAAGCTTTCCGCGAAGGAGACCAGCAGGCAGGAGAGCGTCAGCAGCACGCTGAACAGAATGACCACTTTGCGGCGGTCGATGGTGCCAATCACCTGGGTGATAAACAGACTGGCAAACATCGCCACAAAGGCGGTGACGGTAACGGACTGCCCCGCCACGCCTTCGGAAATGCCCAGATCCTGCGCCATCGGCGTCAACAGGCTCACCGGCAGAAACTCAACGGTAATCAGGCAGGCGACGCAGAATGCCACGGCGAAAACGGCCGACCAGTTGGGGCGTGAAACCTCGCTGGTCTGCGGTCTGGTCGAGGGCTGGATATGTTCTGTCATGGCGTCACCTGAAGATAAAAACGTGCGGAAAAGTCGCGCAGTTTATCATCAAAAGTGTGACGAATTTAACGTTTAGACAACTTTTGTGGTTTTTAGAGGAGATCAGTGCAGGTAAAACACGCCCTCTTCCGGCAGGAAGAGCTGGTTATAGCGCAGCTGGAAGGCGTTCAGCTCCTGCGGATCGGGCTCCATCTCGCGCATAAAGCCGAGCGCCAGACGAATTTGCGCATCGGTGATCGGCGCGGCCAGGCGGGCTTTACGCAGCAGGCGGTGCCACGTGTGCAGGTTCTCTTCACTGCCGTCGACAATGCAGACCTGCCAGATCAGCAGCACCTGTGCGGCGTTTTGCAAATGCGCCTCGTCGGGGCGCTCAAGGTAGCGGATAAACTCATTGCCCGGCGTTTTACCGAACTGATCGATCATCGACTCGACCGGCATCGGGGTGATGCCCAGACGCTCGCTTAAACGTTTGATGGCGCGGCGGGAATCTGAGGTCAGGACGCGAAATCCCACCACAAACACCACGGCAAGCGTTGCCAGCATTATCCAGACCATGCGTTCTCCTTTGACTAGCCGCTCATCATAGCGGGAAACGCACGGCGTCAACAGCGGGCAGAACCAGAATAGTGCACTGAAAAGACGTTGCAGAACGGGGGATAAGGTATTAATGCCGTCGGCGGAAATAAAAAAGCCCGGCATCACACACCGGGCAAAGAAGTTACCTGCACACTCAGGCTGTTTTTAATTTCTGCGCACGATTCTCACGGCGAATTTTACGTTCTTCCAGTACGGCAACCATCGCCATCAGGACGATACAGCCGATCGCAGCTGCATCCAGCGCCGCGAAGGTGCCCGCCCAGCCGGTGAGGCCGAAAATTGGCGTGCCGTCGGCGATCATTCCCAGACCCAGCTTGGCGAAGCTGTCGCCGATCAGGTAGGCGAAGGTGCCCTTGATCCCGTCGGCGGCGCCGATCGCTTTTTTCGGGACGAACCCTACGGCCGCCACGCCGATCAGCAGCTGCGGACCAAACACCAGGAAGCCGAGCGCAAACAGGGATGCGAGGTAAACGTACTGGTTGCTGGCGTGTTGGTAGACGCCGAGGGTAGCGATAATCAGCGCCAGCGCGATGCAGGCCACCAGCGCGCGACGGCCGTTGGCGAGGTCGGAGAGCCAGCCCCACAGCAGCGTGCCGACCAGCGCGCCCACTTCGAACAGGGTGAAGCCCTGAATCGCCACCTCTTTAGAGAGCTTAAGCTCCTGGAAGGCGTACACGGTAGACCACTGGTCGATGCCGATGCGCACCACGTAGAGGAAGATGTTTGAGAAGCAGAGCAGCCAGATCACTTTGTTTTTCAGCACGTACTCAACAAAGATCTGCCATTTGGTCATCTGGTTCTCTTCGGTCTCTTTGTCCTCTTCGCTGATCTCCTCGCCGAACAGCTCTTCAGCTTTGCCGAGGCCGTAGGATTCGGGGGAGTCGCTGCCGAAGCGCAGGCCGATAAAGCCGACAATCAGGGCGATAATCGACGGGAAGATAAACATACCGATCACGTGGCCGTCGAACAGGTAGTTTGCGCCAAACAGCGCCACGCCTGCCGCACCCGCCCCGCCGAGGTTGTGGGAGATATTCCACATGCCGAGGTACGACCCTCGCTTGCGGCGCGGCGTCCATTTGGTGATGGTGGAGTAGCTGCACGACCCGCCGGTACTCTGGAAGAAACCGCTCAGGGCGTAGAAGGCGATCATCAGGAACAGGCTGACGGAGCCCGCGCCCATGCTGGCGCTGAAGCCGAGCATACAGATGGCGGAGAGGATCAGCATAAACGGCAGGAACTGCTTGGTGTTTTTGCCGTCCGCATAGTAGGAAACGACAGTTTTTCCCACGCCGTAGGTGATGGAGAAGCCCAGGCCAATCATCCCCAGCTGCGTCATGCTCAGCCCGTAGGTGGAGATCATGTCGTTCTGCGCGATGTTAAAGTTCTTGCGGATCAGGTACATGGTCAGGTAGCCGATGAAGACCACCAGATAGGACTGCATGAACGGTTTGAACCACATCTTGCGCCGCACGTCGAGCGGCAGATCCAGGGTCGGCTTGCGCACCTGATTTAAGAAGGCCAGCATGGTTGGTTTACTCCTGAGCTGATTTTTGCAGCATTGTAAAAATCAGCCGGGAGAGATGCCTGAGACAGCGTCCAGGTAAAACCGGGAAAATTTCTTAGTTTTGCGCCACTCGGGGTGAAAAGGTGAGGCGCATCACATCACACTGGCTTCACGCGGTGCCTGCGCATGTAAAAACGGCAGCAGCAGGAGGGCGGAAATTCCCGCCGCGATGGCAATCACTGCGAAGAAGCCGCTCCAGTGCCAGATGTCGATGACCCGCGCCAGCGGCCAGCCGGAGAGCGATGCGCCGAGGTAGGCAAACAGCCCGACAAAGCCCGTCGCCGCGCCTGCCGCCTCTTTGTGGGAGCACTCTGCCGCCGCCATGCCGATGAGCATCTGCGGGCCAAAGACGAAGAAGCCGGTGGTGAAGAAGCACGCCGCCTGCATGACGTAGCTGGCGAACGGCATCAGCCACAGCGAGCCAACAGAGAGCAAAATCCCGGCGGCAAAAATCAGGTTCATCGGGCCGCGGTTGCCGTTGAACAACTTATCCGAGCCCCAGCCCGCCACCAGCGCGCCGATAAACCCACCCAGTTCGAACATCGTGACCGCCGAGTTAGCAGTGACCAGGTCCACGCCGAGCGTCTCGGACATGTACAGATTGCCCCAGTCGTTGATGGCCGCGCGCACCACGTAGACCAGCACGTAGCAAAGCGAGAGGAGCCAGATGTAGGGGTTTTTCAGCACGTATTTGGTGAGGATCTCCTTGCGGGTCAATCCCGCGCCCTCCTGCTGCTGGGCAATCTCCATCTCGTCGTGCCGCCAGTCGCCCACCGCAGGCAGGCCCACGGTCTGCGGCCTGTCACGCAGGCGCCAGCAGAGGAACAGCCCGGCGACAATCGCCAGGCCACCCGCAATCATCATCCCCGCGCGCCAGCCGTAGTGCAGCGCCGCGGCACCCACCACCATCGGGATCAGCGCCCCGCCGACGTTGTGCGCGGTGTTCCAGACGGCCCACCAGCCGCCGCGCTCGTTGCGAGAGTACCACGCCGTAAGCAGGCGGGCGCAGACCGGCGCACCCCAGCCCTGGAAGAAGGCGTTAAGCGCCCACAGCAGGGCAAAGGCCCACAGCGAGGTAGAGAAGCCAAACAGAATGTTCACCACGCCGGTGGCGATCAGCCCTACGCCCATGAAATAACGCGCGTTGGAGCGATCGCTGACGATGCCGGAGAAGAACTTCGACAAGCCGTAGGTGATGTAAAACAGCGTCGCCAGCAGGCCGATGTCGGTGCGCGTCATCACGCCGCTGGCGAGAATTTCCGGCGCGGCGGCGTTGAAGCTTTTGCGGGTAAAGTAGAACAGCGCGTAGCCGAGCCAGATGGCGATCAGAATATGGCGACGCCAGTAGCGGTAGCGGGCGTCGATTTCCGCTTTGTCGCCAATCGGCGCGGCGCTGGCAGGGGTTTTAAACATGATAACTCCGTAGCGGCAGGCTGACGCTGACGCGCGTCCCGTGGGTGCAGGAGAGGTTTAGCGTGCCGCCCAGCGCCTTTACGCGCTCGCGCATGCCCGCCAGGCCAAAGCCCTGGTGGCCGGAGCCCGGCGGCAGGCCGCAGCCGTCGTCTTCAATTATCAGCATCAGGCGTTCGTCCTGCTGCCAGCCCTGGATCGTGACCGCGCTGGCATTGGCGTGTTTAACAATATTGTTCAGCCCTTCCTGACAGACGCGGAAAAGGGTTACGCGCTGGCCTTCGCTCAGCACAGATTCGTTAATTCGCCAGTTGAGATGGCTGACAATGCCGCGGCTTTCCAGCTCCATCTCGCGCATCAGGGAACGCACCGCCTGCTCCAGCGACAGGTCGTCGAGCTGGCGCGGACGCAGCCTGCCGAGCAGGCGTCGCACCGAGTCATACACACCCAGTGAAAGCTGCTCGATATGCGCCCCACCCTGCTTTACGCCCGCGTTTTCCGCCGCCAGACGCTGGACAATGCCCGCCTGGGTGCGGATGGCGGTGATCGTCTGGCCGATGTCATCATGCAGCTCGCGGGCGACCTCCTGCCGCACGCTCTCTTCGGTCTCCAGCAGGCGTTCAGCCAGACGCCGGTTGCGCGCCAGCTCGGTTTGCAGGGACTGGTTCAGCTCGCGCAGACGCTGAATGCCCGCCCCGAGCAGCAGCCCGGTCAGGCTCTGGGCCAGCAGCGAGAGCAGCAGATCCACCGGATGGTCGTGCCAGGTCTGGCTGGCAATCAGCGCGATGGCGTTCATCAGGGTCGCGATCAGCGCCCCCTGCCAGCCGTAGTGCCAGGCCAGGGCAATAATCGGCAGCGCCAGGCAAAACGGCGTGAAGCGTGAAAGCTCGGCAGGTAAACCGAGCTGAAGCCAGAGGCTCACCACGAACAGCAGCAGATACCAGATGAGATGCCGGGCGCGCCAGTTCACCGGTTGGGACACCAGCCCCGGCCCAAGCGGTTGCCAGACGGTGCTGGAGAGATAGTGCCAGATAACGAGGCAGGTCGGCGCAAGCGTCAGGCCACCGGTGAGGGTGAGCAGCAGCGCGTTGAGCATCTCCTTGTCGCCAACCCACGGCAGGGACTGCAGCAGCGCGGCGGCAATCAGTGCCGCCCCCTGACGCAGCAGCGTGCGCCAGTCGCGCTGGTGACGATAGCGGGAAATGAGCGCAACCGGGAGAAGCGTAAGCAGGCTTCCGGTCATCAATAATGGCAGATGCGCCAAAGCGACTTCCTGCGCCAGCCAGACCAGCAGCAGCCACTCTGCGCCCAGCAAAACGGGCCAGTAGCCGCGCGGGCACTGGAGCATTAACCCCAGTCGCAGGCCGAAGGGAAAGAGCAGCACCGCCAGTTCAGGACGTTCCACCAGATGCAGGCTGATGCTCCACAGGCAGAACCACGCGGCAGAGAAGATAAAAAAGCTCGCAACGACGGCGATCAGCCGCGAAAACACGGGACTCATTGCCAGCTGTCGAACATGCGGCGCGCCAGCTCGACGTCGTTGCTGACGTTGAGTTTTTCCATCAGGTTGGCGCGATGGACGTGCACGGTCTTCGGCGACAGATCCAGCTCGGCGGCAATCTCTTTTACCGACATCCCCTGCGCGAGCTTCTCAGCCACCTGACGCTCGCGTCTGGTGAGCGGATCCTGTCGTCCGGCCGCCAGCTTGATGGCGATATCCGGCGTCAGGTAGCAGCCGCCGGTGGAGACGGTGCGCACGGCGGCAATCAGCTCGTCCGGGCTACAGCGTTTGGAGAGGAACCCGCGCGCGCCCGCGTTGAGCGCCTGCTCGACCAGCGCCGGGCTGTCGTGGACCGAGAGCATAATGGTTGCCATCCCTTTCGGCAGCTGGCTTAACAGCTCCAGCCCGGAGAGATCCGGCATCGAAATGTCGCAGATACAGACCTGCACTCCGCGCCCCGGCAGACCCGCCAGCGCTTCGCGACCGGAGCCAAACTCGGCCACGACCTGGAAATCCGGTTCGAGGTTGAGAAGCTGGGCAAAGCCAGAGCGGACGATAAGGTGGTCGTCGATAAGGGCGATGGTGGTCATGTGTGTTCCTGCGGTCTGAAATGCCGGATAGCGCTGCGCTTATCCGGCCTACAAGAGCGAAAGACGCTTACCTTAAGCGATCTATTCGAAGAACACCGCAATTTTGTTAAACATGGTGGGATCGGACTGGTTGCGCGCCACGTTGGTGACGTCCTCCAGCTTGTCGATCTGCGCCATCATCTGCTCCAGACGCTGGTCATCGTTGACCAGTAGCCAGATGCGGCTGTGCTCGCTGCCCTGAATCGGCAGGCAGAGAATGCCTTCCACGTTAAACGCCCGGCGGGCAAACAGCCCGCAGACGTGAGTCATGACGCCAGGATGGTTGCGGACGGTGAGTTCCAGAATGACGTTATCATGTTGTTTCTGCATGGCTTATTCTCCCACCATCTCAGTATTTGCCGCACCCGGCGGCACCATCGGATACACTTTTTGTTCAGGGTCGATACGGACGTGGATCAGCGCCGGGCCCGGACGCGAGATCGCCGCCTGCAGCGCCGCGTGGGCATCCTCTTCCGCGTTCAGATCGCAGGTGTGCAGGCCAAAGCCGGCGGCAATCTGCATAAAGTTAATCATCCCCGGATAGGTTGCCGCAAACACGCCCTGCTTGTAGAACAGGCTCTGCTGCTGGTGCACCAGGCCCAGCGCCTCGTTGTTCATCAGGATGATTTTTACGTCTAATTGGTTTTCGGCTGCGGTCGCCATCTCCTGAATGTTCATCATCAGGCTGCCGTCGCCGGAGAAGCAGATGACCTTGCGGTCCGGATTCGCCAGCGCCGCACCAACTGCTGCAGGCAGACCGAAGCCCATGGTTCCCAGACCGCCGGAGGTCAGCCACTGGCGTGGACGGTTCAGCGGGTAGGCTTGGGCGGTCCACATCTGATGCTGTCCCACGTCGGTGGTGATAATCGCGCTGTCGTCGACGCAGGCGGCCACGGCGTTGATCAGGCCGTAATGGCTCAGCGGATCGCCTTCAGTTGGGATCGCGCCCGGGAACTCGCGCTGCAGGTCGGCCACCAGCTGGCGCCAGTCGGCGCGATCGGTCGCCTCGGTTTGCGGGATCAACTGCGCCAGCACTTCGGCTACGTCGCCCTGAATCGCCACGTGCGGCTGCTTGATTTTACCCAGCTCGGCGCGATCGATATCCACGTGAATGATTTTGGCATTCGGACAGAACTGCTCGGTTTTGCCAATCGCCCGGTCATCAAAACGCGCGCCCATAACAATCAGCAAATCCGCCTCTTGCAGGATGTAGTTGGTGCTGCGCGCGCCGTGCATGCCCAACATCCCCAGGGACAGCGGGTGCGCTTTTGGCAGCATGCCGAGCGCCATCAGGGTCATGGTGGTCGGCAGGTTGGCTTTTTCCGCAAACTGGCGGATTTCATCCGCGGCGTTGATCGCCCCGCCGCCCAGATAGAGCACCGGACGTTTGGCGGCGTTAATCATGGCGGCGGCGTCGCGCACGCTCTCCGCGCTAAATGCTGGCGCGGGGGCACGCTCGCCCGGTTCAGGCAGAACGTCGATCTCAATTTCTGCGGTCTGGACATCCTTAGGAATGTCTATCCACACCGGGCCCGGGCGGCCAGACTGCGCAATGCGGAAAGCATCGCTGATAACCTGAGGAAGCTCGGCGATGTCGCGAACTAAATAGTTATGTTTGGTGATGGGGATAGAGATGCCGTAGGTATCCACTTCCTGGAACGCATCGGTACCGATCATCGAGGACGGCACCTGGCCGGTAATGCAGATCAGCGGAATGGAGTCGAGACGCGCGTCGGCGATGGCAGTGACCAGGTTGGTTGCGCCCGGGCCGCTGCAGGCCATACAGACCGCCGGTTTACCCTGTGTGCGCGCCATGCCCTGAGCGATGAACCCCGCCCCCTGCTCGTGGCGCGCCAGCACGTGGCGGATCTGCGTGCTTTGGCTTAACGCATCGTACAGCGGCAGCACCGTGCCGCCGGGGATGCCCGCAACCGTGGTAATGCCCTGTCGCTCCAGCAGATGAACGATCAGCTGCGCGCCGGTAAAACGCGTCTTGGTGGATGTTGTGCCCGAACTTGCCATGCTCCAGTCCTTTTCTTCTGAGCCGACTTTCCGGGGAGGGTCCTAAACGAAAAACCCCGCCCGGTTTGCGCCGGCGGGGTTTTGGATTCGTGTGTTGATCCAGTCCCTACGGCGCATTGCCGACGACCACCACCACACGCACGACGACCACTGCGGCTGGTTGCGCAGTTTTTAGTAGGGTCGAAGTGAAGATGGATGAAGTCATTGGGGACCTGTGTTTGGAATCATTGATTGAATTTATACAAACACAGGTTTTCGGGCGTGACAATGGAAAAATTTTCATCTGCGCAAAAATGCGTCAGGGATCACGTTTCAGTACGTTGCCCGCTCATTCCAGGAGTCACTATAGATGACATTGCCGTCGCAATGCTTCCAGGTGATTTGCTCATAGCGTATAAGAACCGTTTCAAGGTGTGTTCCCGTGTTTGCGCCGGGATACAGGTCAGGTGTGATTGAGGTTATTTTCACATTCTCCAGGAGGATATTAAAATATTCCTGTTCTAAACCCGCCTCATTAATCTGATACATCTTAATGGTGGCTGACTGGAGTGTTCTTCCCGTACTCAGCGCGCGAAAGAGAAGCGGGGTTACACGATCAAATTCTTTCTGAAACATGATGGGCATGTGGATGCGCGTGCCCGTCAATTTCCCGGTATTCCCGTCGACTGGGATGTTGACATTATGAGTGAACGATTTAAGTTCAATTGAACCTTCACGCCCTGTCACAAGGCAGGGGCCAACCATGGGGGAACCATTTTCATCTGTAAGAAATAAATAAGCCGGATTTGACATAAGGAATACTTTTTTTTAAAAAATCAATCGTACTTATCAAAACGACCGAAAATTATTGGATGAACAATGATAAATACACCGATAGCAATAAATGTGAGTAATACCCAGTGGTCAGGTACCAACCACAGAAAAAAAGAGGCGCATACAAAAACATAAACAGGAAATAAAATATCCGTAAAGAGAATTGATAACAGACTCTTAAACACGCTACTTGTCCCTTAAGTCGTCATAAATCGCTTCAAAATCCCTGTAGAATCCCATTTGAACCTTCTTAATGAGTTCAGACAGGAATGGTTCAATAAAGTAATAGAGCATCTCCAGTTGTGCGGCATAGAGAGTGGCGTAATACTTTGGGTCCAACGTTTTCAGGCGACGAGCAGCAAGCGCGCACTTCTGGTCCGTGCCAATGAGTTGAAATGCCATGACAACGTTCGGTACACGACGTGCAAGCCGTTCGACGACGATTTCTGAGAGCAGGCCAGATTTGGAAAGATATATTGCCAACCCCCATGCTATTGCTAAACGCGCTGCTTTGCTTGTAGGGATATTTTTAACAAGTCCGGTTACTTGTGAACCCGTCTTGCGGGCGCGATTTTGTTCATTTCCATTTTCAGAGTCATTTAGAATACTTTTAAAATAAAGATAAAGCATCTGTGCTATTACATCGCGATAACGGTAAAGAGACACAATTGAGAGGTACATCCTCTTTTCTTCTGAGAGAAGCTCATCACATACATCGTGATAGCTGGGGATTAAGCATGATGAGTACCAGCTTACACGCTCCATTCCTGAATAGATATCAGAGCCGATTCCCTTTAATGCTTTCCATGTCCCGGCAACGCCTTGCTGTCCATAAATAGCCAACTGTCTGTCGCTCTGGAACTTCATCTTCAAATAATCCGATGCTTGCATAACATATCCATATCATGCCTGTGGTTATAAGAATATACATTGGAAAGCAGAGTAATTCAAACCGGTGAAATTGCCTCAAAAACACATTCACGAGAAAAATAATTCGATTAAATATTATTTTTTACGTCTATATGCGTTGCGATTTTAATATCCTGGTGAGTCTGTTGTTTATATTAAATGGCTTATTTGGTGCTGCATCTCGTAAAACTATCCTTGTTCACCTGCATAAAATTGATTTCTTAAGAAGCCTAACCAGGCCACTGCTTATCCCGGTATTTTTTTGTGGGCAGACCAGAAAACAAAAAACCCCGCCTAAGCGAGGTTTTTATCAGGGTTTTGCGGTTGGTCGCCGCAGAACACACTGTGTTACGTCAACGCGAAAAGTATACGCGATCGAAGACGAACGCGCAATTCCGGCACGGATTTTGACGTTTTTGAGTATGGATCGCCTTTCGATTTTTGTCCAAAAAATACTGTTCATACATACAGTATTTATCTATACTGAGGGTGTTCGCAGTGAGCGAAGGGGCCGCAGTTCTACCGGCGCAACGAAGTCCTGGCTGAAACGGGTGGTGCCGTCAGTGCCTTAACCCCTGAAGTGAGCACACTGTGTTACGTCAATCCAGGTGCTGGCAACAGGCGGCGGAAAGGTAAGCCAGCATCGTGCTCCTTTTAACCAAAAGGAGACGCGTATGAGCGTAGTGGATATGGTGATACTTATCCTTAAACTCATTGTTGCTGTACTGCAACTGCTTGATGCTGTCCTGAAATTCGTTCGGTAATTCAGGTTCAAGTCGCACCTGAGAGGGGCGGGCAACCGCCCCTCTTTAATAACGAGGGAATGCTATGTCGCGTCTGTTAATTGAGCCTGTTACGCCTGATGAGCCGGGGTTTATCGCCCTGAAGGCGGAAAGTATTGCACTGAATTTTAACATGCTGCGCAGGCTTGAAGAGAGCTGGCAGCGGGGTGAGAACCGCTTTAACGCGCCGGGCGAAAAGCTGCTGGGTGCGTTTCTTAACGGCAAGCTGGTAGGCGTGTGCGGCCTCAACCGCGATCCGTTCAGCCAGCAGCCGCGCGCTGGACGTATTCGCCATCTCTACGTCAGCGAGAAGTGCCGCGGGCTGGGGATTGGCAAGCAGCTTTTAACCGTCGTGATGGCCGATGCCAGCATCTGGTTTGATTTCCTCAATACCCATGCGCCGGACGCTGCCTACGGGTTTTATCGCCGGGCAGGTTTTACGCTGGTCTCGGACGAACCGCGGGTGACGCACCGCCTTTTTTGTGCGGTGTAACCGGCTGGCAGCTTCAGGACGTGAATGTTACAGTTGAGTGACAATTCATCACCCGATACGCCATGACCATCACCGTATTCTGCATTTTGCTGTTCGCAGCCCTGCTGCATGCCAGCTGGAATGCCATCGTTAAAGCCGGAACGGACAAGCTCTATTCCGCGATTAGCGTCAGCGGCTCCGCCACGCTGATTGCCCTGGTGCTGCTCCCCTTCTCTCCACAGCCCTCTGCCGCAAGCTGGCCGTTTTTGTTAGTCTCCTGCGCCTTACAGGTGGTGTACACCGTGCTAGTGGCAAAGACCTATCAGGTCTCCGATATGAGCCAGACCTATCCGCTGATGCGCGGCACCGCACCGCTGCTGGTGGCGCTGATCAGCGTGCTGGCGCTTGGCGATCGTCTCTCCTGGCTCGCCTGGTCCGGCATTGGGGTAATTTGCCTGTCGATTCTGGCGATGGCGATGAACGGGCGCATGCAGTCGCGCAAGGGGATCTGGCTGGCGCTGCTGAATGCCTGTTTTATCGCCGGGTATACCCTGGTGGACGGCACCGGCGTGCGGCTGTCGGACACCGCACTGGGCTATACGCTGTGGACCTTCTTTATGAACGGCTTCTGCCTGCTCGGCTGGGCGATGCTCGCGCGTCGACGCGAGGCGTCCGGCTACCTGCGTCTGCACTGGAAAAAGGGGCTGCTCGGCGGCGTTGGCACCATGGGCTCGTACGGTCTGGCGCTGTGGGCAATGACGCAGGCACCGCTGGCGGTGGTCGCGGCGCTGCGGGAAACTTCCATACTCTTTGGCGCGCTGATCGCATTTTTGCTTTTAAAAGAAAAGGTTGCGGGCCTGCGCATCGCGGCGGCGCTGGGCATTGCCGGCGGCGCCATTCTGCTGCGTCTGGCGTAAAGCACTGGCAACATTAGTTGCCGTTCTTGTTTACAAATCCTGCCTTTACCGGTTTTTTCATTCACCACAACAATGCTTAAATTGTCATCTCTCTGTGGTAGATTCCTCGCGCATTTATGGGAATGCGCAGTCACTTATTCTTCATTTTTCTCTTTTGGCAAAAGTATTCAGCGACATGAAAAAGCAACGGAACGTTAACTTATTGTTGATGCTGGTGTTACTGGTGGCCGTCGGTCAGATGGCGCAAACCATCTACATTCCGGCGATTGCCGACATGGCAAAGGAATTAAACGTCCGCGAGGGCGCAGTACAGAGCGTAATGGCAGCTTACCTGCTGACCTATGGCGTTTCGCAGCTCTTCTACGGCCCGCTCTCCGACCGCGTCGGGCGTCGCCCGGTGATCCTGGTGGGCATGAGCATTTTCATGGTGGCGACCGTCATTGCGATGACCACCCATAACCTGACCGTATTGATTGCCGCCAGCGCCCTGCAGGGCGTCGGGACCGGCGTCGGCGGGGTGATGGCGCGAACCTTACCGCGCGATATGTATCAGGGTACCCAGCTGCGCCATGCCAACAGCCTGTTGAATATGGGCATTCTGGTCAGCCCGCTGCTGGCCCCGCTGATCGGCGGCCTGCTGGACACCATGTGGTCCTGGCGCGCCTGTTACGCCTTCCTGCTGGTGCTCTGCATGATTGTCACCTTCAGCATGGCGCGCTGGATGCCGGAAACGCGCCCGCAGGACGCGCCGCGCACGAAGCTTATCGCCAGCTATAAAACGCTGTTCGGCAACGGCGCGTTCACCTGCTACCTGCTGATGCTGATTGGCGGCCTGGCGGGTATCGCGGTGTTTGAAGCCTGCTCCGGCGTGCTGCTGGGCGCGGGGCTTGGCCTGAGCAGTATGGTGGTGAGCATTCTGTTTATTCTGCCGATCCCGGCGGCGTTCTTCGGCGCGTGGTTTGCCGGGCGACCAAACAAACGCTTCTCCACCCTGATGTGGCAGTCGGTGATCAGCTGTCTGCTGGCGGGTCTGATGATGTGGATCCCGGGGCTGTTTGGCGTGATGACCGTCTGGACGCTGCTCATCCCGGCGGCGCTATTCTTCTTTGGCGCGGGGATGCTGTTCCCGCTCGCTACCAGCGGCGCGATGGAGCCGTTCCCGTTCCTCGCAGGTACGGCGGGCGCGCTGGTGGGCGGTTTGCAGAACATCGGTTCCGGCGCGCTGGCCTGGCTCTCAGCGATGATGCCGCAGACCGGGCAGGCTAGTCTGGGGTTGTTGATGACGCTGATGGGGCTGCTGATTTTACTGTGCTGGCTGCCGCTGGCGTCGCGTGTCCCGCATCACGAGCAGCCGGTTTAACCGCATGATGGCCCGGCTTCTCGCCGGGCTTTTCACAGACAGGGGCGATCATCGCCTGCAATAACGGCTCTGGCGCAGGCCGCCAGGCGCCCTCTTCCCCGTCGTAAAACTGGAAATCCGCGTTAAGCGCATACGGGATTTTCGCCTTTTGCAGCTCGCAGGCCATAAAGGTAGCGAACGCTATTTGCGAGGCGGTTGGCGTAAAGCGGCTTGATTCTCCCACGCCCCAGCCCCCAACCCAGCTAACGTGCCCGGTTTTTTGCTGCCAGTGCAGCGCGGCATTGATGCGGTTACGGATTGCCGCTTTCTCCGCCGCCGTGCCGGACGTCCACGGGTATTTACCGCCATTCTTCAGCGGCCCCCACGGGAAAATATGCCACTCCGCCAGCAGATAGTTTTGGCTGTGCGCGGGCAGCTTCAGACTGGATAACTCCTCCGGCGCGGCACGCAGGCGCGGCGCAATGAAGATCATGCGCTGTGGGTCGATGTCGTGGATCGCTTTGATGGTCTTTTCATAGACGCGGTTTAACGACGCCAGATTGTGGTTGAGCTTGTCGGCCGGTTCATAGATGAGGTCAAAACCCAGCAGCGGGTAGCTCTGACCGAAATAGTGCGCCACGGCAATCCACCAGTTGACCGTCTCTTTCTCGTTATCGGCTTTCGGGTCGTTTTTATATTCATCAGCCTGATACGCGACTATCGGGATCACGCCATACTGCTCGCAGGCTTCCACCAGCTTGCGCAGGTGGATCAGCCGCGCTTCCGTCGGCTCATCGGCGACGCGGATGCGCACGTGGGTAATGCCTTTAGCCCGAAAATCGCGTACCACCAGCGGGTCGAATTCACGTATGCCGCGCTCGGTGCGTGCCCAGTCCACATCCATCCCGACGCCCAGCTGCTGCGCATAAAGGGCGGCCGTCAGCGGCGGCTCAGCGGCAATGGCCCAGCCGGAAGAGATCAGTAATGCACAGGCAATAAAAGGCTTTAACACGGTTTACCCTGGATAAATCGAAAGCATTACCTGTATTTAGCACGCTTTTTCACATTTGGTGTAGCGCGAAAGCGTAATAATTCTTCAACCTGCCAGTTCTCTCAGCCAGCTGATAAAGGCGTCAATTTTCGGCCACTGACGGCCAGAAAGCGTCGAAATATAGTAGTGCTGATGACATTTCAGGGTCTTGTCACCAAACGGAGCGATCAGTTCGCCCCGTTCAAGCCGTTTTTGCACCAGCCGCTTTCTGCCCATCGCGACGCCGACGTGGTTGATGGCCGCAATGATCGCCAAATCGGAACGATCGAAACCAATGCCCGATGATGGCGGCATATTCACCGCAAAGTGCTGCGCCCAGCTCAGCCACTCATCCGTACCAGAATCATTACTCCAGGCCTGACGGTCATGCAGCAGCGTGCAGTGGCTGAGGTTATCGGGGTTTTTCAACAGCTCATGCTCGCGGGCATACTGCGGCGAGCAGACGGGCAAAATCTCTTCGTCCATCAGGAAGTGGTGAGACAGATGGTTTGGCGGGGTATCGTCGAAGTAGAGCGCCAGATCGACACCTGTTCGCTGCATATTGACGTAATCATTACCGGTCAGGATGGTGAGCGAAATTGACGGATAGCGGCGGGTAAAGTCGCCCAGCATGGGTACCAGCCAGCACTGGGCGATCGACGGCCGGGAGTAGACCGTCAGCGTGCCGGACAGCGCCTGGTTTTTGATGTCCAGGATCTCCTGATTCAGGGTGTCGAGGGACGATTTTAGCGTCCAGTAAACGCGCTTTCCCTCCTGCGTCAGCTCAACTTTACGGTGCGAACGGACAAACAGCTGAATACCCAGCTCCTCTTCCAGCAGATTAATGCGGTGGCTCACCGCGCTGGGGCTAAGCGACAGTTCCTCCGCCGCCAGCGCGAAGGATTCATGCCGGGCCGCCACTTCAAAGGTGTACATTTTCGACAGTTGCCAGCCGTTGAGCAGCCGGTTTCTGGCTTCATTTGCATCGGTCATCACAATTCTCACGCGTGGTTTCTGCGCTCAGCATACCGTTTAAGGGTGAATTTATGTGAACCTAATGCGGATTAAGTGCGTTTTTTAGAGCGCAGTCACTCAGTTGATTCAATCTGGCTCACCTGAACGCCAATTTATATCGTTTGTCAGCCCACGCCGCTTTTTCGTCCAATACCCCCAGATGACATAAGGGTGAGGTGAGATATGGGATCTCAGGTCTGGGTTGTGGCAACGCTGCTGGTCAGCATTGTGTTGATTGTTTTAACCATCGTAAAACTGAAGTTTCACCCGTTCCTCGCGCTGCTGCTGGCGAGCTTTTTCGTCGGCGCAATGATGGGAATGAGCCCGCTGGATATGGTAAACGCCATTGAGAGCGGGATTGGCGGCACGCTGGGCTTCCTGGCGGCCGTGATTGGTCTTGGGACCATTCTCGGCAAGATGATGGAGGTTTCCGGCGCGGCAGAGCGCATCGGGATCGCCCTGCAGCGCTGCCGCTGGCTGTCAGCAGACGTGATTATGGTACTGGTCGGCCTGATCTGCGGCATTACGCTGTTCGTGGAAGTGGGCGTGGTCCTGCTGATCCCGCTGGCGTTTTCCATCGCCAAAAAGACCCACACGTCGCTGCTCAAGCTGGCCATTCCGCTCTGTACCGCGCTGATGGCGGTGCACTGCGTGGTGCCGCCGCATCCGGCTGCGCTGTTTGTGACCAATAAATTAGGGGCGGACGTCGGGACGGTGATCGTCTACGGCCTGCTGGTGGGCCTGATGGCCTCTCTGGTCGGCGGCCCGCTGTTCCTGAAACTACTCGGCAATCGTCTGCCGTTTAAACCGGTTCCGGCGGAATTTTCAGACCTGAAGGTGCGGGAGGAGCATACCCTGCCGTCGCTGGGCGCCACGCTGTTTACGGTGCTGCTGCCGATTGCCCTGATGCTGGTGAAGACCATCGCCGAACTGAATATGGCAAAAGACGGCACGCTGTATACGCTGCTGGAGTTTATCGGCAACCCGATCACCGCGATGTTTATCGCCGTGTTTGTCGCCTACTACCTGCTGGGGATCCGCCAGCACATGGGCATGGGCGCGATGCTGACCCATACGGAGCACGGCTTTGGCTCTATCGCCAACATTTTGCTGATTATCGGCGCGGGCGGCGCGTTCAACGCCATCCTGAAAACCAGCGGACTGGCGGACTCGCTGGCGCATATTCTCTCGAACCTGCACATGCACCCTATTCTGCTCGCCTGGCTGGTGGCGCTGGTGCTGCATGCCGCCGTTGGCTCCGCGACGGTCGCGATGATGGGTGCCACGGCCATCGTCGCGCCGATGCTGCCCCTCTATCCGAACGTCAGTCCGGAGATCATTACCATTGCCATCGGTTCCGGCGCAATTGGCTGCACGATCGTCACCGATTCCCTCTTCTGGCTGGTGAAGCAGTACTGCGGCGCGACCCTGAATGAGACCTTCAAATACTATACGACGGCGACGTTTATCGCCTCGGTGCTTGCACTTGGCGGCACATTCCTGCTTTCTTTCATTATCTGAGCGCGAAGAGACGTATTATGGAAAACGCAACTATCACCACTTTAACCGCACAGTTTCCTCTGGTTGAGGATCTGATTGCCCTGAAAGAAACCACCTGGCTTAACCCGCGCACCACCACGCTGGCGGAAGGGCTGCCCTATGTCGGGCTGACCAAAGCCGACGTGGACGACGCCCATGCGCGACTCAACCGCTTCGCGCCGTATCTGGCGAAAGCCTTCCCGGAGACGGCGGCAACGGGTGGGATTATTGAATCCGAACTGGTCGCGATCCCGGCAATGCAGGCGCGGCTGGAGAAAGAATCTGCTAAGTCTATTCCCGGCACGCTGCTGCTGAAAAAAGACAGCCACCTGCCGATTTCCGGCTCGATTAAAGCGCGCGGCGGTATCTATGAGGTGCTGACCCACGCGGAAAAGCTGGCTCTGGACGCCGGATTACTGAGCGTGGAGGATGACTACAGCATCCTGCTGGAGCCGCGCTTTAAGGACTTCTTCAGCCAGTACAGCATTGCGGTAGGCTCAACCGGCAACCTGGGGATGTCCATCGGTATCATGAGCGCCCGCATCGGCTTTAAGGTGACGGTGCATATGTCCGCCGACGCCCGCGAGTGGAAGAAAGCCAAACTGCGCAGCCACGGCGTCATCGTCGTGGAATATGAGCAGGATTACGGCGTGGCGGTGGAGCAGGGACGCAAAGCGGCAGAAAGCGATCCGAACTGTTTCTTCATTGACGATGAAAACTCCCGCACCCTGTTCCTGGGCTACGCGGTGGCAGGCGAGCGGCTAAAGGCGCAGTTTGCCGCACAGGGCCGCGTGGTGGATGCCGATCATCCGCTGTACGTCTATCTGCCGTGCGGCGTCGGCGGCGGCCCTGGCGGCGTGGCGTTTGGCCTGAAGCTGGCCTTTGGTGACAACGTCCACTGCTTCTTCGCGGAGCCCACGCACTCCCCGTGCATGCTGCTGGGCGTCTACACCGGCCTGCACGACGAGATTGCCGTACAGGACCTGGGCATTGATAACGTAACGGCAGCGGACGGGCTGGCGGTAGGACGCGCGTCCGGCTTCGTGGGCCGCGCCATGGAGCGCCTGCTTGACGGGTTCTATACGCTTTCCGATCAGAGCATGTACGACATGCTCGGCTGGCTGGCGCAGGAGGAAGGCATTCGGCTGGAACCGTCCGCGCTGGCGGGCATGGCCGGGCCGCTGCGCGTGCCTTCAGATGCCAGCGTTACCCACCTGGTGTGGGCGACCGGCGGCGGCATGGTGCCGGAAGACGAGATGGCGAAGTATCTGGCGAAAGGGAAGTAATTATGCCGGGTGGCGGCTGCGCCTTACCCGGCCTACGGTTCGCGGCAGTTGTAGGCCCGGTAAGGCGTAGCCGCCACCGGGCTTTAAAAGCTCACAATTTGCTGAATGTGGGTCATCGCAAACAGCAGTGAGAGAGAAAGCACGGCCAGGGCGATCAGGAACTTATCCCGCACCGCCTTCGGCTGCACAACATCCTCTTTTGCCACGTCCATCAGGTTACGACTGCGGGTATAGCGCCATAAAACGATCGCCACCAGCGCCAGCACAACAAGCGAGATCCAGAACGGCACCCCGGTACGGTGCCAGTTGTGCTTAATCGCCAGGGCAATCAGCGCACCATACCCCAGCAGCGTGCGCAGCCAGGCGAGTGACGTCCGCTCCGGCTGCAGGCCGGGGTCCGCTTCGCGTCGCGCTTTGCGGCTATCCGCCATAGAACACCAGCACCATCACCACACCCGCCACCGCCAGCAAAATCGCGCTGATGATAAGTAATCCACGCGTATAGGGCAGATCCTGCTTCAAACGCATCGCCTTCTCATTGCGCAGCCAGCGCAGGTAGCCGTAAATTGCCAGCACGCCCGCGAACAGGCACAGCAGCAGCGCCAGCACCTCGCGAATCAGCGGGGTGGCGAAATCAGGCGCGAGCTGGTCGAGCCCCACCCCGGCGGCAAGGAATCCCAGCGCGGTGCGGATCCACGCTAAAAACGTGCGTTCATTAGCCAGCGAGAAGCGGTAGTCCGGCGCTTCGCCGAGGCGGGAAATTTTCATGAAAGTTCCTTGTCGAGCTACGGGCAGGCTTCAGCATAGCGTAAATCGACAAGGACAAGGAGACCGGCATCGGGCGATGCCGGTCGGGACGATCAGTGCAGCGCTGGCCAGTAATCCTTGTTGGCCTCGATCAGGTCATCCAGAATCGCTTTCGCAACAGACGCGCTCGGCACGGTTTTCGACAGGGTAATCGCCTGCCAGAGTTTCTGGTACGAACGCTGCTCCCAGGCATCCACCACCAGTTTTTCCACCGCCACCTGCTGGCTCATCAGCCCTTTCTGGAAGTGCGGAATATCGCCCACCGTGAGCGGCTCCGGTCCGTTATGGCCCACCAGGCAAGGAATTTCCACCATCGCATCGGCATCAAAGTTATGGATGGCCCCGTTGTTTGGCACAATCAGCAGCATCCGCTCCTGGGTGTTAAAGGCAATGGCGGTTGCCAGATCGACGATGTACGACGCGTGTTCGTCGATTTCCAGCTCACCGGCGGAGGATTTTCCCGCCTCGATAATCGCCCGGCAGGAACTGAATACGTTCTTCTCACGGTGGTCCATGACCTCATTGGCGCGGGTGCGTTCCGGGTTGGAATGCGCGACCACGTAGTCCGGGAACAGATAATACTTGAGGTAGGTGTTCGGCATGGTGTCCGGATCCAGCGCCTGCACGTCTTTGGCTTTGGCGAACGTATCGTTCCAGCTCGCCTCGGTGTGAGCGTTGTCAGAAGGCGGGACATAACCGTTTTTCGCAACGTATTCGCGCAGCTTCGGCATCAGATCGTTGCCGTTCAGGTCTTCAATTGACGTCCACCAGCCGAAATGGTTCAGGCCGTAGTAGCGCACGCGCATCTCTTTGCGGTCTTTCAGGCCGACAATCTGTGCCATGCGCCCTTCGATGCCGATCGGCATATCGCAGATATTGAGGATTTTGGCGTTCGGACGCAGGCGGCGCGTGGCTTCCGCGACAATCGCCGCCGGGTTGGAGTAGTTCAGCATCCACGCGTTCGGGGAGTACTGCTCCATGTAATCCACCAGCTCCAGCACGCCGCCGATAGAGCGCATGCCGTAGGCAATCCCGCCCGGGCCGCAGGTTTCCTGGCCCAGCACGCCGTGGCGCAGCGGGATTTTTTCATCTTTTTCGCGCATCGGGTATTTGCCCACGCGGATATGCGCCATCACGAAATCGACATCGCTAAACGCCGCTTTCGGATCGGTGGTGTAGCTGAATTCAATCTCCGGAGCCTGCTCCTTAAGGATGATTTTGCACGCTTCGGCGATGGTCTCCTGACGCGCGCCGTCGTTGTCATAGAACTTCAGCGCGCGCAGCGGGAAACGGTCACGGTTGGCTAACAGCATCAGGACGATACCAGGCGTAAAGGTGCTGCCGCCGCCTGCAATGACAACTGAGAATTTTTTCATGATATAGCCTCTGTCAGGGTGGTTTGTTCATTCGTTAAGGGGGTTTTCATCAGCGATTCCAGCTGGTCGCGCACCTGAGGAACGTGCAGGCCGACAATCACCTGAATGCCGTTACCGCGTCGCACCACGCCGTGGGCGCCGAGGGCTTTGAAGACGTCATCGCTTTGCGTTTTCGCCATATCGACCAGGGCGATGCGCAGGCGGGTGGCGCAGTTGTTGATGCTTTCGATGTTGGCCGCGCCGCCGAGCGCCTGCAGGAATCCGGCGGCCTGCCCGACCTGCTGGCTGGCCGCGGCCGGGGCGGTGGTTTGCCCGCGCGCCGCCTTATAGTCGGCCTTGCTGTAGAGCTTGATTTCGCTCTCCTCCCGGCCCGGGGTTTTCAGGTTCAGACGTGCAATCAGCGTTTTGAAGACCACGAAGTAAATTCCGGTGAAGCAGACGCCAATGCCGATCTGGGTAAAGACCGTCGCGGCGTGGTTATGGAACATCGGGATCCAGTTTTGCGGCAGGAACTGGTCCAGCAGGCCGCCGCCCATGTTCCCGACCACGCCGAAGGTGTACATCACCGTCGCCATGGTCGCCGCCAGCACGGCGTGAACGGCAAACAGCAGCGGCGAGATAAACAGGAAGGTGAATTCGAGCGGTTCGGTAATGCCCACCAGCACCGCGGTAAGCGTGGCCGGGACCAGCAGCCCCGCGACCTTGACGCGGTTTTCCGGCGACGCGGTGTACCAGATCGCCAGCGCAATCCCGACCGAACCGAACACTTTTGAGTTACCGTGCAGGGCGAAGCCGCCTTCCGGGAAGAGGGTTTTCAGCGGCAGGGTGCTCTGGCTGAATTCCTGCAGATGCTGCGCCCAGTAGACCTGAATCCCCCCTTCCACCGCCGCCGGGCCGAAGATGAACGGACCGTAGACGAAGTGGTGCAATCCGGTTGGGATCAGAATGCGTTCCAGGAAGGTATAGACCCACACGCCCAGCGCCCCGGCAGAGCGCAGGAACGCCTGCAGGGACTCAATGCCCATCTGCACTTTCGGCCAGCCCAGCAGCGTCAGCCAGGCGCAGGGGATCATGACGAAGAACGCGAGGATAACGACAAACGAGCTGCCCTGGAAAATCCCCAGAAACACCGGCAGCGGCTTGTCAAAATAGCGGTTGTGGATGGCGGTGACGATGCCTGAAATCACGATGGCGCCGATGATGCTGGTATCGAGCGTTTTGATGCCGGCAATCATCGCCAGCCCGCTACCGGCCGTCGGTTCGGCGGAGAAGTCGACGCCAAAGAAGTGGCCCCAGGTCATCCCCATAGCGTTGATGAAATAGTTCCAGGTCAGGAAGCTAATCAGCACCGCCAGACAGGCGCGGCCCTGGGCCTGCTTCGCCAGGCCAATCGGCAGGCCGACGGCAAAAATCAGCGGCATATTGCGGAACACCGCCCAGCCGCCTTCTTCAATGATGTGAACAATCTGCGCGAAAAGATGATCGGGGGCCGTTAAGGCTTCGCCGACAAACAGCGGGTTGCGAAGCATGATGGCGATTCCCACCACGATCCCGGCGAACGGAAATAGCAACACCGGGGTAAACATGGCACCGCCAAAACGTTGTATTTGACTGAGCATTTTTAAATCCTCATGAAACAACCTGTAGGGGTAGAGGCCTTTATGGTTTTTTGCTGGCCTGAGGTGAGCATAAGAACTTACTGATGCGCGAACATGGCGTGCCGCTGCGATTCGTGATCGCATTCATGGTTTTATTTTGACCAATCAGGTCTACTTTTTGCGGTAAATATGGACATGTCAGGACGCCATCCACGCCCTGATAAGGGCAGAGAGGTCTACTGGTGATCTACAAATCCATTGCTGACAGATTGCGGCTGCGGCTGAATTCGTCGGACTACAACATCGGCAGTCCGCTGCCGGGCGAGAAAGCGCTGGCGCAGGAGTTCGGCGTGGCGCGAATGACCATCCGCAAGGCGCTGGATCTGCTGGTGAGCTGGGGGCTGGTTGAACGGCGGCACGGCAGCGGCACGTTTGTGTCACGCAAAGACGTTCACCACGAAACCACCAACCTGACCGGGCTGGTGGAAGTGCTGCGTCAGCAGGGAAAAGAGGTGCAGAGCAAGGTGCTGCAGTTCGAAGTGATGCCCGCCCCGCCCGCCATCGCCAGCCAGCTGCGAATTCAGGTGGATGAGCGGATCTACTTTTCCCGACGGGTGCGCTACGTGGACGGAAAGCCGCTGATGCTGGAGGACAGCTTTATGCCGGTGAAGCTGTTTCGCAATCTGTCGCTGGCGCATCTTGAAGGGTCAAAGTTTGATTACATCGAGAAGGAGTGCGGGATCACCATCAGCGGCAACTACGAGAGCCTGACGCCGGTGCTGGCCGATAAGCAGCTGGCGGGTTATATGAACCTGCCGGAACAGACGCCGCTGCTGCGTATCACCTCCCTTTCCTACAGCGACAGCGGCGAGTTCCTCAATTATTCCGTGATGTTCCGCAATACCAGTGATTACCAGGTGGACTACCATCTGCGGCGCATCCACCCGGACGACCTGCTAGCCCATCCCCCAGAACAGCACCGCCAGTAGCTGCGGGGTGATGATGCGCAGGAACATCACCAGCGGGTAGACGGTGGCATAGGAGAGCGCAGCCGCGCCGCTGGTGGTATGCAGGTTGTTGGCAAAGGCCAGCGCGGGCGGATCGGTCATGGAGCCCGCCAGCATGCCGCACAGCGTCAGGTAGTTCATTTTGGCGAACATCCGCGCCAGTATGCCTACCGTCAGCAACGGAATCGCCGTGATAAAGATGCCGTAGCCGACCCAGCTCATCCCTTCGCCCTTAATCAGCGTATCGACAAAATCCCCGCCGGACTTCAGCCCGACCACCGCCAGGAACAGCACGATGCCCAGCTCGCGCAGCGCCAGGTTGGCGCTCGGCGGCATAAACCAGTAGAGCTTACCGATGCAGCCGATACGCCCGAGGATCAGCGCCATAATCAACGGCCCGCCCGCCAGGCCCAGCTTGAGCGCAACCGGGAAACCCGGCACGTACAGCGGGATGGAGCCAAGGAGTACGCCAAGTCCAATACCGATGAACACCGGCAACATCTGCACCTGCTGCAGCTTCTGCTGGGCGTTACCCACCATATCCGCCACGGCGTCGATGGACGAGGGGCGACCGACCAGGTTGAGGATATCCCCGAACTGCAGGCTGGCCTCGGGGCTGGCGACCAGCTCGACACCCGCACGGTTGAGGCGGGAGATCACCACGTCATAGCGTTCTTTTACCTGCAGATCGCGTATTTTTTTGCCAAGGACGTGCTCGTTAGTCACCACAACGCGTTCCACGCGCATATCGGTGCCACGGGTTGAGAGAGAGGTATCCACTTCCTGACCAATCACCAGCCGCGCGTTGTTTAAATCGCCGGGCTGGCCGACCAGATGCAGCAGATCGCCCTGCTGAATGATGGTGCCAGGCGCGGGCACCATCAGCATATCGTCGCGCTTAAGGCGCGAGCAGATGATATTGGCGCTGTTCAGGATCGGTACGTCCTGAATCGCCATATTGTTCAGGTTGGGGTTATCAACCCGAATGTTGATGGTTTTAATCGGCATATGGCCGTTGGTGAGCGTGGTTTCGTGGTCTTTCGCCTCTTTATCAACGTTAATGCGAAACAGGACGCGGACCAGCCACATGGAGAGCAGAATGCCGCAAATGCCAAACGGATAGGCCATGGCGTAGCTCATCCCCATCTGGTCGACGATGCCGGGTTCGATGCCCAAATCGCGCAGGATTTGCTGTCCGGCACCGAGCGCGGGCGTGTTGGTGACCGCTCCGGAGAAAATGCCCAGCACCACGGGCAGCGGGATAGCAAAGATTTTATGCAGAATGGCGGTGACCAGCCCGCCCATCACCACAATGCCGAGGGCAAACAGGTTGAGCCGCAATCCGGAAACCCGAAGTGAGGCGAAAAACCCCGGCCCCACCTGAATCCCGATGGTATAGACGAAGAGGATCAGGCCGAACTCCTGAGTAAAGTGGAGCATCTCGGCGCTCAGCACCAGCCCGAGCTGGTCGGCAAAGTGGCCGACAAAAATGCCGCCAAACAGCACCCCGCCGATCCCAAACCCGACGCCGCGGATTTTGATATTCCCTATCCACAGGCCAACAACAGCGACCAGGGCCAACACGCTGACGGTTAACGCGATATCACTCATGATCCACTTCCTTGGCATAACCTTAGTTATGCTAAGGATTCTCTCAGAGCCGTGGGCGGTTGTATGGGCGATGGCGCACAAAAAAGCCCTGCCGGGGCAGGGCCTTGTGCGGTCTGTGAGCGGTGTCGGGTGGCGGCTGCGCCTTACCCGACCTACAGGTTCGGTGGGCTTGTTAACTGTTTAACGCCGGCCGGTCGCTAATGGCGATACGCTGCGGCGCGATGGCTTCCGGTACGTTACGGGTCAGGTCAATATGCAGCAGCCCGTTGGTAAACGTTGCGCCGGAGACGTCCATATGGTCTGCCAGAGTAAAGCTCAGGCTAAACGGCTGATTAACCAGCCCCTGATGCAGCCATTTGGTCTCGGTCTCTTGTTTCTCCGGCGTACCTTTCACGGTCAGACGCGTGCCTTCGAGCTGGATATCCAGATCCTCCTGACGGAAGCCGGCCAGCGCCAGGGTGATGCGATAGTGGTTATCGTCGCTTTTTTCGATGTTGTACGGCGGAAACGTCTGTTGCTCAGCGGTGTTTTGCAGGGCATTAGCCAGTTTGTCAAAACCAATCCACTGACGAAGTAAGGGGGATAAATCGTAGTTACGCATACTAAATCTCCTTCTGAGAAGCGAGTTCGGCACAGTTTAATTTTGTGCGCAGTTGTTCCTGCAAATCCGGATGGATTCGCATATGCTCCCGTTACGGCAAGCAAGTCTGGGTGGGCCGCTCGCGCGACCCGCATAATTAGTTAATTTCGATACGACGCGGTTTTTTCTCTTCCGGAATCACACGTTCCAGTTCGATAAACAGCAGGCCGTTGACCAGGTTCGCGCCTTTCACGTGAATGTTCTCGGCTAACTGGAACTTGCGTTCAAAGTTGCGCTCAGCGATGCCCTGGTAAAGGTAGGTACGTTCTTTCTGCTCGGCCGTATGGGAACCTTTCACCACCAGCAGGTTGTCCTGCGCGGTGATCTCCAGTTCGTTTTCTGCAAAACCGGCGACGGCAATGGCGATGCGGTAGTGGTTTTCATCAACCAGCTCAACATTGTATGGAGGGTAGCCGTTGCTCTGGCTTTGGTTATTTTCTAAATGGTTAAACAGGCGGTCAAAACCAATTGCAGAACGGTATAGCGGAGAAAGATCGAAGTTACGCATAAATAAAACTCCTGAAATCAGCGAGAAAATTAAGCCTTCCACCATGGACAGGCCTTTGCGCCCCCCGAACACCCATCAGGCGAGTTCGTTATCGGGTCGTATTCTTAAAATGGGTCTGCAACCGGGCTTTTCAAGCACGACGACTGCACTTTTTTTTGCACTTTCCTGCATCTCGCTTAGACTGGGACAACAGCACAAAGGGTTAAATTGCGATGGCTGCCACAGTGCGGGGTTATCGGGCTATCCATTTTGGTTAAGGCTCGTTATAACCCTGAGTTGCAGGTCTATGCAGTGCCATTAACGATGACTGAGTGATGATGAAAAATGTTCTGATAAAGCTGACGACGTTCAGCGGGGCTGTTTTACTTTGCGGGTGTTCGAGCGTGATGTCTCACACCGGCGGTAAAGAAGGAACATATCCGGGGACGCGCGCCAGCGCGGCGATGATCTCCGATGACGATACAAACTGGGGCACCAAATCCCTGGTTATCCTGGATATGCCGTTTACGGCTGTGGCGGATACGCTTTTGCTGCCGTGGGATATGTTTCGTAAGGACAACTCCGTGCGCTCACGGGTAGAAAAAAGCGAGCAGGAGAATCTGGCGACAAACGCCGTTATCCCGCCCGCTGACATGCCTTCACGCTAGTTCTGCGCGGTTTCCGTTAACCAAAGTTGACGGAAACCGCCTGTCTCTTCCATCCACGCGATAAAGCGCCCGTCCGGGGAAAACACGACGGCATCAGCAGACGGCGGATTGCCGTGATCGGACGTCAAAAACGTCACCTCTCCAGTCTGCGCGTCACAGCAGGCGATCCGGTTTTCGAGCACAACCCCCAGTCGGTCACCCGCCGGATGCCAGTTAAACGCAGACTGAATACCGCTCGCGGTCTGCGTCAGCTGGCGCGGCTCGCCGCCCTCAGGCGAGATCAGCCACAGCTGCACAATGCCGTTATCGTCGCGCATCAGAAACGCGATCTGCGTTCCCTGCGGGTTGCTGCGAACCCAGTGACGCGGCACGTTCACCAGACCCGGATAAGCCCTCTGATGCGTAAAGGTCAAACGACGCTGCTTCACCCCTGCAGGCGGGGCTGGCAGGGTCTCTTCGGTGCCCTGCAGCGGCGCATCGCCCGCACGCTTCCAGCCCTGCTCGTCTTCCGGCAGGTCGACGATAAACAGTTCCGGGACTTTTTCGCCCTGCGCAGAGAGGGTATCGCCGATAAACGCCAGCCTGGTGTTGCCCACCCAGCCCTCTTCATAGGCGCGGTTAATCTCGTCGCTGCCCGGCTTCGGGTTGGGCGTCGTGCGGCTGACCAGCACGCTCCAGTAAGCGCCCGGGTATTCGCGGGAATGGTTACCCTGCGGATTCACCGGGCCATAAGGCGCCGCCACGCCGACGTTGCGTAAATCACGTTTAGGATCGCGCACGTGCAGCACGTGGTCGTTATAGGTAAAGCTGACAAGCTGGCCGTTCGGGCTGAAGACATGGACGTGGCTGCCGCCGCGCAGCGCGCCAGGGGTGTACGGCGAAGTGATATCCATCGCGTCCAGGTTGCTCACCTGACCGTGATGCGCAATCACCCCCTGACGATGATGAAAATCGTAGTGCCAGTCTGCATCCGGGTTTTTCGGACCGTGGATAAAGACGTATTTCTCTTGCGCAGGATGAACGGTCACCACGCCAACGTGCGCGCCGTCAGTGGCGCGATAAACCACGTCTACCTCGCCCGTGCCGACGTTGACCCGCTCGATGGTTTCTCCGGTGAACGATGCACCTGACGGGCGCACGTCATAGACCAGCCACTGGCTGTCCGGCGTCCAGGTATTGATGTTGGTCAGCTGGTGGTTGCGGGAAGCGAAGGTGATTTGTTTCATGAGGATACCCTGATGCGCTGTTATCGCATCAGGGTATAGCAAGCGGGTGTTTAGTTCAGCACAAACTTCTCAATGGCGTAAGCCACGCCGTCTTCGAGGTTAGATTTGGTGACAAAATTAGCCACTTCTTTCACCGACGGAATGGCGTTATCCATCGCCACGCCCATGCCCGCGAATTCAATCATCGCGATGTCGTTTTCCTGGTCACCCAGCGCCATGATTTCGTCCGGCTTGATGCCCAGCGCGTCGGCCAGCGATTTCACGCCGGTGCCTTTATTGACGCGTTTATCGAGGATTTCAAGGAAGTACGGCGCACTTTTCAGCACGGTGTATTTCTCTTTCACCTCGGCCGGAATGCGCGCAATCGCTTTATCCAGTATCTCCGGCTCGTCGATCATCATCACTTTCAGGAACTGGGTGGCCGGATCCATTTTCTCGGCTTCACAGAACACCAGCGGAATGGTCGCCACGTAGGATTCATGTACCGTGTAGTAGCTGATATCACGGTTGGCGGTATAAAGCGTATTGCGATCGAGGGCGTGGAAGTGGGAGCCCACTTCACGGGACAGTTTTTCCAGGAACCGGTAGTCATCGTAGCTCAGCGCGGTTTGCGCAACCGTACTGCCATCCGCGGCTTTCTGTACCAGCGCGCCGTTATAGGTGATGCAGTAGTCGCCAGGCTGATTCATGTGCAGCTCTTTCAGGTAGCTGTGCACGCCCGCATACGGTCGCCCCGTGGTGAGGACCACATTCACACCCTTGGCGCGTGCCGCGGCGATCGCGTTCTTAACGGCTGGAGAGATAGTGTGGTCTGGCAGCAACAGCGTGCCGTCCATATCGATTGCAATAAGTTTGATAGCCATGAGTTCCCCGGGATAAATGAGTGCTGCCTCATGCTAACGCGATTAAGCACACAAAAATAGAGCTATATTGCGCAACAAAAGCCCCCTTTTACGCTTCTCCCGGGGAATAAAAAATTACTCGCGAGTGAGAACGATTTTACCAAACGCACCGCGATCCAGATGCTCAAGTGCCTGTTCAAGCTCGTTAAAACGGTAGCGATGCTCAATCACGGGTTTCAGTCCGGTGACATCAACAGCGCGGACGAAATCTTCCAGCGCCCTGCGGTGTCCTACGCCGATCCCCTGAATGACGGGAGATTTCAGCAACAGTTCGCCAGCAGAGAGCGAAATGTCAGTGCCGGCCAGCACGCCAATGACCGAGATACGTCCATGAACGGCAACGGCGCGCAGGGAGTGCTTCAGGTTCTCCCCGCCCACGGTTTCAATAATATGGTCGATGCCGCGATCCTGCGTCAGTGCCAGCGTATTTTCAGCCCAGTCGCCTTTCAGGCGGTTGATGCCCTGGCTGGCCCCCAGTTTTTTGGCCAACGCCAGCTTTTCATCGCTCCCCGAGGTGACAAATACCTCTGCGCCGTGCGCTTTGGCAATTTGCAGGGCGAAAATCGCCACGCCGCCCGTCCCCTGTACCAGCACCGATTGCCCGGCGCGCAGCTGGCCGCGTTCCACCAGCGCGAACCAGGCGGTAAGCCCTGCACAGGGTAAGGTGCTAGCCTCTGCGTCATCCAGGGTTTCCGGTGATGCCGCCAGCGCGTCTTCCTTCACAATCACATACTCGGCCAGCATTCCCTGGAAGTATCCGCCGGACGTTCTATAGGGCAAATTGCGCGCGTCCGCCTGCGGTTTACCGTCGATCCACTCCGGGAAGAAGGTTGAGATAACGCGAGCGCCGGGCTGGAAACGCGTGACGCCTTCACCAACGCTGTCTACGACGCCCGCCATGTCAGACGCCGGAGTAAACGGGAAGGAAAGCGGAATCGGCATCGTGCCTTCAATCACCATTTTATCGCGATAGTTGAGCGCAACGGCATTCACCCGTACGCGTACTTCACCCGGGCCTGGCTGTGGAATGGGCTCCTGAGTGAGTGTGAGGCTCTCGCGCCCGAGGGCGTTCATCGTCCAGCGTTGCATTGTCTGCGTCATTTCTATCTCCTGCGATCAAATAAGCTTCAGTACCGACAGTCTAGCGTTGACTCCTAGTTACCAGTGGCGATAAGTTTTCGCTTTATTGATGCCTGAATGGATACAATCCATGACCGATACGCTGAAAGATATTCCTGTTTTTGTCGCTGCCGTGGAGGCAGGAAGCTTTGCACAGGCCGCAGTTCGCCTGCACCTGTCGCGCTCGGCGGTGGGAAAAAGCATTGCTCGCCTTGAGGAACGCCTCGGAGTACGGCTCTTTCAGCGCACCACACGCAGCCAGCGGCTGACCGATAACGGTGCCCTGTTCTACGAGCGCTGTCTGCGCGCGCTGGAGGAGATTCGGGGCGCAGAGTCGCTGCTTGAAACAGGGAAACAGCAGGTCAGTGGCCGCCTGCGTGTTGCCATGCCGGTGCTCTTTGGTCGCCAGTGTGTCGCGCCGCTGTTGATTGAACTGGCGCAGGAACACCCCGGGCTTGAGCTTGAAATGTCGTTCAGTGACCGCGTGGTGGATCTGGTAGAGGAAGGGTTTGATATGGCGGTGCGTAACGGCACGCTGCAGGACAGCAGCGTGCTGGTCGCCAGAAAGCTGGGGGAACACCGCATGGTGCTATGTGCCGCGCCGGATTATCTGCAGAAGAAAGGCCAGCCGCAAAGCGTGGCTGATTTACCCCATCATACGGCGATTAACTATCTGCGCGCAGGCAGAGTCCTCTCCTGGCAGCTGATGGATAATGAAGGGACCTCGCACAGCTTTACTCCTCGTTCATCACTCAATATGGATGATTTGCAGGCCATATGCGACGCGGCGTTGACCGGGCACGGCATTGCCTGGCTCCCCTGCTGGATGGCCATTAAAGAAATCCATCAGGGAAAACTCGTCCCGCTCCTGAAGCAGGCGCCGGATGTCCATTTTGACGTCCATGCTGTCTGGCAGCAGACGCCGCACCTGCCGCTGAGGGTAAGAATGGCCATAGACACGCTGGCGAGCCGTTTACCGTCCGTGATGTCGCTGGATATGCCTGCGCCCATAAAAAAGCCGCGCTAAAAGCGCGGCCAGTTATTGTGCGGTATAACGTCGATTAAATATCGATATTTGCCGCTTTCAGGGCGTTCTCTTCGATGAAGGCACGACGTGGTTCAACCGCATCGCCCATCAGGGTGGTGAACAGCTGGTCTGCAGCAATCGCGTCCTTAACGGTAACGCGCAGCATACGGCGGCTTTCCGGATCCATGGTGGTTTCCCACAGCTGCTCCGGGTTCATTTCGCCCAGACCTTTATAGCGCTGGATGGCGAGGCCGCGACGGGACTCTTTCACCAGCCAGTCCAGCGCCTGCTCGAAGCTGGCTACCGGCTGACGACGTTCGCCACGTTCGATGAACGCATCGTCTTCGATCAGGCCGCGCAGCTTCTCGCCGAGTGTGCAGATGCGACGGTATTCCGGACCGGTCACAAATTCGTGCTCCAGCGGGTAGTCGGTATCGACGCCGTGGGTACGCACGCGAACGATCGGCTCGAACTGATGATCGGCGTTCTGCTGAACATCGCATTTCCACTGGCTGCCGTGCTGCTCTTTCTCGTTCAGATCGGTCACCAGGGCGTTCACCCAGCGGGTGACGGTCTGCTCGTTGCTCAGATCGGCTTCGGTCAGGGTTGGCTGATAAACCAGCTCCTTCAGCAGCGTTTTCGGATAACGGCGTTCCATACGCGTAATCATTTTCTGCGTGGCGTTGAACTCGGACACCAGACGCTCCAGCGGCTCACCGGCCAGCGCAGGGGCGTGCGAGTTCGCGTGCAGGGTTGCGCCATCAAGTGCGATTGCGATTTGGTACTGATCCATCGCTTCGTCATCTTTGATGTACTGTTCCTGCTTGCCTTTCTTCACTTTGTACAGCGGCGGCTGGGCAATGTAGACGTGGCCACGTTCAACGATTTCAGGCATCTGACGATAGAAGAAGGTCAACAGCAGCGTACGAATGTGCGAGCCGTCGACGTCCGCATCGGTCATGATGATGATGCTGTGGTAGCGCAGTTTGTCCGGGTTGTACTCGTCACGGCCGATGCCGCAGCCCAGCGCGGTGATGAGCGTCGCCACTTCCTGAGAAGAGAGCATCTTGTCGAAGCGCGCCTTCTCAACGTTGAGGATTTTACCCTTCAGCGGCAGGATAGCCTGGTTCTTACGGTTACGGCCCTGCTTCGCAGAACCGCCCGCAGAGTCCCCTTCCACAAGGTACAGTTCGGACAGCGCCGGGTCGCGTTCCTGGCAGTCAGCCAGCTTGCCCGGCAGGCCGGCTAAGTCCAGCGCGCCTTTACGACGGGTCATTTCACGGGCTTTACGCGCCGCTTCACGGGCACGCGCCGCATCGATAATTTTGCCCACCACGATTTTCGCGTCGGACGGGTTTTCCAGCAGGTATTCGCTCAGCAGTTCGTTCATCTGCTGCTCAACCGCCGATTTCACCTCAGAAGAGACCAGCTTGTCTTTGGTCTGTGAGGAGAACTTCGGATCCGGCACCTTCACGGAGACAACGGCAATCAGGCCTTCACGGGCATCGTCACCGGTGGCGCTGACTTTCGCTTTCTTGCTGTAGCCTTCTTTGTCCATGTAGGCGTTCAGGGTACGGGTCATCGCCGCACGGAAGCCTGCAAGGTGAGTACCACCGTCACGCTGTGGAATGTTGTTGGTGAAGCAGTAGATGTTTTCCTGGAAACCGTCGTTCCACTGCAGCGCCACTTCTACGCCGATACCGTCTTTTTCGGTGGAGAAGTAGAAGATATTCGGGTGAATAGGCGTTTTGTTCTTGTTCAGATACTCAACGAACGCCTTGATACCGCCTTCGTAGTGGAAGTGGTCTTCTTTGTTGTCACGCTTGTCGCGCAGGCGAATCGAGACGCCGGAGTTCAGGAACGACAGTTCACGCAGGCGTTTCGCCAGGATGTCGTACTCGAACTCGGTGACGTTGGTGAAGGTTTCGAGGCTCGGCCAGAAACGCACCATGGTACCGGTTTTGTCGGTGTCGCCCGTAACGGCCAGTGGTGCCTGCGGCACGCCGTGCGTATAAAGCTGACGGTGGATTTTGCCTTCGCGCTGGATAACCAGCTCCAGCTTCTGCGACAGGGCGTTTACTACCGAAACACCCACGCCGTGCAGGCCGCCGGAAACTTTATAGGAGTTATCGTCGAACTTACCGCCTGCGTGCAGGACGGTCATGATCACTTCCGCCGCTGAGACGCCCTCTTCCGGGTGAATACCGGTTGGGATGCCACGACCGTCATCGGTAACGGAGACGGAGTTGTCCGCATGGATGGTGACCACGATGTCTTTACAGTGACCCGCGAGCGCTTCGTCGATAGCGTTATCTACCACCTCGAATACCATGTGGTGCAGACCGGTGCCGTCATCCGTGTCGCCGATATACATACCCGGGCGCTTACGCACCGCATCCAGCCCTTTCAGGACTTTGATACTGGAGGAGTCATAAGAATTCGACATCAACGTTTCTCGCTCATTTCAACTTGGGTTAATCCGTTATTTTACCCTTTTCCACGGTAAACATCTTCGAATTTTCGTCCGACATGTCTATAACGTGTTCAGCGCTTATTGCACTGACGAAAACCTGCGACTGCGTGGCTTTTAAGCGGCTGGCAAGCAGCCCGCGCCGCGCGTCGTCAAGTTCCGAGGCAAAATCATCTATCAGGTACAGGCAGCGTCGCCCGCTCTCGCGGGTGAGAAACTCCCCCTGTGCCAGGCGTAGCGCGCACATCAGGAGCTTGAGCTGCCCGCGCGACAGCGTGTCTTCCACCGGCGCACCGTCAGCACGAATGCGGAAATCCGCCTTGTGCGGGCCGTGCGCGGTGTAGGTCAACATGCGGTCGCGCTCGAAGCTTCTCTCTAACACCTCGGCATAGTCCGTCTCTTTCTCCCAGCCGCGCTGGAAGGAGAAGGTGAGAGAGAATTCAGGTAAAAACTGTTTGCAGGTGTCGGCCATGTCTTCGGCGATACCTGCGCTGTATTCGGCACGCCAGCGGCTGATCTGTTCCGCGAGAGGGATTAACTCCATGTCCCACGGACGCAACTGGGCGTAGCGCGTCACCTGACGCAGTGCGGCGTTACGCTGCTTGAGCAGACGCTTCAGATTGCTCCAGGCGTTAAAGAATCCGGCTTCGTTGTGAAAGCATCCCCAGTCGAGGAACGCTCTTCTGTATTTGGGGCCGCCGTTGAGTAAAGTAAACCCCTCGGGCGTGATCAGCTGCATCGGCATCAGCAGCGCCAGCTCGGCCACCTTGTGACCGTCGGTACCGTCGATGCGCACCTTGCTGTCGCCCTGCTTGTCTTTGGTCAGGCCGATGGCGGTCTCCCGCTCCTCGCCCTGTAAACGCCCGTGCAGAACAAAGGATTCCTGCTCGTGGCGAATGACGCGACCAATCTGCAAACTGCGAAACGCCCGGCCGTGGCCGAGCGTATAGATGGCTTCCAGCACGCTGGTTTTGCCGCTGCCGTTCGCGCCAACCAGGAAGTTAAAGCCAGGGGATAAAGCGAGATCCGCGCTCTCGATGTTGCGAAAGTCGCGGATCAACAGACGGGTGAGCGACATTACAGTCTCATTGGCATGACAACATAGGCAGCCGACTGTGATGCGGCATCTTCAATCTGTACGCTCGAAACGGAGTCGGTCAGCAGGATGCGCACGTTCTCGCATTTCAGCGCGTTCAGCACATCCAGCACGTAGCTAACGTTGAAGCCGATTTCCATCTCAGCCCCGGCGTAGGTGACGTCCAGAATCTCTTCTGCCTCTTCCTGCTCCGGGTTGTTGGCGGTGATTTTGATCTGGTTTTCACTCACGTACAGACGCACGCCGCGGAATTTCTCGTTAGAGAGTATGGCCGCACGCGCAAACGCCTGCTTGAGGCTATCACAACCGGCTTCCAGCGTTTTGTCCGGATTCTTCGGCAATACGCGGCGATAATCCGGGAAACGGCCATCAACCAGCTTCGATGTGAAGACAAAGTCGCCCACGTGAGCGCGGATGTTATTGCTGCCGATCTGCACGCGCAGCGGCGTGTCGCCACCGTCGAGCATACGCATCAGCTCAATCACCCCTTTACGCGGCACGATCACCGAATGGTTTGGCAGTGAGTCGCCAATCGGCATGGAACAGACCGCCAGACGGTGGCCGTCGGTCGCCACGGTACGCAGCTCTTCACCTTCGGTTTCGAACAACATGCCGTTTAAGTAGTAACGCACGTCCTGATGCGCCATGGAGAACTGCGTGGCTTCAATCAGACGCTTCATCGTCGCCTGCGGCAGGGTAAATTCCACTTCGCTCTGCCAGTCGTCCAGGTTCGGGAAGTCCGCAGCAGGCAGCGTGGAGAGCGAGAAACGGCTGCGGCCAGAGCGCACCAGCATACGGTCGCCTTCCAGCTGCACAGCGATTTCAGCGCCTTCCGGCAGCCCGCGGCAGATATCAAAGAATTTACGTGCCGGAACCGTGGTCGCGCCCGCGTCGTGCGGCTGCGTCAGCGTAACGCGCGCGATCATTTCCATTTCCAGATCTGTACCGGTCAGCGACAGCGTACCGTCCGCGACCTGAAGCAGCAGGTTTCCGAGAATAGGCAGCGTTGGGCGGCCGCCTAATGGGCCACTCACCTGTTGCAGCGGTTTTAATAAATGTTCACGTTCAACGGTAAATTTCATAGCGTCACGATGATAATGTTCTGATTAGATTGGAAAAATCTTCTTTTATGTCGTGGCTTTCTTCGCGTAACTGCTCAATCTTGCGACAAGCGTGCAGCACGGTCGTATGGTCACGGCCACCAAACGCATCCCCGATTTCCGGCAGACTGTGGTTGGTTAACTCCTTTGCCAGCGCCATCGCCATCTGACGCGGACGCGCCACCGAGCGGGAACGACGTTTAGACAGTAAATCTGCCACTTTGATCTTGTAGTACTCAGCCACCGTCTTTTGAATATTGTCGATAGTGACCAGTTTTTCCTGCAATGCCAGCAAATCGCGCAGCGCTTCACGCACAAAATCGATGGTGATCGCACGACCGGTGAAGTTGGCATTGGCGATAACGCGGTTCAGTGCCCCCTCCAGCTCACGCACGTTGGAGCGCAGACGCTTGGCAATGAAGAACGCCACTTCACCCGGCAGGCGAATGTCGTTTTCATCGGCTTTCTTCATCAGGATCGCGACGCGGGTTTCCAGCTCCGGTGGCTCGATCGCCACGGTCAGGCCCCAGCCGAAGCGGGATTTCAGACGATCTTCAACACCGTTGATCTCTTTTGGATAACGATCCGAGGTCAAAATGATCTGCTGATTACCTTCCAGCAGGGCGTTGAAGGTGTGGAAAAATTCTTCCTGCGATCGCTCTTTGTTGGCAAAGAATTGAATGTCATCGATCAGCAGCGCGTCAACGGAACGATAGTAGCGTTTAAACTCTTCGATCGCATTGTTTTGCAGGGCTTTTACCATGTCCTGAACGAAGCGTTCGGAGTGCATATACACCACTTTGGCATTGGGCTTGCGCGCCATAATGCCGTTGCCCACCGCATGAAGAAGGTGCGTTTTACCCAGACCCGTGCCGCCATACAGAAACAGCGGGTTGTAGGCCCCACCGGGGTTATCAGCAACCTGGCGAGCCGCCGCGCGCGCCAGCTGGTTCGACTTACCTTCAACGAAGTTATCGAACGTGTGTTTCACGTTTACGTTAGAGCGGTAGGTTGGCTCAGCCGGTGCGGGAACATTATCCCAGCCCTGACGAGCGGGTGCGACGCGAGGGGCCGGAACAGGAGCGGCCTGAGCAGGCGCTGCGACGTTCACGGTTTCACGAACGGTTTGGGTGACCGGCTTTGTACCCACTTCAAAGCGCAGCTGTGGGGCATCTGACCCGCAGAAATCGTTCAGCAGTCCATTGATGTTATTAAGGTATTTGTCCCTTACCCAATCGAGCACAAAACGGTTTGGCGCATACAAAGCCAGCGTGTTATCGCTCAGTTCCGCCTGCAACGGGCGGATCCACATACTGAATTCTGTGGCTGGTAACTCATCCTGCAATCGGGCAAGACACTGCTGCCAAAGCGAAAGTGACACGGCGGACTCCACTCGAACAATAAAAGAAAACTATTGAATATTCATGATTGTTGGCGCACATCGGCATGACCCTGTGTAAAGGGGGACGTGCGAATTGCTATCTGCAATTTATCCTGACCAGGATCCTGGGATCCCGATCGGGACCGCGGATCATAGCCTAAACTGAGCCAGAGATCTTCTGTTTCTCACAGATTCTTCCCGATTTATCCACAGGAAGATCAGAAACCGGTTAAGTGTAAACGATCCTGGCGCGAGTGCCCCACGATTTAGCCCGCATATTGGAAAAATTAATGAGCACAGACAATTTATTGCTTAAATGATCTAACGAAGATCCGGGACGATCCTTGCGCTTTGTCGGTGAGCCCGTATAATCCTCGACCCGGCGCGTGATGCTCATCTTCCTGCGTCGTCCGTTGCTCATTTTCCACGCGAAAACGTGCGGAAATACGCGGGAAATAAGGAAAGAGAATTGACTCCGGAGTGTACAATTATTACAATCCGGCCTCTTTAATCACCCACGCTGAGGCGTTAGTCGTTCGAAACTCGTTCGGGTATACGCAAAAGTCAGTGAATTTATTCAAGTTTAGGTAGAAATCGCCATGAAACGCACTTTTCAACCGTCTGTACTGAAGCGCAACCGTTCTCACGGCTTCCGTGCTCGTATGGCTACTAAAAATGGTCGTCAGGTTCTGGCACGTCGTCGTGCTAAAGGCCGCGCTCGTCTGACCGTTTCCAAGTAATAAAGCTAACCCCTGAGTGGTTAAGCTAGCATTTCCCAGGGAGTTACGTTTGTTAACTCCCGCTCATTTCACTTTCGTCTTCCAGCAGCCACAACGGGCTGGCACGCCGCAAATCACCATCCTCGGCCGCCAAAATTCGCTGGGGCATCCCCGCATCGGTCTCACAGTCGCCAAGAAAAATGTTAAGCGTGCGCATGAACGCAATCGGATTAAACGTCTGACGCGTGAAAGCTTCCGTTTACGTCAGCACGAACTGCCTTCAATGGATTTCGTGGTGGTGGCGAAGAAAGGGGTTGCCGACCTCGATAACCGTGCTCTCTCGGAAGCGTTGGAAAAATTATGGCGCCGCCACTGTCGCCTGGCTCACGGGTCCTGATAGCCCTCATTCGGGTCTATCAACGCCTGATTAGTCCGCTACTCGGGCCGCACTGCCGTTTCACACCAACATGCTCAAGCTACGGAATTGAGGCATTGCGCAGGTTTGGAGTGATAAAAGGCAGTTGGTTGACGGTGAAACGCGTATTAAAATGCCACCCTTTACACCCAGGTGGAGACGACCCCGTCCCCCCAGGACCCTTTGATACCAGAGAACACTAACGATGGATTCGCAACGCAATCTTCTTATCATCGCTTTGTTGTTCGTGTCTTTCATGATCTGGCAGGCGTGGGAGCAGGATAAAAATCCTCAACCACAACAGCAGGTCACGCAGACAACGACCACCGCAGCGGGTAGCGCCGCCGACCAGGGCGTACCGGCCAGTGGCCAGGGGAAACAGATTACGGTTAAGACCGATGTGCTTGAGCTGACTATCAACACCCGTGGTGGTGATGTTGAGCAGGCGCTGCTGTTAACCTACCCGAAAGAGCTGAAGTCTAACGAACCGTTCCAGTTACTGGAAACCACGCCTGAGTTTATCTACCAGGCGCAGAGCGGCCTGACCGGTCGTGATGGCCCGGATAACCCGGCTAACGGTGCGCGTCCACTGTATAACGTCGAGAACGACACCTTTGTGCTGGCTGATGGTCAGAACGAACTCGTGATCCCGATGACGTACACCGACGCCGCAGGCAACACCTTCACCAAAACCTTCACCCTGAAGCGCGGTGAATATGCGGTGAACGTGGGCTACAGCGTACAGAACGCCAGTGCGAAACCGCTGGAGCTGTCGACCTTTGGCCAGCTGAAGCAGTCCATCAATCTGCCGTCACACCGTGACACCGGAAGCAGCAACTTTGCGCTGCATACCTTCCGTGGCGCGGCGTACTCCACGCCTGACGCGAAGTACGAGAAATACAAATTCGACACCATTGCCGATAACGAAAACCTGAACGTCAGCGCTAAAGGCGGTTGGGTGGCGATGCTGCAGCAGTATTTCGCAACGGCATGGGTGCCAAATAACGACGGTACCAACAACTTCTACACCGCGAACCTGGGTAACGGTCTTGCCGCCATCGGCTACAAATCTCAGCCGGTTCTGGTACAGCCGGGTCAAACTGGTAAGCTGGCAAGCACCCTGTGGGTCGGCCCTGAAATTCAGGACAAAATGGCCGCTGTTGCGCCGCACCTGGATCTGACCGTGGATTACGGTTGGTTGTGGTTCATCTCTCAGCCGCTGTTTAAGCTGCTGAAGTTCATCCACAGCTTCCTGGGTAACTGGGGCTTCTCCATCATCGTTATCACCTTCATCGTTCGTGGCATCATGTACCCGCTGACCAAAGCGCAGTACACCTCCATGGCGAAGATGCGCATGCTGCAGCCGAAGATTCAGGCAATGCGTGAGCGTCTGGGCGATGACAAGCAGCGTCAGAGCCAGGAGATGATGGCCCTGTATAAAGCAGAGAAAGTGAACCCACTGGGTGGTTGCTTCCCGCTGCTGATTCAGATGCCAATCTTCCTTGCACTGTACTACATGCTGATGGGTTCCGTTGAGCTGCGCCACGCGCCGTTCGCACTGTGGATCCATGACTTGTCCGCACAGGACCCGTACTACATCCTGCCGATCCTGATGGGCGTGACGATGTTCTTCATCCAGAAGATGTCGCCGACCACCGTGACCGACCCGATGCAGCAGAAGATTATGACCTTTATGCCGGTCATCTTCACCGTGTTCTTCCTGTGGTTCCCGTCAGGTCTGGTGCTGTACTATATCGTCAGCAACCTGGTGACCATTATCCAGCAGCAGCTGATTTACCGTGGTCTGGAAAAACGTGGCCTGCATAGCCGCGAAAAGAAAAAGTCCTGATCCGATAAGTTAACGCTAAAATAAGGGCGGTCGATTGACCGCCTTTTTTATTTGTATTGAACGAGAGCAACCATGAGCCATAACGACACTATCGTCGCCCAGGCAACCCCACCGGGACGCGGTGGTGTAGGCATTCTGCGTATCTCCGGCCTGAAGGCACGCGAGGTGGCCGAAGCGGTACTGGGTAAGCTGCCAAAGCCGCGCTACGCTGATTACCTGCCGTTTAAAGATACCGACGGCACGCCGCTGGACCAGGGCATTGCGCTGTGGTTCCCCGGCCCGAACTCCTTTACCGGTGAAGACGTACTGGAGCTACAGGGCCACGGCGGCCCGGTTATCCTCGACCTGCTGTTAAAACGGATCCTGACCCTGCCGGGCCTGCGCATTGCGAAGCCGGGCGAGTTCTCCGAACGTGCCTTTCTCAACGACAAGCTCGACCTGGCGCAGGCGGAGGCGATTGCAGACCTGATCGACGCCAGTTCTGAACAGGCGGCCCGCTCCGCCCTGAACTCGCTGCAGGGGGCATTTTCCGCGCGTGTGAATCACCTTGTGGAAGCACTTACTCACCTGCGCATCTACGTGGAAGCGGCTATCGACTTCCCGGATGAGGAGATCGATTTTCTCTCTGACGGTAAAATTGAAGCCCAGCTCAACCAGGTGATGGCCGATCTCGACGCCGTTCGCGCCGAAGCGCGCCAGGGCAGCCTGCTGCGCGAAGGGATGAAGGTGGTGATTGCCGGACGCCCTAACGCCGGGAAATCTAGCCTGCTAAACGCCCTGGCGGGCCGTGAAGCGGCAATCGTGACCGACATTGCCGGTACCACTCGCGACGTGCTGCGCGAGCACATCCACATCGACGGCATGCCGCTGCACATCATCGATACCGCCGGTCTGCGCGATGCCAGCGACGAGGTTGAGCGCATCGGTATCGAACGCGCCTGGCAGGAGATCGAGCAGGCCGACCGCGTGCTGTTTATGGTGGACGGCACCACGACCGACGCCGTTGACCCGGCGGAGATCTGGCCGGACTTTATCGCCCGTCTCCCGGCTAAACTGCCGATCACCGTGGTGCGTAACAAAGCGGACGTGACCGGCGAAACGCTCGGTATCAGCGATGTGAATGGTCACTCACTGATTCGCCTGTCGGCGCGGACCGGTGAAGGCGTGGACGACCTGCGTAACCATCTCAAGCAGAGCATGGGCTTTGACACCAGCATGGAAGGCGGCTTCCTCGCGCGTCGCCGTCACCTTCAGGCGCTGGAAGAAGCGGCGAACCATCTCGTTCAGGGTAAAGCGCAGCTGATCGGCGCGTGGGCGGGTGAACTGCTGGCGGAAGAGCTGCGTCTGGCGCAGCAGAATCTGAGCGAGATCACCGGGGAGTTTACGTCGGACGATCTGCTGGGACGGATCTTCTCGAGCTTCTGTATTGGTAAGTAATTCCCGCTAATCCATGGTGATTTCCTCCAGGGAAATCACCATTGTCCAAATGGCAACTCGCCTAATCCCTTTTCACCCCCTATCCTGCATGCCTGCATCTATGGGGGGTTTATGGCGCGTTTTCTGTTTTGTAGTTTCGCATTAGTTCTGCTTTATCCGTCCGGTATTGATATGTATCTGGTGGGATTACCGCATATCGCCCGCGATCTGGGCGCCAGCGAAGCGCAGCTGCATATTGCGTTTTCGGCCTACCTCGCGGGGATGGCGTCGTCGATGGTCTTTGCCGGGAAGATCGCGGATAAAGCAGGCCGCCAGCCTGTCGCTATCGCCGGAGCCATCGTTTTTGCCCTGGCGTCCCTTCTTTGCTCACAGGCGCAGAACAGCACCGTGTTCCTGACCGGGCGCTTTATCCAGGGCATCGGGGCGGGTGGTTGCTACGTGGTGGCGTTTGCCATTTTGCGCGACACCTTAAGCGCCCAGCGTCGCGCCAAAGTGCTGTCGATGCTGAACGGCATTACCTGCATCATCCCGGTGCTGGCCCCGGTCGTGGGCTATCTGATCATGCTGAAATTCCCGTGGCAGAGCCTGTTCTGGACCATGGCAGCGATGGGCGCGCTGGTGTTTATCCTGTCGATCGCCGTGCTGAAAGAGACCCACCCAGGCTCGCAGAATACCGGCCATACCGCAACCATTCACCCGGCAGAGAAGCTTCTCAACCGCTTTTTCCTCAGCCGTCTGACCGTGACCACGTTAAGCGTGGCGGTGATCCTGACCTATGTAAACGTTTCCCCGGTGTTGCTGATGGAGACCATGGGCTTCGATCGCGGTGAGTATTCCACGGTGATGGCATTGACCGCTCTGGTCAGTATGGCTGTGTCGTTCTCCACCCCGTTTGCGCTGAATATCTTCCGCCAGCGCACGCTGATGCTGACCTCACAGGTTTTATTCCTCGCCGCAGGCGCGATCCTGGCGACTACCAGCTCACATGCGGTGATGCTGGTGGGCATTACGCTCATTTGTGCCGGGTTCTCGGTTGGCTTTGGCGTGGCGATGAGCCAGGCGCTTGGTCCCTTCTCGCTGCGGGCAGGCGTGGCCAGCTCGGTGCTGGGTATCGCGCAGGTCTGCGGCTCGTCGCTGTGGATTTGGCTGGCGGCAGTCATCGGGCTTAACGCGCTGAATATGCTGATCGGGGTTCTGATTGGCTGTAGCATACTGTGCATTACCTTACTTATGGTCATCCGGCCCGCGGCGCACTATGAAGAAGCCCATCAGCAGTCTCGATCTTAACCTGTTGCTCTGCCTGCAGCTTTTGCTGCAGGAGCGCAGCGTTACCAAAGCGGCGAAGCGGATGAACGTGACGCCGTCAGCGGTGAGCAAATCGCTGGCTAAGCTGCGCGACTGGTTCGATGATCCGCTGTTTGTCAAAACGCCGCTAGGGCTGCTGCCGACGCCGCTGACGGTGAGCCTGGAGCAGGATCTGGCTGACTGGATGCAAATCGGCAACCAGATCCTCGATAAATTCCACCATGACTCTCCGGGCGGGCTGACGTTCGTGCTGGCCGCGGAAACGCCGCTGATGCTGATCCGCTTCAATACCCTGCTGGAGCAGGTGAACCAGCGCTATCCGCAGGCGACGGTGAAAATGCGCCAGTGGGATTACGACTCGCTGGACGCGATTACGCGTGGCGAGGTGGATTTGGGCTTCACCGGGCGTGAAACGCATCCGCGATCCCGCGAGCTGCTTAAGCTGATGCCGTGGTTTATCGACTACGAAATCCTGTTCAGCGACCGCCCCTGCGTCTATCTGCGCGAGGATCATCCGGCGCTTCAGCAAGAGTGGAATCTGGAGACCTTCCTGCGCTATCCCCATATCAGCATCTTCTGGGAACGCAGCGATACCTGGGCGCTGGATGAGGTGCTAAAGGAGATGGGACGCGAGCGCACGATCGCCATGAGCCTGCCGGGCTTCGAACAGGCGATGTTTATGGCGGCGCAGCCCGGCCATCACTATATCGCCACCGCCCCGCACTACTGTCACCACTACAATGAACTCCACCAGCGGAAGCTGATCGCCCTTCCCATTCCGATTGATGAGGAGCAGGCGGAAAAATTGACCGTGCCCTTCACGCTGATCTGGCATAAGCGGAACAGCCATAATCCAAAAATCCTCTGGCTGCGGGAGACCATCAAGGCGCTGTACGGTGCGAGCGATCCAATTTTTGCCTAAGAAAATGTAAAGTTCGGTCCTAAGGCTTCTCTTACGCCCATTTACTGATTAAAACAGGAGGCAAGTTAAGCGATAATCATGTAACCGTTTAACCGATTACGACCATTATCAAGGAGCGAAAAATGGCTACGCACTTTGCAAGAGGGATACTGACAGAAGGACGTCTCGTATCGGCAAGAATTTCTTCAGCCTGTCACCGTGAAGCACTCACGCTTCCGGAGCACCGCAGGTCGCGGTTTTTAGCGTCCCGGGCGCTTCTCGCGGAACTGCTGTTTATGCTGTACGGCACCAGCGAGCTGCCGGATATCATTACCCAGCCAGAAGGCCGTCCGGTCTTTTCTGACCCGGATCTCCCTCGTTTTTCCATTGCCTACACGGGCAATATCATTGGCGTCGCGCTAACCACCGAGGGGGACTGTGGGCTCGATATGGAACTTCAGCGTGCGACGCGCAGCTTCCATGGCGCTAATGCGCATGAAGACTATCCACTCTCCAGCAATGAGAAGCTGTGGGTACGCAACCAGAACGATCCTGTCGAAGCCAGAGCGCAGCTCATTACCTTGCGCCAGAGCATTCGTAAGCTCTGCGGATGCGCCTCAGACGACGCCAGCCTGCTGCAGCTGTTGCCAGGCTCCGGACGTCTGCGCGCCACCCAGGCCACGCTGGTAGAAGCGCTCTGCGACGCTGAGGATGTGCTCATTTGGTCCATCGCGGTGACCCCCGCCATCGAACGCATGAAAATCTGGGAATTTGACAGTCAACAGGGATGGCGTAGCCTTCCTGATGTGCCCGAGCGCGCCAACGAGCCCGCCGCACGTCTGATGCGATTAACCAGTTTACCGGCAGAAAAAGCATTTACCCTAAGCTGATCCAATCAGGGTCATCATGATGAAACAGGAGTAATCATGTCTGATACGTTGAAAGTCGTTACGTTACTGGGAAGCCTGCGCAAAGGTTCATTTAACGGGATGGTCGCCCGCACGCTGCCACAGCTGGCGCCTGCAGGTATGGAAATTAGCGCCCTGCCGTCTATTGGCGATATTCCGCTTTATGATGCTGACGTACAGCAGGAAGAAGGGTTCCCTCAGAGCGTTGAGGCGCTGGCCGAACAGATCCGCCAGGCTGACGGCGTGGTCATCGTCACGCCAGAGTACAACTACTCTGTACCCGGTGGTCTGAAGAATGCCATCGACTGGCTGTCCCGTTTACCTGAGCAGCCGCTGTCAGGCAAACCGGTGCTGATCCAGACCAGCTCCATGGGCGCGATTGGCGGCGCGCGCTGCCAGTATCACCTGCGTCAGATCCTGGTCTTCCTCGATGCGATGGTGATGAACAAGCCGGAATTTATGGGCGGAGTGATTCAGAACAAGGTCGACCCGCAAACGGGTGAGGTGGTGGATCAGAGCACGCGCGACCATCTCTCTGGCCAGTTGACGGCGTTCGGGGATTATATTAAGCGGGTTAAAGCCTGATAAAAAAGCCCGGTGGCGCTAGCGCTTACCGGGCCTACACTCGTCAGTAGGTCAGGTAAGCGAAGCGCCACCTGACACCACAAACCGCACCTTAGTGCGCGTCAATAAACACAATCTTCAGCACAAACAGCAGCGCCACAACGATGACGCACGGGCTGAGGTCGCGGAAACGACCGGTACCGATCTTCATTACGCAGTAAGAGATAAAGCCCAGTGCGATACCTTCGGTAATCGAGAAGCTGAACGGCATCATCACGGCGGTAATAAACGCCGGCACCGCTTCGGTTAAATCATCCCACTTCACGCGAGACAGGCTGGAGGTCATCAGCACCCCCACGTAGATCAGCGCACCCGCCGCCGCGTACGGAGGCACCATGCCCGCCAGTGGCGAGAGGAAGATCACCAGCAGGAACAGAATACCCACCACAACCGCCGTCAGGCCGGTACGGCCACCCACAGAAACCCCGGAAGAGGATTCAATGTAAGCGGTAACAGACGAGGTTCCGATAAATGAGCCGGTCACAGAGGAGATACTGTCCACAAACAGCGCCTGCTTCATGCGCGGGAATTTGCCTTTCTCATCTGCCAGACCCGCTTTGTCGGTCACGCCGATCAGCGTACCGGAGGAGTCGAACAGGTTCACCAGCATGAAGGAGAAAATCACGCCCGCCAGGCCCAGGTTCAGGGAACCCGCCAGATCAACATGACCAACAACGGTAGAGACGCTCGGTGGCGCGGAAACGATGCCGTTATAGTGAACGTCGCCCAGCATCCAGCCCAGCAGCGTGGTGACCACGATGGACACCAGCACCGCCGCATGAATATTGCGGGAAGCCAGGATCGCGATGATAAAGAAGCCCAGCACTCCCAGCAGCACGTTATGAGAGGTCAGGTGACCGATGCTCACCAGCGTATCCGGGTTCGCCACGATAACACCGGCGTTTTTCAGCCCCATCATCCCGATAAACAGACCGATACCGCTGGTAATGCCCACGCGCAGGCTCACGGGGATGTTCGCAATCATCCAGTAACGCACGCGGAAAATGGTCAGCAGCAGCAGGCCAACCGCGCCCCAGAAGATGGCGCCCATACCCACCTGCCACGGCAGACCCATCGCCTGAACCACCACGAAGGCAAAGAACGCATTCAGACCCATCGCCGGGGCCAGCGCGACCGGCAGGTTAGCGAACACGCCCATCAGAATGCTGCCAAGGGCTGCGATCAGACAGGTTGTTACGAAGACGGCGCTGGTATCCATGCCAGCAACGCCCAGAATTTGAGGGTTAACAAAAACGATATAGACCATCGTCAGGAAGGTGGTGAAACCGGCGATCACTTCGGTGCGTGCCGTCGTGCCGTGCTCGCGCAGTTTAAACACGCGCTCAAGCAGACCCTGACCAGATGTCTGGGTAGTGTGTTGTTGACTCATCATCAATTTCCGAACAAGGAGGGAAAATTCGTCGCTATCCTATACCAAAATGCGACAATAGTGGCGGTTACGTGATACTTTTTTCATTGAATTTGCTTATACGGCAACGATTGCGTTCCGGTGAACTGCCGTACGTAAACGTTAAACTGGTTAAAAGGGAAAGGCATGTCCGGAATTGAAGCGGTATTTTTCGACTGCGACGGTACGCTGGTCGACAGTGAGGTCATTTGTTCCCGCGCGTATGTGGCCATGTTCCAGGAATTTGGCATTACGCTGGAACTCGAAGAGGTGTTTAAACGCTTTAAGGGCGTGAAGCTCTACGAGATCATCGACATCATTAACGAAGAACACGGCGTCGTTCTTGAGAAGGCGGCTCTGGAACCGGTGTACCGCGCCGAGGTTGCACGCCTGTTCGATTCGGAGCTGGAGGTGATTCCGGGCGCAAACGCGCTGCTGGATGCCATGACGGTGCCGATCTGCGTGGTCTCCAACGGTCCGGTCAGCAAAATGCAGCACTCGCTGGGCAAGCTTGAGATGCTGCACCACTTTCCGGAAAAATTGTTCAGCGGCTACGATATCCAGCGCTGGAAGCCGGACCCGGCACTGATGTTCCATGCGGCAAAGGCGATGAACGTTAACGTAGAGAACTGCATTCTGGTGGATGACTCGTCTGCGGGCGCGCAGTCGGGGATTGATGCGGGAATGGAGGTGTTTTACTTCTGCGCCGACCCGCACAACAAGCCGATCGATCATCCCAAAGTCACGACCTTCACCGATCTGGCGCAACTACCCGCGCTGTGGAAGGCCCGCGGGTGGGATATTACGCGTTAAGCAGACCCTCCCGGCAGGGAGGGCGACAGGTTTATCTGAAGAGTTTTTGAACAAACTCAGCATAGGCCGGACGCCAGACATCCATTTCGTGATTCAGACCGGGGTACATTTTATAGTCGAATTTGATGCCCTGCTTTTCCAGCTCCGCTTTCAGACCGGCGATATCTTTGCCGGTCACCGAATCGCGCTCTCCCACGACGACGGTGAAGTTATGCAGCTGACGATTAATGGCCTCCGGCTGCTTAAAGCGTGCGGCCACGCCGTCGTCAGGTACGGTTGTTGTGGTAACGCCGCTGAACGTTCCCAGCCAGCCGAAGCTGTCCAGATGGTTCATACCGGATACGAGCGCCTGATAGCCGCCCTGTGACAACCCCGCCAGCGCCCGGCCATCAGCATCTTTACGCACGTTGAAGCGTGTATCCACCAGCGGAATAATCTCGCTCATCAGTTCACGGTCTGCGGCTTTCGCATTGAGCGGATAGAAAGACTTCCGTCGTTCTGCCGGGGGGAAATTCTCGGGAATGGCCTCAGCGCTCTCCGTCTCGGTATCGGGTACGACCACCAGCATCGGTTTGATTTTCCCCTCGGCCATCAGGTTATCCATCATTTGCGGCAGGCGGCCCTGATCGATTGCCGAGAGCCCGGTATCCCCAAAGCCATGGTAGAAGTAGAGCACCGGTAGAGGTTCCCCTTTGCCGTTGTAGCCAGGGGGAGTCCATACATAAACGCGACGCTCTGACTTGAGTGACGGCGAGTGCCAGGTCAGGGTGGTGAGATCGCCATGCGGTACGGCACGATCGTCGAGAATGCTGCCCGGAACCAAAATCAGGCTGGTGTTCACCTGCCGCTGAGGTTTTTGATAGCGGCTTCCCGTGTCAACTGAACGGAAACCATCGATATCGAAATAATATTCGTAGAGATTCGGGGCCATCGGCTCACTTTTCCATGTCCAGACGCCATTTTTCTCTTTCGTCATATCATGGGAAACCTGGGTTTCAGGCATTGACCCTGTCACCACGGAGACTCGCGTTGCGCCGGGCGCAAACAGGCGAAACGTAATGCTTTTATCCGCATTGACCTGCGTCACATAGCGGCTGACCGGGGTAGCCGGGTCGGGTGTCGCTGGCAATGGTGCGGCAATCACGTTTGTTCCAGCACCGATCCCGATGCTGATAGCCATCGCCAGGCACGCTAATGAATTTTTCATATCCCATCCTTTGCTGTTTTTTTCGTCTCACGTTAGCGCGTTTCGAACGTCAGGCAACGGATGAAGGGGAGAATTGTGATTACTATAGAAATAATAACGCCGGTAAGTACCGGCGTTATTATCAGATGACAGGATTACTCTTTCGGATCTTTACCCGCCAGCAGCTTGTCCAGCTCGTCGCCGCCCACGTGACGGAAGTCCTGACCCTTCACGAAGTAGAAAATGTATTCGCAAATGTTCTGGCAGCGGTCGCCAATACGCTCGATGGAGCGCGCGCAGAACAGGGCCGTCAGTACGCTTGGGATCGTACGGGAATCTTCCATCATGTAGGTCATCAGCTGACGCACGATGCCTTCATACTCCTGATCGACCTTCTTATCTTCACGGTAGATACGCACCGCTTCGTCCAGATCCATACGTGCAAAGGCATCCAGCACGTCGTGCAGCATCTGCACGGTGTGGCGGCCCAGCGACTCCAGGCTGACCAGCAGCGGCTGATGCTGCTGAGAGAACTTCTCCAGCGCGGTGCGGCAGATTTTATCGGCGACGTCACCGATACGTTCCAGCTCGGCGATGGTTTTGATGATCGCCATCACCAGACGCAGGTCGCTCGCCGTCGGCTGACGCTTCGCGATAATGCGCACGCAGGCTTCGTCGATAGCGACTTCCATCATGTTGACGTTTTTATCGCCTTCAATGACGCGCTTCGCCAGCTCGCTGTCCTGGTTGTGCATCGCCGTAATCGCATCAGAAAGCTGCTGCTCGACCATGCCGCCCATGGTCATCACCTGGGTGCGAATGCTTTCCAGCTCTGCGTTGAACTGGCCGGAAATGTGTTTATTAAGATTGAGGTTGTCCATGGTTTCTCCACATGCACTAAGGCAAATCAACCGTAGCGGCCAGTAATATAATCTTCGGTTTGTTTCTTCGCGGGCTTAGTGAACAGATCGTCCGTGTTACTGAACTCAATCAATTCACCCAGGTACATAAACGCCGTGTGATCGGAACAACGTGCAGCCTGCTGCATGTTGTGGGTCACGATAACCACGGTGTAATCCTGCTTCAGCTCGGTGATCAGTTCTTCAATACGACCGGTTGAAATCGGGTCCAGCGCTGAACACGGCTCATCCAGCAGCAACACTTCCGGGCGAATCGCAATACCGCGCGCAATGCACAGACGCTGCTGCTGACCACCGGAGAGAGAGTACCCGCTCTGGTGCAACTTATCTTTGGTTTCGTTCCATAATGCGGCCTTGGTCAAAGCCCACTGCACGCGCTCATCCATATCGGCACGGGAGAGCTTTTCAAACAGGCGAACGCCAAAGGCGATGTTGTCATAAATGGACATCGGGAACGGCGTGGGTTTCTGGAACACCATCCCCACTTTCGCGCGCAGCAGGGCAATATCCTGAGCCTGGGTCAGAATGTTTTCACCGTCGAGGATGATTTCCCCTTCAGCGCGCTGCTCCGGATAGAGCGAATACATTTTGTTAAAGGTACGCAGCAGCGTGGATTTCCCACAGCCGGACGGACCGATAAATGCCGTGACCTGGTTCTTTGCGATATCCAGGTTGATGTTCTTCAGGGCATGGAATTTGCCGTAGTAGAAGTTCAAATCACGAACCTGAATCTTACCCGGGGCAGTATCAACCATACTCATTGACTCATTTCCTCATTCGGCGCCGCGAGCTGCCGCGCCGTAAAAAATTAACCGTGTTTCTTCTTCGCGAAAATGACGCGCGCCAGAATGTTCAGCAACAGTACGCAAAGGGTAATGATCAGCACCCCGGCCCAGGCCAGCTGCTGCCATTCCGCGAAGGGGCTCATCGCAAATTTAAAGATCGTCACCGGCAGGTTGGCGATCGGCTGCATCATATCCGTGCTCCAGAACTGGTTGGAGAGGGACGTAAACAGCAGCGGCGCCGTTTCACCCGCGATACGCGCCACCGCCAGCAGGATACCGGTCATGATCCCGGAGACCGACGCCTTCAGCGTAATCGCAGAGATCATCTTCCATTTCGGCGTACCCAGCGCGTAAGCGGCTTCACGCAGGCTGTCCGGCACCAGTTTCAGCATGTTCTCGGTGGTTCGAATCACAATCGGCACCTGCAGCAGCGCCAGCGCAATGACGCCCGCCCAGCCGGAGAAGTGTTCCATCTGCGCCACCACCACGGTGTAAACGAACAGACCCACGACGATAGACGGGGCTGACAACAAAATGTCGTTAATGAAGCGAATCACTTCCGCCAGCCAGGATTTACGGCCGTATTCTGCCAGGTAGATGCCCGCCATGATGCCCAGCGGCGTGCCGAAGACCGTCGCCCAGAGGATCAGCAGTCCGCTGCCCGCCAGGGCATTCGCCAGGCCACCACCCGCCGTGTTCGGCGGCGGCGTCATTTCGGTGAACAGCGACAGTGACATTCCGTCAATCCCACGAACGACCGTCGAGAAGAGGATCCAGACCAGCCAGAACAGGCCGAATGCCATCGTCGCCATAGAGAGCGTCAGGGCAATGCGGTTTTTCATGCGGCGTCTGGCCTGCATTTTGCGGCGGGATTCCGCCAGTTCAGCAGTTGCTTGCATTTCGAGAGTGGCCATTAGCGTGCTCCCTCATTTTTAGCGAGACGCATAATCATCAGCTTGGAAATCGCCAGAACAATGAAGGTAATAACGAACAGAATCAGACCCAGCTCCATCAGCGCCGCGACGTGCAGACCCGATTCCGCTTCCGCAAATTCATTCGCCAGCGCAGAGGTAATACTGTTACCCGGCATATAGAGCGACGCGCTGTCGAGCTGGTAGGTGTTACCGATGATAAAGGTGACCGCCATGGTTTCACCCAGCGCGCGACCTAAGCCCAGCATCACGCCCCCGATCACCCCATTTTTGGTGAACGGAAGGACGATGCGCCAGATCACTTCCCAGGTGGTGCAGCCGATACCGTAGGCCGACTCTTTCATCATCACCGGCGTTTGTTCGAAGACATCGCGCATAACCGCCGCAATGTACGGAATAATCATGATGGCGAGGATCACGCCAGCCGCCAGAATGCCGATACCGAAAGCCGGGCCAGAGAACAGGGCCCCCACAAACGGAATGGCAGAGAGGACGTTACCCACCGGTTCCTGGAAGTACGTGGCGAACAGCGGCGCAAAGATGAACAGGCCCCACATGCCGTAGACGATACTCGGAATAGCTGCCAGCAGTTCGATGGCGATCCCCAGCGGACGACGCAGCCAGCCCGGCGCCAGCTCCGTCAGGAACAGGGCAATACCAAAGCTTACCGGAACCGCAATCAGCAGGGCGATGAACGAGGTCACCAGCGTGCCGTAAATTGGCACCAGGGCACCGTAGATGTCGTTCGGCGCGTCCCACTCTTTGGTCCACAGGAAGGAGAAACCGAATTTCTGGATGCTCGGCCAGGAGGAGAAAATCAGAGACACGATAATGCCGCCCAGCAGCAATAGCACAATCAGCGCAGCCAGTTTGACCAGCGCGCTGAAAATCATGTCACCTTTTTTACCCGGAGGGTTAAATGCAGGCTTGGTTGCAGCCATAAATTACTCTTCTGTTAAACGCGTTTACGAAATCGCCGGGTGGCGCTTGCGCTTACCCGGCCTACAGTCGGAACCGTAGGGCGGGTAAGCGCAAGCGCCACCCGCCATTTTCGTCAGAATGCTAAATTAATACAATGCTTTACCGCTGCTGTCTTTTACGTTGGTTTTCCATGCAGCGCGAATCTGCTCAACCACGTTGTCTGGCAGGGTGGCGTAATCCAGAGCGTTAGCCTGTTTGCCGCCGTTTTTGTATGCCCAGTCGAAGAACTTCAGCACTTCAGCGCCCTGCTCAGGTTTCTTCTGCTCTTTGTGCACCAGGATGAAGGTGGTAGAGGTGATTGGCCATGCACCTTCGCCCTTCTGGTTAGTCAGATCCTGCGCGAAGGATTTGCTCCAGTCAGCGCCTTTCGCGGCGTTAGCAAAGTTCTCTTCGGTCGGGCTAACCGGCTTGCCGTCGGCAGAAACCAGTTTGGTGTAGGACAGGTTGTTCTGCTTCGCATACGCATACTCTACGTAGCCGATGGAGCCAGGCAGACGCTGTACGAACGCGGCGATACCGTCGTTACCTTTACCGCCCAGGCCGGTAGGCCAGTTAACGGTAGAGCCGGAGCCGACTTTAGATTTCCACTCTTCGTTCACTTTCGCCAGGTAGCTGGTGAACACGAAAGAGGTACCGGAACCATCCGCGCGGCGAACCACGGCGATGTTCTGAGAAGGCAGCTTCAGGCCTGGGTTGAGCTTAGCGATCGCTTCGTCATCCCATTTTTTGATGTTGCCCAGGTAGATGTCACCCAGCGTTTTGCCGTCCAGCACCAGCTCGCCCGACTTCACGCCCGGCAGGTTGATCGCCAGAACCACGCCACCGATCACGGTAGGGAACTGGAACAGGCCTTCCTGAGCCAGTTTGTCATCTGACAGCGGAGCGTCAGACGCGCCGAAATCAACCGTGTTCGCGGTAATTTGTTTCACGCCACCGGAGGAGCCGATACCCTGATAGTTAACCTTGTTACCGGTTTCTTTCTGGTAGGTATCCGCCCATTTGGCATACACCGGCGCAGGGAAGGTTGCACCAGCGCCAGTCAGGCTTGCTTCTGCAAATACAGAGAACGCGCTCAGAGATAAGGTCGCGGCGACAACAGTTGCGACAGTGGTACGCATAACTTTCATAATGTCTCCTGCAAGATTTTCGTAAATCGTTGTTTAGTGGCTACGATGAGCAAAATAGGACAAACAGGTGACAGATAAATGTACGAATTATGACAGTTTTATGACAATGAAAATTTAACTTAAAATTAAACAAAACAAAGCTTAATTTTCATCGGGTTAGCCACTTTTATGACAGGTTGTTTTCAGAAATATTTTCTTTATGTGACACTGAAAAAAGTAGCTGAAGATGACAAATTGTCATTATTAAAAATGAGAAAGGATTGATGAAAAACAAACCAGGCAGGATAAAAAAGCTCCACCCGAAGGTGGAGCCTGAAGGGTTTATTCTACAGTGACCGATTTCGCCAGGTTACGCGGCTGGTCGACGTCGGTGCCTTTGATCAGCGCCACGTGGTAAGCCAACAGCTGCAGCGGAACGGTGTAGAAGATCGGTGCAATCACCTCTTCCACATGCGGCATCTCGATGATGTGCATGTTGTCGCTGCTGGCGAAACCGGCATCTTTGTCGGCGAAGACGTACAGGACACCGCCGCGGGCGCGCACTTCTTCGATGTTAGATTTCAGTTTTTCCAGCAGTTCGTTGTTTGGTGCCACAACGATGACCGGCATATCGGCGTCAATCAGCGCCAGCGGGCCGTGTTTCAGTTCGCCTGCCGCGTAGGCTTCAGCGTGAATATAGGAGATCTCTTTCAGCTTCAGCGCGCCTTCCAGCGCAATCGGATACTGATCGCCACGACCCAGGAACAGGGCGTGATGCTTGTCAGAGAAATCTTCCGCCAGCACTTCAATGCGTTTGTCCTGAGACAGCATCTGCTCAATACGGCTCGGCAGCGCCTGCAGACCATGAACGATGTCATGCTCAACGGAAGCATCTTCGCCTTTCAGGCGTGCCAGCTTCGCCACCAGCATCAGCAGAACGGTCAGCTGAGTGGTAAACGCTTTAGTGGAGGCCACGCCGATTTCGGTACCCGCTTTGGTCATCAGCGCCAGATCGGATTCACGCACCAGGGAAGAGCCCGGGACGTTACAGATGGCCAGAGAGCCCAGGTAACCCAGCTCTTTAGAGAGACGCAGCGCGGCCAGCGTGTCCGCCGTTTCGCCAGACTGGGAAAGGGTGATCATCAGGCTGTTACGACGCACCGCAGATTTGCGATAGCGGAATTCAGACGCGATTTCCACATCGCACGGCACGCCCGCCAGGGATTCAAACCAGTAGCGAGAAACCATACCGGAGTTGTAGGAGGTGCCGCAGGCCACGATCTGAATGTGCTCAACCTTGCTGAGCAGTTCGTTCGCGTTTGCGCCCAGCTCGCTCAGATCCACTTCACCGTGGCTGATGCGCCCGGTCAGGGTGTTTTTGATGGCGTTTGGCTGCTCGTAAATCTCTTTCTGCATGTAGTGACGGTAAGCGCCTTTATCGCCCGCGTCGTACTGCAGGTTAGATTCGATCTCCTGGCGCTTCACCTGCTCGCCTTTGGTATCGAACACGGTCACGCTGCGGCGAGTCACTTCGGCGATATCCCCCTCTTCCAGGAAGATAAAGCGGCGGGTTACCGGCAGGAGCGCCAGTTGGTCAGAGGCGATAAAGTTTTCACCCATGCCCAGACCGATAACCATCGGGCTACCGGAACGCGCAGCCAGTAGCGTGGACGGATCGCGGGAATCCATGATCACCGTACCGTACGCACCGCGCAGCTGAGGGATAGCACGCAGCACCGCATCACGCAGTGTGCCGCCCTGCTCCAGCTCCCAGTGCACCAGGTGAGCAATCACTTCGGTGTCGGTTTCAGAGACGAAGGTGTAGCCGCGCGCTTTCAGTGCTTCGCGCAGCGGTTCGTGGTTTTCGATAATGCCGTTGTGCACTACCACGATGTGTTCAGACACATGCGGGTGCGCGTTGCCTTCAGACGGTTCGCCGTGCGTCGCCCAGCGGGTATGCGCAATACCGGTTCCCCCGTGCAGCGGATGTTCTTCCGCGGCCTGGGCCAGCATCTGCACTTTACCGAGACGACGCAGACGGGTCATATGACCTTCTGCATCGACGACAGCCAGACCGGCAGAGTCGTAACCACGGTATTCCAGACGACGTAAACCTTCGAGAAGGATTTCAGCAATATCACGCTGCGCAACTGCGCCAACAATTCCACACATAATTTATATTCCGAATTTAGGCATTATGCCTGCGTTGTCGCTGACCTGTATTTGCCCTTTCCGGGCGCCCCGAGCCTTGTAGAGAGTGGGGTTATTGTTATGGGTACTGCTTGTGGGGGGAGATATATATTTATCTCCTCTCCCGGGTTTGCCTGATGACGGCTACGCCTTATCAGGCCTACTCAATCGTAGGGCGGGTAAGCGTAGCGCCACCCGCCTTGTTGTTACTTTTTCTTCACCGGGCGTTTCCAGCCCTGCTTGCTGACCTGCGGAACGCGGCTTAATACCAGCTCGTTCTCGGCCACATCGCGCGTTACGGTTGTTCCAGCGGCAATAGTCACCCCGTTACCCACGGTAACAGGCGCCACCAACTGCGTATCGGAGCCAACGAACACGTCATCACCAATGATCGTTTTAAACTTATTAGCGCCGTCATAGTTACAGGTAATCGTCCCTGCACCAATATTCACGTTATTGCCAATTTCCGCGTCGCCCAGATAGGTCAGATGACCGGCTTTAGAGCCTTTACCCAGACGCGCTTTTTTCATCTCCACGAAGTTACCCACGTGAGCGCCTTCCAGCAGCTCAGCACCCGGGCGCAGGCGCGCAAACGGGCCGATAGTACAGGCCACGTCCAGACGGGCATCTTCCACCACGCTGTACGGGCTGATTTCGCAGTCGTCACCGATGATGCTGTTTTTGATCACGCAGCCGGCGCCAATTTTGACGCGGTTGCCCAGCGTCACGTTACCTTCGAGGATAACGTTAGTATCAATCTCAACGTCACGCCCGTGAGATAATGAGCCACGCAGATCGAAACGCGCCGGATCGCGCAGCATCACGCCTGCCAGCAGCAGTTTTTCAGCCTGTTCGGACTGATAAACACGCTCAAGGCGAGAAAGCTGAAGACGGTTATTCACCCCTTCGGTTTCGCTGATGCGCGCCGGATGGACCGCCGCAATCTCGCGCCCTTCGTGGTACGCCATCGCAATAATGTCGGTGATGTAGTATTCACCCTGCGCATTGTTGTTGTTGAGCTTCGACAGCCAGCGCTTCATATCCGCGCCATTGGCAATCAGGATACCGGTGTTGATCTCCTGAATCTGACGCTGCGCCTCACTGGCATCTTTATGCTCAACAATACCCGTAACGTTGCCGTTTTCACGGGTGATACGACCATAACCGGTTGGATCGTCCAGCACGACGGTTAATAAACCGATGCCGCCCTGCGGTTTGGCTTCACGCAGGCGAGTCAGTGTTTCAACAGAGATCAGCGGGACATCGCCGTAGAGCATCAAAATGTCTTCGTCATCCGCAAAGAAGGGCGCTGCCTGCTGCATGGCATGGCCTGTACCCAACTGTTCAGCCTGAAGCACCCAGTTGAGCTTGTCGTCGCTCAGCGTCTTTTTAAGCAGATCGCCGCCGTGGCCGTAGACCAGGTGAACCTGATTAGCCCCCAGTTCATTCGCTGCATCAATGACATGCTGCACCATTGGCTTTCCTGCAAGCGTGTGAAGCACTTTAGGCAGGTCGGAATACATGCGGGTCCCTTTGCCTGCGGCAAGGATCACCACGCTCATCGCACTGTTTGACATACGCATCCTGACGGTAGTTTGAGTGAGAAGTAAAAACGTTTGATGCTTAAAATTCTACATCTTTTTCATCATGAATTAAGGCCGAAAAAAAAAGCCAGCCTGGTATACAGACTGGCTTTTGTGCTTTTCAAGCCGGTGTTACATCGCTTTTTTGGTCAACTCGATAACGCGCAGTTTCGCGATCGCTTTGGCCAGCTCCGCAGACGCCTGAGCGTAATCCACGTCACCATGAGAGCTGTTAATGTGCTCTTCAGCCTTACGCTTCGACTCCAGGGCTCGCGCTTCGTCGAGATCCTGGCCACGAATAGCGGTATCGGCCAGAACGGTCACACTGCCAGGCTGCACTTCAAGAATGCCGCCGGACAGATAGATAAACTCTTCGTGACCGAACTGTTTAACGATGCGGATCATACCAGGCTTAATGGCGGTGAGCAGCGGTGCGTGACCCGGGAAAATACCCAGTTCACCTTCACTACCCGTTACCTGGATTTTTTCGACCAGACCAGAGAACATTTGTTGCTCTGCGCTGACGACGTCCAGGTGGTAAGTCATTGCCATATCACCCTCCGATTAAGGCGTTAAAGTTTTTTGGCTTTTTCCACAGCTTCTTCGATGGAACCAACCATGTAGAACGCCTGCTCTGGCAGGTGATCGTATTCGCCTTCCATGATGCCTTTAAAGCCACGGATGGTGTCTTTCAGGGAAACGTATTTACCTGGAGAACCGGTGAATACTTCCGCAACGAAGAACGGCTGGGACAGGAAGCGCTGGATCTTACGCGCACGTGCTACCACCAGTTTGTCTTCTTCTGACAGTTCATCCATACCGAGGATGGCGATGATGTCTTTCAGTTCCTGGTAACGCTGCAGCAGGGACTGTACGCCACGCGCGGTGTCGTAGTGTTCCTGACCAACAACCAGTGGATCCAGCTGACGGCTGGTGGAGTCCAGCGGGTCAACGGCCGGGTAGATACCCAGAGACGCGATCTGACGGCTCAGTACCACGGTTGCATCTAAGTGCGCAAAGGTGGTGGCTGGTGATGGGTCAGTCAAGTCATCCGCAGGTACGTATACCGCCTGAACGGAGGTGATAGAACCGGTTTTGGTAGAGGTGATACGTTCCTGAAGAACACCCATCTCTTCCGCCAGCGTAGGCTGATAACCTACCGCTGAAGGCATACGACCCAGCAGTGCAGATACTTCAGTACCGGCCAGGGTGTAACGATAGATGTTATCAACGAACAGCAGAACGTCACGGCCTTCGTCACGGAACTTCTCAGCCATCGTCAGGCCGGTCAGCGCAACGCGCAGACGGTTTCCAGGTGGCTCGTTCATCTGGCCGTAAACCAGGGATACTTTGTCCAGAACGTTGGAGTCGGTCATTTCGTGGTAGAAGTCGTTACCCTCACGAGTACGTTCACCTACGCCCGCAAACACAGAGTAACCGGAGTGCTCGATCGCGATGTTACGGATCAGCTCCATCATGTTTACGGTTTTACCTACACCCGCACCACCGAACAGACCAACTTTACCGCCCTTCGCGAACGGACACATCAGGTCGATAACTTTGATACCGGTTTCCAGCAGTTCCTGAGAGCTGGACAGCTCTTCGTAGGAAGGTGCCGCGCGGTGGATAGCCCAACGCTCTTCTTCACCGATGTCGCCTTTCATGTCGATTGGCTGACCCAATACGTTCATGATACGACCCAGTGTTGCTTTACCTACCGGGACTTCGATCGGGTGCTCAAGGTCTTTTACTTCCAGACCACGACGCAGACCGTCGGAAGAACCCATCGCGATGGTACGCACGATACCGCCGCCGAGCTGCTGCTGAACTTCCAGCACCAGGCTCTCGTTACCATTCTGTACCTCAAGCGCGTCGTACACGCGTGGTACGGCGTCCTGAGGGAACTCGACGTCCACCACGGCGCCGATTACCTGGACAATCTTTCCAGTAGCCATCTTGAATCCTCTACGTAATTCGTAAACCTGGTTAAACCGCGGCGGCCCCCGAGACGATCTCGGTGAGTTCCTGAGTAATGCTGGCCTGACGAGCTTTGTTGTAAACCAACTGCAGCTCTTTAATCAGGCTGCCGCCATTATCGGTCGCGGCTTTCATCGCCACCATTCGTGCGGCCTGCTCGCTGGCCAGGTTTTCTACAACGCCCTGATAAACCTGAGATTCAACGTAACGACGCAGCAGGGTATCCAGCAGCGGTTTCGGATCGGGTTCATACAGGTAATCCCAGGTTTTTTGCTTCAGCTCGCCATCTTCTGATGCCGGTAACGGCAGCATCTGAGTGAGCGTTGGAACCTGAGACATGGTGTTAATGAATTTGTTGCTGACAACGTACAGTCTGTCCAGACGGCCTTCATCATAAGCCTGCAACATCACTTTAACCGGGCCGATCAGTTCGGACAGGGACGGGTTATCACCCATACCGGTCACCTGAGCGACAATGTTACCACCAACGGAATTAAAGAAAGAGACGCCTTTAGAGCCGATCATTGCGATATCGCACTGAACGCCTTTTTCAGACCATGCTTTCATATCCGCCAGCAGTTTTTTGAACAGGTTAATGTTCAAGCCGCCACACAGACCACGGTCGGTCGACACCACCAGGTAGCCCACGCGCTTAACGTCGCGTTCTTCCAGGTAAGGGTGCTTATATTCCAGATTACCGTTTGCAAGGTGACCAATCACTTTGCGCATGGTTTCTGCATAAGGACGGCTGGCCGCCATGCGATCCTGCGATTTACGCATTTTGGAAGCGGCGACCATCTCCATCGCTTTAGTGATCTTTTGCGTGTTCTGGACGCTTGCGATCTTACTACGTATCTCTTTTGCGCCGGCCATGAGCTTCTCCTCAATGCCAGGCGGCTTGTCCTGAGACAAGCCGCCGGACGATTACCAGGATTGGGTTGCTTTGAAGGAATCGAGGATAGCTTTCAGCTTGCCTTCGATTTCGTCGTTATAGCCACCGGTCTGGTTGATCTCTTGCATCAGCGGAGCGTGATCACGGTCGACGTAAGCCAGCAGAGCGGCTTCGAAGCTACCGATTTTCGCCAGTTCCACATCTTCGAGGTAACCGCGTTCAGCCGCGAACAGAACCAGGCCCTGCTGAGCAACAGACATTGGTGCGTACTGTTTCTGCTTCAGCAGCTCGGTCACTTTCTGACCGTGGCTCAGCTGTTTACGGGTTGCTTCGTCCAGATCGGATGCGAACTGAGAGAACGCAGCCAGTTCACGATACTGTGCCAGCGCGGTACGGATACCACCGGACAGTTTCTTGATGATCTTGGTCTGAGCAGCACCACCAACACGGGATACGGAGATACCCGGGTTAACTGCCGGACGAATACCGGAGTTAAACAGGTTGGTTTCCAGGAAGATCTGACCATCGGTAATGGAGATTACGTTGGTCGGAACGAACGCAGAAACGTCACCCGCCTGGGTTTCAATGATCGGCAGAGCGGTCAGAGAGCCCGTTTTACCCTTCACTTCACCTTTAGTGAAGTTCTCGACGTATTCCGCGTTAACGCGGGAAGCACGCTCCAGCAGACGAGAGTGGAGGTAGAATACGTCGCCAGGGAACGCTTCACGTCCAGGTGGACGACGGAGCAGCAGGGAAACCTGACGATAAGCAACAGCCTGTTTAGACAGGTCATCGTATACGATCAGCGCATCTTCACCGCGGTCACGGAAGTATTCGCCCATTGCGCAACCGGCGTATGGCGCCAGGTATTGCAGTGCAGCAGATTCAGACGCGGTCGCCACCACAACGATGGTGTTAGACAGTGCGCCGTGCTCTTCCAGTTTACGAACCACGTTGGAAATGGTGGACGCTTTCTGGCCGATGGCCACGTACACACATTTGATGCCGGAGTCACGCTGGTTGATGATGGCGTCGATAGCCATCGCGGTTTTACCGGTCTGACGGTCACCGATGATCAGTTCACGCTGACCACGACCGATTGGGATCATGGCATCAACGGACTTATAACCTGTCTGAACAGGCTGATCTACGGACTGACGGTCGATAACGCCCGGTGCGATAACTTCGATTGGGGAGAAGCCATCGTGCTCAACCGGACCTTTACCGTCGATTGGCGCACCCAGGGTGTTAACAACGCGACCCAGCAGGCCACGGCCAACCGGCACTTCCAGAATACGGCCAGTACACTTAACCTTCATGCCTTCGGCGAGGTCAGCGTATGGACCCATCACAACTGCACCAACGGAGTCGCGCTCCAGGTTCAGTGCGATAGCGTAACGGTTACCCGGCAGGGAAATCATCTCACCCTGCATACAATCGGCCAGGCCGTGGATGCGGATAACACCGTCACTTACAGAAACAATAGTACCTTCGTTGTGAGCTTCACTCACAACATTGAACTGAGCAATGCGCTGCTTGATCAGTTCGCTGATTTCGGTGGAATTCAGTTGCATGCTCCAGTCCCCTTAAGACTGCAAGACGTCTGCAAGGCGCTCAAGACGGCCGCGTACGCTGCCATCAATGACCATATCACCCGAGCGGATGATTACGCCTGCCATTACAGACTTATCGATTTTGCAATTCAGCTTAACTTTGCGTGACAGACGTTTTTCCATCGCGGCGGTAATTTTCGCAAGCTGTTCGTCACTCAGTTCAGTCGCAGAAGTCACTTCGACTTCAGCGGTAGCTTCACTAAGGGCACGTAAGTGCTCAAACTGCTCGAGAACATCCGGGAGCACACGGAGACGACCATTCTCTGCCATCACCTTAATCAGGTTCTGGCCGTTGGCATCCAGTTGCTCTCCGCACACGGCGATAAACGACGCGGCGAGGGTTTCAGGTGCTAACGCACCGGAAAGCAACTCGGCCATTTGTTCGTTTTTCGTCACCTCAGCGGCAAACGCCAGCATATTCTGCCAGCGATCGACATTTTGGTGTTCGATAGCAAAGTCAAAAGCTGCTTTGGCGTAGGGGCGAGCTACCGTAACAAATTCAGACATCAGCCCCTCCCTCCTTACAGTTCAGCGACAAGTTTGTCCACGATGTCGCTGTTAGCAGCTTCATCCACGGAACGTTCGATGATCTTCTCGGCGCCAGCAACAGCCAGAATCGCAACCTGCTTACGCAGTTCTTCACGAGCACGTTTACGCTCAGCTTCAATTTCAGCCTGAGCCTGTGTCACGATCTTAGTACGTTCCTGTTCTGCTTCAGCTTTGGCTTCGTCCAGGATCTGTGAACGGCGTTTGTTAGCCTGTTCGATGATAACCTGAGCTTCCGCTTTCGCTTTTTTCAGCTGGTCTGTCGCGTTGGCCTGTGCAAGGTCCAAATCTTTCTTAGCGCGTTCTGCAGAAGCCAGACCGTCAGCAATTTCTTTCTGACGTTTTTCGATGGCAGCCATTAAAGGCGGCCATACATACTTCATGCAGAACCAGACAAAGAGAATAAACGCGATGGCCTGGCCGAGGATTGTTGCGTTCATGTTCACAGCACAATACCTCTTTAATATCTGTGGCTTAGGGTTTTAAAACTACTACTACGCGACAGCAAACATCACGTACAGACCCAGACCTACAGCGATCATTGGGATAGCATCCACCAGACCCATAACGATAAAGAACTGAGTACGCAGCAGAGGAATCAGATCAGGTTGACGCGCAGCGCCTTCCAGGAATTTGCCCCCGAGGATGCCGATACCGATCGCAGCACCGATAGCCGCCAGACCCATCATCACAGCGGCAGCCATGTACAGCAGATCCATATTCAGGTTTTCCATGACAGTCTCCAGTTTGTTTCAATTAAAACGTAGTAGTGTTGGTAAAAAATCAGTGCTCTTCAGACGCCATCGACAGATAGACGATCGTCAGAACCATGAAGATAAAGGCTTGCAGCGTAATGATCAGGATGTGGAAAATGGCCCACGGCACATTCAGAACCCACTGTGACCACCACGGCAGAAGACCCGCGATCAGAATGAAAATCAGCTCACCCGCATACATGTTGCCGAACAGTCGCAGACCCAGTGAAACAGGTTTGGACAGCAGGCTAACGCCTTCCAGGATCAGGTTGACCGGAATAAACGCCCAGTGGTTGAACGGCTGCAAGGTAAGCTCTTTCACAAAGCCGCTTACGCCTTTCATTTTGATGCTGTAGAAAAGAATCAGGATAAACACGCCCAGCGCCATCGACAGGGTGATGTTCACGTCCGCAGACGGTACCACACGCAGTGCAGGCAGGCCGAAGATGTGCTCGCCGATGAACGGCAGCAGATCGATTGGCAGCAGGTCCATCAGGTTCATCAGGAAGACCCAAACGAACACGGTCAGCGCCAGCGGAGCAATCAGCTTGCTCTTGCCATGGTACATGTCTTTGACGCTGCCATGGACGAAGTCGATGATCATTTCGATGAAGGTCTGGAATTTCCCTGGTACACCGCTGGTCGCTCGTTTAGCAACACCGCGGAACATGGCCAGGAACAGAAGACCCAAAACCACCGAGAAGAACATGGAGTCGATGTTGATCGTCCAGAAGGTGGCCGGGGGGTTATGTGGATCCACCAGCGAGAATGTACGCAGGTCCAGCTGAAGGTTATTCAGATGGTGACCTATGTAATCCTGCGGCGTCATATTTTCTGAAGCCATGATGCCTTTTACCCTTTGTTATTGATTACAGCTGGAGCCAGAACTTGTACCACCAGCACCAAAACCCACGTTGCTATCAGCGGCATGAAGACCACTTTCAAAACCGCCAGCGCCATCACCAGTAGAGCAAAGGTCAGCAACACCTTACACACTTCGCCGAGGGCGAAGGACCAGGCCACGCGGCCTTTGGCAGGTGTATGCGCCTGATGACGCCAGGCAAAAATCATAAACAACACGTTTGGCAGCACAACCGCCAAACCCCCGCACACGGCGGAGATGCCCCAGAAGGGGTCTTTGAGGCTAAACAGCAGTCCACTTGCTATCACAGCCAGAAACTGAATGAACAGAAGCTTACGAGCAACGTTTCTACTCAAGAGCGACACAGACATCACGTTTTTACTCCTGCTCCCTTCGAGGTATGCCGCGTGTCGTATAAAACGTCCTTTAAGGCTCAGAGTCAAGCATCAAAAAGCGGTCAAATTATACGGTGCGCACCCGTGATTTCAAACATTAAGTAGCGAAAAGGTGAATAAATGTTTAAATATTTTTCCCCACCGCTATTTTTTAACTTTCGCTGAAAGCGTCAACCTTCGACCAAAACTGCAAACAGCGCGAAAACGTTGACGATAAAGCGTGCACGAGATCACAAAACACACATTTGCAATAAGGTTGTATTTATCAAAGGCGCAAATCGCGGAAATTTATCTTTATGAAATTAAACGCAAAACGTCGTAACTATTTTCAAAACAGCCCAGTACACAATAAAAACCTTTTATTGACATTCTTAATAAATAATTAACATTGCGTTCTGGTTACTGCCTTCCACTTTTAGCAGACTTATATTTTCACAGATGACTATCTTCTCGGTGAATAATAGTTACTTCGTTAACCGGAAGAAAAACCTTAGTGAAGCAGAGGTTAAAAGCTCCCCGATAAATCCCCGCTAGTTGTGCTGTTTTTTAACATGATAAGAACAGCACGAATTCCACATTTTTTATTAATTTTTTAAAAATTGTTTGGCTTAATTATCACCAGGTGACGTTCACCTTCGAGCTGAGGAATCTCTAATTTCTCAATAGACTCGACAGCAAAACCGTCCGGAAGCTGCTCAATCTCATCGCCTGGCAACTGCCCTTTCAGCGCATAAAAGCGGCCATTCTCCGCAGGTAAGTGTTTGCACCAGCTCACCATATCGTTGAGCGACGCAAATGCGCGGCTGATAACCCCGTCAAACGGCGGCTCTGCCGGGAACTCCTCTACCCTGCTCTGCACGGGCGTGATGTTCTCAAGCTTCAGCTCATGCTGTACCTGACGTAAAAAGCGCACGCGTTTGCCGAGGCTGTCCAGCAGCGTGAAATGGCTTTCAGGGCGAACAATCGACAGCGGAATACCCGGCAGACCAGGGCCCGTCCCCACGTCGATAAAGCGTTCACCTTTCAGCCAGGGGGCAACCACGATGCTGTCGAGAATGTGGCGAACGAGCATCTCGTTGGGGTCGCGAACAGACGTCAGGTTGTACGCTTTGTTCCATTTGTTCAGCATATCGACATAGGCCACCAACTGATTTTTCTGGTGATCGGTGAGCGAAATACCTGCCTGATCCAGCAGACGAGAGAGTTTGTTGAGCACGGTGAATACCTGTTGAGAGACTTAAGTGGCGGGTGGCGCTTCGCTTACCCGCCCTACGGAGTTCAGTAGGCCCGGTAAGCGCAGCGCCACCGGGCAATTTCAAGGCATTACGCGCTACGGCGCAGCATGCCCTGCTTTTTCAGCCACACCAGCAGGATCGAAATCGCCGCTGGAGTCACGCCCGAGATGCGGGACGCCTGGCCGATCGATACCGGTTTGTGATCGTTCAGCTTAGCGATCACTTCGTTGGAAAGGCCCGTCACCTGGCGGTAGTCCAGCATTTCCGGCAGCAGCGTGTTTTCGTTACGCTGCTGTTTTTCGATCTCATCCTGCTGACGCGCGATGTAACCTTCGTACTTCACCTGGATCTCAACCTGCTCCGCCGCTTCAGCATCTTCCAGGCCCGGCGCGAACGCGGTCAGTTTGACCAGGTTCTCGTAGGTGACTTCAGGACGGCGCAGCAAATCTTCACCGCTGGCCTCGCGCGACAGCGGCGCGGTTAAGTGAGCGTTTACTTCAGCAGCGGTTTCCGCCTGCGGATTCACCCAGGTGGTTTTCAGACGCTGACGTTCCTGTTCAATGCGCTCCAGCTTCTCGTTGAAGCGCGCCCAGCGTTCGTCATCGACCAGACCGAGCTCGCGGCCCATTTCGGTCAGACGAAGGTCGGCGTTATCTTCACGCAGCATCAGGCGATATTCTGCGCGAGAGGTAAACATACGGTACGGTTCTTTGGTACCCAGCGTGCAGAGATCGTCAACCAGCACGCCCAGGTACGCCTGAGAACGGCCGGGTGCCCAGCCTTCTTTCTCGGCAGAGAAGCGCGCAGCGTTCAGGCCAGCAAGCAGGCCCTGTGCAGCCGCTTCTTCGTAGCCGGTGGTGCCGTTAATCTGACCCGCGAAGAACAGACCGTGGATGAATTTGCTCTCCAGGGTCGGCTTCAGGTCACGCGGATCGAAGAAATCGTACTCAATAGCGTAGCCAGGGCGAACGATTTTTGCGTTCTCCATACCCTGCATTGAGCGAACAATTTGCATCTGCACGTCGAACGGCAGGCTGGTGGAGATGCCGTTCGGGTAAATTTCGTTTGAGGTCAGCCCTTCCGGCTCCAGGAAGATCTGGTGCTGGTTGCGATCGGCGAAGCGCATCACTTTGTCTTCGATCGACGGGCAGTAGCGCGGACCGATCCCTTCGATCACGCCGGCGTACATCGGGCTGCGATCGAGGTTATTGCGGATCACGTCGTGGGTTTTCTCGTTGGTATGCGTGATATAGCATGGCACCTGCTGCGGATGCTGTGCCGCATTGCCCATGAACGAGAAGACCGGCATTGGGTTATCACCGTGCTGTTGCGCCAGCACGCTGAAATCAATGGTACGCGCATCAATACGCGGCGGCGTACCGGTTTTCAGGCGGCTAACGCGTAGCGGCAGTTCGCGCAGACGGCGAGACAAGGGAATAGACGGCGGATCGCCAGCACGGCCACCGCTGTAGTTATCCAGGCCGATATGAATTTTACCGTCCAGGAATGTCCCCACGGTCAATACCACGGCTTTGGCGCGGAATTTGAGGCCCATCTGGGTCACCGCGCCTACGACGCGATCGTTCTCAACGATAAGATCTTCAACCGCCTGCTGGAAGATCATCAGGTTCGGCTGGTTCTCCAGCGCGGTACGCACCGCCTGACGATAAAGTACGCGGTCTGCCTGTGCACGGGTCGCTCGAACAGCAGGCCCTTTGCTCGCGTTTAGTATTCTAAACTGGATGCCGGCATGATCGATCGCTTTCGCCATCAGGCCGCCAAGTGCATCCACTTCTTTTACCAGGTGTCCTTTCCCAATGCCGCCAATCGCCGGATTACAGGACATTTGTCCCAGCGTGTCGATATTGTGTGTCAAAAGCAGGGTCTGCTGACCCATTCGCGCTGCGGCCATTGCGGCCTCAGTGCCTGCGTGACCCCCGCCAATGATGATGACGTCAAAAGGATCCTGATAAAACATGGTGGTCTGCCTCGCGTAAAGCGGTATGAAAATGGATTGAAGCCCGGGCCGTGGATTCTACTCAACTTTAGTCTTTCGAGAAAGCATTGGGATCCTGGGCTATTAAAAAGAAGATCTTTTTATTTAGAGATCTGTTCTATTGTGATCTCTTATTAGGATCGCGAACCCGTGTGGATAAGTCCGATCTCATAAAGAAGATCATGCAGTTAGAAAGGATCGTTTGCTGTGAATGATCGGTGATCCTGGACCGTATAAGCTGGGATCAGATCGCGACTTTATACACAGGCCAAAAACGACGCTACGGTTGTTCTTTGGATAACTACGGGTTAATACGAGCTTTTAACCAGAGTTATCCACATCTGTTCGCACGATCTTTAATCGTTTTTGAGTAAATTTTTCCATTCCGCGAGCCAGATCTCGGCTGGATCCTCCGGAATGTCATGATCGAGGATGTTGATCTTGAGTGTTTCACCCAGCTGTTTTGCTCCGCAGGAGGTCACAGCGGCTTCGACTTTCTCTATTGCCCCGCAAAAAGTGTCATATTCACGACTGCCGATCCCTACTGCGCCAAAACGGACGTTTGACAGATCGGGCTGCTGTTCCAGCAGTTCGTCATATAAAGGTTGCAGGTTATCCGGCAGATCGCCCGCGCCGTGCGTGGAGGTGATCAGCAGCCAGACCCCGTCAGTCGGGAGATCTTCCAGCAACGGGCCGTGCAGGGTTTCCGTAGAAAAGCCCGCCTCTTCCAGCTTTTCAGCCAGATGTTCCGCTACGTATTCTGCACCACCCAGGGTGCTGCCGCTGATAAGGGTAATGTCCGCCATTGATCGCTCGCCCAGATAAAGAGACGGCCATTGTACGCTGTGAACGAGCTGGGATCTACCTGTGGAAAATGTGGGAATGGATTTGCCCGATCACGGGCGGATGGTACGCATGATCGGGTTTTGCAGGGAGATCAGGGTCTCGGTGGACTGAATTTCATCGATTGTTTGGATCTTGTTGATAAGTACCTGCTGGAGCGCGTCGATGGATCGGCACATGACTTTAATAAAGATGCTGTAGTGCCCGGTGGTGTAGTACGCCTCGGTGACTTCATCCAGCGCGTTCAGTTTCGCCAGGGCGGAAGGGTAGTCTTTGGCGCTTTTAAGAATGATGCCGATGAAGCAGCAGACGTCGTAACCCAGCTGCTTCGGGCTGACGTCAATGCGAGCACCGGTAATGATCCCTGCCTGCTTCATCTTCTCTACGCGAACGTGAATGGTTCCCGGGCTGACGCCAAACTGTTTCGCCAGTTCGGCGTAGGCGGTACGGGCATTGGCCATTAACGCCTCCAGAATGCCGCGGTCGAGATTGTCGATCTGATAATTTTCCATAGCTTTTTCTTATGAAGATTAATGAATCACTCTATTCTAGCGCCTTATTTTATCGAATCAAAAGTGAAGGCGGCTTTTTGTTGATGGGTTATTGAATAAGGTGCCATTTCTGTTGCTTAATCAATATCAACAGGACGCAGGAGTATAAATAATGAAAACCGCTTACATCGCAAAACAACGCCAGATCAGTTTCGTAAAATCCCATTTTTCCCGCCAGCTGGAAGAGAAGCTTGGGCTGATTGAAGTCCAGGCGCCGATCCTCAGCCGCGTGGGTGACGGGACGCAGGATAACCTCTCTGGATGCGAAAAAGCGGTACAGGTGAAAGTGAAAACACTGCCAGACGCTCAGTTCGAAGTGGTTCATTCACTGGCGAAATGGAAGCGTCAGACCCTGGGACAACACGACTTCAGCGCGGGTGAAGGGCTCTACACGCACATGAAAGCCCTTCGCCCCGATGAAGACCGCCTTTCTCCGATTCATTCCGTTTACGTTGACCAGTGGGACTGGGAGCGCGTGATGGGTGATGGCGAGCGTCACGTCGGCACGCTGAAATCCACCGTTGAGGCGATCTACGCCGGGATCAAAGCAACCGAAGCGGCCGTAAGCAAAGCGTTTGGTCTGGCACCGTTCCTGCCGGAATCGATCCACTTTGTGCACAGCCAGGAATTGCTGACCCGTTTCCCGGATCTGGATGCCAAAGGCCGCGAGCGCGCAATTGCTAAAGAGCTGGGTGCGGTGTTCCTGATTGGGATCGGCGGCAAGCTGTCTGACGGTAAGCGCCATGACGTTCGTGCGCCGGATTATGATGACTGGAGCACTACCGGTGAGGGTGAATTTGCCGGTCTGAACGGCGATATTCTGGTCTGGAACCCGGTACTGGAAGACGCATTCGAGCTTTCTTCTATGGGGATCCGCGTGGATGCTGACGCGCTGAAGCGCCAGCTGGCGGTGACTGGTGATGAAGATCGTCTCAAACTGGAGTGGCACCAGGCGCTGCTGCGTGGGGAGATGCCGCAGACGATTGGCGGCGGTATCGGCCAGTCCCGTCTGACCATGCTGCTGCTTCAGCTGCCCCATATTGGTCAGGTGCAGTGTGGCGTCTGGCCGCAGCAGGTTCGCGAAAGCGTCGGCTCTCTTCTGTAATTAACGCTGCCAGCGTCTGAGCAGGCGGCTACGCAACCCGGTATCAAAGCGCCAGATATGATCGAAGATGCGCATGATGCCGGGTTTTCCATGGGCGGACATCGCCACTGCATGAAAACGGTGCTGATGCACACGCTGTAATTCCTTCACTTTAGTTATCACGTCATCCGGCAGCCGCTGGGCGATAAAATCGGAAATCACCACCGCGTCAGCGTCGTACCAGTCGCCGCCCTGCATCCGCTCAACGATGCTGCGAAAACAGCTGGCCAGATCGGTGCCGCCGCGAAAACGCTGGCTCAGGAAGCGGATTGCCTGCTCGATCCCCTGCTGGTTCGTCAGCTCATAGCCTACGACTTCGCTGGAGAACAGCATGATGAAGCAGCGACGGCGATCGGCGAGCGCCACGCGCATCAGCGCCAGACAAAACGCTTTTGCACACTGCTCGTTAAACCCACCCATCGAGCCGGACGTATCCACGCAAACGATGAAGGGTCCGCGCGGCTGTTCATCAAAATCCTGATGAACGACCGGCCGCTGGCTGATTTTCTCACGCCAGGCTTCGCCGTGCAGCCGGTAGGTGAGGAGCTGTTTTTCCACCAGTCGACGGTAAAACTCATACTCCAGCTCGGTCATCCCCAGCGTGCTCAGCTCCGTGGGCAGCAGACGCAGAATATCATCGCTCTGCTGGAGCCCGTCGACCTGCTCCGGAACGGTGGCCGGTTCACGCACCAGGGTGCGGAAGGTTTCCATCGGGGCGTCTTTCTTTGGAACTGACTTCGCCTCCCTTGAGCGACCCAGCTGTTCTGCAAGCTTCATCAATTCGGGCTGCTGCGTCAGAAAATCGCCGTATTTGACGATCAACTGATAGTCCCCGCGCCGGAGCTGGCCGGCGCTCATATCCCAGAGACGCCCTGCCGCGTTCTCATTTTCCACCAGCACCTGCTCAAGCTGGCCGCTTAAGGTCATGCGTTCCTGAACTTCACTGAGCAGCTGTTCGCGCTCTTCATCCAGCAGCTGCTGGTTTAGGGTCGTGGCCTGCACCACCAGGCTTAGCCGCCAGCGCTGTAAAAAGAGGGTGTGCAGTGCGGGAGTGAACGTGGCGTTGTCCGTGACCAGCCCCCGGGCCTGGCTGGCAAACGGGGAGTGGACCTTGTCGAGCAACGTCAGGGTTTGCGGAAGCTGGACGATAAACTGCGGCGTGGAGAGCCGCTGGCACTGCTGATAGCAGGCCACCTCTTCCGTTAACTCAGGCGGAACTTCGGTCTCCCTGAAGCGCTGACGCAAATTTTCGCGCCAGCGCGGAAGATCGTCCGTCATCGCCTTTTTGAGCTTCGGAAATTTTTCAAAGAAGGCTGCCAGCTGCGGCGAAGCCAGAAGGGTTATGACCACTTCTTCGATCAACCCTTCCTCGCTGACGGCCAGCATGACGTTAAGCGTATCCAGAGTTAGCATTGACGCGCCTGTTTAATCTGCGCGCTGACGTCCTGCAGGCTGGCTTCAATGCGACCTAACCAGTCGCTATGAATAAAGAGGCATTTTTGCTGCTCGCTAAAGCGGGTGTGCTGCTGATGCCATTCGGTATCCAGCGCGTCCAGCTGCTGCTTAATCTCTTCGGGGACGCTGTCAGAGGCGGTTCCCGGAAGCGCGAGACGCGAGCCCTGCAGGCTGACGTCGCGGATCACCAGGTGCTGGCTGCTGTCCACTTCCATATTCAGCGGCTGCGCGAAACCGATGCCGTTGAGCTTTCCGCGGATCTCTCCGCCCTTATCCAGCCACTGCGCCAGCGCTTCGCGCTCAATCGTCACGTGCACCACCTGCATATCATGCAGCTTGAGCGGCTGCTGGAGCAGCAGGGTCAGCGTCGGGCTGGTGAGTTCGGCGGGTAATTCATAGTGCGGTTTGCGGGCGAACATCCCCCCCAGGCGATTCACTTTCAGCGCGGTTTTATCACTTTGCTGCTGCTGAAGCTGGATGCGCCGCTGGGCAATCGCCCCCAGCTGGTTGAGCATCGCCTGCTGTCCCCAGGCGTGTCCGGTCATCAAAACGTCAAGCTGCTGCTGCATCAGATTCATGCCTTCCGCGTCGTGCCAGAGGCAATCTTTCAGCAGGATCAGATCGATGGGGGCAACAGCATCGCGGCCGCTAAACAGGGCGCTGGCCTGCAGGAGGCGGATCGCTTTTTTCCAGCGGCGATCGGAGACATAGGGCGCAGAAGGAAGGTGATCAAGCTGCTGACGCAGCAGATAGATCAGCTCGAATACGGCGTCCGGCAATGTGATTTTGCCAATATCCTGCTGCCACTGATAATACTCTTCATCCGTCACCTGCAGCGAAGCGGATACCGGGTTTTCACTTTCATCCTGCTGGCTGACCAGCATGGAGCGGAAGTTGGATTTATCCTGTACTTTGTCCAGCCACAGGCGGATGAGCATACGGTCATACAGCGCTTCCAGGCTGCTGTCGGCTTCGGGTAGTTCGTTTGAGGCTGCCACCAGCAGGCGCATCGGGATTTTCTCTTCACTGGCGCCGTTACGGAACCGACGTTCGTTTATCGCCGTGAGCAGGGTGTTCAGAATGGCCGGTCCCGCTTTCCAGATCTCATCAAGAAAGACAATTTCTGCCTCAGGCAGATACCCCGCCGTCAAACGTTCGTAGCGCCCTTCATCTTTCAGCGCCTGAATGGAAAGGGGGCCAAACACCTCTTCCGGGGTGGAAAAGCGGGTCATCAGGTATTCAAACGCGCGGGCGTTCTGAAAAGCATACTTAAGCCTGCGGGCAATCAGGCTTTTGGCGATGCCCGGCGGCCCTAGCAGAAACACGCTTTCACCGCTCAGCGCCGCCAGCAAACAGAGGCGAATGGCGTGGCTACGCTCGAAAAGGCCTTTTTCCAGCGCGCTGCTGAGGCGGGAAATTCTTTCTGCTAATAAATGTGAGTGAGCCATAATAGTTTTGCATCCTTTCGCCGTCGTGGCGGCCAATTGAAGCGAGTATAGACGTTTCAGTCAGGGCTGGTAATAGACTGAAGTGCGGCGCAATTTTCTTTGCGCTACATTAATGCGGTTGCATTTAGGGGTACGATTTTGCATTGAATCGTGCATACTGTGCGCTTTTTGTGGGCCAAGGGACCAGGAACACATTTGTTATTCAAACGAAAAGACTAGTCTATGAGCACTGATAATAAGCAATCATTACCCGCAATAACGCTTGCGGCGATCGGGGTTGTCTACGGTGATATTGGCACCAGCCCGCTTTATACGCTTCGTGAATGTCTGTCCGGCCAGTTTGGCTTTGGTGTTGAGCGCGATGCCGTATTTGGCTTCCTGTCCCTCATCTTCTGGCTGCTGATCCTGGTGGTTTCTGTTAAATATCTCTCCTTCGTTATGCGCGCTGATAACGCGGGCGAAGGCGGTATCCTGACCCTGATGTCCCTTGCAGGGCGCAACACCTCTGCCAGAATGACCTCCGTGCTGGTGATTATCGGCCTGATTGGCGGCAGCTTCTTCTATGGCGAGGTGGTTATCACGCCCGCGATTTCGGTCCTCTCGGCGATAGAGGGGCTGGAGATCATTGCGCCGCAGCTTGATACGTGGGTGGTCCCGCTGGCGATAATCGTGCTGACGCTGCTGTTTGTGATCCAGAAGCACGGTACCGGGCTGGTGGGTAAACTGTTTGCACCAATTATGCTGGCCTGGTTCCTGATCCTGGCCGCGCTTGGCTTGCGCAGCATTATTGCTAACCCGGAAGTGCTGCATGCGCTGAACCCCTACTGGGCCGTGCATTTCTTCCTCGAATACAAAGTTGTTTCCTTCGTGGCGCTGGGGGCGGTCGTGCTCTCCATTACCGGCGTTGAAGCATTGTATGCTGACATGGGTCACTTCGGGAAACTGCCTATCCGCGTGGCCTGGTTTATTGTGGTGCTGCCGTCGCTGGTGCTGAACTACTTTGGCCAGGGCGCGCTGTTGCTCAAAAATCCGGAAGCGATAAAGAACCCGTTCTTCCTGCTGGCGCCTGACTGGGCGCTGGTGCCGATGCTGATCCTGGCGACGCTGGCGACCGTCATTGCCTCTCAGGCGGTGATTTCCGGCGTGTTTTCTCTGACGCGCCAGGCCGTGCGTCTGGGGTATCTCTCGCCGATGCGCATCATCCATACTTCAGAGATGGAGTCGGGCCAGATCTACATCCCGTTCGTTAACTGGCTGCTCTATTTCGCGGTTGTGATTGTTATCGTCAGCTTCGAGCACTCCAGTAACCTGGCGGCGGCGTACGGTATTGCAGTAACCGGTACGATGGTGCTGACATCGCTTCTCTCCACTACGGTGGCGTACCGAAACTGGCACTGGAATAAATTCCTCGTGGCGTTGATTCTGGTGGGCTTCCTGTGTATTGACGTGCCGCTGTTCTCCGCGAACCTCGACAAGATTGTCTCCGGCGGCTGGCTGCCACTGACGCTGGGTCTGGTGATGTTCATCGTCATGACCACCTGGAAAAGCGAGCGTTTCCGCCTGCTGCGGCGCATGCATGAGCACGGGAATTCTCTGGAGGCGATGATCGCTTCGCTGGAGAAATCTCCGCCGGTCCGCGTGCCGGGCACTGCGGTGTATATGTCTCGCGCCCTGAACGTCATCCCGTTCGCGCTGATGCATAACCTCAAGCACAACAAAGTGCTGCACGAGCGCGTGATCCTGCTGACGCTGCGCACCGAAGATGCGCCTTACGTTCATAACGTGCGTCGCGTGCAAATCGAGCAGCTCTCTCCGACATTCTGGCGTGTGGTGGCGAGCTACGGCTGGCGTGAAACGCCAAACGTGGAAGAGGTGTTCCACCGCTGCGGTCTGGAAGGGCTGAGCTGCCGGATGATGGAGACGTCGTTCTTTATGTCTCACGAGTCGCTGATCATCGGCAAGCGCCCGTGGTATTTGCGCCTGCGCGGCAAGCTGTACCTGATCCTGCAGCGTAACGCCCTGCGCGCGCCTGACCAGTTTGAGATCCCGCCTAACCGCGTGATAGAACTGGGTACGCAGGTCGAGATTTAAGTCCTTTCGAAAATGCCGGGTGGCGCTGCGCTTACCCGGCCTACCAAACCCGTAGGCCCGTGCAAGCGAAGCGCCGGCGGGCAATTTCTCCCATCAATATTTCACTTAGCGAAACGTTTCGACGTCGATCACAAATCTGTTACGTCATGGTGGTTTTCTGAACATTTCTGAGGCTACACTTCTTTTAGCGAAACGTTTCGCTAGTGGAGCAAGAAAATGAAGAAAGGCACTGTACTCAACTCAGAAATCTCATCGGTTATTTCCCGTCTTGGGCATACCGATACGCTGGTGGTTTGCGATGCAGGCTTACCGGTTCCGCGCAGCACAACCCGTATCGATATGGCGTTAACGCAGGGTGTCCCCTCGTTTATGCAGGTACTGGACGTGGTGACCGCGGAGATGCAGGTTGAGGCGGCCATTCTCGCGGCGGAAATCAAACAACATAATCCGCAACTCCACGAAACGTTGCTCAGCCATCTTGAGCAGCTGCAACAACACCAGGGAAACACCATTGAAATTCGTTACACAACGCACGAACAATTCAAACAACAAACCGCAGACAGTCAGGCGGTGATTCGCAGCGGGGAGTGTTCCCCGTATGCGAATATCATTCTCTGTGCTGGCGTCACCTTCTGAGGCCATCATGGACGCATTACTGCAACTCAAAGGGATCGATAAGTCGTTCCCGGGCGTAAAAGCCCTCTCCGGCGCGGCGCTGAACGTTTATCCCGGGCGCGTAATGGCGCTGGTGGGCGAAAACGGCGCCGGCAAATCCACCATGATGAAAGTGCTGACCGGTATCTATCAACGCGATGCCGGTTCACTCCTCTGGCTGGGTAAAGAAACCACCTTCACTGGCCCGAAATCTTCTCAGGAAGCGGGTATCGGCATTATTCACCAGGAGCTGAACCTGATCCCGCAGCTCACCATTGCGGAGAACATCTTCCTCGGCCGTGAATTCGTGAACCGCTTCGGCAAGATCGACTGGAAAACCATGTATGCCGAAGCCGACAAGCTGCTGGCGAAGCTGAACCTGCGCTTTAAGAGCGACCGCCTGGTCGGCGATCTCTCCATCGGCGATCAGCAGATGGTGGAAATCGCGAAGGTGCTGAGCTTTGAGTCGAAGGTCATCATTATGGATGAACCGACTGACGCCCTGACCGATACCGAAACCGAATCCCTGTTCCGCGTTATCCGCGAGCTGAAATCGCAGGGGCGCGGGATTGTCTATATTTCTCACCGCATGAAAGAGATCTTTGAAATCTGCGATGACGTCACCGTTTTCCGCGACGGGCAGTTTATTGCCGAGCGCGAAGTGGCCACGCTGACCGAAGATACGCTCATCGAAATGATGGTGGGACGTAAGCTGGAAGATCAGTATCCGCATCTGGATAAAGCGCCGGGTGAGATCCGCCTGAAGGTGGACAACCTCTGCGGTCCGGGTGTGGACGACGTGACCTTTACCCTGCGCCAGGGCGAGATCCTGGGCGTGGCGGGCCTGATGGGCGCGGGACGTACCGAGCTGATGAAAGTGTTGTACGGCGCACTGCCGCGCACCAGCGGTTATGTCACCCTCGACGGCCATGAAGTGGTCACCCGCTCCCCGCAGGATGGTCTGGCGAACGGCATCGTCTATATCTCCGAAGACCGCAAACGCGACGGCTTAGTGCTGGGCATGTCGGTAAAAGAGAACATGTCCCTGACTGCGCTGCGCTATTTCAGCCACAGCGGCGGCAGCCTGAAGCATAAAGACGAGCAACAGGCGGTGAGCGATTTTATCCGCCTCTTTAACGTCAAAACCCCGTCGATGGAGCAGGCGATTGGCCTGTTGTCCGGCGGGAATCAGCAGAAAGTGGCGATTGCGCGCGGGCTGATGACGCGCCCGAAAGTGTTGATCCTCGACGAGCCAACCCGCGGCGTGGACGTGGGGGCGAAGAAAGAGATCTATCAGCTGATTAACCAGTTTAAGGCCGACGGTCTGAGTATCATTCTGGTCTCTTCCGAGATGCCAGAAGTATTAGGCATGAGCGATCGCATTATCGTCATGCATGAAGGGCATCTCGGCGGTGAATTCACTCGCGAGCAGGCCACCCAGGAAGTTCTGATGGCTGCCGCTGTGGGCAAGCTTAATCGCGTGAATCAGGAGTAAGAAGATGACTACCCAGGCTGTTTCTGGTCGCCGCTATTTCACAAAGGCGTGGCTGATGGAGCAAAAATCGCTGATTGCCCTGCTGGTGCTGATCGCGATTGTGTCGACCATGAGCCCGAATTTCTTCACCGTAAATAACCTGTTCAACATTCTGCAGCAGACGTCGGTGAACGCCATTATGGCGGTCGGCATGACGCTGGTGATTTTGACCTCAGGGATCGATCTGTCCGTCGGTTCCCTGCTGGCCCTCACCGGCGCGATCGCCGCTTCGCTTGTCGGGATTGAAGTTAACGCGCTGGTGGCCGTGGCCGCGGCCCTGGCGGCAGGCGCGGCGATTGGCGCCGTCACCGGCGTGATTGTGGCAAAAGGCCGCGTTCAGGCGTTCATCGCGACGCTGGTGATGATGCTGCTGCTGCGCGGGGTGACCATGGTTTATACCAACGGCAGCCCGGTCAATACCGGCTTCACCGATAACGCCGATCTGTTTGGCTGGTTCGGTATCGGTCGCCCGCTGGGCGTCCCGACCCCGGTCTGGATCATGGCTATCGTCTTCCTGGCGGCGTGGTACATGCTGCACCATACCCGTCTGGGCCGTTACATCTATGCGCTGGGCGGTAACGAAGCGGCAACGCGCCTGTCCGGGATTAGCGTTAATAAAGTCAAAGTCATCGTGTACTCCCTGTGCGGTCTGCTGGCGTCACTGGCGGGCATCATCGAAGTGGCGCGCCTCTCTTCCGCGCAGCCGACGGCGGGTACGGGGTATGAGCTGGATGCCATTGCAGCTGTGGTTCTGGGCGGTACGAGTCTGGCGGGCGGTAAAGGTCGCATTGTTGGGACATTGATCGGCGCACTGATTCTCGGTTTCCTGAATAATGGTTTGAATTTGTTAGGTGTTTCCTCCTATTACCAGATGATCGTTAAGGCAGTGGTGATTTTGCTGGCGGTACTGGTAGACAACAAAAAACAGTAACTGACGACACTACAGGACATCTTAGATATGAACATGAAAAAACTGGCTACCCTGGTTTCCGCTGTCGCGCTGAGCGCAACCGTAAGTGCTAACGCCATGGCGAAAGATACCATCGCGCTGGTTGTCTCTACGCTGAACAACCCGTTCTTCGTCTCCCTGAAGGACGGTGCGCAGAAAGAAGCGGATAAACTGGGCTACAACCTGGTGGTACTGGATTCACAGAACAACCCGGCGAAAGAGCTGGCTAACGTTCAGGACTTAACCGTTCGTGGCACCAAGATTCTGCTGATCAACCCAACCGATTCTGATGCCGTAGGCAACGCCGTGAAGATGGCAAACCAGGCAAAAATTCCGGTGATCACCCTGGACCGTCAGGCAACCAAAGGCGACGTGGTGAGCCATATCGCGTCTGACAACGTGCTGGGCGGCAAAATCGCGGGTGACTACATTGCGAAGAAAGCCGGCGAAGGCGCGAAAGTTATCGAACTGCAGGGGATTGCCGGTACGTCTGCCGCCCGCGAGCGTGGCGAAGGCTTCCAGCAGGCGGTTGCAGCGCATAAATTCAACGTACTGGCCAGCCAGCCTGCGGACTTCGACCGTACTAAAGGTCTGAACGTTATGCAGAACCTGCTGACCGCACATCCTGACGTACAGGCGGTCTTCGCGCAGAACGACGAAATGGCGCTGGGCGCGCTGCGTGCCCTGCAGACTGCAGGTAAATCTGATGTGATGGTTGTCGGATTTGACGGCACGCCGGATGGTGAAAAAGCAGTAAACGATGGCAAACTGGCTGCGACCATCGCTCAGCTGCCTGAGCAGATTGGCGCCACTGGCGTTGAAACTGCCGACAAAGTGCTGAAGGGCGAAAAAGTTCAGGCTAAATACCCTGTTGACCTGAAACTGGTTATCAAGCAGTAAAAGGCGAATCAGGTCGTCACTGGCGGCCTGAGGGACACCAATAAAGAAAAGTGTGGCATACGCCACCGGGTAACACCGGTGGCGCTCTCAGATGGACAACCCAACCATGAAAACCGCAGGCAACCTCGTCGTCCTTGGCAGTATCAATGCCGATCACATTCTTAACCTTGAATCGTTCCCTGCACCGGGCGAAACCGTCACGGGTAGCCAGTATCTTGTCGCTTTTGGCGGTAAAGGGGCAAACCAGGCCGTTGCCGCTGGGCGCAGCGGAGCGAATATTGCGTTTATCGCCTGCACGGGCGATGACGATACCGGTGAGCGCGTACGCAAGCAGCTGGCAAGCGACAACATTGATATCGCACCCGTCAGCGTTGTTGCAGGGGAATCTACCGGCGTGGCGCTGATTTTCGTCAACGCAGAAGGTGAGAATGTTATCGGTATTCATGCTGGCGCTAACGCAGCGTTGACGACGGAGCGCGTAGAAGCGCAACGTGCAATCATCGCCGGAGCGGAAGCCCTGCTCATGCAGCTGGAGTCACCGGTTGAAAGCGTGCTGGCCGCGGCGAACATTGCGCATGAAAATCATACCACTGTCGTACTTAATCCGGCCCCTGCCCGTGTATTATCTGACGAGCTGCTGGCGCTGGTGGACATCATCACGCCGAACGAAACCGAAGCCGAAAAGCTGACGGGTATTCGTGTTGAAAACGATGATGATGCCGCGCGAGCCGCGCGTGCGCTGCACGACAAAGGCATCGGAACGGTGATCATCACCCTGGGCAGCCGTGGGGTATGGGCAAGCGTAAACGGTGAAGGCCGTCGCGTGCCGGGCTTTAAGGTGAAGGCGATTGATACCATTGCAGCGGGAGATACCTTCAATGGTGCACTGGTGACCGCGCTGCTGGAAGGCAAGAGTATGGATGATGCGATCCGCTTCGCGCATGCGGCTGCCGCGATTGCGGTGACGCGCAAGGGCGCTCAGCCTTCCGTTCCGTGGCGTAAAGAGATCGATGAATTCTTAAGTCAGCAGGGGTAACGCTTGGCCACAATGAAAGATGTCGCTCGCCTGGCGGGCGTTTCTACCTCGACGGTGTCTCACGTCATTAATAACGATCGCTTCGTCAGCGAGGCGATTCGGGAAAAAGTCGAAGCGGCAGTAAAAGATCTCAACTATGCGCCGTCTGCGCTGGCGCGCAGCCTTAAGCTCAACCAGACGCGTACGATCGGTATGCTGATCACTGCCAGTACCAATCCCTTTTATTCTGAGCTGGTTCGCGGCGTGGAGCGCAGCTGCTTCGAGCGTGGCTACAGCCTGGTGCTGTGCAATACCGAAGGGGACGAGCAGCGCATGAACCGTAACCTGGAAACGCTGATGCAAAAACGCGTCGACGGGCTACTGCTGCTGTGTACCGAAACGCACCAGCCCTCGAAAGAGATTATCCAGCGCTACCCCTCCATTCCCACGGTGATGATGGACTGGGCGCCGTTCGACGGCACCAGCGATCTTATTCAGGATAACTCTCTGCTGGGGGGCGATATGGCCACCCAATATCTCATCGATAAAGGCTATACCCGCATCGCCTGTATTACCGGTCCGCTGGACAAAACCCCGGCGCGTTTGCGTCTGGAAGGGTATCTCGCCGCGATGGCGCGGGCGGGCCTTTCCGTGCCGGAAGGGTACCGTATTACCGGTGATTTTGAGTTTCACGGTGGTTTTGAAGCGATGCAGACGCTGCTGGCGCAGCCGCAGCGTCCGCAGGCGGTGTTTATCGGCAACGACGCCATGGCGTTTGGCGCCTATCAGGCGTTATATCAGGCCGGTTTGCGTGTTCCCGACGATATGGCGGTAATCGGCTACGATGATATTGAGCTGGCCAGCTATATGACGCCGCCGCTCACCACCATCCATCAGCCAAAAGATGAGCTGGGCGAGCTGGCCATCGATGTGTTGATCCACCGAATGGCTCAGCCCACGCTGCAGCAGCAACGCCTGCAGCTTACTCCTGTTCTGATGGAACGGGGTTCGGTTTAGCTTTCGCCTTATGGCGTTCTTTTATCAGGTTACGGCCATCTTTCGGTTTTAACAGCATAAAGACCAGCGCTGAAACGACGGTGAGTGCGCCCATGGTGATAAAGGTATAGTGGAACTGTTCGACGGTGTTCGCGCTGTCGAAACCTTCATAAAACCGCAGTACCGCCGCGCTCACGGCCACCCCTAAACTGATCGACAGCTGCTGGGTGACTGCCAGCACGCTGTTGCCGCTACTGGCGTTCTCGTCGGTCAGATCCGCAAGGGTGATGGTGTTCATTGATGTGAACTGCGTCGACATCGCCATGCCCAGCACAAACAGCGGCAGTATCAGCATCCAGACGGGAAGCGAGGCGGACTGCAGCGAGAACTGCGCAATCATCAGGCCAATAAAGACCGTCACGCCAACCAGCGTCTTGCGATAGCCAAACCAGCGTAGCACCTGCGTCACGGTCGATTTTGCCAGAATCGAGCCCATCGCCGTAGGGGCCATCATGCAGCCGGCAATCAGGGCCGGATAGCCGAAACCGACCTGCAGCATCAGTGGCATCAGGAAAGGTACGCAGCCGGTTCCCAGACGCGAGGCAATGTTTCCCGCGATCCCGACGGAAAAGGTTCGGGTGTTGAAGAGCCCAAGAGAGATTAACGGCGTCGGGTGACGGCGCGCGTGACGTATATAAAGAAGGAACAGCAGAATTCCGGCGAGGATAACGGAGAGCGCAATCCATGTCGCGACGATCTTCTCACCAAACAGCTCCATCCCGCTGGAGAAGAGCACCAGGCTCAGGCCAAACAAGAAAAAGCCCCCCATGTCGAAGCTGCGTCTTGGCGTGGTGAAGTTCGGCATATATTTGCGGGCATACAGCAGTCCCGCAACGCCAATCGGAATATTAATCAGGAAGATCCAGTGCCAGCTTGCCCAGGTGACAAACACGCCACCGAGTACCGGGCCAAGTATCGGGCCGACCAGTCCCGGCATGGTGACGAAGTTAAGCACGGGAAGCAGTTCGCTTCGAGGGTAGGCTCGTAATAAGGCAAGGCGTGCTACGGGCATCATCATCGCACCGCCAATGCCCTGTAATACGCGGAAGATAACCAGCTCCGTTAAGGACGAGGAGAGCGCACAGGCCAGCGAACCGAGCGTAAAGAGCGTTACGGCCAGCATGAAAACTCTGCGGGTGCCGAAGCGGTCGGCCAGCCAGCCGCTAACCGGAATTAACATTGCGACCGTCAGGGTGTAGCTGATGATGGCGGATTGCATTGCCAGCGGGGAGCGGTTAAGGCTTTGCGCAATAGCGGGAAGCGCGGTGTTGAGGATGGTGGCATCCAGTGCCTGCATAAAAAACGCCATGGCTGCAATCCACGGCAATCCGGCCATGCTGCGCGCTTTTTTCTTTGTCATTTATTTACCTGCTGGTGGGTTGGCGCAGCCAGTAATGCCTGGCACGCACTCAGGGCTCGCTGCCCGTCGCTTTCCTGAATGGCATCTACTATCGCCTGATGCAATTCCAGTTTTACCACGTCGTTTTGTGTAATAGAGGTAAAGTAGGTGTGATACACCGAATGGAATAATGAGGCAAACGAGGTGAGGAACGGATTGGCGCTCATCATATAGATATGTTCATGCCAGGACATATCGACTTCAACCCAGCGTTCGCGGTTGAAGTGTTTTTTCAGGAACACCATCTCTTCCATCAATGCGTTAAGCTGCGCTTTTTGCTCTGCCGTGCCAAGCGTGGCGGCAAGCAGACATGCCTGAGGTTCAAGACTGCTGCGCATCACCAGAAAGTGATCGACAACCTGATGAAAGTTATCTTCCGTCATCCACCAGGAGAGCAGCTCCTGATCGAGAAAATTCCAGTTACTCTGTGGCATCACGCGCGTGCCAATACGCGGGCGTGGAAGCACCATACCTTTAGCCGTCAGGGTTTTCACCGCCTCGCGAACTGCGGTACGGCTCACCCCAAACTGCTCACCCAGCTCCATTTCACCCGGCAGGATGCTACCCGGCGCATATTTACCCGCTAAAATTCGCTGCGCCAGCTTTTCTGCCAGCACATACGACAGGTTTTTTTGGGCGGCCAGCTGTTGTGCGCTTAATGGCATCGCTTTTATTCCTTAAAGATTCATGCTGATAATTATGCCACCTCGAATGTGATTGTGGTTGCAGATACATCAAATAGAACAATTTGTAGCTTGATTTCACCGCTGTTGGTGAAAAAAAACACGGATAGAAACTTTTTTTAAATTTCCTCTTGTCACGCCGGAATAACTCCCTATAATGCGCCTCCACTGACACGGAACAACGGCACACACGCCGCCGGGTCAGCAGAGAATAGCGAAAATAAATGCTTGACTCTGAAGCGGGAAAGCGTAATATGCACACCCCGCGCCGCAGCGAAAACGAAGCGGCACTGCTCTTTAACAATTTATCAGACAATCTGTGTGGGCACTCAAAGTGACATGGATTCTTAACGTCCTCGGACGAAAAATGAATACCAAGTCTCTGAGTGAACATGCGTAATTCATTACGAAGTTTAATTCACGAGCATCAAACTTAAATTGAAGAGTTTGATCATGGCTCAGATTGAACGCTGGCGGCAGGCCTAACACATG
>NZ_VWWX01000007.1:0-163669 GCF_011752745.1 Enterobacter sp. Acro-832
GCCTGGCGGCTTTAGCGCGGTGGTCCCACCTGACCCCATGCCGAACTCAGAAGTGAAACGCCGTAGCGCCGATGGTAGTGTGGGGTCTCCCCATGTGAGAGTAGGGAACTGCCAGGCATCAATTAAGTGAAGAGGCCATCCGAAAGGATGGCCTTTTTGCGTTTATACGCTGCACAAACTGATCCCCCATCACCCTGCTTATACGGTAAACTACCTGCGTTTTTGCATCAGGATAGCGTCTATGAACCACTCCCTTAAGCCCTGGAATACCTTTGGCATTCAACGCAATGCTAATCAAATTGTACGTGCCGATACTGCACAGCAGCTGCTGGATGCATGGCAAAGCGCAACAGAAAAAAACGAACCCGTACTGATTCTGGGCGAAGGAAGTAATGTCCTGTTTCTCGACGATTTTGCGGGAACGGTGATCGTTAACCGCATCATGGGAATTGATGTGGAAGAGCGTGCCGACAGCTGGCACGTGCACGTGGGGGCTGGTGAAAACTGGCACCACCTGGTGCAGTTTACCCTCGAAAAAGGGATGGCGGGTCTGGAAAACCTTGCGCTTATTCCAGGCTGCGCCGGATCGTCACCCATTCAGAACATCGGCGCCTACGGCATCGAGCTGAAACATGTCTGTGAATATGTCGACTGCATCGAGCTGGCGACCGGAACGGCGACGCGTTTAACCGCAGAACAGTGCCGTTTTGGCTATCGTGACAGTATCTTCAAACATGAATATCAGGATCGCTACGTGATTGTCGCCGTGGGTTTGCGTCTGTCGAAGAACTGGCAGCCCGTATTGACCTACGGGGATTTAACGCGTCTCGATCCGGCTACCGTTACCGCACGCGACGTTTTTGACTCGGTTTGCCATATGCGGATGACCAAGCTTCCCGATCCCAAAGTTAATGGAAATGCAGGAAGCTTCTTCAAAAACCCGGTGATCAGCGGCGAAAATGCCCGACGCTTTCTGGAGGAGTGGCCAACCGCGCCACATTACCCTCAGGCGGATGGCAGCGTGAAGCTGGCAGCAGGATGGCTTATCGATCAATGCCAGCTAAAAGGCACTTCAGTTGGCGGGGCAGCTGTTCACCGACAGCAGGCTCTGGTACTGATTAACCAACACGATGCAACCAGCGACGATGTGATACAGCTGGCTCACTACGTTCGCCAGCGTGTCGGCGAAAAATTTAACGTCTGGCTGGAGCCAGAAGTCCGCTTCATTGGTCGCACAGGTGAAGTCAACGCTGTGGAGACTATCGCATGAAGGACAATACGGTCCCGTTAACCCTGATTGGTATCCTGGCGGATGGTGAATTTCATTCCGGCGAGCAGCTGGGTGAGCAGCTGGGCATGAGCCGCGCCGCCATTAACAAGCATATCCAGACGCTCCGTGATTGGGGTGTTGATGTATTTACGGTTCCCGGAAAAGGCTACAGCCTGCCAGAGCCGATTCAGTTGCTGAATGAAGACGCGATCCGCAGCCAGATTGGACACGGCAACGTGGCGGTGCTGCCGGTGATTGACTCGACGAACCAGTATCTGCTGGATCGTCTGCCTGAGCTCAAATCCGGCGATGCCTGTGTAGCTGAATATCAACAGGCCGGTCGCGGCCGTCGTGGCCGCAAGTGGTTTTCACCCTTTGGCGCCAATCTCTATCTGTCCATGTACTGGCGACTCGATCAGGGCCCGGCCGCTGCCATTGGCCTGAGTCTGGTCATCGGAATCGTCATGGCAGAGGTGCTGCACCATCTGGGTGCGGATCAAGTGCGTGTTAAATGGCCTAACGATCTGTACCTCAACGATCGTAAACTTGCCGGGATTCTGGTCGAACTGACGGGCAAAACGGGCGATGCGGCGCAAATCGTCATTGGCGCGGGCCTCAATATGGTGATGCGCAATGTCCAGAATGACGTGGTTAATCAGGCCTGGACTAACCTCCAGGAGGCGGGGATCGTCATCGATCGTAACACCCTTGCCGTACGTATGATTAAAGAACTGCGCAGCTCGCTCACGCTTTTTGAGCAGGAAGGGCTGGCACCGTTCCTGTCGCGTTGGGAAAAGCTGGATAACTTTATCAACCGCCCGGTGAAATTGCTGATTGGTGATAAAGAGATCTACGGCACTTCCCGCGGTATTGACGCTCAGGGCGCGCTGCTCCTGGAGCAGGATGGCGTGATCAAACCCTGGGTGGGCGGTGAGATTTCTCTGCGGAGTGCCGAATAACCGGATGGAGTGAATGATGCGAAAACCCGTCTGCGCGACGCTGGCCGTCATGATGAGCTTGTTGTTCTCACCCCTCTCTCAGGCGGGGCAGGCCTGGGAGAGTTATAAAGCACGCTTTTTCAAACCGGAAGGCCGCATTGTCGATACCGGCAATGGCGGCGTGTCGCATACGGAAGGTCAGGGCTTTGCCATGCTGATGGCAGTCGCCAACGACGATAAGGCCACGTTCGATAAGCTCTGGCAATGGACAAACCGTGAGCTGAAGAACAAAGAGAACGGTCTGTTTTACTGGCGCTATAACCCCGCAGAGTCCAACCCGGTCGCGGACAAAAACAACGCCGCCGATGGCGATGTGCTGATTGCCTGGGCGCTGCTTAAAGCCGATGCCCGCTGGCATGACAAACGCTACAGCGCCGCATCGGATGCCATTACAAAAGCGCTGGTTGCTCATAGCGTCATCCGCTATGCGGGTTACCGCGTGATACTGCCCGGCGTCCAGGGATTTAAGCTTGACGGTGAAGTGGTCCTTAATCCTTCCTATTTTGTGTTTCCGGCCTGGCAGGCCTTCGCCGGACGCAGTCATTTGCCGGTCTGGCGCGAGTTGATTAAGGACGGGAAGCGCCTGTTGGGGAAAATGGGCTCGGGTAAAGCGAATCTGCCCGCTGACTGGGTCTCGCTGGCATCAGATGGCAAGCTGGAACCGGCCAAAGGCTGGCCGCCGCGGATGAGCTATGACGCGATTCGTATTCCGCTGTATCTTGCCTGGTCTGATAAGCAAAGCCCACTCCTGACGCCGTGGAAAGCGTGGTTTGGGCAATTCCCCCGGGAGCAAACGCCCGCCTGGGTTAACGTCACCACTAACGAATATGCGCCTTACATGATGGAAGGCGGCCTGTTGGCTGTACGCGATTTAACGATGGGGCAGCCTTCCGGAGAACCCGAAATCACCTCTAAAGACGACTACTATTCGGCAAGTCTGAAAATGCTGGTGTGGATTTCAGCGCAATAATAACGCACTGGCTATCCCCTCTCCCCGATGGGGAGAGGGTTAGGGTGAGGGGGAAATCAGTTACTGCGGATACGGTACCCAATCCCCGCCGTTCAGGCGAACGTACGGTTTGTTCTGATACTGAATCACCACCGCGTTGGCGTTCTCGGAGACTTCTGCCGTTTGCGGCAGTTTGCTGGTGAGCTGATCCCAGTTCACGCTATCTTCCACAAACAGCTTCCCGTCAACGGCACGGGCAACCAGTTCTGAGATTGCCAGATAGCTGGTCGGCTGGGTGATTTCAATCGGTGCGCCCTGATGGGGTGCCTTCATCCCAAAGAACTTGATGCCAGCAGGCACGTTGGTAATCGACGGGCTTGGGATATCACGCAGGCCTGACACCTGCATTCTGTCGCCTTTCAGCGCGCCACCGTGCTCAGGTACCACAACCACCATTACTTTACGGCCTGATTTTTCCAGCTCCGTAAAGAACGCGTCCAGCTCGTCGAAGAGTTTCTGCGCACGCACTTTATAATCCGCCGTTTTGCTCACGCCCGGGAAGTGGTTACCGTCGTGGAGCGGCAGGGTGTTAAAGAACGTCGCGCTGCGTGGATTACTGTCTTTTTCGATGGTCTGCAGCCAGCGTTGCAGGACAGCGGAATCGTCATAGACGGGCGAGCCGTCGAAGCCCAGCAGAGAGACAGGAAGACCGGTTTGATCCATCAGCGGTGCCTGCATCCCCCCCTGTTCGCGCACCTCTTTCAGGAAGTTACCGAACTGGCCGTTATGCCCCAGCATCAGATGCTGCGTAAAGCCCAGTTTGGCGAGGTTATCGAACAGATAACACTGGTTGCCGGCGGGTTGATACAGATTCTTATGCGATGCCTGACCGCAGCTAGCACGCAGCAGGCGGATGGCCGCCGGGCCGCTGTACGAGGTGGCAGAGTTGAAATCTTTAAACTGAATGTCGAAATGAGACCACAGCGGATGAGACATCAAACCTGCAGCGTCCACGTCTGCCCAGGAGAGCGAGCAGATGTTGATCACCAGCAGTTCAAACGGCTGAGCATCCGCCGGCAGCGCATCCGGGAATTTCGTCTGTCGCTTGTCTTCCGCGGTATAGAAACTGGAGAGCCAGGCGTTCAGGTTTGTGGAGGTCGGCGGTGCGGTCTGGGTTGGGATATCGCCCACCACAGGCGTATCGCCTGCCGTGGTGACGGTGGCCGCCGCGCTTCCCCCGGTGGTGGTCACCGTGGTGGTTGGTTGACCGGCAGGCCACAGCGAAAAGTTTGGCCCAGCCAGCGTCAGCACGTTAAGCCAGATCATAATCGCGACGACAAACACCGTGACGCGAATCCACTGTGACAGGAACAGCCAGGCAACCAGCAGCACAAATACCGCGCCTATCATCTGCCAGTTAATAAACCGCTCGGTCAGATCGAGGATATAGCTGGCGCTAAAGCCCGCCACCTGTGAGCCTTGGCTCATAATGCTGTCCGGCCCCGGTAACCAGGTATCATGCCAGAACAGCGCAAAGCCGAGAGGGATGGCTATCCAGTGACGTAAGCGATGCAGCCTGATATTCGGCAGGGGCATCAGCAGGAAGGCCATAAATACCAGGTTAAGAAGGGGATGGAAATTCAGATAGCCTGCCCACAGCAGACCAAACTTTACCAGAAAGTAGAAGTTCCAGCCGGAAAGGCCGCGCCAGTATTGCCAGAGCGGCGAGGGTGACGAAGCGGTATAGGTAGAATTAGTCATGTTTTCGGTCTGCCTTGACGTGTGATGCCCGTGTCAGTGTTCCGGCTGGTTTTACATAGCGAGGTTTTATAAACAGCACTCTGGCCGTATCACGGATACGACGTATGGAATGGCGTGCATAGTAGCCAAGCGGGAAAAAGATCAGCGCACAGACTATAACCAGTTGAATGATATCGCTGATATTCATGATGGTGCGTTCTCCGCGTTGTCCGTTAATAAGCGAAGGGGCTCCGGAACCCGACGCCAGACATGTCCATCATGTCTGGCATTGAGGATCGGTTTCGCATCGCTCTTAATAGCGAGCGGTTTAGCCCATTGTTCAGGCTGGAGCGCACGCATCTGCACCAGCTCCGCGCTGATCGTATTATCTTCGAACCAAATCATACGGTTCGAGAAAATATCCCCGGTAGGCAGGGGGAAGATATGGTTTAGCGCCGTATCGAGGTCGTTTACCCGACAGAAGGACAAAAACAGCACCAGGCGATTGTCGCCAATGGTCATGATGTCACCCGTACGATTGGGGCGACACAAGGTGAGAGCCTGTTCAACGCGGATACCGGGTACAGGACGCAGGGCAACCATAACCCCTTTTCCGTCAGCAGGAAGAAGCGTATTGCTCATCATGTTGCCGACGGCGTCGCAGAAGGTATCCCATTTTTGGTATCCACGCAGCTTCATCGGCTGCGTCATGGAGAGCAGCGTAGAAATGTCTTCCGGTACATGGCGGCTAAACTGCTGGCCCTGAACGCTTTCGATCAGCGTCAGGCAGCGTGACAGCGGCGCGTTCCAGGGAATGACCATATTTGCACCACAGCCCAGAAGCAGACGCTCATCGGTGGCGCGCAGGCTGGTATTGTTTTCGCGCACGATGATTTTTAATGCGCTTCCGCGCTGGCGGCGCAAGGTGTGGATCTGCCTTGCCAGCGTCTCAATCTGGTTATTCTGCATCAATGAGAAGATAAGGGTTGCCGCCTGGGTTGTGCGGGCTTCGTGGAAAAGGTCTTCGTTAGATTCAAACAGCGACCAGTTTTCCGACAGGGCGGGCGCCCCTTCTAAAACCGCGATATGGCTCAGGATGCGTTTTTCATCACTGCGCGGCTGCACCACGGTTTCTTCCTGCTGTGCCAGGTGCCACTTACCCTCGATGTGTTTCAGCGTAAGTTGTTGCCTGGCGCTCACGCCTTTTTCATTACACCAGAAGGCAATATCGTAGAGATAGCTGCCCACCTGGTCACGAACGCTTGCCAGACCGAACAGGGAACGATATTCACCCATTAAAAGTGAGAACAGCTTGTCATTATTACTGCCGGGATTGACTATCAATAGCGTGCAATTTTGAAATTTTGCCCATTTATTGATTTTTTCCAGCCACGGCAGCAGTTTTTCAGCAGGGATATTTTGCAGGACGTTATTTGCACATTTAAGGATCACCAAATAGTGATCCGGATCAATAGTGCACTGAACGTCGCGGGACAAAAAGTATAGACTATCGGCATCGGATGTCATGGAAAATAATCGCACCGTCTGAGGCCCGCGATCGTTTTCCAGCGTGATAATTTTCTTCGGATCTTCGCCCATGCTAATGACGGCCACGCGGGAATCCTTATCCTGGGCAGCAATTGTCTGGTTTACCAGACTGATAGCATCTTCATTCCGGTCCGTATTAATCCACCAGACTCCTCCGACTGGCATGTGGCTCAATTCGTCCCATAATGACTGGATGCCAATAGAAAATATGGAGTCCACGGTGTCCCTCTTTTCGTCTAATTTATCTGTATCTCAGTTTACTAGCGAAAGCGTAGAAATAAACCTAACATTGAAATTAAAGAACATCAGATTTAGCATGTAAATGAAATTTGTCAGGGCAGGAAGCCCCGCAACTTCTTTAGCGTGCGATTTTCCTTAAAGGGATGGAAAAAGAATGGATAATAATGAACCCGGTACCCCAGTCGACTCGACCCTGGGTTACACATTCCAAAACGATTTTCTGGCGCTGACGCAGGCCTTTTCTTTACCTGAAATAGATTACACCGATATTTCCCAGCGGGAACAGTTGGCCGCGGCTATTAAACGCTGGCCGTTATTAGCTGAATTCGCCCATCAACAATAAGGGAGCCATTGATGGCCATACTCGGATTACAGGGTGTCCGTGGGGGTGTGGGTACCACATCTGTTACCGCGGCACTGGCGTGGTCATTACAGCTTTTAGGTGAATCGGTGCTGGTTATTGACGCCTGCGCCGATAATTTACTGCGTATGTCGTTTAACGTCGACTTTACTCGCGAAGAGGGCTGGGCCCGCGCGCTGCTTGACGATAAAGACTGGCAGGATGCAGGTTTGCGCTATACCTCCCTTCTTGACCTGCTGCCGTTTGGTCAACTGACCACCACGGAACGCGAGAATGAAGCCGCATACCAGCGCCTGTTTTCGCAATTTACGCTGGCGCTGCAGAGCCTGAAGGAAAAGGGGCACTACAAGTGGATCCTGCTGGATCTGCCGCACGGTGCCGGCACGCTGACCCGACAGCTTATCGCGCAGTGCGATCATGTCCTCTCGATCGTTAACGTCGATGCGAACTGCCATATCCGCCTGCATCAGCAGGGGCTACCTCAGAATGGCCATATCCTGATTAACGATTTGCGCATAGGCAGCCAGATCCAGGACGATCTGTATCAGGTCTGGCTGCAGAGCCAGCGCCGCCTGCTTCCCATTGTCATCCATCGTGATGAGGGCATGGCGGAATGCCTTGCGTCGAAGCAGCCGCTCGGCGAATACCGCAGCGATTCACTGGCGGCAGAAGAGATCCTGACGCTGGCTAACTGGTGTCTGCTGAACTTCGCCAACCGGGCGGAGCATGCAGGGAGTGATGTATGAGTCGTCTCGCCAGCTGGTTACTCATCCCACCGGTCAGTTCGCGTTTGAGCGAACATTACCGGCATTTTCGCCGTCACGGTGCGTCGGCATTCAGCGCCGCGCTCGGCTGTTTCTGGATGATTCTGGCCTGGATGTTTATTCCACTCGAACACCCGCGCTGGCAGCGCATACGTGCCCGGCACAGTGAACTGTATCCGCACATTAATCCTGACCGGCCGCGTCCACTGGATCCGGCGCGTTATCTCATTCAGGCCATCTGGCTGGTGGCGACCTCATCCCGCGCGGAGATAAAAACGCCGCACTGGCGGAGCTTCTCCCGCGTGCAACAGTTACGTGAACGCTACCATCAGTGGCTGGACAGGCTGCCCAACAGCGTCAGCGATAAGACCAGCCATCTGGATAACCACAAAGAGCTCGGGCATCTCCACCCGGGCTTGCGGCGTTTTATCCTCGGTGTGATCGTCGTGTTCTCGCTCATTCTGGCGCTGGTCTGTATTACGCAGCCTTTCAACCCTCTGGCGCAGTTCACCTTCCTGATCCTGCTTTGGGGCGTGGCGCTGCTGGTGCGCCGAATTCCGGGTCGCTTCTCGGCGCTGATGCTGATCGTGTTGTCGCTGACCGTCTCCTGCCGCTACATCTGGTGGCGTTATACCTCGACGCTGAACTGGGACGACCCGGTGAGTCTGGTGTGCGGCCTGGTGCTGCTGTTTGCTGAAACCTATGCCTGGATTGTGTTGGTGCTGGGCTATTTCCAGGTGATTTGGCCGCTCAACCGCCAGCCGGTTCCGCTGCCAAAGGACACGACCCAGTGGCCAAGCGTCGATCTTTTCGTGCCGACCTACAACGAAGACCTGAGCGTGGTGAAGAACACCATCTATGCCGCGCTGGGCATCGACTGGCCGAAAGATAAGCTTAAGGTCTGGATCCTGGATGACGGCAACCGTCCGGCGTTCCGCCAGTTCGCGGAGGAGGTCGGCGTCGAATACATCGCCCGTCCGACGCATGAACACGCTAAGGCGGGGAACATCAACAACGCGTTGAAGTATGCCACCGGGGAGTTTGTTTCGATTTTTGACTGCGACCACGTGCCGACGCGCTCGTTCCTGCAGATGACCATGGGCTGGTTCCTGAAGGAGAAAGAGCTGGCGATGATGCAGACGCCGCACCACTTCTTCTCGCCGGACCCGTTTGAACGTAACCTTGGCCGCTTCCGCAAAACTCCGAACGAAGGCACGCTGTTCTATGGCCTGGTACAGGACGGAAACGACATGTGGGACGCCACCTTCTTCTGCGGCTCATGCGCGGTTATCCGCCGTAAACCGCTGGATGAAATTGGTGGTATCGCCGTCGAGACGGTCACCGAAGATGCGCACACCTCGCTGCGCCTGCACCGTCGTGGCTATACCTCAGCCTATATGCGCATTCCGCAGGCTGCTGGCCTCGCAACGGAGTCACTGTCGGCGCACATTGGCCAGCGTATTCGTTGGGCGCGCGGCATGGTGCAGATTTTCCGTCTCGATAACCCGCTGATCGGGAAAGGACTCAAGCTGGCGCAGCGTCTCTGCTACGTCAACGCCATGTTCCACTTCTTGTCCGGTATCCCGCGACTGATCTTCCTGACCGCGCCGCTGGCGTTCCTGCTCCTTCACGCTTATATCATCTACGCTCCCGCGCTGATGATTGCGCTGTTTGTTCTGCCGCACATGATCCACGCGAGCCTGACGAACTCCAAGATACAGGGTAAATACCGCCACTCCTTCTGGAGTGAAATCTACGAAACGGTGCTGGCCTGGTACATCGCGCCGCCGACGATGGTGGCGCTGATTAACCCGCACAAAGGTAAATTCAACGTCACCGCGAAGGGCGGGCTGGTAGAGGAGGAGTACGTCGACTGGGTGATCTCCCGGCCGTATATCTTCCTGGTGCTGCTGAATATCGTGGGCGTCATTGCGGGTATCTGGCGCTACTTCTACGGTCCGGAAAACGAAATCCTGACCGTCTTCGTCAGTATGGCCTGGGTCTTCTACAACCTGATTATCCTCGGCGGCGCGGTGGCGGTGTCGGTGGAGAGTAAACAGGTTCGTCGCGCACATCGCGTGGAAATCTGCATGCCAGCGGCGATTGCCCGTGAAGATGGCCATCTTTTCTCCTGTACCGTGCACGACTTCTCTGACGGCGGTCTGGGGATCAAAATCAACGGCCAGGCGAAGGTGCTGGAAGGGCAGAAAGTTAACCTGCTGCTTAAGCGCGGTCAGCAGGAGTATGTCTTCCCCACGCAGGTCGTTCGCGTGGTGGGCAATGAAGTCGGCCTGCAGCTGATGCCGTTGACCAAAAAGCAACATATCGATTTTGTGCAGTGTACGTTTGCCCGCGCGGATACGTGGGCTCTCTGGCAGGACAGCTTCCCGGAAGATAAACCTCTGGAAAGCCTGCTGGATATTCTGAAGCTGGGGTTCCGTGGCTATCGTCACCTTGCAGAATTTGCCCCGTCGTCGGTGAAATTAATTTTCCGGTCACTTACTTCGCTGGTTTCCTGGGTCGTGTCGTTCATTCCTCGTCGTCCTGAGCGGGATGAGGCGAAGCAGGCGGACCCGGTTATGGCTCAACAATGATGATAACGCGATGAAAACAAAACTTTTCTGGTTATGTGCAGTGGCAATGGGGATGAATGCGCTCCCCGCAACAATGGCTAACGCGGCCCCGGGTAACGCAGCGGCAACGCCTGCGCCAACCGTACCTGTCGTCGCGCAAGCAACCGATCCGGTTGTCACCGCGGCACCCGGTCAAACGGAAAACATCCTGCCGAACCAGCCAACGGAGGGGAATACCCAGCCGGCAGACGGCCAGGTCATCGGGCAGGTCATGCCGGGCGTTCGCGGGGCGAATGCGCCCGTCGTTGCGGACAATGCGCCGTCGCGTGACGTGAAGCTGACCTTCGCGCAAATTGCGCCGCCTCCGGGCAGCATGGTGCTGCGCGGCATCAACCCTAACGGCGGCATTGAATTTGGCATGCGCAGCGATGAGGTTGTCTCTAATGCGGTGCTGAACCTTGAATACACGCCGTCACCGTCGCTGCTGCCGACCCAGTCTCAGCTGAAGGTCTATCTGAATGACGAGCTGATGGACGTTCTGCCGGTCACCAAAGAGCAGCTCGGCAAGAAAACGCAGGCTCAGGTGCCGATCAACCCGCTGTTCATCACCGACTTTAACCGTATTCGCCTGGAATTTGTCGGTCACTACCGCGATGTCTGCGAAAACCCGGCCAGCAACACGCTGTGGATGGACGTCGGGCGTAACTCCTCGCTGCAGATGACCTACCAGTCGCTGGCGCTGAAAAACGATCTCTCAGCCTTCCCGGTTCCGTTCTTCGATCCGCGTGATAACCGTCCGCTCACGCTGCCGATGGTGTTTGCCTCGTCCCCGGATGTGACCGAGCAGCTGGCGGCCACCATTGTGGCGTCCTGGTTTGGTTCACGCGCGGGCTGGCGCGGCCAGAGCTTCCCGGCGATGTATGACAAGCTGCCGGACAGAAATGCCATTGTGTTTGCCACCAACGCGAAACGCCCGGCCTTCCTGCGCGATCATCCGGACGTCAACGCGCCGACCGTTGAGATGATAAGCCACCCGGAAAACCCGTACGTGAAGCTGCTGGTGGTCTTTGGTCGTGATGATAAAGATCTGGTGCAGGCAGCAAAAGCCATTGCCCAGGGCAACGTCCTGTTCCGTGGCAACAGCGTGGTGATAGATGAGGTCAAGCCGCTGCTGGCGCGTAAACCTTATGATGCGCCAAACTGGGTGCGTACCGACCGTGCGGTAACCTTTGGCGAGCTGAAAACCTATGAAGAACAGCTGCAGGCGACGGGGCTTGAGCCAGCGCCGATTAGCCTGTCGCTGAATCTGCCGCCGGATCTGTACCTGCTGCGCACCAACGGCATTGATATCAATCTGAACTACCGCTATACCGCGCCAGCCACCAAAGACAGCTCGCGCATGGATATCAGCCTCAACAACCAGTTCCTGCAATCCTTCAGCCTGCAAAGCACGCAGGATACGAACCGCCTGATGCTTCGCCTGCCGGTGCTGCAGGGGCTGCTGGATGGTAAAACGGATGTTTCCATCCCGGCACTGAAGCTGGGCGCGATAAACCAGTTGCGCTTTGATTTCCAGTACATGAACCCGATGCCTGGCGGCTCGGCGGAAAACTGCATCACCTTCCAGCCGGTGCAGAACCACGTGGTGATTGGCGATGAGTCGACCATCGACTTCTCTAAGTACTATCACTTCCTGGCGATGCCGGACCTGCGCGCGTTTGCTAACGCGGGCTTCCCGTTCAGCCGCATGGCCGATCTCTCTGAGTCCATTGTGGTGATGCCAAAATCGCCAAACGAAGGGCAGGTCACGACCCTGCTGGACACCATGGCGACCGTTGGCGGACAGACAGGATTACCGGCAATTAACGTCACGTTGACCGACGATGGCAGCCAGATTCAGAACAAAGACGCTGACATCATGGTGATTGGAACCATTCCGGATAAGCTGAAGGATGACAAACGTATCGATCTGCTGGTAAAAGCGGCCCAGTCCTGGGTTAACACGCCGCTGCGCCAGACCGAATTCCCGAGCATTATGCCGGATGTGAACGACCGTCAGGCCAGCGCGCAGACGACGATAACGTCTCAGGGGGCAATGGCTGCGGTGGTGGGCTTCCAGTCACCTTACAACGAACAGCGTAGCGTGGTGGCTCTCCTTGCGGACAGCCCGCGCGGGTATGAACTGCTCAATACGGCCATGAACGACAGCGGTAAACGTGCCGCTATGTTTGGTTCCGTGTCGGTGATCCGTGAGTCCGGCGTCAACAGCCTGCGCGTGGGCGATGTGTACTACGTAGGCCATCTGCCATGGTTTGAACGCCTGTGGTATGCGCTGGCTAACCATCCGGTTCTGCTCGCTATCCTGGCTGCGGTTAGCGTGGTCCTGCTGGCATGGGTGCTGTGGCGTCTGCTGCGAATCATCAGCCGTCGTCGTCTGAACCCGGATGAGTAAGATGTGATGAAAGCCTTTCGCTGGTGTGTATTAGCAGCGGTGATGCTGGCGGCGCTTCCTCTTCGCGCCGCCTGTACCTGGCCTGCCTGGGAGCAGTTTAAAAAGGACTACATCAGTGAGGGCGGGCGTGTCATTGACCCCAGTGACACGCGCAAAATTACGACCTCGGAAGGGCAAAGCTACGCCCTGTTCTTTGCCCTGGCGGCGAACGATCGCCAGGCCTTTGACCAGCTGCTGACGTGGACGCGCGATAATCTTGCCAGCGGCGATCTCAACGACCATCTGCCTGCCTGGCTATGGGGGCAGAAAGATAAAGAGACGTGGGCGGTGATTGATACCAACTCCGCCTCTGACGCCGATGTCTGGATCGCCTGGTCACTGCTCGAAGCGGGTCGGCTGTGGAAGCATCCGGACTATACCCGCACGGGTAAAGCGCTGCTGAAACGCATTGTCAGCGAGGAGGTGGTGAAAGTCCCGGGGCTTGGCGCAATGCTGCTTCCCGGCAAAGTCGGCTTTGCCGATGAACACGCCTGGCGCTTTAACCCCAGCTATCTTCCTCCGCAGCTAGCGGCTTATTTCACGCGGTTTGGCTCCCCGTGGACCCAGCTTCGTGAAACCAATCTGCGCCTGCTGCTGGAGAGTGCGCCGAAAGGCTTTTCGCCGGACTGGGTGCAGTATCAGAAAAACAGAGGCTGGCGGTTACAGCAGGAGAAAGCGCTGGTGGGCGGCTACGACGCCATCCGCGTGTATCTCTGGGTGGGCATGATGAGTGATAACGATCCTCAGAAAGCCCGGTTGCTGACGCGCTTCCAGCCGATGGCGGCAAAGACCATGAAACGGGGTGTGCCGCCGGAGAAAGTGGATGTGGCGACGGGGAAACGCACCGGCGACGGCCCGGTCGGGTTCTCTGCCGCTATGCTGCCGTTTTTACAACAACGTGATGCCCAGGCGATTCAGCGCCAGCGCGTTGCGGACCATTTTCCCGATAACAATGCCTATTACAGCTACGTGCTGACTCTTTTTGGGCAAGGATGGGATCAGCATCGTTTTCGCTTCACCGCAAAAGGTGAATTAATACCGGATTGGGGCCAGGAATGCGCAAGTTCACAGTAAATCTACTCAGTTTATCGCTTGGCCTGGCGCTTATGCCGTGGGCCCAGGCCGTTAACTCTCCGCAGCAAAAACAGCTGCTGGAGCAGGTGAGGCTGGGCGAATCGACACAGCGTGAGGATTTGGTTCGTCAGTCGCTCTATCGCCTTGAGCTGATTGACCCGAACAACCCTGACGTGATTGCCGCACGCTTTCGCTACCTGCTGCGTCAGGGCGATAACGCCGGCGCGCAAAAAGAGCTGGATCGTCTGAAAGGGATTGCGCCGGGTTCGAGTGCGTACCAGTCATCACGCAACACGATGCTGCTTTCTACTCCGGATGGCCGCCAGCAGCTCCAGCAGGCGCGACTGCTCGCCACTACGGGGCACACGCAGGAGGCGATTGCCGCCTATGACAAGCTATTTGACGGCAACCCGCCGGGTGGCGACGTGGCGACGGAATACTGGAACGTCGTGGCAAAAGATCCTGCTCGCCGCGGCGCGGCCATTAACCAGCTCAAGAAAATAAACAGCAGCAGTCCCGGAAATACGCAGCTGCAGGCGACGCTGTCCCAGCTTCTGTTCCAGAGCGGACGTCGTGATGAAGCCTTTGCGGTATTGCAGGAGATGGCCAAATCCACCAATGGCCGTAGCCAGGCGTCCGATATGTGGTATGACCAAATCAAAGACCAGCCTGCCAGCAGCGCCAGCGTCAGCGCGCTGCAAAAATACCTGAGCGTATTCAGCGACGGGGATAGCGTCGCGGCGGCGCGTGCCCAGCTTGAAGCGCAGCAAAAACAGCTCGCCGATCCGGCGTTCCGCGCGAAAGCCGAAGGGCTGGCAGCGGTGGATGCCGGGCAGGGAAGTAAGGCGGTGGCGGAGCTGCAAAAAGCCGTCAGCGCCAACCATGCTGACAGCGAAGCGGTGGGCGCCCTTGGACAGGCGTATTCCCAGAAGGGCGACCGCGCCCGCGCGGTGGCACAGTTTGAAAAGGCGATTGCCCTCGATCCCCAGAGCGATAACCGGGGTAAATGGGACAGTCTTCTGAAGGTTAACCGCTACTGGCTGCTGATCCAGCAGGGCGATGCGGCGCTGAAGGCGAATAATCCGGCGCAGGCAGAGCGTTACTATCAGCAGGCACGCAATATCGACAATACCGACAGCTATGCCGTGCTGGGGCTGGGCGACGCCGCCGCGGCGCGTAAAGATAACGACGCGGCGGAGCGTTACTATCGCCAGGCGCTGCGGATGGACAGCGGCAACAGCAATGCGGTTCGCGGCCTGGCCAATATTTACCGCGCGCAGTCGCCGGAGAAGGCTTCGCAGTTTATCCAGTCTCTCTCCGCCAGCCAGCGCCGTAGCATAGACGATATTGAACGTAGCCTGACCAACGAACAGCTCTCCGCCCAGGCCGAACAGCTTGAGAACCAGGGGAAATACGCGCAGGCAGCAGACATTCAGCGTCGTCGTCTGGCGCTCTCTCCCGGCGACGTGTGGATAACCTATCGTCTTTCGCGCGATCTCTACAGCGCGGGTCAGCGCAGCCAGGCGGACACCCTGATGCGTCAGCTTGCCCACCAGAAACCGTCCGACCCGGATCAGGTTTATGCTAACGGGCTCTACCTTTCCGGAAACGATCAGGACCGGGCCGCGCTGGCGCATCTGGAGACGCTGCCGCGCAGCCAGTGGAACGGCAATATTCAGGAGCTTGCCGACCGCCTGCAAAGCAACCAGGTGCTGGAAACCGCCAACCGCCTGCGCGACAGCGGCAAAGAGCAGGACGCAGAGAATCTTCTTCGCCAGCAGCCGACCTCCACCCGTATCGACCTCACGCTGGCGGACTGGGCACAGCAGCGTGGCGATCTTGACTCGGCGAAAACGACGTACAACGCCGTCCTGCAGCGTGAGCCGCAGAATGAAGACGCGCTCCTCGGCCTGACCGAGATTTACAGCGCGCAGGGTAACAACGATGCCGCGCGCGCGGAGCTGGCGAAGCTGCCCGCCGCGCAAAACGGCCAGCCGCTGTCGCTCAATATGCAGCGCCGCATCGCGATGGCGCAGGCGGGTCTGGGCGATGCCGCTGCCGCAGAGCAGACCTTCAATAAAATTATTCCGCAGGCAAAATCGCAGCCTGGCTCCATGGAAAACGCGCTGGTGCTGCGTGATGCCGCACGTTTCCAGGCGCAGAACGGCCAGCCTAAGCAGGCGCTGGAAACCTATAAAGATGCGATGGTATCGACGGGTATCACCACGACGCGTCCGGCTGATAACGACAGTTTCACCCGTCTGACGCGTAACGATGAAAAAGACGACTGGCTGAAGCGCGGCGTGCGCAGTGATGCCGGTGAGTTGTACCGTCAGCAGGATGTTAACGTCACGCTGCAGCACGATTACTGGGGCTCCAGCGGTACGGGCGGTTATTCCGATCTGAAAGCGCATACCACCATGCTGCAGGTGGATGCGCCGCTCTCTGATGGACGCATGTTCTTCAGAAGCGATCTGGTCAATATGGATGCCGGGTCATTTGATACCAGGAACGGGACTTACGATCCTAAATGGGGAACCTGCTACGAAACGCCGTGTAGCGGCAACACCCATCAGTCAGACAATGGCGCGAGCGTTGCCGTCGGCTGGCAGAATAAAACCTGGGCGATGGATATTGGCACCACGCCAATGGGCTTTGACGTCGTCGATGTGGTGGGCGGCATCAGCTACAGCAGCGATCTGGGGCCCATCGGCTATACCGTTAACGCCCATCGTCGGCCAATCTCCAGCTCTCTGCTGGCCTTCGGCGGGCAAAAAGATACCAATACCGGCACCACCTGGGGCGGCGTACGCGCCACCGGTGGCGGCGTAAGTATGAGCTATGACAAAGGGGAAGCGAACGGCGTCTGGTCAAGCCTGAACGCGGAAACGCTGACGGGTAAAAATGTGGAGGATAACTGGCGCGTCCGCTGGATGACGGGTTATTACTACAAGCTCATTAATAAAAACAACGAGCGCCTGACGGTCGGTGTGTCCAACATGCTCTGGCACTACGACAAAGACCTGAGCGGTTATACCCTGGGCCAGGGCGGCTATTACAGCCCGCAGGAGTATGTCTCCTTCGCCTTGCCGGTGACATGGCGTAAGCGCACGGAAAACTGGTCCTGGGAGCTGGGGGGCTCGGTCTCCTGGTCCCACTCTAAAACCAAAGACGAGCTGCGCTACCCGATTCAGAATCTGATCCCGACCGATGAGCCAGACCGCTATACTGACCGGGGCGCGATGGAAACCGGCAGCAGTTCTTCCGGGACGGGTTATACCGCACGGGCAATAATCGAGCGGCGGGTCACGTCCAACTGGTTTGTGGGCATGGGCGTGGATATCCAGCAAGCGAAAGACTATACCCCAAGCCACGCGCTGATCTATGTGCGCTACTCTGCTGCAGGCTGGCAGGGCGATATGGACTTACCGCCGCAGCCGCTTATCCCTTACGCGGACTGGTAATCGGATTTTCCTTAATCCATTTGTAAGTCTCTCTTAATAGCGCGGCAATCGGGTATACTCAGGCGCGCCAGGTTTACACCCTGGCGCGCCCTGCGCTTCGAGTTTTGTGGAGAGTCATTTTGCGTGTCAGCCGTTCCTTAACAATCAAACAGATGGCGATGGTCTCTGCCGTCACCCTGCTGTTTGTCCTGCTCTTCTGCGTCATTTTGCTGTTTCATTCCGTACAGCAGAATCGCTACAACACGGCTTCACAATTAGAAAGCATCGCCCGCTCGGTACGCGGCCCGCTGTCTGCCTCCATCCTGAAAGGGGATATCCCCGAGGCGGAAACCATACTGAAACGCATTCAGCCAGCTGGTGTTGTGAGCCGGGCGGACGTCGTGCTCCCCAACCAGTTTCAGGCGCTGCGGATGAGCTTTATCCCGGAACGTCCCGTCCCGATGATGGTGATGCGCCTGTTTGAACTGCCGGTGCAAATTTCGCTTCCCGTCTATTCGCTTGAACGCCCTGCGAATCCGCAGCCGCTGGCCTACCTGGTGTTACAGGCAGACTCCTACCGCATGTATAAATTCGTCATGAGTTGGGTGGTTACGTTAGTGACCACTTGCTTACTTATGACGCTTATTCTCAGCGTGGCGCTCACCTGGTGCATCAACCGGCTGATTGTCCATCCCCTGCGCCGTATCGCCCGCGAGCTGAACACGCTCGCCCCGCAGGATCAGATGGGACACCAGCTTGAGCTGCCGCGTCTGCATCATGACGATGAGATCGGCATGCTGGTGCGTAGCTATAACCTTAACCAGCAGCGCATCCAGCGCCAGCAGGATGAACTGAACAGCAGCGCCACCCGTTTTCCGGTATCGGAGCTCCCCAATAAAGCCTTCCTGATGGCGATGCTGGAGCAAACCGTTGAGCGCCAGCAAACCACCGCGCTGATGGTCATTGCCTGCGAAACCCTGCAGGACACGGCTGGCGTGCTTCAGGAGAGCCAGCGCGAAATGCTGCTGCTCACCCTGGTGGAAAAGATCAAATCTGTCCTCGCCCCGCGCATGGTGCTGACTCAGGTCAGCGGTTACGACCTGGTGGTGATTGCCAACGGCGTAAAAGAACCCTGGCATGCGATTACGTTAGGTCAGCAAGTACTCACTGTCATTAATGAGCGGCTGCCGATTCAGGGTATCCAGCTTCGCCCGAGCGCCAGTATCGGGATTGCCATGTTCTATGGCGATCTGACCGCGGAACAGCTTTATCGCCGCGCCTTCTCGGCGGCCTTTACCGCCCGGCGCAAAGGCAAAAACCAGATCCAGTTCTTCGACCCGGCGCAGATGGAAAAGGCGCAGCAGCGCCTGACGGAAGAGAGCGACATCCTGACCGCGCTGGATAACCGCCAGTTTGCCCTCTGGCTGCAGCCACAGGTGGACCTGCAGACGGGAGAGGTGAAAAGCGCCGAGGCCCTGCTGCGTCTGCAGCAGCCGGATGGCTCATGGGAGCTGCCGGAAGGGCTGATTGAGCGCATCGAGTCCTGTGGCCTGATGGTTACCGTCGGCTACTGGGTGCTGGAGGAGTGCTGTCGTCAGCTTGCCGCCTGGCAGGAGCGTGGCGTGACGCTGCCGCTGTCGGTCAACCTGTCTGCCCTGCAGCTTATGCACCCGACCATGGTTTCAGAGATGCTGGAGCTGATCCATCGTTACCGCATCAAGCCTAATACGTTAACCCTGGAAGTGACGGAGAGCCGACGCATCGACGATCCCAATGAGGCGGTCGCGATTCTCAAGCCGCTGCGTAATGCCGGTATTCGCATTGCCCTGGACGATTTTGGCATGGGGTACGCCGGGCTGCGTCAGCTTCAGCACATGAAGACCCTTCCGGTGGATGTGCTCAAAATTGACAAAGCGTTTGTCGACGGACTGCCGGGCGACAGCAGCATGGTGCAGGCGATTATCCAGATGGCGCGTAGCCTCAACCTGCACCTTATTGCCGAAGGGATTGAAACCGACGCGCAACGCGCCTGGCTGGCAGAGGCGGGCGTGGAGAGCGGGCAAGGCTTCCTGTTTGCCCCTGCAGTCCCTTCGGATGTCTTTGAAGAACGATACCTTTCTGGCACCGATCACCACGCAAAAGCGTAATTTTGTTGCTGGCTTGTGCGAGCCAGCTCAAAGTTCTTAACATTTGTGTTTCAAATTTGAACTGAGTTTATTTCTGTCCTGTTATGTGGGTGTTATTTTAAAGCCGCAGGTTAACCATAACCTTACAAAGCCTGTGGTTTTTCTTCCCAAGGACACCTTATGAAAACCTCACTCTTCAAAAGTCTTTATTTCCAGGTCCTGACAGCCATCGCCATCGGTATTCTGCTGGGTCACTATTACCCTGAACTGGGCGCGCAAATGAAACCGCTTGGCGACGCGTTCGTTAAGCTCATTAAAATGGTCATCGCGCCGGTGATCTTCTGTACGGTCGTCACGGGCATCGCTGGCATGGAAAGCATGAAGGCGGTCGGTCGTACCGGTGCAGTGGCGCTTCTCTATTTTGAAGTGGTCAGTACCCTTGCGCTGATTATCGGTCTGATCATCGTCAACGTGGTGCAGCCAGGCGCGGGGATGAACGTCGATCCGGCGACGCTGGATGCCAAAGCGGTTGCGGTCTATGCCGAGCAGGCGAAGGATCAGGGCGTGGTCGCCTTCCTGCTGGACGTCATTCCTGGCAGCGTCATAGGCGCGTTCGCCAGCGGAAACATCCTCCAGGTGCTGCTGTTCGCCGTGATGTTTGGCTTTGCCCTGCACCGTCTGGGCAGCAAAGGCCAGCTTATCTTTAACGTGATCGAAAGCTTCTCGCAGGTCATCTTCGGCATCATCAATATGATCATGCGCCTGGCGCCCATCGGTGCCTTCGGTGCGATGGCCTTCACCATCGGTAAGTATGGCGTCGGTACGCTGGTCCAGTTGGGTCAGCTGATTATCTGCTTCTATATCACCTGTATTCTTTTCGTGGTGGTGGTGCTGGGCTCCATCGCCCGTGCGACCGGTTTCAGCATCTTCAAATTTATCCGTTACATCCGCGAAGAGCTGCTGATTGTTCTGGGAACCTCCTCGTCAGAATCGGCGCTGCCGCGCATGCTCGATAAGATGGAGAAACTCGGGTGTCGTAAATCGGTGGTCGGGCTGGTGATCCCGACGGGCTACTCCTTCAACCTGGATGGCACCTCGATATACCTGACGATGGCGGCGGTGTTTATCGCGCAGGCGACCAACAGCCATATGGATATTTTCCATCAGATTACCCTGCTGGTGGTGCTCCTGCTCTCCTCTAAAGGCGCGGCAGGCGTGACGGGCAGCGGCTTTATCGTGCTGGCCGCCACCATTTCTGCTGTGGGTCACCTGCCGGTGGCGGGTCTGGCGTTGATTCTGGGGATTGACCGCTTCATGTCTGAGGCCCGTGCGCTAACCAACCTGGTGGGTAACGGCGTGGCAACGGTGGTGGTGGCGAAATGGGTGAAAGAGCTGGATCACAAAAAGCTCGACGATACTCTGAATAATCGTTCAACTGACAGCAAAAATCCTGGCTTATCCTCTTAATCTTGTCACAAATGCCCGTATTCCCTTGTGGGGATGCGGGCTCCTGCGCATAATAACTGTTCATACCTGTCATAATTCGACAAGATTTTTTTTGGGTATATTTCACTTCGGACCGTGACGTTTTGCCGAACGCGCGGTCTAATCGACGTGTTTTCATCGTCATCTTTAAGAGTGAAGCGCGTCGCGAGGCACTCTTTTTTAACCAGGAATGTTGATCAGGGGTTCACATGCAGGGCACAAAAATTCGACTCTTAACCGGCGGTTTGCTGATGATGGCAGCAGCCAGTTATGTGCAGGCAGATGCGCTCCAGCCAGACCCGGCCTGGCAACAAGGGACATTAGCGAACGGTTTTCAGTGGCAGGTGTTAGCCACGCCGCAACGTCCCAGTGACCGTATTGAAATCCGTCTGTCTGTTAATACCGGTTCCCTCACGGAAAGCACCCAGCAAACCGGTTTCAGCCACTTTATTCCCCGGCTGGCGCTCACTCAGAGCGGCAGCCTGCAAGCGGTTCAGGTGCGTTCGCTCTGGCAACAGGCCATCGATCCAAAACGCCCACTCCCGCCGGCGGTGGTCTCGTATGACTACACCATGTTTAACCTGAGCCTGCCTAATAACCGCAACGATCTGCTTAAAGAAGCCCTGACGTATCTCTCCGATGCCTCTGGCAATCTGGCGATTACGCCGGATACCGTCAACTATGCGTTGAGCAACAGCGACATGGTGGCGACCTGGCCTGGAGATACCAAAGAGGGCTGGTGGCGTTACCGCCTGAAAGGCTCGACGTTACTCGGACATGACCCGGCCGAACCGCTGAAACAGCCGGTGGATGCTGAGCAGGTGAAAACGTTCTATCAGAAATGGTACACCCCGGACGCAATGACGCTGATCGTGGTGGGTAACGTGGACAGCCGCGCGGTGGTAGAGCAGATCAACAAAGCGTTTGGCGATCTGAAAGGCAAGCGTGAATCGCCAGCCCCTGTTCCAACACTCTCCCCGCTGCGCGCAGAGCCTGTCAGCATTATGACGGACACCGTGCGTCAGGACCGACTCTCCGTGATGTGGGATAACGCCTGGCAGCCCATCCGTGAGTCCGCGGCGCTGTTGCGCTACTGGCGTGCCGACCTGGCACGTGAAGCGCTGTTCTGGCACGTCCAGCAGACGCTCAGTAAGAACAACGTGAAGAATATCGGCCTTGGCTTTGACTGCCGCGTGCTGTTCCAGCGTGCGCAATGCGCCATCAACGTTGAATCACCGGGCGATAAGCTGAATGCCAATCTGGGCGTCGTGGCGAAAGAGCTGGCAAAAGTGCGTAAAGAGGGGCTCTCTGAAGAGGAGTTCAACGCGCTTGTGGCCCAGAAAAAACTCGAGCTGCAGAAGCTGTTCGCGACCTACGCGCGCGCCGATACCGACATTCTGATCAGCCAGCGTATTCGCTCCCTGCAGAACCAGGTGGTGGACATTGCGCCGGAACAGTACCAGAAGCTTCGTCAGGACTTCCTGAGCGGTCTGACCGTCGATATGCTCAACCAGGAGCTCCGCCAGCAGCTGTCGCAGGAGATGGCGTTGATTCTCCTGCAACCGAAGGGCGAGCCGGAATATGACATGAAGGAACTTCAGACGACCTGGGATTCCATCATGGCCACCGCGCCGCAGCCGACGCAGTCCGCGACGGCTGATGATTTACATCAGGACGCGACGGATATCCCGCAAGGGCAGTAATGGGTCGACATTCCCTCTCCCTGTGGGAGAGGGTTAAGGTGAGGGCTTAAACAGGCATCGCTTCGCGCGGAATAATCGCCCCGCGATACTGAATGACGGTGCTGGCCGTCAGGTGTCCACGCTGTGCCGCGGCTTCCGGTGTTCCACCCGTCAGGCGTACCGCCAGATAGCCCGCGCTGAATGAATCACCCGCCGCCGTGGTATCAATCACTTTCTCTTTGGCAAGCTTCACCGCCGGGACCTCAACCACTGCTTCACCCGCAATCGCGACCAGGCATGAATCCGCACCGCGCTTAATCACCACTTCACGCACGCCAGCCGCCTGCGTGCGTGCAATCACGTCTTCTACCGGTTTCTCACCCCACAGGGCGTCTTCATCGTCGAGCGTCAGGAAGGCGATGTCGGTGCATTGCAGCATCTGCTGATAGACCTGCTGCGTCTCTTCACGGCTGGACCACAGGCGCGGGCGGTAGTTGTTATCGAAAATAACCTTACCGCCGTTGGCACGACACGCGCGCAGCAGCGAGAGCAACTTTTCACGGCTGGCCGGGCTGAGGATAGCCAGGCTGATCCCGCTCAGATAGAGATAGTCGAAGGTCGCCAGCTCCTGGCAGATGGCCGCGGCGGCCTCGCTCTCCAGCCAGAATTTGGCCGCAGCTTCGTTACGCCAGTAATAAAACGTGCGTTCGCCAGTGCTGTCGGTTTCGATGTAATAAAGCCCCGGCAGGCGGTTTTCCATACGCTGAATCAGCGACGTTTCAACCTGTTCACTCTGCCAGGCCTCCAGCATTTGCTGGCTGAAGCTGTCCGTGCCCAGAGCGGTAACATAGTTCACGGTGAGCGCCTCAGGCGCAACCTGACGGGCAATATAAACCGACGTGTTTAACGTATCGCCACCAAATCCGCGGCTCACTTCCGCGCCTTTTTGTGACAGCTCAATCATGCATTCGCCAATCACGGCAATTTTTTTAGACATAATCGTGAACCTGAACAGAAGAATTAACAGCAGTGTGCGCTGAGTGAATTAACCGGTCAACTATATTAAAACAACGTTCCATTATTTTATTTGAGCCAACGCGTGTTCCTGCGCATTTCTGTCATCTTAATTTCATTTTCCCGGTGAATTGAACATAAAGTTCTCAATTGTCGCGCCGATAATCCTGTGACGAGTCCAGAAAGGCCATCCCAACAACAGGACATCTGAAATGAAGTCAGAGCAGGTTATCCAGCGGCTGAGCACCACGCCTGAGGCAAGTATTGAGAACTTGCAGGAGCATCGCTACTGGCTGCAATGTGAGCGTGCGTACACTTATCAGCCGATATACCGAACAGACGGTCGACTGATGGCCATTGAAATTTTGACCGTCGTAACGCACCCCTCAAACCCTACCCAGCGCATCGCACCGGATCGCTATTTTGCCGAAGTTGCTGTTCGCCAGCGTCTGGACGTGCTGGAAGAGCAGCTCCATATGCTCGCAACGAAGCAGCCCTTTTTCGAACAGCACGATATCCTCGCCTCCGTGAATGTTGATGGTCCCACTCTGCTGGCGCTGCGTCAGAACGCGAAATTGCAGGAGCTGATTGCTACCCTGCCGTGGGTGCGCTTTGAGCTGGTGGAGCATGTCCGCCTGCCGCAGGACTCCTCGTTTGCCTCCATATGCGAATATGGCCCGCTGTGGCTGGATGACTTTGGCACCGGCATGGCGAACTTTTCGGCCCTGAGTGAAGTGCGTTATGACTACATCAAAGTGGCCCGCGATCTGTTCATTATGCTGCGTCAGACCCCGGAAGGGCGGAACCTGTTTACGCTGCTATTGCAGCTGATGAACCGCTATTGCCAGGGCGTGATTGTTGAAGGTGTGGAAACGCTGGAAGAGTGGCGTGATGTGCAAAGCTCGCCTGCCGCGGCGGCGCAAGGCTATTTCCTCTCCCGTCCGGTACCCATGGATCGCCTCGATAGCGTGATAACTACCCTCTGATAAGCCCGCTTCCCTTTGTCTGGACTATAGTTTTACAGGACAGGTCATCAGGAAAGGGGATAAAAATGACAAGAACAACCAGGGTAATCTCCTGGACAGCAGGGATTTTCTTGTTGTTGATCGTGGTCGTCGCCATCATTATCGCGACGTTTGACTGGAACCGTCTTAAGCCGACCATCAACCAGAAAGTCTCAACCGAACTGAACCGCCCCTTCGCCATACGCGGTGATTTAGGGGTCGTGTGGGAGCGTCAGAAAGAGGAGCCCGGCTGGCGAAGCTGGATCCCGTGGCCACACGTCCACGCCGACGACATCATTCTCGGTAACCCGCCGGATATCCCGGCGGTCACCATGATCCACCTGCCGCGCGTTGAGGCCACGCTGGCCCCGCTCGCGCTGTTCACCAAAACCGTCTATCTGCCGTGGATCAAACTTCAACAGCCCGACGCGCGCCTGATCCGCCTCTCAGAAAAAAATAACAACTGGACCTTTAACCTTGCCAGCGACGGCGAAAAGGATCCGAACGCCCAGCCTTCTTCCTGGTCATTCCGTCTCGACAATATTCTCTTCGATCGCGGGCGGATCGCCATCGACGACAAAGTCAGCAAGGCCGACGTGGAGATCCTGGTCGATCCGCTGGGCAAGCCGCTGCCGTTTAGCGAGGTCACGGGGACGAAAGCCAAAGGTGACACGGCAAGCGTGGGCGACTATGTCTTCGGCCTGACGGCAAAAGGACGCTACAACGACCAGCCGCTCAGCGGTAAAGGGAAAATAGGCGGCATGCTGGCGCTCCGGAGCGAAGGCACGCCGTTCCCGGTGCAGGCGGACTTCCATTCCGGTAACACCCGCGTGGCGTTTGTGGGGACGGTCAACGACCCGATGAACATGGGCGGCGTCGATCTTCAGCTTAAATTTGCCGGTGATTCGCTGGGCGAGCTGTATGAGCTGACCGGCGTGCTGCTGCCGGATACGCCACCGTTCGAAACGGACGGGCATCTGGTCGCCAAAATCGATACCGAAAAAGCGTCTGTTTTTGACTACCGCGATTTTAACGGCCGCATCGGCGACAGCGATATCCACGGCTCGCTGACCTACACCACCGGAAAACCGAGGCCGAAGCTGGAAGGGGACGTTGAGTCCCGTCAGCTGCGTCTGGCCGATCTCGGCCCGCTGATCGGCGTGGATTCCGGCAAAGGCACAAAATCAAAAGAGGTGAAAAAGGACATTCAGCCTGCGGGAAAAGTGCTGCCTTACGATCGCTTTGAAACCGATAAGTGGAACGTGATGGATGCGGACGTCCGCTTCAAAGGGCGTAAAATTGAGCATGGCAGCACGTTGCCGTTGAGCGATCTCTCGACGCATATCATCCTCAAAAACGCCGACCTGCGCCTGCAGCCGCTGAAGTTTGGCATGGCAGGCGGAACGATTTCCTCAAACATTCACCTGGAAGGCGATAAAAAGCCGATGCAGGGCCGGGCGGAGATTCAGGCGCGCAGGCTTAAGCTGAAAGCGCTGATGCCGAACGTCGAGCTGATGCAGAAAACCCTCGGCGAGATGAACGGCGATGCCGACATTCGCGGCGTGGGTAACTCCGTGGCGGCGCTGCTGGGCAGCGGTAATGGCAACCTGAAGCTGCTGATGAACGACGGGCTGGTGAGCCGCAACCTGATGGAGATCCTGGGGCTGAACGTCGGGAACTACATCATCGGGCAAATCTTCGGCGATGATGAGGTACGGGTGAACTGTGCGGCGGCCAATCTGGATCTGGTGAACGGCGTGGCGCGTCCGCAGATTTTTGCCTTCGACACGGAAAACGCGGTGATTAACGTGACCGGAACCGCCAGCATGGCCTCCGAGCAGCTTGATCTGACGATTGACCCGGAGAGTAAGGGGATCCGTATTATCACGCTGCGCTCGCCGCTGTACGTGCGCGGGACCTTCAAAAATCCGCAGGCGGGCGTGAAGCCCGGACCGCTGATTGCGCGTGGTGCGGTGGCTGCGGCGCTTGCGACGCTGGTTACCCCAGCCGCAGCGCTGCTGGCGTTGATATCGCCATCAGAAGGCGAGGCGAATCAGTGCCGGACCATTTTGTCACAGATGAAGAAGTAAGGTGCGGCCTGTTATTGCCGGATGGCGCTGCGCTTACCCGGCCTACATTTGAATCGTAGGCCGGGTAAGGCGTAGCCGCCACCCGGCATTAGCTTACAGAGCCTGGTGCTTCGTCTCGTGCGTCAGCAGCAGCGCAATCAGCGTCAGCGCCGCCATGGCCGCCAGATAGACGCCCACATAGAACAGACCATAGTTTGCCTGCAGCCAGGTGGCGATATACGGTGCTACGGAGGCGCCCAGAATAGACGAGACGTTATAGGAGAACGACGCGCCGGTATAACGCACTTCCGTTGGGAACAGCTCTGGCAGCAGCGCACCCATCGGGCCGAAGGTCAACCCCATCAGGCTCAGGCCAATCAGCAGATAGGCCATCACCAGCGCCGGGCTGCCTGAACCCAGCAGCGGCGGGAAGACGAACAGAGCAAACAGAATGATCAGCGTGGTGATGGTAATCATGCTCGCGCGACGACCGAACTTATCCGCCAGCAGCCCCGCAATCGGAACCATCACGCCAAACCCGATCACCGCCATCATCAGCATCCACAGCACTTCGTTACGCGGCAGACCCAGCCCAACCGGCGCGGCGGCGGTACTGAAGGTCATGGAGTAAACAGTCATGATGTAGAACAGCGTGTAGGTGGCGAGCATGATAAACGTGCCCAGCACGGTCACGCGAACGTGTTTGGTCAGCAGCGTGCCCAGCGGTACTTTCACCTGTTTGTTCGCCGCGGCCACTTTCGCGAAAACCGGGGTCTCATGCAGAGAAACACGTACGTACAGGCCAATCAGCACCAGCACGGCTGAGAAGACAAACGGGATACGCCAGCCCCAGCTCATGAACTGTTCATCCGTCAGCAGCCAGGAGAGCAGCAGGAACGTCCCGTTGGCAAAGAAGAAGCCAATCGGTGCGCCCAGCTGCGGGAAAGAACCGTACAGCGCGCGCTTGCGCGCCGGGGCGTTCTCGGTGGCCAGCAGCGCCGCGCCACCCCATTCACCACCCAGGCCCAGACCCTGACCAAAACGCGCCAGCGCCAGCAGGACTGGCGCCAGAATGCCGATGGTCTCATACGTCGGCAGCAGGCCGATGGCCACGGTGGAGATCCCCATCGTCAGCAGCGAGGCCACCAGCGTCACTTTACGTCCAATGCGATCGCCAAAGTGTCCAAACAGCGCGGAGCCAATCGGACGCGCAACAAACGCGATAGCAAAGGTCGCCAGGGACTGCAGCGTGGCCGCCGTCGGATCGCCCTGCGGGAAGAAAATGTGCGGGAAGACGATGACCGCCGCGGTGGCGTAAATATAAAAGTCGAAGAACTCGATGGCGGTGCCAATCAGCGAGGCGACGACAACTTTATTGCGCGAATTTACCGGAACGTTTTCCGTTTCTGAGTCGAGTGTGGTGGCGGTTGCTTGCATAATATTTTCTTATTTTTGTCGAACGAAAGGCCATATTACGCACAGCAAAAGCGACATTTCAATCTGTAACAAAGCCGCGACCTGGTGATAAAAGCAACAAAAAGCGGATAATTTTCAGGCCAGCCAAAACACGTCTATGAAATGCTTCACAGATTTTAAATATCAGTCAATAAAACTGGTTTTCGGTTAAATAAAAGTTACGGACTGGATTTATATGCTGAAATGATGAATCGGGCTGAAATTTCAGCCCGGGAGTGGCGTTACCGGTGTGTTTTACCCGGCATTCTCGGGTCGTCTTTGTACTCGGCAGTGGCAATCCATGCTGCGCAGAACAGGGTTAAACGTGCGAAGAAATAGAAGAACGCCATTAACCCCAGCACCGAGCCGAACGCCGCGCCGGAAGGGGATTTCACCAGTGACGGCAGGGTGTAGGTCATCACGATTTTGATCACCTCAAAGCCGATCGCCGCGATCAACGTGCCGCGGATCAGCGCCTTCTTGCGCGGACGATGACGGGGCAAGCGCCAGAAGATCCAGAAGAACAGCAGGTAGTTGGCAAAGATCGAGATCGCCAGCCCAATGCTGCGCCAGGCGGGCTTCAGCCATTCGATGTAATCAAGATAGAGCGCGGAGATGATCATCTGCTGCGCCGAGCCCGCCACGGAGGTAATGGAAAGCGTCACGATGAGCGCGACGAGCAGGCCAATCAGCGAAACAAAATCACGGAGATACTTAACCCAGATTTTCTCCTGGTCCTGCGGCTTACGCTCCCAGACGTCGCGCGACTGGGCGCGAATGGCCTCGCGCAGGTTGCCCATCCAGTTAACGCCAGAGTAAAGGGCAATCAGCAAGCCGACGATACCGACGGTAGTACGCTGCTGCACGGCGGTATTGATGGTGCTTTTGAGCGTGCTGGCAAGGGTTGGGTCACTGACGTTATTCAGGATCTTATTAAAGATATCCTGCAGCAGCGTCGGGTGCGAGGCGAGCACAAAACCGGCCGCCGCAAACGACACCATCAGGATCGGGATCATCGACAGGAAGGAAAAATAGGTGATGGCGGCACCAAACTGGTTTCCCATGCGGTCATTAAAGCGTTCGGTCGCGCGTATCAGATGCGCAATCATGGGAAACTGCTGAATTCTGGCGACAATGCCGGTGACGGTCCCCAGTGCTTTACTGGCGGTACCAGGGGACCTGGCCTCTTCAGGCCCGGTTTCCATCTTTTTGACGGGCTCATACTCTAAATGTTGGGTGGGTCGTTGCGGGTTGTTTTCCGGCGTCACGCGTCTTTTCCTTTTCGTTTGGCTGGATGTTATTGAATTATAGCTTGCGACTAGTCCACGTAAGCTTTTGTGAGTTCGGTCAGCCACTCCATGAACAGATGTACCCGGCGGGAGAGGTTGCGCCGGTGGGGATAAATCAGGGAAACAGGCATCGGTTCGGCCCGGTATTGCGGGAGGATCTCAACCAGCTTCTTCGCGCGCAGCAAATCTCGTACCCCAACCCGCGGAACCTGAATGATGCCCAGCCCGGCGAGGCAGGCAGCCTGGTAGGTTTCGGTGCTGTTAACGGTCAATACCCCGCCCGTTTTTATCCACTGCGTCGCACTGCCGTTATAAAACTCAAAGCCCTGCGGGCGAGTTCCCAGCATAGCGGTGTAGTGAATGACGGCGTGCGAGCCTAAATCGTCCAGCGTGTCCGGGTAGCCAAACCGAGCCAGATAGTCCGGACTGGCGCAGTTAATCACCGACAGCTTGCCCAACGGTCGGGCGATAAGCCCTGAATCCTTCAGCGTGCCGACGCGTACCACGCAATCAAACCCTTCGCGGATCACATCCACCAGACGATCGCTGCTGCTGAGTTCCAGCTCAATGCCCGGATAATGCTGCAGAAACGCAGGGAGTTTGGGGATGACTAAATTTCGAGCAACGGCGACGGGCATATCCACGCGAAGCCGTCCGCTGATGCTGGAGGGATCGTGCTGAAACATCCCGTCGAGTTCATCAAGGTTTGCCAGCAGATCTTTTGCCCGTTCGTAATAGACCATGCCGTCCTGCGTCAGGCTGACGCGACGCGTGGTGCGGTGCAATAGCTGGGTGCCAAGCCGGTTTTCGAGGGCCTGAATCTGCCGTGACACGCTGCCTTTTGGCAGCGTTAAAGTTTCTGCCGCGCGGGAAAAACTCTCCAGTTCCGCGACGCGGACAAACAGCTGCATTGCGTGAATTTTATCCATAGATGAAGCTCATTGTTGTTTCCGATGAAACAGTGAAGCGTTTTAACCCACCTTTATTGATTTTCTATCACCTAATAAGCTCTTACTCAATCCCCATAACAGCCAAAACGAGGTTTATGATGACTGAACGTATCGCATTAGTGACGGGTGGTAGCCGTGGTTTGGGTAAAAACGCGGCCTTAAAGCTGGCGGCAGACGGCACGGGAATTGTGCTGACCTACAACCGTAGCCAGCAGGAAGCGCTGGCGGTTGTGCATGAAATTCAGCAAAAAGGCGTTAACGCGGCGGCAATACAGCTTAACGTCGGGGAAGTCACGAGTTTTGAACATTTTGCCCGACAGCTTGAGGAAACCCTCCGAACCGTCTGGCAGCGTGAAACCTTTGACTATTTATTGAACAATGCCGGAACGGGTTTATATGCGCCCTACACCGACACGACGGAAGCCCAGTTTGATGAGGCGCTGAACATTCATTTTAAAGGACCTTTCTTCCTGACCCAGCGCCTGCTGCCGTTGCTTAACGACGGCGGACGGATCCTTAACGTCTCCAGCGGACTGGCCCGTTTTACCCAGCCGGGCTCGGGAACCTACGCGGCGATGAAGGGGGCGATGGAAGTGCTGACGCGTTATCAGGCGAAAGAGCTGGGGGCGCGCGGTATTTCCGTCAATATCATTGCGCCTGGTGCGATCGAAACCGACTTTGGCGGCGGACGCGTGCGCGACAACGCGGAGCTGAACCAGATGCTGGCATCCCAGACGGCGCTGGGACGGGTGGGGCTGCCGGACGATATTGGCGATGCCATTGCGGCACTGCTCAGCGACAAACTGGGCTGGATGACTGCGCAACGTATTGAAGTCTCAGGCGGCATGTTCCTGTGATATCTGCGCTTAAGGAAATCCTTAAGACGAATGTGTCCAGATACTGATAGATATAAAGAACACGGGGGATTTGTAACGGCTCCATTCGTTGAGTTTTTTCTTAAATAACGCCTCTGTAGAATCCCCCTTCGCTATTCTCAGAGGGGAAAAAACGATGCGAGTAATCATGTTTGACAGGCAGTCACTCTTTATTCACGGAGCGATACACAGTCTTCAGGCGCTAATCCCGGAAATAACTATAACAGGGACCTGTCAGGCACAAGATTTATGGGCTCAGGCTTCTGCTTCGCCGTCAGCTATCGTCATGATTGATGGGAATTTAATTCAGGACGAAGGGAGCGCTTTGCTGGAAGCGATTGTGCATCGCTTTCCGGCGATACGCGTGATTCTGGTTTTGGCGAAAAAAGAGGCCAGATGGGTGGAGCAACTGCGACAGCGAAACGTCATGGCCATTATTCCCCGCAATGCCAGTCCCGAACGGTTTTCCGCCGTGCTGGATTCGGTAGCCCGAGGGATGGTCTGTTTTCCCGGAGAGTGGGTCCGGGAGCCGACGTCGCCTCAGGCGTTATTATCCTTAAGCGAGCGCCAGCGCGAAGTGTTGAAACTGCTGGCGGCGGGCGAGTCAAATAAAGAGATTGGCCGCAATCTCAACATCAGTGCAGCCACGGTAAAAGCGCACCTTGAGGCACTTTTCCGGCGGCTGGACGTGAAAAACAGAACGCAGGCAGCCATGTACTATACCCGGGCGACGGCCTGAATAAGCGCGTCGGGGAGCGACGTTATCTCTCCGAAACTGAATATCATCATGACCAGCGCATCATGCTGCTGTTGGGTTAATGGACGTGTCAGATTTTCCCGCAGCAGCGTCTCACACAGCCGTATATCTTCATGCAGCAAATGGTCTGCCTCCAGCGGTGTGACAGGACCGTGAAAATGTTCCTGGTCACGGATAACGTGGCCATAGCCGATAACCCATAATCCGTTTTCGTCACGATATTTTTCCAGAGAAAGACCCTGATGTTTTTTTATTAACGCGATGGCGGCAGATGATATTTTCAGCCCATGCTCTTTCATATTCGTTTCCTCTTAATGGCGACACTGTAGAGGAAACGGCTTACGAGAAATATCCGCCAAATGGCTGTTGATCACGCCTTGTTATTCAGATATTCATGCCGCAATAAACCAAATAACCAGTCATTATACCAATGCCCCGCAAGGAAATAGCTCTCGCGTAATTCGCCCTCCAGGCGAAAGCGGACTTTTTCCAGCACACGTCGTGAGGCGATATTGCCCGCCGTGACGGTGGCGGTAAGTCGGCGTATATCGCCTTCTTCAAAGGCATAGCGGCAAAGCGCCTGCAGGGATTCGAAGCCGTAGCCTTTTCCCTGCGCCTCGGGGGCGAAAAGGAAACCCACTTCGGCGCAATCCGCCTCCCGATGAATATACCCGGTGACGCCCAGCGGGGCCCGGGAGGCGGCGTCACGCACGACGAGGCACAGCCAGTGCGCGCTGCCTGGCGTCCAGGGCGTCAGACGGGCATCGAACGCCTCGCGAATAACTGCGACGGGGCGGTCTTCCGCCACAAAGCGCATGACGTCGGGATGTTGCTGTAGCGCCAGAAAAAAGGGCCAGTCTTCTTCCTGCAAAGGTGAGCAGTTCAGGCGAGGGGTAATTAAAACGGGCATTCAGATTCTCCTGACACTTTTTAAATGATTTTAGGGTTGTCACTTTATTTCAACAGAAAGTCAGGTATGGTTAACCGCGTATAAATAAAAAGAAAAAAGGCCGTCTCGTGCCCATTCCGGATGTCTTCGTTGTCGCTTAAGGAAAACAATGACTCTCAGCACATCACATCATATTCGCGAACAGTTCGAACACTGTCTGGCGGTCATTCGCCATGCGTCGGTGGAAATTTTGCTTCTTCTGAATGTACATGCATCTGAGGGCAAAGATCCACGCTGGTTTCTGGAACAACTGGACAGCGCGCGATTAGCCCTGGGCGGCTGGGGAGCCGTGGCGAAAAAACTCAACCTGAATGATGCCGAGATGTCGGAATTTACGCTCCAGCTGCGCCTGCTGCAGCAGCGCGTGCCTCAGTATGAAAGCGGACAGGATGTGAGTGAAAACCAGCTGATTGCGGCGATGCGCTTTGTCACCGCGCTGGAGCACCTTCGCCTGCAGCAGCCGCTGTTGACCTACAGCACGGAGCTGTCTCCGGGCAGCGAACTCCAGCAGCAGCAGGCGCACAAGCAGGTGCGGGCGATAGAGCTGATGATAAAAGGGCTCATCCAGCAGGCCTGGCCCGATCAGGTCAAGCTGAACAACCATCTTAAGACCCTGTTTAATGCCGATCGCGTTCGGCGCTGGCTGAAGCTGGGCGAGATCAACGATGTGCTGAGCGGCATGATGTTCAGCGAGCTGGCACAGATGCTGGTGGATAAAAAGGAGTTCAGCCGCTATTACGCTTCGCTGTTCAGCGATCCGTCCATGCTGACGCTGCTGGTTGAACCGCGTAAAACGCTGCAAACCTTCCTCGATGACATCCGGCAAATTCGCAACAACATCACCGTTCAGAAAACGTTGAGCTCGGCGCAAATTCAGCTGCTGGATAACTACTACGCGCAGATCGCGCGGCCCGTTCAACGTGCGTTTGAAGAGGGGAGAACGCGCGTCAATCCGGCGGGATTCATGGCGGTAGATGCCAGCGAACTGCATACCTTCTGGGAAAAGGCGCAGAAAATGGATCGGGTCACCGGCGGGGATCTGTTTGAAGTCCGCGACACCATTGAAAAGCCGACCCAGCGCGCGCCGCGCACCCCCGAACAACGCGAGCAGCTCATTTCCGGTGCGTTATGGGGGGCAGTTGGCGTTATGGTGATTGCCATCGTGGCCGGGGGATTCTGGCTGGTGACCAGCAGTAAACCGCAGCCTGCGGCCGTCAGCGCGGCTGAAGCGGCACCACCACAGGAAATGCGTGAAACGCCTTCCTCGCGCGAAACGCTCACACGCATGGGAGTGACCTGGGACGAGAATAATTTCCGCTCGGCCATTAACCGCAATGACACCCGCGTGACCCAGCTCTTTTTGCAGGGCGGTATGGACTGGAAGCTGTCCTGGACCGAAGAGGCGATGTCGGCAGGCTATGACGACGTGCTGGAGCTGATGTTACGCTACCGGCAAAACATGGTGGAGGAGAAGCCGTGTCGGCGCTTCATCAACACGCTCAGCCACGCAATGTCGAACGGCGAGTCTCTGACCTCGGTACGTAAAGAGTACCTCAAAGCTTTCTGCACCGTGCCTGCGGTGGTGAAACGCCAGCAGCACGATCTCGACATGGCCACACGCCGTGCGAAGTCACAGCCGGATGCCACCACCAAAAAATGGCAGTCTATTCAGAGCGCCATTTATGAGGTGATCCGCTAAGTTGTTCTCCCTCTCCCAGTGGGAGAGGGCCGGGGTGAGGGCACCAGACCGCACCCTGCTTAAGGCTCACCATACAACCCAATCAGCCGCCGCACCACGCCGTTTGTCCAGCCAAAACCGTCCTGCAGCGGATACTCACCCCCGCCACCTTCGCGCGGCGTGCTGCTGGCGATGTGGTACTTCTCAATCAGCTTATGGTGCGTCTGATAAAAATGGTTCACCGTATGCAGCCAGCTCCAGGCGATCTCATCCCCCAGCGAGTCGTTGCCATACTGCTTGAACCCCTGAATCGCCATCCACTGCAGCGGCGCCCAGCCGTTGGGTTTATCCCACTGCTCGCCGGTTTCATACTCGGTCGCCAGAATCCCGCCCGGCGTGAGTAGTCGCGCCTTGACCGCATCCGACAGGCGCTCAGCCTGCTCATGGGTCGCCATACCGACATACAGCGGCACGATGCTGGCGGCAGAAAACAGTGCCAGCTCTTCACGTCGCCAGTCGTAGTCGCGGTAACAGCCGCTCTCCTCGTCCCACAGATAGCGGTTCACCGCCTCGCGACGATCGCTGGCTTTCTGGCGGAACAGGTCGGCCGTCTCTTTGTCCCCTTTCGACGCCGAGATGTTGGCAATGGCGCTTTCCAGCTTGAACAGGAAGGCGTTGAGGTCGATGGGGATAAACTGCGTCGTGCGGATGCTGGCGAGCCGCGACGGATCGCGCAGCCAGCGGGACGAATAGTCCCAGCCGGACGCCGCCCCCGCCCGCAGGTCGCGATAGACCTCGTTTGGCGGTCGCCCCGAGTGGCGCGCGGTTTCCACGTCCTCAATCCACGATTCGTCGCGCGGGGTATCACGGTCATCCCAGTAGCGGTTGAGCAATGAACCGTCCGGCATGCGCACGGCGCTGCGGTAGGCCTGGTTAAGCAGCAGCGACTCCGCGCCGTCCATCCAGAAGGCGTACTCCATTTTGAGGTGATCCAGATAGCGTTTCGCACCACGCACGCCGTCCTCCTCAAACAGCTCCACCATCAGCGCAAAGACCGGCGGCTGGGAGCGGCTGAGATAATAGGTACGGTTGCCGTTGGGGATATGCCCGTAGCGTTCAATCAGCCAGGCGAAGTTGTCCGCCATGCACTTCAGCAGGTCGTTACGACCGCTCTCCGCCAGCCCCAGCATGGAGAAATAGGAATCCCAGTAGTAGGTCTCGCTGAATCGTCCGCCGGGAACGATGTAGGCCTGCGGCAGCGCCAGCAGGGAAGACCAGGGAATATGATCCTGCGGCTCGCGCGTCAGCACCGGCCACAGGTTATCAATGTGCTCCTTCAGGGAGAGGCCCGGGTCGGAGACATACTCGGTGCCGAACGTTTCCGGCATCCAGAAGTGGTTCTCCACAAACTGGCGCAGGTCGAAGTCCCGGTGGCGTCTGACCTTGCGGTAGCGGATCAGGATATCCAGCGGATCCATTTTCGGCGCGCAGTCGGGGAAGGTTTTGCTGTCCGCAAACAGCCGCGTCGACTGCACATGCTCGAACAGTTCAAGATAGCGGTCTGCGGGCGTCAACGCATCGGAGGCGGGTAGCCCCTCGATCATTTCGGGTTCCGGCTCCGCCTCAATCATTTCATCCAGTTTCAACTCGCAGGGATCGGTCTCGTAGCGCAGCTCTTCTGCAATCTCGAATTCGATGTTCTCGGTAGCCTGTAGTTTCTGGTTGAACATGGTGATAGGGACCTCCGGTTGTGTGTTCAAAAGACAGGTTTATCCGGGCGTCTTATAAGCGTAGACATTCGCTTCGGTAGAGGGGGAGGAATATGTGCGGTAGATCACTATTTTCGGAGCATTCGTTTTGCAACGATTTATGTATGTTAACAGTAGCCTCTCCAGGAGAGGCTACAGAACAAGAGGGGAGCCTGCCGGATTAAAGGCCTTGTTTTAGCCGCGTAGCAATCGGTTCAAATTCCTCGGTGGAATGGCGCTTGAGCGTATCAGGTGCGTTATCCTCAATGGCTTTCCAGTAGGCCCACGGCACCGGTTTTTTCCCCAGCTCATAGTCCATGGCGTCCCAGGCATCTTCACGAAACGCATAAAATGCCCAGTGTGCATGATGTTTGTCGAGGACGGTCAGGACATCATTAAGCCACTGCCTGCAGCCCTGCAGCGTGCGAACGCAGCCAAACTCTCCCGCGACAACCCGGTTGGCCGGAATACCGTGCTGTTTCGCCCAGTCAAAGGGCGCGTTCATCCATTTCTCTATGGCCGTAGCGTCCCATTTCACCTTTTTACCGCCGAACGTGACCATGCCGGGATAGTCGAACGGCACCTTGCGGCGTGCATTTGGCGCGCTGGTGAAATCATAGGGCTCGTACATGTGGAAGCTGTAGAGCACCCGCTTATCCTCAAGCGCGGACGGCCAGCCAGAAAAACCACGCGCGGAGGCGTACCAGCCTCCATCGACCATAATCGGTGTGGTGGCATCGACCTCGCGGATGGCGGCAATAATCTGATTGTAGAGAGCGGGAAGGTTACGCGCCGTGCTTTGCTGCTGCTGATACCAGGTTTTTAACGCCTCTGGCGACGCCTGCTCGCTAATGTTGCCTCTTTTTTCAGGCGCGGGTTCATTGACCAGGTTCCAGGCCGCAATGCCCGGTTCGTCCTTCAGGGCCTGGGCCAAATCACGCCAGAACTGAGCGGCTTCCTGCCAGTATTTTTTATCCTGCCAGATGCGGTCATCAAACTGGTTATTGTTATTTTGCGCCCAGCGCATGCCGGGTAAAGAGAGTGGGGCGATAACGACCTGTAGCCCGGCCGCGTGTGCTTTCCTGATGGAGGCTTTGAGGGTCGCGAGGTCTGTCGCCTCGAGCCCACGGTAGCCGTCGGCATTGCCGAGAAGAAAATCTCTCCCGGCAGGTTTCCATTTATCATAAGAGAGGCGAACCCACGTCGCGCCATAGCCTCGCAGCGCGTCATAGTATTCCTGCGTGGGCGGCAGGCGGTTAAAGCTGTTTCCACCGTGCTGAGGGGTATCCCAGAAGGTGATTTGATCAGATGAGGAGGCAGCAAAGCAAAAAAGAAGCAGGGTCAACCCGATAAGCGCTTTCATCTCAATTCCTTTTTAGCGTGATGATGATTTTATATTCGCCGGGATGATGAGGCTTTGTCTTTAAATTATCGAGCCATATAAAAAACTGGCCCGCAAAGGCCAGTTTTGATGACGTGCTTTCCTGCGAAAAGCCCTTAACGCATGGTCACAAACTCTTCCGCCGCCGTTGGGTGGATTGCCACGGTGTTATCGAAATCTTTCTTCGTTGCGCCCATCTTCAGCGCCACGGCGAAGCCCTGCAGGATCTCGTCCATGCCGAAGCCGATGCCGTGGATACCGACAATCTTCTCGTCCGGACCGACGCAGACCAGCTTCATGCGGCACGGCTGACGGTGCGAGGTGACGGCGGTATACATCGCGGTGAAGACCGATTTATACACTTTCACCTGGTCGTCGCCATACTGCTCGCGCGCCTGCGGCTCGGTTAAGCCGACGGTGCCGATTGGCGGGTGGCTGAAGACCACGGTCGGGATGTTGCTGTAGTCCAGATGCTCGTCCGGCTTGTTGTTAAACAGGCGCTCGGAAAGACGACGACCCGCCGCAACGGCCACCGGGGTCAGCTCAACCGCACCGGTATTGTCGCCGACCGCGTAAATGCCCGGTACGCTGGTGTTCTGGAATTTATCGACGACGATATAGCCTTTTTCGTCGGTTTTCACGCCGGTCACGCCCAGGTTGAAGTTATCGTTCGCCGGTTCACGGCCAATCGCCCAGATCAGGCAATCGACGGTCTGGCTGCGGCCATCTTCCAGCTCCAGCGTCAGGCTGCCGTCTGCATTTTTTACGACCGCTTTTGGCACGGCGTTGGTATGCAGAGTTGGACCTTCGGTGTTCATCACTTCAACCAGCGTATCAACAATCAGCGGATCGAAGCTGCGCAGCGGCGCGTGTTTACGCACGAACAGGTGCGCTTCGGCACCCAGACCGTTAATCACGCCAGCCAGCTCCACCGCGATGTAACCCGCGCCCACCACGGCAACGCGTTTTGGCAGGGCAGGCAGTTCGAAGAAACCGTCGGAGTCGATGCCGTATTCCACGCCCGGGATGTTCGGGTGGCTTGGACGACCGCCGGTAGCGATCAGGATGTGATCGGCGGTGATCGTCTCGCCGTTCACTTCGATCGTTTTCGCATCAACAAAGCGAGCGAAACCGTGGATAACGTCGACGTTATTTTTGCCCAGCACGTTGTCGTAGGAGGTATGAATACGGTCGATGTAGGCGGTACGGCTGGCGATCAGCTTGTCCCAGTCGAAGTGGTTGATGGTAGTGTCAAAGCCGTAGTCCGGGCCATACATGTGGATAGCTTCACGGATTTGCGCCGCATGCCACATCACCTTCTTCGGTACACAACCCACGTTCACACAGGTGCCGCCCAGCGCTTTGGCTTCAATCAGCGCGCACTTCTGGCCGTACATGGCCGCGCGGTTGATGGAGGCGATGCCGCCGCTGCCGCCGCCGATGGCGATGTAGTCATAATGCTTAGTCATAGCTTTTGTCCTTAATCGTGAATTGCCGCGATTGTATACCTGAAATCAATAGTTTCCACCGATGGCTGCGATTACTCCGGCACGATCCAACTGACGGAGGTATGGCCCGTACCGGCTGGCACCAGCGTTTTGTGCAGCCACGGCAGCACGTTGTTCATCTGCGCTTCGAGCTTCCACGGCGGGTTAATGACGATCATGCCCGAGGCGGTCATGCCGCGCTGGTCGCTGTCCGGACGTACCGCCAGCTCGATCTGCAGAATTTTGCGGATGCCGGTGGCTTCCAGGTCCTTGATCATGCGCTTAATTTGCGCACGCAGCACCACCGGATACCACAGGGCGTATGTCCCGGTGGCGAAGCGTTTGTAGCCTTCGTGGATACCCGTCACCACCGCCTGATAGTCGGTTTTGATTTCGTACGGCGGGTCGATCAGCACCAGGCCGCGACGGGAGACCGGCGGCAGCTTGGCTTTCAGCTGCTGGTAGCCGTCGGCTTTTTCCACGCGGGCGCGGCTGTCTTTCTGGAATTCAGAGCGCAACAGCGGGAAGTCGCTCGGGTGCAGCTCGGTCAGCTGGATGCTGTCCTGCTCGCGCAGCAGCTGGCGGGCAATCAGCGGGGATCCCGGGTAGTAGCGCAACTGGCCGTTGCGGTTGAAGTGATTCACCACGCCGATGTACGGCTCCAGCTCGGCAGGCAGGTCGTCCTGCTGCCAGATGCGGGCGATCCCTTCCAGATATTCACCGGTACGCTCGGCATGCTCACCGCTCAGCTGATAACGGCCCGCGCCCGCGTGGGTGTCCAGATAGAGAAACGGCTTCTCTTTCTCTTTGAGCGATTCGATGATCAGGCTCTGAACGGTGTGTTTAAGGACGTCGGCGTGGTTGCCTGCGTGGAAGCTGTGGCGATAACTGAGCATGGGTAATGATATTCCGCTGAATTGACGATTTGCCACAGTTTACAGCAGAACGGCGCAGATTACCCGTAGGCCCGGTAAGCGCAGCGCCACCGGGCTCTTTTCGACAACGTCCGGCATTGAAATCCTCTACACTTAACCCCATTCTAGATCGCATATGCACAGCGCCGGATGCGCGCTTCATTCATCTTATTCAACAGGACAGCGTTTATGACCAATCCATTACTGACGCCTTTTTCGTTGCCGCCGTTTTCTAAAATCCTCCCCGAGCATGTGGTTCCAGCCGTTACGCAATCGCTGGACAACTGCCGCGCGGCGGTAGAAAGCGTGGTAGCGCAGGGCGCGCCGTACACCTGGGAAAATCTGTGTCAGCCGCTGGCCGAAGTGGACGACGTGCTGGGGCGTATCTTCTCCCCGGTGAGCCACCTGAACTCGGTAAAAAACAGCCCGGAGCTGCGCGAAGCCTACGAGCAAACCCTGCCACTGCTCTCTGAGTACAGCACCTGGGTCGGTCAGCACGAAGGGCTCTACAAAGCCTATCGCGACCTGCGCGACGGCGACCATTATGCCGAACTGAACACGGCGCAGAAAAAATCGGTCGATAACGCCCTGCGTGATTTTGAACTGTCCGGGATTGGCCTGCCAAAAGAGAAGCAGACCCGCTACGGTGAAATCGCCGCGCGCCTGTCCGAGCTGGGCAACCAGTACAGCAACAACGTGCTCGACGCCACCATGGGCTGGACGAAGCTGATTACCGACGAAGCGGAGCTTTCCGGCATGCCGGAAAGCGCTCTGGCGGCGGCAAAAGCGCAGGCCGAGGCGAAAGAGCAGGACGGCTTCCTGTTAACCCTGGACATCCCGAGCTATCTGCCGGTGATGACCTATTGCGACAACCAGGCGCTTCGCGAAGAGATGTACCGCGCCTACAGCACCCGCGCCTCCGATCAGGGCCCGAATGCCGGTAAGTGGGACAACAGCCCGGTCATGGCGGAAATCCTCGCCCTGCGCCACGAGCTGGCCCAACTACTGGGCTTCGAAAACTACGCCGATAAATCCCTCGCCACCAAAATGGCGGAAAATCCGCAGCAGGTGCTCGACTTCCTGACCGATCTGGCGAAACGCGCCCGTCCACAGGGTGAAAAAGAGCTGGCCCAGCTGCGCGCCTTCGCGAAAGCGGAGTTCGGCGTGGACGAGTTGCAGCCGTGGGACATTGCTTACTACAGCGAAAAACAGAAGCAGCACCTCTACAGCATCAGCGACGAGCAGCTGCGCCCGTATTTCCCGGAAAACAAAGCCGTTAACGGCCTGTTTGAAGTGGTGAAGCGCATCTATGGCATCACCGCCAAAGAGCGTACCGATATCGACGTCTGGCACCCGGACGTGCGCTTCTTCGAACTGTATGACGAGAAAAACGAACTGCGCGGCAGCTTCTACCTCGATCTCTACGCGCGTGAGAACAAGCGCGGCGGGGCGTGGATGGACGACTGCGTGGGCCAGATGCGTAAAGCAGACGGTTCTCTGCAGAAGCCGGTCGCCTACCTGACCTGTAACTTCAACCGTCCGGTGAACGGCAAACCTGCGCTCTTTACCCACGACGAAGTGATCACCCTGTTCCACGAGTTCGGTCACGGTCTGCACCATATGCTGACCCGCATCGAAACCGCAGGCGTGGCAGGCATCAGCGGTGTGCCGTGGGATGCGGTCGAACTGCCGAGCCAGTTTATGGAAAACTGGTGCTGGGAGCCGGACGCGCTGGCGTTTATCTCCGGTCACTATGAGACCGGCGAACCGCTGCCGAAAGAATTGCTGGATAAAATGCTGGCAGCGAAGAACTACCAGGCGGCGATGTTTATCCTGCGTCAGCTGGAGTTCGGCCTGTTCGATTTCCGCCTGCACGCCGAGTTCAGCCCGGAGCAGGGCGCGAAAATTCTTGAAACCCTGGCCGAGATTAAAAAGCAGGTTGCCGTTATTCCTGGGCCAACCTGGGGCCGCTTCCCGCACGCGTTCAGCCATATCTTTGCAGGCGGTTACGCGGCGGGTTACTACAGCTACCTGTGGGCCGACGTGCTGGCTGCGGATGCCTTCTCTCGTTTCGAAGAAGAGGGGATCTTCAACCGCGAAACCGGCCAGTCGTTCCTCGACAATATCCTGACCCGCGGCGGTTCCGAAGAGCCAATGGTGCTGTTCAAACGCTTCCGCGGACGCGAGCCGCAGCTGGATGCGATGCTTGAGCATTACGGGATCAAAGGCTGATTGTTACGTGAAGATCTGCTTAGTGGATGAAACGGGCGCCGGAGACGGCGCCTTATCTGTTCTGGCCGCCCGCTGGGGGCTGGAGCACGATGATGAAAACCCGATGGCGCTGGTGATGACCACAGCGCATCTGGAGTTACGCAAGCGCGACGAACCGAAGCTCGGCGGGATTTTTGTCGATTTTGTCGGCGGGGCCATGGCGCACCGTCGCAAGTTCGGCGGCGGTCGCGGCGAAGCGGTGGCTAAAGCGGTTGGGATTAAAGGAAGCTATCTGCCGGACGTGGTGGATGCCACGGCGGGGCTGGGGCGCGATGCGTTTGTGCTGGCGTCTGTCGGCTGTCGGGTGCGGATGCTGGAGCGTAATCCGGTAGTGGCGGCCCTGCTCGACGACGGTCTGAGCCGTGGCTACGCGGATCCGGAAATCGGCCCGTGGTTGCAGGAACGATTGCAGCTGATCCACGCCTCGAGCCTGACGGCGCTGACCGATATCACCCCGCGCCCGCAGGTGGTCTATCTCGACCCGATGTTTCCGCACAAGCAGAAAAGCGCGCTGGTGAAGAAAGAGATGCGGGTGTTTCAGTCTCTGGTGGGGCCTGATCTGGATGCGGATGGCCTGCTGGCGCCGGCTCGCCAGCTGGCGACGAAGCGGGTGGTGGTGAAACGCCCTGACTATGCGCCGCCGCTGGCGGACGTTGCCACGACCAATGCGGTGACCACCAAAGGGCACCGGTTTGATATCTACTCAGGCACGCCGGAATAAAAAAAAGCCGGGTGGCGGCTTCGCCTTACCCGGCCTACAGTTAGTGCCGTTTGTAGGCCCGGTAAGCGTTAGCGCCACCGGGCTTTTTTGCACTTACTCGTCTTCTTCGTCACGCAGTGGAACAATCAGCATATCCACGTGAACGGTGTTAATCAGCTGGCGCGCGGAAGACATCAGCTTGCTCCAGAAGTCCTGATGGTGACCGCACACCACCAGGTCCATGTCATATTTCTTGATCGCATCAACCAGTACCTGGCCCAGGTCGCCGCTGCCGCTCAGGGTTTCGGTAATCGGGTAGCCTGCGTTAGTGGACAGTTCGCTCAGGGCGTGGTGCGTCTCTTCGGAGATACGCTTCTGCATATCGCCCAGATTGACGTCGATCAGACCGGTGTAGAGGTCGGAGTAATTCACATCAACGTGAATCAGCGAAACTTTCGCGTTGTAGGGACGTGCCATGGATACCGCTTTATCAACGAGCACTTTGCTCTCCGGGGAGAGGTCTACCGCGATGAGAATGTGTTTGTAAGCCATAGTGTTACTCCTTCCTTAAGTTATCGATGACTAAATGGGAAAGCCGTCGTCTGATGCTTTCATTACGGCCCAGTTAAACATATTTTTCAAGCTTTGGTGTTGATAACGATTAACCTTGTGGCAAAAAAATTAACGGATCTCCTACACTATTAAATGAGCCGTTCGGATATTAAAACGCGAACCGGATCGACTTTTGGTCATTCTTTCACTGAACTGTCTGTCAGGGCATTGGGGTGCGGTAGCTCAGAAGCCTTGCTTCGTGGGCGGACGCCGGGGAGGATGTATGATTAGCACCGTCGCATTGTTTTGGGCGTTATGCGTGGTTTGCATAGTGAATATGGCGCGCTACTTCTCATCGTTACGTGCGCTGTTAGTGGTACTTCGTGGTTGCGATCCGTTGCTTTATCAGTATGTGGACGGTGGAGGGTTCTTCACCTCGCATGGACAGCCCAGCAAACAGATGCGTCTGGTGGGATATATCTACTACCAGCGCTACCGCGATCATCACGATGAAGAGTTTATCCGTCGCTGCGAGCGCCTGCGTCGTCAGTTCATTTTAACCAGCGCCCTGTGTGGCCTGGTCGTGGTCAGCATGATTGCATTGATGATTTGGCACTGAGCATCACAGCAGGCGGGGTCAGCCCCGCCTTCTTTCCTCTGGCTCAGGGCTTAACCGTGAACCGAAGATTGGAGATATTGGTCTCAATCGAAGTAACCTTCCCGCTATAGGCGATGTTAACGTCTCCGTTTGTATCAATGCTGGCCGCAGTAATTGTACCCGTACCTTCAATGACAGGATGCTTCATTGCCAACTGATGGATAATGTCGGTGTCTTTCCCTGTTATCTTTTCCGAGAGATAGTAACGGTAGATTGTGGGTACGGTGGCGCCACCCTGATTGTTCACGGTCATATAGAGCCAGACGCTGTCAGATAATTTATAAACGCGTTGAAGTGCATCGTTATTTCGCTGATTAGGCTGGTGGTTTAGCCACACAAATCCAATGACCAGAGCCAGAAGCGAAACCGTAACAAGGCGATGAATCCATTTAGTAGCCGTTTTGAATGGCATACTCTATTCCTTCTCTGATATTGCGTTGGTCCGTTGGATCGTCCCCGTAAGGCGGCTTTTCGTACCATTTTCCCCATTCAGATTTTGACGTGCCAGCACGGCTTTGAGCCCAACCTGCTCCCATAAGAAGGATGTTTGCAGGAATGCCTGCTGCAGTTCCGGCGGCTCCGAAGTTGAAATTACCAAATGCAGCAAAATAAGGGTCGAACTTTTTGTAATCCCAGGGACCACCATTTCGGACTTTTTGGTAGAACCAGTAATACGTTGAGGGAGTGGCCATGTTACGCGACATGCCATGAAGACGTGCTTCACGCATATTATTTGCTATAACCATTGAGCCAGGTCCTGAAATTGGGACAGAAGCCATACATTCTCCTTTGTCTGGTTTTTCTTCTGACCGCCATCATAGTGTTATCTTCGCAACTCTTTTGAGCAAAAAATGTTCAGGAAATCCTAATGTTATAAACTGTTCGATTGCAAATAACAGCCATAAAAAAAGCGGGTCAGTTTCCTGACCCGCTTTTTTGTCGCCTTCAACCGATTAAATCAGCTTCAGCGAAATCCAGTACAGCCCGCCAGACAGCAGGATGGATGCCGGAAGGGTGAACACCCAGGCCATCAGAATGTTGGTCACGGTTTTGCGCTGCAGGCCGCCACCGTCAACAATCATGGTACCTGCCACGGACGAGGAGAGTACGTGGGTGGTGGATACCGGCATACCGGTGTAGCTCGCCAGACCGATAGACACTGCCGCCGTCATCTGCGCGGACATACCCTGCGCATAGGTCATGCCTTTCTTACCGATCTTCTCGCCAATGGTGGTCGCCACGCGGCGCCAGCCAATCATCGTACCGATACCGAGTGCCAGTGCGACCGCCATGATGATCCAGATTGGCGCGTACTCAATGGTGTTGAGCATATCGCCTTTCAGTTTCTTCAGGAGACGCTGGTCGTCAGCATTCACGTCAGGCAGCTTCGCCACTTTATCCGTTACATCAGAGATGCACAGCATAATGCGACGCAGCTGACCACGCTGCTCAACGGTCAGTTTGTCATAACTTTCGATATTGCCCAGCATGCCTTTGGCACGTTCCAGCGCGTTAATCGCGTTTGCCGGATGGCAGTGGAATTCGCCAGGCGCGGTGGTAGCACCGGCTTCCGGAGACGGAATCAACTGGTCAACGCCGGTCGCTTTTTTCAGCAGCTCAGGGTGCTGCTGGAAGTAGGTTTCAACGTTGTTGACCGCATCACGGGTCCGGGTGATTTCGTAGCCGGAGGCGTTCATGTTAACCACGAAGCCTGCCGGAGCAACGCCGATCAGCACCAGCATCACCAGACCAATGCCTTTCTGACCATCGTTCGCGCCGTGTGAGAAAGCCACACCGATTGCGGAAATGATCAGGGCGATACGCGTCCAGAATGGCGGCTTTTTCTTGCCGTCTTTCTTTTCACGCTCTGCTGGCGTCAGGTGAATACGGGAGCGTTTTTTGGTATTGCTCCAGTAACGACGCAGGATGAAGATCAGCCCGCCTGCCACCACCAGACCCACGATAGGGGAGACGATGAGAGAGGCAAAGATCCCCAGTACTTTCGGGATATTTAACGCATCAACAACCGATGTACCGGTCATGAGGGCGTTGGTTAACCCGATACCGATAATCGCGCCGATGAGGGTGTGAGAACTGGATGCAGGCAGGCCGAAATACCAGGTACCGAGGTTCCAGATAATTGCAGCAAGCAGCATTGAGAACACCATAGCGAGGCCATGGCCAGAACTTACGTTAAGCAGCAGATCTGTTGGCAGCATATGCACAATGGCATACGCAACGCTCAGTCCGCCCAGGAGGACACCAAAAAAGTTAAATACCGCCGCCATAACAACCGCAAGCTGCGATCGCATTGCGCGAGTGTAAATAACCGTCGCTACTGCGTTTGCAGTGTCGTGGAAGCCGTTGATCGCTTCGTAAAACAGTACAAAAACCAGAGCAAGCAAGAGTAAAAGCCCGGTATGTAAATCCAGGCCGGCAAACAAATGTAGCATAGGACGTTACGCCATTTTGAGGACATGAACGCGGCGCATTATCCAGGACAAATGCGCAACGGGCAAAGTGAAATATAGACTTTTTTTGACATACCACCTGAATTGAGAAAAGTGCTTGAAAGGATATTCTTTAAATTTCAATGGAATGGCTTTGTAATATCTTTTTACGCTGGTGTGACCACAGAGGAAACTTTACAATCCGCGGCAGTTAACAAAGAGGGTTTTGACGTGGAAAGGTTTGATGCCGTGGTAATTGGCGCCGGTGCGGCGGGTATGTTTTGTGCGGCAATGGCCGGACAGGCGGGTCGTCGGGTGCTGCTGCTGGATAACGGTAAAAAGCCAGGCCGTAAGATCCTGATGTCCGGCGGCGGGCGCTGCAACTTTACTAACCTGTATGTTGAACCCGCGGCCTATTTGAGCCAAAACCGTCATTTTTGTAAATCTGCGCTGGCGCGTTATACCCAGTGGGACTTTATCGATCTGGTGGGTAAGCACGGTATCGCATGGCATGAGAAGACGCTGGGCCAGCTGTTCTGCGACGACTCCGCGCAGCAGATTGTCGATATGCTGGTGGCCGAGTGCGAGAAAGGCGGCGTGGTCATGCGCCTGCGCACCGAGGTGCTGGAGGTCTCCCGTGACGACCAGGGCTACACGCTGCAGCTCAACGGCGAAACCGTCAGTGCCGATAATCTGGTGATCGCCAGCGGCGGCCTCTCTATGCCGGGGCTGGGCGCTTCCCCGTTCGGCTATAAGATTGCCGAACAGTTTGGCCTGAACGTTTTGCCTACGCGCGCCGGTCTGGTGCCGTTCACGCTGCATAAACCACTTCTGGAACAGCTTCAGACGCTGTCTGGCGTGTCTGTTCCCTCCGTTATCACCGCCGAAGACGGCACGGTGTTTCGCGAAAACCTGCTCTTTACCCATCGCGGCCTCTCCGGCCCGGCGGTACTGCAAATCTCCAGCTACTGGCAGCCGGGGGAGTTTGTCACGGTTAACCTGCTCCCGGACTGCGATCTCGATGCGTTCCTCAACGAGCAGCGTACCGCACACCCGAATCAAAGCCTGAAAAACACGCTGGCAATGCAGCTGCCGAAGCGTCTGGTGGAGTGTTTGCAGGTGCTGGGGCAGATCCCCGACGTGTCGCTTAAGCAGCTTAACAGCCGCGAGCAGGAGACGCTGGTGGAGACCCTGACAAACTGGCGCGTGCAGCCAAACGGCACGGAGGGCTACCGCACCGCGGAAGTCACGCTGGGTGGGGTCGACACGAATGAACTCTCTTCCCGCACCATGGAAGCGCGCAACGTGCCGGGGCTCTATTTTATTGGCGAAGTGATGGATGTGACCGGCTGGCTCGGCGGATACAACTTCCAGTGGGCATGGGCAAGTGCCTGGGCATGTGCTCAGGCGCTGGCAGAAGACAAGTGACATCAGCGCGCTGCCACTCGTCACGCTTGGCTTTACGGGCTGACGGTGGTGGCGTCCGTCACGGCCAGAATATTGCTCGCGGCCACGGTCCCCATCTTGATGTATGACGCGGCGGTAACGCCGCCGATATGCGGTGAAATAACCACGTTTTCTACAGACTGCCAGAGGTGCGGCGCCGTCAGCGGCTCGTGGGTAAAGCTGTCCAGCGCTGCGCTGTGCAGCGTGCCATCCCGGAGCGCCGCCAGTAACGATTCACTGTGGATCAGTCCACCGCGTGCCGTATTGACCAGAATGGCGTTCCGCTTGCAGTGTGCGAGCGTCTCGCTATTGATCATTCCCCGATTCTCATCGGTTAGCGGACAGTGCAAAGAGATGACATCGGAACGGGAAAGAAGTCCGGTCAGCGTCTCTGCGCGTTCGCACAGGGCGGGCATGGACTTCGCATAAGGATCGTAAGCCAGCACCTTCATACCGAAGGCATGACCAATAGTTGCCACGCGCGAGCCGATAGCGCCCAATCCGATTAGCCCCAGGGTTAATCCCTCCAGCTCAATGGATTTATGCGTTGCCTTATCCCAGTGCCCGTCCCGTAACCGCTTGTCCAGAGGCACCACGGACTTTGCGCAGGCGAGGATCAGCGCCCAGGTATGTTCAGCCACTGCCGCCGCGTTTGCGCCTGGGGCCGCGCGGACGGCGATATTGCGCTCGGCCGCTGCCGTCTGGTCTATCACATCGATCCCGCTTCCGTGCTTGGAAATAACCTGCAGAGCCGGGGCGGCATCCATGACTTTCGCGGTGATCCGGCCGTAACGAACCAGAATCGCCACGGGATTGTGTCGTTCACACAGCGCGATCAGGTCATCTTCTGTCGGCTGGCGGCCCGCAAACACCACCTCAAAGCCCTGCAGCATCACCATGGCCTGCTCCGCCAGGTCGCTTCCGGTAACCAGAATTACGTCTTTGCCCCCCATCACAGCGTCTCCCCGTCAGCTAACATACCTGCCTTACGAAGCGCGTCATCAAGCCAGTGTGGACGCAAATCGCCTTCACGGATGGCGGCAAGACGCCGGGTCTCCATCTCCAGCTTTTCTTTTGCCAGCGCGATGACCTGCTGAACCTCATCGCGTGGGATGACGACCACGCCGTCGATATCCGCGACAACCAGATCCCCGGCCTGAACCGTCGCCCCGGCGACTGAAATGGGATGATTAACCCGGCCAGAAATTAACTTTGTCGGGCCGCAGGGGTTCAGACCGGCAGAAAAGACAGGGTAGTGGCCTTTGCTCAGGGAATCGGCGTCACGTACAGCGCCGTCAATAATGATGCCCGCAATGCCGCTCGCCTGAGCCTGAGTGGCCATGATTTCGCCCAGCAGCGCGCAGCTCAGGTCGCCTTTGCCATCGACGACCAGGACATCGCCGGGTTGCGCAACCGCCATCGCGGCATGAATCGCCAGATTATCACCCGGACGGACTTCCACGGTGATGGCCGGACCCGCAACGGACATGTGAGGAGCCAGCGGTTTGATGCGGCCGTGAAGCGTACCGCGGCGACCAGCCACGTCGGCCAGAATGGCTGCCTGATACTCGGCAGCCCGACGAACGTCCTCGGCAGAAACGCGTTCGAACTGGCGATTAATCGCTTTTTTTTCAGAAACGGACATGAATGCCTCCATATTGTTTTACTAAGTACAACGCAGGTGTACAGAACAAAACAACTATAGCGGTGTTGCTTTCCTTTTAGCCAGACCCGAGGTGGCGTTTGTGATGTAAACACGAAGTGACTCACAAAATTTGAGGTACACTCACTGCCGGGCTAACAAGGAGATAATGATGGGGAATGAAGGCGTTGTAGCGGTTGAAAAAGCGCTGGCTTTACTGGATTGCTTCCGTCCTGGGGATGAGAGCCTGACGCTGACCGCGCTGGCACAGCTGTCGGGTTATCACAAAACCACGGTTTACCGCTTGATGAATTCTCTTGAACGGATGAATTACGTCGTCAGGCATGAAGACGGCAATTATGCGCTTGGCCCACGTCTGCTTTACCTCGGCAAGCTGTATGAACAATCTTTCCATCTTTCGCGGGTGGTTCAGCCAGAGCTTCAGGCGCTCTCCCTGGCGTCTCAGGAAAGTGCCAGCTGGTATGTGCTGGAGGGTGGGCAGCGCCTTTGCCTGTTTCGCGCGGAAGCGTCGCACGGCCTGCGACACAGCAATCTTCCCGGCAGCCAGTTCCCGCTCGATAATTCGGCCATCAGTAAGGTATTGCGCCATTGGGGGCTCAATGAGAGCCTGCCGGAGGGAGACGCTGAACTCCCTTTCTACACGTCAGGCGCACGCGATCCCCACACCGCGGCGTTTGCGATGCCTGTCTTCGGCGTTCACGACAAGCTGGTTGCGGCGTTAGCCCTGACCGGCCCCATCTCACGGCTGACGGAAGATCGTCGTGAGAAGGAGATAGGGCCTTTGATGAAGGCGGCGGCCAGCCGTCTGTCGCAAAAAATGGGAGCCAGTAAGCCCTTCTGTCTGCAGTTCTTTGGTGAAACGAGCGACGCGGCGGAAGAAAATCTTTAAACGCAGAAGCGGGACACGTGTCCCGCTTCTGTCATCACGAATGCGTGACCTGTTTTTCGTGTAACTGAGCGTTGCGGGCCTGCCGTCCCATAATGAGTACCGCGATACCCCCGGCCAGGCACAGCGCGGCCAGCGGAAGCATAGCCAGCGTATAGCTTCCCGTCTGCTCGCTGATTATGCCGTAGGCATTTACCATGACCACCCCGCCAATCAGGTTCGCGATGGCGCCAATCGCGGCCAGCCCTGCCGCCGCCGAGGAGCTGCTCATCCAGCCGGATGCCAGCGCCCAGAAAGGCCCTTTCGCAGAATACGCGCCTGTCAGGATAATGCTCAGGATCACGATAGTGGCAAAGAGCGAGACGTTTACAAAGGCAGCGAACACGCCGGCGGCAATCATGAACAGCGTCAGCGCGGTATGCCAGCGGCGTTCGTTGGTGCGATCGGAGTGTCGTCCCCAGACAATCATCAGAACCGATGCCAGACCGTAAGGGATAGCGTTAAACAGACCTGTCTCAAGGTTATCGAGATGGAAAGATTTCAGCAGTTGAGGAGACCAGACGCTGATCGTGGTGCCCGCGGACGATGCGCCCGCGTAAATCAGCGCCATCAGCCAGATCTGACGATGCTTCAGCAACTGCCACGTCGTCTGATGTCCAATGTTCTTTTGCTGGCTCCGCTCGGCCTCAAGCGTGGTTTCCAGCCACTTTTTCTGTTCATCACCGAGCCATTTCGCCTGATGAGGGCGATCCCGGAGAATAAACCAGGCCGCAATACCCAGCAGTACTGCAGGTAAGCCTTCAATAATGAACAGCAGATGCCAGCCGCGAAGACCCAGCCAGCCATCCAGCGACAGTATCAACCCGGAAAGCGGGGAGCCGATGAAGTTAGCGAGCGGGATGGCGACCATAAAGGACGCAATAATGCGCGCGCGGTAGCGGGCAGGGATCCACCAGGTCAGATACAGCACGACGCCCGGGAAGAAGCCTGCTTCCGCTGCCCCGAGGAGAAAGCGGACGATATAGAGCGAGGTGGTATTTTGAACCAGCGCCATGCCCATGGAGACGATGCCCCAGCTGATCATAATGCGCGGTATCCACAGCCGGGCACCGACTTTCTGCATGGCCAGGTTACTGGGAACCTCAAACAAAAAATAGGCCACGAAGTAAAGGCTGCTGGCGAAGCCAAACGCCGCTTTGCTGAGGCCAAGGTCCTCATTCATCTGCAGCGAAGCCATGCCGATATTCCCGCGATCGATAATCGAGACCAGGTAACTGACAATCAGAAACGGGAGAATACGCCAGATCACCTTCCGCATCGTCTCTCTTTCTATGTCCTCGGTGGCGGTCGCGCCGTTACGTAAATGTTCTGTCATTGTATCCTCGCAGGGTGTGTTCTTTGTTTTATTAGGTACAACTTAGTTTTATTAAACAAAACCACTATAGCGACGGCGCGTTCTTTTTATCCAGTTAATGGAAGGTTTAAATGATGTAAATAAGAGGTGACTCACAGATAGTGCGCTGCCGATATCGCTCAAGGCTGCTGACCAGCCGCAAGCCGGACGTGCTGGCAGAGAAATAATCACGTAACGCAATTATTGCACCAACTTTTCCTCTCCCTTCGGCTAAGCTTCGACCAGATGCCCCGCCGCGTTCGCGGGGCCATACTTCTTTTGGTCAGAGCACGTACCATGCAGCTACTCAGCATTATTATTTTGCTTACCCTAACCGTGGTGATTCATTCGCTGTGGATGTTTGGCGTTTTAAAATTCATTACGTTAGAGGTCGATTCTGCGGTACGCATTGTTTTACGCAATGTCGGCATCGTGATCTCTATGATTTTCGCCCATCTCCTGGAAGCCGGGCTGTTTGCGGCGTTTTATTTTGTCATCGACGCGTTTAATGACTGGAACACCAGCTTCTACTTTTCGCTGGTGAGTTATGCGACGGTAGGATACGGCGACGTCACGTTACCCCAGCAATGGCGGCTCATCGGCGGGGTGGAAGGGCTGGTGGGCGCGTTGATGGTAGGCTGGTCTGTGGCTGTTCTGGTCGCGGTGCTGCAGCGTTTACGTGGCATGAGCGCCTAAACGGCAGATGCGCAATCCCCGCCTGGTAAGGTAAAGTACCCCTCCTTGCGTAGCCGATTGGGCTGCGGCTTTAAGGGTGAAGAGGCTGATTAACGGCCCGCCCTGTTTCGTTCCTGGTTTACGCCAGTTTGCATGGTTCTGTGTTTTGTCTGCCAAAAGGGTTTTGTATGTCTGCTGCTCATCTCGGTTTCCCGACGGAAACCGTTGTTGTCTTTGTGGTGATGGCCGTTGGGGCGATGTTTATCGACCTCTTCATGCACCGTCACGACAAACCGATCTCGCTGAAAAGCGCCGCAATGTGGTCCATCTTCTGGGTCATGATGGCGATGGCCTTCGCCGGGTTCCTGTACGTTCACCACGGCGCCGAGATGGCGAGCCTGTTCCTTACCGGCTATGCGCTGGAAGAGGTGCTCTCCGTCGATAACCTGTTCGTGATGATGGCGATCTTCGCCTGGTTCGGCGTGCCGGATAAGTACCGTCACCGCGTACTCTACTGGGGCGTGCTGGGAGCGATTGTCTTCCGCGGTATTTTCGTGGCTATCGGCACCAGCCTGTTAAGCCTGGGGCCCTACGTCGAAGTGATTTTCGCGCTGGTCGTCGGCTGGACGGCGGTGATGATGCTCAGACGTAATGAAGAGAGTGACGAAGTGGAAGATTACTCGGGTCATCTCGCCTATCGCCTGGTAAAACGCTTCTATCCGGTCTGGCCGAAAATCAGCAGCAATGCCTTTATTCTGACGCAGAAAGAGGTGGATGCGGAGCTTGAAAAGCCGGAAAACCAGGACGTGATGGTCGGACGCGTGAAGAAGGCGAAGCGCTATGCGACGCCGCTATTGCTGTGCGTGGCCGTGGTCGAACTCTCTGACGTGATGTTCGCGTTTGACTCCGTGCCGGCCATTATTGCCGTGAGCCGCGAGCCGCTGATTATCTATAGCGCCATGATGTTCGCTATTCTCGGTCTGCGTACGCTTTACTTCGTGCTGGAAGCGCTGAAGCAGTATCTGGTGCACCTCGAAAAAGCCGTGGTGCTGCTGCTGTTCTTCGTGGCGTTTAAGCTGGGGTTAAATGCCACCGATCACTTCTGGCATCACGGTTACAGCATTGGCGCGACGGCCAGCCTGTTTGTGGTATTGGGCGTGCTGGCGCTGGGAATTATTGCGAGCGTGATGTTCCCGGGGAAACGTGAGGCCTGATGTTCCGCCCGGTGGCGCTTCGCTTACCGGGCCTACAGTTTGGTTTTCTCCCTCTCCCTGTGGGAGAGGGCTGGGGTGAGGGCACCAGACCGCACCTAACCCTTAATCGGTGAATTCCGGCGCTTGCGCGGCGGGTGGAAGTGCCGCCAGTGCGGATCCTGCGCCGCCGCCAGCAGCTCGTGGTCGCCGCGGGTGTCTCCCCAGGCGCGCAGGTGATAGGCGTTCAGATCGCCATACACTTTTTCCAGCCTGGCCACCTTCTGGGCGCAGCGGCAGTTGTGGCCCGTGATGCGCCCCGTCAGCTTGCCGTTTTTCACTTCCAGCTGCGTGCCAATCAGCTTAATGCCCAGTTTGTCAGCCCACGGCTGAAGCACCAGTGCCGGAGACGCGGAACAGATGGTCACCTCCGCACCGGAATTCACCTCGGCCGCCACGGCCAGAACCCCTTCGGGGCGCATCAGCTTGTTCCAGTATTTTTCGCAAAACGCTTCCGCCTGCTGGCGCAACCAGTGTTCATCCACGCCCGTCAGGAACGTTTTAATCAGCACTTCCTTTAGCTCATCGCGCGTCAGCTTGCGACGCACGCAGTGGAGCGTGGGCAGCGCCATCCGCACCAGGCGGCCCGCGAAGTAACGTTTCCCGAAGGCAAAGCGCAGGAAAGGGATAAAGCTGTCGTGGTGCGTTAACGTCCCATCAAAGTCAAAGACAGAGAGCACGCTGGATTTCGCCACCGTCTCGTCGGCAATCATATTGGTCATAAATACGTCTTAGCTGAAATACACATTCTGTGGATCAGTTTACCTGCTTTACCAGGACAGTCCTTACATCACCACCATTTTTTTCTCGATCTTGCGATCTCAAAGTGAGTCCAATTTTGGCCTCGATAAGAATTGGTGAAAAAACGATCTGTCTATATTATCGCCACATCGCACGATATTTAGGGGAACCCTTTGGCCCCCACAGGTAAGGAAAAACTCACTCACTACCTCTTTCTTCTTGATATGACTCTTAGATCGCTTATTTCAATCCTTACGTTAAGTTTTGCGTCGTTTTCTGCATTCAGTTTTCAACTTCCCGCGTCGATGCTATCGATGAACCATGAACTGGCAGTCTCGCCAGCGAAATCTGCGCTGATGCAACAGGATACGGGCCCGCTGCGCTCGCGCATGCTCGATCAATACCAAAAGTGGAAGGGAACCCAGTATCAGTGGGGCGGAACCACGCGCCGCGGGGTGGATTGCTCCGCGCTCATGCAGCACCTGTTCAGCGATGCGGCGCATCTTAACTTACCGCGCACGACCGGCGAGCAGATCCACCGCGGGGTGCAGGTGACGCAATACCGCCTGAGGCCCGGAGATCTGGTGTTCTTCCAGACGGGTCCGAACCGCAGGCATGTCGGCGTTTATATTGGCAATAGCCAGTTCATTCATGCCTCAAGCAGCCAGGGCGTCACGGTCTCAACCCTGACGGATGCTTACTGGCAAGCGCACTACATTACTGCCCGTCGGGTTGCAGGCAGTGCAGCCTGACCGCCTCAGATGATGTCATCCACGACGCCGCCGTCGACGCGCAGCGCCGCGCCCGAGGTGGCGGAAGCCTGGGGCGAACAGACATAAATCACCATATTGGCCACCTCTTCAACCGTGGCCGCGCGCTGTATCACCGAGCTGGGGCGGTTGGCCATCACAAACTCTTTCGCCAGCTGCTCCAGCGATTTACCGGTTTTTTCGATTTCATCCTTCATCATCTCTGCGAAACCGTCCGACATCGTTGGCCCCGGCAGTACGCTGTTGACCGTCACGCCGCTTCCCGCCACGAACTTCGCCAGCCCGCGCGCCAGGGAGAGCTGCGCCGTTTTGGTCACCCCGTAGTGGATCATATCCGCCGGGATATTGCAGGCCGACTCGGAGGAGATAAACACCACCCGCCCCCAGCCTTTTTGCACCATGCCTGGCAGCAAGGTGCGGGACAGACGCACGCCGGACATCACGTTGGTCTGCCAGTAACGCTCCCAGGTTTCATCGTCGGTGGAATAGAAATCCTGCGGGCCGTAAATCCCGGCGTTGTTAACCAGAATGTCGACGTTATTCGCCACCTTGAGCAGCGACTCGACCCCTTCCGCCGTGCTGAGATCGGCAATCGCGGCGCGCACCTGGACGCCCGGCACCACCTGCTGCAGCTGCTGAATGCCTTTGTTCACCGATTCCGTGCTGCGGCCATTGACGATCACCTCGGCACCGCTTTCTGCCAGCCCTCTGGCAATGGCGAACCCGATCCCGCCGGTTGAGGCGGTCACCAGCGCCACTTTCCCCGTAAAGTCGATTTTCATCATCCGCTCCTTATCGTTTTAACGTTCGGACCTTAAAGCGTAGCAGGTGAGGATGACAGCTCCTGGCTAAAAAGGCGCAGCAGCGTCTCCACCTGCTCGTCAAGCGGGGCGAGGGAGCGCTTAACAATCAGGTGAAGCGGCGTCGCTCTGCGTGCACCGTGGCTCAGCGGCAGGCGTTTCAGGATGCCTTGATCCAGCTGAGTCTGGATGCGTTCCTCCGGCAGCCAGCCGTAGCCGACCTGAGAGAGGACGGCCTCAATGGCGGCATCGATGGTGGAGAAGGTCCATGACTCACCGGCCGCGCGCGCGGCGGGCTGGCTGTCCGCAATCTGAATGAGCGGCCACGGGCGTAGCATGTCATCGTTAAGCGGCGCGTCGAGGTCAAAGAGGGGGTGCTGATGGTGGGCCACGGCAACAAAGTCGATATTCATCAGCCATTCGCCGAGCCCGGTCATGTCCTGGCGGCGGGTGAGGACCATCACATCGGCTTCGTCGTTAATGGCATCGTCCCGGGTGTTTTCCAGCACCTCGGTGAGTCGTACCTGAGTTTGCGGATACTGCTGCTGGAACTGGCGCAGAATGGCAAACAGGCGGCGGCGGGGGAAAATGGAATCCACCACCAGATCCAGCCGCGTGCGCATTCCGTTGCGAAGGGTCGCTGCGCGCGTCTCAACGTACGAAAAGGCTTTCAGCAGCGGTTTAACCTGGTTGAGCAGCAGTTCTCCTGCCGGCGTTAACACCGCCCGTCGTCCTTCCGGCACCAGGAGGGCCACGCCCAGCCGCTCCTGCAGCAGCGACAGGTTATAGCTCACGGAAGACTGGCTGCGGTGCGTTTCTTCCGCCGCTCGGGCAAAGCTGCCCGCCTCGACCACTTTCGCCAGTAAAGACCATTGTTCAAGCGTCGTCTTATGCATAATTTATCTAAAATTTGGATGAATTTGATTAAAACATAGCGTTATTCATTCATTTTTTGAAGGGGTACGATCGTCTCATCAAAACAAAGGAGACATCTTATGAACACCTTCGACAAACACGACTTAAGCGGCTTCGTTGGCAAACACCTTGTTTATACCTACGACAACGGCTGGAACTACGAGATTTACGTCAAAAATGAGACGACCCTGGATTACCGTATTCACAGCGGTCTGGTGGCAAACCGTTGGGTGAAAGATCAGCAGGCTTACATCGTGCGGGTAGGGGAGAGCATCTATAAAATTTCCTGGACCGAGCCAACCGGTACCGACGTCAGCCTGATTGTGAACCTGGGCGACAAACTGTTCCACGGCACCATCTTCTTCCCGCGCTGGGTCATGAACAACCCGGAAAAAACCGTCTGCTTCCAGAACGATCATATTCCACTGATGAACAGCTACCGTGATGCGGGCCCGGCGTATCCAACGGAAGTGATTGATGAATTTGCCACTATCACCTTTGTACGTGACTGCGGCGCCAATAACGAAAGCGTGATCGCCTGTGCGGCCAGTGAATTGCCGAATGATTTTCCTGCTAATCTTAACTAATCGCGACAGTTGATTCCGCGACAATTCAAATTAATAAAAAGTTCCCGGAGGAGGTCGGAATTCCCGCCCAAACCTTCGGGATTTTTATTTTGGTTGAGTATTCATTTACTTTTCCTATAATTTTTAGTGTAAAACAAATGAAATATTATAGTTGCTGCTGTGAGTGGCCCCACAAAAAACAGAAAAAATTGCCGTAAGCGCTATCTTACTGTTGTAAAACACTTTCCTGTGCTTTTTTATATGCTGTTCCTCTTCTGCTTCCCCTCTGTCTTAATTTTTTCCTAAGAAAACGACGCTACTTTTGCTTCAGTTGATGGTTTGTTGACATAACTGTTATAGCGACTTAATTTTATTTGGTCTTTATTTAATAACCATCTTGCATGATTCCATTGAGCTGCCCATAACGACAGCGCAGTAAAAGATGACGCCTTTAATACAGCAAGGAAATTAATAATGAGTGATTTTCTGCCTTTTTCGCGACCGTCGATGGGCGCTGAGGAAATTGCGGCGCTTCAGGACGTTTTGATGTCGGGCTGGATCACCACAGGGCCTAAGAATCAGGAACTTGAAGAGGCATTCTGTCAACTTACCGGGAATCAGCATGCGATTGCCGTCTGTTCCGCCACCGCGGGCATGCACGTTACGCTGATGGCGCTGGATATTGGCCCGGGCGATGAAGTCATTACCCCTTCCCAGACCTGGGTCTCCACGCTGAATATGATCGTATTGCTGGGCGCCACGCCAGTCATGATTGATGTGGATAAAGACACATTAATGGTGACGCCAGAAGCCGTTGAAGCCGCCATTACCCCGCGCACTAAAGCCATTATTCCCGTTCACTATGCCGGCGCGCCGTGTGAAATCGACGCTATCCATGCCATCGGTGAACGTCACGGTATTCCGGTGATTGAAGATGCGGCCCATGCCGCCGGAACGTATTACAAAAACCGTCACGTGGGCTGGAAAGGAACGGCAATTTTCTCCTTCCACGCCATTAAAAACATGACCTGCGCGGAAGGCGGCCTGGTGGTCACCGATAACGCGCAGCTGGCACAGCGGATCCGCAGTCTGAAATTCCATGGCCTGGGCGTAGACGCCTATGATCGCCAGACGCACGGTCGCGCGCCGCAGGCGGAAGTGATCGCGCCGGGCTATAAATACAACCTGGCGGACATCAACGCCGCGCTGGCGCTGGTGCAGTTAGGCAAACTGAAAGAGGCCAACAAACGCCGCCAGGAAATCGCTGAACGCTACCTGCGGGAGCTTGCCGATACGCCGTTCCAGCCGCTCACTATTCCGTCATGGCCGCACGTGCACGCCTGGCACCTGTTTATAATTCGCGTTGATGAAGCGCGCTGCGGGATCTCACGCGACAACCTGATGGCGGCGCTGAAAGAGAAAGGCATCGGTACCGGCCTCCATTTCCGCGCGGCCCACACGCAAAAATACTACCGCGAGCGTTTTCCTGATGTATCGCTCCCGAATTCTGAATGGAATAGCGCGCGTATTTGTTCTCTCCCTCTTTTCCCGGACATGACTCATGACGACACAACCCGCGTCATTACCGCACTCCATCAGCTTGCAGGACATTGATATGTTCAGTGCACCGCCTGTACAAAAAGTATCCGTGGTAATCCCGGTTTATAACGAGCAGGAGAGCCTGCCCGAACTGATCCGCCGTACAACGGCCGCCTGTGACACGATGGGCAAGGCCTACGAAATTCTGCTGGTGGATGATGGCAGTAGCGATAATTCCGCGCTGATGCTGACCGAAGCCGCGCAGGTTGAAGGCAGCCACATCGTAGCCGTGCTGCTCAACCGTAACTACGGCCAGCACTCGGCGATTATGGCGGGGTTTAGCCACGTCACGGGCGATCTGATCATCACCCTGGACGCGGACCTGCAAAACCCGCCGGAAGAGATCCCGCGCCTGGTGGCCAAAGCCGACGAAGGCTATGACGTGGTCGGCACGGTCCGTCAGAACCGTCAGGACAGCCTGTTCCGTAAGCTGGCCTCGCGCACCATCAACCGTCTGATCCAGCGCACGACCGGTAAAGCGATGGGCGATTACGGCTGCATGCTGCGCGCCTACCGCCGCCATATTGTCGACGCCATGCTGCATTGCCATGAGCGCAGCACCTTCATTCCGATTCTGGCGAATACCTTTGCCCGTAAGGCAACGGAAATCCCGGTTCTGCACGCCGAGCGCGAGCACGGGGAATCGAAGTACAGCTTTATGCGTCTCATCAACCTGATGTATGACCTCATCACCTGCCTGACCACCACGCCGCTGCGTCTGCTGAGCGTTTTCGGCAGCATTATTGCGCTGGCGGGCTTTGCGATTTCTGTCCTGCTGGTGGTACTGCGCCTGGTCTTTGGCCCGCAGTGGGCGGCGGAAGGGGTCTTTATGCTCTTTGCCGTGCTGTTTATGTTCATCGGCGCCCAGTTTGTCGGGATGGGTCTCCTCGGTGAATACATTGGCCGTATCTATAACGATGTTCGCGCGCGTCCGCGCTACTTTATTCAACGTGTTGTCCGTCAGGAACACAAAGCATCTCAAGAGGAAATTCACCCATGAAAGCTGTTGTATTTGCCTATCACGATATGGGGTGCACGGGCACGCTGGCCCTGCTGGAAGCGGGCTATGACATTGCGGCAATCTTTACCCATCCGGACACGGCTGGAGAAAACAACTTTTTCGGCTCCGTAGCGCGTATCGCCGCCGAGCGCGGTATCCCGGTTTATGCGCCGGACGACGTCAACCACCCGCTGTGGGTGGATCGCATCCGCGCGCTCGCGCCTGACGTGATCTTCTCGTTCTACTATCGCAACCTGCTCTCTGACGAGATCTTAGGCCTGGCCGCGAAAGGCGCCTTTAATCTTCACGGTTCTCTGCTGCCTGCCTACCGTGGCCGCGCCCCGCTGAACTGGGTGCTGGTGAACGGTGAAACGGAAACGGGCGTGACGCTGCACCGCATGGTGCGCCGTGCGGATGCGGGCGCTATCGTGGCACAGCAGAAGGTCGCTATTGATGCGGACGATACCGCGCTTCAGCTGCATCAGAAGCTGAACGCGACGGCACAGACGCTGCTGCGTGATGCCCTCCCTGCCATCCTTAACGGCACCTTCAGCGAAACCGCACAGGACGAGAGCAAGGCAAGCTGCTTTGGCCGCCGCGCGCCGGAAGATGGTCGTCTGGACTGGAACAAACCGGCTCGCCAGCTGCACAACCTGGTGCGCGCCGTAACCGATCCGTGGCCGGGCGCCTACAGCTTTGCGGGCGTAAGCAAATTCATCGTCTGGAAATCCCGCGTCCGTGACGACATTCCGGCGGCAAAACCGGGCACCGTCGTCTCCGTCTCCCCGCTGATTGTGAGCTGCGGCGAGCATGCGCTGGAGATCGTTACCGGACAAACCGACAACGGCCTGTACGTTCAGGGCACACAGCTGGCGCAGTCGCTGGGCCTGGTGGCCGGGGCGCTGATCACCAGCGCACCGGTTGTTGCCATCAAACGCCGCACCCGCGTTCTGATCCTCGGCGTGAACGGTTTTATCGGTAACCACCTGACCGAACGTCTGCTTAAGGACGATAACTACGAGATTTACGGTCTGGATATCGGCGCGGATGCCATCAGCCGCTTCCTCGACAACCCGCGCTTCCACTTCGTGGAAGGGGACATCAGCATCCATTCCGAGTGGATTGAATACCACATTAAGAAATGCGACGTGGTGCTGCCGCTGGTCGCTATTGCCACGCCAATCGAGTACACCCGTAACCCGCTGCGCGTGTTTGAGCTGGACTTCGAAGAGAACCTGAAGATCATCCGCGACTGCGTGAAATACGACAAGCGCATCATCTTCCCGTCCACCTCTGAAGTGTACGGCATGTGTACCGATAAGAACTTCGATGAAGACACCTCCAACCTGGTGGTCGGGCCGATCAACAAACAGCGCTGGATTTACTCCGTCTCCAAACAGCTGCTGGACCGCGTGATTTGGGCCTACGGTGAGAAAGAGGGCCTGCGCTTTACCCTGTTCCGTCCGTTCAACTGGATGGGGCCACGTCTGGACAACCTGAACGCGGCGCGTATCGGCAGCTCCCGTGCGATCACCCAGTTGATCCTGAACCTGGTGGAAGGCTCGCCAATTAAGCTTATCGAAGGCGGGAAACAAAAACGCTGCTTTACGGATATCAGCGACGGTATCGAAGCGCTGTTCCGCATCATCGAAAACAAAGATAACCGCTGCAACGGTGAAATCATCAACATCGGCAACCCGGACAACGAAGCGAGTATTCGCGAACTGGCCGAGATGCTGCTGGCCAGCTTTGAGCGTCATCCGCTGCGCGATAGATTCCCGCCGTTTGCCGGTTTCCGCGAAGTGGAAAGCAGCAGCTACTACGGTAAAGGGTATCAGGACGTTGAGCACCGTAAGCCAAGCATTCGCAATGCGAAGCGCTGCCTGAACTGGACGCCGACCGTGAAGATGGAACAGACCATTGATGAAACGCTCGACTTCTTCCTGCGCACCGTGGAGCTGTCGGAACAGGTCTCATGAAAAAAGTCGGTTTACGCATTGATGTCGACACCTTCAGGGGAACGCGTGACGGCGTACCCAAACTGCTGGAACTGCTGAGCAAGCACGGTGTGCGCTCCAGCATTTTCTTCAGCGTGGGGCCTGACAACATGGGACGCCATTTATGGCGTCTGGTTAAACCGGCATTTCTGTACAAAATGCTGCGCTCGCGCGCAGCATCCCTCTACGGCTGGGATATTTTGCTGGCCGGCACCGCCTGGCCCGGCAGACGCATCGGCGCGGGTAATGAAGCGGTTATCCGCGAGGCGGCGCAGCATCATGAGGTGGGTCTGCACGCCTGGGATCACCATGCCTGGCAAGCCTGGGCGGGCGTCTGGGATATCCCGCGCCTGTCCCGTGAGGTCGAGCGTGGGATGCTGGAGCTGGAGGCCATTATCGGTCAGCCCGTGCGCTGCTCCGCCGTGGCGGGATGGCGTGCGGATCAGCGCGTCGTGAAGGCCAAAGAGGCCTTCGCGTTTCGCTACAACAGCGATTGCCGCGGAACTGGGCCCTTTTTGCCGCTGTTAGGCGAAAATCGCTACGGTACGGTGCAAATTCCGGTCACGCTTCCCACCTGGGATGAAGTGGTTGGACGCGAGGTTAAGGCGGATGAGTTCAATCGCTACATTCTGGACCGCATTCATCGTGACGCCGGTACGCCGGTGTATACCATCCATGCCGAAGTGGAAGGGATTGCGTATCAGCATGATTTCGACGAACTGCTGACGATGGCCGCTCAGGAGGGCATCGAATTCTGCCCGTTGAGCGAGCTGCTGCCAGACGACCTCAGTACCCTGCCCGTGGGCAAAGTTGTCCGTAATGAACTGGCTGGCCGGGAAGGCTGGCTTGGTTATCAACAAACCGTGAGTCCGGTCCCATGAAAACAGCCCGTTATGGCTTAGCGCTTCTCGCACTGTTTATCGTTTACTACCTCATTCCGGTCGATATCCGCCTGCTCTGGCAGCCTGATGAAACGCGCTATGCGGAAATCAGCCGCGAAATGCTGGCCTCCGGAGACTGGGTTGTCCCGCATTTCCTGGGGCTGCGTTACTTTGAAAAGCCAATTGCCGGCTACTGGGTCAACAGCATCGGGCAGATGTTGTTCGGGCACACGAACCTCGCCGTGCGCGCCGGGTCCATCTTCTCCACCGGTTTAGCCGCGCTGCTGGTCATCTGGATGGCCTGGCGTCTCTGGCGGGATAAGCGGACAGCCATTTTCTCCGGCCTGATCTTCCTGACCCTGTTCCTGGTGTATGGCATTGGCACGTATGCGGTGCTGGATCCTATCATCACCCTGTGGCTGGTGGCGGCGATGTGCAGCTTCTGGCTGGCGTCACAGGCCCAAACCGTTGCCGGAAAAGCGGGCGGCTATGTGCTGCTTGGGCTGGCCTGCGGGATGGGGGTGATGACCAAAGGCTTCCTGGCACTGGCGGTACCGGTGATTGGCGTGCTGCCGTGGGTGATCGCCCAGAAGCGCTGGAAAGAGGTGTTGATTTTTGGCTGGCTCGCGATCCTGAGCTGCGTGCTGATTGTTCTGCCATGGGGGCTGGCCATTGCGCAGCGTGAGCCTGACTTCTGGCGTTACTTCTTCTGGGTGGAGCATATTCAGCGTTTCGCCCAGAGCGACGCGCAGCACAAAGCCCCGTTCTGGTACTACATACCGTTCCTGATTGCGGGTAGCCTGCCGTGGCTGGCACTGCTGCCCGGCGCGTTTCGTCTCGGCTGGAATGACCGACAAAATGCGGGTGGCGGGTTCTATCTGCTGGGATGGGTGGTGATGCCGCTGCTGTTCTTCAGCATCGCCAAAGGCAAGCTGCCGACCTACATCCTGCCGTGTTTTGCCCCGCTGGCGATCCTGATGGCGCGCTATGCCTGCCTCGCGGCGGAGAAAGGCGCCAGAGCGTTGCGCATTAACGGCGGGATTAACCTGGCGTTTGGCGTTATCGGCGTGGTGGCGGCGTTGGTGGTCTCCCCGTGGGGACTGTCTAAGCATCCGGTCTGGACCTCGGTCGAACTGTATAAAGTGTTCTGCGCGGTGGTCGCGTTCCTCATCTGGGCCGCGGTAGGCTGGTTTACGTTCAGGCAGAGTCAGCAGCGCTGGTGGCTGGCGGCGTTCTGCCCGGCGGGCCTGGCGCTGCTGATTGGTTTTGCCATTCCTAACCTGGTGGTGGATTCCAAACAGCCGCAGTCGCTGGTCGACACCGTGCGCGAGCCGCTTCAGGACAGCCGTTACGTGCTGGCCAATAACGTGGGCGTGGCCGCTGGCCTGGCGTGGGAGCTGAAGCGCAATGACATCACGCTGTATGGTCAGAGTGGCGAACTGCGCTACGGGCTGGATTATCCTGATGTGAAAGATCGTTTTGTCGGTAAAGATGACTTCGCGCAGTGGCTGGCAGAGCACCGTCAGCAGGGACGCGTATCGCTGGTTATCCTGCTGTCAAAACGCGATGACCTTTCGCGGGCTAATCTGCCAGAACCGGACAGCCTGTATATCCAGGGCCGTCTGGCCTACCTGCAGTATCTGCCGAAGTGATGACCTGGATCTGGCTGGTACTGGCAAGCCTGCTCAGCTGTGCAGGACAGCTGTGCCAGAAACAGGCTACCCGTCCGGCGAAAGCCGGGCGGCGTGGCGTGCATATCGCGCTGTGGCTTGGCCTGGCCCTGCTGGCGCTGGGCAGCGGGATGCTGGTCTGGCTGGTGGTGCTGCAGCGCCTGCCTGTCGGCATTGCCTACCCTATGCTGAGCCTCAATTTTGTCTGGGTGACGCTGGCGGCGAAGGTATTCTGGCGTGAAACCGTCGCATCGCATCACTGGCTGGGGGTAGGGTTGATCATCATTGGGATTGTTATCCTGGGAGGAAGCCTGTGAAAGGGGCGTTCTGGGCCTTATGCAGCGTGCTGTTAGTCAGCGCCGCGCAGCTGTTGCTGCGCAATGCGATGCAGGCATTGCCGCCGGTCAGCGATGTTCTGGCGCTTATTTCCGCGCTGTGGCACTTCTCATCCGGCACGGGGGCGCTGCTGCTGGGGTTGATGGGGTATGTGGCCTCGATGGGCTGCTGGTATCTGGCGCTGCATCGCATGGCACTCAGCAAAGCGTATGCCTTGCTGAGTCTTAGCTATATCCTGGTGTGGGGCGCTGCGATCCTGCTGCCGGGCTGGGAAGAGCGTTTCTCCTGGCACGGGCTGGTGGGGGTCGGGTTTATTATTCTGGGTGTGTTGACGATTTTTCGGCCAGCACGTCGTCAGCAGAATAAATCAGCCCGGCCCTGAGCTCAAAGGGCGTCGCGGTACAGACCGCAAGACTCAGCGAGTCTATCCGGCAGTGGCTGACTGAGTGAAATGCGCGGGCGGTACTGTCAATGCTAACCATTTGCCAGGCGTGACCGCCGCTCTGTTTAACGATCGCTTCTTTCCGCGTCCAGATGCGCCAGAACGCCGTAAGCTGGCTCTCTGGCGTTTCCTTTTCCAGCTCTTCATGCTCGGCACCGCTGAAGACGGCATTGGCGAGCGTGTGCCAGTTATCCTGCGGGCGAATACGTTCCAGTGAACAGCCCACGTTACCTTCGTCACTGATAATTAACGCAATGTCATCATCCGCGTGGCTAAGGCTGAACCACAGCGGATAGTCGCCGGCAAAAAGGGGTTTCCCCTGTTCGTTGTGGATAATCTCCGGCAGTGACTTCGGGGCCAGCAGACGCGAAAGCAACCCGCGACCCGCCAGCCAGCGCGCACGCTGGGCGCCTTCGGGCGCGTGTCGGGAGAGTGCTTCAGCCCAGCGATTGGTGCTCAGCGAGGAGATTTTTCCCAGAAAAACCTGGTACATATAACGTCTGGCCTTCAGTCAAAACAGAGAGAGTCGCAAAGTTGCGCGGCGAAACCATTACTATAATCTATTGTCCCCGGTAATGGCTAACCAGACGAGAGTGCTTACCCAGGCAACCGGCTTTTTGGCCTCCCCGGCCCGAGCAGGATCGCCAGCTTGCTGCCGCCTTTAGTGGTTTCCATCCAGATCTTACACACGCTGGTCAGGGGGACCGACAGCAGCATACCGACCGGGCCCAGCAGCCATCCCCAAATCAGTAAGGATAAAAATACGACCAGCGTCGACATGCCCAGCCGGTGCCCCATCATGCGCGGCTCGAGAATATTGCCCAGCACCATGTGCACGACGAGGAATAACGCGCCGACCAGCATACATTCGTAGAAACCGTTAAACAGAAACGCCTGAATCATCGGCGGCACGGCGGAAAGCACCGCGCCAATATTGGGAACGTAGTTGAGCAGAAAGGCCAGTACGCCCCACATCAGCGCGAACTGCACGTCCATCAGCATCAGCCCCAGCCAGACAATCACCCCGGTCCAGACGCTCAGCAGCGTTTTCAGCGCCAGATATTTTGAGACTCCCTTCAGCGCCCGGTGTAATCCGGCAATGTGAATTTGGGGATTATTCAACGCAAAGCGCAGTTTATAGGGGACGTGGCGGACTTCAAACAGCATAAACACCACCGTCATGACCAGCAGCAGAATGCTGGCCATCGCGCCGGAAAGCCCCGTCATCAGCGTGGTGGCGTAGGTCATAACCTTCTCGGAATCCATCCTGCGCAGCATCCGTTCAGGTGAGATATGCAGATTGAGAAAGGGCACCATCTCCTGCAGCGCCACAATCTTACGCGTCAGCTCTTTGTTGTACTGCGGCAGCATGGTGGAGAATTCGCTCAGCGAGGCCGCCAGCACGCCGAAGAGCGCCGTCAGGGCAATCAGCATCACGATGACGACGATGGTGATGGCGACCGGACGGCTGACGCCCCGGCGAAGAAACCAGGTGACCAGAGGATTAAGCACAATGGCAAAAAAGAGCGCCAGCAGGAGCTGGACAATAATGTCAGCGGCAGCATGGATACCCGCAAGGATAACCACCAGACAGGCGAGCTTTAATAAGATGTGGAGTCCTGCTTTGTCGGACGGGTTAGCGATCATGCGTGTTCCTTAATATGATGACCCGGTAAGTGTAGTGCCCGGGCTTCGCTTCGTCTGGCACCGTTAATCTGAAAGTCGGTGCTGATTTTCTTATTGGGGCGTGGTAATAGTGAAACACTGTTGTAAAAAATCCAGGTAGAACCCCATGCCCGAACCTGCCGCTGAAACGGCACTGAGCGGACTGCGCCTCAATCTGCGCATCGTTTCCGTTGTTATTTTCAACTTTGCCAGCTATCTCACCATCGGCCTGCCGCTGGCGGTCCTGCCGGGCTATGTCCATGACGTGATGGGCTTCAGTGCCTTCTGGGCGGGGCTGGTGATTAGCCTGCAGTATTTCGCGACACTCCTGAGCCGACCGCATGCCGGTCGCTACGCGGACACGTTCGGTCCAAAAAGCATTGTGGTGGTGGGATTGTGCGGCTGCTTCCTCAGTGGCCTGAGCTACCTGCTGGCTGCCACGACCAGCCACTGGCCGTTGGTCAGCCTGGCGCTCCTCTGCCTGGGCCGCGTCATCCTCGGCATCGGGCAAAGCCTGGCGGGAACCGGCTCGACGCTGTGGGGCGTGGGGGTTGTCGGTGCGCCGCACATTGGCCGGGTGATCTCCTGGAACGGGATTGTCACCTACGGTGCGATGGCGCTCGGTGCGCCGCTCGGCGTGGCCTGCTATGCGTTTGGCGGGCTGTATGGGCTGGCCGTCACCATCATGGCGGTCGCGCTGCTGGCGATTCTGTTTGCGCTGCCGCGCCCGAAAGTGAAGGCCAGCAAGGGCAAGCCGCTGCCGTTTCGGGCGGTGCTGGGGCGCGTCTGGCCGTACGGCATGGCGCTGGCGCTGGCGACCACCGGCTTCGGTGTGATCGCGACCTTCATTACCCTGTTCTATGACGCCAAAGGCTGGGACGGCGCGGCCTTTGCGTTAACCCTGTTCAGCTGCGCGTTTGTTGGCGCGCGCCTGCTTTTCCCTAACGGCATCAACCGTCTGGGTGGGCTGAACGTGGCGATGATCTGCTTTGCGATAGAAATTGTCGGACTGCTGCTGACCGGAATAGCGATGGTGCCCTGGGTCGCGAAAGTGGGCGTCTTCCTCGCGGGAGCCGGTTTTTCACTGGTCTTCCCGGCGCTGGGCGTGGTGGCGGTTAAAGCCGTGCCACCGCAGAATCAGGGCGCCGCGCTGGCGACCTATACGGTGTTTATGGATATGTCGTTAGGCATTACCGGCCCGCTGGCGGGGCTGGTGATGGCCTGGGCAGGCGTGCCGGTGATCTATCTTGCCGCAGCGGGTCTGGTGATCGTGGCCTTGCTGCTGACGTGGCGGCTAAAAAAATGGCCCCCGGTGCAGGCACCGGAGGCCACGTCATCATCGTGAAACGTTACTGGATCACGATGGTGTTAATGATGTTTTCAGCAGCCGTTTGCGCTTTCTGCTGATCTTCCGCTGGCAGGGTGATCTGCAGGGTCAGGAGTTTGTTATCGACCTTGCCCAGCACGACAGAGGAGTACGCGGTCTGGCCTTTCGCAGAGATGATGCTGTCCAGTTGCTGCAGCTTATGGCCTTTCAGCTCGATGGATTTATTGGTCACGACCTGCAGCTGCGGGTCGCGGCCACGCTGCTGATCTTCCAGACGTTTGGACAGGACGGCCAGATCTTCGCTGGTGTCGTCGCCCACAATCACAATGACCGCTTTCTGCCCGGTTGCGTCGGAGTAAACGTGCATGTTGTTCGCCTGAGTGCCCAGCTTGCCGCTCTGGTCAGTCATATCGGCTGGCAGAGAGAAGCTAAGTTTGCCATCCATCAGATTCACCGGCTGGCCGGTCGCATTGCTTTCTGCGGATGCGCCCTGAGCAGGCGTTTTCGTGTCGCTGTTATCACAGGCTGCAAGACCCACAACCAGCAGGCCAATCCCGACATATTTAACCAGATTGCGCATTGACTTCTTCCTTTCGATAAACGGCCATAACGGCTCATTCGTTCATCTTATCACAACTGATAAAGCGAACCCTTAACCTGCCTGCAATGCCGTGATTTCAGATTTATCTGCCAGTCTTTTCAGCAGCATATTCAGCAGCACGCCGTACATCGGCAGGAAGAAGACAATGCTGATGAGCACCTTAAAGCAGTAGTCCACCAGCGCGATTTCCATCCAGTGTTCGGCCATAAACGCATCCGGGCTACGCCAGAAGGCGATGAAGAAGAAGGCCAGCGTATCGCTCACGTTACCGAACAGCGTGGAGGCGGTGGGGGCCATCCACCAGCGATGATTCTGACGCAGGCGGTTAAACACGTGTACGTCCAGAATCTGCCCCAGCGCGTAGGCCATAAAGCTTGCTGCGGCGATACGGGCGACAAACAGGTTGAAGTGGGTTAATGCCTCAAAACCCTGCCAGCTTCCCATATAAAACAGAGACGAAACCCCGTACGAGATGAACAGCGCCGGGAGCATGACCGCAAAAATAATGCGGCGAGCCAGCGGTGCGCCAAAGATACGCACGGTCAGATCGGTGGCGAGGAAAATAAACGGGAAACTGAACGCGCCCCAGGTGGTATGGAAACCAAAGATGGAGATCGGGAGCTGCACCAGATAGTTGCTGGAGGTGATCACCAGCAAATGGAAAAGCGAAAGCCAGAACAACGCTTTTACGCGCTGAGATTCAGAAAACTGCGTCATATTGTGACCTTTTTATACGTTGGGGTGAGGGAACCCAATAAAAACCGCAGCATGATACTGCTTTGGCAGGACATTGCAATGGTTAGTTTTTACGCAATCGTTAACCTGGTTTGCATTGATCGCAACCGGGCGTAAACTACAGCCGTTTTTACCTGACCGAGAAGATCATGACCGACCTGTTTTCCAGCCCAGACCACACCCTTGATGCCCAGGGCCTTCGCTGCCCGGAACCGGTAATGATGGTACGTAAAACCGTGCGCAACATGCAGACCGGTGAAACGCTGCTGATCATCGCCGACGACCCGGCCACGACCCGCGACATTCCCGGTTTTTGTACCTTTATGGAGCATGAGCTGGTGGCACAGCAGACTGAGGCGCTGCCGTACCGGTATTTGATTCGTAAGGGGTAAGTTTTGTAGGCCGGGTAAGGCGAAGCCGCCACCCGGCGAATATGTTTCCTCTGCGGCCTGATGCCCTCACCCCGTCCTTCTCCCACGGGGAGAGGGAGCAAACACTAAAAATGTCCACGTAGTGGCCATTTTGCTTTTACCTAGCCCTTCATCCACGCCCGGATCCCGTCCAGGAACATCTGCGTTGCCATCATGACCAGAATCAGCCCCATCAGGCGTTCCAGCGCGTTTACCCCTTTTTCGCCCAGCAGGCGCAGGAACAGGGACGACTGCAGCAGGATAATGAACGTCCCGCCCCAGGCAATCAGCAGGGCAATCACCAGATGGCTCATCTGATTCGGATACTGATGCGACAGCAGCATCAGCGTGGCCAGAATGGTCGGGCCCGCGACGAGGGGGATCGCCAGCGGCACAATAAATGGCTCTTCACCCGCAGGCAGGCCGCTGCTGCTGCCTTCCGCGCTCGGGAAAATCATCTTAATGGCAATCAGGAACAGAATAATCCCGCCGGAAATCGACACGGTTTCGGCACGCAGGTTCAGGAATGCGAGAATTTTTTCACCCGCAAACAGGAAGATAAACATCACCAGCAAGGCGATGAGCAGCTCGCGGATCATGATCGCCCGGCGACGCTTCGGCTCGGTGTGTTTTAGCACCGACATGAAGATGGGCAGGTTGCCCAGGGGATCCATAATCAGGATCAATAAAACCGCGGCGGAAATGATTTCACTCATGTAAATTATCCCTGAAACTCTCTAAGGTTATTATGATAATTAGCTGTATTTCTGATTGCCGGGCAATCATCGATTAATTTCGCTTGCGACTTTGGCAGCATTTTGTAATGTGAAGCATATCCCAGTTCAATACTGGCTTGCACAATCAGCACACACCCTCAGCAGGAAAAAAATGCTATGAAAAACGTTGGTTTTATCGGCTGGCGCGGTATGGTCGGCTCTGTACTCATGCAACGCATGGTTGAAGAGCGCGATTTCGACGCTATCCGCCCGGTCTTCTTCTCCACTTCTCAGCTCGGCCAGGCTGCTCCGTCCTTTGGTGGTACCACAGGCACGTTGCAGGATGCTTACGATCTGGAAGCGCTGAAGGCGCTCGACATTATTGTGACCTGCCAGGGCGGCGATTATACCAACGAAATCTATCCAAAGCTGCGTGAAAGCGGCTGGCAGGGCTACTGGATTGATGCGGCCTCGTCGCTGCGCATGAAAGACGATGCCATCATCATTCTCGACCCGGTTAACCAGGACGTGATCACCGATGGTCTGAACAACGGCGTGAAAACTTTTGTTGGCGGTAACTGCACCGTCAGCCTGATGCTGATGTCCCTCGGCGGCCTGTTCGCGCAGGATCTGGTGGAGTGGGTCTCCGTGGCGACCTACCAGGCGGCGTCCGGCGGCGGTGCGCGTCACATGCGCGAGCTGCTGACCCAGATGGGCCAGCTGCACCAGAGCGTTGCGACCGAGCTGGCAAACCCGGCATCCGCTATTCTGGATATCGAGCGTAAAGTGACCCAACTGACCCGCAGCGGTGAGCTGCCGGTGGATAACTTTGGCGTACCGCTGGCCGGCGGCCTGATCCCGTGGATCGACAAGCAACTGGATAATGGCCAGACCCGTGAAGAGTGGAAAGGCCAGGCTGAGACCAACAAAATCCTCAATACCGCGAACACCATTCCAGTTGACGGTCTCTGCGTACGTATCGGCGCACTGCGCTGCCACAGCCAGGCCTTCACCATTAAACTGAAAAAAGATGTGTCTATTCCGACCGTGGAAGAGCTGCTGGCCGCGCACAACCCGTGGGCGAAAGTGGTACCAAACGATCGCGATATCACTATGCGCGAGCTGACCCCGGCAGCGGTGACCGGCACGCTGACCACGCCGGTTGGCCGTCTGCGTAAGCTGAATATGGGGCCGGAGTATCTCTCCGCATTCACCGTCGGTGACCAGCTCCTGTGGGGCGCCGCCGAGCCGCTGCGCCGCATGCTGCGCCAGCTGGCGTAATAATTTGTTAAATACCAGGGGTGATTTTCACCCCTTTTTTTTGCGTACTACATGGAGTAACACGCGTATGTCTTATTTTTTATCAGGAGTCATCTAGAGCGTTGGCTATGCTTTAAGGAAGAGTCATTTCTTACCTGAGGTTCGAGCGGAGCAGAATGGATGCACATTTTTGTGCTGTCCCGTTCAGGTCACATTAAAAGTCGTCCCGGAGCGCTTAAAAAGGACGACATAAAAAACAGGATGAATACCATGTCCGATCGTGTGGATAGAGACGTGATTAATGCGCTTATTGCGGGTCATTTCGCTGACCCCTTTTCTGTGCTTGGGATGCACCGTACTGAGGCCGGTCTGGAAGTTCGGGCACTGTTACCGGATGCCACAGAAGTCTGGGTGATTGAACCCAAAACCGGCCGCAAGGTCGGTAACCTGGAATGCCTCGATTCCCGTGGCTTCTTCTCGAGCGTGATGCCTCGTCGTAAAAATCCTTTTCGCTATCAGCTCGCCGTTCTCTGGCACGGTCAGCAAAACCTGATTGACGATCCCTACAGCTTTGGCCCTCTGCTTAAAGAGATGGATGCCTGGCTGCTCTCCGAAGGGACGCATCTTCGCCCTTATGAAACGCTGGGTGCCCATGCCGATACCATGGACGGCATTACCGGCACGCGCTTCTCCGTGTGGGCGCCCAATGCCCAGCGTGTCTCCGTTGTCGGACAGTTCAACTACTGGGATGGCCGCCGCCACCCGATGCGCCTGCGTCGGGAAACCGGCATCTGGGAGCTGTTTATCCCCGGGGCGCACCACGGGCAGCTTTATAAATTCGAGATGATTGACGCCCACGGCAAGCTGCGCATTAAAGCCGACCCGTATGCCTTCGAAGCGCAGATGCGTCCGGATACCGCGTCGCTGATTTGCGGCCTGCCGGAGAAGGTCGTTCAGACGGAGGAGCGTAAACAGGCTAACCGCTTTGATGCGCCGATCTCCGTCTATGAAGTCCATCTCGGCTCCTGGCGTCGCCACACCGATAACAACTTCTGGCTCAGCTACCGGGAGCTTGCCGACCAGCTGGTCCCGTACGCCAAATGGATGGGCTTTACCCACCTGGAGCTGCTGCCGGTCAACGAGCACCCGTTCGACGGCAGCTGGGGCTATCAGCCCACCGGGCTGTATGCGCCGACCCGCCGCTTCGGCACCCGCGATGACTTCCGCTATTTCATTGATGCCGCGCACGCCGCCGGGCTGAACGTCATCCTCGACTGGGTGCCGGGCCATTTCCCGGCGGATGATTTTGCGCTGGCAGAGTTTGACGGTACGAAGCTGTACGAGCACAGCGATCCGCGCGAAGGCTATCACCAGGACTGGAACACGCTGATCTACAACTACGGTCGCCGTGAGGTCTCAAACTACCTGGTCGGGAATGCCCTGTACTGGATCGAGCGGTTTGGCATCGATGCCCTGCGCGTGGATGCGGTGGCGTCAATGATCTACCGCGACTACAGCCGCAAAGAGGGGGAGTGGATCCCGAACGAGTTTGGTGGCCGCGAAAACCTGGAGGCGATTGAATTCCTGCGTAATACCAACCGCATTATCGGCGAGCAGGTGGACGGTGCCGTGACCATGGCGGAAGAGTCCACCGACTTTGCGGGCGTCTCCCGTCCGCCGTCATTGGGCGGCCTGGGGTTCTGGTATAAGTGGAACCTGGGCTGGATGCACGACACGCTCGACTACATGAAGCTGGATCCGGTTCACCGTAAGTATCATCACGATAAGCTGACGTTCGGGATGCTCTACAACTACACCGAAAACTTCATGCTGCCGCTGTCGCACGATGAGGTGGTACACGGTAAAAAATCGATTCTCGACCGCATGCCGGGCGACGCGTGGCAGAAGTTTGCCAACCTGCGCGCCTATTACGGCTGGATGTTTGCCTTCCCGGGCAAGAAACTGCTGTTCATGGGCAATGAGTTCGCCCAAGGGCGCGAGTGGAACCACGACGCCAGCCTCGACTGGCATCTGCTGGAAGGCGGCGACAACTGGCACCACGGGGTGCAGCGTCTGGTACGCGATCTGAACCTGACCTATCGCCACCACAAAGCGCTGCACGAACTCGACTTCGATCCGTACGGCTTTGAATGGCTGGTAGTGGACGACCATGAGCGCTCGGTGTTTGTCTTTGTGCGTCGTGACAAAGCGGGTAACGAGATCATCGTCGCCAGCAACTTCACCCCGGTGCCGCGTGAACACTACCGCTTCGGCATTAACCAGCCGGGCAAATGGCGTGAAATTCTGAATACCGACTCGATGCACTACCACGGCAGCAACGCCGGTAACGGCGGGCTGGTACAGAGCGACGCCATTGAAAGCCACGGGCGACCCAACTCCCTGAGCCTGACGCTGCCGCCGCTTGGCACCATCTGGCTGATGCGGGAGGGCGAATGACGCAGCTTACGGCAGGTAAACCCGAACCGCTCGGGGCGCATTTTGACGGAAAGGGGGTCAATTTCACCCTCTTTTCCGCTCACGCCGAGCGGGTAGAACTGTGCGTGTTTGACGGGGAAGGTAACGAGCACCGTTACGATTTACCCTCGCGCACGGGGGATACCTGGCACGGCTACCTGGCCGGAGGGCGGCCCGGCATGCACTACGGCTTTCGCGTTCACGGTCCGTGGGATCCGGCGCAGGGTCACTGGTTTAACCCGGCGAAGCTGTTGATTGACCCGTGCGCGCACCGCGTGGACGGCGAATTTAAAGATGACCCGCTCTTCCACGTGGGCTACGGCGAGCCTGACCACCGCGACAGCGCGCCCGTCGCGCCAAAAAGCGTGGTGGTGAACGATCTTTATGACTGGGAAGACGATGCCCCGCCGCACACGCCGTGGGGCAATACGGTTATTTATGAAGCCCACGTCAAAGGGCTGACCTACCTGCATCCGTCGATCCCCAAAGAGATGCGCGGCACCTACAAGGCGCTCGGGCATCCCACCATGATCGCCTACCTGAAACACCTCGGCATCACCGCCCTGGAACTGCTCCCTGTTGCCCATTTTGCCAGCGAGCCGCGTCTGCAGCGGCTGGGGCTAAGCAACTACTGGGGCTACAACCCGCTGGCGATGTTCGCGCTCGAACCGCGCTATGCCGTCCATCCGGAAAAGGCGCGGGACGAGTTCCGCGATGCGGTGAAGGCGCTCCACGCGGCGGGCATTGAGGTCATTCTGGACGTGGTGCTGAACCACAGCGCAGAAAGCGATCTCGACGGCCCGACGCTCTCCATGCGCGGAATTGATAACCGTAGCTATTATTGGATCAGGCAGGATGGCGATTACGAGAACTGGACCGGCTGCGGCAACACGCTCAATCTCAGCCATCCGGCGGTCACGCATTTTGCGTATGAATGCCTGAAATACTGGGTAGAGACGTACCACGTCGACGGTTTTCGTTTCGACCTGGCGCCCGTCATGGGACGCACGCCGGCGTTCAGCCAGCAGGCGCCATTGTTTGAGGCGATAAAAAACTGTCCGGTGCTCTCGCAGGTGAAGCTCATTGCCGAGCCGTGGGACATCGGTGAAGGCGGTTATCAGGTCGGGAATTTCCCGCCGCTGTTTGCCGAGTGGAACGACCACTACCGCGACGCCGTACGCCGCTTCTGGCTGGAGCGGAACCTGTCGCTGGGGGAATTTGCCGGGCGCTTTGCCGCGTCGAGCGATCTCTTTAAGCGCGACGGCAAACGCCCCTCGGCCACCGTCAATCTGTTGACGGCGCACGACGGTTTTACGCTCAGGGACTGCGTTTGTTTCAATCAGAAACACAATGAGGCGAACGGCGAAGAGAATCGCGATGGCACTAACAATAACCATAGCTTCAATCATGGTATAGAAGGGTTAGGCGGAAGTCTGGATGTGATAGAGCGGCGACGCGCCAGCGTTCATGCGCTGCTGACAACGCTTTTACTGTCGCAGGGCACGCCGATGCTGCTGGCAGGTGACGAGCATGGTCATAGCCAGCACGGTAACAACAACGCCTATTGCCAGGACAACACCTTAACCTGGCTCGACTGGGGTGAAGCCAACAGCGGGCTGATTCATTTTACTGCTGCGCTGATCCATCTTCGCCAGCAGATCCCCGCGCTGACCGCCAACAACTGGTGGGAAGAGGGTGACGGCAACGTTCGCTGGCTGAATAAAGACGCGCAACCGTTAAGCGCGCAAGAGTGGCAACACGGCGTACCACGCCTGCAAATCCTGCTGTCGGATAAATGGCTGGTCACGCTGAACGCGACGGATGACGTCGCAGAGATTGTTTTACCTGAAGGGGAATGGCGCGCCGTTCCTCCCTTTGCCGGAGCGGATAATCCGGTAGTAATGGCTGTCTGGCACGGGCCTGCGCACGGAGTGTGCGTATTCCAAAGATGATAAAAAAGGAGTTAGTCATGGTTAGATTAGAGAAGAACGATCCCTTAATGTTGGCACGCCAGCTACCATTAAAAACGGTTGCCCTGATACTTGCGGGCGGGCGTGGTACCCGTCTGAAAGATTTGACCATCAAGCGCGCCAAACCGGCTGTTCACTTTGGTGGTAAGTTCCGTATCATCGACTTTGCGCTCTCCAACTGCCTGAACTCGGGCATTCGCCGCATCGGCGTCATTACGCAGTATCAGTCGCATACGCTGGTTCAGCATATCCAGCGCGGCTGGTCATTCTTCAGCGAAGAGATGAACGAGTTTGTCGATCTCCTTCCAGCGCAGCAACGCGTCCACGGCGAGAACTGGTATCGCGGGACAGCGGATGCGGTGACCCAGAACCTCGACATCATTCGTCGCTACAACGCGGAATACATCGTGATCCTCGCCGGGGACCACATCTACAAGCAAGATTACTCCCACATGCTGATCGACCACGTCGAAAAAGGGGCGCGCTGCACCGTGGCGTGTCTGCCTGTGCCCGTTGCTGAAGCGACGGCCTTTGGCGTCATGCACGTGGATGCGGACGACAAAATTATCGACTTCGTTGAAAAACCGGCGAACCCGCCAACCATGCCGGGCGATGACACCAAATCACTCGCCAGCATGGGGATCTATGTCTTTGACGCAGATTATCTTTATGAGCTGCTGGAAGAAGACGACAAAGACGAAAACTCCAGCCACGACTTCGGTAAAGACATCATTCCGAAAATCACGAAAGCTGGCATGGCGTATGCACATCCTTTCCCGCTGTCCTGCGTGCAGTCCGACCCGAATGCGGAACCCTACTGGCGCGATGTGGGCACGCTGGAAGCGTACTGGAAAGCGAACCTCGATCTGGCATCGGTTACGCCTGAACTGGATATGTATGACCAGAACTGGCCGATTCGTACCCATATGGAGTCGCTGCCGCCGGCCAAGTTCGTCCAGGACCGCTCCGGCAGCCACGGTATGACGCTGAACTCGCTGGTGTCCGGCGGGTGCATTATCTCCGGTTCGGTCGTGGTGCAGTCGGTGCTGTTCCCGCGCGTGCGGATAAATTCATTCTGTAATATCGATTCGGCAGTCTTGTTGCCGGATGTCTGGGTAGGGCGCTCGTGTCGTCTGCGTCGTTGCGTGATCGACCGTGCCTGCGTCATCCCTGAAGGGATGGTTATTGGGGAGAATGCGGAAGAAGACGCGCGTCGTTTCTACCGTTCGGAAGAGGGGATCGTGTTAGTCACACGGGAAATGTTGCGGAAGCTGCAGATCAAACAGGAGCGATGATGCAGGTTTTACACGTATGTTCTGAGATGTTCCCGTTATTAAAAACGGGCGGACTGGCAGATGTGCTTGGCGCATTACCGGCGGCGCAAATCGCCGGAGGCGTGGATACCCGCGTCCTGCTGCCCGCCTTTCCGGATATCCGGCGCGGTATACCTGATGCGAAAGTGGTGACCCGCCGTGAAACGTTTGCCGGACGCATTACCCTGCTGTATGGACATTACAATGGCGTAGGGATTTACCTGATCGACGCGCCGCACTTATACGATCGCCCGGGCAGCCCGTATCACGATACGAACCTGTTCGCCTACACCGACAACGTGCTGCGCTTTGCGCTGCTCGGCTGGGTCGGCGCCGAAATGGCGACGGGGCTGGATCCGTTCTGGCGTCCGGATGTGGTGCACGCGCACGACTGGCACGCCGGGCTTGCTCCGGCGTATCTCGCCGCGCGCGGCCACCCGGCGAAATCGGTCTTTACCGTGCATAACCTGGCGTATCAGGGGATGTACTACGCCCATCACATGAATGACATCGATCTGCCATGGTCGTTCTTTAACATGCACGGTCTGGAGTTTAACGGGCAGATCTCGTTCCTGAAGGCGGGGCTGTACTACGCCGATCACATCACGGCGGTGAGCCCAACCTACGCGCGTGAGATCACCCAGCCGGCATTTGGCTACGGCATGGAAGGGTTGCTGCAGCAGCGCCATCGCGAAGGCCGCCTGTCGGGCATCCTGAACGGCGTGGATGAACAAATCTGGAGCCCGGAAACCGATCTCCTGCTGGCGGCGCGCTACGGTCGTGATTCCGTGGAGGACAAAGCGGAGAACAAACGCCAGCTGCAGATTGCGATGGGCCTGAAGGTGAACGACAAAGTGCCGCTGTTCGCCGTCGTGAGCCGCCTGACCAGCCAGAAAGGGCTGGATCTGGTGCTGGAGGCGCTGCCCGGTTTACTGGAGCAGGGGGGACAGCTGGCGCTGCTCGGCGCGGGCGACCCGGTGCTGCAGGAAGGTTTCCTTGCCGCCGCCGCGGAACACCCGGGGCAGGTGGGCGTGCAGATTGGCTACCACGAAGCGTTCTCGCACCGCATTATGGGCGGCGCGGACGTCATTCTGGTGCCAAGCCGTTTCGAACCCTGCGGCCTGACGCAGCTGTACGGCCTGAAATACGGCACCCTGCCGCTGGTACGCCGCACGGGCGGACTGGCGGATACCGTATCCGACAGCTCTCTGGAAAACCTGGCGGACGGTATCGCCAGCGGATTTGTCTTTGAGGACAGTAATGCCTGGTCGCTGCTTCGGGCGATTCGGCGTGCTTTCGTCTTGTGGTCCCGTCCATCGCTGTGGCGTTACGTACAACGTCAGGCGATGTCCATGGACTTTAGCTGGCATGTCGCGGCGCAGTCATACCGCGATCTCTATCAACGCTTGATGTAACGAGGCGAAGTTACTGATATGAACGCTCCATTTAGCTACTCTTCACCCACGCTCAGCGTTGAGGCGTTAAAGCACTCCATCGCCTACAAGCTGATGTTCACCATCGGGAAAGATCCGGTTATTGCCAACAAGCACGAGTGGCTGAACGCCACCCTGTTTGCCGTACGTGACCGCTTAGTTGAACGCTGGCTGCGCTCAAACCGCGCCCAGCTCTCGCAGGAGACGCGTCAGGTTTACTACCTGTCGATGGAATTTTTGATTGGCCGCACGCTGTCCAATGCGCTGTTGTCGCTCGGTATTTATGACGACGTCAAAACCGCACTGGAAGAGATGGGGTTAGATTTAGAAGAACTGATCGACGAAGAGAACGACCCGGGCCTCGGTAACGGCGGTCTGGGACGTCTCGCCGCCTGCTTCCTTGATTCGCTGGCGACGCTGGCGCTGCCGGGCCGCGGCTACGGTATTCGCTACGATTACGGCATGTTCAAACAGAACATCGTCGACGGGCGTCAGAAAGAGTCCCCGGACTACTGGCTGGAGTACGGCAACCCGTGGGAGTTCAAGCGCCACAACACGCGCTACAAGGTGCGCTTTGGCGGACGTATTCAGCAGGAAGGGAAAAAATCCCGCTGGGTGGAAACGGAAGAGATCCTGGCCGTGGCCTACGACCAGATTATCCCCGGCTACGACACTGACGCCACCAACACGCTGCGCCTGTGGAGTGCCCAGGCCAGTAGCGAAATTAACCTCGGGAAATTTAACCAGGGTGACTACTTCGCGGCGGTGGAGGATAAAAACCACTCCGAGAACGTGTCCCGCGTGCTGTACCCGGATGACTCGACCTACTCGGGCCGCGAGCTGCGCCTGCGTCAGGAGTACTTCCTTGTTTCGGCGACCATTCAGGACATCCTTAGCCGCCACCATCAGCTGCACAAAACCTACGCCAACCTGGCGGAGAAAACCGCGATCCACCTTAATGACACCCACCCGGTGCTCTCTATTCCGGAGCTGATGCGCCTGCTGATCGACGAGCATAAGTTCAGCTGGGATGACGCCTTTGAGGTGACCTGTCAGGTTTTCTCATACACTAACCACACGCTGATGAGCGAAGCGCTGGAGACGTGGCCGGTGGACATGCTCGGCAAAATCCTGCCGCGCCATCTGCAGATTATCTTTGAGATTAACGACTACTTCCTCAAGACGCTGCAGGAGCAGTATCCGAACGATACCGGCCTGCTGAGCCGCGCGTCCATTATTGATGAGTCGAACGGTCGCCGCGTGCGCATGGCCTGGCTGGCGGTTGTCATCAGCCACAAGGTCAACGGCGTGTCCGAGCTCCACTCGAACCTGATGGTGCAGTCGCTGTTTGCGGACTTCGCGAAGATCTTCCCGACGCGGTTCTGCAACGTGACCAACGGCGTCACTCCGCGCCGCTGGCTGGCGCTGGCCAACCAGCCGCTCTCTGAGGTACTGGACGAGAATATTGGCCGCACCTGGCGTACCGATTTGAGCCAACTGAGCGAGCTGGAACAGCATATTGATTTCCCGACGGTGAACAAAGCCGTGCGCGAAGCCAAGCTGCTGAACAAAAAACGTCTGGCGGTCTGGCTGGCGATGCACCTCAACGTGGTGGCAAACCCGAAAGCGCTGTTCGACGTACAGATCAAACGCATCCATGAATACAAGCGTCAGCTGATGAACGTGCTGCACGTGATCACCCATTACAACCGCATCAAGGCCGATCCGACGGCCGAATGGGTGCCGCGCGTGAAGATCTTCGCCGGTAAGGCGGCGTCGGCCTACTACATGGCGAAGCACATTATTCATCTCATCAACGACGTGGCGAAGGTGGTTAACCAGGATCCGGATATTGGCGACAAGCTGAAGGTGGTGTTCATTCCGAACTACAGCGTCAGCCTGGCGCAGCTGATCATCCCGGCGGCGGATCTCTCTGAACAGATTTCCACGGCGGGGACGGAGGCATCCGGCACCAGTAACATGAAGTTTGCCCTCAACGGCGCGCTGACCATCGGCACGCTGGACGGGGCGAACGTCGAGATGCTGGAGCACGTGGGCGAAGACAATATCTTTATCTTCGGTAATACGACGGAAGAGGTGGAGGCGCTGCGCAGGAAAGGCTACTCGCCGCGTCAATATTACGAAGAGGATGAAGAGTTGCGTCAGGTGCTGACGCAGATCGCGACCGGCGTGTTTAGCCCTGATGAACCGAGCCGCTACCGCGATCTGGTGGATTCGCTGATTAACTTTGGCGATCACTACCAGGTGCTGGCGGATTACCGCAGCTACGTGGACTGTCAGGACAAGGTGGACGAGCTGTATCGCCAGCCGGAGAAGTGGACCAGCGCCGCGATGTACAACATCGCCAATATGGGCTATTTCTCGTCAGACAGGACCATCAAGGAGTATGCCGAGACGATCTGGCATATTGATCCGGTGAGGTTGTAAAAACAAAGCCGGGTGGCGGCTTCGCCTTACCCGGCCTGGTTGATCCCGTAGGCCCGGTAAGCGTAGCGCCACCGGGCATTTTTTCACATCAGGACGCCAGCGACAGCTCACGCTTTCCCGCATGTTGCAGTAACCACTGCGCCACGCGAGACTGCTGCTCGGCGTTGAGCCACATCCCTTCTTTGGTACGGCGCCAGATAGCATCGTCCAGACGACGCACCCACTCGTGCTCAACCAGGTAACGCAGCTCGGCTTCGTACAGCTCGTGGCCGAAATGCTCGCCCAGATCCGCAATGTCCTTCGCATCGCCCAGGAACAGCTCGGTATTGCTGCCGTAGGTGCGGGCATAGTGGCGCGCCATCCCTTCGGTGATGAACGGGAAGCGACGACGCAGCTTCGCGGCGTAATCATCGCGGTTATCGCCGATATCACCGCCGGGCAGTACCGCGCCCTTGGTCCATGCCGGGCCAATGCCTTTGTAGTACGGCGCCAGTTTTTCCAGCGCGTGCTCGGCCAGCTTGCGATAGGTGGTAAGCTTGCCGCCAAACACGGACAGCAGCGGCGCCTGGCCGTCTACGTCGTGAATATCGAGCGTATAGTCGCGGGTGATGGCCTGCGGTGAGTCAGATTCGTCATCGCACAGCGGACGCACGCCGGAGTAAGTCCAGACCACGTCGTCGCGCGACAGCTGTTTCTTAAAGTGCGCGTTATACACTTTGAGCAGGTAGTTCACTTCGCTCTCGTCGATCTCGACGTTCTTCGGATCGCCTTTGTACTCCACGTCGGTGGTGCCGATGATCGAGAATTCGTCCATCCACGGGATCACAAACACGATGCGCTTGTCTTCGTTCTGCAGAATGTACGCCTGCTTCTGGGTATGCACGCGCGGCACCACAATGTGGCTGCCTTTGATCAGGCGGATGCCGTACGGGGAAGGCAGATGCATGCCCTCGTCAAAGAACTGTTTCACCCACGGGCCGGTGGCGTTCACCAGGCCGCGCGCTTTCCAGCTGAATTTCTCGCCGGTATCGATATCTTCCGCCTCGACAATCCACAGGCCATTTTCACGGCGGGCAGAGGTCGCGCGGGTGCGGGTTTTCACCTCGCCGCCTTTCTTCTCAACCATCTGCGCGTTCGCCAGCACCAGGCGGGCATCGTCAACCCAGCAGTCGGAATATTCGAATCCGCGCACGATTTCAGGCTTAAGGACCGATTCTGAGCCAAAACGCAACCCTTTCGAACCCGGGAGGCTGGTGCGTTTACCCAGATGATCGTACATAAACAGACCAATTCGGATCATCCACGCCGGACGCAGATGCGGGCGATGGGGCAGGCGGAAGCGCATCGGAATCGCCAGATGCGGGGCCATTTTCAGCAGCACTTCACGTTCGGCCAGCGCTTCACTGACCAGGCGGAATTCGTAGTGTTCCAGGTAGCGCAGGCCACCGTGAATCAGTTTGGAGCTGGCGGACGACGTCGCGCAGGCGAGATCGTTAGCTTCCAGCATCAGTACGGATAAACCGCGTCCTGCGGCATCGACCGCAATACCGGCACCGTTGATGCCACCGCCTATCACAATCAGATCTTTGGTTTCCATAACACCCTCATGCACTTTCGTTAAAGCTCAGAAATGTTCGATATCGCTCATAATAGCAAAGGAACGCGCTTTTGGTAACATCAAAAAAACAATTTAGAGTGATATGGATAACATAATGGCGTTTACCCGCCGCCAGGACGTACACTACGGGGTAAAATCTTGTCGTTGACCACTGTAAAGAGAACACCATGGATCAGTTTGAATGTATTAACGTAGAAGAAGCCCACCAGAAGATGCACCAGGGAAAAGCGGTGCTGGTGGACATCCGCGATCCGCAGAGTTTTGCGATGGGTCATACGCCGGGCGCGTTCCATCTCACCAACGACACGCTGGGCGCGTTTATGCGCGATAACGACTTCGACACGCCAGTGATGGTCATGTGCTATCACGGCAACAGCAGCAAAGGCGCGGCGCAGTACCTGCTTCAGCAGGGTTACGACGCGGTTTATAGCGTCGACGGCGGTTTCGATGCCTGGCATCGTCATTTCCCGGCGGAAGTGGAATACGCTTTTGAGCGCTGATCCCGCTATACTGTCCCCTTTTGTGTGGAAATAAGCGACCGCTGCCCATGTTGATGATCACCTCTTTTACCAACCCGCGCGTCGCCCAGGCGTTTGTCGACTATATGGCGACGCAGGGCGTTATTCTGACTATTCAGCAACATACGCAGACCGACGTCTGGCTGGCCGATGAGAGCCAGGCCGGGCGGGTAAACGAGGAGCTGACGCGTTTTCTTGAGAACCCTGGCGACCCGCGCTATCTCGCGGCCAGCTGGCAATCCGGCCAGACCGGCAGCGGATTGCACTACAGCCGCTTTCCCTTCCTCGCCACCATTCGCGAGCGCGCGGGCCCGTTTACGCTGCTGCTGATGGCGGCCTGCATCCTCGTCTTCATTATCATGAACGTGGTCGGCGACCAGAGTGTGATGATTGCCCTGGCGTGGCCCTATGACCCGTCTCTTGAGTTTGACGTCTGGCGCTACTTTAGCCACGCGCTGATGCACTTCTCGGTGATGCATATCCTCTTTAACCTGCTTTGGTGGTGGTATCTCGGCGGTGCCGTTGAAAAGCGCCTGGGCAGCGGCAAGCTGATCGTTATCACCATCATCAGCGCCCTGTTAAGCGGCTACGTGCAGCACAAGTTCAGCGGGCCGTGGTTCGGCGGGCTGTCGGGTGTCGTGTATGCCCTGATGGGCTACGTCTGGCTTCGCGGGGAGCGCGACCCGGAAAGTGGCATCTATCTGCAACGCGGATTAATAACCTTTGCGTTAATATGGCTAATTGCCGGATGGTTTGATCTGTTTGGTATGTCTATCGCCAACGGTGCGCACGTCGCCGGGCTGGCCGTGGGGCTGGCGATGGCCTTTGCCGACACGCTCCATGCGCGAAAACGAACATAATTCTCAGGGATAATTGATGAAACAAACACAACGTCATGACGCCATTATCGAACTGGTAAAAAAACAGGGATACGTCAGCACCGAAGAGCTGGTGGAGCAGTTTGCCGTCAGCCCACAAACCATCCGTCGTGACCTGAACGACCTGGCCGATCAGAACCGTATTCTTCGCCACCACGGTGGCGCGGCGCTGCCATCCAGCTCGGTTAACACCTCCTGGCACGACCGTAAAGCCACGCAGACGGCGGAAAAAGAGCGTATTGCCCGCAAGGTCGCCAGCCAGATCCCGAACGGGGCGACGCTGTTTATTGATATCGGCACCACGCCGGAAGCGGTCGCCCATGCGCTGCTGGATCATGAGAACCTGCGCGTGGTCACCAACAACCTGAACGTGGCTAACACCCTGATGCAGAAAGACGACTTCCGCATCATCCTCGCGGGCGGGGAGCTGCGCAGCCGCGACGGCGGAATTATCGGCGAAGCCACCCTCGATTTTATCTCTCAGTTCCGCCTCGACTTCGGCATTCTGGGGATCAGCGGCATCGACAGTGACGGCTCGCTGCTGGAGTTTGATTACCACGAGGTACGCACCAAGCGCGCGATCATTGAAAACTCGCGCCACGTGATGCTGGTGGTGGATCATTCGAAGTTTGGCCGTAACGCGATGGTGAACATGGGCAGCATCAGCATGGTGGATGCGGTCTATACCGACGTGATGCCGCCGGCGGGCGTGATGCAGGTAATTAAAGATAATAATTTGCAGCTGGAATTGTGCTAACGGTTGTGTCGGGTGGCGCTGCGCTTACCCGACCTACAACACCCGTAGGCCCGTGCAAGCGTAGCGCCGCCGGGCAATGAATTACACTCCGTACCCCATCATCTTCAACAGCTGCTGTGCATGCTGTACCGCATCCTGACGATGCGCCACGCCCAGCTTCTGGTACAGGTTGCGGATATGCGTTTTGATGGTGGTCGCCGCCACCGCCAGCTCGCCGGCAATCTGCTCGTTGCTGTAGCCTGAATAGATCAGCCCCAGAACCTGCCATTCGCGCTGGGTGAGCGGGCTGGTGCGGATAAGCTCCGGCACTTCCGGGTGGTTCAGCAGACGTTCAACGAAGTTCTCATCGAAATGCGCGAACTTGTGCCGATGATGCTGGTTAATCTCGCGCAGAATGCGCTGGGCGCGATGCTGATCCAGCTCCGGCAGCGTGTTAAGCTGAATAAGCTGACGCAGCTGCTGGGCCATCACTTCACCTTCAATCACAAAGTGGCTGATAAACCCGGTGCGGTTAGCCAGCTGCAGCGCCTCCAGCAGCACGCGCTGGGCATCGTTTTTACGACCCGCCTGCCAGTAGAGCTGGTTCTGCAGCAGCAGGTTGCGGTTCAGATCGCTCATCAGGCGCAGGCTGCGCGCGTTCTCGTTCAGCTCTTCCAGCACAATCTCAGCGGGCTCTAATTCACCGAGCAGGATCTGCGCGCGGGCAATGTTGCGCCACTGGCTCTGCAGGAAGTGGTTGTTGGCAAATTCCGGTTTTGGCGTCTGACGCAGCCAGTTGGCGGCGGATTTTTTATCGCCGGTCATCTGCCAGTAAATCACCCGGACCTTATCGGCGTTTGACACCCAGTCGCTATGATACTGACCGTTGCCGAGCAGGTTTTCCAGGCGGTTAAGATGGTTGCGGGCGTTATCGAGATCGCCGCGCGCCAGCGAGCACTGCACCAGCAGCGCCAGACACTGTAACTGCTGCTGAGGCTGGAAACTGGAAAGAACATCCACACCCTGGCGGGCGCAGCTTTCTGCTTCATCCAGACGCGACCATGCCCACAGCAGCTGAGCGCGAATACGCAACAGGAACTCGTGCATCGGCAGCTGTTCCAGGTGCTGTTCACGAATCAGCTGGAACGCTTTTTCCTGGTTTTCCCAGGCAGCCTGCAGGAACCCCTGTGCGAATAAAATCTCGCTCTGCTGGATCAGGCTCCACAGCGCGTAGTGCCAGACATCATGACGACGCGCCATCTGTTCGGTTTGCTGCATCAGTGAAAGCGAACGCGTGAGGTCACCTTTGCAGTGCAGCACTTCGCCGTGTACGGAGGTCGCCACGATGCGGCTGTAGAAGTTGGCCAGCGGCAGTTCATCCAGCGCGACCATCGCCAGCCGTTCCGCTTCGTCCGGGTCGCCGTCGTTAATGGCCACCTGAGCGCGCAACGCGTTGAACTCGCCGTGCAGGGTGGTATCCATCTCGCTTTCCATCTCCTGCTCGGCACGCGCCAGCAGGGTGTTCACTTCGCTGTAGCGATGCTGGCTCTGCATCAGCCAGGCCTGCAGCAGCACCAGACGCGGATTCTCCAGCAGGCTTTCCCACGGCAGGGCTTTGAGGGACTCTTCCAGCAGCGTCAGCTCGCTGTGGTTAAACAGGCCCCACGCATGATTGAGGAGGATATCGCGCAGCATGCTGGCATCCCCGGCGGCGAGCGCGTGGTGGATGGCCTCGCTCGGGAAGCCCTGTGCCATCCAGCTTTCGGCAGCGGCGCGGTGGATCTCCGGCAGTTCAACCGCCAGCTCCCACTGACAGCGCTGGCGCAGGAAGCTACCAAACAGCGGATGATAGCTAAACCACTCGCCGGGATCGTCCATGCGCGTCAGGAAAAGGCCCTGACGTTCAATTTCTTCGAGCTGCAGCTGACCGTTTTCACAGCCCGTCACCCGCACGATGAGGGCATCGTTCATGGAGCGCAGCAGCGAGCTTTTCAGCAGGAAATTACGCGTCGAGGGATCGACACTGTTCAGCACCTCGTCCACCAGGTAATCAGAGAGGTGGCTGGCGTTGATGCCGGCCAGACGCCGCGCTGACTGATGGGCTGGACTGTTGTTTTGCCGGGCAGAGAGGGCGATGAGCTGCAGCGCCGTGGCCCAGCCCGCGACGTCATCACACAGGCGGCTGCTTTCAGCGGCCTCAATGGGTGAGGTCAGGCGGCAGTCAAAGAACTGTTTTGCTTCCTGGTGGGTAAAGGCCAGCTGCTGGCTACCCACTTCCAGAAGCTGATCGCGCACGCGCAGGTTGGCAATACCCAGCTGCGGCAGATTGCGTGACAGCACCACTAACGTCAGGTTTTCCGGCTGATGGCGCAGGAAGAAACGCATTGATTCATGAATCACCGGGTTAGTGATGAGATGGTAATCATCAATCACCACGTATAGCGGGCGATGCCATTCAGCCAGTTCGATAAACAGCTGAGAGAAAAGGGAGGACAGGCTGGCGTACTGGCGCTTTTGCACCATCACCTCACTGGCAACGCAGTGTCCATGGGTGGCTTGCTGTATCGCGGCAATCAGATAGCTGGCAAAGCGCTCCTGCTGGTTATCGCCCTCATCAAGAGAGTACCAGCCAAGATCGCTCTTACCTGCGGCCCATTGCGAAATGAGCGTTGTTTTTCCATAACCTGCAGGGCTCGTAACCAGCGCCAGTCGGAAATTATGCGCGCCGGAAAGTTTAGCCAACAGACGCTCGCGGACCACTGTGTGGTCAAGACGAACCGGGCGACTTAATTTAGACGGAATCAACATAGGTTTCACTTCACTGTGGGGAACGAGAGATTTTATTTTTTTTGCGCTTCGTAATTAATGGTTATAAGGTCGGCCAATAAGTTAACTATTGCAAGTTATGTCTGGATTTGGTGGCTGTGAATTTGCACTCTGTCACAAAACATTCAGGCAGAGGAGGGAACTTTCTGAAAAGGTCTTTGATGCCCCGTCAATGCTGGCTTGTATGGCTGTGCTGCGGCTGCGCTGAAACTGGTTTCAGAAAGGGATAGTGACGTCGAATTTAATATACTTCTGGTAAAGTTAAGGGAGATTAATAATCTCCTTAGCGATTTCCCGATTGCCGAAATATTATTCTACGTAAGTAATTATTTCGGCGGGGTTTAATTTCACCCGAAACCGCATTTCATTTCTTTGACATTCTCCTCGGTTACTTTTTTATCTTCCGGGCACACTCGAACTATGCTCTGAGAGTGGCCTTGATCACACTTTTCTGCTCATCCCCGCTACTCCTCCCTGTCTAATCCCCCTCGGGAGGAGGAAGAGGGGAAATGAGCCAGGCACACTAGCGCCAACTTGTGTTTTCTTTCTAAAGGATGCCGATCCCCTATGTCACAGCCTACCTTCAACAAAGCTCAATTCCAGGCTGCCCTGACGCGTCAGTGGCAGCGTTTTGGCCTTCATGCTGCAAACGAGATGACGCCTCACCAGTGGTGGCAGGCAGTGAGCGGTGCGCTCGCAGAGCAGCTGGATGCTCGACCCCTGGCAAAACCGGTAAAAGGCCAGCGCCATGTAAACTACATTTCAATGGAATTCCTGATTGGCCGTCTGACGGGCAACAACCTGTTGAACCTCGGCTGGTATCAGGAGGTCGGTGACGTCCTTAAAGAACACGATATTAACCTGACCGACCTGCTGGAAGAAGAGATTGACCCGGCGCTGGGCAACGGCGGCCTGGGACGCCTGGCGGCCTGCTTCCTTGACTCCATGGCGACCGTCGGCCAGTCGGCGATTGGCTACGGTCTGAACTACCAGTACGGCCTGTTCCGTCAGTCTTTTGCTGACGGCCACCAGATGGAAGCGCCGGACGACTGGCATCGCAATACCTATCCGTGGTTCCGCCATAACGCGCAGCTTGACGTGCAGGTTGGCATTGGCGGGAAAGTGACGAAACAAGGTCTCTGGGAACCGGCGTTCACCATCACCGGCGAAGCCTGGGATCTGCCGGTGCTTGGCTACCGTAACGGCGTGGCGCAGCCGCTGCGTCTGTGGCAGGCGAAGCACGCCCACCCGTTTAATCTGACTAAATTCAACGACGGCGATTTCCTGCGGGCCGAGCAGCAGGGCATCGACGCCGAGAAGCTGACCAAAGTTCTCTACCCGAACGACAACCACCTGGCCGGTAAAAAGCTGCGCCTGATGCAGCAGTACTTCCAGTGCGCCTGCTCCGTGGCGGACATTCTGCGTCGCCATCACCTGGCGGGCCGCAAGCTGGCGCAGCTGCCGGACTTCGAAGTGATTCAGCTCAACGACACGCACCCGACCATTGCCATCCCGGAACTGCTGCGCGTGCTGATCGACGAGCATCAGCTGAGCTGGGACGACGCCTGGGCCATTACCAGCCGTACCTTTGCCTACACCAACCACACGCTGATGCCAGAAGCGCTGGAGTGCTGGGATGAGAAGCTGGTGAAAACGCTGCTGCCGCGCCACATGCAGATCATCAACAAGATTAACGACCAGTTTAAAACCCTGGTGGACAAGACCTGGCCGGGCAACAAGGCGGTCTGGGCGAAGCTGGCGGTGGTTCACGATAAGCAGGTACGCATGGCGAACATGTGCGTGGTGAGCGGCTTTGCGGTCAACGGCGTGGCGGCGCTGCACTCGGATCTGGTGGTCAAAGACCTCTTCCCGGAATACCACCAGCTGTGGCCAACCAAATTCCACAACGTGACCAACGGCATCACGCCGCGTCGCTGGATCAAGCAGTGCAACCCGCTGCTGGCGGGCCTGCTGGACAAGACCCTGAAGAAAGAGTGGGCCAACGATCTGGACCAGCTCATCAACCTGGAAAAATACGCTGACGACGCGACATTCCGCGAGCAGTACCGGGCGATCAAGCTGGAGAACAAGGTTCGCCTGGCGGAGTTTGTGAAAGTGCGTACCGGGATTGAGATCAACCCGAATGCGATTTTCGATATTCAGATCAAACGTCTGCACGAGTACAAACGCCAGCACCTGAACCTGCTGCACATTCTGGCGCTGTACAAAGAGATCCGCGAGAACCCGCAGGCCGATCGCGTTCCGCGCGTGTTCCTGTTCGGTGCGAAAGCGGCCCCGGGCTACTACCTGGCGAAAAACATCATCCTCGCCATCAATAAAGTGGCGGCGGCGATCAACAGCGATCCGAAAGTGGGCGACAAGCTGAAGGTGGTGTTCCTGCCGGATTACTGCGTCTCGGCGGCTGAAATGCTGATCCCGGCGGCGGATATCTCCGAGCAGATCTCTACCGCAGGGAAAGAAGCCTCCGGTACCGGCAACATGAAGCTGGCGCTGAACGGCGCGCTGACCGTCGGCACGCTCGACGGGGCCAACGTCGAAATCGCCGAGAAGGTGGGTGAAGAGAACATCTTTATCTTCGGCCACACCGTGGAAGAGGTGAAAGCTATCAAGGCCAAAGGCTACGACCCGGTGAAGTGGCGTAAGAAAGACAAAGTGCTGGACGCGGTGCTGAAGGAGCTGGAGAGCGGCAAATACAGCGACGGCGACAAGCACGCGTTTGATCAGATGCTGCACAGCATGGACAAACACGGCGGTGACCCGTATCTGGTGATGGCGGACTTCACGGCCTACGTTGAAGCGCAAAAACAGGTCGATGTGCTGTATCGCGACCAGGAAGCGTGGACCCGCGCGTGCATCCTGAACACCGCGCGCTGCGGTATGTTCAGCTCTGACCGCTCAATCCGTGATTATCAGGCCCTTATCTGGCAGGCAAAACGCTAAGGAAGCGCGATGGAGAGTAAACGTCTGGACAGTGCCGCGCAGGCGGCGGGAATAAGCCTCAGTTACATTAATGCTCACGGCAAACCACAGTCTATTGGCGCCGACACCAAAAGACGTTTGCTGGACGCTATGCACAAAACCGACGCGAAAGCGTCGGCTGCGCCGGTGCCGAACGTGAAGGTATTCACTGCAGGCAAAAAGATGCCGCTCGCGGTGGAGGGACGTGGCGAGTTTAGCTGGCTGCTCACGACCGAAGAGGGGCATCAGCATAAAGGCCACGCCACCGGCGGCAAAACGCTAAACCTTCCGGCGAAGCTGCCGGAGGGCTATCACACCCTGACGCTCACCCAGGACGATCGGCGTTTCCACTGCCGGGTGATCGTCGCGCCAAAACGCTGCTACGAGCCGCAGGCGCTGCTTGAAGGCAAAAAGCTGTGGGGCGCCTGCGTGCAGCTCTATACGCTGCGTTCCGACAGCAACTGGGGGATCGGTGATTTTGGCGATCTGAAGAACATGCTGGCATCCGTGGGCGAGCGCGGCGGTGCGTTTATCGGCCTCAACCCGATCCACGCCCTCTACCCGGCCAACCCGGAGAGCGCCAGCCCGTACAGCCCGTCATCCCGTCGCTGGCTGAACGTGATTTATATCGACGTTAACGCCTTAGATGATTTCAAAAACAGCCAGGAGGCGCAGGCCTGGTGGAAACTCAGTACCACGCAGCAGGCGCTGAAGCAGGCGCGCGAAGCCGACTGGGTGGATTACTCCACCGTCACGGCGCTGAAAATGGCCGCGCTGCGCCTGGCGTGGAAAGGCTTTTCGCAGCGCGATGACGAGCAGATGGCGGCGTTCCGCCAGTTCGTGACGCAGGAGGGCGAGAGCCTGTACTGGCAGGCGGCGTTTGATGCGCTGCACGCGTATCAGGTGAAAGAGGACGAAATGCGCTGGGGCTGGCCGGTCTGGCCTGAAGCGTATCAATCCGTCGACACGCCGGAAGTGAAAGCGTTCTGTAAAAAATATGCCGATGAAGTGGACTTCTACCTGTGGCTGCAGTGGCTGGCGTACAGCCAGTTTGCCGCCTGCTGGCAGGTGAGCCAGGGCTATAAAATGCCGATTGGCCTGTACCGTGACCTGGCCGTGGGCGTGGCGGAAGGCGGCGCGGAAACCTGGTGCGACCGTGAGCTGTACTGCCTGAAGGCCTCCGTGGGGGCGCCACCGGATATCCTGGGGCCGCTCGGCCAGAACTGGGGATTACCGCCGATGGATCCGCACGTCATGGCGGCGCGCGCCTACGAGCCGTTCATCGACCTGCTGCGCGCGAACATGCAGAACTGCGGCGCGTTGCGTATCGACCACGTGATGTCCGTGCTGCGCCTGTGGTGGATCCCGTACGGTGAAACGGCGGACCACGGGGCGTACGTGCAGTATCCGGTTGACGATCTGCTGTCGATCCTGGCTCTGGAAAGCAAGCGTCATCAGTGCATGGTGATCGGTGAAGATCTCGGTACCGTGCCGGTGGAAATTGTCAGCAAGCTCCGCGACAGCGGCGTCTACTCCTATAAAGTGCTCTATTTTGAAAACGACCATGAGAAAACCTTCCGCGCGCCGCAAGCGTACCCTGAACAGTCAATGGCAGTCGCGACGACGCATGACCTTCCTACGCTTCGTGGCTATTGGGAAAGCGGCGATCTGACCCTTGGCAAAACGCTGGGCCTGTATCCTGATGAAGAGGTGTTACGCGGCCTGTATCAGGATCGCGAACTCTCCAAACAGGGGCTGCTGGATGCGCTGCACAAGCAGGGCTGTCTGCCAAAACGTGCCGGGCATAAGGCGTCGCTGATGTCCATGACCTCCACGCTCAACCGTGGTTTGCAGCGTTACATTGCCGACAGCAATAGCGCCCTGCTGGGCCTGCAGCCGGAGGACTGGATTGATATGGCGGAGCCGGTGAACATCCCGGGCACCAGCTATCAGTACAAGAACTGGCGCCGCAAGCTGTCCACCACGCTTGAGGCGATGTTTGCCGATGACGGGGTGAAAAGGCTGATTAAGGATTTGGATAAGCGGCGAAAAGCTGCCGGGAAGAAGTAATAAAAAAACCCGCCAGTGGCGGGTTTTTTATTATCCGGTAGTGCTCATGTAGGTCGGGTAAGGCGTAGCCGCCACCCGACTTAGGGCATCAGACCACCATATTCAACAGCAGCACCCCAACCAGACCGCACACCGAAATAATGGTTTCCAGCGCGGACCAGGACTTGATGGTTTCACCGATCGTCAGGTTGAAGTACTCCTTGAACAGCCAGAAGCCCGGGTCGTTAACGTGAGAGAAAATCACGCTACCGGAACCGACGGCGATAACCATCAGCTCAGGGCTCACGCCCGTGGTGGCAATCAACGGCGCAACGATACCGCCCGCGGTGATCGCCGCAACGGTCGCAGAGCCCAGCGCAATACGCAGAACTGCGGCAATAGACCAGGCCATCAGAAGCGGCGACACGTTGGTTTCATGCATCATAGCGGCGATGTATTTGTCCACGCCGCTGTCGACCAGAACCTGCTTGAATGCACCGCCACCGCCGATGATCAGGAGCATCATGGCAATAATTTTGATGGAAGAGGTCAGCGTGTCGTTGATCTGATCCATGGAGCGGCCACGGTTCAGACCGAAGGTGAACATCGCGATCAGCACGGCAATCAGCGTTGCCATCACCGGGTCACCCAGGAATTCCGCCACGGACAGGAACGCATGACCTTTCGGCAGGATCATCTCTGCCACGGCGCGCATCGCCATCAGGATCACCGGTACCAGAGAGGTCCAGACGCTGACGCCAAAGCCAGGCATCTCTTCTTCGGTGAAGGTTTTGGCGCTGTACAGACCTTCCGGGATAGGCTTATCAATGCCTTTCAGGAAGCGGGCATAAACCGGACCTGCCAGAATCACCGTCGGGATCGCCAGAATCGTACCGAACAGCAGGGTTTTACCCATGTCGGCGTGGAAGATGGTGGCGATAGCGGTTGGACCCGGGTGCGGCGGCAGGAAGCCGTGGGTCACGGACAGCGCCGCGGCCATAGGCACACCGACATACAGCAGCGGGATGCTCGCGGCAGCCGCAATGGTGAACACCAGCGGCAGCATCAATACGAAGCCTACTTCATAGAACAGCGCGAAACCGACGGTAAAACCGGTTAACACCACTGCCCACTGAATGTTCTTCTTACCAAATTTGTCGATAAGCGTGGTGGCAATACGCTGGGCGCCACCGCAGTCCGCCAGCATTTTACCGAGCATGGCGCCGAAGCCCATGATCAACGCCAGGCTACCGAGCGTGCCGCCGACACCGGCTTTAATCGAGCTGATAACTTTCACCAGCGGCATCCCCTGCATCAGACCGACTGCAAGCGCCACCAGAACCAGAGCGATAAATCCGTTCATTTTGAAGCGGATCATCAAGAGCAGTAATAACACAACACCGATAGCAACGATGACTAATGGCATGATTTACCTGGCCTTTGAATTGTTATGGGTAACGTCATTGTTTCAACGACAAATTCCGATTGTCCCAACTGGGAACAGAGAAGTAACGGCACTAATACTGATGCCTTTTAAACGATTAAGTTTAGTCGGCTGTTATGAGTGTGTTTAGTGCCCATGAGAATGATACGGGTAACATGGCGTGATTGAGAATCACCCTGGAAGGCAAAATGTGAATTATGAGACGCAGGTCAACATATAGAGGGGAACGAAGAGGGGGACAGGGTTTTGTAGGCCCGGTAAGCGCAGCGCCACCGGGCAATACAGACGGGCAATGAATCAGTAGTAGGAGTGCTCGCCGCGCTGGTGTTCGGTCAGGTCACGCACGCCTTTCAGTTCCGGGAACTCGTTCAGCAGTTGCTTCTCGATCCCTTCTTTCAGGGTGACATCGACCATTGAACAACCGTTACAACCGCCGCCAAACTGCAGAATGGCAAAACCTTCGTCGGTGATTTCCATCAGGGAAACACGGCCGCCGTGGCCAGCCAGCTGTGGGTTGATCTGGGATTGCAGCAGATACTCAACGCGCTCCATCAGCGGGGCATCGTCAGACACTTTACGCATTTTCGCGTTCGGTGCTTTCAGGGTCAGCTGAGAACCCAGCTGATCGGTGACGAAGTCGATCTCCGCATCTTCAAGATACGGTGCGCTCAGCTCATCAACATAGGCGGTGAGCTGTTCAAATTTAAGGGCAGTGTCGGTGGCTTCCACAGCGTCCGGAGGACAATAAGAAACACCACATTCTGCATTCGGAGTGCCTGGATTAATCACAAACACGCGGATCTGCGTCCCTTCTTCCTGATTTGCCAGCAGTTTGGCAAAGTGCGCTTGTGCAGAATCGGAAATACGGATCATAGCTTTGGCCTAATAGTTGACTAAATTACCTGGGTATAATCATACGCCCATTGAAGAAGGGCTACAAGGTACGGCACAGACACCATACCTGAACCGACGCGGCGCCGCTTTGCAAAAGCAGTCGGGAAAGTTCAGCAACGGTACTGCCTGTGGTGACGACATCATCCACAATCGCGATATGGAGACCGTCGACCGGCAATTCAAGGCGAAAGGCATTTTTGAGGTTTCTTTTGCGAAGCCGGGCGCTGAGCTGATGCTGGATGGAGGTGGCATGAACACGTGTCAGCGCGCGGGCATCATACTGACAGCCAAGCCACCGGGCGAGGGGACGGCAGATTAGGTCACTCTGGTTATAGCCCCGCCGCCAGTGTCGACGTCGGTAGAGGGGGACATTCACCAACCTGTCGATTTTCGGCAATGCGCGGTGGCGCCGCGCCTGTAAAACCGCCAGCAGTAGCAGTCGGGCAAGGGGCTGAGCCAGCGCACTCTGGCCGGAAAACTTCAGCGCGTGAATCAGCCTGCTCAGCGGCGGAACATAATCATCCACTGCCACCAGCGCACTCCACGGCGGGGATTTTTTCAGGCAGCGGCCGCAGGGCAAAGAGGGATTGGTGGCCGGTAAACCGCATTGTGGACAGGTCCCGATACGCCATTGCAGCGATCGCGTGCAGACGGAGCAGATGCCCCATCCGCTGAGTGCCAGCGGCATTCTGCATAGCCAGCACAACCCAGGTACTGTTAGCATGTGCAACCTCCATGTGAAAAAAGAGAACAGTAACTGATGAAGACGCTGTGGTGGCAGACCGTAGGGACAGGAAATTGCCATCTTGTGCTGCTGCACGGATGGGGCCTGAATTCTGAAGTGTGGCGTTGCGTAAGCGAGGAACTTGCCTCGCAATTTACGCTGCATCTGGTGGATTTGCCGGGTTATGGCCGCAGCCGCGGCTTTGGCGCGATGTCGCTTGATGAGATGGCGCAGCAGGTTCTGGACGCCGCGCCGCAAAACGCTGTCTGGCTGGGCTGGAGCCTGGGCGGGCTGGTGGCAAGCAAGATTGCGCTGGATAACCCCGGGCGCGTGAGCGCGCTGGTCACCGTTTCCTCGTCACCCTGCTTTAGCGCACAGGACGCGTGGCCGGGGATCAAGCCTGAAGTGCTGGCAGGGTTCCAGCAGCAGCTAAGCGACGATTTCCAGCGGACGGTGGAGCGTTTTCTCGCGCTGCAGACGATGGGTACAGAAACCGCGCGTCAGGACGCGCGCACGCTGAAGCAGACCGTGCTGTCGCTGCCGATGCCTGACGTTGAGGTGCTTAACGGGGGGCTTGAGATACTTAAGACGATCGATCTGCGTGAACCGCTGGCGTCGCTGGCGCTTCCGCACCTGCGTATCTACGGCTACCTTGACGGCCTGGTGCCGCGCAAAGTGGCTCCGCTGCTGGATGATCTGTGGCCGAACAGCGAATCGCAGATCATTGCCAAAGCCGCACATGCCCCGTTCATCTCTCATCCGGCGGAGTTTTGTTCAGCGCTCATTGCGTTAAGTCAACGTTTCGACTGATTATTTTCTATCCTGCCTGGAAAAAGTAACATACCGCAACCATACTCCAGATGTCGTTGCGGTTGTTCTGCCTACGATAATCAAAACAACAATCCTATGGAGAGTCAGGCTATGAAACTTGTTACAGGTATTGTCACTTCTCTGGTTATTGGGTCACTGTCATTTGGCGTCTTTGCGGCAAAAGAGCTGGAAAAAGATAAAGTTGCCGGCATGAATCTGACGAAAATTGGTGAGATTACTACGTCTGACACCACTGCGCCGATGGACGCGAGAAAAGAGCTGTCGAAGAAAGCGGATGAGCTGGGCGGAACGTATTACGTCGTCACCAGCGCTGAAAAGCAGACCAAAAACGTCCGCGCAACGGCGGACGTCTACAAGTAATACGATAAAGCCGGGCAGCGATGCCCGGCTTTATTAACGCAGTGCCCACCATTCCCTGAGGCAGGCCTTTCCTTCCGGGCAGCTTTTACAGCTGCCGGACAGACAACCGTCCGGCTCTTCCTGAATCCGCACCGCTTTCCCCATGGCTTCCAGTCTCTCCAGCATGGCATCGATCATCGGTTGCGGCGTATGCAGGCTGAGGCTCAGCTGTTTCGCCTCCATTCGCCCCTGCAGCGCCAGCAGATCACGAACCTGAATCAACGATGCCATTGTGTGCTCCTTAGTGACAGTCGCCCGCCGGGCTGTTGCAGCAGGTTGCGGCGGTTTTACGGTTTGCCAGCAGTTCGATGTCGACGCGGCTGCGTGCCCGCCGCAGCAGACCGAGAACGACCACGTTGAACAGCACAACCGCAAGAATGCAGACCAGGCTGTAGCGCGGGTGCTGGCTGAAGTTAACGGTTTGATAAAACAGCGTCGCCAGCGAGTAGGCAATGTTTAACCCCCACAGGATGGAGAAACCCATCCAGCCGCGACTGGACTCGCGGGCAATCGCCCCCATCACGGAGATGCACGGAATATAGAGCAGAACGAAGATGAGATAGCTGTAGGCCGCGGACGCGCTGCCAAATTTCTCGCCCATCACGCCCATGGCACCCGTCGCCATTTCGCCGTCGCCTTTGCTGGCCTCAATCGGGTTCGCCAGCACGCTCAGGCTGAAGGTGTCCTTCAGGCTCTGCCAGGTTTCCTCTACGGCACCGAGCAGCTCATCACCGAGATGAAACTCAGCCGGGTTAAATTCCTGCTCCTGAATGTTCTCGGCGGTGTAGAGCGTATTCAGGGTACCGACAACCACCTCTTTTGCCATCGCGCCGGTAAACAGGCCGACGGTTGCCTGCCAGTTATCCTCATGCACGCCAATCGGTTTGAAGACCGGCGTGATGACGCGGCTGACGGAGGCGAGGGCAGAGTCGTTAATGTTATCCGCTGCCTGTCCACTTAGGGTGAAGCTGTTCAGGGCGCTCAGGAAAACGCTGACGATGACAATCACCTTACCGGCGCGCAGGACGAAGCCTTTCAGACGCTGCCAGGTCTGGATCGCCAGGCTTTTCAGATGGGGGACGTGGTACACCGGCAGCTCCATCACGAACGGTGACGCCTCACCGCGCATGATGGTGTGCTTGAGCATTAAACCGGTCAGGATCGCCATCACGATGCCCAGCACATACAGCGAGAAGACCGCCAGCGCGCCCTGCTGGCCAAAGAAGGCTGCGGCAAAGACAGCAAAGATTGCCAGGCGGGCACCGCAGGACATAAACGGCGCCATCATAATGGTCATCAGACGTTCACGCGGTGCATCCAGCGTACGTGCGCCCATCACCGACGGCACGTTACAGCCGAAGCCGACGATCAGCGGGACGAAGGATTTACCCGGCAGGCCCAGCGCCTGCATCAGACGATCCATCACGAACGCCGCGCGCGCCATGTAGCCGGAATCTTCCAGGAACGAGAGGAACAGATACATCATGCCGATCTGCGGCACCAGCGGCAGAACGGTATTGATACCGCCGCCAATCCCCTGCGCGAGGAAGATGGTGAGCCATTCCGGGAAGTGCAGGGTGTAACCCACCCACTGGATCCCGTGGACGAAGACCGCGACGGAACCGGCGTCAAAAATCGGCTGCAGTGCGCCGCCGATGTTAATGGCAAGCAGGAACATCACGTACATCACCAGCAGGAAGATGGGCAAACCGATGAAGCGGTTAAGCACAATCTTATCCACTGCCGCCGTAAAGCGGCTGGGTTCCGCCGTCAGCGCGTTACTGACCACGTCGCAGATCGAGGCGATGGCCTGGTAACGGGCATCGGCGATGTGCAGCGCCGGGTCGTCCAGCTTGTCGCTAAGACGGGCCACCGTCACGTCCAGCTTATCGGCCGCATGCCCGGCGTAAGCGCGGCTGTAGATATCCCCTTCCAGCATCTGCAGGCCAAGCCACAGACGCTGTTTCGCAGGCATAGCGTTATCCATCTCCTGCGCCAGCACGTTGGCTTCACGCAGGAGAGGCTGTGCGTAATGCACCAGCTCAACGTCGCGATTTCCCGCGTGACGGTCAATGGCCAGCTTCAGCGCATCAATACCGCGCGCGCGCGTCGAGACCAGCGGAACGACCGGGCACCCCAGGCGTGCGGAGAGGGCATCGACGTCGATGCGCAGCTTTTGTTTCTCTGCGATATCGAGCATGTTGAGCGCCACGATGCAGGGGATACCCAGCTCCAGCAGCTGCAGCGTCAGATAAAGGTTACGCTCGAGGTTTGAGGCGTCGACCACATTGATCAGCAGATCCGCGTCGCCGCCAAGAATATAGTGACAGGCGATTTGCTCATCGAGCGAGGTTTGTGACGAAATGGTGGTTAAGGAGTAGGTGCCGGGAAGGTCAACCAGCGTCACCTGGTTGTCTGTCGTCGCGAACTGGCCCTCTTTACGTTCAACCGTCACGCCCGCCCAGTTGCCCACGCGCTGGCGAGCCCCGGTCAGCTGGTTAAAAAGCGTGGTCTTGCCGGAATTAGGATTGCCAATTAAGCCAATAGTTAACTTTTTCATTTTTTTAGACTCACTGAAACCGCTGGCTTGTTATCGGGATAAGGCTTCGACTTCTATTAACGCGAGGTCTTTTTTACGCAGGACCAGATTTACGCGTCGGGTTTCGATATGAACCGGATCGCCTAACGGTGCCACGCGTACGACCTGGAATGACGAGCCGGGCAGCATGCCCAGCGACAGCAGCTTCTGCCGATAGGCCGGGCTAATTTCGCGGGTAAAACCGGTAATCTTCCATGCACTGTCTGGAGTGAATTGCATAACGCCTGATTCCACGAAAGGTTAAATTATCTACTATGCGATGATAATGAGAATAGTTTTTATCAGCAATATTAAAACTGTGACGGAATGTTGTTTGCGATATTAATTTACGGCCTTTTTGACCTTGCTCAATATTTGCTGAAATGCCGGGAAAACGAAAAGCGGAGTATTTGTTAACGGGGTGATAATTCGCGGTTTAAATATGGCTACACACTATTTATTTTAATTCCCTGCGGCCTGCTTGCCGGGCGGCACTGCGTTTGCCCGGCCTACAAAACCGTAGGCCCGGTAAGTGCAGCGCCACCGGGCATTTATGACCTTAGCGTTTTTTACCCATCGCGGCCGCCAGCGCATCCATCATCGCGCTGTTGCCTGCAGGCTGGGCATCCCGCCCGCGCGGTTTTGCCGCTTTCGCGGCCGGACGCTGCTGCTCGCGGCCCCCACCGTTGCCGCCGCGGCGCGCGTTGGTGTCACCCGGCTGCTCGTCCAGACGCATGGTCAGCGCGATACGCTTGCGCTGCAGGTCCACTTCCAGCACTTTGACCTTCACGATATCGCCCGCTTTGACCACGGTGTGCGGGTCTTCAACGAACTTGTCGGCAAGGGATGAGATATGGACCAGGCCATCCTGATGCACGCCGATATCCACGAACGCGCCAAAGTTGGTGACGTTAGTCACCGCACCTTCCAGCACCATGCCTGGCAGCAGGTCGTTCATGGTCTCGATACCATCAGCAAAGGTCGCGGTTTTGAACTCAGGACGCGGATCGCGGCCCGGTTTTTCCAGCTCTTTGATAATGTCGGTAACGGTTGGCACACCAAATTTGTCGTCGGTGAAATCAACGGCTTTCAGGTTGCGCAGGGCGCTGCTGTCGCCCATGAGATCTTTCAGCGCCTGCTGAGTAGCGGCCAGGATGCGTTCCACCACCGGATACGCTTCCGGGTGAACTGTGGAGGCATCGAGCGGGTTATCGCCGTGGTTGATGCGCAGGAAGCCCGCGCACTGCTCAAACGCTTTTGGCCCCAGACGGCTTACCTTCAGCAACTGCTGACGGTTCTGGAACTGGCCGTTCTCGTCGCGCCAGGCGACGATGTTCTGCGCCATCATGCGGGTTAAGCCCGCCACGCGGGTCAGCAGAGGAACGGAGGCGGTGTTCAGGTCAACGCCAACGGCGTTTACGCAGTCTTCCACGACCGCATCCAGCTTGCGCGCCAGCTGAGTCTGGCTCACGTCGTGCTGATACTGGCCCACGCCGATCGATTTCGGGTCGATCTTCACCAGTTCCGCCAGCGGATCCTGCAGGCGGCGAGCGATCGAGACCGCGCCGCGCAGGGAAACGTCCAGGTCAGGGAACTCCTGTGCCGCCAGCTCGGACGCGGAGTAGACGGATGCCCCGGCCTCACTGACGATCACTTTCTGTGCCGTCACTTTCGGGAACTGCTTCTGCACGTCGAGATAGAAACGCTCGGTTTCGCGGGACGCCGTACCGTTGCCGATGGCGACCAGCTCGACGTTGTATTTTTCGCACAGCGCCGCCACCACGACGGCCGCTTTCGCTGCCTGGCCGGTGTGCGGATAGATGGTGTCGGTGGCGACCAGCTTGCCGGTGCCGTCAACGACAGCGACTTTTACACCGGTACGCAGACCCGGATCGAGACCCATGGTCGCGCGCAGGCCAGCAGGGGCGGCCATCAGCAGGTCGTGCAGGTTGCGGGCGAAGACGTTAATCGCTTCATCTTCAGCACGTTCGCGCACGGTGCCCATCAGCTCGGTTTCGAGGTGCATCAGCACCTTGATGCGCCAGGTCCAGCTCACCACGCCTTTACGCCAGCTATCAGCCGGGGCGTTGTTCAGGCGCAGGCCGAGATGGTCGATGATGATCTGCTCGCAGTGGCTCTCTTTCGGCGGCTCGTCAAACTGCGGGTCGGCGTTCAGGGAGAGTTGCAGCACGCCTTCGTTGCGGCCGCGGAACATTGCCAGCGCACGGTGGGAAGGGGTGGTGGAAATCGGTTCGTGGTGATCGAAGTAGTCGCGGAATTTCGCGCCTTCTTCCTCTTTACCCGCGACGACGGTAGAGACGATGTGGGCGTTCTTCCACAGGTAATCACGCACTTTGGCGAGCAGGGCGGCGTCTTCGGCGAAGCGCTCCATCAGAATATAGCGCGCGCCGTCGAGGGCGGCCTTGGTGTCCGCTACGCCTTTGTCGGCGTCGATGAATTTCGCCGCTTCGGTATCCGGATCGTGGGACGGTTCGTTCCACAGCAGGTCGGCCAGCGGCTCAAGACCCGCTTCAATCGCGATCTGTCCGCGCGTGCGGCGCTTCGGCTTGTACGGCAGATAGAGGTCTTCGAGTTCGGTTTTGCTCAGGGTGCCATTGATGGCGCTTTCCAGTTCGCTGGTCAGCTTGCCCTGTTCGCCGATGGATTTGAGGATCGCCTGACGACGTTCTTCCAGTTCGCGCAGATAACCGAGACGGGTTTCCAGGTTACGCAGCTGCGTGTCATCCAGACCGCCGGTGACTTCCTTACGATAGCGTGCAATAAACGGCACGGTGTTCCCTTCATCAAGCAGGCGAACGGCAGCTTCTACCTGTTCGGCTCTGGCCTGAAGTTCACCCGCAATAATGCGGCAGAGCGAATCTTTCATCATGGCTTTATCATCTGTTGAGTCGAAAAAATCAGGGGATAGTTATACGGGCTGACACGGCAAAATGCCAGCCGGGGAGGGCGCTCTCGGACTATTTTACGTAGACGATCTCATTAACGTACCAGCTGGCTTCACCGGCTGGGGTCTGCACGACGGCCAGATCGCCCACTTCCTTTTTCAGCAGCGCGCGGGCCATCGGCGAGTCGATGGAGATGTAATCCTTACGACCAAAAATTTCATCGTAGCCGACAATGCGAAAGCGCAGGGTGTCACCGTCGTCGTTTTCAATCTCCACCCACGCGCCGAAGAACACTTTGCCCTCCTGCTGCGGGGAGTAATCGACAATTTTTAGATTTTCGAGGCATTTCGTCAGATAGCGTACCCGGCGGTCAATTTCGCGCAGCCGCTTCTTGTTGTATTGGTAGTCAGCGTTTTCGCTGCGATCGCCCAGGCTCGCGGCCCAGGTCACCTTTTTGGTTACCTCAGGACGCTCTTCGCGCCAGAGGAAATCCATCTCTTTTTTGAGTTTCTCGTACCCTTCGCGGGTGATCAGGGGCGTTTTCATGGTGCTGCCTTTGCTGCCGGTTCTCTGTTTTGCGCACAATACGTACCACACAGTGTAACAGACAGGATTAATAATGATTTATGTGATGAAATGAACAGATAAGCTGCTGTTAAATATGCTTTGTAACAATTTCGACTAGAATTTATACCAGAATTAACTGGTCGAATACGTGCACTTTTTTAGAATACGCTGTTACAAAGACTATCCGAACCTTTGGGAGTACACACAATGCAAGAAAACTACAAAATTCTGGTCGTGGATGACGACATGCGCCTGCGTGCGCTGCTGGAACGTTATCTGACCGAGCAGGGCTTCCAGGTTCGTAGCGTCGCGAACGCTGAGCAGATGGACCGTCTGCTGACCCGTGAATCTTTCCATCTGATGGTTCTCGACCTGATGCTGCCTGGCGAAGATGGGCTTTCTATCTGCCGCCGCCTGCGCAGCCAGAGCAACCCGATGCCGATCATCATGGTGACGGCGAAGGGCGAAGAAGTTGACCGTATCGTGGGCCTCGAAATCGGCGCCGACGACTATATTCCAAAACCGTTTAACCCGCGTGAACTGCTGGCGCGCATTCGCGCCGTGCTGCGTCGTCAGGCGAACGAACTGCCGGGCGCGCCGTCGCAGGAAGAAGCCGTTATTGCCTTCGGCAAGTTCAAGCTGAACCTCGGCACGCGCGAAATGTTCCGTGAAGACGAGCCAATGCCGCTCACCAGCGGCGAGTTTGCGGTCCTGAAAGCGCTGGTCAGCCATCCGCGTGAACCGCTTTCTCGTGACAAGCTGATGAACCTGGCGCGCGGTCGCGAATACTCCGCTATGGAACGCTCTATCGACGTGCAGATCTCCCGCCTGCGCCGCATGGTGGAAGAAGATCCGGCGCATCCTCGTTATATTCAGACCGTATGGGGTCTGGGCTACGTGTTCGTCCCGGACGGCTCTAAAGCATGAGGCGAATGCGCTTCTCGCCGCGAAGCTCGTTTGCCCGCACCCTGTTACTGATCGTCACCCTGCTGTTCGTCAGCCTGGTGACGACCTACCTGGTGGTGTTGAACTTTGCGATCCTGCCGAGCCTCCAGCAGTTCAATAAGGTCCTGGCCTACGAAGTGCGTATGCTGATGACCGATAAGCTGCAGCTGGAGGACGGCACGCAGCTCGTCGTTCCCCCGGCGTTTCGTCGTGAAATCTACCGTGAACTGGGTATCTCGCTCTACTCGAATGAAGCGGCGGAAGACGCGGGCCTGCGCTGGGCGCAGCACTATGAATTCCTCAGCCAGCAGATGGCGCAACAGCTGGGTGGCCCGACGGAAGTGCGCGTTGAGGTCAACAAAAGCTCGCCCGTCGTCTGGCTGAAAACCTGGCTGTCACCCAACATCTGGGTGCGCGTCCCGCTGACCGAAATCCATCAGGGCGATTTCTCGCCGCTGTTCCGCTATACCCTGGCGATCATGCTGCTGGCGATAGGCGGGGCCTGGCTGTTTATCCGTATACAGAACCGACCGCTGGTCGACCTGGAGCACGCTGCGCTGCAGGTCGGTAAAGGCATTATTCCTCCTCCGCTGCGCGAGTATGGCGCCTCGGAAGTCCGCTCGGTGACGCGTGCGTTTAACCATATGGCGGCAGGCGTGAAGCAGCTGGCGGATGACCGTACGCTGCTGATGGCGGGCGTGAGCCATGACCTGCGCACCCCCCTGACGCGTATCCGTCTGGCGACGGAGATGATGGGAGAAGAGGACGGTTATCTTGCCGAGTCCATCAACAAGGATATCGAAGAGTGCAACGCCATCATCGAGCAGTTCATCGACTACCTGCGCACCGGGCAGGAGATGCCGATGGAGATGGCGGATCTGAACGCGGTGCTGGGCGAAGTGGTGGCGGCGGAAAGCGGCTACGAGCGTGAAATTGATACCGACCTTCAGGCGGGCGAGATCCAGGTACGCATGCACCCGCTCTCCATTAAGCGCGCGGTGGCCAACATGGTGGTTAACGCGGCGCGCTACGGCAACGGCTGGATTAAGGTCAGCAGCGGCTCTGAGCTCAACCGCGCCTGGTTCCAGGTGGAAGACGACGGTCCGGGCATCAAGCCCGAGCAGCGTAAGCATCTGTTCCAGCCGTTTGTGCGCGGCGACAGCGCGCGCAGCACCAGCGGTACGGGCTTAGGCCTGGCGATTGTGCAGCGTATTGTGGATAACCATAACGGGTTGCTGGAGATTGGTACCAGCGAGCGGGGTGGGTTGAGCATTCGCGCCTGGTTGCCGGTTCCGGTGACGCGGGGGCAGGTGAAAGAGAGTTGAAAAAAGGGTGGCACGAGCCACCCTTTTTTACAGGTCGGGTAAGGCGAAGCCGCCACCCGACATGGACTACAGTTTTGGACCCGCACTCACCAGCGCAGCACCCGCCGGGGTATCGGTGTACTTCTCGAAGTTCTCGATAAACAGCTTCGCCAGCGATTCCGCTTTCTCACGCCACTGCTCCGGCGAACCGTACGTATTGCGCGGGTCGAGGATATGCGTATCCACACCCGGCAGCGATGTTGGGATCGCCAGGTCAAACATCGGCAGCGTGAAGGTTTCGGCGTCGTCCAGAGAACCATCCAGAATGGCGTCGATAATGGCGCGGGTATCTTTGATGGAGATACGTTTGCCGGTGCCGTTCCAGCCGGTGTTCACCAGGTATGCCTGCGCGCCGGATGCCTGCATGCGTTTCACCAGCACTTCAGCATACTGCGTCGGGTGCAGCGACAGGAAGGCTGCGCCGAAGCAGGCGGAGAAGGTTGGGGTTGGCTCCGTTACACCGCGCTCGGTACCCGCCAGCTTGGCGGTGAAACCGGAGAGGAAGTGGTACTGCGTCTGGCTGGCCGTCAGGCGAGACACCGGAGGCAGTACGCCGAACGCATCCGCCGTCAGGAAAATAACCTTCGTGGCATGACCCGCTTTAGACACCGGCTTCACGATATTGTCGATGTGGTAGATCGGATAAGAGACGCGGGTGTTTTCCGTTTTCGACGCATCGTCGAAGTCAATGGAGCCGTCGGCACGCACGGTGACGTTTTCCAGCAGCGCATCGCGACGGATCGCGTGGAAGATATCCGGCTCGGCCTCTTCAGACAGGCGAATGGTCTTCGCGTAGCAGCCGCCTTCAAAGTTGAATACGCCGTCGTCATCCCAGCCGTGTTCGTCATCACCAATCAGACGACGTTTTGGATCGGTAGACAGGGTGGTTTTCCCGGTGCCGGAAAGGCCGAAGAAGACCGCCACGTCGCCTTTTTCACCGACGTTAGCCGAGCAGTGCATAGAGGCGATGCCCCGCAGCGGCAGCAGGTAGTTCATGACCGAGAACATCCCTTTCTTCATTTCGCCGCCGTACCAGGTACCGCCGATCAGCTGGATACGCTCGGTCAGGTTGAAGGCAACAAAGTTTTCGGAGTTCAGACCCTGCTCTTTCCACTGTGGGTTGGTGCATTTCGCGCCGTTCATCACGATGAAATCAGGGGTGAAGTCCTGCAGCTCTTCGTCTGTTGGACGAATGAACATGTTTTTCACGAAATGCGCCTGCCAGGCCACTTCGGTGATAAAACGTACGGAGAGACGGGTATCGGCGTTAGCGCCGCAGAAAGCGTCGACAATAAACAAACGCTTGCCGGAAAGTTGATGGGTGACGAGCCCTTTCAGGTGCTGCCAGGTTTCCGGAGAGAGCGGTTTGTTGTCGTTCTTCCCTTTGCCCTTGTCAGCCCACCACAGCGTATCGCGGGTGGTTTCGTCTCGGACGATATACTTATCTTTCGGCGAACGACCGGTAAAGATACCGGTATCGACGGCGATAGCACCAAGATTCGTCAACACACCGCGCTCGTATCCTTCCAGTGCTGGATTGAGCTCTTCCTGATACAGCGTATCGTAGTCGGGGTTGTAGACGACTTCCTGGACGTCGTGAATACCATAAGCCTTGAGATCTTGCGGGGTTAAACCAGTAACACGCATATCACTGCTCCTTAGCCAATATGTACTGCCTGAAATTGTAGGGTTTTTCTGAGGTTGTTTACCGCGACGGGGCTCATAGATTCACGCATCTGGACAAAACCCTTACTAACGGAAAACGCTGCGACTCCAGTCACAGCGCAGGCGGATTATCGCAGGAATCGCTTTTTGGTTGGGGAAAATGTTCCGAAAAGGTTAAAGGCTGGTGATTTTATCGGAAAGAATGTGAATGTAATCGCATACACGTAAGAAAATTACGTAAGAGTTACATTGGGAAAACGATTCAGCTTGGGTGGAGTTTTTTGCCCCTCAGCCCAGCCCTCTCCCCTTTGGGGAGAAGGTTAAGGTGAGGGGAAGAGAGGTTTAGTGAACCTGCGGATCCGCCGGGGAGGCGTTATTGCGGATCTCAGCGATATCCATCGAATTGAACACATAGTGCGTACCGCAGTAGTCACAGTGCATATCAATCTCGCCGTCTTCCGCCATGATGCTGTCGATCTCTTCATCCGGCAGGGTTTTCAGTGCGCCAGCGCAGCGCTCGCGGGAGCAGGTGCACTTAAACTCTACAGACTGCGGGTCGTAGACGGTCACTTCTTCTTCGTGGTACAGACGCCACAGCACGTCGGTCGCCGACAGGTTGAACAGTTCTTCCGCTTTGATGGTTTCGGTCAGCGTCGCCAGGTGCTCAAAATCATTGGTCTGCGCGTCCTGCGCAGGCAGAACCTGAAGCAGCATCCCGCCCGCAGCAGGCTGGCCGTCCACTTCACCGGTGCGGATGAACAGGCGCGTTGGCAACTGTTCAGAACGCATGAAGTAATCTTCCAGGCAGGCTGCGAGGGTATCGCCTTCCAGACCCACCACGCCCTGATAGCGCTCACCTTCCTCTGGGGAGATGGTGATCACCAGGTAGCCATTACCCACCAGCGTTTTGAGGTCAGCATTCTCAGGCACGTCGCCCTGAACGCGCGCCACGCCGCGCATCTGCTGCTGGTTATTGCCGTTGATGACCGCCAGCGTCATCGGGCCGTCACCCTGCAGCTGCACGGTGATATCACCGGCAAATTTCAGCGTCGCCGTCAGCAGGCTGGTGGCAACCAGCAGTTCGCCCAACAGGGTCTTCACCGGCAGCGGGTAGTTGTGGTTTTCCAGAATCTGTTTCCAGGTTTCGGATACGGTGACCAGCTCGCCGCGCACGGCGAATTGTTCAAACAGATAGCGGTGTAATTGGTCGTGTTGGGCCATAATAGTCTCTCGTGCAGGTGAGGGTTACTCGGTCTCACCGTGTTTAAATTTCATCAGATCGCGGCGCTCTTTTTTGTCCGGTCGCCGGTCCGGGTGGGGCATGGTCAGCGCATTCATTTTGCGCGCCAGCGCGGTCTTCTCGCGCTTTTCTATGCTTTCCGCCGTCTCTTCATAAAGCAGTACGGCTTCGGCTGCCGGCCGTCGTTGTTCGGTAATGGCTTTAATCACTACCGTACGTTCATCGTTGCCCTGACGCAGCGTTAAGGTGGCATTCAGCTCAACCAGCTTGCTTGGTTTGCTGCGCTGGCCGTTGTAATGCACTTTTCCGCCGTCAATCATCTCGCGGGCAAGGGCGCGCGTCTTATAAAAACGCGCCGCCCACAGCCATTTATCCAGTCTTACCCCGTCAGAGGGTTTTTCTTTCATGGCCTCTCCTTCACGGTCAGTGAGGGGATCATCTGGCGATAGTCGTTCAGTCCCGGATGGCGCAGATAGCTTTTTTCAGCCAGGCCAGAGTCAGGATTGGTGACGCCCAGACAATAGCGAATGCCAAACTTAGCCGCGGAATCCAGAATGGGTTCGCTGTCATCAATGAACAGCGTGCGTTCCGGCTGCAAACCCGTCTCTTCCTTCACCGCATGCCACAACCGCTGATCCTCTTTCGGATAACCAAATGTGTGGGTGGAAAGTAATAAATCAAGGTGTGATGCCAGACCCGTATGCTCCAGCTTCACGGCCAGGTTATGGGGATGCGCGTTGGTCAGCAAAATGCGGCGCTTGCCGCTTGCTTTCAGCGCGTCCAGGAACGGAACCGTATCCTCGCGCAGCACGGCGCGTGGACCCTGGGCGGTGGTCATGGCACAAATATCCAGACCGAGGCGCTCGCTCCAGTAGTCAAGACAGTACCAGTTTAGCGTATGTTGCACGGCACTATATTGCGAACGAATGAATGCCTGCGCTTCTGCCGGGGAGATCCCCTGCTGCTCGCCATAGGTTTCTGGAACCAGCGTTTGCCAGAAATAGTTATCAAAGGCGAGATCGAGCAGCGTGCCGTCCATATCCAGCAGAACGGTATCAACCTCCTGCCAGGCGATATCAAGATGCATAAGGGGAACTCCAGCCAGAAGAAACGTGCGCGACAGGGTAGCACATCTTGTCGCGCAACGAGGTTATCAGATCAGGCTCTCAGAGGAGGGGATCAGCTTAGGATTGAGGCAGTTTTCGTAATATTGCTGGATCTCGGCAAGCCGGGTGCGCGAGCGCTGGTAGCGGCGCAGTGCCATAAAGCCGTTCCAGAAAATGGCGATCAGCATTGCGGTCATCAGCAGAGAGGTGCCGATGTAACGCCATAGCCCTGCGCTATCCGGCATCCGGTGCAGGCCGATATGGCGAGTGCCGTTGGCGTCGGTGTAAAGGCTTGTGACGATCCCTTCGGCACTGAACGGCGTTTGCATCAGCATCTGCGCCAGGCGCTGGAATTGGCTCCACTGCTCCTGCGCCGGGTAGTCGTAAAGCGCAACCTGCGGGTAAGGCTGATCGACCAGGTCGCTGCCCTCATCGCTGACAATCACAAACCCGCCCGGTGCCGGGCTGTTCAGCGCCTGAGCCGCTCGGGTGGTCTCACGCATCATGAACGGCGACGTGGAGGTGGCGACCAGGTTATCCAGCGATTCAGCGCTCACCGGACGCAGCAGCACGTTGACGCCATCCAGCCGTCCCGCTTCGGCGCGTTTCACCAGCGAGTCCCAGTCTTTACTGTTCCCCAGGTTTACCAGGGCATTTTTAAGACGTATGCACTCATCCTGCGAAGAACAGAGATCCTGCGTTTTCAGAACGATGTCACCAAAATCATCCAGCAGAACCATGCCTGACTTTTGAATGGCCGAGCGCAGCGCGGGGCTGACGCGCGAATCATCGTCCGGTTTCGGGTGCAGCTGGCGGTTAACCGTCTGGGTAAGGGCCGTGGCTTTATTCACCACTTCGGATTCCGGCAGCGGCAGCGGCGGTGCGTCGTTCCAGATAATTTGCGAGCAATCGAATGGCATGAACGGTGAGTTCTGGCGCGTGTTCCACACCCCCGGCGTGTGAATATTACACATCCCGGTTCCCTTCAGGCGCAGCGTGTCCCCCACGCGGACACCGGCTTCATCCAGCTTGTTGACGCTGGTCGCTTCAATGGTTTGCGCCCCTTTGATCCACGACAGGGTGAATTTGATGGGCATATCCAGCGGCACAAAGAGCAGCAGCATGACTAAGACCAGCGCCGCGCCTCCGGCAATGACCGTGCTGCGAAGCCAGTGCTGAAGCGGGAAATTTTTCACTTCATCATGCAGGGATAAGAAGCGCCCCTGACGCACAACGTGGCGGTCAAGGTAGATATCAATATCGGTTTTCTGGCCCAGATCCTGCGCAATCCACGGTTGCCAGTGGCGCGGGTAGATCAGGTCAATAATTCCGAGCGAAATATTGTTGAGGTGTTCCTGATCGTTTTCACCGAACAGACCCCAGCGCTTTGGCGTACCACGCAGGCAGTGGATCTCGCGCAACGAGGTTTTGGCCGGTGGAGCAAAGAGCCCCCACAGTCCGCCCGCCAGCAGCAACACCGCCCCGCCCGCCAGCCAGGGGACAAACACATCCGGCGTCAGCAGGCAGATAAAAAAGAGCAGGAAAGCGGCGACGATCAGCAGAGCTTCACGAATGCCGTCCGGGCGGCTCAGGGCGTATTCTTCATGGGTTTCCTGGCGAATGTTCAGCAGTTCAATCTGCTCTGTCTCTTCGCCACGAATGGAGGCCTGCGTTGAACTGGCGCGTTCCAGCGCAAAACGTGGGGCTTCCTGAAGATATTCATTCAGCGTGTGGCCGTTAAGCGAGATAACCAGAGGCAATGAATCGGTGTGAATCAGCTCAACGCTGTTTTCGTCATTAATGTATTGCTCCCATGACGGAGGCAGATGCACTTCGACGGAATCCAGGTAATAGCGCCATTTGTTGGGGTCATCAGTGGTAATGCCGTAGCGCGTGATGGAACGCGTCACGCAGAGCACGGTGTCACTTTGCGCATTAAGCTTTAGCGCGACGGGCGCAGTGGTAGCTCCCGTTGGCCCAGGCGTGAGCTGAGAACGGTTCAGGATTTCGAGATAGTTTTCAACTGCATCGCGCTCTTCTTGCGTGAGTTTACGCGTGGTCGCGCCCGCAAATGCATTTAAAAAGGGCAGACGATAACGTCGCTGTACGCGACGCCTGTACAACCACCCTGCAACCAATGCGCCGGCCAGCATAGCAGCGAGAACAATCAAAATGGTGCTCATGCTTTCCCCATCTTACTTATCTTCTTACAGGTGTAGTCAGTAGCACCTTTACATTGAATGAGTGTCTGTGGTTGGCTATCGGCAAGTATGGAGTCGAACTTGAGCATTCTGAAGCGCATCCCAGTGACCGGTGATGATAGCAAAGCCTGTTATGGCGCGATATCAGCAAATTCCTGGAAACATTTCAACCTCTTGACATTTGTTTTGAATTGAGGATTGATCCCAAATACGTTGCATAAATGTAAATAAAGAACAATTGACATTGCCGAAACCGTGCGGCGTATCGCACAATAACCCCAGTTCTCACTGCTAAGACCCATCAAGATGAGCAAACCACTACAAAAACCCACCATTCTGAATGTTGAAACTGTCGCCAAATCGCGCCTGTTTAATGTTGAAAGTGTGGATCTGGAGTTCAGCAACGGTGTGCGTCGCGTTTATGAACGTATGCGCCCCTCGTCGCGCGAAGCGGTGATGATTGTGCCGATTGTCGACGATCATCTGATTTTGATCCGCGAATACGCGGTGGGAACGGAATCTTACGAGCTTGGGTTCTCGAAAGGGCTTATTGACCCGGGTGAAACCGTCTTTGAAGCGGCCAACCGCGAGCTGAAAGAAGAGGTGGGCTTCGGGGCGAATGAGCTTTCATTCCTGAAAAAACTGAGCATGGCGCCGTCCTATTTTTCCAGCAAAATGAATATCGTGGTGGCGGAAGATCTCTATCCTGAATCGCTGGAAGGGGATGAGCCGGAGCCGCTGCCGCAGGTTCGCTGGCCGCTGGCGCACCTGATGGATCTGCTGGAAGACCCTGACTTTAATGAGGCTCGCAACGTGAGCGCACTGTTCCTGGTACGGGAGTGGTTGAAGGGGCAGGGGCGACTGTAGGCCATAAAAAAAGCCGGGTGGGGGCTTCGCCTTACCCGGCCTACGATGCTTTGCCCGGTTTTTACCGGGCATTTTTATTTTTAGAACAGCTCGTGCGTTTCGCCGTTATCGATGATCTCTGTACCCACCTCATGCACCGCCTGTGTGGTTGGCTGCGTGCCCTCAATGAAATACTCTTCGCGACTGTTACCACCGTTGGCGAGCTGGCCCGTGCTGCGGTCGATATTGACCGTCACCACGCCCGGCGGTGGCGTCAGCGGCTGCTCCGGCACGCCTTCAAGAACGGACTTCATGTAGGCGTCCCAGGCCGGTTGCGCGCTCTTCGCGCCGCCTTCGTAGCCGGAAATCTGATCTTTAATCGCGCCGGATGCCGTGGTACGTCCTAAATCGCGGCGGTGATCGTCGAAGCCGATCCAGACCGAGGTCACTACGCCGGGACCGTAACCGGAGAACCACGCGTCTTTCGAGCTGTTGGTTGTCCCCGTTTTACCGCCGATATCATGGCGCTGCAGATCGCGCCCTGCGCGCCAGCCGGTACCCTGCCAGCCTGGCTCACCGAAGATATTGGTGTTCAGCGCGCTCTTGATCAGGAACGACAGCGGCGTGTTGATCACATGCGGGGCGTACTCCTGCGCGCCGGTCTGCGCGACCAGCGCCTGGTTCGCCTGCTCGAGCTGCGGCTGCGGCACCACGCCGTTCTGCTGCTCCTGCGACACGGCAGGATCTTCCATGTCCTTATTCTCAAGCACCTCGGATTTCGGCGTATTGCCATAAATGACCGGAATATCGCAGTCAGGGCAGGCAATTTTCGGCTTCGCCTCGAACAGCACGCCGCCCTGATCGTTCTCGATCTTGCTGATGAAGTACGGGTCAATCAGGAAGCCGCCGTTGGCCATCACCGAGTATCCGCGCGCGACCTGAAGCGGCGTAAAGGAGGCTGAGCCTAACGCCAGCGACTCGGTGCGAACGATGTTCTGCGCCGGGAAACCGAAGCGCTGAAGATACTCTGCGGCATAGTCGACGCCCATCGCGCGCATGGCACGCACCATCACCACGTTTTTCGACTGTCCCAGACCCTGACGAAGGCGAATCGGGCCGGCATACTCCGCAGGGGAGTTCTTCGGCTGCCAGTCGGAACCCGCACCCGCATCCCAGCGGGAGATCGGCACGTCGTTGAGGATGCTGGCGAGAGTCAGCCCCTTATCCATCGCGGCCGTGTAGAGGAACGGTTTGATATTGGAACCGACCTGACGCAGCGCCTGGGTGGCGCGGTTAAATTTGCTCTGGTTGAAATCGAACCCGCCGACCAGGGCCAGTACAGCGCCGTTCTGCGGATTGATAGAAACCAGGGCAGAGTTGACGTCCGGCACCTGCGCCAGCCACCAGGATTCGCCGACCTTGCGCACCCAGATTTGCTGCCCGGTCTGTACCGCATCGGTCACTTTACGCGGCGTGGCGCCCTGCAGGGTATCCGAACGGTACGGACGCGCCCAACGGATACCGTCCATGCGCAGGGAGACGGACGTACCGTCCGCGAGCGTTGCAACGGCTTCCTGAGGATCGGCCTGCGTCACCACCGCAGGAAGGAGCGGACCGTAGGTAGGCAGCGCTCTCAGCGTACTGGTGATTTTTTTGCTGTCCCACGCGCTTTCGCCCACCTTCCAGAGCACGTTTGAGGGGCCGCGATAGCCGTGACGCATATCGTAGTCCATCACGTTGTTGCGTACCGCTTCCTGCGCCGCCTGCTGCACTTTACGGGTGACGGTGGTGTACACGCGATAGCCATCTTCATAGGCCTTGTCGCCATAGCGATTCACCATCTCCTGGCGAACCATTTCGGTCAGGTAAGGCGCAGAGAAGGCGATCTCCGGGGCGTGGTAGTTAGCGTCAATGACGTCGTTGCGCGCCTGGTCATACTCGCTCTGGCTGATATAGCCTTCGCTCAGCATACGTGACAGAACGACGTTACGACGGGCAGTGGCGCGGTCGAGCGAGTAGAGCGGGTTAAATGTGGACGGCGCTTTTGGCAAACCGGCGATGGTGGCCATTTCGCTTAGGGTGAGCTGCTCAACAGGCTTACCGAAGTACACCTGCGCGGCCGCCCCCACGCCATAGGCACGGTAGCCCAGGTAGATTTTATTGAGGTACAGCTCAAGGATCTCGTCTTTGCTCAGCAGCTGCTCAATACGGATCGCAAGGAACACCTCTTTGATCTTACGGGTCAGCGTCTTTTCAGGGCTGAGGAAGAAGTTACGCGCCAGCTGCTGCGTAATGGTGCTCGCCCCCTGAGAGGCGTGACCTGAGAACAGCGCAATGCTCGCGGCACGGAAAATCCCCACCGGATCGACACCGTGGTGCTCGTAAAAACGGCTGTCCTCCGTGGCGATAAAGGCTTTCACCATCACCGGAGGGATTTGGTTTAAGGTCAACGGAATACGACGCTTCTCGCCATACTGCGCCATAAGCTCGCCATCGGCGCTATAGACCTGCATCGGGATCTGGAGACGCACATCGCGAAGCGTGGCGACATCAGGTAGCTGTGGCTCAATATATTTGTACAAACCGTAAATCGAGCCTGCTCCCAGCAGAATGCAACAGACTGCAAGGATGAATAAATACTTTACGAACTTCACCGGAGATTTCCCATTTGGTTTCACTTGGGCAGTTTCTAAACAATCGCGCGGTAGTATAAAGGCAAGCCTGATTCATTGATATAGCCGTCAGGGCGACGGGCGATAAGGAGATCGTGAAGCATGGCCTTCAAAACATGGCAAACGGGCGTTCATATTCAACAGGATAGGGTGCTGATCGTGGCGCTGGCCCGGGAGAAGACCGGCTGGCGTCTGCGGCGCTGGTGGGCAATCCCGCTGGCCAAAGACATCATTCGTGACGGCAAAATTTGTCAGCCAGAACAGCTGGTTGATGTGTTACGCGACTGGCGAAAAACGCTGCCGCACGCCCATCGGGTGTTCCTCTCTTTCCCGGCAGCACGCACCCTGCAGCGGTCACTTCCCCGTCCAACCGTTGCGCTGCGCGACAGCGAGCAGCTCTCATGGCTTGGCGCCGCGCTCGCCCGCGAACTGGAGATGTCTGCCGATACGCTCTGTTTCGATTACGCGCAGGATACTTTCAGCAATACCTTTCAGGTGACGGCCGCACAAAACAACGAGGTCGACACCCTTCTGGCGCTGGCGAAAACGCTGCGTTTGCGGCTGGTGACCATTACCCCGGATGCCAGCGCGCTGACGAATCTTCTTCCTGCGCTGGCACCGGCGCAGTGCGTCGCCTGGCGGGACGATCGGCAGTGGCTCTGGGCGATGCGCCACCAGTGGGGACGCCGCTTAACTACCGAAGCAGAAAACGTGGCCGCGCTGGCGGCGCTGCTGGCTCTGGAGCCAAATGACATCGCGCTGTTTGATCGCCAACGTGATCCGTGGGAAATCCTGGCGCGCTGCCAGGCTCCGCTGCCGGAATGCGGCGCTGATTATACCGTTGCGCTGGCGTTGGCCATGAGCGAGGTGCCCGAATGAGCATCCTGAACTTTCTGCCCTGGCGACAGCAGCGGCGCGCACGATGCCTGCGTTTCTGGGGCGCAATGTGTGTCGGCACAGTGCTGTTGCTGTTCGTGGTCTTTTTCTGTTTGCGGATGAACCATCTCGTGAGGCTGCGCGCGCTGCAAACGGATCTGACGGGAATGCAGTCCGTGCAGCACGCGCTTGTCGCCCGACAAAGACTGACCGCACAGGCGCAAATGCCCGTGCAGACCCTGCAACGACGCGCATGGCAACCGGTGCTGTCCTCCCTTTCCAGCGCCATTCCGGCACAGGTCTGGCTGACAGAGCTGCGCTATCAGCCGCCTGCGCTGATATTGACCGGTTATGCCATCACCCTGCCGGCCCTCTCTGCCCTGCGCGATGGGCTGGGACAACTCGCGGGCTTTACGTCCGGGACAGCGGGCGAGCTTCGACAGGATAGCCGGGGGCACTGGCTGTTTACGCTTCATCTCAAAAGCGAGGAGTAACGCGTGAATACCCTGGTAGAACGCTGGTGCGAAAGCCGTTCCCGGCATCGGGTACTCTGCTGGTGCCTGGGGAGTCTCCTGGCAGGACTGGTCGCGTGGGGGGCGTTGCTCAGACCGGTAGACAAGCAGTGTGCTGAACAACAACGCCAGTTGATTGAAGATGTGAGGACGAACGCAGCGTTATGGCCTGCCGTCAGAAAGATGCCGTTTCGTCCGGACGCTGTAAAAACACGGGCGATGACGCCGTTCTCCCCCCTCGATTTTCAGGGCGATAAAACGACGCTGGTTCACTGGAAGCCGCTGCAAAATGGAGGGGAGCTGGCGCTGGATGCGGAGTGGCAGGCCATTCCGGAACTTTTTTCCCGGCTGGCACAGCAGGATGTGCAGATCGCGGCTTTCACGATTTCGCCACAAGGTTCGGCGTTACGCCTGCGGCTGGAGCTGGAACATGCGAAATAGCGCGCGATTTTTGCTGGTTTGCTCAGTGCTGCTATTAACCGGTATGCGCGATCCGTTTCGTCCCCCGGACGATCCTTGCGCCATTGGCGAGCTGGCGCAGTGGCACTTTCGCGGCATGGTGGAAGGGCAGGAGACTATCGGCATTATACAGGATGGGCAAAAGCGCTGGTACCGGCTGAAAACGCATGAGCGCTTCCCGTCAGGCTGGAGGATAACAGCCATCAATGCAGCGGAGCTGGCAGTTGATGTGGGTGACACCTGTGACCCGGGAAAATGGACGTGGCAACGAGAAGGAACGGACAAAAATGAATTTACGGATAATGCTGTGGCTGCTGGCGTTCAGCCATCCTCTGTGGGCCGCCGAGCCAAAACCGGTCACGCTGGTGGTGGATGACGTTCCTGTGGTTCAGGTGTTACAGGCCCTGGTCGCACAGGAGAACCGTAATCTGGTGGTATCGCCTGATGTCAGCGGCACGCTTACGCTAAACCTGACGCGCGTCCCCTGGCGGCAGGCGTTACGGACGGTTGTCACCAATGCCGGACTCGTCTTGCGCGAGGAAGGCGGCATTTTTTATGTGCATACCGCGGCCTGGCAGCGTGAGCAGCGGGAGCGTTCAGAGCAGGAACAGGCGCGTCGACAGCTTGATGCCCCGCTGGTCACGCAGGGCATTCCCTTTTCCTATGCCGACGCCGGGGAGTTGCAAAAAGCCGCGGAAAAACTCCTGAGCCCAAAGGGGAGTTTGTCTGTCGACACGCGTACCAACCGTCTGCTGATCCGCGATAACCAGACGGTGGTGGAAACGCTGCAGCGCTGGGCCGCCCAGATGGATATTCCCATCGAGCAGGTCGAACTGGCGGCGCATATTGTGACCATTAACGAAAAAAGCCTGCGTGAGCTGGGGGTGAAGTGGAATCTCGCCGACGCTACCGACGCGGGCAAGGTTGGACAGCTCACGACGCTGGGCAGCGATCTTTCCGTCGCCAGCGCCGCCAGCCACGTGGGTTTTAATATCGGGAGGATCAATGGTCGGCTGCTGGATCTGGAGCTCTCAGCGCTGGAGCAAAAACAGCAGGTCGATATCATCGCCAGCCCGCGGCTGCTGGCCTCGCACGGGCAACCGGCCAGTATCAAACAGGGCAGCGAAATTCCGTATCAGGTCTCAAGCGGGGAAAGCGGCGCCACCTCCGTTGAGTTTAAAGAGGCGGTACTCGGAATGGAGGTCACACCGGTGGTCTTACCGGGGGGACGCGTGCGCCTGAAACTACACATCAGCGAAAATATGCCGGGACAGGTTCTGCAGCAGGCCGATGGCGAAACGCTGGCTATCGACAAGCAGGAGATAGAAACCCAGGTGGAGGTAAAAAGTGGAGAAACGCTGGCGTTGGGCGGAATTTTTTCCCAGAAGAACAAAACCGGCAGTGACAGCGTACCCGGTCTGGGAAGCATCCCCTGGATTGGGTCGCTTTTTCGTCATGACGGGAAAGACAACGAACGGCGTGAATTAGTGGTGTTTATTACACCACGTCTGGTCGGTATTCGCTGACGGGTAACGATCCCCGCAATGATTTTGCATTCAGTTTGTTGCAGATGTTTGACGTGGGGCATGAATTAGCATACAAGGAGTACCGATTTGAGTTGGACTTACGTCTTATTACCTTATGCGCCCGGCGCGGTGATTTAATCAGTTGCCAAACAAGCCGGAGTATTGAGATAATTTTTAGTCTGACTCTCGCTCTATTGCATATGAGGTTTCAGTTCATGTCCTGCTACGCCGGGTGTCTGCGAAGCGGGGATTACCATTAACGAATAGTCTTAGTAGTACCGATAAAATGGCAGAGAAACGCAATATCTTTCTGGTTGGGCCTATGGGTGCCGGCAAAAGCACTATTGGGCGTCAGTTAGCTCAACAACTCAATATGGAATTTTACGATTCTGATCAAGAGATTGAGAAACGAACCGGAGCTGATGTGGGCTGGGTTTTCGACGTAGAAGGCGAAGAAGGTTTCCGTGACCGAGAAGAAAAAGTGATCAACGAACTCACGGAAAAACAGGGCATCGTTCTGGCAACAGGCGGCGGCTCTGTGAAATCTCGCGAAACCCGCAACCGTCTCTCCGCCCGTGGCGTAGTGGTCTATCTTGAGACGACCATTGAGAAACAGCTGGCACGTACGCAGCGCGATAAAAAGCGCCCGCTGCTGCAGGTTGAAACGCCACCACGCGAAGTTCTGGAAGCGTTGGCCGATGAACGCAATCCGCTGTATGAAGAGATTGCTGATGTGACCATTCGTACTGACGACCAGAGCGCTAAAGTGGTTGCAAACCAGATTATTCATATGCTGGAAAGCAACTGATTCTGGCTTTATATACACTCGCCTGCGGGTAAAAGCATTAAAGGTGGATGTCGCGTCATGGAGAGGATTACAGTTACTCTCGGGGAACGTAGTTACCCTATCACCATCGCGGCTGGTTTGTTTAACGACCCAGCTTCCTTTTTACCACTGAAAGCGGGTGATCAGGCGATGCTGGTCACCAATGAGACGCTGGCTCCGCTTTATCTCGACCGTGTGCGCCACCTGCTTGAGCAGGCGGGCGTAAAAGTCGACAGTGTGATTCTCCCCGATGGCGAGCAGTATAAAAGCCTGACGGTACTGGATACCGTCTTTACCGCATTGCTGCAAAAACCGCATGGTCGCGATACAACACTGCTTGCCCTGGGCGGCGGTGTTGTGGGCGATCTGACCGGCTTTGCGGCCGCAAGTTATCAGCGTGGCGTCCGTTTTATTCAAATCCCAACCACGTTGCTGTCCCAGGTCGACTCCTCTGTCGGTGGCAAAACGGCAGTGAACCATCCGCTCGGTAAAAACATGATTGGCGCGTTCTACCAGCCCGCGTCGGTGGTGGTGGATCTCGACTGTCTGAAAACGCTGCCGAAGCGCGAACTGGCTTCGGGTCTGGCGGAAGTGATCAAATACGGCATTATTCTGGACGGTGAGTTCTTTAGCTGGCTTGAAGAGAATATGGATGCGTTGCTGGGCCTCGATGAGGCTAAACTGGCATACTGCATTCGTCGTTGCTGTGAGCTGAAAGCAGAAGTTGTTGCCGCAGACGAGCGTGAAACGGGCTTACGTGCTTTACTGAATCTTGGGCATACGTTTGGTCACGCGATTGAAGCCGAAATGGGCTACGGCAACTGGCTGCACGGTGAAGCCGTCGCGGCCGGCATGGTGATGGCTGCCCGCACCTCTGAACGTCTCGGACAGTTCAAACCGGAAGAGACGGCACGTATCATTGCGCTACTTGAGCGTGCTGGTTTGCCGGTGACCGGGCCGCAGGAGATGTCGGCGCAAGCGTATTTACCCCACATGATGCGCGATAAAAAAGTATTGGCAGGTGAGATGCGTCTTGTACTCCCGCTTGCAATAGGGAAGAGTGAAGTACGCGGCGGAGTGCCGCACGATGTCGTTCTTGGCGCTATCGCTGACTGTCAGCAGGCGTAACAACTAGAAAGGTCAGGCCACTGTCGCAGGTGGTCGTTTAGCTTCAGGTGAAATGCAAAGTCGTTGGCATAAGCCTTTGAGTGGGGTGTTAAATGGATGAATTCAAACCAGAAGACGAGCTGAAACCCGATCCCAGCGATCGTCGTACTGGTCGTTCTCGTCAATCTTCAGAACGTGATAACGAGCCGCAGATCAACTTTGACGATGTTGATCTGGATGCAGACGATCGTCGTCCTTCGCGCAGCCGCAACGCGCACGAAGAGCGAGCAGAAGAGGATTATGAGTCCGAAGAAGATTCAATGGACGAACAGCCTGTAGAGCGTCGCCCGCGTAAACGTAAAAAAGCCGCTGCGCCAAAACCGGCTTCCCGCCAGTATATTATGATGGGCCTTGGCGTTCTGGTGCTTGTGCTGCTGATTGTCGGCATTGGCTCCGCGCTTAAAGCACCGTCAACGAACACAACCGAGCAAACGGCTTCCGCTGAGAAGAGCATCAACCTTTCCGGTAACGATGCGTCCGACCAGGCGAATGGTGCACAGCCAGCGCCGGGTGCCACTTCTGCTGAGCAGACCGCAGGGAACACCACAGCGCCGCAGGATGTTTCTCTGCCGCCTGTTTCTTCAACCCCTGCTCAGGGTCAGGCACCTGCTGCGCCTGAAGGTCAGCAGCGTGTGGAAGTTCAGGGAGACCTGAACAATGCGCTGACGCAGCCGCAGAACCAGCAGCAGGTTGATAACGTCGTGGTTAACTCTACGCTGCCAACTGAACCTGCAACCGTTGCCCCGGTTCGCGGTGGTAACGCTCAGCCGCAAACGGCTGCGACGGAAACCAAGCCGCGCCAGACGCAGACTGCGACACGTCCTGAACGTAAGCAGGCGGTGATTGAGCCTAAGCGTGAAACCAAACCTCAGGCAGTGGTGAAGGCGCCTGAAGTGAAAGCTGTTCCGGCGCAGCCGAAACACACTGAAACGGCTGCGGTGAGCGAGCCTGCTAAAGCGCCCGTCACGCAGACTGCGCCGAAAGCCACGGCGACCACCACAGCACCGGCTGCCACAGCGGCGCCAGCAGCGACGGCAACAGCCTCCAGCAGCGCGGCAGGTAAAACGGCTGGCAACGTTGGATCGCTGAAATCTGCGCCATCCAGCAACTACACGCTGCAGCTGAGCAGTTCGTCTAACTATGACAACCTCAACAGTTGGGCGAAGAAATCAAATCTGAAAAACTACGTTGTTTATCAGACGACCCGTAACGGTCAGCCGTGGTATGTGCTGGTGAGCGGTGTTTATTCGTCCAAAGATGAAGCAAAACGTGCCGTAGCGGCGCTGCCAGCTGACGTTCAGGCGAAGAACCCATGGGCGAAGCCGATTCATCAGGTTCAGGCCGATCTGAAGTAATGTTTAAAGCGCAGGATGCTGTCGGAGCTTTCTCCACAGCCGGAGAAGGTGTAATCAGTTAGTCAGCATGAAAAAAAATCGCGCTTTTCTGAAATGGGCAGGAGGGAAATACCCCCTGCTCGATGATATTAAAAAGCACCTGCCTAAAGGCGAGTGCCTTATCGAACCTTTCGTGGGTGCGGGATCGGTGTTCCTCAACACCGATTTTTCTCGTTATATCCTGGCGGATATCAACAGCGACCTTATCAGCCTCTATAACATCGTTAAGCTGCGTACCGATGAGTATGTCGCCGAGGCGCGCAAACTGTTTACGCCCGAGAACAATAACCCGGACGTTTACTACCAGTTCCGCGCGGAGTTTAACCAGAGCCAGGATCCGTTCCGCAGAGCTCTGTTGTTCCTCTATCTCAACCGGCATGGTTACAACGGCCTGTGCCGGTATAATCTTCGTGGGGAATTTAACGTGCCGTTTGGCCGCTATAAGCGCCCGTATTTCCCACAGGACGAGCTGTATCACTTTGCCGAAAAAGCGCAGAACGCGGAGTTCCATTGCCTCTCCTATGAAGAGTGTATGGAGCTGGCTGGCGTCAATTCGGTGGTTTACTGTGACCCGCCATACGCGCCGCTGTCTGCGACGGCGAACTTCACCGCCTATCACACTAACAGCTTCAGCCCTGCCGAGCAGGCGCGCCTGGCGGAGATGGCGGAAAAGCTGGTCAGCAAAAGAATTCCGGTGTTAATTTCGAATCACGACACGCCTGATACGCGCGAATGGTACAAAGCCGCGAAGCATTTTCAGGTTAAGGTGCGGCGTAGCATTAGCAGCAACGGCGGCACACGTAAAAAGGTGGACGAACTCCTGGCTCTTTATCGCCCCTGAGCCGTTTTGCCCGCCGGTAAACACATTTCAAGGAGAAGCGGATGAAACAGTTTTTGATTGCTCCCTCAATTCTGTCGGCCGATTTTGCCCGCCTGGGTGAAGACACTGCCAACGCACTGGCGGCTGGCGCGGATGTCGTCCATTTCGACGTGATGGATAACCACTACGTTCCAAACCTGACCATCGGTCCGATGGTGCTCAAGGCGCTGCGTAACTATGGCATTACCGCCCCGATCGACGTTCACCTGATGGTGAAACCGGTTGATCGCATCGTGCCTGACTTCGCCGCGGCGGGTGCCAGCATCATCACCTTCCATCCAGAAGCCTCTGAACATGTGGATCGCACGCTGCAGCTGATCAAAGAGAACGGCTGTAAAGCGGGTCTGGTGTTTAACCCGGCCACGCCGCTGAGCTATCTCGACTATGTCATGGACAAGCTGGACGTGATCCTGCTGATGTCCGTTAACCCGGGCTTTGGCGGCCAGGCATTCATTCCTCACACGCTGGATAAGCTGCGTGAAGTCCGCCGTCGTATTGACGAGTCAGGCTACGATATTCGTCTGGAAGTGGACGGCGGCGTGAAAGTGAATAACATTGGTGAAATTGCGGCGGCAGGCGCGGATATGTTCGTTGCCGGTTCAGCCATTTTCGACCAACCGGATTACAAAAAAGTCATCGATGAAATGCGCTGCGAGCTGGCGAAGGTAAGTCATGGATAAATTACAGGCTATTCGGGGTGTGGCATTCGACCTCGACGGCACGCTGGTTGACAGCGCGCCGGGCTTAACGAGCGCCGTTGACCAGGCGCTGTATGCACTTGAACTCCCCGTTGCGGGTGAAGAGCGTGTCGTCACGTGGATTGGCAACGGCGCCGATGTTCTGATGGAGCGCGCGTTGACGTGGGCGCGTCAGGAGCGTGCGTCACAGCGTTCCGCCCAGGGGAAACCGAGCGTCGATCACGCGGACATCCCGCAGGAAGAGCAGCTTCGTATTCTGCGCAAACTGTTCGATCGTTTCTACGAAGAGACCGTCGAGGAGGGCAGCTTCCTGTTCCCGGACGTTCAGGAAACGCTGAGTGCGCTGCACGCGAAGGGCATCCCGCTGGGTCTGGTGACCAACAAACCTACGCCGTTTGTCGCACCGCTGCTCGACGCGCTCGATATCGCGAAGTATTTCTCCGTGATTGTGGGCGGCGACGATGTGCAAAACAAAAAGCCCCATCCGGAACCGCTGCTGCTGGTGGCAGGAAAATTATCCTTAACGCCTGCGGAGCTGCTCTTTGTCGGCGATTCCCGCAATGATATTCTGGCTGCCCGCGCGGCCGGGTGTCCTTCCGTGGGGTTAACCTATGGCTACAACTACGGTGAAGCCATCACGCTGAGTGAGCCGGACGTCGTTTTCGACCACTTCAAAGATTTGTTGCCCGCACTCGGGCTTTCGCACAGTGAACATCAGGAATTGAATAATGACTAAGCCCATCGTTTTTAGTGGCGCACAGCCTTCAGGTGAATTGACCATTGGTAACTACATGGGTGCGTTACGTCAGTGGGTCAGCATGCAGGATGACTATCATTGCATTTACTGCATCGTCGATCTCCATGCGATTACCGCGCGTCAGGATCCTGAGAAGCTGCGCAAAGCCACGCTGGACACCCTGGCGCTGTATCTGGCCTGCGGTATTGATCCAGAGAAGAGCACTATCTTCGTTCAGTCTCACGTGCCGGAGCATGCGCAGCTGGGCTGGGCGCTGAACTGCTACACCTATTTCGGCGAGCTGAGCCGCATGACCCAGTTCAAGGATAAATCCGCGCGCTACTCTGAAAACATCAACGCCGGTCTGTTTGACTATCCGGTGCTGATGGCGGCAGACATTCTGCTGTACCAGACTAACCAGGTCCCGGTGGGTGAAGACCAGAAGCAGCACCTGGAGCTGAGCCGCGATATCGCCCAGCGCTTTAACGCGATCTACGGCGATGTGTTTAAAGTGCCTGAGCCTTTCATTCCGAAGTCCGGCGCGCGCGTGATGTCGCTGCTGGAGCCGACCAAGAAGATGTCCAAGTCTGACGATAACCGTAACAACGTTATCGGCCTGCTGGAAGATCCGAAATCGGTGGTGAAAAAACTCAAGCGCGCGGTGACCGATTCCGACGAGCCGCCTGTTGTGCGCTACGACGTGCAGAACAAAGCGGGCGTCTCCAACCTGCTGGATATCCTCTCCGGCGTCACCGGCCAGAGCATCCCTGAGCTGGAAAAACACTTCGAAGGCAAGATGTACGGCCACCTGAAAGGCGAAGTGGCAGATGCCGTTTCCGGCATGCTGACCGAGCTGCAGGAGCGTTATCACCGCTACCGTAACGACGAAGCTTTCCTGCAGAAAGTGATGAAAGAGGGCGCGGAAAAAGCCAGCGCGCGCGCGTCCGAAACCCTGAAAGCGGTGTACAACGCGATTGGGTTTGTTGCGAAGCCTTGAGTCTGCTTGCCGGGTGGCGCTAACGCTTACCCGGCCTACAGGATCGTGTAGGTCGGGTAAGGCAAAGCCGCCACCCGACAAAAAACACACTCTCCAAAACTAAAAAACCGGGACACCCCGGTTTTTTTACGCCTGTAAAACGCTTACTGCTGCGCTGCCGGGCCGCAACCACCGATGATTTTCGAAATGGAGATCGCCGGGTGCAGCAGATAATCGTAGCTGCAATTATTTTTGGTGTTCTGTACGTGACCGGTGCAGGCCGTCAGCGTCGATAACAGGCCAACCAGAACGGCGGCTTTTGCCAGTTTGAACATATGCATTCCTTGTCTAAAAAATGGATGTAATACGAGGGAATAAATGGAAAAGTTCCACTATGCGGGCGGTATGTTATCGGTAGGCGTAAGAGGGGAGTAGTCCGCTTAAGGACTACTCCAGGAAGGGAGAATATGCGTTAGTGATTCGAGAACCAGTTCAGTTTGTCGCGCAGTTCAACCACGCGACCTACCACGATCAGCGCCGGGCTTTCAACCTGCTGCGCCAGCTCGCCTAACTGCGTCAGTACACCATCCACCACGCGCTGCGTAATGGCGGTGCCGTTTTCGACCAGCGCGACGGGCATATCCGCATTCATACCGTGCTCCAGCAGCTTCGCCTGAATCGTGGCGGCCTGATTGAGCCCCATGTAGAACACCAGCGTCTGCTTTTCGGCGGCCAGGTTATGCCAGTCCAGCTCGCTGCCGGTCTTCAGGTGGCCCGTCACCAGACGCACGCTCTGAGCGTAGTCGCGATGGGTCAGCGGAATGCCAGAGTACGCTGAACAGCCGGACGCCGCCGTAATGCCGGGCACGACAGAGAACGGAATGCCGGCGTCGCACAGGGTTTCCAGCTCCTCGCCGCCGCGACCAAAAATAAACGGATCGCCGCCCTTAAGGCGCACTACGCGTTTACCTTTCTGCGCCTCGCGCAGCAGGATCTGGTTGATCTCCTCCTGCGGCACGCAGTGGTAGCCCGCCCGTTTGCCCACGAAGACGCGGTCGGCATCGCGACGGACCAGATTCATGATGTCATCGGACACCAGACGGTCGTACACCACGATATCGGCCTGCTGGATCTGCTGTAGCCCTTTCAGCGTCAGCAAGCTCGCATCACCGGGGCCTGCGCCCACCAGCACCACTTCGCCGCGATGGTCCAGCGGTTCGCTCAGCAGCTGTTCGGTCGTCTCTTCAACGGCTTTGGTGTCCTGATTCGCCAGCGACTGCGCCAGCCTGTCGTTCACAAAGAATTTTTCCCAGAAGCGACGGCGCTCGCCCACGGTCGCGAAGGTTTGCTTCACGCGTGAACGCAGCTGCCCGGCATAATGCGCAATCTGGCCAAGATGCTGGGGCAACAGGGCTTCCAGTTTTTCCCGCAGCAGACGCGCGAGAACCGGCGAACGTCCCCCGGACGAGACCGCAATCATCAGCGGCGAGCGGTCGATAATCGACGGCATGATAAAGCTGGCCTCTTTCGGCGCATCCACCACGTTGCAGAAGATACGGCGCGCTTCGCAGGCGTCGCTCACGCGCTGGTTCACTTCATCGTCATCCGTCGCGGCAATGGTCAGCCAGCAGGTATCCAGCAGGGATTCATTAAACGCGCCCTGTTCCAGCGTGAGCATCCCTTCCTGGGCCCAAACCTCAAACTGGGGGGCGAAGGAAAGGGCATTCACGGTCAGGCGGGCGCCAGCCTCTAACAGCAGGCGCGCTTTGCGCTCGGCCACGTCGCCGCCGCCCACGAGCAGGCAGTCGCGGTTGCGTAATTGACAAAAAATCGGCAGGTGATCCACGACGTTACCTCACAGCATTCATGGCGGGGGAAGAATTGACGTCAGGATAACAGCAGGAATCGTACAGAACATACGGTTTTTCCTGCCGTTACCCATAAGGGGTCATAAGCCTTTCCTGTTGAAAAGGCGAGGGGTTACGCTTTCAGCTGCACCTCGCCGTCCTTCACGCGGACGTCGTAGTGTTTGACCGAGAAGCTTTCATCTTCCATGCAGAGTCCGTCGGTTAAGCGGAAACGCTGCTTTTTCAACGGGCTGGCGACCCACAGTTCACCCTGGTGCTCGGCAATCAGGCCGCGGGAGAGCACGCTGGCCTCAAAGAACGGGTCGATATTGCTGATGGCAAAAACCTGTTCATCGTGGCGAGGGCGGAAAATCGCCACCTGCTCGTTGCCCAGCAGCGCACAGACGCCGGTGGCGGGGAGAATGTCGTTAATATTGCAGATGTTTACCCACTGGCTCATGCGTTTTCCTCCACCAGCGTGACCGGAATACGTTCATACGGCGTCGCCGGACGATGCTGTTCGCGCTCCGGCACAACCTGTACGTTCGGGTCGCGCTGGGTGCTGTTGATAAAGTGTTTGAAGCGCGTCTGCGCCGCCGGGGTGTTGACGGTTTCCGTCCACTCGCAGATCACCGCCTCGCGCAGGCGTGCCATTTCCGCTTCCAGATGTTCGTTCAGGCCCAGCTTGTCGTCGATAATGACTGATTTCAGGTAGTCGATGCCGCCCTCGAGGTTATCGAGCCAGGAGGCGGTACGGGTCAGCTTATCGGCGGTACGGATGTAGAACATCATGAAGCGATCGAGATACTGAATCAGCGTGTCGCGATCGAGATCCGCCGCCAGCAGGTCCGCATGGCGCGGTTTCATCCCGCCGTTGCCGCACACATACAGGTTCCAGCCTTTCTCGGTGGCAATAATACCCACGTCTTTACCCTGCGCTTCCGCACATTCGCGGGTACAGCCGGAGACGCCGAACTTCATTTTGTGCGGGGTACGGATGCCTTTGTAGCGGTTTTCCAGCTCAACGCCGAAGCCCACGCTGTCGCCGACGCCGTAGCGACACCAGGTGCTGCCCACGCAGGTTTTCGCCATGCGCAGCGCTTTAGCGTACGCGTGGCCGGTTTCGAAGCCCGCCTCAATCAGCTGACGCCAGATTTCCGGCAGGTCGTCCTTCTGCGCGCCAAACAGGCCGATACGCTGGGAGCCGGTAATTTTGGTGTAGAGGTTAAATTCACGTGCGATACGGCCCACCGCGACCAGCCCTTCCGGCGTAATTTCACCACCCGCCGAGCGTGGAATCACGGAGTAGGTGCCGTCTTTCTGGATGTTGGCCAGGAAGTTGTCGTTGGTGTCCTGCAGCGGCGTATGCTCGGGCTTGAGCACGTACTCGTTCCAGCAGGAGGCCAGCAGGGAGCCGACGGTCGGTTTACACACTTCACAGCCGTAGCCCTGGCCGTGCTTCGCCAGCAGTTCGTCGAAGGATTTGATGCCTTCCACGCGGATCAGGTGGTACAGCTCCTGGCGAGAATACGCGAAGTGCTCGCACAGGTTGTTGTTCACATCGATGCCCTGTTTCGCCAGTTCGGCGTTCAGCACCTGAGTGACCAGCGGAATACAGCCGCCGCAGCCGGTACCGGCTTTGGTTTCCGCTTTCAGCGCCGCAACAGTGTGGCACCCTTTGTTGATCGCGGAGATCAGCATGCCTTTGGTCACGTCGAAGCAGGAGCAAATCTGCGCGCTGTCCGGCAGTTTATCCACGCCGATGGACGGCTTGCCGCTGGAGGCGTGCGCCGGGAGGATCAGCGCGTCCGGGTTTTCCGGCAGCTCAATGGCGTTGAGCACCAGCTGGAGCAGGTTACCGAAGTCGCTGGTGTCGCCCACCAGCACCGCGCCGAGCAGGGTTTTGTTGTCCTGGCTGACGATGAGTCGTTTGTAGACCTCTTTGCTTTCGTCCAGATAGACGTAGCTGCGGGAATTCGGGGTGCGGCCGTGCGCATCGCCAATACCGCCTACATCCACGCCCAGCAGCTTCAGCTTGGCGCTCATGTCTGCGCCGGTGAAGGCGTTTTCGCTGCCGAGGATATGATCCACGGCGACCTGCGCCATTTTGTAGCCCGGCGCCACCAGGCCGTATACGCGGTTGTTCCAGCTGGCGCATTCGCCGATGGCGTAGATATCCGGATCGGAGGTCTGGCAGGTGTCGTTAATCATGATCCCGCCGCGCTGCGCGACGGCCAGACCGCACTGCGTCGCCAGCTTGTCGCGCGGACGAATACCGGTGGAGAAGACGATGAAGTCCACCTCCAGCTCGCTGCCGTCGGCAAAGCGCATGGTTTTGCGCGCTTCAGTCCCTTCCTGAACGATCTCTTTGGTGTTCTTGCTGGTGTGAACCTTCACGCCCATGCTTTCGATTTTACGACGCAGCTGGTCACCACCCATGTGGTCGAGCTGTTCGGCCATCAGCATCGGGGCAAATTCGATGACGTGGGTTTCCACGCCGAGGTTTTTCAGCGCGCCTGCCGCTTCCAGACCCAGCAGGCCGCCGCCGACAACCGCGCCGCGTTTGCTTCTACGCGCACAGGATTCGATAGCGTTGAGATCTTCAATGGTACGGTAAACGAAGCAATCCTGTGTTTCCGAGCCTTTAATTGGCGGGATCCACGGGTACGAGCCTGTCGCCATGATCAGCTTGTCGTAAAAAACCGTACGGCCAGCACTGGAGTGGATCACTTTTTCCTGACGGTTGATGGTGATAGCGCGTTCGCCCACCAGCACTTTTACGCCATGCTTCTCGTAGAAACCTTCGCGCACCAGAGAGAGCTCTTCGGCGGTATGATGGGAGAAGTAGGAAGACAAGTGCACACGATCGTACGCCTTGCGGGGTTCTTCACAGAACACGGTAATATCGAACTGCTCAGCATCGGCCTTATCGAGAAGATCCTCAATAAAGCGGTGGCCGACCATACCGTTACCGATGATAGCGAGTCTGACTTTGCTCATTATTGCCTCGATTTCTTTTCTATTATTGCCTACCTTAACGATTCAGCAGGGGCGCTTATTGATGCAAATCAAATACGTCTTCGCCTACTCCTTAGGTGGTATATGACTGATTTGTCAGGATTTTTATAAGTAGCGGAAATCGCAGGCTTTTCGTGTTCGTTGAATTTGTGTACAACTCAGGGGCGGTTTTGCAAAAATCGATACGCCTGAATATCAGCTGCGTTTATGAGGGGAAAGGTATGTCTACATCACCGTTATGGCTTGTTCAGAATGTACGTTTACCGGGTCGGGATGGGCTGTGGCAACTTGCCATCGAGAACGGGCGATTTGGTGACATCACCCCCATGGACGATACCCACGCCGAAAGTTATGAGGTACTGAACGCGCGCGGTGGGCTTGCTCTCCCGCCGTTCATCGAGCCGCATATTCATCTTGATACCACCCAGACGGCGGGGGAGCCGAACTGGAACCAGTCCGGCACGCTGTTCGAAGGCATTGAACGCTGGGCGGAGCGCAAGGCGCTGCTCAGCCATGAGGATGTGAAAGCACGCGCCTGGAAAACGCTGAAGTGGCAAATCGCTAATGGCATCCAGTTTGTTCGTACCCATGTGGATGTCTCTGACCCGACGCTCACCGCCCTGAAGGCGATGCTGGAGGTGAAGCAGGAGGTGGCGCCGTGGGTAACGCTGCAAATCGTCGCGTTTCCGCAGGAAGGTATTCTCTCTTACCCGAACGGCGCGACGCTGCTGGAAGAGGCGTTAAAACTGGGGGCCGACGTGGTGGGGGCGATCCCGCACTTCGAATTTACCCGGGAATATGGCGTCCAGTCGCTGCACATCGCTTTTGAACTGGCGAAGAAGTATGACCGACCGCTGGATATCCACTGCGATGAAATTGACGACGAACAGTCGCGGTTTGTCGAGACGGTGGCCACGCTGGCGTATGAGGCTGGCATCGGCCCGCGCGTGACGGCCAGCCACACCACCGCCATGCACTCCTACAACGGCGCTTACACCTCGCGGCTTTTCCGCCTGCTGAAGATGTCGGGGATTAACTTCGTTGCTAACCCGCTGGTCAACATCCACCTGCAGGGGCGCTTTGATGACTATCCGAAGCGTCGCGGTATCACCCGCGTGAAAGAACTGCAGGAGGCGGGCATTAACGTCTGCTTCGGTCACGACGACGTCTTCGACCCGTGGTACCCGCTCGGCACCGGCAACATGCTGCAGGTGCTGCATATGGGGCTACACGTCTGCCAGATGATGGGCTATCCGCAAATCGACAGCGGCCTGAACCTGATCACCCATAACAGCGCCCGTACCTTCGGCCTGAGCGATTACGGTATTGAAACGGGAAATCCGGCAAATCTGATTATTTTGCCTGCGGAGAGCGGGTTTGAAGCGGTGCGCTGTCAGGTGCCGGTGCGCTGGTCGATTCGTCAGGGGCGGATTATCGCCACCACGCAGCTGGCGCAGACCTGGATCCAGATGGATACCGGAGGAGAAGAGGTCAGTTTCGCCAGAAACAGCCCCTCTGCATAATGCAAAGGGGCGCAGGGTTTAGTGCGATGCCGCTGCCGCGTTGTGCTGGCGGTGGCGGGTCACAAAGCCCAGGATGAAGCACATGATGAACACCACGGCGTACAGACCGTTCGCGGTGTGCAGCGCGGCCAGCGGGCCGCTGTGGGCAACGATCGGGCCCGTCACCACGAAGGTCAGCATAGTGCCGATGGTGCCGCAGGTCAGAACGAAGTTAACCAGCTTCGGCGAGGCCACTTTGGTCTGCAGAGAGCCCAGGGTGATGATCGAGGTGTAGATCGCGCTGGAGAAGAAGCCCAGGGTCAGAATGAACCACGGCATATGTTCCGGGGAGCCGTTGATGAACAGATACATCAGCACGGTCGCCAGACCTGCCAGCACGGTCAGAATGCGCTGCAGGTCAAAGAAGCGCAGGATGAAGCTAAACGCCCACATGCCGAACATGTAAGACATCCAGAAATCGCTCACCAGTTTACCCGCATCGTTCAGGCTCATGCCCAGACCTTTGGCGTATTCCGGTACCCAGGAAATAAAGCCCAGCTGGCCCAGGATGTAGCACAGGGCGGCGATGGAGAGGAACAGCACGCCGATACCCCATTTCTCTTTCGCCACAGGCTCTGCCGTGGTTTGCGCTTTCTTGCCCAGTACCGGGAACTCGCAGCCGAAGGTCAGAATAAAAATCGCCACGTAGACCAGACCAATGCAGGCATAGACCCAGTACCATTCAATGCTGCGGGCCAGCAGAACGGCCGCGACCATCGGGAAGATCATGCCGGCCATGCTGAAGAAGGAGTCGGTAAACAGCAGGCGCGCGCCGCGCTGGCGGCCTTCATACATATGGGTAATCAGGAACGTACCGATCGACATGGTGATCCCGCTAACCAGGCCGAGCACGAACATGGCGGCAGAGAACAGGGCGATGCTGTGGCTCAGCATCAGCCCCGCCACGGCGGCGACCATCAGCACAAAGCCGAAGCGAAGCTGGGTTTTCAGCGGCACGATTTCCATCAGCCAGGCATTCAGGAAGATAGAGATCAGGATCCCCGCGTTGAGGAAGGTGAAGGTGTTACTCATGCTGGAAACGGGCAGCTGGAAGTAGTCTGCGATATTCCCCATCACCATCCCGGTGACGATCACCAACGCGCCGGTCAGGGCGTAGGAGAAGAAGCTGATCCATGTGAGCTTGATGCGATTGCTGTTAGTCATGTCTGGCCTGTTCAGAAAAAGAAAAGCGCCCATGGGGCGCTGAGAGCGGGCAGATTTTAGACATTAAAGTGATCTATTCATATCTTTTAAGAGAAATTAGACGTTCATTGCAGGTTTTTATGTGATCGTGATCACATAAAAAGGCGATAAAACCAATCGTTTGCGTGGTTACAACTGTTTCAATTTCGTAAAATTAGGTAAAAGGCTGGTCTCCGTTCATACTGCTCTTTAGAATCAAGCCATTCGCTTTTTATACTGCGCTTTGTTAAGGAATTCTCATGCTCAAATCAACACTGGCGGCTGTCGCAGCTGTGTTTGCTCTTTCTGCCGTTTCCCCTGCTGCGCTGGCAGCAAAAGGGGACCCTCACGTTCTGCTGACCACCTCCGCCGGGAATATTGAGCTGGAACTGAATAGCCAGAAAGCTCCGGTTTCTGTGAAAAACTTCCTCGACTATGTGAACAGCGGCTTCTACAACAACACCACCTTCCACCGCGTGATCCCGGGCTTCATGATTCAGGGCGGCGGCTTCAACGAGCAGATGCAGCAGAAACAGCCGAACCCGCCAATCAAAAACGAAGCGGATAACGGCCTGCTGAACAAGCGCGGCACGATCTCTATGGCGCGTACCGCGGACAAAGACAGCGCGACCAGCCAGTTCTTCCTTAACGTGGCGGATAACGCCTTCCTCGACCACGGTCAGCGCGACTTCGGCTATGCCGTTTTCGGTAAAATTGTGAAAGGGATGGACGTCGCCGACAAGATTTCTCAGGTGCCTACTCACGATGTCGGTCCGTACCAGAATGTGCCGTCAAAACCTGTCGTGATCCTCTCAGCAAAAGTTCTGCCGTAATTCTTCTGAACGCGGGCTTCTCCTGCCCGCGTGATGTCGCCCTCCCTGCGAAAGCGCGTTTTGCTGCTTATACTTGTGGCAAACGGACTATTCAGGGAGGCGTTAAGTGAAAAAACTCACCGACAAGCAAAAATCCCGTCTCTGGGAGCAGCAGCGTAGCGTCAACTTTCAGGCCAGTTGTCTCCTTGAGAAAGGTAATGGTCCATCGGAGCCCGACATTGAGACCCTGGAGCTTGGGCCTTCCGCGCCCGGGTTACCCCATCTATGCCTTATTCACCGCCATCTCTACCTCAGAGAGATGAAGCGGGCAGGGGAGTTCCGTACCGACGATATTTTCAAGGGGGATATTCCCTTCTGCCATTTCGAATACATCGAGAAGATGGGGAATGAACTGATGGCGGCGCTGGAAAGCGAAAAGTATCTTGTGGGTCTTGAGAAAGCGGCGTTTGTTGACCGGGTTAGCCACTATTACTGCGAAATCAACATGCTGCACCCGTTTATGCGCGGCAATGGCATTGCCCAACGGGTGTTCTTCGAGCAGCTGGCGCTTCACGCGGGTTACGCGCTGGACTGGCGCGATATCGATCCTGAGCAGTGGGTGACCGCTAACCGCAGCGGCGCAACGGGGGATTTAACCGCGCTAAACGCTATCTTTGCCAAAGTAGTGAGCGAAGCGCGGGAATCTGAGTAGAATAGGGCGGCATTTTTTTCGGGAGCCGCCATGATTCTGCTGATTGATAACTACGATTCCTTCACCTGGAACCTTTACCAGTATTTTTGCGAACTGGGTGCAGAGGTGGTTGTTCGTCGCAACGACGAGATCGAGCTCGCCGATATCGAGACGCTGGCTCCGCAGAAAATTGTGATTTCACCCGGCCCCTGCACCCCGTCGGAATCGGGTATTTCGCTGGAGGTTATCCAGCACTATGCCGGCAGGCTGCCGATCCTGGGCGTCTGTCTGGGTCATCAGGCGATTGCCCAGGCGTTTGGCGCCACCATCGTACGGGCCGCCAAAGTGATGCACGGTAAAACCTCGCCGGTTACGCACGCGGGCACCGGGGTGTTTACGGGGCTCAATAATCCGTTAACCGTGACGCGCTACCACTCGCTGGTGATTGACCCGCCGACGCTGCCTGACGGCTTTGAGGTGACCGCCTGGAGCGATACGCAGGAGATCATGGGGATTCGCCACCGCGAATGGGATCTCGAAGGCGTGCAGTTCCATCCGGAAAGTATCCTCAGCGAGCAGGGGCACGCGCTGCTGGCAAATTTCCTCCATCGCTGAATATCTGTTGCCTTGCTGTGATTTTTTATGCATATTTTGTGATTATATTTTCACAATCAATGTGACATAAAATGGATGGGCATGACATGGCAACTGAACAACCAGCAATTACCCGCGCAACATTTGATGAAGTGATCCTGCCGATTTATGCACCGGCTGAGTTTATCCCGGTGAAGGGGAAAGGCAGCCGCGTCTGGGATCAGGAGGGTAAAGAGTATGTGGATTTCGCGGGCGGAATTGCGGTCACGGCGCTGGGTCATTGCCATCCCGCGCTGGTGGAGGCGCTGAAAACCCAGGGTGAAACCCTGTGGCACACCAGCAACGTCTTTACCAACGAGCCGGCGCTGCGCCTGGGCCGCAAGATCATTGAGGCGACCTTTGCCGAGCGCGTGCTGTTTATGAACTCCGGCACCGAAGCCAACGAAACCGCCTTTAAGCTGGCGCGCTACTACGCGACTACGCGCCACAGCCCGTATAAAACCAAAATCATCGCCTTCCATAACGCTTTCCACGGGCGCTCCTTCTTTACCGTCTCCGTTGGCGGCCAGCCGAAGTATTCCGACGGGTTTGGCCCGAAACCGGCCGACATCGTCCACGTGCCGTTTAACGATCTGCACGCGGTAAAAGCGGTGATGGACGATCACACCTGCGCGGTGGTGGTGGAACCTATTCAGGGGGAAGGCGGCGTGACCGCGGCAACCCCGGAGTTCCTGAAAGGGCTGCGCGCGCTGTGCGACGAACATCAGGCGCTGCTGGTCTTTGATGAAGTGCAGTGCGGAATGGGACGTACCGGGGACCTGTTTGCCTATATGCACTACGGCGTGACGCCGGATATTCTGACCAGCGCGAAAGCGCTCGGCGGTGGATTCCCGGTAAGTGCGGTCCTGACGACGCAGGAGATCGCCTCCGCGTTCCACGTCGGTTCTCACGGCTCAACCTACGGCGGTAACCCGCTGGCGAGCGCCGTGGCGGGTGCCGCGTTCGACATCATCAACACACCAGAGGTGTTGAACGGCGTTAGCGCGAAGCGCGAGCTGTTTGTGAAACACCTGAAAAAGATTGATGAGCAGTTCGACGTGTTCAGCGAGATCCGTGGGATGGGGCTGCTGATTGGCGCTGAGCTGAAGCCGCAGTACAAGGGCCGCGCGCGTGATTTCCTGCACGCCGCCGCTCGCGAAGGGGTGATGGTGCTCAACGCCGGGCCGGACGTGATGCGCTTTGCGCCGTCGCTGGTGGTGGAAGATAAGGATATTGAAGACGGATTAACCCGCTTTGGCGCGGCGGTTGCGAAGATCGTCCAGCAGAATTAGTACGGCGTTCGTTTCAACACGCGCGTTAACCAAACCCCATGATGCGGACGCTGACGCCATGCCACCGACGAAATGGTGTGCATGGTGTTCAGATGCCCCAGCACGCGCTGTAAATGCTGTTCCAGGGTGCTCATTGGGCCGTGGGTCAGCGTTTCCGGCGCTTCCAGAATATTTGAATCCCCCGACTCACCCGGCGAGTCATACTCCAGACGCTGCTGACACCGCTGCAACGCAATTTCACACGACTGCAAATAGCGCTGCGCCAGATCCGGCGTGAGCATCGTGTGCTCGCGCGCCAGCGTGGTCATGGCGTTAATGTGCTCGACGATAAACTGGCTGTGCGTCACCCAGAGCTTCATATCGGCCAGATAGTGCGAGTTAAAGCCCGGCTCCTGCATCGCCTGATTGAGCGAGTTAAACAGGGCGTTGTGCGCCTGGTTGACCTTCATGCGCTGATACGCCAGCGGGGAGGGCTGCGGGTCGTCGCTCAGGATCAGGCGAATGGCCTGCTGGTCGGCTTCCAGCGCGTCGTGGGCGTTCTGCCTGAGCAGTCCGCTTTGCCACTGCGGCCAGAGCCAGACCATACCGCCGAAGGCAATCAGGCAGCCGATCAGGGTATCGATCAGCCTGGCGACAATAAACTGTTCGCCATTGAGCGTGAGTAGCTGCAGGGTGTATACCGCCGTCACCGTGAAGCCCACCATCGCCCAGCCGTAGTTTTTGCGGATAATCAGGTAACTCACCAGCGTGATCGCCAGCATCCCTGCCAGGGTGTAGCCTTCCGGCACGTGGAAGTGCAGCGTCACGCCCGCAATGATCAGCCCGGCCATGGTGCCGCCCGCCCGATGCAGAATACGCACCCGCGTGGCGCCGTAGCCGTTCTGGGTGACAAACAGCACGGTCATTAAGATCCAGTAGGGTTTCGGCAGATGCAGCGCCATGCCCATCAGGCTGGCGGTACTGAGCATCACGCTAATCCGTGCGGCGTTGCGCAGGGCGGACGATTTAAGCGACAGATAGCTCCTGAGCGCGGGCAATAACGGCAGTCGTTTTTGCTTATCCGCCATCAGATCGCGCGGATAGAGCGGGCGCTGGGTGCGCAGCACGCGGGCGATGCGGCTGAAGTGCCAGGCGGCAAACTGGCCGACCGGGTTATCCGGATGCTGACGGGCGATTTTCTCCAGCGCGCCGAGCTGTTTTTCCATGTTAAAGCGCGTGGGGTAGCGGTGGTAAAGAATATCGTCAGCCAGCACCCGCAGTCGTGCCGAGACGGTCTGCGCGTTCCAGCGGATCACCGCTTCGGCGTGGCTGCGCTCGACCAGCTTTTGCACCTCCTGCGGATGGTGCAGGCTCACGGAGATATGCTCCTGCAGGTCCAGCCCGACCTGGAAGGTGCGCAGCAGCCGTTTGTACTCGTGGTTCTTGTTGGCGGCGAGCATATGCAGCTGCTGATAGCACTGGCTTATCAGATCCACCACCTTCTGCTGGCGCGTCAGCAGCGGGGGTAAGGCTTTTTCCGGATCGGTATGCTGGGTCAGCAGGGTGTATTTGGCTTCGCAGTACTCCGCTAGCTGCACATAGAGCAGGCTCAGGGATTCGCGCAGCGGCTGTTCCCGCCACAGCCAGAACCAGAACCAGTTGAACAGCCCGTACCACAGTGTCCCCAGGGCGTAGATCAGCAGCGGCTCCCACACCGGCATATTCCCGGCGAGGCTTAGCGTGAAGATGGCCGCAATCAGCGACGCGGGAAGCAGGCGAGCGTGCAGCGAACTGATTTCCGCCGTGACGCCGAGCGTCATCGCCAGCACGGTCAGGATCAGCGGCAGCGGGATATCACGAGCCAGTAACAGCTGTACGGCGAGGCTACAGCCGGCAAACAGGCAGCCACCAATAATCAGGCGTTTGAAAAAGCGCTTATGCGGCGTGTCCAGACCGGCGATGTTGCAGCAGGCGGGCACGAGGGAAAACAGCAGGCCTTGCTGAAGATGTCCGAGGATCAGGCCTATGGCCACGGGAAGACACAACACCAGCGTTTGTCGCAGTGCGTAGTTAACTTCCGGGTGATAGATCAGCCTGCGCCACATGGGGAGAAGAGACAAAAACGGCGTGACACCTTGCGATGGCACGCCGTTTGAGCGGAATTAACGCGTTCCGTAGACCACGATGGTTTTACCGTGGGCGGAAATCAGGTTTTGATCTTCCAGCATTTTCAGGATACGGCCCACTGTTTCACGGGAGCAACCAACGATCTGACCAATTTCCTGACGGGTAATTTTAATTTGCATGCCGTCCGGGTGGGTCATGGCGTCCGGCTGTTTCGCCAGGTTCAGCAGAGTTTGTGCGATGCGGCCCGTCACGTCCAGGAAGGCGAGGTTGCCCACTTTCTCTGAGGTGACCTGCAGGCGGCGCGCCATCTGGGAAGAGAGACGCATCAGAATGTCAGGGTTAACCTGAATCAGCTGACGGAACTTCTTGTAAGAAATTTCAGCCACTTCACATGCTGTCTTTGCACGAACCCAGGCGCTACGTTCCTGGCCCTCTTCAAACAGGCCCAGTTCACCGATGAAATCGCCCTGGTTCAGATAAGAAAGGATCATCTCTTTCCCTTCTTCATCTTTGATCAGCACTGCCACCGAGCCTTTAACGATGTAATACAACGTTTCCGCTTTTTCACCCTGGTGAATCAGCGTGCTCTTCGATGGGTACTTATGAATGTGGCAATGAGACAAGAACCATTCGAGAGTCGGGTCTGTTTGCGGTTTGCCAAGCACCATGCGCTGTTATCCTCTGTTATAAGCTGTCACCAGAGTCATCAGATGCATCCGGACTCTGGGGTTGCAATCGAATTCTTACCCATACCCTGGGAAGTCGGCTACCGTAACGTTTCGCAGCCAGTAAAGTTTGATGTCCTCTGCATACATGTGTAACGTCAATGTATTACTGTAGCATCCTGAGTGTTTTAGCATAGCTTTCGCCGCGTGTCTCCTGGTGTCTCGCTTCAGCATGATGCAGGTCGCCTTCCATTGCGAGAAATGTAACGCACGCGTAATCTGTCACCAAAAATGCAACGTTGGAGTTTAAGAATATGCAAGCGCGCGTGAAGTGGGTTGAAGGTTTAACGTTCCTGGGCGAATCCGCGTCAGGGCACCAGATTTTGATGGACGGTAACTCCGGCGATAAAGCGCCCAGCCCAATGGAAATGGTGCTGATGGCGGCAGGGGGATGCAGCGCCATTGACGTGGTGTCGATTCTGCAAAAAGGCCGTCATGACGTGACGGATTGTGAGGTGAAACTGACGTCAGAACGTCGCGAAGAGGCGCCACGCCTGTTCACCCACATTAATCTGCACTTTGTGGTCACCGGTAAAGCGCTGAAAGACGCGGCAGTTTCACGTGCGGTGGACCTGTCTGCCGAGAAGTACTGCTCTGTGGCGTTAATGCTGGAGAAAGCGGTAAAAATCACCCATTCGTATGAAGTGATCGAGGCTTAAAAATAAAGCCCGGTGGCGCTGCGCTTACCGGGCCTACAACTGCACGAACGTAGGCCGGATAAGCGAAGCGCCATCCGGCAACAGACGTCACGCAATCTGCTTTCCTTCCATCAACCGCTCCACCAGCGGCGTCATGATGAGCTCCATCGCCAGCCCCATTTTTCCGCCCGGCACGACCAATGTATTCATGTGAGAAATAAATGAGCCCTGCAGCATCGCCAGCAGCCAGGGGTAATCAATGCCTTCGAGATTGCGGAAATGAATCACCACAAAGCTCTCATCCAGGGATGGGATACTTTTGGCCGCGAACGGGTTGGAGGTATCCACCGTCGGCACGCGCTGGAAGTTGATATGGGTGCGGGAGAACTGCGGCGTCAGGAAGTTGATGTAATCTTCCATGGAGCGCACCACCGAGTCCATCACCGCCTCTCGCGAATGGCCGCGTTCGCTCATGTCACGCGTCAGCTTCTGGATCCACTCCAGGTTAACGATAGGCACCACGCCAACCAGCAGGTCCACGTGGCGCGCCACGTCGTGTTGCGGTGTGACCACGCCGCCGTGTAATCCTTCGTAAAACAGCACGTCGGTGGGTTCCGGCAGGGGCTGCCAGGGGGTAAAGGTGCCCGGCACCTGATTCCAGGGAACGGCTTCATCATAGGTATGCAGATACTTGCGGGACTGCCCTTTGCCGCTCTGACCGTACTCAATAAAGGTTTGTTCCAGCAGGCCGAAGTCATTGGCTTCCGGACCGAAGTAGCTGATGTGTTTTCCCAGATCGCGCGCCTTACGGATGGCCATGTCCATCTCCGGACGCGTGTAGCGGTGAAAGCTGTCGCCTTCGACCTCCGCCGCGCGGAGATTCAGCTGGGCGAAAATCTTGCGAAATGCGAGGCTGGTGGTGGTGGTTCCCGCACCACTTGACCCCGTAACGGCAATAACCGGATGTCTGGCAGACATAGCAACTCCCTGACTGAAAAGGGTGGAAGATCAGCCGTGAAACGCGTTGCGGGGCATGATATTGACCGTCTCATGCAGTTCTGACCACACCAGCACCACGTCGCCGCTTTTCAGCTGGCGCTTTACATCGTTGACCTTTTGCTCAAGCGAGCGTTCCTGTTCACCATAATCGGTGCCTTCGCGTAATACAAAGCTTTCAATCAGATTATCGAGCGTTTCGGGAGCCAGATCCTGCCAGGGAATAATCATGTTGCACCGTCCAGATAAGGGGTTAGCCAGTCAGGAATACGCGTCTCAAGCCACATTTTCGGGCGGCGCAGCGTGCCGCCGATAAACCCGACGTGGCCGCCGTGCTCGGTCAACTGATAGTGAACGTTGTCGGGCAGGAATTCCTGAGCGGGAATCGAGTGATGATCCATAAATGGGTCATCTTTGGCATGAATGATCAGCGTCGGCTGCGTGATCTTGCTGAGCAGCGGCATGGCGCTGCACTGACGATAATAGTCAATCGCATCGGCGAAGCCGTGAATTTTCGCGGTGATCAGATCGTCGAATTCGCGAATGCGGCGCACTTTTTTCAGCTGGCGCAGGCTGACCGGGAGGGTGTCCGGGTAGGCCTTCAGCTTACGCGCCGCGTTGGCCTTCAGCAGGTTGAGCAGGTAGCGCTGATAGACGCGGGAAAAGCCTTTATCCATGTGGTAGCTGCACTGCTCCAGCATGAACGGGGCGGAGACGATGACGGCGGCATCCAGCGGAACGCTTTCCCCCTCTTTAGCCAGCAGGCAGGCCAGCATATTTCCGCCCAGCGAGTAGCCTACGGCCGCGGTGGGTACGGTGCCGAAGTTGTCCCGCAGCCAGTGTAAAAACCACGTGCCGTCTTCGGTTTCACCCGAGTGATAGATGCGTTTCTGACGATTCGGTTCGCCGCTGCAGCCGCGAAAATGCATCACCACGCCGAGCCAGCCGCGCGCTTTGGCCGCCTCAATTAACCCGTGCGCATACGGGCTGTGCAGGCTGCCTTCCAGACCGTGAAAAACCACCAGCCGCGGCTTATGGCGAGCCTGATCCGGCGCTTCGCTCCAGGCGAGATCCAGAAAGTCACCGTCTGGCAGGTCTAGCCGCTGCCAGTGTGGGGTGAATTGCACCTTGCGGCGGATCAGCCGCGGCAGCATGGTCTGCAAATGGCGATTAGCGACGCCGCGCATAGGCACGAACTCAGTGCTGTCTTCGGCTGCAATCTCGAAGCCTGATGGAATGATTTGGGTCATAAGCGCGATGCTGATTCTTGTCGGAAATTAACGATACTTTCCGAATTGTACCCCGTTTAGCCTGGTTTTCCGAAACATGAACTGATCCCGATCACAAATATTTACCTTGATTATTACTCTCAGGCTAATGATTCAGCTCTACGCTTAATTGATGCCTTTCTCACCAGAGCGCACACTTTACTCAACGTTAAGCAAATCAAAATAATTAGCTGAATCAGGAGGTTAATAATGTTATCTGGGCAAACACCCACCCGGCAATGGAACACGCGACGCAGCGAAAAAGCGCGTCGTCTGGCCTCCGTACCGGTGCAGGGCAAGGTACTGCCAACCGGCGATCTCGTCGCCATGCTGGAAAAACTGATCGCGCCAGGCGACAAGGTCGTGCTGGAAGGTAACAACCAGAAGCAGGCCGATTTCCTTTCCCGCTCGCTGGCCGAAGTGAACCCGCAGATCGTCCACGACCTGCATATGATCATGCCGAGCGTTGGCCGTAGCGAACATCTGGATATCTTTGAGAAAGGCATCGCCCGCAAGCTGGATTTCTCCTTCTCCGGGACGCAGAGCCTGCGCATCTCCCAACTGCTGGAGGATGGTCAGCTCGAAATCGGCGCGATTCATACCTATATCGAACTCTATTCTCGTCTCTACGTCGACCTGTCGCCCAACGTGGCGCTGATTGCCGGCTTTAAAGCTGACCGCAAAGGCAACCTCTATACCGGGGCGAGCACCGAAGATACCCCGGCGCTGGTGGAAGCCGCCGCGTTCCACGACGGCATCGTCATCGCGCAGGTGAACGAGCTGGTGGATGACGAGTGTGACCTGCCGCGCGTGGATATTCCGGGCTCGTGGATTGACTTCGTGGTGGTGGCCGATAAGCCGTTCTTTATCGAACCGCTGTTTACCCGCGACCCGCGCCTGATTAAACAGGAACACATCCTGATGGCGATGATGGCCATCAAGGGTATTTATGCGGAACACCAGGTGCAGTCCCTGAACCACGGGATCGGCTTTAACACCGCGGCGATCGAGCTGCTGCTGCCTACCTACGGTGAACAGCTCGGGCTCAAAGGCAAAATCTGTAAACACTGGACGCTGAACCCGCATCCAACGCTGATCCCGGCCATTGAAAGCGGCTGGGTCGAGAGCGTGCACTGCTTCGGCGGCGAGCTGGGGATGGAAGATTACATCCGCGCGCGTCCGGACGTCTTCTTTACCGGTGCCGACGGCTCCATGCGCTCCAACCGCGCGTTCTGCCAGCTGGCAGGTCAGTACGCGGTGGATATGTTCATCGGCTCTACGCTGCAGGTGGACGGCTACGCCAACTCCTCAACCGTGACCCGTGGTCGTCTGTCCGGCTTCGGCGGTGCGCCAAACATGGGTCACGACCCGCACGGTCGTCGCCACGCCACGCCAGCCTGGCTGAACATGATCACCGAACCTGACCCAATGCAGCGCGGCAAAAAACTGGTCGTGCAGATGGTGGAAACCTTCCAGGCGGGCGTGAAGCCGACCTTCGTGGAAAAACTCGATGCCATTGACGTGGCGAAAGCCTCCGGTATGCCGCTGGCGCCGGTGATGATCTACGGCGATGACGTCACCCACGTGCTGACGGAAGAGGGGATTGCCTACCTCTATCGGGCGAAAGATCTGGAAGAGCGTCGTGCCATGGTCGCCGCCGTCGCGGGGATCACCGACATCGGTCTGGGCGTGGATGCCAAACGCGTGGCGGAACTGCGTCAGAGCGGCAAGGTGCTCTATCCGGAAGATATGGGGATTCGCCGCACTGATGCCACCCGCTCTCTGCTGGCGGCAGGCAGCGTGTCTGATCTCGTGGAATGGTCCGGCGGTCTCTATAACCCACCTGCGAAATTCCGGAGCTGGTAATGAAACTTCTCCCCCAGATTCAGGTTGAAGGCGGTGCCGAATGGCTGGCGCGAACCGCCACGCAGTGTCTGATTGACGAAGCACGTTTAAGCCCGAAACCCGGTCTGGTGGACAGTCGGGGGAACGGCGCGCACCACGATTTATCCCTTGCGCTGATGGAGCGCTCCGCGCACAGCCTGACCTCCACGTTTCAGGCGCTGGCGCTGCAAAGCTGGCAGCGCCCGGCAGATATCGCACTTCGGCAAACCGTCGGGCGACTCGGTCGAGAAGGCGAGCAGCAGATGATGGCCGCAACCGGTGGCGTAAACACCCATCGCGGCGCGATTTGGGCGCTGGGGCTGCTGGTCAGCGCGGTGGCGATGCTCGGCGGTGATGCCAGGGCGCAAGACGTCGCCCGCACCGCCGCGCAGCTGGCGAGACTGCCGGACGACGCGGCGCCGAAGGTGTTCAGTAAAGGCCTGCGCGCCACGCACCGTTACCGCGTGCCGGGCGCGCGTGAAGAGGCGCAGCAGGCGTTTCCGCACGTTATGCAGCGCGCGCTGCCGCAGCTTCGTCTGAGCCGCCTCAACGGCAGCAGCGAAACGCACGCCAGGCTCGACGCGCTGATGGCCATCATGACCTCACTCACCGACACCTGCGTGCTGTCACGTGCCGGAATGGAAGGGCTTGATGCTATGCAGGACGGCGCCCGTGCGGTGCTGAATGCCGGTGGCAGCGCAACGCCTGCGGGCCAGCAGGCGCTGGCGAGGTTAGACCGTCAAATGCTGGCGCTCAACGCCTCACCGGGCGGCGCTGCCGACCTGCTTGCCGCCACGCTGTTTCTCGACCGTGTCGAAACGCCAAATTCAAAGCATTAAGAGGATGTTATGGAAAAAATCACATTGACCGTGCCAGCCAGCCGCACGTTAAGCGGCAGGGCGCTGGCAGGGGTAGTCGGTTCCGGGGATATGGAGGTGCTATTCACCGCCGAACCGGGCCAGACGTTAACCATTGATATCACCACCTCCGTGGACAACAGCCGGGGGCGCTGGGAGGCGCTGTTCAACCGTCTGCAAACCGTCAGCAGCCTGCCCGCAGGGAAGCTGACCATCCACGACTTCGGCGCGACGCCGGGCGTGGCGCGCATTCGTATCGAACAGGTTTTTGAGGGGGTGAGCCATGCGTGATGACAGCAGCTTTATCGAACTGAAAGCGCGCCAGCGCGCGCAGGCCCTGCTCGATGAGGGCAGCTACCGCGAACTGCTGGATCCGTTTGAAGGCATTATCTCTCCGTGGCTTGGGCCACAGGGCATTGTGCCGCAGGCGGACGACGGCATGGTGGTGGCGAAAGGCACCATCAACGGCAAGCCTGCCGTCGTCGTGGCGATTGAAGGCGCGTTCCAGGGCGGCAGCATGGGCGAAGTGTCCGGCGCCAAAATGGCGGCGGCGCTGGAGCTGGCGGCGGAAGATAACCGCAACGGCATTCCGACTCAGGCGGTGCTGTGTCTCGAAACCGGCGGCGTGCGTCTGCAGGAGGCGAACCTCGGCCTGGCGGCGATTGCCGATATCCACGCGGCGATTGTTGACCTGCGCCGCTACACGCCGGTTATTGGCATTGTGGCCGGAACCGTGGGCTGCTTCGGCGGGATGTCCATCGCGGCGGCGCTCTGCAGCTACCTGATTGTGACCCGCGAAGCGCGTCTTGGCCTCAACGGCCCTCAGGTTATCGAGCAGGAGGCAGGCATTGAGGAGTACGACTCCCGCGATCGTCCGTTTATCTGGAGCATGACCGGCGGCGAAGTGCGCTATCAAAGCGGGCTGGTGGATGCGCTCGTCGGCGACGGTATCAACGCGGTGAAACAGGCGATGAACGACGCGATTGCTAAAGGCGTTCCCGCGAAACATCGCACCGATAACTACGACGATTATCTGAACCGTCTGACCCATTTCGACACCCGCAAACAGGCTGATGCCGAACAGATTAACGCGCTTTTTGCCCGGGAGGTGAAATGATGAGTAACGCAATGAGCCGTGGCGAACGCTGGCTGGACATCCTCGCCCCGAACGCCAAACGTATCGAAGGGCTATGCCCGTCCGTGCAGGCGGCAGACGGCGAGCTGAACGGTGAAACGGTACGTTTTGTTGCCGTCGTCCCGGATGCCAACAACCACTTCCCGCGCGCGGCGAAAGGGGAAGTCGGTCTGCTGGAAGGCTGGACCCTGGCGAAAGTGGTCAGTGAAACCGTCGCGGCGGATGCTGACAAACCCGTGAAGCGCCCGATTGTGGCGGTGATCGACGTCCCAAGCCAGGCCTATGGCCGACGCGAAGAGGCGTTTGGGATTCATCAGGCGCTGGCCGGTGCGGCAGCAGCCTATGCGAATGCCCGCCTGGCCGGTCACCCGGTGATTGGGCTTATCGTCGGCAAGGCGATGTCCGGCGCGTTCCTGGCGCACGGCTACCAGGCTAACCGTCTGATCGCCTTTAACGACAAAGGCGTGCTGATCCACGCGATGGGCAAAGAGTCTGCGGCGCGCATCACGCTGCGTACCGTCGAGGCGCTGGAAAAACTGGCGGCGACCATTCCGCCAATGGCCTACGACATCAGCAACTACGCCACGCTGGGGCTGCTCTCTAACCTGCTGGATATCAGCAACCCGGATGCCCCCTCCGATAACGATCTGACGCTGGTGAAATCCACCCTGCAACAGGCCATCAGTGACGCTCGTCAGGACACCACGTTGAAAAACCGTCTGGGTGCTGACAATCGCCGCAGCTCGGCGCTCGTACGCGAACGTATGCGAGCCAGCTGGTAAGTAAAAAGAGACCTGCCAGATGCATCAACCCGTGGGCGCTGTCACGCGCCCACGCGGGAACCTGCATCCTGAAAATAATAATCATCGCGCCAGTGCTAAAACTTTTTTACTACAGGTGATTTATGACTTACGTAATTGTTCATGCTCTTGCACCGATTTTCGTCATCATGCTGCTGGGATTCTGGGCCGGCAAGGCAAAGATGGTCGATAACAAAAATGTTTCCCTGCTTAATATCTTCGTAATGGATTTTGCACTCCCTGCCGCGCTGTTCAGCGCCACCGTGCAAACGCCGTGGACCGGCATCGTTGCCCAGTCGCCGCTGATTCTGGTGTTGACGCTGGCGATGTGGATCACCTATGCGGTCATCTACTTCCTCGCCACCGGCGTCTTTAAGAAATCGCCACAGGATGCGGCCGTGCTGACGCTCACCGTCGCGCTGCCCAACTATGCAGCGCTGGGTCTGCCGATTCTGGGCAGCGTGCTGGGCGAAGGTTCCTCTACGTCGCTCTCCGTCGCGGTCTCCATCGCCTGCGGTTCGGTGCTGATGACCCCGTTCTGCCTGCTGATCCTGGAGCGTGAAAAAGCGCGCGCTGAGGGCAATAGCTCCGGCTCAACGCTCTCGATGCTGCCGGTGCTGATGTGGCGCTCCATTAAAAAACCGATCGTGATGGGCCCGCTGCTGGGCGTGATTTTGTCCGCCATCGGCATCAAAATGCCGGAACTGGTGCTGGCGGCGATCAAACCGCTGGGACTGTCCGCGACCGCTGCGGCGCTGTTCCTGACCGGGGTGATCCTTTCTGCCCGTAAGCTGCAGATTAATACCATGGTCATCACCTCCACGATCGCCAAGCTGCTGATTCAGCCAGCCATCGCCTGGGGTATCGTCTTGATCTTTGGTCTGCACGGCTCCGTGGCGATCACCGCTATCCTGATGATTGCGCTGTCTGCGGGCTTCTTCGGCGTTGTGTTCGGTAACCGCTTTGGCGTGCAGTCGCCGGATGCAGAAGCCGTGCTGCTGTTAAGCTCCGTCCTGTGTATCCTGTCGCTGCCGCTGTTTATCTCGCTAACTTCAGGAATGTAACCATGACCACCCCATTACGCCCGCACGACCTTATCTGGCTTACTTCCCGCGATGCGCTGGAAGGCATCACTGAATCCTGGGTGGAGGCCGCCTGGCATACCGGCCTGCCGGTGGTGGTGCGGCGTGATGTGGATAGCGAAGGCCGGATCCCCGTTGGCGTGCGCGGTTTACGTCGCGACCAGCGGGCGGCCGGATGGGTGAAGCCCGAAAACGTGTTACGCGTGGTTTCACCGGAAGATCTGAGCGTTGCGGCCGAACTGCTGCGCTCGCCCTTTGTGACTCAGCCACCCGTTCAGGTGGCGCTTCAGCTTTCTCAGCAGGCGTGGCCGTGGACGTGGGGCATTACCGGCAGTACCGGCTACGCGCTGGCGACCGGTATCCCGGTGATCCATGCCGACAGCGATCTCGATCTGCTTATCCGCGCTCCGCTGCCGATCTCACCGGACGCCCTGACGACGTGGCAGTCCCGGCTAAGCCGTGCGCTGTGTCGTGCCGATACGCAGGTGGATACGCCCGAGGGCGGTTTCGCGCTGGCGGAGTGGCTGCGCGACGGCAAAACGCTGCTGAAAACCCACCGTGGACCGCGCCTGGTGGTGGATCCGTGGCGCAGGGAGGAGTGATGAAAATAGTGTTTACCTTTCCGGGGCAGGGCACGCAGCACGAAGGCATGCTGCAAAACCTGCCGGGAACGGAACTGGCTCAGGCGCGTGAGGTGCTTGGCGCCGTAATGGATACGCTGGATAGCGCAGACGCGTTAACCCACACCCGCGCGGTTCAGCTTTGCCTGCTAATTACCGGCGTGGCCTGGGCGCGCGAGCTGGAACGGCGCGGCGTGGCGCCGGATATCGTCAGCGGGCTGTCCATCGGCGCTTATCCGGCGGCGGTCATCGCAGGCGCGCTGGACTTCACGGATGCGCTGAAGCTGGTGGCGCTGCGTGGCGATCTGATGGAGCAGGCGTACCCGCACGGCTACGGCCTGACGGCAATTATGGGGCTCACTCTGCCGCAGGTGGAAGACCTTATCCAGGGCACCGGGACCTACATAGCCAACCTGAATGCCGAAACGCAGATCGTGATTGCCGGAGCCGATGAAGGAATGGCGCAGGCGGCGTCGCGCGCGCTGGCGAAAGGGGCGAGCAAGGCCAAACGGCTGGCGGTCAGCGTGCCGTCGCACTGCGAACTGCTGACAGCACCCGCGCAAAAGCTGGCAACGGCGTTTGAATCGGTCACGCTTTCACGCCCACGCTGCGCCTACCTGAGCGGCAGCACCGGACGCGTGCTGTGGCAGCCGGAAAAGATCGCCGACGATCTGGCGATGAACATGGCGCGTACGGTGCGCTGGCAGGAGGCGATGATTTCAGCGAATGAACGCGAAGCCCGGCTGGCGATCGAGATGCCCCCCGGCGGCGTACTGACCTGCCTGACGCGTCAGGCGCCGTGGGAAGGAGAGACGATTTCACTGGAGCGCAGCGGGGTGGACGTGGCAGTACATCTGGCGAAGCGACTCCGTGCGTGATGGTTTAGCCCGGTGGCGGCTGCGCCTTACCGGGCCTACAACTGCACGAACGTAGGCCGGGTAAGACGCGACGCGTCGTCACCCGGCACGACCTCAGGCTCCGTCCTGCAAACTGCGGGCATACATCCGCCCTTCGGCGGCCAGCGCCCGCAGGCCTGGATCCTGCTCGCGGTTGCGGGCAAAGACGATGGCGATCAGCTGTTGCATCTGGTATGGCTCGGCAAGCTTCAGGAGCTGCACGGAATTCTCATAGACCTTTTTCATCCTGCCCGGCATCAGCGTAAAGCCCACTCCCGCCTGCACCAGACTGAGCATGGAGAAAATGTCATTCACCCGGGTAACAATCTCCGGTTCGAACCCGGCGATATGAAACGCCTCCTGGAAGCCTGCATAGGTGGCGAACCCTTCCGCAAGAGAGACAAATTTCCGATCTTTATAGTCGCGCAAATCGGCCGGGCCGCGGGTATTGAGCGTCGCCGAGGCCGGTGCGGCAAGGAAAATATCGTCGTGGAACAGGGGGAGCACTTCGAGGCTGTTACGGTCGATATCGCTCTCGGAAATGGAGATAAGAATGGCGTCCAGCGAGCCTTCATCCAGCATGTGCAGCAGGGTTTCGTTGGAGCCCATCGTCAGATCCATTTCCAGATCCGGACGGCGTAGCTTCATGCCCATGATCAGGCGCGGCACGGTTTCTAGGGTGAGCGAGTAGAGCGTGCCCACGCGCAGCCGCCCCTGGCCGATGCCGGCAATTTTGCGCGACGCTTCCAGCCCGCGCTCCATCACCTGCATCACTTCCTGGCAATATTCCAGCAAGGTCCAGGCGGAAGGGAGAGCAATCAGGTTACGCCCCTTGTGGGTAAAGAGCGGGCAGCGCACGTTCTCTTCCAGCGTGTGCAGCGCACGGTGAACGCTGACGCCGCTCAGGCCCAGAGTTTCGGCGGTACGCGCGATATTCCCCTTCTCCATAAACGTCATGAAGATGCTGAGCTTGCGGAATGTAATCTCGCTCGTGTTATCGAAACTCATAGCCCTCCCGGTGGATCAGTCAGCCTGTAGCATCGCTTCCAGCTGTTCCTGCGCGTCCAGCCACGCCATCTCGCACTCTTCGAGGCTGGATTTGGTTTTCGCCTGGGTTTGCAGGCAGTCCGTCAGTTCGGCTTTACGGCTCTGGTCATACAGACCGCTGTCGCCGAGCTTCTCTTCAACGGTAGCAAGCGTGGCGTTGAGCTTTTCCATCTCTTTTTCGAGACGGGCAATCTCTTTACGCAGCGGCTGCGTCTGAGTGCGCAGCTCCGCTTCACGGCGCTTCTGGTCTTTACGTGCCTGCGCGCTGTTGGCGTTGTCTTTCGTCGACTCCTCCGGTTGGTTCTCCTGCTTCTGCACGTCCGTCAGCCACTGCTGGTAGTCTTCCAGATCGCCGTCGAACGGTTCGACTTTGCCATCGTGCACTAAGTAGAGATCGTCCGTGGTGGAGCGGATCAGGTGACGGTCGTGCGAAACCACCACCAGTGCGCCTTCGAACTCAATCAGCGCTTCGGTCAGCGCCTGACGCATATCGAGATCCAGGTGGTTGGTCGGTTCATCGAGCAGCAGCAGGTTGGGTCTCTGCCAGACGATCAGCGCCAGCACCAGACGGGCTTTTTCGCCGCCCGAGAAACGCTCGGTGTTTTCGGTGACCTTATCGCCCTGGAAGCCGAAGCCGCCGAGGTAGTCGCGCAGCTTCTGCTCCATCTCCTGCGGCGCCAGACGCGCGAGATGCTGAATCGGGGATTCATCCGCGCGTAAAAATTCCAGCTGATGCTGGGCGAAGTAACCCAGCTTGATGCCCTTCGCCAGGCCGATTTCACCCTTGACCGGGTTAAGCTCGCCCGCCAGCAGTTTGATCAGCGTCGATTTACCGGCACCGTTGCGTCCCAGCAGACCAATACGTGAACCCGGCACCAGGTTGAGCTTGATGGAGTCGAGAATAATGCGGTCGGCATAGCCCGCGCTGACTTTTTCCATTTTCAGCAGCGGATTTGGCAGGCTTTCCGGGGCGCGGAAGCTGAAGTGGAACGGATTGTCGACGTGCGCCGGGGCGATCATCTCCATGCGCTCCAGCATCTTGATGCGGCTCTGGGCCTGCTTTGCTTTTGACGCTTTGGCCTTGAAGCGATCAACAAAGCTCTGCAGGTGCGCCACGCGCTGCTGCTGGCTTTCGTACATTGACTGCTGCTGGGCAAGACGCGTCGCGCGCTGGCGCTCGAAGGAGCTGTAGTTGCCGGTGTACTCGAACATCGTTTGCTGTTCGATATGAATGATTTTATCCACCACCGGGTCGAGGAAGTCTCGGTCGTGGGAGATCAGAATCAGAGTGCCCTGATAGCTCTTGAGCCACTTCTCCAGCCAAATAACCGCATCGAGATCGAGGTGGTTAGTCGGTTCATCGAGCAGCAGCAGGTCAGAGCGGCAGATCAGCGCCTGCGCCAGGTTGAGGCGCATGCGCCAGCCACCGGAGAAGTCGCTGACCGGGCGTTCCAGCTGTTCGTTGCTGAAGCCCAGGCCGTGAAGCAGGCTGGAGGCGCGGGAGCGAATGGTCCACGCGTCAATGGCGTCCAGCTTGCCGTGAACGGTGGCGATGGCGTGACCGTCGTTGCGCTCGTTAGCGGCGTTAAGTTCCGCCTCGAGCTTGCGGTATTCCCGGTCGCCGTCAATAACATAGTCGAGTGCCGGTTCGCTCAGGGCTGGTGTCTCCTGGTTCACCCAGGCGAGCTGCCAGTTCCCCGGGAAGGTGAAGTTACCGCCATCCGCGCTAATCTCGTTTTTCAGCAACGCCAGCAGCGTGGATTTACCACAGCCGTTTTTGCCGACCAGACCCACTTTTTGGCCTGGGTTGATGGTAGCAGTGGCGTTATCCAGCAGGACGCGCACGCCGCGACGAATTTGTAACGAGGAGAAAACAATCATAGAAGCGCCGTATGTTCCGACTATGTTAATTTGTCATTATGATAATGTAAGGTGTGGGCCATTTTCCGCACCGGGCCGCCATGGTAGCCCAAAACAACAACGATACACAAAAACAGAAACAAGACCGGGAGGGGAATGATGTCTCAGACAGCAAAAGTGCTGCTGCTGTATGCCCATCCGGAATCTCAGGACTCGGTGGCAAACCGGGTGCTGCTTAAGCCGGCCACACAGCTCAGTAATGTGACGGTGCACGATCTCTACGCGCACTATCCTGATTTCTTTATTGATATTCCTTACGAGCAGGAACTGCTGCGTCAGCATGACGTGATTGTGTTCCAGCATCCGCTTTATACCTACAGCTGTCCGGCGCTGCTCAAAGAGTGGCTGGACCGCGTGCTGAGCCGGGGCTTCTCCAGTGGGGTGGGGGGCAACCAGCTGGCGGGAAAGTACTGGCGTAGCGTGATTACGACCGGTGAACCCGAAAGCGCTTACCGCCACGACGGGCTGAACCGTTATCCGATGAGCGACATTCTGCGGCCTTTCGAGCTGACGGCGGCAATGTGCCGTATGCACTGGATGAGCCCGATTATTGTCTACTGGGCCCGACGTCAGGATCCGAAAGAACTGGCCAGCCACGCCAGAGCCTATGGTGAATGGCTGGCGTCACCGATTCCGGCAGGAGGTCGTTAATGGAAGGATCGAATTTGCTCCTCGCCGGGGTGCTGTTTTTATTTGCGGCCGTCGTCGCGGTGCCGCTTGCTGCGCGTATTGGTATCGGTGCGGTACTGGGGTATCTGCTGGCGGGGATCGCGATTGGCCCCTGGGGACTGGGATTCATCAGCGATGTGGATGAAATTCTTCACTTCTCCGAACTGGGCGTGGTGTTCCTGATGTTCATCATCGGCCTTGAGCTCAACCCTTCTAAATTGTGGCAGCTCCGACGCTCCATCTTTGGCGTGGGTGCCGCGCAGGTGGTGTTCAGCGCCGCGATTCTGGGTGGCCTGTTAATGCTGACGAATTTCTCCTGGCAGGCGGCGGTGATAGGGGGGATAGGCCTTGCGATGTCGTCGACGGCGATGGCCCTGCAGCTGATGCGCGACAAGGGGATGAACCGCAACGAAGCCGGTCAGCTGGGTTTTTCGGTGCTGCTGTTCCAGGATTTGGCGGTCATCCCGGCGCTGGCGCTGGTGCCGCTGCTGGCGGGCTCCGGCGACGACCACTTCGACTGGGCGAAAATCGCGATGAAGGTGCTGGCCTTCGCGGGGATGCTGATTGGCGGACGTTTCCTGTTACGTCCGGTGTTCCGCTTTATTGCCGCATCCGGCGTGCGCGAGGTGTTTACCGCCGCGACGCTGCTGCTGGTGCTGGGGTCGGCATTGTTTATGGATGCGCTGGGGCTGTCGATGGCGCTCGGGACCTTTATCGCCGGGGTGCTGCTGGCGGAAAGTGAATACCGGCACGAGCTGGAAATTGCCATCGATCCCTTTAAAGGGCTGCTGTTAGGCCTGTTCTTTATTTCGGTGGGGATGGCGCTCAACCTTGGCGTGCTCTATACCCATCTGCTGTGGGTTGTGGTGAGCGTGGCCATCCTGGTGGCGGTGAAAACGCTGGTGCTGTACGTCATGGCGCGCATTTACGGCTTGCGCAGTTCGGAACGCATGCAGTTTGCCAGCGTGTTAAGCCAGGGAGGCGAGTTCGCGTTTGTGCTGTTCTCTACCGCCTCCTCCCAGAAGCTGTTTAAAGACGATCAGATGGCGCTTTTGCTGGTGACGGTCACGCTGTCAATGATGACCACGCCGCTGTTGATGAAGCTGGTGGATAAACTGCTGTCGCGCCGCCTGAACCCGACAGACGATGAAGACGAAGCGCCGTGGGTGGAGGATGATAAGCCCCAGGTGATCGTGGTGGGCTTTGGCCGCTTTGGACAGGTGATCGGGCGTTTGCTGATGGCGAACAAAATGCGCATTACGGTGCTGGAGCGGGATATCAGCGCGGTCAACCTGATGCGCAAATACGGCTACAAGGTTTACTACGGCGATGCGACCCAGCTCGAGCTACTGCGCTCGGCGGGGGCAGAGGCGGCAGAGTCCATCGTCATTACCTGTAACGATCCGGAAGACACGATGAAGCTGGTAGATCTCTGCCAGCAGCATTTCCCGCATCTGCATATTCTGGCGCGTGCGCGGGGACGTGTTGAAGCTCACGAATTATTGCAGGCGGGTGTGAAACACTTCTCCCGTGAGACGTTCTCCAGTGCGCTGGAGCTGGGGCGCAAGGCGCTGATCTCGCTTGGCATGCATCCGCATCAGGCGCAGCGTGCTCAGATGCACTTCCGCCGGCTGGATATGCGGATGCTGCGCGAGCTGATGCCGGTACATACCGATACGGCGCAGATCTCCCGCGTGCGGGAAGCGCGTCGCGAGCTGGAGGAGATCTTCCAGCGCGAGATGCAGCAGGAACGACGCCAGCTCGATGGCTGGGATGAATTTGAATAAAGGGTAACGAAAGATGGCTGTACGTAAACGCTTTATCGCGGGTGCAAAATGCCCGACCTGCCAGGCGCAAGATACCCTGGCGATGTGGCGGGAAAATAATATTGATGTTGTTGAGTGTGTTAAGTGCGGTCACCAGATGCGTGAGGCCGACAAAGAGGCCCGCGATCACGTTCGCAAAGAAGAGCAAGTTATCGGGATTTTTCATCCGGACTAGCGATATGCCCTGAGTTTTTTTAAGCTAAAGGGTACACAGGTGCAGATTTCCGCTACAATCTGCGCCAGCAATTTTCCCACGCTCAGGAGATATCATGAAAGTAGCAAAAGACCTGGTGGTCAGCCTGGCCTATCAGGTACGTACAGAAGACGGTGTGTTGGTTGATGAGTCTCCGGTGAGTGCGCCGCTTGACTACCTGCATGGTCACGGTTCCCTGATTTCCGGCCTGGAAAACGCGCTGGAAGGTCATGAAGTTGGCGACAAATTTGACGTTGCTGTAGGCGCGAACGACGCTTACGGTCAGTATGACGACAACCTGGTTCAGCGCGTTCCTAAAGACGTGTTCATGGGCGTTGACGAACTGCAGGTTGGCATGCGCTTCCTGGCTGAAACCGACCAGGGCCCGGTTCCAGTTGAAATCACCGAAGTGGAAGACGACCACGTCGTGGTTGACGGCAACCACATGCTGGCTGGCCAGAACCTGAAGTTCAACGTAGAAGTTGTTGCGATCCGTGAAGCGACCGAAGAAGAGCTGGCTCATGGCCACGTTCACGGTGCGCACGGTCACGACCATGACCACGATCACGGCCACGATGGCTGCTGCGGTGGTCACGGCCACGACCATGGTCATGACTACGGCCACGGTAAAGGTGGTTGCGGTAACGGCGGTTGCGGCTGCCACTAATTCCGTCATGCGGAAAATAAAAAAGCGGGATAATCCCGCTTTTTTTACGCCTCAATAATGAGGAGGTGGCGTCTCTTCCGACTGAGAGGCAATGTTCGACGGCTGCGTAGCCTTCAGCTTTTCCGTCAGCAGGCGCATATGATCCCGCAGTTTCGCCATTTCGAGCTCATGTGCGGTCACGGTCTGGTTTAGCTCTTCGATGGTGATGTCCTGAAAAGCCAGGCGGCTTTCCAGCTCAGCCATTCTCGCTTCTATCGTTGTATCCTTCATCATTCACCTCGTTTATTTCAGATTCGCCATAATGGCCCAGCGGCGGCGCAGTTTAACTGAGTTTATCCTTAAGTACAGTTCGCATCCCTCTGGCAAGAAACTTATTTAAACAAAAATAGTCTGAAAAGTGGCGAGAATTGGACGTGTCTGTCTGTAGATTTCTTCTGCAACGTTTTATAGTACGTCACTCATTTACGTTTAACGCTGGGGTGAGAGTCCCCAGGCCCTGGAGATATGGATGAAATCACTGTTTAAAGTAACGCTGCTGGCGACGACGATGGCTGTTGCGCTGAACGCGCCGCTGTCATTCGCTGCTGATACTGCTGCGAAGCCTGCTGCCACTGCAGACAGCAAAGCGGCGTTCAAAAATGACGACCAGAAATCCGCCTACGCACTGGGCGCATCTCTGGGTCGTTACATGGAAAACTCTCTGAAAGAACAAGAGAAACTGGGCATCAAACTGGATAAAGCTCAGCTGATCGCGGGCGTTCAGGACGCATTTGCCGATAAGAGCAAGCTGTCTGACCAGGAAATTGAACAGACTCTGCAGGCGTTCGAAGCGCGTGTGAAGGGCGCCGCGCAGACCAAGATGGACGCGGACGCTAAAGACAACGAAGCGAAAGGCAAAGCCTACCGCGATGCCTTTGCTAAAGAGAAGGGTGTGAAAACCTCTTCGACTGGCCTGGTGTACAAAGTTGAGAAAGAAGGCACCGGCGATGCGCCTAAAGACAGCGATACGGTTGTCGTGAACTACAAAGGTACGCTGATCGACGGTAAAGAGTTTGATAACTCTTACACCCGTGGCGAGCCGCTCTCCTTCCGTCTGGATGGTGTGATCCCTGGCTGGACTGAAGGCCTGAAGAACATCAAGAAAGGCGGCAAGATCAAGATGGTTATCCCACCGGATCTGGCCTATGGCAAAACCGGCGTTCCGGGTATCCCTGCCAACTCTACGCTGGTCTTTGACGTAGAGCTGCTGGACATCAAACCGGCACCGAAAGCGGATGCCAAGGCAGACGCACCGGCTGACGATAAAGCCGCTGCCGCTAAGAAGTAATGCTGAAAAAAAACCGCCGCCTTTAAGGCGGCGGTTTTTTATTGTGGGGCAGGTATAATTAACACTGGAAAGCGTTAGGCACGCTGTATTAATTTAGTTGTCCGTGTAGATAATGAGCCTGCCCTGAAAACCTAACGACAGGCTCCTGAAAAGGAGTGTTTTTTTCATGTCCAGGTCGCTTTTAACCAACGAAACCAGTGAACTTGATTTACTGGATCAACGTCCTTTCGATCAGACCGACTTCGATATTCTGAAATCCTATGAAGCGGTAGTGGACGGGTTAGCGATGCTCATTGGCTCCCACTGCGAAATCGTATTGCACTCCCTGCAAGATCTGAAATGTTCCGCCATCCGCATTGCGAATGGTGAGCATACTGGCCGTAAAATTGGTTCGCCAATTACCGACCTTGCATTGCGTATGTTGCATGACATGACCGGCGCGGACAGCAGCGTCTCCAAATGCTATTTCACCCGCGCCAAAAGCGGCGTGCTGATGAAATCTGAAACCATCGCGATTCGAAACCGCGAGCATCGCGTGATTGGGCTGCTGTGCATCAACATGAACCTTGATGTGCCTTTCTCGCAGATCATGAGCACCTTTGTTCCACCCGAAACGCCGGATGTTGGCTCTTCTGTTAACTTTGCCTCTTCCGTCGAAGATCTTGTGACGCAGACGCTGGAGTTCACTATTGAAGAGGTGAATGCCGACCGCAACGTCTCGAACAACGCCAAGAATCGTCAGATCGTGCTCAATCTCTATGAAAAAGGGATTTTTGATATTAAAGACGCCATCAACCAGGTGGCCGATCGTCTGAACATCTCCAAGCACACGGTCTATCTCTATATTCGCCAGTTCAAAAGCGGTGATTTCCTGGGACAAGACAAGTAATGCGTTTTGCGTTAATGGTGACAGGCCCGGCGTACGGGACTCAGCAGGCCAGCAGCGCGCTGCAGTTTGCGCATGCGCTGCTGGCAGCCGGACATGAGCTGGCGAGCGTCTTCTTCTATCGGGAAGGGGTGTATAACGCGAACCAGTTTACGTCACCGGCGAGCGATGAGTTTGACGTGGTGCGCGGCTGGCAGGCACTAAACGAAAAGCAGGGCGTAGAACTGCATATCTGCGTCGCGGCGGCACTGCGCCGCGGCGTGACAGATGCAACCGAAGCCGCGCGTCTTGGTTTATCGGGTTCTAACCTGCAGCCCGGTTTTTCGTTAAGTGGCCTGGGCGCGCTGGCACAGGCGGCGTTAACCTGCGACAGAGTGGTGCAATTCTGATGAAGCGCGTGGCATTTGTTTTTACGTCTGCGCCGCACGGTAGCGCTTCAGGCCGCGAAGGGCTGGATGCGTTACTTGCTACGTCCGCGCTGACTGAAGATATCGGCGTCTTCTTTTTGGGGGACGGGGTGTTTCAGCTTCTGGCGGGTCAGCAGCCACAGGCCATTCTGGCGCGGGATTACATCGCGACCTTCAAAGTGCTGCCGCTGTACGACATTGAAACCCTGTATGTATGCGCCGACTCGCTGGCCGCTCGCGGTTTGGATGAGAAGACGCCTTTCGTGCTGGATGTGACCGTCCTGTCTTCTGCGGCATTGCGCGAACACCTTTCCCACTACGACACCGTTCTGACTTTCTGAGGCTGCCATGCTCCATACTCTGAGCCATTCACCATGGCAATGTGACATCGACGCGTTACTGAGTATGCTGCGCGACGGTGATGACCTGCTGCTGATTCAGGACGGCGTGCTTGCCGCACTTGAAGGCAGTCGTTTCGTTGAAATTCTCACGAATGCCCCCATAACAGTCTCTGCGCTGAAAGACGATCTGGATGCGCGGGGTCTTTCTGGTCAAATTTCAGCCAAAATTGACGTGGTTGGCTATACTGATTTCGTCAATCTTACTGTGACACACGCCAGTCAAATGAACTGGTGATTTGAGATCGCTGTATATTTCTTGACACCTTTTCGACGTAGCCCTAAAATTTCGCGTCCTCATATTGTATGAGGTCGTTTTATTACGTGTTTACGAAGCAAAAGCTAAAACCAGGAGCTATTTAATGGCAACAGTTAACCAGCTGGTACGCAAACCACGTGCACGCAAAGTTGCGAAAAGCAACGTGCCTGCGCTGGAAGCCTGCCCGCAGAAACGTGGCGTATGTACTCGTGTATATACCACCACTCCTAAAAAACCAAACTCCGCACTGCGTAAAGTATGCCGTGTGCGTTTGACTAACGGTTTCGAAGTGACTTCCTACATCGGTGGTGAAGGTCACAACCTGCAGGAGCACTCCGTGATCCTGATCCGTGGCGGTCGTGTTAAAGACCTTCCGGGTGTTCGTTACCACACCGTTCGTGGTGCGCTGGACTGCTCAGGTGTTAAAGACCGTAAGCAGGCTCGCTCCAAGTACGGCGTGAAGCGTCCTAAGGCTTAATGGTTCTCCGTTAAGTAAGGCCAAACTGATTTATCTTAATGTCACACTAAACTCTTTGAGTTTTGGACAATCCTGAATTAACAACGGAGTATTCCCATGCCACGTCGTCGCGTCATTGGTCAGCGTAAAATTCTTCCAGATCCGAAATTCGGATCAGAACTGCTGGCAAAATTTGTCAATATCCTGATGGTAGATGGTAAAAAATCTACTGCAGAAGCAATCGTATACAGCGCGCTTGAGACCCTGGCTCAGCGTTCTGGTAAAAATGAACTGGAAGCTTTCGAAGTCGCTCTCGACAACGTTCGCCCAACTGTAGAAGTTAAGTCCCGCCGCGTTGGTGGTTCTACTTATCAGGTTCCAGTTGAAGTTCGTCCGGTTCGTCGTAATGCCTTGGCAATGCGTTGGATCGTTGAAGCTGCTCGTAAACGCGGTGATAAATCCATGGCTCTGCGTCTGGCGAACGAACTTTCTGATGCTGCAGACAACAAAGGTACTGCAGTTAAGAAACGTGAAGACGTTCACCGTATGGCAGAAGCCAACAAGGCGTTCGCACACTACCGTTGGTAATCCCTTCGGAGTCTTAGTCACCAGGCGGGCGCTTCAGAGAAGCCGCCCGCTCTGGGTAACTTAACTGAACGCCTAAAGATATAAACGAGGAATCAAATGGCTCGTACAACACCCATCGCACGCTACCGTAACATCGGTATCAGTGCGCACATCGACGCCGGTAAAACCACTACTACCGAACGTATTCTGTTCTACACCGGTGTAAACCACAAAATCGGTGAAGTTCATGACGGCGCAGCCACCATGGACTGGATGGAACAGGAGCAGGAGCGTGGTATCACTATCACCTCCGCAGCGACTACTGCATTCTGGTCAGGTATGGCTAAGCAGTACGAACCGCATCGCGTAAACATCATCGACACCCCAGGGCACGTTGACTTCACCATCGAAGTTGAACGTTCCATGCGTGTTCTTGACGGCGCGGTAATGGTTTATTGCGCAGTTGGTGGTGTTCAGCCACAGTCTGAAACCGTATGGCGTCAGGCGAACAAATATAAAGTTCCACGCATCGCGTTCGTTAACAAAATGGACCGTATGGGTGCTAACTTCCTGAAAGTTGTTGGTCAGATCAAAACCCGTCTGGGCGCGAACCCTGTTCCGCTGCAGCTGGCAATTGGTGCTGAAGAAGGCTTCACCGGCGTTATCGACCTGGTGAAAATGAAAGCCATCAACTGGAACGATGCAGACCAGGGCGTTACCTTCGAATACGAAGATATCCCAGCTGCAATGCAGGACCTGGCTGACGAATGGCACCAGAACCTGATCGAATCCGCTGCTGAAGCTTCTGAAGAGCTGATGGAGAAATACCTGGGTGGTGAAGAACTGACTGAAGAAGAGATCAAAAAAGCTCTGCGTCAGCGCGTTCTGAACAACGAAATCATCCTGGTAACCTGTGGTTCTGCGTTCAAGAACAAAGGTGTTCAGGCGATGCTGGATGCGGTAGTTGACTACCTGCCATCCCCAGTTGACGTTCCTGCGATCAACGGCATCCTGGACGACGGTAAAGATACCCCGGCTGAGCGTCACGCAAGCGACGAAGAGCCATTCTCTGCACTGGCGTTCAAAATTGCTACCGACCCATTCGTGGGTAACCTGACCTTCTTCCGCGTTTACTCTGGTGTGGTTAACTCCGGTGACACCATCCTGAACTCCGTGAAAGCGGCGCGTGAGCGTTTTGGCCGTATCGTACAGATGCACGCTAACAAACGTGAAGAGATCAAAGAAGTTCGTGCGGGCGACATCGCTGCAGCTATCGGTCTGAAAGACGTGACCACTGGTGACACCCTGTGTGACCCGGATCACCCGATCATTCTGGAGCGTATGGAATTCCCAGAGCCGGTAATCTCCATCGCAGTTGAACCAAAAACCAAAGCTGACCAGGAAAAAATGGGTCTGGCTCTGGGCCGTCTGGCGAAAGAAGACCCATCATTCCGCGTATGGACTGATGAAGAATCTAACCAGACCATCATCGCTGGTATGGGTGAACTGCACCTGGACATCATCGTTGACCGTATGAAGCGTGAATTCAACGTTGAAGCGAACGTGGGTAAACCTCAGGTTGCTTACCGCGAAGCGATTCGCGCGAAAGTTACCGACATTGAAGGTAAACACGCTAAGCAGTCTGGTGGTCGCGGTCAGTACGGTCACGTTGTGATCGACATGTACCCACTGGAGCCGGGCTCTAACCCGAAAGGTTACGAGTTCATCAACGACATCAAAGGTGGTGTAATTCCTGGCGAATACATCCCAGCCGTTGATAAAGGCATCCAGGAACAGCTGAAAGCGGGCCCTCTGGCTGGCTATCCGGTTGTTGACATGGGTGTTCGTCTGCACTTCGGTTCTTACCACGACGTTGACTCCTCTGAACTGGCGTTTAAACTGGCTGCGTCTATTGCCTTTAAAGAAGGCTTTAAGAAAGCAAAACCAGTTCTGCTTGAGCCAATCATGAAGGTTGAAGTAGAAACTCCTGAAGAGAACACCGGTGACGTTATCGGTGACTTGAGCCGTCGTCGCGGTATGCTGCGTGGTCAGGAATCCGAAGTAACTGGCGTTAAGATCCACGCTGAAGTTCCGCTGTCTGAAATGTTCGGATATGCAACTCAGCTGCGTTCTCTGACCAAAGGTCGTGCATCATACACCATGGAATTCCTGAAGTATGATGATGCGCCTAACAACGTTGCTCAGGCCGTTATTGAAGCCCGTGGTAAGTAATCCACAGGATTAAAACCTAAGTCCCGTGCTCTCTCCACAGGGGAGAGCACTATAGTAAGGAATATAGCCGTGTCTAAAGAAAAATTTGAACGTACAAAACCGCACGTCAACGTTGGTACTATCGGCCACGTTGACCATGGTAAAACTACCCTGACTGCTGCAATCACTACCGTTCTGGCTAAAACCTACGGTGGTTCTGCTCGTGCATTCGACCAGATCGATAACGCACCAGAAGAAAAAGCTCGTGGTATCACCATCAACACTTCCCACGTTGAGTATGACACCCCGACTCGCCACTACGCACACGTAGACTGCCCAGGCCACGCCGACTATGTTAAAAACATGATCACCGGTGCTGCGCAGATGGACGGCGCGATCCTGGTTGTTGCTGCGACTGACGGCCCAA
>NZ_VWWX01000008.1:0-147163 GCF_011752745.1 Enterobacter sp. Acro-832
GCCGAACTCAGAAGTGAAACGCCGTAGCGCCGATGGTAGTGTGGGGTCTCCCCATGTGAGAGTAGGGAACTGCCAGGCATCAATTAAGAAGAACCCCGTACCGTAAGGTGCGGGGTTTTTTGCTTTGCAGGCCAGAAAACATGCCGGATGACGGCTTCGCCTTATCCGGCCTACAAAACCTGCAGGCCCGGTAAGCGCAGCGCCACCGGGCATGGCAGACCGCACCATCCTCTCCTTGAAACTTTCTCACCTTCTGCTTGCAGACTCGACATTCAAACCATTTCTGGGTATCGTTAGCTGTCTGGATGTCTAAACGTTTATACGTATGCTGTGAGGATACAAAGCTATGCCGATTCGGGTGCAGGACGAGCTACCAGCCGTCAATTTCTTGCGTGAAGAAAATGTCTTTGTGATGACGACTTCACGTGCGACAGGTCAGGAAATTCGCCCGCTGAAGGTGCTTATTCTCAATCTGATGCCCAAAAAGATCGAAACAGAAAACCAGTTCCTGCGTCTGCTGTCGAACTCCCCGCTGCAGGTCGATATTCAACTGCTGCGAATCGACGCCCGTGAGTCACGCAATACGCCTTCTGAGCATCTGAACAACTTCTACTGCAACTTCGATGACATTCAGGGTGAAAACTTCGACGGTCTGATTGTGACCGGCGCGCCGCTGGGCCTGGTGGAATTTAACGATGTCGCTTACTGGCCGCAGATCAAACAGGTTCTGGAGTGGGCAAAAGATCACGTCACGTCCACGCTGTTTGTCTGTTGGGCGGTACAAGCCGCACTGAATATTCTCTATGGCATCCCCAAGCAAACCCGCACTGAAAAGCTCTCCGGCGTATACGAACACCATATTCTTCACCCCCATGCGTTGCTGACGCGCGGGTTTGATGATTCTTTCCTGGCTCCGCATTCCCGCTACGCTGACTTCCCGGCCAAGCTGATTCGTGATTACACCGATCTGGAGATTCTGGCCGAAACGGAAGATGGAGACGCTTACCTGTTTGCCAGTAAAGATAAGCGCATTGCCTTTGTGACCGGACATCCTGAGTACGATCCGCACACCCTTGCGTCAGAGTATTTCCGTGATGTCGAAGCGGGTCTGAACCCGGATGTCCCGTACAACTATTTCCCGAAAGACGATCCGCAAAACAAACCGAGAGCGACGTGGCGCAGCCACGGGAATTTGCTTTTTACTAACTGGCTCAACTATTACGTCTACCAGATAACACCATACGATCTGCGTCACATGAATCCAACGCTGGAGTAATCGTCTGCACTAAACGATCCTAAAGCGTTTCAGCTATTCAAATCAGGCACCTTCGGGTGCCTTTTTTATTTCCGAAATGTCACTCATCATTCTTTAAAAATTTAATTTCAATAAAATCAATCAATTAATCGCAATTTATAATTAAAATGGAAATTGTTTTTGATTTTAGAAAAAATAGAGATAGTCTTAATTCTGCTGAGCGAAAACTACCCAACGATCTTTCGTTCGCATCGGGGGCGTGATTTTGGATCTTTGATGAGGAGCAGAGTAATGACTCAACAGGCAACGACGGTCGATGAACTGGCCTTTACCCAGCCGTATGGCGAGCAAGAACAGCAAGTTTTGACGGCAGAAGCGGTAGAATTTCTGACTGAACTGGTGACCCGCTTTACGCCGCAGCGCAATAAGCTGCTGGCGGCACGTATTCATCAGCAGCAGGAAATTGATAACGGCAAGTTGCCTGGTTTCATTTCGGAAACCGCTTCCATTCGCCGTGGCGAGTGGAAAATCCGCGGCATCCCTGAAGATTTACAGGATCGCCGCGTTGAGATCACCGGTCCGGTAGAGCGCAAAATGGTGATCAACGCCATGAACGCCAACGTTAAGGTCTTTATGGCCGATTTTGAAGACTCGCTGGCGCCGGACTGGCGTAAGGTCATCGACGGACAGATCAACCTGCGCGACGCCGTAAACGGCACCATCAGCTATACCAACGAAGCCGGCAAAATATACCAGCTTAAACCGAACCCGGCGGTACTGATCTGTCGCGTGCGCGGGCTGCACCTGCCCGAAAAACATGTCACCTGGCGTGGTGAAGCCATTCCGGGAAGTCTGTTTGATTTTGCGCTCTATTTCTTCCACAACTACAAAGCCCTGCTGGCGAAGGGCAGCGGCCCGTATTTCTATCTGCCTAAAACGCAGGCCTGGCAGGAAGCGGCCTGGTGGAGCGAAGTCTTCAGCTATACGGAAGATCGTTTCAACCTGCCGCGCGGCACCATCAAAGCCACCCTGCTGATTGAAACGCTGCCTGCCGTGTTCCAGATGAATGAAATTCTGCACGCCCTGCGTGACCACATTGTCGGCCTGAACTGCGGACGCTGGGACTATATTTTCAGCTACATCAAAACGCTGAAAAACTATCCCGATCGTGTACTGCCGGATCGCCAGGTCGTGACCATGGATAAACCGTTCCTGAGCGCCTACTCGCGTCTGCTGATCAAAACCTGCCACAAGCGCGGAGCCTTCGCGATGGGCGGCATGGCGGCCTTTATCCCGAGCAAAGATGCCGAGCGCAACAATCAGGTGCTCAACAAGGTGAAAGCCGACAAAGAGCTTGAAGCACGTAACGGCCATGACGGGACGTGGATCGCGCATCCGGGTCTGGCCGATACGGCGATGGACGTCTTTAACCGCGTGCTTGGCGACAATAAAAACCAGCTGTTTGTCACGCGTGAAGACGATGCCCCAACGGCTGAAGAACAGCTGCTGGCCCCGTGCGCGGGCGAACGGACGGAAGAGGGGATGCGGGCCAATATCCGCGTTGCGGTGCAGTACATCGAAGCGTGGATCTCCGGCAACGGCTGCGTGCCGATCTACGGCCTGATGGAAGATGCTGCGACGGCGGAGATCTCACGTACCTCTATCTGGCAGTGGATCCACCATCAAAAAACGCTCAGCAACGGCAAGCCGGTGACCAAATCCCTGTTCCGCCAGATGCTGGCCGAAGAGATGCGGGTGATCCAGGACGAGCTGGGCGAACACCGCTTCAGCAGCGGACGCTTTGACGACGCTGCGCGCCTGATGGAGCAAATCACCACATCAGATGACTTAATCGACTTCCTGACCCTGCCGGGCTACCGCTTCCTGGCGTAACTCACCACATAACAATATGGAGCATCTGCACATGAAAACCCGTACCCAACAAATCGAAGAATTAAAGAAAGAGTGGACACAACCTCGCTGGGAAGGCATCCGCCGTCCGTACAGCGCGGAGGACGTGGTGAAATTACGCGGCTCGGTCAATCCGGAATGCACGCTGGCGCAAAATGGCGCGGCTAAAATGTGGAAGCTGCTGCACGGTGGCTCTAAAAAGGGCTACATCAACAGCCTCGGCGCGCTGACCGGCGGTCAGGCGCTGCAGCAGGCGAAGGCCGGTATTGAGGCGATTTACCTCTCCGGCTGGCAGGTCGCGGCGGACGCCAACCTGGCCTCCAGCATGTACCCGGATCAGTCGCTCTATCCGGCTAACTCCGTGCCGTCGGTCGTGGATCGGATCAACAACACCTTCCGTCGAGCGGATCAGATCCAGTGGGCGGCGGGCATCGAACCTAACGATCCGCGCTTTATTGATTATTTCCTGCCGATCGTGGCGGATGCGGAAGCGGGCTTCGGCGGCGTGCTGAACGCCTTCGAGCTGATGAAATCGATGATTGAGGCCGGTGCAGCGGCCGTTCACTTCGAAGATCAGCTGGCGTCAGTGAAGAAGTGCGGACATATGGGCGGTAAGGTGCTGGTTCCCACACAGGAAGCGGTTCAGAAGCTGGTTGCCGCGCGTCTGGCTGCTGACGTGCTCGGCGTGCCGACGCTGGTCATTGCCCGTACCGATGCCGACGCGGCTGACCTGATCACCTCTGACTGCGATCCGTACGACAGCGAGTTCATTACCGGCGAGCGCACCAGTGAAGGTTTCTATCGTACACACGCGGGTATCGAGCAGGCGATCAGCCGCGGTCTGGCGTACGCGCCGTACGCGGATCTGGTCTGGTGTGAAACGTCCACGCCGGATCTGGCGCTGGCAAAACGCTTTGCTGATGCCATTCATGCGAAGTACCCGGGCAAACTACTGGCCTACAACTGCTCGCCGTCCTTCAACTGGCAGAAAAAGCTGGATGACAAAACGATCGCCAGCTTCCAGCAGCAGCTGTCCGACATGGGCTACAAATACCAGTTCATTACTCTGGCAGGCATCCACAGCATGTGGTTCAACATGTTCGACCTGGCGCACGCCTATGCGCAGGGTGAGGGCATGAAGCACTACGTTGAGAAGGTGCAGCAGCCAGAATTTGCGGCGGGCAAAGATGGTTATACCTTCGTCTCTCACCAGCAGGAAGTGGGCACCGGCTACTTTGATAATGTGACCACGATTATTCAGGGCGGCACCTCCTCCGTCACCGCCTTGACGGGTTCAACGGAAGAAGCACAGTTCTAATCTTTTCCCCCTCTCCCCCCTGGGGAGAGGGTTGGTGGTGAGGGGGAATATATGTCGCGTGGCCTGGAATTACTGATTGCCCAAACTATTTTGCAGGGCTTCGATGCCCAGTATGGTCGTTTTCTTGAAGTGACCTCCGGCGCGCAGCAGCGCTTCGAACACGCAGACTGGCATGCGGTTCAGCAGGCCATGAAGCAGCGTATCCATCTTTATGACCACCACGTGGGTCTGGTGGTGGAGCAGTTGCGCTGTATTACCGACGGTAAAAGTCCGGACGCGGAATTTTTACTGCGCGTAAAAGAGCATTACACCCATTTGTTACCCGACTACCCGCGCTTCGAGATTGCGGAGAGCTTTTTCAACTCCGTCTATTGCCGGTTATTTGACCACCGCTCATTATCTCCTGAGCGGTTATTTATCTTCAGTTCCCAGCCCGAGCGACGCTTTCGTACCATTCCGCGTCCGCTGGCGAAAGATTTCTTCCCCGATCGCGGATGGGAAAAGCTCCTGCACCGCGTGCTGACGGATCTGCCGCTGCGCCTGCCCTGGGAGAATAAAACCCGGGATATCGGGTATATCCACGCCCATCTCAACGAAACGTTCGGTGCAGAGGTGCTCAGCCACAGCCATTTGCAGGTGGCCAACGAGCTTTTCTACCGCAATAAAGCGGCCTGGCTGGTGGGCAAACTGGTTACACCGACGGCCATTGTGCCGTTTCTGCTGCCCATTCACCGCACCGACGGCGGGGAACTGTTTGTCGATACCTGCCTGACCACCAGCGCCGAGGCCAGCATCGTGTTTGGCTTCGCCCGCTCCTATTTTATGGTCTATGCACCGTTACCTGCCGCGCTGGTGGAGTGGCTGCGCGAGATCCTGCCGGGCAAAACCACCGCCGAGCTGTATATGGCTATTGGCTGCCAGAAGCACGCTAAAACGGAAAGCTACCGGGAATACCTGCGTTATGTCACTACCGCTGATGAGCAGTTTATCGAAGCGCCCGGCATTCGCGGCATGGTGATGCTGGTGTTTACGCTGCCGGGCTTTGACCGGGTCTTTAAGGTAATTAAGGACAGATTCGCGCCGCAGAAAGAGATGACCGCCGCGCACGTCCGCGCCTGCTACCAGCTGGTTAAGGAGCATGACCGCGTCGGGCGCATGGCGGATACTCAGGAATTCGAAAACTTTGTGCTGGATAAGCAGCAGATCGATCCGGCACTCATGGCGCTTTTATTGCAGGAAGCACCTGCCAAAATCACCGATCTTGGCGACAAGATCGCCATCAGCCATCTCTATATTGAACGACGCATGGTGCCGCTGAATATCTGGCTGGAGCAGTCCGAAGGTCAGGCTTTAAGAGATGCGATTGAAGAGTACGGCAACGCGATTCGCCAGCTTGCCGCCGCCAATATCTTCCCGGGCGATATGCTGTTCAAAAACTTCGGCGTCACCCGTCACGGGCGGGTGGTGTTCTACGATTACGACGAAATTTGCTACATGACCGAGGTGAACTTCCGCGATATCCCACCGCCCCGTTACCCGGAAGATGAGCTTTCCAGCGAGCCGTGGTACAGCGTTTCGCAGGGCGATGTGTTTCCCGAAGAGTTTCGCCACTGGCTGTGCGCCGATCCGCGTATCGGGCCGCTATTCGAAGAGATGCATGCCGATCTGTTTCGCGCCAGCTACTGGCGCGGACTGCAAACGCGGATCAAAAATGGGCATGTCGAAGATGTGTATGCATACCGCCGCAAGCAGCGGTTTTGCATCCGCTTTTCTCCCTCTCCCTGTGGGAGAGGGCCGGGGTGAGGGCATCAGGCCGCACTCAATTTTAACGAATCCCACCGTACGCCAGCGTCACCTCTTTCGCCGCCTTAATCACCAGCGCACCCAGTTCGGTCACGCGGTCGTCAGTCATACGCGAAATCGGCCCGGAGATAGAGATGGCGGCAAACGGCTCGCGGTGCTCGTCAAAAATACAGGCTGCGATACAGCGCAGGCCGAGCGCGTGCTCCTCGTCGTCAAACGAATAGCCTCGCTTGCGGGTCAGGGCCAGATCTTCTTTCAGATGGACGGGTGACACCAGCGTGGCGTGGGTATAGGCGTGCAGCCCTTTACGGTGCAGCAGCCCCGTCACCTGCTCCTCGCTCAGCTGCGAGAGAAATGCTTTCCCCGCCCCGGACGCGTGCATCGGCAGCTTACCGCCAATCGGCGCGGACATGCGCATCAGCTGCGTGCACTGTACCTGGTCGATGATAATCGCCTGATGGTCGCTCTGGTCGAGCACGGCCAGATTCACGGTCTCGCCCGACTCTTCCATCAATTTGCGCAGAATCGGATGCACAATCGCCAGCAGGTTGCGACTCTGCAGGAAGCTGCTGCCCACGATAAACGCATGCGCGCCCACCGCCCAGTGTCCCAGCTCGCCCACCTGGCGGACAAAACCCAGCTGCTGCATGGTGGTCAGCAGGCGGTGTGTTGTGGAGTTCGGCAGGCCAGCCTGCTGGGCCAGCTCCGTCAGGGCCACGCTGCTGTGCGACTCGGCTATCCACTCCAGCAGCTTCAGACCGCGCGTGAGCGATTGAACCTGTCCGCCCTGTTGTGCGGCGGCGGTGGTGGCAGCAGGTTTTCTGCCGCGTTTAGCGGGAACGGTCGCGACCATGACGATCTCCTTTTTCTGTATCGTGGAAATCATTTTCGTTTTATTTGGTGAATTTGCAACCGTTATCCTGACTGATCGGAGGAGTGATGGTGAACATGTCTCATGTTACCGCTGAGCGGCTTTTCCACCCTGCGAGATTGTGCCAGTATGGAACGCAGCCTTTTGGCCTTGTTGAGCGTTGTCGGGAGCAAGTGTGAGCAGCAAAGTAGAGCAACTGCGTGCGCAGTTAAATGAACGAATTCTGGTGCTGGACGGCGGCATGGGCACCATGATCCAGGGCTATCGCCTGAGTGAAGATGATTTCCGCGGCGAACGCTTTGCCGACTGGCCCTGCGACCTGAAAGGGAACAACGACCTGCTGGTGCTCAGCAAGCCGTCCGTGATTAAAGATATCCACAACGCCTACTTCGAAGCGGGTGCGGATATCGTTGAAACCAACACCTTTAACTCGACAACCATCGCCATGGCGGATTACCAGATGGAATCCCTGTCGGCGGAAATCAACTTTGAAGCCGCGAAGCTGGCGCGCGCCTGCGCCGACGAGTGGACGGCCCGCACGCCGGATAAGCCGCGCTACGTTGCCGGGGTGCTTGGCCCGACGAACCGCACCGCGTCGATTTCACCGGACGTCAACGACCCGGCGTTTCGTAATATCACCTTTGACCAGCTGGTTGCGGCCTACCGGGAATCGACCAAAGCGCTGGTGGAAGGTGGTTCCGATCTGATCCTGATTGAAACCGTCTTCGACACCCTCAACGCCAAGGCCGCGATTTACGCGGTGAAAGAGGAGTTCGAGGCGCTGGGCGTTGACCTGCCGATCATGATTTCCGGCACCATCACCGACGCCTCTGGCCGTACCCTGTCCGGCCAGACCACCGAAGCGTTTTATAACTCCCTGCGCCACGCCGACGCGCTCTCCTTCGGCCTGAACTGCGCGCTGGGCCCGGATGAACTGCGCCAGTACGTGCAGGAGCTGTCGCGCATCGCGGAATGCTACGTCACCGCGCACCCGAACGCCGGTCTGCCAAATGCCTTCGGTGAATACGATCTGGATGCCGACACCATGGCGGCACAAATCCGCGAGTGGGCCGAGTCTGGCTTTCTGAACATCGTCGGCGGCTGCTGCGGCACCACGCCGGAGCATATCGCCGCCATGAGCAACGCCGTCGCCGGGCTGCCGCCACGCAGGCTGCCCGAGCTGCCGGTTGCCTGTCGCCTCTCCGGCCTTGAGCCGTTGACCATTGGTGAAGACAGCCTGTTTGTGAACGTGGGTGAGCGTACGAACGTCACCGGTTCCGCGAAGTTTAAACGCCTGATCAAAGAAGAGAAGTACAGCGAAGCGCTGGACGTTGCCCGCCAGCAGGTGGAAAGCGGCGCGCAGATTATCGATATCAACATGGATGAGGGGATGCTCGACGCCGAAGCGGCAATGGTGCGTTTCCTCAACCTGATTGCCGGTGAGCCGGACATCGCCCGCGTGCCGATCATGATCGACTCCTCCAAATGGGACGTGATCGAGAAGGGGCTGAAGTGCATTCAGGGTAAAGGCATCGTCAACTCCATCTCCATGAAAGAGGGCGTTGATGTCTTCATCCACCACGCGAAGAGAGTCCGCCGCTACGGTGCCGCCGTGGTGGTGATGGCCTTCGACGAAGTGGGCCAGGCCGATACCCGCGCGCGTAAAATTGAGATTTGCCGCCGCGCGTACAAAATACTGACCGAAGAGGTGGGCTTCCCGCCGGAAGACATCATCTTTGACCCGAACATCTTCGCCGTGGCGACCGGCATCGAAGAGCACAATAACTACGCCCAGGACTTTATCGGCGCGTGCGAGGACATTAAGCGCGAGCTGCCGCATGCCCTCATCTCCGGCGGCGTGTCGAACGTCTCGTTCTCGTTCCGCGGTAACGACCCGGTGCGTGAAGCGATCCACGCCGTGTTCCTCTACTACGCCATCCGCAACGGGATGGACATGGGGATCGTTAACGCCGGCCAGCTGGCGATTTACGACGACCTGCCCGCAGAGCTGCGCGACGCGGTGGAAGACGTGATCCTTAACCGCCGCGACGACGCCACCGAACGGCTGCTGGACCTGGCGGAGAAATACCGCGGCAGCAAGTCGGATGACGCAGCCAACGTTCAGCAGGCCGAGTGGCGTGCCTGGGACGTGAAAAAGCGTCTGGAATATTCGCTGGTAAAAGGCATCACCGAGTTTATCGAGCAGGACACCGAAGAGGCGCGTCAGCAGTCAGCCCGCCCGATTGAAGTGATCGAAGGGCCGCTGATGGACGGCATGAACGTGGTGGGCGATCTGTTCGGTGAAGGCAAAATGTTCCTGCCACAGGTGGTGAAATCCGCCCGCGTGATGAAGCAGGCCGTGGCGTACCTTGAGCCGTTTATCGAGGCCAGCAAAGAGAAAGGCTCCAGCAACGGCAAGATGGTCATCGCCACCGTCAAGGGCGACGTGCACGACATCGGCAAGAATATCGTCGGCGTGGTGCTGCAATGTAATAACTACGAGATTATCGACCTCGGCGTGATGGTCCCGGCGGATAAAATCCTCAAGACCGCGCGCGAAGTGAACGCCGATCTGATTGGCCTCTCCGGGCTGATCACCCCGTCGCTGGACGAGATGGTTAACGTGGCGAAGGAGATGGAGCGTCAGGGCTTCACCATTCCGCTGCTGATTGGCGGCGCGACCACTTCCAAAGCGCACACGGCGGTGAAAATCGAGCAGAACTACAGCGGGCCGACGGTGTACGTGCAGAACGCCTCGCGCACGGTGGGCGTGGTCTCCGCGCTGCTCTCTGACACCCAGCGCGACGAGTTTGTTGAGCGCACCCGCAAAGAGTACGAAACCGTTCGCATCCAGCACGGGCGCAAGAAACCGCGCACCCCGCCAGTTTCACTCCAGGCGGCGCGCGATAACGATCTGGCGTTTGACTGGTCGAGCTATACGCCACCGGTCGCGCATCGCCTGGGCGTTCAGGAGGTCAGCGCCAGCATCGAAACGCTGCGCAACTACATCGACTGGACGCCGTTCTTTATGACCTGGTCGCTGGCGGGCAAATATCCGCGTATCCTGGAAGATGAGGTGGTTGGCGAGGAGGCGAAACGCCTGTTTAAAGATGCCAACGACATGCTCGACAGGCTGAGTGCGGAGAAAACCCTTAACCCGCGCGGCGTCGTGGGGCTGTTCCCGGCCAACCGCGTGGGCGACGACATCGAAATTTACCGCGATGAAACCCGCACTCACGTACTGGCGGTCAGCCGCCATCTGCGTCAGCAAACCGAGAAAGTGGGCTTTGCCAACTACTGCCTGGCCGATTTTGTCGCGCCGAAGCTGAGCGGTAAAGCCGACTATATTGGCGCCTTTGCCGTGACCGGCGGTCTGGAAGAAGATGCCCTGGCGGACGCGTTCGAAGCGCAGCACGACGATTACAATAAAATCATGGTGAAAGCGATAGCCGACCGCCTGGCGGAAGCCTTCGCCGAGTACCTGCACGAGCGCGTGCGTAAGGTGCACTGGGGCTACGCGGCGAATGAAAACCTCAGCAACGAGGAGCTGATCCGCGAAAACTACCAGGGGATTCGTCCGGCACCGGGCTATCCGGCCTGCCCGGAGCACACCGAAAAGGGCACGATCTGGCAACTGTTGGACGTCGAAGCCCATACCGGGATGAAGCTCACCGAGTCGTTCGCCATGTGGCCGGGTGCGTCAGTTTCAGGCTGGTACTTCAGTCATCCGGACAGCAAGTACTTTGCCGTGGCGCAGCTGCAGCGCGATCAGATTGAAGATTATGCCCTGCGCAAAGGGATGAGCGTATCAGAAGTCGAGCGCTGGCTGGCCCCGAACTTAGGCTACGACGCCGACTAACGTCACTTTTCCTTACAACAAACAAGGCACCTCAAGGGTGCCTTGTCTCTTTCTTACGCTTAACCCCTTATACTAAACCTATGGAAAACGAATAATGATAAGGAGGAAGACCTTCCGTGCTGACCCTGTTACATCTGCTCTCTGCAGTTGCACTGCTCGTATGGGGCACCCATATCGTCCGTACCGGCGTGATGCGCGTTTTTGGCGCCCGTTTACGTACCGTTCTCAGCAGTAGCGTTGAGAAGAAGCCGCTCGCCTTCTGCGCGGGCATTGGCGTAACGGCACTGGTTCAGAGCAGCAACGCCACAACCCTGCTTGTCACCTCCTTTGTGGCGCAGGATCTGGTGGCGCTGGCCCCGGCGCTGGTCATTGTGCTGGGGGCTGATGTGGGTACCGCGCTGATGGCGCGTATCCTGACGTTTGACCTCTCCTGGCTGTCGCCGCTGCTGATTTTTGTCGGCGTCATCTTCTTCCTCGGCCGCAAACAGACGCGGGCCGGCCAGCTTGGACGCGTGGGCATTGGCCTGGGGCTGATTCTGCTGGCGCTGGAGCTGATTGTGCAGGCGGTCACCCCGATTACCGAGGCCAACGGCGTTCAGGTCATCTTCGCTTCCCTGACCGGGGACATCATGCTCGACGCGCTGATTGGCGCGGTGTTTGCCATCGTCAGCTACTCCAGCCTGGCCGCCGTGCTGCTGACGGCCACGCTCACCGCCGCCGGGGCGATCTCCTTCCCGGTCGCGCTGTGTCTGGTGATCGGTGCCAACCTCGGCTCTGGCCTGCTGGCGATGCTCAATAACAGCGCCGCCAATGCTGCCGCCCGCCGCGTGGCACTCGGTAGCCTGCTGTTTAAGCTGGTGGGCAGCCTGATTATCCTGCCCTTTATCCATCCGCTGGCGAACCTGATGGATAACCTCCCGCTGCCGAAGGCGGAGCTGGTGATCTATTTCCACGTGTTCTACAACCTGGTGCGCTGCCTGGCGATGATCCCTTTTGCCGGGTCGATGGCCCGCTTCTGCGAACGACTCATTCAGGACGAACCGGAGCTGGATGCGCGCCTGAAGCCAAAGCATCTGGATACCTCCGCGCTGGACACCCCGGCGCTGGCGCTGGCGAATGCCGCGCGCGAGACGCTGCGCATGGGCGACGCGATGGAAACCATGCTCGAAGGCCTGCAAAAGGTAATGCACGGCGAGCCGCGGGAGGAGAAAGAGCTGCGCAGACTGGCGGACGATATCAACGTGCTCTATACCGCCATTAAGCTCTACCTGGCGCGCATGCCGCAGGACGAGCTGGCGGAGGAGGAGTCCCGCCGCTGGGCGGAAATCATTGAGATGTCGCTCAACCTTGAGCAGGCCTCCGATATCGTTGAGCGCATGGGCAGCGAGATCGCCGATAAGTCGCTGGCCGCACGCCGGGCGTTCTCCGTTGAAGGCCTGAAGGAGCTGGAAGCGCTGCACGAGCAGCTGGTCAGTAACCTGAAGCTGGCGATGCTGGTCTTCTTTTCCAGCGACGTCCCGAGCGCGCGCCGCCTGCGCCGTAACAAGCATCGATTCCGCATTCTTAACCGCCGCTACTCGCACGCCCACGTTGAGCGTCTGCATCAGCAAAACGTGCAAAGTATCGAAACCAGCTCACTCCACCTGGGACTGCTGGGCGATATGAAGCGCCTTAACTCGTTGTTCTGTGCGGTGGCGTACAGCGTGATGGAACAGCCGGATGAAGATGACCAGCGGGATGAGTATTAATCCCCGGCGTGTTTGAGTGTTAGCCCAAAACCCAATGCTTTCATGACCGCGAGCGTGGTTTTGAGCGTTGGGTTTCCTTTATCACTGAATGACCGATAAAGCTGCTCACGTGATAAACCGGTTTGCTGTGAAATGTTCGACATGCCTTTGGCTCGCGCGACAACACCAAGGGCTTTAGCGATATATGTCGAGTCGCCTGTTTCTAGTGCATCAGCGATAAACACGGCGATTTCCTCGTCATCCACCAACGCGTTGGCGGGATCGTAAGGTGTTAATTTATGCATGCTCATTCACTCCTGCCATTGGGATACATTGCTCAGCATTTTTGCCATCAGTATGTCTCTGGCCTGGCTGCTTTTGTCACCACCACATAACAGCACGATGATGCAATTGCCCTGGTCTTTAAAATAGATTCTGTTGGATCCTTAGCTCACTGATACCTTCTCCCACGGGTTTAACGTCGCCCGCTAAGCCATTTGCCAACCGAAAGAGGCGGGAAGCGATAATGGTCTTCGCTCGTCGATCTTTTAAGTTTTGCTCCCAGCGTCGGAAGGATTCTGTCTGAACAATCTCCTTCATATTACTCCCTGTGATTTATAAACTACAAACACTTCTCCATGGAGAGTAAAACTAAAAGGCTTGAACACATGGGTATATGACAGGATGCAAAATCCTGAAAGCGTCTCGCAAACTAAAAAACCCGTCTCAGTTACCGTCGGCTAATCTTTTTTTCCAGTCCATACCTAAGGTATATTTCGCCCTTCACAGGAGAAACTATGCTGCCAACTCAATCAACCCGATTAAACAAATACATTAGCGAGAGCGGGATCTGCTCACGTCGCGAGGCGGACCGTTACATTGAACAAGGTAATGTGTTCCTCAACGGCAAACGCGCCACGATTGGTGACCAGGTGATGCCTGGCGATGTGGTTAAAGTGAATGGTCAGCTCATCGAACCGCGTGATGCCGAAGACCTGGTGTTTATCGCGTTGAACAAACCGGTTGGGATTGTCAGCACCACGGAAGATGGCGAGCGGGACAACATCGTTGATTTCGTGAACCACAGCAGCCGTATCTTTCCGATTGGCCGTCTGGATAAAGACTCTCAGGGGCTGATTTTCCTCACCAACCACGGCGATCTGGTCAACAAGATCCTGCGTGCCGGTAACGATCACGAGAAAGAGTACATTGTGACGGTGAATAAGCCGGTCACGGACGACTTTATTCGCGGTATGGGCGCCGGTGTGCCGATCCTCGGTACCGTTACGAAAAAGTGTAAGGTGAAGAAAGAAGCGCCGTTTGCGTTCCGTATTACCCTTGTGCAGGGCTTAAACCGCCAGATCCGCCGCATGTGCGAATACTTCGGTTATGAAGTGACGAAGCTGGAGCGCACGCGCATCATGAACGTCAGCCTGTCCGGCATTCCGCTGGGCGAATGGCGCGACTTAACGGACGACGAACTGATCGAGCTGTTCAAGCTTATCGAGAACTCCTCGTCCGAAGCGAAGCCGAAGGCCAAAGCAAAACCGAAAACCCAGGCGATTAAGCGTCCGGTCGTGAAGGCACCGCAGGCGGAAGAGAAAGGACGCGGCAAACCGGGCAACGGGAAGCGATTTACCCAGCCTGGCCGTAAAAAGAAAGGGCGCTAGCTAGCGCCTTCCACGGGTAGAGGTATTGGCCGACCAGGAAAAGGTCGTTTCAGTATCCGGCTTGTAAGCCTGCTGCTTTTTCAATTTGCGGGCTTTTTTCGCCTCGGCGTCACGCTGCGCCATCAGTTTGTCGATGTACTCTTTTTTCACCTGATTGGTTTCGGCGTTGGTCAGCGTACGGCCATGCGCGATGCGGGCGCGGTCGAGAAGCGTTTTCAGTTCGCGCTGCTCGGCTTCCGTCATGTCTTTCTGGGTCAAACGTGGTGTCGCCATTGCTGAAGCCTCCTGAGAGAGAGGCTTCAGTGTAAAGCAAGCTGAGTCAATTAACCCTGCTTCACCGCATCTTTTTTCGTTTGTTCCTCAATCGGTTTGCCGGACCAGTATCCCGCCAGCAGCGAGCCGGAGAGGTTATGCCAGACGGAGAACAGCGCACCCGGCAGGGCCGCCAGCGGCGAGAAGTAGATTTTACCGAGCGCCGCCGCCAGGCCGGAGTTCTGCATCCCTACCTCGATTGCCAGCGTGCGGCAGGTCGATTCGTCGAAGCCAAACAGTTTCCCGCCCCAGTAGCCGCCCAGCAGGCCAATGGTGTTATGCAGCACCACCGCGACGATCACCACAAAGCCTACGGAAGCAATGTGCGAGGCGGAGCCCGCCACCACGGCGCTGATGATGGCCAGAATACATACCATCGAAAATGCGGGCAGGTATGGCTCAACGGCCTTCACCACGCGCGGGAAAAGATGGTGAATGACCAGCCCCAGCGCAATCGGGATCACCACGATTTGCAGAATGCTCAGCAACATGCCCATCACGTCCACCTGAATATGCGCATCTACGTACAGGCGGGTTAACAGCGGCGTGGCAATCACGCCCACCAGCGTGGAGACGGACGAGATAGTGACCGAGAGCGCCACGTCGCCTTTCGCCAGATAGATCATGACGTTGGACGCCGTGCCGCTGGCCACGCTGCCCACCAGCACCATCCCGGCGGAAAGGTCGGGCGGCATCTTAAAGGCCATCGCCAGTAGCCACGCCGCGAGCGGCATCACCAGGTAGTGCAGAAATATTCCTGCCGCGACGGGCGCAGGGCGAGACAGCACGCGTTTGAAGTCGTCGACTTTCAGATGCACGCCCATACCGAACATGATCAGCATCAGCAGCGTGGTGACCCACGGACCAATACCGGTGAACGTGGTGGGCGTGTAATACGCGAGTACGGAGAGCAGCAGCGCCCATAACGGGAACAGCCGCGTAATAGCGGATAACATAATGATTTCCTTGCGATGAATGTTGTATGTGTTTGTTATAAAAAGCCGGGATCGAGCCCGGCTATAGTTATTGTTTATCGCGTAAGGAAGTAATATTCAAATGAATTATGACCGGATGCTTTCCCAGCTCAGACTAAAGCGAGCCAGATATTTGCGCAGTCGGTCGGCGTCGTTAGGATTGGCTTTTTTGAGCCGTGAAACGGCAAACAGTTCACGTCCGGCTTCAGACAACGATGCGCTGCGGCGACATACCTCCAGCACCGTTTCAAGTTGCCGCTGGTCAAAGAGGTCAATCTCCATGTCAGTTGCAGGCTGCGTCACGTCAGTTTGCCAGTCGGTCTGAAGACGTGAGATCTCCTCCAGCACCAGATCCTGAGTAATACGCCCTCGTTCCGCCAGCGTCGCCATGCGTGCGACGCTGGCGCTCAGTTCGCGAAAGTTGCCCCGCCACAGCGCCCTGCTGGAACAGGCAAAGGCCAGATAGCCTTCGCGCGCCTCTTTATCGAAGCGGATTTGCGTCTGGCTTTCGCGAGAGAAACGTTGAAGTTCGTAGTCGACATTCGGCGTGATGTCCTCTTTCCGTTGGGCAAGGCCTGGCAAGGCAAAGCTCCACATATTAATACGGGCATAGAGATCTTCACGAAAACGTCCCTCTGCCACCCACTGGCGCATATCACGGTGGGTTCCGGCGATAAGTTGAAAATCGCTGTGAACTTCTTTATCGGAACCAAACGGGAAAAAAGTTTTCTCTTCAATGGCTTTGAGCAGCATCGCCTGTTCATCCAGGCCTAGTTCGGCAATCTCGTCGAGGAAAAGGACGCCGCCATCGGCTTCACGCAGCAGGCCGCTGCGCGCCGACAGTGCGCCGGTAAAGGCTCCTTTCACATGGCCGAACAGCGTGGACATGGCGTTATCACCGCGCAGGGTCGCGCAGTTGACGGAAACCAGCTTGCCGGAAACTTGATGGCGTGACTGCTTAAGCTGATAAATGCGGTTCGCGAGGAACGACTTGCCCGCGCCGGTGGGGCCGGTCAGCAGGATCGGGGCTGTTGAACGTAGCGCCACGCGTTCAATCTTGTCGATAAGAGTGTTAAAGGTGGCATTTCGCGTATCAATGCCCGCTTTCAGAAATGAGATTGACTGCTGCTGCTCGCGCTGAAAACGGTTGGTAAGGGTCGTGTAGCGGCTTAAATCCAGGTCGATAATTGAGTAAGTTCCGGCTGCAGTCTCCTCAGCAGAGGCTTCTTTTCTGGCAGGGCCAGTCTGCAAAAGGCTGGCGGGAAGATAGCGGGCTTCCGTCAGCAGGAACCAGCAGATCTGCGCCACATGCGTGCCGGTGGTGATGTGGACGAAATACTCTTCGTGATCGGTATCAAAAGTGTACTGGGTGGCGAAATCGAGAAACGCGGCATAAACCTCTTCGAAATCCCATGGGTCTTCAATGATTACCGTGCTGGGACGCACCTCGGTGTGGGGGGAAACCAGCACAATATCTTCCGCCAGTTGCTGAGCCATGCCGAGATCTCGCGGTTGATGTAGCAGCTCCAGCCTGTCGACCGGGAAATCCGGCTGTTGGCACAGCCCGACGGTCGGTCGCCATTTGCGAAAGCGATTAGCCCGCTTTCCCCGTTTATCCATCACGGTGCCAAGCACCCCGATCACCACCTTCCGCTTCTTCATGTTTATCCAGAAAGATAATTGTCGATATAACAGGATAAAAAATGTTGAGCCGAACGGCAATGCATGAAAAGCCTGATAAATAAAAAATCATTAATTATCAATAAAATAAAAAAATAAAAACGGCGATTTTTGTTTTTGGCACGCTTCTGGCAATACAGATAACGTCACGACGTTGAGCACACTGGGGGTTAAGGCCCCGTCGGCGCACCAGGAACGGCAAGGCTGTTTTCCAGGGGCGTTCCGTCAACCAATGACAGACAGAAGGGTTCGATTCCCGATTCATTCTCCCAATGAAAACTGGTTGTAAACATCAAAGTAAAAACGGGGATTGCGCAGTCAGCAATCCCAATGAAGGTCGCCGGTAATGGCGCCGGATCGCAGGCGAAAAGGCATTCCCCTGTGATTTCGTGCCTGCACCCGCGCCTGACTTTAAGGAATATAAAATGGCTAAAAAAATCACGATAAAAAAAGGTCAGTTAGGACTGGTAGCAAAAGCTGGCGATTATTACCGGGTACTGGAGGCGGGTGAACACCGTCTGGGTTGGTTCAATACTGACGACGTGCTGGTGGTGAGCCAGGACGGCAGCGAGGTGCCGGGTGCGCTGGCGGATTATCTGCGCCGCTTTCAGCCTGACTGGGTGGCACGTTACTGCCTGGCGGTTGATCTTACTGCGGATGAAATCGGGGTGTTATCGAACAACGGCGTATTGCAGGAGATTGTGCCGCCTTGTACACGTCGTCTGTACTGGCAGCAGGATGCGGCGTTGAGCCTGCGAAAAATTGATACCCGTGATGTGCGGGTGCCGGAGGACGTGATGAATGCTGCTCTGCAGCCGCGTCGCAATGGCGCGGTAAAAGGGCGTGACGCGATGCTGGTCGTACAGGTACCTGCCTGGCACGTCGGGGTGGTGAAAATCGACGGAGAAATTCAGGCACTGTTACCGCCGGGACTGACGGCTTACTGGAAAATTAACCATCTGGTTGAGGCAGAGGTAGTGGATACGCGCCTTCAGGTGGTGGAAGTGAGCGGGCAGGAGATCCTGACGAAGGACAAAGTTAACCTGCGCCTGAACCTGGCGGCTAACTGGCGTTACAGCGACGTGTTGCAGGCCTGCGGACAGCTTACGAAACCACTGGAACATTTGTACCGCGAACTCCAGTTCGCACTGCGTGAAGCGGTCGGCACCCGCACTCTCGATGAGTTACTGGAAGATAAGCAGATCATTGACGAGGTGGTCAGCAAACAGGTGCAAGGCCGCCTGTCATCCTTTGGAATGGAAATTGCGTCGCTTGGGGTAAAAGATATTGTTTTACCTGGTGATATGAAAACGATTTTATCCCGTCTGGTAGAGGCCGAAAAATCGGCCCAGGCGAATGTTATTCGCCGACGCGAAGAAACGGCGGCGACACGATCGCTGTTAAACACCGCAAAGGTGATGGAGAACAACCCGGTGGCGCTGCGTTTAAAAGAGCTGGAAACCCTGGAAAGGGTCGCGGAGCGTATCGACAAAATTTCAGTATTTGGTGGCCTGGACCAGGTATTACACGGCCTTGTTAACCTGAAAGGATAACGCAATGCAACAGAATGATTTTGAATTACTGACGGCGCCATACGGCGCCCCGATCAAAATGTGGACTCACGGTGTGCCCGTGGAACCAGAGGCACAGGCGCAGTTACTGAATACCGCAAAGATGCCGTTTATTTTCAAACACCTTGCGGTGATGCCCGACGTTCATCTCGGTAAAGGCTCAACCATCGGCAGCGTGATTCCGACCAAAGGGGCAATTATTCCTGCGGCGGTTGGCGTGGATATTGGCTGTGGGATGATTGCCGTTCGCACGTCGCTGGTGGCCGGTGATTTGCCGGATAATCTCAGCGGTTTACGTAGCGCCATCGAACAGGCTGTGCCGCATGGGAGAACCAATACCCGTTCTCGACGGGATAAAGGCGCGTGGGAAACACCACCGAAAGAAGTGGACGATCGCTGGTGGGTGCTGGCCCCACGTTTTAAACAACTCACGGATAAATACCCGCAGTTGCTGAAAACCAACAACTACCAGCATCTGGGCACGCTGGGTACCGGAAACCACTTTATTGAAATTTGCCTCGATGAGCAGCAGCGCGTCTGGGTGATGTTGCACAGCGGCTCGCGCGGCGTAGGAAACGCCATCGGTAATGTGTTTATCGCCCTGGCACAGCAGGATATGCAGCATCACCTGGGACATCTGCCGGATAAAAATCTGGCCTATTTTCAGGAGGGAAGTCGTCACTATGAGGACTACATCGAGGCAGTGGAGTGGGCGCAGGATTTTGCCCGCCACAATCGGGAAGTGATGATGTCGCGCGTGCTGGCGGCGCTCTCTCGCGAAGTGACTAAGCCCTTTATTACGCAGCAGGAGGCGGTTAACTGCCATCACAACTATGTGCAGAAAGAGCATCACTTTGGGGAAGAGGTACTGATCACGCGCAAAGGTGCGGTGTCGGCGCAGAAAGGGCAGATGGGGATTATTCCGGGCTCAATGGGCGCAAAGAGCTTCATCGTGCGTGGCCTCGGCAACGAGCAAAGCTTCTGTTCCTGCAGCCACGGCGCTGGGCGAGTGATGAGCCGCACGGCGGCAAAAAAACGCTATACCCTTAGCGACCATATTCAGGCGACCTCTCACGTAGAGTGTCGCAAAGACAATGAGGTGATCGATGAAACGCCGATGGCCTATAAAGACATTGATGCCGTGATGGCCGCGCAATCGTCGCTGGTGGAGATCGTTCACACCCTGCGACAGGTAGTGTGTGTAAAAGGATAAAAAAATGAGCAACAACGATGTTGATAGCGCGATGCGCGCAAGTGTCTGCGCGCAACTTCGCGATATAGAGCAGCGCTATAACGTGCGCGTGCTCTACGCCTGTGAATCGGGCAGTCGGGGATGGGGTTTTGCCTCACCGGATAGCGATTATGATGTGCGGTTTTTGTACGTTCACCGCCCAGAATGGTATTTGCGCGTCGAAGCCCAACGGGATGTGATCGAGCTGCCGATAGGTGATGAACTGGACGTATGTGGCTGGGAATGGCGCAAGGCACTGGGCCTGCTGAAGGGGGCAAACCCGACGCTTATCGAGTGGCTGGATTCCCCTGTTGTTTATCAGGAAGATGAGACGGTAGTGGCCGAGTTGCGCGCGCTAATACCTGCGTGGTTTTCGCCATTGCGCGCCCGCTGGCATTACTACTCAATGGCCCGAAAAAACTTCCGTGGATATTTACTGGGGGAAACGGTTCGGCTGAAAAAGTACTTTTATGTTCTGCGACCTTTGCTGGCGGCGCGGTGGGTAGAAGCGGGGAAAGGCGTTCCACCGATGCGTTTTGCCGAACTGCTTGCCGGGAGCGAACTGTGTGCGCCGTTACGTGCGGAAATCGATGCATTGCTGGAAATAAAACAGCGCGCAGGTGAAACGGAATATGTTCCTAAACGGCCCTTACTCCATGCTTTTTTGCAAAGTGAGCTGGTGAGAGGAGAAGTACCGTCGGTACTACCCGACAGCAGAGAAGGAAATTTAAAAGATCTGGATTCGTTGCTGATGAGAACAGTAATGAAAAGCTAAAGAATGGCCCGGTGGTGAAAACGCCCGGGCCATTCTTGCGCTTATTCAAACAAATTCTGATGAAGCTTCTGCACCACCTGCTCGGCCTGATCGGCTGGCACCAGGAAGCAGAGGTTATAGCTGGACGCACCGTAGCAAATCATGCGGATGTTGAACGGGTCGAGCACGCCAAACACCTCTTTGCCCACGCCGCAGGCGCGTGACAGCTTGTTACCGATGATGGCAACCAGCGCCAGGTCTTCTTCTACTTCCACGCGGCACAGCTCAGACAGCTCAATCAGCAGCGACTGCGTCAGCAGGGTATCACCGGTTGAGGTAGAGCCCGTGGTGTCCAGCGTCAGCGCAATGCTCACTTCAGAGGTGGTGATCAGATCCACGGAGATATTGTGGCGCGCCAGAATGCCAAACACTTCCGCCAGGAAACCGCGGGAGTGCAGCATATTGTGGCTATGCAGCGTGACCAGCGTCTGGCGACGGCGCAGGGCCAGGGCGCGGAACAGCGGCGGGTTTTCCGTTTTCTTGCAGACCAGCGTCCCGCCCGCTTTCGGATCTTTACTGGAGCCGACGAAGACCGGAATATCGCTACGTACGGCAGGCAGCAGCGTTGCCGGATGCAGCACTTTCGCACCAAAGGTGGCCATTTCCGCCGCTTCTTCAAACGCGATCACATCAATACGTTTCGCCGCGGAAACGACACGCGGGTCGGTGGTGTAAATACCCGGAACGTCAGTCCAGATATCCACGCGCGTGGCATGCAGGGCCTCGCCCAGCAGCGCGGCGGTGTAGTCGCTGCCGCCACGGCCAAGCGTGGTGGTGCGGCCCTTCGCTTCGCTGCCGATAAAGCCCTGGGTGATCACGATACCGTCTGCCAGACGCGGGGCCAGTTGCTGATTGGTCAGCTCGGCCAGTGCTTCAACGTCCGGCTCGGCGCGACCAAAGCGGTCGCTGGTGCGCATCACTTTACGCACGTCAAACCACTGCGCCTGAATGTTACGCTCGCGCATGATTTCAACAAACAGTAGGGTGGACATCAGCTCACCGTGGCTGACCAGTTCGTCGGTCAGGGCGGTGGAGGTGGCCAGTGAGGCGGCTTCTGCCAGGGTGGTGATGTTTTCCAGCAGACGTTCCACTTCCTCGCGGATGACGTTCGGGTTCTGCAGACGCTCAAGAATGTCGAACTGAATTTTGCGCAGTGCATCCAGCTTCACGAAACGTTCTGTCGCTTCCAGTCCTTCAGACAGAGAAACCAGCAGGTTCGTCACGCCGGCAGATGCAGACAGCACCACCAGGCGGGTATTCGGATCGGCCAGCACCACATCGGCGCTGCGGTTCATGGCATCGTAATCGGCCACACTGGTGCCGCCAAATTTGGCGACCACAAAACTCGTCATAACAACCTCGTGTCAGGGAATGAATAAGCGACCTTGGCACAAGAGTGAAACGAAAACAGGTGCAGGCGCAAAATACGGCCCTATAAATAAAATGCGGGGGAGGTCCTGTCAATGCTGGGATTATGCGGATTTTTTATGGGGGGGTACCCCTGAGAAACAGGACTTATAACAGGGCCAGATTTTATGCTCCGTTTTAGGGCATTTTGACCGACATTTCACCGCTCCTGGAAGGCGCTTCAGCAGCTATACTTTTCGGGTCTTTTCACCTGTGTTTGATGCAGGCCAGGGCAATGGCATAAAAACCATCACAATTTTTATTTGCAGGCGCTACAATCGACCGCAGTCACAATTCTCAAATCAGAAGAGTATTGCTAATGAAAAACATCAACCCAACGCAGACCGCTGCCTGGCAGGCACTCCAGAAACATTTTGATGAAATGAAAGACGTCACCATCGCGGATCTGTTCGCGAAAGATGCCGATCGTTTCAACAAGTTCTCCGCGACTTTCGACGACCTGATGCTGGTGGATTTCTCTAAAAACCGCATTACCGAAGAGACGCTGGCAAAACTGCAGGATCTGGCGAAAGAAACCGAGCTGGCGGACGCCATCAAATCCATGTTCTCCGGTGAGAAGATCAACCGCACCGAAGACCGTGCCGTGCTGCACGTCGCTCTGCGTAACCGTAGCAATACGCCAATCATCGTTGACGGCAAAGACGTCATGCCGGAAGTGAACGCGGTGCTGGAAAAGATGAAAACCTTCTCCGAAGCGATCATCTCCGGTAGCTGGAAAGGCTACACCGGCAAAGCGATCACCGACGTGGTAAACATCGGTATCGGCGGTTCTGACCTCGGCCCGTTCATGGTGACCGAAGCGCTGCGTCCGTACAAAAACCACCTCAATATGCACTTTGTGTCTAACGTCGATGGTACCCACATTGCCGAAGTGCTGAAGAACGTGAACCCGGAATCCACCCTGTTCCTGGTTGCGTCTAAAACCTTTACCACCCAGGAAACCATGACCAACGCCCACAGCGCGCGCGACTGGTTCCTGAAAACCGCGGGCGACAACAAGCACGTGGCGAAACACTTCGCGGCGCTGTCTACCAACGGTAAAGCCGTCAGCGAGTTCGGTATCGACACCGCGAACATGTTCGAGTTCTGGGACTGGGTTGGTGGCCGCTACTCTCTGTGGTCTGCAATTGGCCTGTCCATCATCCTGTCCGTGGGCTTCGACAACTTCGTTGAGCTGCTCTCCGGCGCGCACGCGATGGACAAACACTTCTCCACCACCGCACCAGAGAAAAACCTGCCGGTGCTGCTGGCGCTGATCGGGATCTGGTACAACAACTTCTTCGGCGCTGAAACCGAAGCGATCCTGCCGTACGACCAGTATATGCACCGCTTTGCTGCGTACTTCCAGCAGGGCAACATGGAATCCAACGGTAAATACGTGGACCGTAATGGCAACGCGGTGGACTACCAGACTGGCCCAATCATCTGGGGCGAGCCGGGTACTAACGGCCAGCATGCTTTCTACCAGCTGATTCACCAGGGCACCAAAATGGTACCGTGCGATTTCATCGCGCCGGCTATCACCCATAACCCGCTGTCCGATCACCATCCGAAGCTGCTGTCCAACTTCTTCGCCCAGACCGAAGCGCTGGCGTTCGGTAAATCCCGCGAGGTGGTAGAGCAGGAATACCGCGACCAGGGTAAAGATCCGGCCACGCTGGACCACGTTGTCCCGTTCAAAGTGTTCGAAGGCAACCGTCCAACCAACTCCATCCTGCTGCGCGAAATCACGCCGTTCAGCCTGGGTGCGCTGATTGCTCTGTACGAGCACAAAATCTTCACGCAGGGCGCGATCCTGAACATCTTCACCTTTGACCAGTGGGGCGTTGAGCTGGGCAAACAGCTGGCAAACCGTATTCTGCCAGAGCTGGGTGATGATAAAGCGATTACCAGCCATGACAGCTCGACCAATGGTTTGATCAACCGTTATAAAGCATGGCGTGCGTAATTAAAACGTCATGAAAACGTGCCGGCTTAATGCCGGCATTTTTTATCGGATAATTCCTGATGTCTGTTAGTTAACTCAAATTCTGGTTCTGAGTTTAATCCGAAAAAGACGCTTAACCCGTTAATTGCTGCGGTTTATTTTAAGAAAATACGCAGAAGTCAGTTAATATCTCTATATTATAACTTTTTGATTTTTATTGGTTATATATTTTCCTGTTTTTCCTTTCATTTCGATTTTATCCATTAGTCCGAAAACCCTCTCCCTATTTCCCCTTACGGCAAACCCGCGGCAGTAGTTGTGTATACTCGATTCCGCCTGAAATTCTTTTCGGGCAAATCTCCATTCATTCATTGAAGGGAAATTGTTATGAAGAAAGTACTGTATGGCATTTTTGCCATATCTGCGCTTGCGGCGACATCTGTCTATGCAGCTCCGGTTCAGGTCGGGGAAGCGGCAGGGTCGGCTGCGACGTCTGCGTCTGCGGGGAGTTCTACCGCAGCCAGCGCCAGCACCGTAAGTTCAGCCGTGGGTGTCGCGCTGGCGGCAACCGGTGGCGGTGATGGCTCCAACACCGGAACCACGACCACCACGACAACCAGCACCCAGTAATAGCGGGTGTTTTAATCATAACCACACTTCGGTGTGGTTATTTCGCCCCTTCGGAGAAGAGTCGTGAAGCGACCTGCAATCATTCTGATTTGCCTGCTGCTGCAGGCGTGCTCGGCCACCACTAAAGGGCTGGGAAACTCACTGTGGGAAAGCCTGTTCGGCACACCGGGCGTGCATCTGACCGATGACGAACTTCAGAACATGCCCTATGCCAGTCAGTACATGCAGCTTAACGATGGCCCGCAACTGTTTGTGGTGCTCGCTTTCGATGAAAACGGGCAGCAGAAATGGGTGACGCAGGATCAGGCCACCATCGTGACGCAGCATGGCCGTATCGTGAAAACCCTGTTGGGCGGCGATAACCTGCTGGAGGTGAATAATATCGCCGACGACCCGCTGATCAAGCCGAACCAGATCGCCGACGGCGCAGGCTGGACGCGCACGATGGGCTGGACCGAACACAAGCAGGTGCGTTACGCCACGGCACGCTCGACCTTCCGCTGGGACGGCACCGACAGCGTGAAAGTCGGCAGCGACGAAACGCAGGTTCGCGTGCTGGATGAAGAGGTCACCACCGACCAGGCCACCTGGCATAACCGCTTCTGGATCGACGAGGAAGGGCAGATCCGTCAGTCCTTACAGTATCTCGGTGCCGGTTTCTTCCCGGTCAAAACCACCCTGATCAAGGCGGCGAAATCATGAAAACGCTCATTCACGTTGCGCTTATCGCCAGTTTTGCCGCGCCGCTGGCATGGTCCGCCGGGACAGTAAAGGTCTACACGCCGGACAGTGAAAAACCCAAAACCTTAACCCACGCCGAGCATCTGCTCGATCTTGTCGGACAGCCAAGGCTCGCCAACAGCTGGTGGCCAGGCGCGGTCATCGCTGAACGGCAGAAGACCGTGGAAGCGGAACAGCAGCACAAGGCGCTTCTTGCCAGGCTAACGGGACTCGCGGATCAGGAAGATGGCGACGACGCGGCGGCCATTAATAGCGTCCGTCAGCAACTGCAGGCGCTGAAGGTGACGGGCCGACAGAACGTCAATCTTGACCCGGATGACGTGCGCGTCACGGAAAACGGCAACCCCACGCTGGAAGGGGACTATACGCTCTGGCTTCCGGCGAAGCCGACGACGGTGACCGTGATGGGGCTTATCAGCAGCCCAGGTAAGAAGCCCTTTACCCCCGGTCGTGACGTGGCGAGCTATCTCGACGAGCAGAGTCTGCTGAGCGGCGCGGATAACAGCTACGCCTGGGTGGTTTACCCTGACGGCCACACGCAAAAAGCCCCTGTCGCTTACTGGAATAAGCGTCATATCGAACCCATGCCGGGCAGCATTATTTTTGTCGGTTTTGCCGACCATTTCTGGACGAAGGCGTATGACGGGCTTAACGCCGATATCCTTCACTCCCTGATTCAGCGGATACCGGAATAATGAAAAGAACCTATCTCTACAGCATGCTGGCGCTCTGCGTGAGTGCCGCCTGCCATGCAGAAACGTATCCGGCACCCATTGGCCCGTCTCAGTCAGACTTCGGCGGCGTCGGTTTACTGCAAACGCCCACCGCGCGTATGGCGCGTGAAGGGGAAATTAGCCTTAACTACCGTGATAACGACCAGTATCGCTACTACTCGGCGTCGGTGCAGCTGTTCCCGTGGCTTGAAACCACCCTGCGCTATACCGACGTGCGGACGAAACAATACAGCAGCGTCGAGGCGTTCTCAGGGGATCAGACCTACAAAGACAAAGCCTTCGACGTCAAGCTGCGCCTGTGGGAAGAGAGCTACTGGATGCCGCAGGTCTCCGTGGGCGCCAAAGATATCGGCGGTACCGGCCTGTTTGATGCGGAATACATCGTGGCCAGCAAGGCCTGGGGACCGTTTGATTTCTCACTCGGTCTGGGATGGGGCTATCTCGGCACCAGCGGCAACGTGAAAAACCCGTTTTGCTCCTACAGCGATAAATACTGCTACCGCGATAACAGCTACCAGAAAGCGGGATCCATCAACGGTGACCAGATGTTCCACGGTCCGGCGTCACTGTTTGGCGGCGTTGAATATCAGACGCCCTGGCAGCCGTTACGCCTGAAGCTGGAGTACGAGGGGAATGACTACTCGCAGGACTTCGCCGGGAAAATTGAGCAGAAGAGCAAGTTTAACGTCGGCGCCATTTATCGCGTCACCGATTGGGCCGACGTTAACCTCAGCTACGAGCGCGGCAATACGGTGATGTTTGGCTTCACGCTGCGCACCAACTTTAACGACATGCGGCCGCACTACAATGATAACGCGCGGCCTGCATACCAGCCGGAGCCGCAGGATGCGATTCTGCAGCACTCCGTGGTGGCAAACCAGCTGACGCTGCTGAAATACAATGCCGGTCTGGCGGATCCGAAAATTCAGGTGAAAGGCGATACGCTGTACGTGACCGGCGAGCAGGTGAAATACCGCGACTCGCGGGAAGGGATCGAACGCGCCAACCGGATCATCATGAACGATCTCCCGGACGGGATCCGCACGATCCGCGTGACGGAGAATCGTCTCAACCTGCCGCAGGTGACGACGGAAACGGACGTTGCCAGCCTTAAGCGCCACCTGGAGGGCGAACCGCTTGGGCATGAAACCGAGCTGGTACAAAAACGCGTTGAGCCGATCGTGCCGGAGACCACCGAGCAGGGCTGGTATATCGACAAGTCGCGCTTCGATTTCCATATCGATCCGGTGCTGAACCAGTCCGTCGGCGGGCCGGAAAACTTCTACATGTATCAGCTGGGCGTCATGGCGACGGCGGATCTGTGGCTCACCGACCACCTGCTGACCACTGGCAGCCTGTTCGGCAACATCGCCAACAACTACGACAAGTTCAACTACACCAATCCGCCAAAAGACTCGACGCTGCCGCGCGTGCGTACCCGCGTGCGTGAGTACGTGCAGAACGATGCTTACGTGAATAACCTGCAGGCCAACTACTTCCAGTACTTCGGCAATGGCTTCTACGGCCAGGTGTACGGCGGGTATCTGGAGACCATGTACGGCGGCGCGGGGGCAGAAGTGCTTTATCGTCCTGTCGACAGCAACTGGGCGTTCGGGATTGATGCCAACTACGTCAAACAGCGTGACTGGCGCAGCGCCCAGGACATGATGAAGTTCACCGACTACAGCGTCAAAACCGGCCACCTGACCGCCTACTGGACGCCGTCGTTCGCGCCTGACGTGCTGGTGAAAGCCAGCGTCGGCCAGTACCTGGCGGGCGACAAGGGCGGCACGCTGGATATCTCCAAACACTTCGACAGCGGCGTCGTGGTGGGCGGCTACGCCACCATTACCAACGTCTCGCCGGACGAGTACGGGGAAGGGGACTTCACCAAAGGGGTTTACGTGTCGATTCCGCTGGATCTGTTCTCATCCGGTCCAACCCGCAGCCGCGCGGCCATCGGCTGGACGCCGCTGACGCGCGACGGCGGTCAGCAGCTTGGACGTAAGTTCCAGCTGTATGATATGACGAGCGATAAGAACATTAACTTCCGCTGATGCTTCACGCCGGGCGGCACTGCGTTTGCCCGGCCTACGGTTTTGTAGGCCCGGTAAGCGCAGCACCACCGGGCGAATCACAAGCGGCGCAGCAGCCTCGCCGGGTTCCCGGCATAGACACCTTTCTCGACGATCGATTTCGTCACCACGCTTCCCGCCCCAATCACCGCTCCGTCGCAAATGGAGACCGCCAGGATGGTGGCACCGCTGCCAATCGACACATCATTTCCGATGGTAATGTGGCCCCAACTGGTCCGGTCGGCGTTCGGTTTCCCCTCACGAAACATATCGTTGGCAAACATCACGCCATGGCCAACAAAGCAACGCTTACCGATGGTCACATACTCACAGATGAAGGTGTGCGACTGAATTTTGCTGTCGTCACCGATGCGCGAATTGCCCTGAATTTCAACAAACGGGCCGACGAACACGCCGTTGCCCAGTACACAGTCGTAAAGATTAGTGGGTTCATATACGGTCACATTGTCGCCGCACGTCACGTTGCGAACCCCGGTTGGTTTACGATCCATCGGTTACCTCCCTACATAAAACATAATTAAAAAATATAGATCTCCGTCACATTTTTGCGTTATACAGAAACCTCGCCCTGGAGAATGAGGTGCTGTATGACATCCCTGACTCGCCCGCGCGTTGAGTTTATCTCAACTATCCTCCAGACCGTGCTTAACCTCGGTCTGTTGAGCCTTGGCCTGATACTGGTCGTCTTTTTGGGTAAGGAGACGGTGCATCTGGCGGATGTGCTGTTTGCCCCTGAACAAACCAGCAAATATGCGCTGGTGGAAGGACTGGTGGTCTACTTTCTCTACTTTGAATTTATCGCCCTGATTGTGAAGTATTTTCAGTCTGGCTTTCACTTCCCGCTGCGTTATTTTGTCTACATCGGGATCACCGCGATTGTGCGGCTGATCATCGTCGATCATAAATCCCCGCTCGACGTGCTGATCTACTCGGCGGCGATCCTGCTGCTGGTGATCACCCTCTGGCTGTGTAACTCGAAGCGGCTGAAACGCGAATAAAAAAATGGCGGCCCGGAGGCCGCCTAACAACAGTCACAAGTTGGGTCAATACAATACGTCTAAAGTTGAGGGTTGCAGTGGCATAACACAATGAAACTTAACCTTTCACACCGCCCGCCGTCAGGCCGTTGACCAGCCAGCGCTGCGCCAGCAGGAACACCACGGTAATCGGGATGGCAGAGAGTACGGCCGCCGCGGCAAAGTCGCCCCACAGGTAGTTTTGCGGGTTGAGGTATTGCTGCATACCCACGGCCAGGGTGTAGCTGTTCACATCACGCAGTAACAGTGAGGCAACCGGTACTTCGGTGATCGCAGCGATAAACGACAGGATAAACACCACCGCCAGAATCGGCACCGACAGCGGCAGCAGCACCAGGCGGAACGCCTGCCACGGGGTAGCTCCATCCAGCGCGGCCGCTTCTTCCAGCGAGCCGTCGATGGTTTCGAAATAGCCTTTAATGGTCCACACATGCAGTGCGATTCCGCCAAGGTAGGCGAAGATCACGCCGCCATGGGTGTTCAGACCGATAAACGGAATGTACTGGCCCAGGCGGTCAAACAGGGCGTACAGCGCCACCAGCGACAGCACCGCCGGGAACATCTGGAAAATCAGCATCCCTTTCAGCAGCGTCGCTTTGCCCGGGAAACGCATACGGGCAAAGGCGTAAGCGCAGGTGGTGGACAGCGCCACGATACCGATCGCAGTAATGCCTGCGATTTTCACCGAGTTCCACAGCCACAGCAGCACCGGGAACGGCGGCGGCGTGACGCGGCCATCCGCGTGCTCCACGCTGAAGCCCAGCGCGAGCTTCCAGTGCTCCCATGAGATTTCGTCCGGGATCAGGCTCCCGGTGGCGAAGTTACCCGAACGCAGGGAGATGGCGATTACCATCAGCAGCGGGAACATGATCGCCGCGATAAAAATCAGCAGGCCTAAATGCGTCGCCAGGAGGCGCAGTTTCTGAGATTTGGGTTGTACCATAGCCATGTTCAGTGCCCTCCTTAGTCAAATTTCATACGCGTGGCTTTCAGGTTCACTATCGCCAGTGCGCCTACCAGCAGGAAGATCAGGGTGGCAATCGCCGCCGCCAGACCGAAGTCCTGACCGCCGCCGCCTTCGAAGGCGATACGGTAGGTGTAGCTCACGAGCAGGTCGGTATAGCCTGCTGGCGTGGTGGTGCCCAGGCGGTCCGGGCCGCCGTTGGTCAACAGCTGAATCAGCACGAAGTTGTTAAAGTTAAAGGCGAAGCTGGCAATCATCAGCGGGGTGAGCGGCTTGATGAGCAGCGGCAGCGTAATCTTAAAGAAGTTCTGGAACGGGCCCGCACCATCCATCGCCGAAGCTTCGTACAGGTCATCCGGGATGGCCTTCAGCAGCCCCATGCACAGGATCATCATGTACGGATAGCCCAGCCAGGTATTGACGATGATGATCATCGAGCGGGCGGTGGTTGGGTCGCTGAACCAGGCCGGTTTGATGCCGAACAGCGCGCTCAGCATCATGTTGATTTCACCGAAGCTCTGGTTAAACAGCCCTTTGAAAATCAGAATCGAGATAAACGATGGCACGGCATACGGCAGAATCAGCAGCACGCGGTAGATCGCTTTGCCCTTCAGGGATTCCCACTGGACAAGACAGGCCAGCACCATGCCCACGGCCACGGTGAGGATCACGGTCAGTACGGAGAAGACCACCGTCCAGACGAAGATGGCGAAGAACGGTTTCTGAATGCCTTCGTCGGTAAACACGCGGGTAAAGTTGTCCCAGCCGATGGTGACGGTGTAGCCCGGGCTGAGCTTGTCATCACCCCATTTGCCGTCGGCAGTAATGGACTGATAGAAACCAATGTCGTTATTCGGACGATATTTCACACCGCTCTGGTTGTTGGTCAGCGTGCCGTCATCCGCCAGGGTATAGAGCGGTTGGGTGCCTGAGAACTGGCGCAGCGAGCTCATGATCACTTTGCTTTCGTCCGGCAGCACGGCGGTGAGCTGGGTCAGCGCCTGACGGTTCTGGGTAATGACGCGCAGGTTGGCACGTTCACCTTCCGGCAGGGCTTGCGCCTCTTTTAAGGCCAGCTTCTGCTCGCCGCCAAATTTGAAGGCGTCAGAGACATAGTATTTCCCGCTTGCTTCGTCAGTGAGCGCTAACTTCCACTCGTTGCCTGCAGGATAGAGGCCGAAGTTAAAGGTCTTGCCTGCCTGGTATGAGCGGTCCAGCAGGACCTGCTGCGCGCGTTCCTGCGCAAGCTGGTTGGTGCTGCTGTAGTTGGTAAACGCAATGGCGACGGTACAAATCAACGGGAACAGGACAAACAGCCCCATCCCGGCCACGCCAGGGTAGACATAGCGCCAGGCGTAGGCTTTACGGTTGGCGAAAATATACAGGCCAGCAGAGCTTAAAATCAGCGTCATGATGGCGAACAGATATTCCCCTTGTACGTACATTAAAACAACAAGGTAACCCACCAGCAGGCACAGCAGACCGATCGCTGACCACTTCAGCGCGTCGCTTTGCCACCAGCGTTTCTTTTTAATGACATCCATGGGGTTCTTCCTCTACAACGGTGGAATCTTATCGTCAGGTGGCGCTGCGCTTACCTGACCTACGGATCGTGCCGTAGTCGTAGGGCGGGTAAGCGCATGCGCCACCCGCCGTTTTTCTGCTTACTTAGTAATACGACCCTGAGCATCTTTCAGCGCGGCATCAACGGTCTGGCGACCGCTTGCAGCGTTGATAACCGCGGTACGGGTGGCGTACCAGAATGCGGCCATCTGTGGGATGTTCGGCATGATTTCGCCTTTCTGGGCGTTATCCATGGTGGCCGCGATACGTGGGTCTTTCGCCAGCTGATCCTGGAAAGATTTCAGCGCGACGGCGCCCAGCGGTTTGTCCTTGTTCACTTCATCCAGACCCTGATCGGTCAGCAGGTAGTTTTCGAGGAACTCTTTCGCCAGCTCTTTGTTCGGGCTGGCAGCGTTGATGCCTGCGCTCAGCACGCCAACGAACGGTTTAGACGGCTTGCCTTTGAAGGTTGGCAGCAGCGTCACGCCGTAGTTGATTTTGCTCTTATCGATGTTGGTCCAGGCCCACGGACCGTTGATGGTCATCGCGGTTTCGCCTTTGTTGAACGCCGCTTCCGCGATGGAGTAATCGGTATCCGCGTTCATGTGTTTGTTCTTGATCAGGTCAACCAGGAAGGTCAGGCCCGCTTTCGCACCTGCGCTGTCGACGCCCACGTCTTTCACGTCGTATTTGCCGTTTTCAAACTTGAATGCGTAACCGCCGTCGGCAGCAATCAGCGGCCAGGTGAAGTACGGCTCTTGCAGGTTGAACATCAGAGCAGATTTACCTTTCGCCTTCAGCTCTTTATCCAGTTTCGGGATCTCTTCCCAGGTTTTCGGTGGGTTAGGGACCAGGTCTTTGTTGTAAATCAGAGACAGGGCTTCGACCGCGACAGGGTACGCGATCAGCTTGCCGTTATAGCGAACGGCATCCCAGGTGAACGGGAACAGTTTGTCCTGGAACGCTTTGTCCGGGGTGACTTCAGCCAGCAGGCCAGACTGCGCGTAACCGCCGAAACGGTCATGCGCCCAGAAGATGATGTCCGGGCCGTCGCCGGTTGCCGCAACCTGCGGGAATTTCTCTTCCAGTTTGTCCGGATGCTCTACGGTCACTTTGATGCCGGTGTCTTTCTCGAATTTTTTGCCCACTTCGGCCAGGCCGTTATAGCCTTTGTCGCCGTTAATCCAGATAACCAGTTTGCCTTCTTCAATTTTGGCGAGCGCCGGTGCGGAAATCATCATTGCTGCGAGGGCGGACAATGCGAAAACGCGTGCGCCAGTCTTGATATTCATATCTGCCATCCTTTTTGGTGATGTCTCGTGGTATGACTTCAGTGGTTCAACGTGACTCAGTCTCCTTATTTGACATCCTCTTTCCATCCTCCCAACCCCTACGCCCCACCCCCCGTTTGTGTGATCTCCGTTGCATAAATTTAAGTTATGAGTGCTGGCGCACATAAAAACGCACTGAATTTTGCAGGCGGCTTCACGAATTTTGCCCTGGCCCGCCCGTGCCGGTCGCAGAGCCTGCTCTCTCATCCTCCCGCCTCCTCCCCCATAAAAAAGCCGGGGGGTGGAGGATTCGGGAAAGTAATGCATACCCCATAGTGAACTTATCTTGAATGTTTCTGTCGGTGACAGGTTGTAACGAAGGGAGAAGGGCATGGCGAGCGTACAGCTGCGTAATGTAACGAAAGCCTGGGGTGACGTTGTGGTGTCGAAAGACATCAATCTGGACATCCACGAAGGTGAATTCGTGGTATTTGTCGGCCCATCAGGCTGCGGTAAATCAACTCTGCTGCGTATGATTGCCGGTCTTGAAACCATCACCAGCGGCGACCTGCTGATCGGTGATACCCGAATGAATGACATCCCGCCTGCCGAACGTGGCGTAGGCATGGTGTTCCAGTCTTATGCTCTCTATCCCCATCTTTCCGTCGCCGAGAACATGTCTTTTGGTCTGAAGCTGGCCGGCGCGAAGAAAGAGGTCATTAACCAGCGCGTGACGCAGGTGGCGGAAGTGTTACAGCTGGCGCACCTGCTGGAGCGTAAGCCGAAAGCGCTTTCCGGCGGTCAGCGTCAGCGTGTGGCGATCGGCCGTACCCTGGTCGCCGAGCCGCGCGTCTTCCTGCTCGACGAACCGCTTTCCAACCTGGATGCCGCCCTGCGCGTCCAGATGCGTATCGAAATCTCCCGTCTGCACAAGCGTCTTGGCCGCACGATGATTTACGTCACCCACGATCAGGTCGAAGCGATGACCCTCGCCGACAAAATTGTGGTGCTGGATGCCGGCCGCGTGGCGCAGGTGGGCAAACCGCTGGAGCTGTATCACTACCCGGCAGACCGCTTTGTTGCGGGCTTCATTGGCTCGCCAAAAATGAACTTCCTGCCCGTCAAAGTGACCGCGACAGCGATTGAACAGGTACAGGTGGAGCTGCCAAACCGCCAGCAGGTCTGGCTGCCGGTCGACAGCGCCAACGTACAGGTGGGGGCAAACATGTCCCTCGGTATTCGTCCTGAGCATTTACTGCCGAGCCACATCGCCGATGTGACGCTGGAAGGTGAGGTTCAGGTCGTCGAACAGCTTGGTCACGAAACACAGATTCATATCCAGATCCCCGCCATCCGTCAGAACCTGGTCTACCGCCAGAATGACGTGGTGTTGGTAGAAGAGGGTGCCACATTCGCTATCGGCTTGCCGCCAGAGCGCTGCCATCTGTTCCGTGAGGATGGCACTGCATGTCGTCGGTTGCACAAAGAGCCAGGCGTTTAAGCAATCCCAAAAGAAGACACGAAACCGACAGGTGAAGTGTTCAAAGAAAAGCAATGATCTCAGGAGATAGAATGATGATTACTCTGCGCAAACTTCCTCTGGCAGTTGCCGTCGCAGCGGGCGTAATGTCTGCTCAGGCAATGGCCGTGGATTTCCATGGTTATGCTCGTTCCGGTATCGGCTGGACGGGGAGTGGCGGCGAACAACAGTGCTTCCAGGCAACCGGTGCTCAAAGTAAATACCGTCTGGGTAACGAATGTGAAACCTATGCGGAACTGAAGCTGGGCCAGGAAGTGTGGAAAGAAGGCGACAAGAGCTTCTACTTCGACACCAACGTAGCGTACTCCGTGGCGCAACAGAACGACTGGGAAGCCACTGATCCGGCGTTCCGTGAAGCCAACGTGCAGGGTAAAAACCTGATTGAGTGGCTGCCAGGTTCCACCATCTGGGCCGGTAAGCGCTTCTATCAGCGTCATGACGTCCACATGATCGACTTCTACTACTGGGATATTTCAGGTCCTGGTGCGGGTATCGAAAACGTCGATCTGGGCTTCGGTAAACTGTCTCTGGCCGCGACCCGTTCTCAGGAAGCGGGCGGTTCATACATCTTCACCAGCAACGATATCTATCATAACTTCAAAGACACCGCTAACGACGTCTTCGATGTGCGTTTAGCGCAGATGGAAATCAACCCGGGCGGTACGCTGGAGCTGGGTGTTGACTATGGCCGAGCTAACAAAACTGACGGTTACAGCTTCGCTGACGGCGCATCTAAAGATGGCTGGATGTTCACCGCTGAACATACCCAGAGCATGCTGAAAGGCTACAACAAGTTTGTTGTCCAGTACGCTACCGATGCAATGACCACTCAGGGCAAAGGTATTCCGCAGGGTTCCTTCACCGGCAACAACTATGACAAAGACGCTGAAATTGGTGTTGTAGACAACAAGATCAACAACAACGGCTCTCTGGTTCGTATTCTTGACCACGGTGCGATCTCTCTGGGTGACAGCTGGGATCTGATGTACGTCGGTATGTATCAGGATATCGATCGTGACGACAACAACGGTACGACCTGGTACACCGTGGGTGTGCGCCCAATGTATAAATGGACGCCAATCATGAGCACCTTGCTTGAAGTGGGCTACGACAACGTTAAGTCGCAGAAAACTGACGATACCAACAACCAGTACAAAATTACCCTTGCACAGCAATGGCAGGCCGGTGACAGCATCTGGTCCCGTCCAGCGATCCGTGTCTTCGCAACTTACGCGAAGTGGGATGAGAAATGGGGTTATGACAACGGCATTGCAAAAAGCGATACCAAAGCCACAACCTACAGCCGCGGTGACAACGACGAGTGGTCCTTCGGCGCCCAGATGGAAATCTGGTGGTAATACCGTCTTAACCTGACGTAATGACCAAACTGAGGGGCGCAAGCCCCTCAATCCTTGGGACGGCGCGCTATTGCCTGGCTACCGCTGACCTGTGCATTTTGAGGTGATAACAATGAAAATGAACAAAACTCTCCTTGCCCTTTGTTTATCCGCAGGGCTGCTGGCGAGCGCGCCTGCTGTAACGCTCGCTAATGTGAATTTCGTTCCGCAAAACACAACATCCGCGCCGGCCATACCGGCCGCAGCGTTGCAACAGCTGGTCTGGACGCCTGTCGATCAATCTAAAGCCCAAACGACCCAGCTCTCGACGGGGGGACAACCGCTTAATGTTCCAGGCATCAGTGGCCCGGTGGTCGCATACAGCGTGCCCGCTAACATTGGCGAACTGACGTTAACGCTCTCCAGTGAAGTCAATAAACAGACCAGCGTCTTTGCCCCGAACGTGCTGATTCTTGACCAGAACATGACGCCTTCTGCATTCTTCCCGAGCGAATACTTTACCTATCAGGAACCCGGCGTCATGAGCGCAGACCGCCTGGAAGGGGTAATGCGCCTGACGCCTGCGCTGGGTCAGCAGAAAATTTATGTTCTCGTCTTCACCACGGAAAAAGATTTGCAGCAAACCACCACGCTGCTTGATCCCGCTAAGGCCTATGCCAAAGGCGTAGGTAACGCCGTACCGGATATTCCGGACCCGATTGCCCGCCATACCACTGACGGCCTTGTGAAGCTGAAAGTATCGACCAGCAGTGCATCCAGCGTCCTGGTCGGCCCGCTGTTTGGCTCCTCCGGTACCGGCCCTGTCACCGTAGGCAACACCGCTGCACCTGCCTATACCGCGCCAGCTGCCACGGCAGCCGCACCGGTAGCAACCGCAGCGCCAGCCCCGGCGAAGAAAGCGGAGCCGGTACTGAACGACACCGAAGAATACTTCAACAACGCCATTAAGCAGGCGGTGAAGCGCGGCGATGTCGATAAAGCGCTGAAACTGCTTGATGAAGCCGAACGTTTAGGTTCAACCACTGCCCGTTCCACCTTTATCAGCAGTGTAAAAGGCAAGGGGTAACCGTTTCCCCGCAGTGCTGATTTGTTAGTCGTTTGGTGCGCCTGAGTGGGCGCACTTTTTTTCGTCTCCGCCGGGCTGTTGCACTCTTGTTGCGATCGTGATCGTTAAATAACGTTTGGCCCCCCTCAATCCGTGTTTCTGCGATACAATGCCATTACGTTATGTATCGGAGAGTCTGGCATGTCACACCCTGCGCTAACGCAACTGCGTGCGCTGCGCTATTTCGACCAAATACCTGCGCTTGATCCCCAGCAACTGGACTGGTTGTTGCTGGAAGATTCCATGACAAAACGTTTTGAGCAGCAGGGAAAAACGGTCACGGTGACCCTGATTCAGGAAGGGTTTGTCTCCGGCGATGAGATCGCCAACGAGCTGCCGCTGCTGCCGCACGAGCCACGTTACTGGCTGCGTGAAATTTTACTTTGTGCCGATGGCGAGCCGTGGCTTGCCGGGCGGACGGTGGTGCCCGAGTCCACCCTTTCCGGGCCAGAACTGGCGCTGCAACGTCTGGGGAAAACGCCGCTGGGGCGTTACCTTTTCACCTCGTCTGAGCTTACCCGGGATTTTATTGAGATTGGTCGTGATGCCGAACTGTGGGGTCGTCGTTCCCGCCTTCGCCTGAGCGGTAAGCCGTTAATTCTGACGGAGCTTTTTTTACCGGCATCGCCGTTGTACTAAGAGGAAGAAAAAATGGAGTGGAGCCTGACGCAGAATAAGCTGTTGGCGTATCACCGCTTAATGCGTACCGATAAACCGATTGGCGCGTTGCTGCTGCTGTGGCCGACCCTATGGGCGCTGTGGGTTGCCACGCCGGGCGTGCCGCCGCTGTGGATCCTTGGCGTGTTCGTGGCTGGCGTCTGGCTGATGCGCGCGGCGGGCTGCGTGGTCAATGATTATGCCGATCGTAAATTCGACGGTCATGTAAAGCGTACTGCCGGTCGTCCGTTACCCAGCGGGCAGGTCACCGGGAAAGAAGCCCGCGTGCTGTTCATCATTCTGGTGCTACTCTCTTTCCTGCTGGTGTTAACCCTCAACACCATGACCATCCTGCTTTCCGTTGCGGCGCTGGCCCTGGCCTGGGTTTATCCGTTTATGAAGCGCTATACCCACCTGCCTCAGGTGGTGCTCGGGGCGGCGTTTGGCTGGTCGATTCCGATGGCGTTTGCGGCGGTTAGTGAGTCCTTACCGCTCAGCTGCTGGTTGATGTTCCTGGCGAATATACTTTGGGCGGTGGCGTACGACACGCAGTACGCGATGGTTGACCGCGATGACGACCTGAAAATTGGCATCAAATCCACCGCCATTCTGTTTGGCCGTCAGGACAAGCTGATTATCGGTATCCTGCAGGTCGCGGTACTGGCGCTGATGGTGGCGATCGGTCGCCTGAACGGGCTGAACTGGGAGTTTTACTGGTCCGTGCTGGTGGCGGGGCTGCTGTTTGCCTACCAGCAAAAGCTGATTGCGAAGCGCGAACGCGACGCCTGCTTCAAGGCGTTTATGAACAATAATTACGTCGGCCTGGTGCTGTTTTTAGGGCTGGCGATGAGCTACTTCATATAAAAAAAGCCGGGTGGCGGCTTCGCCTTACCCGGCCTACGATTTAGCAGGATATGTAGGCCCGGTAAGCGTCAGCGCCACCGGGCGTTTTTTTACCGGCGACGCAACAGCCGGAGCGCGTTCGCCGTCACCAGCACCGTCGCGCCGGTATCCGCCAGCACCGCCAGCCACAGCCCGGTCATGCCCAGCAGCGTGGTCACCAGGAAAATCCCCTTCAGCCCCAGCGCGATGCCGATGTTCTGACGGATATTGGCCCGCGTCGCGCGCGCAAGATCGATCATCTGCGCCAGTCCGGTCAGGCGGTTGTGGGTCAGCGCCGCGTCAGCCGTTTCCAGCGCCACGTCGGTACCGCTGCCCATCGCAATACCGATGGTGGACGCTTTCATCGCCGGGGCATCGTTAATCCCGTCACCGACCATCGCCAGCGGCGCCTGAGCAGTCAGTTCCGTCACCGCGCTGACCTTATCCGCCGGCAGCAATCCGGCTTTAAACGCCAGCCCCAGCTCACCGGCAATGGCGGCGGCCGCGCGCGGGTTATCGCCGGTGAGAATCACGCCCTGCACGCCCAGCTGATGCAGCGCCGCCACGGCCTCTTTTGCGTCATCGCGCAGGGTGTCGCGCAGCGCCAGCATCCCTTTTGCTATGCCGTCCTGCATAACGGTCACGACAGTTTGTCCGGTCTGTTCTAACGCCTCCACCTCTGGCGTAGAAGACTTGCCCGCCGCGACAATCAGTACCTTTTTACCGTCAACGGTGGCCTCAATCCCTGTCCCGACCAGCGCCCGCTGGGCAGTTGCCGGAGGGATGTTCAGCCCGCGCGACTGCGCTTCTCGCACAATCGCCTGCGCCAGCGGGTGAGTGGACCCCTGCTCAACGGCGGCGGCCAGGGTCAGCAGTTCATCTTCACTGATGTCCTGCGGATACACGCCGGTCACCTGCGGCTTGCCCACGGTTAGCGTGCCGGTTTTATCAAAGGCGATATGCTGGACCTGGCTTAGCTGCTCCAGCGCCGCGCCGCCCTTAATCAGCGCTCCGCGACGTGCAGCAGCCGCCAGCCCGGACGTAATGGCCGCCGGGGTGGAAATCACCAGCGCGCACGGACAGCCGATCAGCAATAGCGTCAGCCCTTTATAAATCCACCCCTCCCACGGCGCGCCAAAGAACAGCGGCGGAACGACGGTAATCAGCAGGGCAACCAGCATAATGGCGGGCGTGTAGATCCGGCTGAAGCGGTCAATAAAGCGTTCGACCGGCGCGCGGCGCTCTTCGGCCTCTTCAATCAGCTTCAGGATGCGGTCGATGGCGCTGTCACCCGGCTCGGAAAGCACGGTGAGCTGCACCAGACGGTCGACGCTGGTGGCGCCCGCTGGCACTTTTTCACCCGCCTCACGTTCAACCGGAATGGATTCGCCGGTCAGGGCGCTTTCATCAAAGCTCGCGGTGGCGGTAAGCAGCGCGCCGTCTGCAGGCAAACGTCCGCCTGCCGCGACTTCAATCACGTCGCCCGGACGAAGGGTCGTGATGGCGACCGTTTCACGCGTGCCGTTTACCACGCGCGTGGCGGTTTCCGGCTTCAGCGCCATCAGCGCGCTGACCCCTTTACGCGCCCGGCTGGCTGCCCAGCCCTCAAGGCGTTCACCGATTAAGAACAACAGCAGCACCATCGCCGCTTCTGCCGTCGCGCCAATAAACAGCGCGCCGATGGCCGCCACGCTCATCAGCGTTTCGATGGCAAACCAGCTGCCGCTTTTCATCAGGCGTAGCGCCTGACGGGCAATCGGGAACAGACCGACCAGCGTGGTGGCGATAAACGCCAGGTTGCCGAACGGATGGTTAATCTGTTCCAGCCCCCAGCTCAGGGCCATCATGATGATGAGGGTGATGAGCGGCAGGTTTTCCCGCAGGGATGACGTTTTTTCCGCGGGCGCGGCTTCGCTACGCAGGCTGTAACCCGCCTTGCTTACCGCGGCTTCCACCTGTTTGCTGACGTCGTTTTCGGCGCTAACCAGCAGCTTTTCGGTGGCGAACAGCACCTGAACGTGGCTGACGCCCGGCACCTGCTTCACCGCATTTTCTACTTTACGGGCGCAGGCGGCGCAGTCCATGCCGTTAACGACCCAGCTGTAGCGGTTGCCGCTTTCGGGCAGCATTTCCGTTTGCGTTTCGCACGCGCTTTCGCAGCAGCAGTCATCTTGCGGCGGAACCGGACTGAGCTTAAGCGCCGAGAATTGAGGAACTTTTTTGGGTGTTTCTGGAGTCGACATGGCAGTCTCCGGCAATGATAATTTTCTCATTAACCGCAGCATACACTCTGGAGTCGACTCCAGAGTCAAGCGTTATTTAGATATACAGCGAACGCACAATCAGGAAGTGCCCGGCAAAGTAACAGGCGGCGGCAATCGCGTTATCCGCCCGGAAACGGCGGCGATAGTTGCTGCCCAGCCACACGATATTCCCAATCAGCAGCAGCGCGGCGCCGAAGAATGCGGACATTGCCGGAGCGGTCGGACGGAAGAACCACAGTTCACCTGCCAGCCATACCATCACCAGGGTCATGGCGATAAACGTGCAGACCGGCAAACGCATCTCTTCCAGACGCGACCAGATCACCGCGATCAGCAGGGCGCCAATCACCAGCAGAACCAGCGGCAGCGGCCAGAAGAAAGAGAGCGTCATCTGGCTGGCGAAGTAGATGGTATACAGCAGGTGAGACAGGAAAAATGCCCCTACGGCATACAGCAGGCGCTGGCGCGGCAGCAGGGTCAGGGCGTCGCCAATCAGAGAGGCGCACAGCCCGGCGAGCACCAGATAGCTGACGGCGTTGAACATCGGCGCTTGCCAGGCCAGCAGCAACAGGAGCAACAGCGTGACGGGTTTAAACAGCCAGCGCTGCCAGGTGGGACCACGGTACGACGCATCGACATAAAGCCATGCGGAAAAACAGACAGCGATAAATGACCAAAGCATATTAACTCCCTGTATCTGTTAAGTCTGAATAATCAGTTTCTGATCCAGTGTAGTGACGCGGGCGGGCGTTTGGCAATGCCGGGGAAGGCAGGGTATCCTGAATTCCGCATAATCTGATGGGATTGTAGAATGAGCAAGATGCCGCTGTTTTTCATTATCGTGGTGGCGATTATCGTCATTGCCGCCTCGTTCCGCTTCGTGCAGCAGCGCCGCGAGAAGGCGGATAACGATGCCGCACCGCTGATGCAAAAGCGCGTGGTGGTGACGAACAAACGCGAAAAACCGCTCAATGATCGCCGCTCGCGCCAGCAGCAGGTGACGCCTGCGGGCACAACAATGCGCTATGAAGCGAGCTTTAAGCCGGAAACGGGCGGCCTGGAGATGACCTTCCGCCTGGAGGCGCAGCAGTACCACCAGCTGACGGTGGGAGAGAAAGGAACGCTGAGCTACAAAGGGTCGCGATTCGAAGGGTTTGCACCGGAGCGGTAACGCCGGGCGGCACTGCGTTTGCCCGGCCTACAGGGTTTCGTAGGCCCGGTAAGCGAAGCGCCACCGGGCAATAGCGCGCACCTTACTTCTTCACCTGCGCCTTAAACTTCTTCATCCACACCAGCAGCTCAAACACGCCGAAAATAAACACGCGCAGCTGCTGCCAGCCCGTCATCTGCGGGCCGTCTTTCGGCAGACCGTTTTTCAGCATCACCATCTGCAGGGCGTGCATGAACGAGGTGAAAATCAGTGCGACGTTAACGAAAATATTCATCGGACGCGGGAACGGGTGCACCAGGTTGAGCAGCAAAAACGCCCAGACGCCCAGCATCAGCAAGCGTCCCAGATTAATCAGTACCGGCATCGGATCCTCCTTGTGCCTTACGGTGATACAGACGATAAGCAACCTGACCTGCCACTTTTTCACGGTGCAGATCCCAGTGGGCGGGAACCGGCGGTAAACCGTTTTCCACTTCGCTTTCCACGTAAATCAATGCGTCATCCGCCAGCCAGCCGTTTTGCTCCAGCAGGGATAACGTCTCTTCCAGCAACCCCTTGCGGAACGGCGGGTCGACAAACACCACGGTGTGCGGCGTGCCCTTTTGCGCGAGGAAGCTCAGCGTGTTGGTGTTCACCACTTTCGCGTTGCTCGCTTTCAGCGTCGCCAGATTTTGCTGCAGCGTCTGCGCCACGCCGCGCTCCATCTCCAGCAGCGTGGCGCAGGCAGCATAGCGCGACAGCGCTTCCAGCCCGAGCGCACCGCTTCCGGCGAAGCAGTCCAGGCAGCGGGCGTCTACCATTGACGGGGCCAGCCAGTTAAACAGCGTCTCGCGCACGCGATCGGTAGTAGGGCGTAAACCGGGGCTGTCCGGCACCGGTAATTTCCGGCCTCGCCACTGACCGCCGATAATACGAATTTGACCGGCCGGGGCGCGGTTGGGTTTCTTCATCTCAGGAAAGCTCTGTTAACAATTGGCCTGCGATTGCGGGCGGTGATGTCAATTAAGTAAAGTGTTAGACTATTTCATCATTTTTTTAGCTTCCATGTATATAGCGCCGCGAGGAGTGTAGTCGCAGATGGCAAAACAAAAAAAACGTGGCTTCTTTTCCTGGCTGGGCTTCGGTGAAAAAGAGCAAGAAACAGAACAGAAAACCGAAGAGCAACATGCCGTTGAAGAGCCGTCGCAGCCTGAAACGCCTGTAGAAACCGCCGCGGTTGTCGACGCGGAAGAGACGGCGCACAGCAAAGAAGAGGTTGAAACCTTTGCTGAAGAGGTGGTTGAGGTCACTGAACAGGTTCAGGAAAGCGAGAAGCCAGAGCCGGTTGTCGTAGAAGCCGCTATCGAAGCACCACAGGCTGCTATCGAACACGAAGAGCTTCCGCTGCCGGAAGAGGTCAAAGACGAAGCGGTGTCTGCCGAAGAGTGGCAGGCCGAAGCGGAAACCGTTGAAATTGTTGAGGCGGTGGAAGAAGAGGCGGCGCTTGAGCCAGAGCTGACCGACGAAGAGCTGGAAGCTCAGGCGCTGGCGGCCGAGGCCGCTGAAGAAGCGGTCATCGTGGTGCCGGTGGAAGTAGAGCCGGAAGAAGAGACCGTTCAGGAGCAGGAAAAACCGACCAAAGAAGGTTTCTTCGCGCGCCTGAAGCGCAGCCTGCTTAAAACCAAAGAAAACTTAGGTTCCGGATTTATCAGTCTGTTCCGCGGCAAGAAGATCGACGACGATCTGTTTGAAGAGCTGGAAGAGCAACTGCTGATTGCGGACGTGGGTGTCGAAACCACCCGTAAGATCATCACTAATCTGACCGAAGGGGCGAGCCGCAAACAGCTGCGTGACGCCGAAGCGCTGTACGGCCTGCTGAAAGACGAGATGGGTGAAATTCTCGCAAAAGTTGACGAACCGCTTAATATTGAAGGCAAAACGCCATTTGTTATTCTGATGGTCGGCGTGAACGGCGTGGGTAAAACCACCACTATCGGCAAGCTGGCGCGTCAGTTCGAGCAGCAGGGTAAATCGGTGATGCTGGCGGCGGGCGACACCTTCCGTGCGGCGGCGGTTGAGCAGCTGCAGGTGTGGGGCCAGCGCAATAACATCCCGGTGATTGCTCAGCATACCGGCGCGGATTCCGCTTCCGTGATCTTCGACGCCATCCAGGCAGCGAAGGCGCGCAACGTGGACGTGCTGATTGCCGATACCGCAGGGCGTTTGCAGAATAAATCGCACCTGATGGAAGAGCTGAAGAAAATCGTTCGCGTCATGAAGAAGCTGGACGAAGACGCACCGCATGAAATTATGCTGACCATTGATGCCAGCACCGGACAGAACGCCATCAGCCAGGCAAAACTGTTCCATGAAGCGGTAGGACTGACGGGGATCACGCTGACCAAACTGGACGGCACCGCGAAAGGCGGGGTGATCTTCTCCGTGGCCGACCAGTTCGGCATTCCTATCCGTTACATCGGTGTGGGCGAGCGTATTGAGGATTTACGTCCGTTTAAGGCGGACGACTTTATTGAGGCATTATTTGCCCGAGAGGACTAACAATGATTCGCTTTGAACACGTCAGCAAGGCCTATCTCGGTGGGAGACAAGCGCTGCAGGGGGTCACATTCCACCTGCAGCCGGGCGAGATGGCATTCCTGACCGGCCATTCCGGCGCGGGGAAAAGTACCCTGCTCAAGCTTATCTGTGGGATCGAGCGGCCAAGCGCCGGGAAAATCTTTTTTGGCGGCCATGAGATCAGCCGCCTGAAAAACCGCGAAGTGCCGTTCCTGCGTCGTCAGATCGGCATGATTTTCCAGGATCACCACCTGCTGATGGATCGCACCGTTTTCGATAACGTGGCCATTCCGCTGATTATTGCCGGCGCCAGCTATGATGATATCCGCCGTCGCGTTTCCGCGGCGCTGGATAAGGTCGGGCTGCTGGACAAAGCGAAGAACTTCCCGATCCAGCTCTCCGGCGGTGAACAGCAGCGCGTGGGTATCGCCCGTGCGGTGGTGAACAAGCCTGCGGTGTTGCTGGCGGATGAACCGACCGGTAACCTGGACGATGCCCTGTCAGAAGGGATTTTGCGTCTGTTTGAGGAGTTTAACCGCGTGGGGGTTACCGTATTGATGGCGACGCACGACATCGGGCTGATTTCCCGTCGTTCGTACCGCATGCTGACCCTGAGCGACGGTCATTTGCACGGAGGCCACGGTGAATAAGCGTGATGCAATAAACCAGATTCGGCAGTTCGGGAACCGGTTTGACCGTTTCCGTAAGCCGCAGGGCGGGGGTGACGGCAATCGTAATGCGCCGAAGCGCCAGAAGGCCGCGCCAAAGCCAGCCTCCCGTAAAACCAACGTGTTTAACGAGCAGGTGCGCTACGCGTTCCACGGCGCGCTGCAGGACCTGAAAAGCAAACCGCTGGCGACGTTCCTGACGGTGATGGTGATCGCCATCTCCCTCACGCTGCCAAGCGTCTGCTATATGGTCTATAAAAACGTCAACCAGGCGGCGTCGCAGTATTATCCGTCTCCGCAGATCACGGTCTATCTGGATAAAGCGCTCGACGATAACGCGGCGGCGCAGGTGGTTGGGCAAATTCAGGCCGAGCAGGGCGTGGAGAAGGTCAATTATCTCTCACGTGAAGACGCGCTGGGCGAGTTCAGGAACTGGTCTGGCTTTGGCGGCGCGCTGGATATGCTCGAAGAGAATCCGCTGCCCGCCGTGGCGGTGGTGATCCCGAAGCTGGACTTCCAGGGGACCGATTCGCTTAACACCCTGCGCGATCGCATCACGCGCATTAAGGGGATTGATGAAGTGCGCATGGATGACAGCTGGTTTGCGCGTCTCTCTGCTCTGACCGGGCTGGTAGGCCGCGTCGCGGCGATGATTGGCGTGCTGATGGTGGCGGCGGTCTTCCTCGTCATCGGCAACAGCGTTCGCCTGAGCATCTTCGCCCGTCGCGACACCATCAACGTGCAGAAACTGATTGGTGCGACGGATGGCTTCATCCTCCGACCGTTCCTTTACGGTGGCGCACTGCTCGGTTTTTCCGGCGCATTTCTTTCACTGATATTGTCAGAAATTTTGGTGATGCGGCTTTCCTCTGCCGTGACTGAAGTGGCGCAGGTTTTCGGAACCAAGTTTGATATCAGTGGCTTAGGGTTCGATGAGTGCCTGTTGTTGCTGCTGGTGTGTTCGATGATTGGGTGGGTGGCCGCGTGGCTGGCAACCGTTCAACATTTACGTCACTTTACTCCCGACTAATAAAAGCGTGATATAATCTTTCCCTGCACCGAGATGTTCGCTCTGCAGGGAAAGCGTCCCTGTTGTCTCTTCCCCTGTTATCATCTCCATGTCACATTTTGTGCGTAATTTATTCACCGTTGCACCTGGAACTTGTGGATAAAATCACTGTCTGATAAAAGAGTGAATGCTAATCTCGTTGCTCAAACGCTTTGGCATGGTTGTTGCCTGACGGGGACAACCTGGACCAGAAGAAACACTGAGAGGAATGAATGACCAAAGAAATGCAAACTTTAGCTTTAGCCCCTGTTGGTAACCTGGAATCTTACATCCGGGCTGCGAACACCTGGCCGATGTTAACGGCCGAGGAAGAAAAGGAGCTTGCTGAAAAGCTGCATTACCAGGGCGATCTGGAAGCAGCGAAAAAGCTGATCCTGTCTCACCTGCGCTTTGTTGTTCACATTGCTCGTAATTATGCGGGCTATGGCCTGCCGCAGGCGGACTTGATTCAGGAAGGTAACATCGGCCTGATGAAGGCTGTGCGTCGCTTTAACCCGGAAGTGGGTGTGCGACTCGTCTCCTTCGCCGTACACTGGATCAAAGCAGAAATTCATGAATACGTGCTGCGCAACTGGCGTATCGTGAAAGTCGCCACGACAAAAGCGCAACGCAAACTGTTCTTCAACCTGCGTAAAACCAAGCAGCGTCTGGGCTGGTTCAATCAGGATGAAGTGGAAATGGTGGCGCGCGAGCTGGGCGTATCCAGTAAAGACGTGCGTGAGATGGAATCCCGTATGGCCGCGCAGGACATGACCTTTGATATGTCCTCCGATGACGACGCATCCGACAGCCAGCCAATGGCACCGGTTCTGTATCTGCAGGATAAAACCTCTAACTTTGCTGACGGCATCGAAGAGGACAACTGGGAAGATCAGGCCGCGAACAAGCTGAGCTATGCGATGGAAGGCCTCGACGAACGTAGCCAGGATATTATCCGCGCCCGCTGGCTGGACGAAGACAACAAGTCCACGCTGCAGGAGCTGGCCGACCGCTACGGCGTCTCTGCGGAACGTGTCCGTCAGCTTGAAAAGAACGCCATGAAAAAACTTCGCGCTGCTATCGAAGCGTAATTTCCGCGAAGTACACCGAGAACCCCTGGATGAGAGTCTGGGGGTTTTGTTTTTTTAGCGCCCGCTCTGGCGAATTCCCTCCCCCTGGCAAACACTTACTGATGCGCTAAGCAGGCGACTTTCTCAGGGGGACAGGGTGAAAAACAACGAACTGAACGACCGGCGTTTACAGGCGACGCCGCGTGGCATCGGCGTGATGTGTAACTTCTATGCCGATAAAGCAGAAAACGCCACGGTGTGGGACGTCGAGGGCAATGAGTACATCGACTTCGCCGCCGGTATCGCGGTGCTGAATACCGGCCATCGCCATCCCAAAGTCATTTCCGCCATCGAAAAACAACTCCACGCCTTTACCCACACGGCGTACCAGATCGTGCCGTACGAAGGCTACGTGGCGCTTGCCGAGCGCATCAACGCACGCGTGCCCATTGACGGCCCGGCGAAAACGGCGTTCTTCTCGACGGGCGCAGAAGCGGTGGAAAACGCCGTAAAAATTGCCCGCGCCTTTACCAGACGTCCTGGCCTTATCACCTTCGGCGGCGCGTTCCACGGCCGCACCTTTATGACCATGGCGCTGACCGGCAAGGTTGCGCCGTACAAGCTCGGCTTTGGGCCCTTCCCCGGCTCGGTGTATCACGCGCAGTATCCGAATGAACTGCACGGCGTCAGCACCGGTGAGGCGTTGAAAAGCCTGGAACGTATCTTTAAAGCGGATATTGCTCCTGACCAGGTCGCGGCGATCATTCTCGAACCGGTTCAGGGGGAGGGCGGTTTCAACATCGCTCCTGCTGATTTTATGCAGGCGCTGCGCGCCCTGTGCGATACCCACGGCATTTTGCTGATTGCCGACGAGGTGCAAAGCGGCTTCGCCCGCACCGGCAAGCTGTTCTCGATGGAACACCACTGCGTGAAGCCGGATCTGATCACCATGGCGAAAAGCCTGGCGGGCGGGATGCCGCTCTCGGCGGTGTCGGGACGTGCTGAGGTGATGGATGCGCCCGCGCCGGGCGGGTTGGGTGGCACCTACGCAGGTAACCCGCTGGCGATTGCGGCGGCGCATGCCGTGCTGGACGTGATTGACGAAGAGGATCTCTGCACGCGATCGGCGCATCTTGGCCATCACCTGGTGGAAGTGCTGAACAAAGCGAAGGAACACTGCCCGTATATCGCGGATATTCGCGCCCAGGGCTCGATGGTAGCGGTTGAGTTTAACGACCCGCAAACGGGCCATCCTTCGCCGGAATTTACCCGCCAGGTGCAGGAGCGGGCGTTGCAGGAAGGGCTGCTTCTTCTGAGCTGCGGCGTCTACGGCAACGTCATTCGTTTCCTGTATCCGCTGACGATTCCCGAAGTGCAGTTCCGTAAAGCGCTGGACATTATCTCCGCCTCGCTGACACGTTAAAGCCATATGCCCGGCGAAAATCCCTGCCGGGCCTATCATATATTCATTTCAAATTAGCTATTCCAAAATCATAAAAATCGGGTATGTTTTAGCAGAGTATGCTGAAAAAGCGCGAACAGCACACCTATAACTGACATAAAGCGCTGCACAACAACATCACAACAATCGTAATAACCATAATAATGGGGAATCTCAGGATGAACATGAAGGGTAAAGCGTTACTGGCAGGATGTATCGCGTTGGCATTCAGCACCATGGCGCAGGCAGACATTAAAGTGGCAGTGGTTGGCGCCATGTCCGGACCGGTAGCGCAGTACGGCGACCAGGAGTTTACTGGCGCAGAACAGGCGGTTGCAGACATTAATGCCAAAGGCGGTATTAAGGGCGAAAAACTGCAGATCGTAAAATATGATGATGCCTGTGACCCGAAACAAGCGGTCGCGGTCGCGAACAAAGTGGTGAACGACGGGATCAAATACGTTATCGGTCACCTGTGCTCTTCTTCTACTCAGCCCGCGTCTGACATCTACGAAGACGAAGGTATCCTGATGATCACCCCGGCTGCGACCGCACCGGAGCTGACCGCACGCGGTTACAAGCTGACCCTGCGTACCACCGGGCTGGACTCTGACCAGGGCCCAACCGCGGCGAAATACATCGTTGAAAAAGTGAAGCCGAAGCGCATTGCCATCGTTCATGACAAGCAGCAGTACGGTGAAGGTCTGGCGCGTTCAGTGCAGGACAACCTCAAGAAAGCCAATGCCGACGTGGTGTTCTTCGACGGGATCACCGCCGGTGAGAAAGACTTCTCCACCCTGGTGGCGCGTCTGAAGAAAGAGAATATCGACTTCGTATACTACGGCGGCTACCACCCGGAAATGGGTCAGATCCTGCGCCAGGCGCGCGCGGCGGGTCTGAAAACCCAGTTCATGGGCCCGGAAGGGGTGGCGAACGTTTCTCTGTCGAACATCGCAGGTGAATCCGCTGAAGGCCTGCTGGTGACCAAACCGAAGAACTACGACCAGGTCCCTGCGAACAAACCTATCGTAGATGCCATCAAGGCGAAGAAACAGGATCCAAGCGGCGCGTTCGTCTGGACCACCTATGCGGCGCTGCAGTCTCTGCAGGCGGGCCTGAACCAGTCAGCCGATCCGGCTGAGATTGCCACCTGGCTGAAAGCGAACACGGTTGAGACCGTCATGGGGCCTCTTTCCTGGGACGCGAAGGGCGACCTGAAGGGCTTCGAGTTCGGCGTGTTTGACTGGCATGCTAACGGCACGGCGACCGACGCAAAATAAACGCAAATGGCAACCGTAAGGTTGCCATTTTAGTGTTTGCACCCTCTCCCCGTGGGAGAGGGCCGGGGTTAGGGCATCAGACCGCACAACACCTCGTAGGCCGGGTAAGGCGCAGCCGCCACCCGGCTTTCTTTTAGCGCTTATCCCACCCGCTCTCCTGCGCCGTAAAGCCTAACGCCTGCATAAACGCCGCCATCACGTCGCGGTCTTCCACGCCCACGTCGGCCATCCACCAGGAGGTCACGCTCGGGTTTTCGCGGATCACTTCTTCAATTAAATACTGTCCCACGCCGCGACGACGGGTGACGTCACGCACGCGCAGCGAGTCCAGCGCCCCTTCTGTACCGCTCAGGGTGACGCGAACCGCTGCCAGCAGGCGCTCGTTAAAACGCGCGGCATAAATGCGGTGGGTCTCATCCACGCGTAGCGACGAAGGGGAATATTCCGGCCAGATCTTGCCCAGGTCGATATGATCCTGGTCGCTAAAGGTCACCAGACGCACGATAGTCAGTTTCATTAGCTACTTGTCCAAATCAAATTGAGTAGAGGCAGTGTACTCAATTTATTCACTCAGGGGCTTCCTCTTTTTATTCTCATTCGCCAGGTGATTAGTTTTTTGGCAACGCGTTGGGCAGTTTGAAAACACATGGATCGAAAAATACGCAGAATTTTAACCTGATGGGTAGTGATTTATTCGGCGCTTTGTGCCGTTATTTTATGCTGCAAACTGCACTTTTAGTTGTTTATCTCTGCCTGATTTCAGAATATTATCTTTGCTTAATCGCCTGAAAAATAGAGATTTTAGTCTGGTTTTTGACAAAAACCTGCGCTAAACCATTAAAGGCACTGGTAAAAATAGCGTTGTTCATTAAAAGTACAGAATGCTTTTTAACCATAATAAAACAAAATATAAACACGACATCACGAATGGGGATTCAGAGATGAAAAGGAACGCGAAGACGTTAATCGCGGGGATGGTCGCACTGTCGATCTCGCATGCCGCCATGGCGGAGGACATTAAAGTTGCGGTAGTGGGTGCGATGTCCGGCCCTGTTGCCCAGTGGGGTGACATGGAATTCAACGGTGCGCGCCAGGCCATCAAAGACATCAACGCTAAGGGCGGCATCAAAGGCGACAAGCTGGTGGGCGTAGAATATGACGACGCCTGCGATCCGAAACAGGCCGTCGCGGTCGCTAACAAAATCGTCAACGATGGCATCCAGTATGTGATCGGCCACCTGTGCTCGTCGTCCACCCAGCCCGCGTCTGATATCTACGAAGACGAAGGCATTCTGATGATCACCCCCGGTGCGACCAACCCGGAACTGACCCAGCGCGGCTATCAGCACATTATGCGTACCGCGGGGCTGGACTCCTCTCAGGGGCCAACCGCCGCCAAATACATCCTTGAAACCGTCAAGCCGCAGCGTATCGCCATTATTCATGACAAGCAGCAGTACGGTGAAGGCCTGGCGCGCTCCGTTCAGGACGGCCTGAAAAAAGGCGGCGCAAACATCGTCTTCTTCGACGGGATTACCGCTGGTGAGAAAGACTTCTCCGCGCTGATCGCTCGTCTGCAAAAAGAGAATATCGACTTTGTTTACTACGGCGGCTACTACCCGGAGATGGGGCAGATGCTGCGTCAGGCGCGCGCCACCGGTCTGAAGACCCAGTTTATGGGGCCAGAGGGGGTGGGCAATGCCTCCCTGTCCAACATCGCCGGGGATTCTGCCGAAGGCATGCTGGTGACGATGCCAAAACGCTATGACCAGGATCCGGCCAACAAGGCTATCGTGGACGCGCTCAAGGCGCAGAAGAAAGATCCGAGTGGTCCGTACGTCTGGATCACCTACGCCGCCGTGCAGTCTCTGGCCACCGCGCTGGATCGTACCGGCAGCAAAGAACCGCTGGATCTGGTGAAAGATTTAAAAGCACACGGGGCGAACACCGTGATTGGGCCGCTGAACTGGGATGAGAAAGGCGATCTGAAGGGATTTGAGTTTGGTGTCTTTAAGTGGCACGCCGACGGGTCATCCTCGGCCGCCAAATAATTATCCCACCGCCCGGACTGACGGGCGGGTATAAAAAGGTTTGCATATGTCCGAGCAGTTTCTCTATTTCCTGCAGCAGATGTTTAACGGCGTCACGCTGGGAAGCACCTACGCGCTGATCGCCATCGGCTATACGATGGTTTACGGCATTATCGGCATGATTAACTTCGCCCACGGCGAGGTTTACATGATCGGTAGCTATGTCTCCTTTATGATTATCGCCGCCCTGATGATGATGGGCATCGACAGTAGCTGGCTGCTGGTCGCCGCCGGGTTTGTCGGCGCGATTGTGATTGCCAGCGCCTACGGCTGGAGCATCGAGCGCGTGGCCTACCGGCCGGTGCGCAGCTCCAAACGCCTGATTGCGCTGATTTCCGCCATCGGGATGTCGATCTTCCTGCAAAACTACGTCAGCCTGACCGAAGGCTCGCGCGACGTGGCGCTGCCAAGCCTCTTTAACGGCCAGTGGATTGTGGGAGCCAGCGAAAACTTCGCGGCCTCTATCACCACCATGCAGCTGGTTATCTGGGTCGTGACCTTTATTGCAATGCTTGCCCTGACGCTGTTCATCCGCTACTCGCGGATGGGACGCGCCTGCCGCGCCTGCGCTGAAGACCTGAAGATGGCGAGCCTGCTCGGCATCAACACCGACCGCGTGATTGCCCTGACCTTCGTGATTGGTGCCGCGATGGCGGCCGTCGCAGGTGTCCTGCTCGGCCAGTTCTACGGCGTGATCAACCCGTACATCGGCTTTATGGCCGGGATGAAAGCCTTCACCGCGGCGGTGCTGGGCGGTATCGGCAGTATTCCGGGCGCGATGATTGGCGGCCTGATCCTGGGCGTGGCGGAAGCGCTCTCCTCGGCGTATCTGAGCACGGAATATAAAGATGTGGTGTCGTTTGCCCTGCTGATTCTGGTTCTGCTGGTCATGCCTACCGGCATTCTGGGCCGTCCGGAGGTAGAGAAAGTATGAAACCGATGCATTTTGCAATGGCGTTGCTCTCTGCCGCCATGTTCTTCGTGCTGGCAGGCGTCTTTATGGGCGTCCAGTTAGGTCTGGACGGCACGAAGCTGGTGGTGGATACCGCCCCCGACATCCGCTGGCAGTGGGTATTTATCGGCACTGCCGTCGTGTTCCTGTTCCAGCTGCTGCGTCCGCTGTTCCAGAAGTCGCTGAAAAACGTCTCCGGGCCGAAATTCGTTCTGCCGGCCATCGACGGGTCTACCGTTAAGCAGAAGCTGTTCCTCGTGGCGCTGCTGGTGGCTGCCGTGGCGTGGCCGTTTGTGGTCTCTCGTGGCACCGTGGATATCGCTACCCTGACCATGATCTACGTGATCCTCGGTCTCGGTCTGAACGTGGTGGTGGGGCTTTCTGGCCTGCTGGTACTGGGCTACGGCGGCTTCTACGCCATCGGCGCCTACACCTTCGCGCTGCTGAACCACTATTACGGGCTCGGCTTCTGGACCTGCCTGCCGCTGGCGGGGCTGGTCTCAGCCGCGGCAGGCTTCCTGCTCGGTTTCCCGGTACTGCGCCTGCGCGGTGACTACCTGGCGATTGTGACCTTAGGCTTTGGTGAAATCGTCCGTATCCTGCTGCTGAACAACACCGAAGTGACCGGCGGCCCGAACGGCATCAGCCAGATCCCGAAACCAACCTTCTTCGGCCTGGAGTTCAGCCGCACCGCCCGCGAAGGCGGCTGGGACACCTTCAGTAACTTCTTCGGCGTGAAGTATGACCCGTCCGACCGCGTCATCTGGCTCTATCTGGTGGCGTTGCTGCTGGTAGTGATCACCCTGTTCGTGATTAACCGCCTGCTGCGCATGCCGCTGGGCCGCGCGTGGGAAGCGCTGCGCGAAGATGAGATTGCCTGCCGTTCCCTGGGCCTGAACCCGACCCGCATCAAGCTGACCGCGTTCACCATCAGCGCCGCGTTTGCCGGTTTCGCCGGGACGCTGTTTGCCGCGCGTCAGGGCTTCGTCAGCCCGGAATCGTTCACCTTTGCCGAATCCGCTTTTGTGCTGGCGATTGTGGTGCTCGGCGGGATGGGCTCGCAGTTTGCCGTTATCCTCGCGGCCATCCTGCTGGTGGTCTCGCGCGAGCTGATGCGCGACTTTAACGAATACAGCATGTTAATGCTGGGTGGTTTGATGGTGCTGATGATGATCTGGCGTCCGCAGGGCTTGCTGCCGATGACCCGTCCACAGCTGAAGCTGAAGAACGGGCAAGCGAAAGGAGAGCAGGCATGAGTCAGCCATTATTATCCGTTAACGGTCTGATGATGCGTTTTGGCGGCCTGCTGGCGGTCAACAATGTGTCACTGGATCTGCACAAGAAAGAGATTGTCTCCCTGATTGGCCCGAACGGCGCGGGGAAAACCACGGTCTTTAACTGCCTGACCGGCTTCTACAAGCCGACGGGCGGCACCATCATGCTGCGCGACAAGCATCTTGAAGGGCTGCCGGGCCAGCAGATTGCCCGCATGGGCGTGGTGCGTACCTTCCAGCACGTGCGTCTGTTCCGCGAGATGACGGTGATTGAGAACCTGCTGGTCGCGCAGCATCAGCAGCTGAAAACCGGGCTGTTCTCCGGCCTGCTGAAAACCCCGGCCTTCCGCCGCGCGCAGGATGAAGCGCTCGATCGCGCCGCCACCTGGCTCGACCGCATTGGCCTGCTGCAGCACGCCAACCGTCAGGCGAGCAACCTGGCCTACGGCGACCAGCGTCGTCTGGAGATTGTGCGCTGCATGGTGACCCAGCCGGAGATCCTGATGCTCGACGAACCGGCGGCGGGCCTCAACCCGAAAGAGACCAAAGAGCTGGACGAGCTGATTGCCGAGCTGCGCGATCACCACGACACCACCATTCTGCTGATTGAGCACGACATGAAGCTGGTAATGGGTATTTCCGACCGTATCTACGTGGTTAACCAGGGTACGCCGCTGGCAAACGGCACGCCGGAAGAGATCCGCAACAACCCGGACGTGATCCGCGCATACCTGGGTGAGGCATAAGATGGAAAAAGCGATGTTAACGTTCGACAAGGTCAACGCGCACTACGGCAAGATCCAGGCGCTGCACGACGTCAGCCTGCACATCAATCAGGGTGAAATCGTTACCCTGATTGGCGCCAACGGTGCGGGCAAAACCACGCTGCTCGGCACCCTGTGCGGCGACCCGCGCGCCACCAGCGGGCGGATTGTGTTCGATGGTAAGGACATTACCGACTGGCAGACGGCCAGAATCATGCGTGAGGCGGTGGCGATTGTCCCGGAAGGGCGTCGCGTCTTCTCGCGTATGACGGTGGAAGAGAACCTGGCGATGGGCGGTTTCTTCGCCCATCGCGATGAATACCAGACCCGCATCAAGTGGGTGTACGAACTCTTCCCGCGCCTGTGGGAGCGTCGCATTCAGCGTGCGGGCACCATGTCCGGCGGTGAACAGCAGATGCTGGCAATTGGCCGCGCGCTGATGAGCCAGCCGCGTCTCCTGCTGCTGGACGAGCCGTCGCTCGGTCTTGCGCCGATCATCATCCAGCAGATATTCGACACCATCGAGCAGCTGCGTAAAGAGGGGATGACCATCTTCCTCGTTGAGCAGAACGCCAACCAGGCGCTGAAGCTGGCTGACCGTGGCTACGTGCTGGAGAACGGCCGCGTGGTGCTTGAAGACACCGGCGATGCGCTGCTGGCGAACGAAGCGGTGCGGAGCGCTTACCTGGGCGGCTGAGCCGTCTGTATCGCCCGGTGGCGCTTACGCTTACCGGGCCTACGGTATCAAGTAGGCCGGGTAAGGCGAAGCCGCCACCCGGCTTTTTCACATAAACCCCCTTCACACAACCATCATCCCCCTGACCCTTTACTGTCACTTATCTGTAAACAAACAGTTATTTTTCTGTCATTCGAGCATGTCATGTTACCTCGCGAGCATAAAACGCGTGATATCGCGCATCCGGCACAATAAGAGAGATGACAATGACATCGTTACGACACACAGCTTTGGGTCTGGCACTGGGTCTGGCTTTTGCGACGAACGCAATGGCTGTGACGACCATTCCGTTCTGGCATTCCATGGAAGGGGAGTTGGGTAAAGAAGTTGACTCCCTGGCGCAGCGTTTCAACGACACCCATCCGGATTACAAAATTGTGCCGGTGTACAAAGGTAACTACGAGCAGAGCCTGAGCGCGGGCATCGCCGCCTTCCGTACCGGTAACGCGCCTGCACTGTTACAGGTTTATGAAGTGGGCACCGCCACCATGATGGCCTCCAAAGCTATCAAGCCGGTGTATGAAGTGTTCAAAGAGGCGGGTATCAACTTCGATGAATCCCAGTTTGTGCCGACCGTAGCGGGTTACTACACCGATTCCAAAACCGGACATCTGCTGTCTCAGCCGTTTAACAGCTCCACGCCGGTGCTGTACTACAACAAAGACGCCTTCAGGAAAGCCGGTTTAGACCCGGAGCAGCCGCCAAAAACCTGGCAGGACCTGGCCGAATACACCGCGAAGCTGAAAGCGGCGGGGATGAAGTGCGGCTACGCCAGCGGCTGGCAGGGCTGGATCCAGATTGAAAACTTCAGCGCCTGGCACGGCCTGCCGGTGGCGACCAAAAACAACGGCTTCGACGGCACCGATGCGGTACTGGAGTTCAACAAGCCGGAGCAGGTGAAGCACATTGCGCTGCTGGAAGAACTCAACAAGAAGGGCGACTTCAGCTACTTCGGGCGTAAAGACGAATCCACCGAGAAGTTCTACAACGGCGACTGCGCCATTACCACCGCCTCGTCCGGCTCTCTGGCGGATATCCGTCACTACGCCAAATTCAACTACGGCGTGGGCATGATGCCGTACGACGCTGACGTGAAGGGCGCGCCACAGAACGCCATCATCGGCGGGGCGAGCCTGTGGGTGATGCAGGGTAAAGACAAGGGCACCTATAAAGGCGTGGCCGAATTCCTCGACTTCCTGGCGAAGCCGGAAAACGCTGCCGAATGGCACCAGAAGACCGGCTACCTGCCGATCACCAAAGCCGCGTATGACCTGACCCGCGAGCAGGGCTTCTACAGCAAGAACCCGGGCGCGGACATCGCGACGCGTCAGATGCTGAACAAGCCGCCGTTGCCGTTCACCAAAGGCCTGCGCCTGGGCAACATGCCGCAGATCCGCACCATCGTGGATGAAGAGCTGGAAAGCGTGTGGACCGGGAAGAAAACGCCACAGCAGGCGCTGGATTCCGCAGTAGAGCGCGGGAATCAGCTGCTGCGCCGCTTTGAGCAGTCGACGAAATCGTAATTCAAACCTGCCCCTCACCCCGGCCCTCTCCCCAAAGGGGCGAGGGAGAAAAGACGGCTCCGTGCAGTCCCCTCTCCCCTCTGGGGAGAGGGTTAGGGTGAGGGGTGAATACCTACAGAGCTAACCTATGTCATCATCCCGTCCGGTGTTCCGTTCCCGCTGGCTGCCGTACCTGTTGGTCGCGCCTCAGCTGGTCATCACCGTTATCTTCTTTATCTGGCCTGCGGGCGAAGCGCTGTGGTACTCGATACAAAGCGTCGATCCGTTTGGGCTTTCCAGCCAGTTTGTCGGGCTGGACAACTTTACCGCGCTGTTCCATGACAGCTACTACCTGGACGCCTTCTGGACGACGATGAAGTTCAGCGCGCTGGTCACCGTCAGCGGCCTTGTCGCCTCGCTGTTTTTCGCCGCGCTGGTGGACTACGTGGTGCGCGGCAGTCGTATTTATCAGACCCTGATGCTGCTGCCGTACGCCGTGGCACCCGCCGTCGCTGCCGTACTGTGGATTTTCCTGTTTAACCCCGGTCGCGGGCTGATTACCCATTTTCTGGCAGAGTTCGGCTACGACTGGAACCACGCCCAGAACAGCGGCCAGGCCATGTTCCTGGTGGTGTTTGCCTCGGTGTGGAAGCAGATCAGCTATAACTTCCTGTTCTTCTTCGCTGCGCTGCAGTCCATCCCGCGTTCGCTGGTGGAAGCCGCCGCGATTGACGGCGCTGGGCCAATTCGTCGCTTCTTCAGGCTGTCGCTGCCGCTGATCGCCCCGGTGAGCTTCTTCCTGCTGGTGGTTAACCTCGTGTACGCCTTCTTCGACACCTTCCCGGTGATCGATGCGGCCACCGCAGGCGGTCCGGTGCAGGCGACCACGACGCTTATCTACAAGATCTACCGCGAAGGTTTCGCCGGGCTGGATCTCTCCGCCTCCGCCGCGCAGTCGGTGGTGCTGATGTTCCTCGTCATCATCCTCACGGTGGTGCAGTTCCGTTATGTCGAAAGTAAGGTGCGCTACCAATGATTGAGAACCGTCGCGGGCTGACGATTTTCAGCCATACCATGCTGATTCTGGGGATTATCGTCATCCTGTTTCCGCTGTACGTGGCCTTTGTCGCCGCCACGCTGGACACCAAAGCGGTGTTCGATACGCCGATGACGCTCATCCCAGGCTCGCATCTTTTCGAGAACATGAAAACCATCTGGACCCAGGGCGTGGGCGCCAACAGCGCGCCGTTCTGGCTGATGATGCTCAACAGCTTCATCATGGCGTTCGGCATTACGGTCGGTAAAATTACGGTGTCGATGCTCTCGGCCTTCGCCATCGTCTGGTTTCGTTTTCCGCTGCGCAACCTGTTTTTCTGGATGATTTTTATCACCCTGATGTTGCCGGTGGAGGTGCGTATCTTCCCGACGGTGGAAGTGATCGCCAACCTCAAGATGCTCGACAGCTACGCGGGCTTGACCCTGCCGCTGATGGCCTCAGCGACCGCCACCTTCCTGTTCCGCCAGTTCTTTATGACCCTGCCGGATGAGCTCATTGAAGCGGCGCGCATTGATGGCGCATCGCCGATGCGCTTCTTCCGCGACATCGTGCTGCCGCTGTCGAAAACCAACCTTGCGGCGCTGTTTGTGATCACCTTTATCTACGGCTGGAACCAGTACCTGTGGCCGCTGCTGATTATTCAGGACATCAATCTCGGCACCGCCGTGGCGGGCATCAAAGGCATGATTGCCACCGGCGAAGGCACCACTCTCTGGAACCAGGTGATGGCGGCGATGCTGCTGACCCTTATCCCACCCGTAGTCATTGTTTTAGCCATGCAGCGCGCGTTTGTCCGCGGCCTGGTCGATAGCGAGAAATAAGATGGCAGGTTTAAAACTTCAGGCAGTAACCAAAAGCTGGGACGGCAAAACCCAGGTGATTCAGCCGCTCACGCTCGACGTGGCGGACGGGGAGTTTATCGTGATGGTCGGCCCGTCCGGCTGTGGCAAATCCACCCTGTTGCGCATGGTGGCGGGGCTGGAGCGCGTGACCTCCGGGGATATCTGGATTGACCGTCAGCGCGTCACCGAGATGGAGCCGAAAGACAGAGGCATCGCGATGGTCTTCCAGAACTACGCTCTCTATCCGCACATGAGCGTGGAAGAGAACATGGCCTGGGGGCTGAAAATCCGCGGTATGGGCAAAGGCCATATCGAGGAGCGCGTGAAAGAAGCCGCCCGTATTCTGGAACTGGACGGCCTGCTCAAGCGCCGCCCGCGCGAGCTCTCCGGCGGCCAGCGCCAGCGCGTAGCGATGGGGCGCGCCATCGTGCGCGACCCGGCGGTATTTCTGTTCGACGAGCCGCTCTCTAACCTCGACGCCAAGCTGCGCGTGCAGATGCGCCTTGAGCTGCAGCAATTGCACCGTCGTCTGAAAACCACGTCGCTGTACGTTACCCACGATCAGGTCGAAGCCATGACCCTCGCCCAGCGCGTGATGGTGATGAACAAAGGCGTTGCCGAGCAGATTGGTACCCCGGTGGAAGTCTACGAGAAACCGGCCACCCGTTTCGTGGCGAGCTTTATCGGCAGCCCGGCGATGAACCTGCTGGAAGGGCGCATCAGCAGTGCGGGCTCGCACTTTGAGCTGGAAAGCGGGATGGCATTGCCGATCAACTGGTACTATCGTGGCTACGCCGGGCGTAAGATGACGCTCGGTATCCGCCCGGAACATATCGGTTTAACCACTCAGGCGGAAGGCGGCGTGCCGCTGGTCATGGACACGCTGGAGATGTTGGGTGCAGATAACCTGGCGCACGGGCGCTGGGGCGAGCAAAAAATGGTGGTGCGGCTGGCACATCAGGAGCGCCCTAAAGCAGGCAGTACGCTGTGGCTACACCTGCCGGAAAATCATCTGCACCTGTTTGACGGTGAAACAGGACAACGAGTATGAGCAACTGGCCTTATCCCCATGTCGTCGCCCACCGGGGCGGCGGTAAGCTGGCGCCGGAGAATACCCTGGCGGCGATTGACGTTGGCGCGCGCTACGGCCACACGATGATCGAGTTCGACGCCAAGCTGTCGAAAGACGGCGAGATTTTCCTGCTGCATGACGATAACCTCGAACGCACCAGCAACGGCTGGGGCGTCGCGGGCGAGCTGCCGTGGCGCGATCTGCTGAAAGTCGACGCCGGAAGCTGGTACAGCGGCGAATTCAAAGGCGAACCGCTGCCGCTGCTGGCGGAAGTGGCCGATCGCTGTCGCCAGCATGGCATGATGGCCAATATCGAAATTAAACCGACCACCGGCACCGGGCCGCTGACGGGCAACGTCATTGCCCTTGCTGCGCGCGAGCTGTGGGAGGGAATGACCGCGCCGCTGCTGTCATCATTTGAAATCGATGCGCTGGAGGCCGCACAGGCCGCAGCGCCGGAACTGCCGCGCGGGCTGCTGCTGGACGAGTGGCGCGAGGACTGGCGTGAACTGACGACGCGCTTAGCGTGTGTCTCTATTCATCTTAATCACAAGCTGCTGGATGAGGCGCGGGTGAAGATGCTGAAAGACGCGGGCCTGCATATTCTGGTTTACACCGTCAATAAACCCCAGCGTGCGGCCGAACTGCTGCGCTGGGGCGTGGACAGCATCTGTACCGATGCGATTGACCTGATCGGCCCGGACTTTAGTTCTGCGGATTAAGCATACTGCCATTCGACTGCGGCGGCAGCATATGCTGCTGTCCGCTGCCTGACGAGGTCATTCCACCTAACATTCCGCCGTTTTTATTCGGCAGCGGCTGCTCGCGCACCTGACCCTGCTGCACGCGCTGGGTGTTGGCGTTCATCTGATTTTGTAGGCTTTGTTGCTGCATCTGGGTCTGCGTTCTCAGTTGCTGATTCAGCATCCCTTTTTGCTGCTGTTGCTGGCTCATCATCTCGGTCTGCATACGCTGCTGGCTCGGGATGACATACCCCTGCTGGTTCGGGTTATTCATGGTGTTGAGTGGCTGTGCGAGCGCGGCAAAGGGGATCAGCGCCGTAAGAATCAATAAGCGTTTCATTGTCATTTCCTCCTTTTGAGGTCTCTCTTAAGTTTACCCTGATTTCACCATGACGATGATTTTTTAGGAGTTGTGAACCAGGCTTAAGCGGGGAATATGGATCCCTTCACCTGGAGAACAATAATGATGAAACCAACGTTTTTGCGCTGGGTCGCCCTCGCCGCGCTGATGGCAGGCGGTACATTTAGCGTGGCGGCCAACCCGCCCGCGGCGCCTCCGGTCTCTTACGGCGTGGAGGAAGATGTTTTTCATCCCGTGCGGGCAACCCACGGCATGGTGGCATCCGTGGATGCGCTGGCGACCCGCGTGGGCGTCGATATTCTCAGGCAGGGCGGTAACGCGGTGGATGCGGCGGTCGCCGTCGGCTACGCGCTGGCGGTGACGCACCCGCAGGCGGGGAACCTGGGCGGCGGTGGCTTTATGATGCTGCGCACCAAAGACGGGAAAACCACAGCCATCGACTTCCGTGAAATGGCGCCTTCTCAGGCGTCACGGGACATGTTCCTCGATGACCAGGGGAACCCGGACAGTAAAAAATCCCTGACCTCGCATCTCGCGTCCGGCACGCCGGGCACCGTTGCGGGCTTCTCGCTGGCGCTGGAAAAATACGGCACGATGCCGCTGAATAAGGTGGTACAGCCTGCTATCAAGCTGGCGCGGGAGGGCTTTGTGGTGAATGACGCGCTGGCAGACGACCTCAAAACCTACGGCAGCGAAGTGATTCCGAATCACGAAAACAGCAAGGCCATCTTCTGGAAAGACGGCGAGCCGCTGAAGAAGGGCGATAAGCTGGTGCAGAAGAACCTCGCCAAAAGCCTGGAGCTGATTGCGGAGCACGGTCCTGACGCTTTCTACAAAGGGGCGATTGCCGACCAGATTGCACAAGAGATGCAGAAGAACGGCGGGCTCATCACCAAAGCGGATCTGGCGGACTACAAGGCGGTAGAGCGCGAGCCGATTAGCGGCACCTACCGCGGGTACGAGGTCTTCTCCATGCCGCCACCGTCTTCCGGGGGCATTCACATCGTGCAGATCCTCAACATTCTTGAAAACTTCGATATGCACAAGTTCGGCTTCGGCAGCGCGGATGCCATGCAGATAATGGCGGAAGCGGAAAAACGCGCCTACGCCGACCGCTCGGAATATCTCGGCGATCCGGACTTCGTGAAGGTGCCGTGGCAGGCGCTGACTAATAAAGCCTATGCCAAATCTATTGCCGATCAGATCGACATCAACAAGGCTAAGCCGTCGAGCGAGATCCGCCCCGGCAAGCTGGCGCCGTATGAAAGCAACCAGACCACCCACTTCTCGGTGGTGGATAAAGACGGTAACGCGGTGGCGGTGACCTATACGCTCAACACGACCTTCGGCACCGGGATTGTGGCGGGTAACAGCGGCATTCTGCTGAATAATGAGATGGATGACTTCTCTGCCAAGCCGGGCGTGCCGAACGTCTACGGGCTGGTCGGCGGCGATGCGAACGCGGTAGGGCCGAAGAAACGTCCGCTGTCGTCCATGTCGCCCACCATCGTGGTGAAAGAGGGCAAAACCTGGCTGGTAACCGGTAGCCCGGGCGGCAGCCGGATTATCACCACCGTATTGCAGATGGTGGTGAACAGCATCGACTTTGGGATGAACGTCGCCGAAGCCACCAACGCCCCGCGATTCCACCACCAGTGGTTGCCGGACGAGCTGCGCGTCGAGAAGGGCTTTAGCCCGGACACCATTAAACTGCTTGAGCAGCGTGGGCAGAAGGTGGCGGTGAAAGAGGCGATGGGCAGCACCCAGAGCATTATGGTGGGGCCGGACGGAGCGCTGTTTGGCGCATCAGATCCGCGTTCGGTGGATGATTTGACGGCGGGGTATTGATTATTCCCCTCACCCTAACCCTCTCCCCATAGGGGAGAGGGGATTGCACGGTGCGGTCTTTTCTCCCTCGCCCCTATGGGGAGAGGGCCGGGGTGAGGGGTGTGTGTCACTTCATTCTCGCCATGTAGTACGCGTCCACATACTCGCCGTTGCGCAGGGCAAATTTCCTGCCGGTCCCTTCGATTTCAAAACCAAATTTCCGGTACAGCGCCAGTGCAGCAGGGTTATCGGCAAACACCGTCAATTCAATCCGTTCAACGCGCATCCAGTTATCGCACAGGTTGATCATCTCGCGCATCAGCGCACTGCCCACACCGCGTCCCTGTGCATGCGCTGCCACGCTAATACCGAACGTGGCCACATGGCTGCGTCGCGGGCTGGGTTCCACGTGGAACGCAAGGTCACCGACAATGTTCTCGTCAATGCAGGCAACCAGCCGTTTTAGGCCGGGTTTAGGCGTAAGCCGTTCCTGCCACATTTCAAGGGAAGGATGAGGTAGCTGTAGCGTGTCGTGATACACCCCCGGATGCATATAGTTCTGGCGTAAGGCTTCAGCATCTTTCGGTTCCGCATGGCGTATCACTATCTCACTCATTCCTTGTTCCTCAGTCAGTTAAAAGTCCCTTCCAACATCAATGACTTTAAAATTTGAGTCAACCGCTATTTTTTGCAAAAAGTATTGGACAAGTGCGAATGAGAATGATTATTATTGCTCTGCATTCAGGAAGACCCCTACGGGAACCTGAAAGCACGACATTGCTCACATTGCTTCCAGTATTACTTTAGCCAGCTTTTAGCTGGCTTTTTTTTTGTTATGGTTAGACTCAGTAACCTTCCAAAAGGACTGAGCTATGACACTACATTGCGCATTTATTGGATTTGGTAAAAGTACGACCCGCTATCACCTGCCGTATGTTCTTAACCGCAAAGACAGCTGGCATGTGGCCCATATCTACCGCCGCCGCGCGAAGCCGGAAGAGCAATCTCCGCAGTATTCCCACATCCACTTCACCAGCGATCTCGATGAGGTGCTTAACGACCCGCAGGTGAAGCTGGTGGTTGTCTGCACCCACGCCGACAGCCATTTTGACTATGCCAAATGCGCGCTCAATGCGGGTAAAAACGTGCTGGTAGAAAAGCCGTTCACCCCGACTATTGCCGAAGCGAAAGAGCTGTTCGCGCTGGCGAAAAGCAAAGGCCTGACCGTCACGCCGTATCAGAACCGTCGCTTTGACAGCTGCTTCCTGACGGCGAAAAAAGCGATTGAAAGCGGCAAGCTCGGCAACATCGTGGAAATCGAAAGTCACTTCGATTACTACCGTCCGGTGGCGGAAACGCAACCCGGACTGCCGCAGGATGGTTCGTTCTACGGGCTGGGCGTGCACACCATGGACCAGATCATCTCCCTGTTTGGCCGCCCGGACCACGTGGCGTATGACATTCGCAGCCTGCGCAACAAAGCCAACCCGGACGATACCTTCGAAGCCCAGTTGTTCTACGGCGACCTGAAGGCCATCGTCAAAACCAGCCACCTGGTGAAGATCGACTACCCGAAATTTATCGTTCACGGCACTAAAGGTTCGTTTATCAAATACGGTATCGACCGGCAGGAGACCAGCCTGAAGGCCAATATCATGCCGGGTGAACCAGGCTTTGCCGCGGACGATTCCGTGGGCGTGCTGGAGTATGTGAACGACGAGGGCGTGACGGTCAAAGAAACGCTGAAGCCGGAAACCGGCGACTATGGCCGCGTCTATGATGCGCTGTTTGAGACCCTCACAAACGGCACGGCGAATTACGTCAAGGAATCTGACGTTCTGACCAACCTCGAAATCCTTGAATGGGCCTTCGAACAGGCTTCTCCTGCCACGATAACCCTCGCAAAATAAGCAAAAACGGCTCCTCTGCACTTGTTCACAATTTTTGAACAGAGGAGTCAATTTTCACCCTCTATGATCCCAGACCGTTTGCGTCCACACTTACTCCATCGAAACGAACTGAGGGTGAAAACAATGATCTACTTACGCAAAGCAAACGAACGTGGTCACGCGAATCATGGCTGGCTGGACTCATGGCATTCATTCTCGTTTGCCGACTACTACGACCCGAACTTCATGGGCTTCTCCGCACTGCGCGTGATTAACGACGACGTGATTGATGCAGGCCAGGGCTTTGGTACCCACCCGCACAAAGACATGGAAATCCTGACCTATGTGCTGGAAGGCGCGGTTGAGCACCAGGACAGCATGGGCAACAAAGAGCAGGTTCCGGCGGGCGAGTTCCAGATTATGAGCGCGGGTACCGGGGTGCGTCACTCTGAGTACAACCCAAGCAAAACGGAAAAACTGCACCTGTATCAAATCTGGATCATTCCAGAAGAGACCGGCATCACGCCGCGCTACGAGCAGCGCCGCTTCGACGCGAAACAGGGTAAACAGCTGGTGCTCTCCCCGGATGCGCGTGAAGGCTCCCTGAAAGTGCATCAGGATATGGAGCTGTACCGCTGGGCGCTGGCGAAAGATGAACAGTCCGTGCATCAGATTGCCGCTAACCGCCGCGTCTGGATCCAGGTGGTGAAAGGCGACGTGTCCATCAACGGGACCAAAGCGACAACCGCCGATGGTCTGGCCATCTGGGACGAGCAGGCGATCTCCGTGCACGCCGACAGCGAAAGCGAAATTCTGCTGTTTGACCTGCCGCCGGTGTAATAAAACATAAATAAATCCCCATCCTTCCCTTTCACAGGGGAAGGATGGGCTTTGTCCGTGGTAAACTGAGCAAATCTCTCACTTCAAGATTTCTCAGGACGATGAAAAAGAAACGCCCCGTACTTCAGGATGTCGCCGATCGCGTCGGTGTGACCAAAATGACGGTCAGCCGTTTTTTACGTAACCCGGAACAGGTTTCCGTGGCGTTACGTGGCAAGATTGCCGCTGCCCTTGATGAACTGGGTTACATCCCCAACCGTGCACCCGATATTCTCTCGAATGCGACCAGCCGCGCGGTGGGCGTTCTGCTTCCTTCTTTGACCAACCAGGTTTTCGCCGAAGTATTACGTGGAATCGAAAGCGTTACCGATGCGTTTGGCTACCAGACCATGCTCGCCCACTACGGGTACAAGCCGGAACTCGAAGAGGAACGTCTTGAATCGATGCTTTCCTGGAACATTGACGGCCTGATTTTAACCGAACGAACCCACACTGCCCGCACGCTCAAAATGATTGAAGTGGCCGGTATCCCAGTCGTGGAGCTGATGGACAGCCAGTCGCCGTGCCTCGACATCGCCGTGGGGTTTGATAACTTCGAAGCGGCGCGTCAGATGACGGCGGCCATCATCGCCCGTGGGCATCGTCATATCGCCTATCTGGGTGCGCGTCTTGATGAACGTACTATCATCAAACAGAAGGGATACGAGCAGGCGATGCTCGACGCGAACTTAACCCCGTACAGCGTGATGGTGGAGCAGTCCTCTTCCTATACGTCGGGTATTGAGCTGATGCGTCAGGCGCGACGCGAGTATCCGCAACTGGACGGTATTTTCTGTACCAACGATGACCTTGCGGTCGGCGCAGCATTTGAGTGTCAGCGTCTGGGGCTGAAGATCCCTGATGATATGGCGATCGCCGGTTTCCACGGCCACGATATTGGCCAGGTGATGGAGCCGCGTCTGGCGAGCGTCCTGACGCCGCGTGAACGTATGGGCCGTATTGGCGCAGAACGCCTGCTGGCGCGCATTCGTGGCGAGACGGTGACCCCGAAAATGTTAGATTTAGGTTTCACCTTGTCACCGGGTGGATCTATTTGAACTGACAAATTTGAAGTAGCTCACACTTATTCACTTCGCGCACGTTTGGATATTGCTTCTCTTTTGCCCCAGCAGGACAATGTTACCGATAACTGTTACCCGTAACAATTGACTGAGGGACACCCTTTGAGCACGACTAATCACGATCACCACGTCTACGTCCTGATGGGCGTTTCCGGTAGCGGGAAATCAGCCGTGGCCAGCGAAGTGGCGCATCAACTCCAGGCTGCGTTTCTTGATGGCGACTTCCTCCATCCGCGCAGCAACATCATGAAAATGGCCTCCGGCGAGCCGCTGAACGACGACGACCGCAAACCGTGGTTGCAGGCGCTGAATGACGCCGCGTTCGCGATGCAGCGCACCAACAAAGTCTCCCTGATCGTCTGCTCCGCGCTGAAAAAAACCTATCGCGATCTGCTGCGTGACGGCAATCCGAACCTCTCTTTCATCTACCTGAAAGGGGATTTCGAGGTGATTGAAAGCCGCCTGAAGGCGCGTAAAGGTCACTTCTTCAAAACCCAGATGCTGGTAACGCAGTTCGAAGCGCTGCAGGAGCCGGGTGAAGACGAGAAAGACGTCTTAGTGGTTGATATCGATCAGTCACTGGAGGGTGTTGTTGCCAGCACCATCGAGGTCATTAATAAAAGGCAGTAAGTTTTGAGTACATTAACGCTAGTTTTGACAGCAGTGGGTTCGGTATTGCTGCTGCTGTTTTTAGTGATGAAGGCGCGTATGCACGCCTTTGTTGCTTTGATGGTGGTTTCTATTGGTGCAGGTCTCTTTTCCGGTATGCCGCTCGACAAGATCGCCGCGACGATGGAAAAAGGGATGGGCGGTACGCTGGGCTTCCTGGCGATTGTGGTCGCGCTGGGCGCGATGTTTGGCAAGATTTTGCACGAGACGGGTGCGGTCGACCAGATTGCCGTCAAGATGCTGAAATCCTTTGGCCACAGCCGTGCGCACTACGCGATTGGTCTGGCCGGTCTGATTTGCGCGCTGCCGCTGTTCTTCGAAGTGGCCGTTGTGCTGCTGATAAGCGTCGCATTCTCCATGGCGCGCCATACCGGTACTAACCTCGTGAAGCTGGTCATTCCGCTGTTTGCGGGCGTGGCGGCGGCGGCGGCGTTTCTGCTGCCGGGACCCGCCCCGATGCTGCTGGCCTCCCAGATGCACGCCGATTTTGGCTGGATGATTCTGATTGGCCTGTGCGCGGCAATCCCGGGGATGATCATCGCCGGCCCGCTGTGGGGCAATTTCATCAGCCGTTACGTTGAGCTGCATATTCCGGATGACATCACCGAGCCGCACCTGGGCGAGGGCAAAATGCCATCCTTCGGCTTCAGCCTGTCGCTGATCCTGCTGCCGCTGGTGCTGGTGGGTCTGAAAACCATCGCTGCGCGCTTTGTGCCGGTGGGGTCCACTGCCTACGAGTGGTTTGAGTTCATCGGTCACCCGTTCACGGCGATCCTGGTGGCGTGTCTGGTGGCGATTTACGGCCTGGCGATGCGTCAGGGGATGCCAAAAGATCGGGTGATGGAGATCTGCGGTGCGGCGCTGCAGCCTGCGGGGATTATCCTGCTGGTGATCGGTGCAGGCGGCGTGTTCAAGCAGGTGCTGGTGGATTCCGGCGTGGGCCCGGCTCTGGGTGAAGCGCTGACCGGGATGGGCCTGCCGATTGCGGTGACCTGCTTTGTGCTGGCTGCGGCGGTACGTATCATCCAGGGTTCTGCTACCGTGGCGTGTTTAACCGCCGTGGGTCTGGTGATGCCGGTGATTGAACAGCTGAACTACTCCGGTGCCCAGATGGCCGCGCTTTCTATTTGTATCGCGGGTGGTTCGATTGTGGTCTCTCACGTTAACGACGCCGGCTTCTGGCTGTTCGGTAAGTTTACCGGCGCCACCGAAGCGCAAACCCTGAAAACCTGGACGCTGATGGAAACCATTCTCGGCACGACGGGTGCAATTGTCGGGATGATTGCCTTTACGCTGCTCAGCTAAATGCGGTGATTTAACAAGGCTAAAAATAAGGCCCGGTAGCGTCAGCGCTTACCGGGCCTTTTTATTATCCAGGGCGTCAGGCCGGGCCATAACCCGGCATTGTGTTACTCGCCCTGCGTGGCGCTCTCAATCGTCAAGCGCACGTCCGAGGTAATCAGCTCTGCCAGCATCTGGTACACCTTCAGCGTCTCTTCCGGCTCGGCATCACCCGTATCGCTGATGAAGCCTTCATCACGCAGCGTCAGCACCAGGGAACTGAAGACCGCTTTGTCGAAGAATTCAGGGGCGTTAATGCCGTGCAGAACGGACAGGCGCTGGGCCAGCGTCCGGCTCTCTTTCTCCAGCGTACCGCGGTTGATAGACGGATTCGCGCTCAGCAGCCAGAACGTAATGGCGTAGCGCTGCAGCGTTTCGCGCGCACCGGCCGCCAGCAACTGCAGGGTGCGGGAGCGTGACGGATTGATGTGCAGCTCGTCGTTGTTCAGGGTAATCAGCCCCTGGCGACGCATCTCTTCCGTCATCTTATCCAGTTCTGTCGCCAGCTCATCCTTACTCCAGCGCAGGAACAACTCCGCTTTCAGCATCGGATAGATGGTCTCAAGATGGCGCAATAGCTCCTGACGGGAGATATGACGATGCTGGGTAATAATGGCGGCCATGAGCGACGGCAGCATCAGCATATGCGTGATGTTGTTGCGGTAGTAGGTCATCAGCACTGCCTGCTCGCGCGGCAGAATGATGATGTCGCCGATCGTGTCCTTTTCGACCTCAAACTTGTTCATCTGCAACGCGTGATCGATAAGTTCACTGGCGGTTGCAGAAGGCACGGTCGAATCAACCGAGTACGGCACGTTACGCATCATATCCAGATAGCAATCCAGCTGCTCCGTGAGCTGTTCACGGGTCAGCGAGCGCTGACGTGAAGCCAGAAGTGCCGTACAGCACAGGTTCATGGCGTTAGCCGCACCGGCGTTGTTAATGCGCACCATCAGCTCGGATGCGATGCCGTTAACCGTTGGCGTCAGCCAGGCCGGACGCACCGCTTCGATAGGATCGATGGACTCGCGCCACTCCGGAACGTGATGGTTCAGGTACGTCATCAGCGGCATCGGCTCACCGAAGTTCACGTAGCCCTGACCGAGATTACGCAGCTTGCTCAAGCCGCGCAGCATCTGCGGCAGGCTCTCTTTCTCTTTGGTCGCACCACGCAGCTCTTTCGCATATGTGCCCACTTCCATCACGTGCTCGTAGCCGATGTAGATAGGCACCAGCGTGATCGGACGGGTACCTCCGCGCAGCATCGCCTGGATGGTCATCGATAGCGTGCCGGTCTTCGGATCGAGCAGACGTCCGGTACGGGAACGACCGCCCTCCACGAAGTACTCCACGGAATAGCCGCGGCTGAACAGCTCGCCCAGATACTCGCGGAACACGGTGGAATAGAGCTTGTTGCCCTTGAAGGTACGACGAATAAAGAACGCGCCCAGGCGGCGGAAAATCGGACCTGCTGGCCAGAAGTTCAGGTTGATACCGGCTGCGATGTGCGGTGGTACCAGCCCCTGATGATAGAGCACGTAGGAAAGGAGCAGGTAGTCCATGTGGCTGCGGTGGCAGGGGACATAGACAATCTCATGGCCATCATGCGCCAGCTGACGCACGCGCTCGGCGTTATGGACGTTGATGCCCTGATAGAGGCGGTTCCACGTAAAGCCGAGAATACGATCGGACAGGCGAATCATCTCGTAAGAGAAGTTCGCTGCAATCTCTTCCATCAGCGCAATGGCGTTCTGCTGGGCTTTCTCATGCGAAATTTTCTTGCTGCGCGCTTCATCTTCAACGGCGCGGGCAATCGCTTTGGAGGCCAACAGCTTGTTGAACAGATCCTGACGCGCCGGGAGGCGTGGTCCTACGGCAGCCAGGCGCTGACGGGCGAAGTGCATACGCGCCACGCGCGCCAGTTTTTGCGCGATGATCTTGTCGGTGCCGTGCTCGTCCGCCATGCGACGCAGCGAAACGGAAGGGGAGAAACGCACAAAGCTGTCGCGTCCCAGCCAGGAGACCGCGAAGAACTTCTGGATGCCGTTAAGCATGCGCAATGGCGGATTCTCTTCGCCTTTTTCACGGCCCGGACGACGACCAAACATCACCGATACCGGCACCATCTGCACATCCAGGTCGGGATTGCTGCGGTGCAGGTCGAGATAGTCATGGAACAGCTTGATGGACTCTTCTTTTGGCGTGTAATAGGTAAACACGCGTGGTCCACCGTGAATGAACACGTAGCGCGGCAGCAGCGTACCGTCAACTTCCAGCGGTTCAAGCGGGTCAGGTAAGTCATGCGCCAGACACTGGGCGCGAAGCGTCAGTAAGTCAGCCTTCGAGTTATAAGGCAAAACGTACATAATGGGGCGTGACGTATCGAGCCCCAATTCCAGCGCGGGTTCTGCTGGGATAGACTTGCTTTTTACCAGGATGCTTAATGGTAAATTAAGTAATTTGTAGTAAATTCGTGGCCAGCCGGACATAAACGATGTAAAGCCTCTGGTTAATAATGCAATTGCGGCGCAAGGATAACAGAAAGCGCGCAAAATTTCTGTTGTTACCCGTCATACTTCAGGCTGAAGCGAAACGCGCTACGGCTCCTGTTACTGACGCTCTTTTTTAAAAAAGGTTCTTTTAATGGCCAATAATACCACTGGGTTAACACGTATCATCAAAGCCGCCGGCTATTCATGGAAAGGTTTCCGTGCCGCATGGGTCAACGAAGCCGCCTTTCGCCAGGAGGGCGTCGCCGCTATCATCGCGGTGATCGTCGCCTGTTTCCTTGATGTTGATGCGATTACCCGCGTACTGCTTATCGGTTCCGTTCTTCTGGTGATGATAGTGGAAATTCTTAATAGCGCTATTGAGGCCGTTGTGGATCGCATTGGTTCCGATTTCCATGAGCTTTCTGGCCGTGCAAAAGACATGGGCTCTGCTGCCGTGTTGCTGGCGATTATCACTGCCGTTATCACCTGGGTCACGCTGCTTTGGTCACATTTCCGATGAGCCTCGAGGAATAATTAAGTCCCTGGTTTTTTGTGCAGTTTTTGGTTCCAAAATCGCCTTTGACTGTATATACTCACAGCATAACTGTATATACACCCAGGGGGCGGAATGAAAGCGTTAACGACCAGGCAGCAAGAGGTGTTTGATCTCATCCGGGATCATATCGGCCAGACGGGTATGCCACCCACGCGTGCGGAAATCGCGCAGCGTCTGGGTTTCCGTTCTCCAAATGCTGCCGAAGAACACCTGAAAGCGCTGGCGCGTAAGGGCGTGATTGAGATTGTCTCGGGCGCGTCACGGGGTATCCGCCTGCTGGTGGAAGAAGAGACGGGCATTCCGCTGATAGGGCGTGTTGCTGCCGGTGAGCCTTTACTGGCTCAGCAGCATATTGAAGGCCATTACCAGGTCGATCCTGGCATGTTCAAACCGAGTGCTGACTTCCTGCTGCGCGTCAGCGGCATGTCGATGAAAGACATCGGTATTCTTGATGGCGATCTGCTTGCGGTGCATAAAACACAGGATGTGCGAAACGGCCAGGTGGTGGTGGCGCGCATTGATGACGAAGTGACCGTTAAGCGTCTGAAAAAACAGGGTAACAGCGTACAGTTGCTGCCTGAAAACAGCGAGTTTTCACCCATTGTGGTCGATCTCCGCGAACAGAACTTCTCTATCGAAGGACTGGCGGTCGGGGTGATTCGCAACGGTGAATGGCTGTAACCTCTTCCTGACAGGCTATGGCACCGCTGTAGCCTGATTCATTCCCCACTCCCGGTATCTTTCATGTCACTGCTGACGGCATCTGATAAGGCATTGTGGCGTCTTGCTCTGCCGATGATTTTCTCTAATATTACCGTGCCCTTGCTGGGTCTGGTCGATACTGCCGTTATAGGCCATCTTGATTCACCGGTTTATCTTGGCGGCGTGGCGATTGGCGCGACGGCAACCAGCTTCCTGTTTATGCTGCTGCTCTTTTTGCGCATGAGCACCACCGGTCTTACCGCACAGGCTTATGGCGCGAAAGATCCGCTGCGTCTGGCGCGCGCGCTGGTGCAGCCGCTGATCCTCGCGCTTGGCGCGGGTGCGTTCATCGTTTTATTGCGGGCACCCCTGATCGATCTTGCGCTTCATATTGTTGGCGGCAGCGAGGCGGTATTAGAGCAGGCGCGACGTTTCCTTGAAATCCGCTGGCTCAGCGCGCCCGCGTCGCTGGCTAACCTGGTTCTGCTGGGGTGGCTACTGGGCGTGCAGTACGCCCGTGCGCCCGTGATTTTGCTGGTGGTGGGTAACCTGCTCAACATTGTTCTGGATGTCTGGCTGGTCATGGGTCTGCATATGAACGTGCAGGGCGCGGCGCTGGCAACGGCGATTGCCGAATACGGGACCTTTATCATTGGCTTATGGATGGTCTGGCGGGTACTGGCCATGCGCGGGATCTCTCTGGCGCTGCTCAAAACCGCTTGGCGCGGCAATATCCGTAAGCTGCTGGCCCTCAACCGTGACATCATGCTGCGCTCGCTTCTTCTCCAGCTTTGCTTCGGGGCACTGACGGTTTTCGGAGCTCGACTGGGGCCAGACATCGTCGCGGTCAACGCAGTATTGATGACGTTGCTGACGTTTACCGCCTACGCGCTGGACGGTTTTGCCTATGCGGTTGAAGCGCATTCCGGGCAGGCGTACGGGGCGCGCGAAAGCGGTCAGCTTCGGGAGGTCTGGCGGGCTGCCTGCCGTCAGTCGGGACTGGTGGCGCTGGCCTTTGGTCTGGTTTACGCCTGCTTCGGTGAGCAGATCGTTGCATTGCTTACCTCTCTCCCTGCGCTGCGTGAGCTGGCGAGCCACTATCTCATCTGGCAAGTCGTCTTACCGGTGGTTGGCGTCTGGTGTTATCTGCTGGACGGCATGTTTATTGGTGCGACGCGCGGGGCCGAAATGCGCAACAGTATGGCCGTCGCGGCGGCTGGGTTTGGTCTGACGCTGCTGACGCTCCCCTGGCTGGGTAATCATGGTTTGTGGCTGGCCCTGGCCGTCTTCCTCTCACTGCGCGGGTTATCGCTGGCGTTTATCTGGCATCGACACTGGCAAAACAATACCTGGTTTCCCCCGCGCCACGATATATCGTGACGGTTAAAGATTCCGAATATGAAATTAACCACGGAATCCTTAACTACAATAATTATCACGTCCAGCAGAAAAGAACGTAACGGACGTTACGACCCGACGCTTAACGAAGAGGACACGATGATGAATAAAGACGAAATCGGCGGCAACTGGAAGCAGTTCAAAGGTAAAGCGAAAGAACAGTGGGGTAAGCTGACGGATGACGACATGACCGTCATCGAAGGTAAACGCGATCAGCTTGTCGGTAAAATTCAGGAACGTTACGGCTACGCAAAAGACCAGGCGGAAAAAGAAGTGGGCGACTGGGAAAAACGCAACGACTACCGCTGGTAACGCTGAATAACCCACAGGGCGGCTTTAAGCCGCCTTTTCTTTTGCCGTTAACGCGGCTTTTTCTTCACCAGAATAGAGTGGTCGTGCTGACACGCGTCCTGATGACGACAGGCTTCCACCTCCACGCACGCGGAACAGAGCCCGTGCGCCTCAATTACGTTATGACGCAGGGCAAAACCCATTTTCGCTGCCAGTGTATGCATAATATCTTCCACGCCTTCCGCAGCCTCTTCTTTCACCACGCCGCAGCGGTCACAGATAAACATCGCCGATGTGTGGGTGGGCTGATCGAACAGATGGCACAGCACATAGCTGTTGGTGGATTCCACCTTGTGCACAAAACCTTGTTCAAGCAGGAAATCCAGTGCGCGATAGACCGTCGGCGGCTTTGCCTGTGGTTCGCTTTCGCGGAGCAGATCCAGCAGATCGTAGGCGCTGATGGCACCCTGCTGCAGGCTCATCAGACGTAAGACTTCAAGGCGCTGCGGAGTCAGGCGCACATTGCGTTGCGCACACAGCTTTTCGGCCTGCGCTAACAGCTCTTTTGTGGACTTATCCATGTAGCACCCCGGATGTTATAGGACGGAAAACCCTCACTTTATCATGTTCTGCTAAAAACACCGAGATCCGCCAGTCTGTGCTATACCTGACCCATCGCAAACCGGGAGATGCATAATGAAAAGACCTGACTGTATTCGGCACTGGCGCGACGTGGAAGGCGCGGATGACTCGACCTACCCCGACAGCGATGAGCTGTTCTCTATCGGCGCACCGCTGGCTCGCAAGCTTGGGCTCGGGCGTATTGGCATCCATCATGAGCGCCTGCCGCCTGGGCGCAGAACGTCCTATCCGCATGCGGAGAGTGACGAAGAAGAGTTTATTTACGTGCTCGAAGGTTACCCTGAAGCCTGGATTAACGGCTACTTGTGGAAGCTGGAGCCTGGCGACAGTGTAGGTTTTCCCGCCGGAACCGGCATCTGTCATACCTTTATCAACAACACGAACGACGAGGTTCGGTTACTGGTCGTTGGCGAGGCCAACAAGAAGCACAACCGCATCTACTATCCGCTCAACCCTGAGTATGCCGCCACGCGGGAAGATCGCTGGGTAGACCATCCCCCACAGTTTTTTGGGCCGCATGATGGAAAACCTGGGAAAAAATAATTTCCTCTTCTATAAATATTGAGGGCCGTCACAAAATATAACAGGCCGTAAGGGAGTTTTACTTAGGGAAAGAAATAGCGGGTCTTTTACTACTTATTCACAGCAATAGTTCGTTCCTGTTTGGGTGATAACAGACAGGGGTTATTTCATAACAGACTATAACGGGCATACTGTGAAAAAAAATTTTAAATTTTCGGTGGTTAGCATTGCTGTCTCCTTATTTATGGCAAATCAGGCGGGAGCAGCCAATACCTGGACAGAATCACGCAGCGACGCCATGGGTGGCACCGGCGTGGCGTCGGGAAGCTATGGCAGTGGGGCGTTAATCAACCCGGCGCTGCTGGCAAAGGCAAAACCGGACGATGATGTGACGGTCATCTTGCCAGCCGTTGGGGTGCAGGTGACGGATGAAGACAATCTTCAGGACGAGATTGATAACATCAACGACAAAATCAATCACTACAAGGATGTGGTTGATAATCTCACGCCACGAGAAATTATCACCAATCCGTTAGGTTCCATTAATCAATTCCAGGGCGCGGCCAAAGATCTGGCCGATGAGCTGGACTATCTCAAAGGCAAAACCGCACGCGCAACGGCTGGTGCAGGGCTTGCGGTGAGTATCCCTAACGATGTCCTTTCCGTCGCCTTCATGGCGAAAGGCTATGCCCATGGCCGGGTGAGCTCGTCTATCGATCAGCAAGACATTGATTATCTGCGTGGTATTCAACGAAGTAATGTGGTGGCGGCCGGTGTTGCGCTGGATGCTGCGCTGAACGGTACGGATCAGATCACCAAGAACCTCAACTCAACGGCGTCCGGCCGGGCGGCGATTGTCTCCGACTACGGTGTTGCCGTTGCCCGTCAGTTTGATCTCGGCGGCGTCCCGGTTTCCGTGGGCGTAACACCAAAACTGCAAAAAACCTGGGTCTATAACTACACCACGTCAATCTACGATTACGACAGTAACAAGTGGAACGATAGCCGCTACCGTACTGACGATACGGGCTTCAACGTGGATGCCGGTATTGCGGCCGATTTCGGCGAACACTGGACCGTTGGCGTGAGCGGACAAAACCTGATGTCGCGTGATATCGACACCAAAGATATCCGTATCCGCAATGGCCGTACGGGAGAAGTGGTAAGCTATAAAGACACCTACCAGATCCGTCCGCTGGTGACCGCCGGTGCCGCCTGGCACAACGATCTGGTGACGCTGACCGCCGATGGCGATCTGACGGAAACCAAAGGCTTCAAGAGCGAAGATACGTCGCAGTACGTGGGTGTCGGTGCCGAGGTGACGCCGCTGAGCTGGCTGGCGGTGCGTGCGGGTTATCGTGCCGACGTGAAGGGTAACGACAGCAATGTCTTTACCGGCGGTGTCGGTTTCGCGCCGTTTAGCACCGTGCATGTTGACCTGATGGGCCTGTACGGTGAAGACGAAACCTGGGGCGCAGGGGCTCAGCTGAGCATGACGTTCTAAAGTCAACCGGAGGCGCTGCGCCTCCGGCTTTTCTTTGTGCTATAGTAGCGCCCCTTTTCCACCAGATGCTTAAAACTTCGCCATGTCGTCAGAATTACAGACCGCTTTCCCTGCACACCGTTTTTCCATTGCGCCGATGCTCGACTGGACGGACAGACACTGCCGCTATTTCCTGCGCCAGCTCTCCCGCCATACGCTGCTGTACACCGAAATGGTGACCACGGGCGCAATCATCCACGGGAAGGGCGACTATCTGGCCTATAGCGAAGAAGAGCATCCGGTTGCCCTGCAGCTGGGCGGCAGCGATCCGGCCGCGCTGGCGCAGTGTGCGAAGCTGGCAGAAGCGCGCGGCTACGACGAGATCAACCTGAACGTTGGCTGTCCGTCCGACCGTGTGCAAAACGGTATGTTCGGTGCCTGCCTGATGGGGAATGCCCAACTGGTGGCGGACTGTATCAAGGCGATGCGTGATGTCGTTTCCATTCCGGTGACGGTCAAAACCCGTATCGGGATTGACGACCAGGACAGCTACGAATTCCTGTGCGATTTCATCAATACGGTCTCCGGAAAGGGTGAATGCGAGATGTTCATCATCCATGCGCGAAAGGCCTGGCTCTCCGGCCTGAGCCCGAAAGAGAACCGTGAAATCCCGCCGCTGGACTACCCGCGTGTGTATCAGCTGAAGCGTGACTTCCCGCACCTGACCATGTCCATTAACGGCGGCATCAAGTCGCTGGAAGAGGCCAACGCGCACCTTGAACATATGGATGGGGTGATGGTTGGGCGCGAGGCGTATCAGAATCCGGGCATTCTGGCGACGGTCGATCGCGAAATCTTTGGCATCGAAGGTGCAGACACCGATCCGGTTGCCGTCGTGCGGGCGATGTATCCTTACATTGAGCGCGAGCTGAGCAACGGTACGTATCTCGGCCATATCACCCGCCATATGCTTGGGCTGTTCCAGGGCATTCCGGGCGCGCGTCAGTGGCGTCGCTACCTGAGCGAAAACGCACATAAAGCCGGTGCCGATATCGAGGTGCTGGAACATGCGCTGCGACTGGTGGCAGACAAGCGATAACTTTCGCTAAAAGTTCGTCAAATTCACCACGCCCTGCGAATTCTCGCGGGGCGTTTTGCTTTAAGAACAACACGTTATGTCTGGCATGATTCTTGTAATGTTTGCAGCATCATTCGGGAACTCGTGGGAGAGCACCATGCTGGAACTACTTTTTGTGATTGGCTTTTTTGTCATGCTGTTAGCAACGGGCATTTCGCTGCTCGGCATTCTGGCGGCTATCGTGGTGGCGACGGTCGTCATGTTTATTGGCGGATTGTTTGCGCTGACGATCAAACTGCTGCCGTGGCTACTGCTGGCCGTGGCGGTGGTGTGGGTGATACGGGCGATTAAATCGCCAAAAGTGCCCAGTTATCAGCGCAATAACCGCTTCCGTTACTAAGGTATTGAGGGGTTCGTCACAGAGTTGTAACTTTTCCGGCAGCATGGCTTAGAACAGAATAGGATTTACTTATCGAATCTGTCACTATGACTGCCGTTAAAGAATTCATCGCGCTGTACCCTACATACAGCCGAACTTAAAAAAAGAAAGGGCTTCCCACGGGAAGCCCAATTTCTTTTTGGGGCTCAGGGAATCAACAAACTCGACCCCTGCGTTGCCCGGCTCTCCAGCACCTCATGCGCACGCTGCGCATCGGCTAGCGGGTATTTCTGCGCTTCTGCCACATCCACCTTAATGACGCCGCTGGCGATCAGAGAGAACAGCTCATTGCTGGCTTCCTCAAGTTCTTCCCGGTTGGTGATGTAACCCTGCAGGGAAGGGCGCGTGACGTACAGCGAGCCTTTCTGGTTCAGGATGCCGAGATTCACGCCGGTGACAGCACCTGAGGCGTTTCCGAAGCTCACCATCAGCCCACGACGCTGCAGGCAGTCCAGCGATGCCTCCCAGGTGTCTTTCCCAACCGAGTCATACACGACACGCACCTTTTTGCCGCTGGTGATCTCCTTCAGCCGTTCGACAATGCTCTCTTCACGGTAGTTAATCACCTGCCAGGCGCCCGCCTGCAGTGCGCGCTGCGCTTTTTGGGCATTGCCCACGGTGCCGATCAGTTTTGCGCCCAGCGCTTTTGCCCACTGACAGGCGATGAGCCCGACGCCACCCGCCGCGGCATGAAACAGGAACTGCTCATCGGGTTTAATTTCATAGGTTTTACGCAGCAGGTAGTAAACGGTTAACCCTTTCAGGAAGGAGGCTGCCGCCTGCTCAAAGGAGATGGCATTCGGCAGCAGGGCGGCTTTATCCGCCGGGACGTTGTGGACGGAGCTGTAAGCGCCCAGCGCAGATTGCGCATACACCACGCGGTCACCCTCTTTAAGATGCTTAACCGCGCTGCCCACTTTGATGACGACACCGGCTGCCTCGGTGCCCAGTCCGCTCGGCATCGACGGAGGCGGGTAGAGCCCGCCGCGAATATAGGTGTCGATGTAGTTTATGCCGATGGCTTTGTTTTCAACCTGCACTTCGTTTTCGCCAGGCGCGGTGGGGGTGAACTCCACCGCGTTGAGTACGTCAGGGCCACCATGCTTGTGAAATTCAATACGTGTTGCCATGATTTCTCCAGAAAGAAATTTAACTGGGGTGACATTAGGGTCGGGTGTCATAATTCAACTTGTATGATAATCTTTCGACCCACTCTTTATCTCGGTAACTCCATTCACTATGGCAGGAAACAAACCCTTCAACAAACAGACTGAACCTCGCGAGCGTGATTTCCAGGTCGCAGGGTTAAAAGTCCCGCCGCACTCGATTGAAGCGGAACAGTCGGTGTTGGGCGGTTTAATGCTGGATAACGAACGCTGGGACGACGTCGCCGAGCGCGTGGTGTCTGAGGATTTCTACACCCGTCCGCACCGTCATATCTTTACCGAAATGGCGCGCCTGCAGGAGTCGGGTAGCCCAATTGACCTGATCACGCTCGCGGAATCGCTGGAGCGTCAGGGACAGCTGGACAGCGTCGGCGGGTTTGCCTATCTGGCAGAACTGTCAAAAAACACGCCAAGTGCGGCAAACATCAGTGCTTATGCCGACATCGTGCGTGAACGTGCCGTTGTCCGCGAGATGATCTCGGTGGCGAATGAGATCGCCGAAGCCGGTTTTGATCCGCAGGGGCGCACCAGTGAAGACCTGCTCGACCTTGCCGAGTCCCGCGTCTTCAAAATCGCTGAAAGCCGCGCCAACAAAGACGAAGGCCCCAAAAATATCGCCGACGTCCTCGACGCCACCGTTGCCCGTATCGAACAGCTGTTCCAGCAGCCGCACGACGGTGTGACTGGGGTGAACACCGGTTATGACGATCTCAACAAGAAAACCGCCGGTCTGCAGCCGTCGGATTTGATTATCGTCGCGGCGCGTCCATCGATGGGTAAAACGACCTTTGCGATGAACCTCGTCGAAAACGCGGCGATGTTGCAGGATAAGCCGGTACTCATTTTCAGTCTTGAGATGCCCTCTGAGCAGATCATGATGCGTTCTCTGGCATCGCTGTCGCGCGTGGACCAGACCCGTATCCGTACCGGCCAGCTCGACGATGAGGACTGGGCGCGCATCTCCGGCACCATGGGCATTCTGCTGGAAAAACGTAACATCTATATTGATGACTCTTCCGGCTTGACGCCGACGGAAGTCCGTTCCCGCGCGCGTCGTATCGCCCGTGAACACGGCGGTATCGGCCTTATCATGATCGACTACCTTCAGCTGATGCGCGTCCCGTCGCTCTCCGACAACCGTACGCTGGAGATCGCCGAAATTTCCCGCTCGCTCAAGGCGTTAGCCAAAGAGTTGCACGTGCCGGTGGTGGCGCTGTCGCAGCTTAACCGTTCTCTGGAACAACGTGCTGACAAGCGCCCGGTCAACTCCGACCTGCGTGAATCCGGATCCATCGAGCAGGATGCCGACTTAATCATGTTTATCTACCGTGATGAGGTTTATCACGAGAACAGCGACCTGAAAGGGATCGCCGAAATTATTATTGGTAAACAACGTAACGGCCCGATCGGGACGGTACGTCTGACCTTTAACGGACAGTGGTCGCGTTTCGACAACTATGCCGGTCCTCAATATGATGATGAGTAATTTCTAAGGAATTCAAATGCAAGCGGCAACTGTTGTGATTAACCGCCGCGCTCTGCGACACAACCTGCAACGTCTGCGTGAACTGGCACCCGCCAGCAAGCTCGTTGCAGTCGTGAAAGCGAACGCTTACGGGCACGGTCTTCTTGAGACCGCGCGAACGCTCCCCGATGCCGACGCCTTTGGCGTCGCCCGTCTTGAAGAAGCCCTCCGCCTGCGCGCGGGGGGGATTACCCAACCGATTCTGCTCCTCGAAGGCTTTTTCGAAGCCACCGATCTGCCAACCATCGCAGATCAGCATCTGCACACGGCGGTACACAACGAAGAACAGCTGGCCGCACTGGAAACCGCTGAGCTGAGCGAGCCGGTGACCGTGTGGATGAAGCTTGATACGGGCATGCATCGTCTGGGCGTGCGTCCGGAAAATGCGGAAGCGTTTTATCAGCGTTTATGCCGGTGTAAAAACGTGCGCCAGCCGGTGAATATTGTCAGCCACTTCGCCCGTGCCGATGAGCCCGAGTGCGGTGCGACCGAGCGGCAGCTGGATATCTTTAATACCTTCTGCGAAGGCAAGCCGGGGATGCGTTCGATCGCCGCATCCGGCGGGATCCTGCTGTGGCCGCAGTCGCATTTCGACTGGGCGCGACCGGGCATCATTCTTTACGGCGTGTCGCCGCTGGAGAATAAACCCTGGGGGCCGGACATGGGTTTTCAGCCAGTCATGTCTCTGGTGTCTACTCTGATTGCCGTGCGCGAACACAAAGCCGGTGAGCCGGTGGGCTACGGCGGCACCTGGATCAGCGAGCGCGACACCCGCCTCGGCGTCGTGGCGATGGGCTATGGCGACGGCTATCCGCGCGCTGCACCCACGGGTACGCCGGTGCTGGTCAACGGTCGCGAAGTGAAGATCGTTGGCCGCGTGGCGATGGACATGATTTGTGTCGATCTGGGTCCTGAAGCCCAGGATAAACCCGGCGACGATGTGGTAATGTGGGGGGAAGGTTTACCCGTTGAACGTATTGCTGAAATCACGAAAGTAAGTGCTTACGAACTTATTACCCGCCTGACGTCTCGGGTGGCGATGAAGTACGTCGACTGAAACGTGTACATAATAGTCCAACGGCATACGCTGCCGTTGGACAAGTAACGCTTATTTCAACACGTTATAAATCGCCTGATTCGTTAAATAATCTGACGCCAGCCCTGACTCTGGACTGAAGCGCGCGCCCTGGATGGATGAGAAGCGTTTTCCTGTGCTGCCCAGTGAGACATAGCGTTCTCCCCCATCGTTTTCCGAAATGGTGTACACCGTTTTCTGCATTTCGGCGAACAGCGGAGCGTTACGCTGAATGGCCTGATGCAATTCCAGCAGCTGCACACCATCAAGATTGAGCTTTTTATCCAGCGTGACCCCCCATCTTTGCAGGCAAACTTCGGCAAAATGACGCACGATCGTGCCGGGTTCATGCACCACTTTTTCCCCGCTATTCCCATTAGCCGACGCATTTCCCACCAGCGTAGCGTGACGACCAGACATAGGATAAATATGTACCTTTGTCGTGCTATCGGTCTGTGGAATGACACACGAGAAACCTTTTGAACGCTCGTGTCGGGCATAGAAAGCCACATACTCCTTCACGTTGCTGCCCAGAGTGACTTTTTCCGCCTGGAAATTACCCATGCCCGGAACCGGATCAACAGCAAAAATATTCACCGGAATTGTCGTCAAAAGGGGATCGGCCAGCATCGCATTCGCAAGCATATGGCAGCTAATTCCGCCCCGGCTCCATCCCACAAGGTTCACCTGAGTGGGCAGAATCTGGCCCTGACGGAAGGTTTTAATGATTTGCTGCTGCAGCGCCTGCTGGGTAACTTTACGGTCACCATAATCATACTTGCGCCACCAAAACGATCCGGTAACCTCAACGTCCTGAATCGGCACGCCCGCCTTTTTGAGCTGCTCATAGTTCTCTTTTGTGAGCTTTTCTCGCTGCCAGTCAACGTGCCCTTTAATAATATTGATCGCGTGCTGAACATTTTCATTCCAGCCGCTGCCCAGAAGCTGGGCCCGAAGCTGAGAATATTCTCCGCTTTTGACCCAAAGTTCATCGCTTTGAAGATTACCGCTTCCCGGGCCATCAAGAATGACCCATTCGGCGAACTCTTTACCCTTGTTATTGGCGGCCAGAGAAGAAATGAGCTCGCCGTTCCAGTAATTAGCATGAGACTCATCAAACTTATTAGAACCAGTACCACAGAAATACACTGTTAGTATTGTCATAAATGACCTCATTGAAATATTAATATGTAGGTGGATGGCACGCGTGCAGTTAAATAATACGTGTCGGCAATATTTCGAGGAATATGCTATTAAGCCCAGGGTATTTTTGATAGCGATAAGTTCGTTCTTAATTAAATATGGCTATGTTTAATGTGTAGCACTGCTTAACTTTTTGCTTAGGCATATGACATTTGCCTTATGCCGAATGCTGTTTTTACAGTTCTGCAATAGCACGCATACTTAATTTCGGAATAAGTTAGTTGAATAATCAAAGAAAATAGATTTCACACGGGGTTATGCTACAATGAACATATTAATGATCGATGAATTACCGATCTTCATTCACGGTATGAAAACAGAGCTGGAACGCGTAATGCCGGAATGCACTGTTTTTTCAGCGAACAACTTTGAAGATGCACACGCAATTTTAACCTCTATGCCAGTCAGCATTATTTTGCTGGATGGTGAAATGAAATGCCGTGATTTTATCACAAGTTTGATGTCAAACTGGCCTGAGCTACCGATCGTGGTAATGTTACGAAAAACGACGGATAAGATATTCAACTTCTACATTCGTCAAAGCATTAAGGGCATTTTTACTAAGGATCTTCCCGCCGAGAAAATCAGCCAGATACTTAGCATGGTTTCCTCGGGTGTTGTCTGCTTTCCGGAGCAGGCCGTGATTCAGCGAGAACAACCCACTGGCGGTTTACCGATTCATACTCTGAGTCGTCGGCAGAAGGAAGTGCTCAAGCTGCTGGCGAATGGAGGAACAAATAAGCAGATCAGCAGACAACTGAATATCAGTGCTGGTACGGTCAAAGTTCATCTGGAATCCATTTTTCACCGATTGCAGGTCAACAATCGAACACAGGCTGCAATGCTCTATTTTAAATATATGGGCAATTAGGCCGTTTTTGTAAGACGCAGGATTGGTATCAAACTATGTTTAGTGAAAAGCGCGACAGGCTGAATACTGTCGCGCTTTTTTTAATGATACTGAGATTTGAAATAGTATATCACGACCACCAGCGTTCCAAAGTCCTGCAATAGCCAGAAGGGAAAACTGTCACTCAGTATATCAGCCCCAGTAAGGATAAATTTCATGTTTAAACTGCTCTCACCAAAAAAGCCAAAGGCGAGGGCAGCTAAGCCGACTTTACACATTACCGGCAGAGCATGGACTCTTCGACTATAGGCTGCAAACAAAATGAGCAGCGAGGTGACAAGGTCGACGAGGATAATAAAGGGAAGAACCCAGCCATTCATTATGTTAAGCATTTACTCTCCATCGGGTTTGTTATGGGTTAAATCAGGCGGAGAAAGTGACTCGTGCCGGACTTTGCTTTTGATGACGCTGGCGACATCAAAAATATCGCGTTGTTCGTGCCGGCGGAAAAAGTTTGCCAGCCAGACGATCAGACCATTACTCATTGCCCCGAGGATATAACCTAAACCAAGTGTGATATCGGCCTGGTTAAGGTCTATCTTTAACCAGCGGGCTGATAAGCCACCCAATGCGACGGCCGCACCCATGCTGATTCCGCCAAAAATAATGCCTGCCATAAATCGGCTGTGCTGATGCAGCCGCTGCGGTTGCCAGAAAAACGAGATACTGACGCCGCCAAATAAGCCTGAAAATGCCAGCAAGGCTTCGCTGATGAGGGTCGGGAGATAGATGTCAGACATACATTCATCCTCTGCAAGGATAAACCCCCTCGTAAAAGGGGATTTATTATCGTAACGGGCGCTTATTATTGGCAGGGATCCAGCTCAACAATATGCTGATACTTATCGGTAGTGATAAAGCGCTGTTGCCCTGACAGGCTGTAAATCAAACGTTCAGGAGAGCGATACCCCTTTACGACATCCACATCCGCGCTAAGCCAGGGCTGACCGGCAGGAAGAGCGCTATGGCTGTATTTGTCGCCTCCGATCCATTTTTGATGAGTGAGTTTCAGCCCCCAAAGTGATTCGCTTTCACTCCCCGACCAGCCTAGGCGTTTGGCTTCTTCCGACGTGATATAGCGGTCGGGCAGGCGACCAAAATTTTTGATATGACGAAGGGTTGTCGCCAGCTCGGTCACATTATTGACGGGCGGTACACCCTGAGAAGATAAAAAGGCGTTAGCTTCCTTTATTTCATCTTCGCAGGTTGGCATGGCGGCAGTAGCCTGTAAAACGGCGAATAAGGAAGCAGAAAGAACGGCCATTTTCACTTTGAATAATGATTTCATTGTGTTTTTCCTGTCGAGTTAACTGAGAAATAACTTCATTTCCGCCTCGCGGCGACGCGTCAGACCGGCCAATACCTTCCCGCCTGCCTTATTCCAGCTTTTGAACTGCAGTGCGGCACCCTGAACATCGCCCGCGTTGAATTTTTTGAGCAGCGTTGATTTCTTTAAATTGCCAACGCCGAGGTTGAAGGCGAAGGAAACCAGCGCGTCGAATTGCGCCTGCGTTGCTGGCTGGTTCAGCAGCTTTTTCACGCCGTCCTCGGTGCGTTTCAGATCTTTGCGCAGCAGATCTTTGGCTTCACCGGTAGTAATTTTGGTGAGCTTTTCCATCTCCTCTTTGAGGATCAAATGGCCATAGCCGATGGTCCATAAACCTACGGCATCGCGATATCGCTCCAGCTTCAGCCCTTCAAACTGGCAAATCAGCTGAATACCCTTGTCACCTGTACGTTCTGGTTGTTTGTGCATTACGGAGTCTCCTCTGCTTTCGGACGGGGAATCACCTTGTTGGTGTATTCGTCAATCAAGCGCATAACGCTTTCCGGTGGCTCAAGCGCGGTAAACTGCATCTCCACATCGACGTGGCGGCTGTCACGCCCGCCTTTGTTATCGCTGGAAGGCGAAAGGCTGACGTGAAAGCGACCAAATTCGTTTTCACCGGACTGGCGGGAAGGTGCCTGCATGCCTTCCGTGCGGATAGTCAGGTTGACCTTCATTTTCTCCAGCATCAGCCCGCGCGGCGTTGAGAGCGCGACCAAGGGCAGGTCAAAGTAGTGCTTTTCATCCAGTGCAAGCTGTACCGTGCGTGGAACCAACGAACCGTCCTCAGCAGGTTCGAAAAAGGGATCCAGCGCTTTCATATACTGCTGAGCAATCAGTTCGTTGGCCGCCGTGGCCGCGTACTGCATCCCGCGCGTGATATCTTCAAGCGAGATCGGCACGCCGGGAATATCGGCTGGCGGCGTAGGGGGCGTGTTTTCCTGTACCGGCGGCGTGCCTTCATCCCCTTTGCCCGTCCTGTTTTCCGGCTCTTCATCCTTGCCGCCGCGCAGCCATTTTTTAAAAGACATATTTCGCTCCTGGAAAAGGGGCTACCCGGGTAGCCCCTGCGTTACGGAATCGCACGTATGTCGCGGCGTGGAAGATTATTGCGCGGCGACAGGCTTGGTTTTGGCGTTGGTCAGGTAGTCAATTACGCGCTGCAGAGCTTCTGGTGGCTCCTGGCGTTTGATCTGGGTATGAATGGAGTATTTCGCGCGTGTATCGGTCGAACGGGTCTGCTCCGATTTATGGGAGACCTTGCCGGTCATTTTGGCTTTAAAGACACCCCAGCCGACGGACGCTTCCACGGAGGCCTCCGCTTCGGTACTGCTGGAACTGGCTTCGCTCTGGCTCACTTCCAGCTCAAAGTCGATGGTGCCGTCTTCGATACAGATGATAGGGTGCGTGATCGCCGCCAGCAGCGGAATGCTCATCTTGCGGGTCACGCTGCCTTTGTTCACGCCTTGTTCGTCTACCACGGTTTCGTCGTAGTCGAACTCGATCGCGACGGCTTTGCCGTCTTTAATGCAGACAGAGAGCAGGAAGTCGGTATAGGACTTGCTCGCCTGAACCTGTGCTTTGATCATCGCCTGCAGCGGACCGCCGATCATATGCTCCAGCGGCAGGGCGTTAATAACTGAACCAATAAATTGTGAATCCATGATGTGAACTCCTTGAATCAGTGAATGCGCGGTTGCGCAGGAGTCACATTACGGAAAGCGAGAAGGGGAAAATATTGGGTAAATGTCATGGCTAAAGGACGCAAAAAACCTATGCCGATCGCAGGATAATCTTAAGGGGTGGTGTTGCGTGATATTCCGGTTTATTGTTGAAATCCCTGCCTCATCGAATTCCGGAGAACCATCGCGTGTTTCAGAAAGTTGACGCCTATGCCGGCGACCCTATCCTCTCCTTAATGGAGCGTTTCAAAGAAGATCCTCGCAGCGACAAAGTGAACCTCAGCATCGGTCTGTATTACAACGAGGATGGCATTATTCCTCAATTAAAAGCCGTAGCTGAAGCCGAAGCGCGTCTGAACGCTGTTCCACACGGCGCTTCTCTGTATCTGCCGATGGAAGGGCTAAATGCTTATCGCAACACCATCGCACCGCTGCTGTTCGGCGCCGATCACGCGGTGCTCGCGCAAAAACGCGTGGCGACCATCCAGACGCTGGGCGGCTCGGGTGCGCTGAAAGTAGGCGCAGACTTCCTGAAAAAATATTTCCCGGATTCAGGCGTGTGGGTCAGCGACCCGACGTGGGAAAACCACGTAGCGATCTTCGAGGGCGCGGGCTTTAAGGTGGCGACCTATCCGTGGTTTGACAGTGAAACTAACGGCGTGCGCGTTGATGCGCTGCTGGAAAAACTGAACACCCTGCCGGAGCGCAGTATTGTGCTGCTGCATCCGTGCTGCCATAACCCGACCGGTGCCGATCTCACCAATGCCCAGTGGGATGCGGTGATCGAGGTGCTGAAGGCCCGTAACCTGATCCCATTCCTCGATATTGCCTATCAGGGCTTTGGCGCGGGTATGGAAGAAGACGCCTATGCCATTCGCGCCGCTGCCAGCGCCGGGCTGCCTGTTCTGGTGAGTAACTCCTTCTCTAAAATCTTCTCCCTGTACGGTGAACGCGTTGGTGGTCTTTCCGTGGTATGTGAAGACGCCGAAGCAGCCAGCCGCGTGCTGGGTCAGCTGAAAGCGACGGTGCGCCGTATCTACTCCAGCCCGCCAAACTTTGGTGCGCAGGTGGTGGCAACGGTTCTCGGTGACGAAACGCTGAAAGCGTCCTGGCTTGGCGAAGTGGAGGCGATGCGTAAGCGCATCCTGTCGATGCGTCAGGAGTTGGTTAATGTCCTGAAAGAAGCTGTGCCAGGGCATAACTTTGATTATCTGCTCAAGCAGCGCGGGATGTTCAGCTATACCGGACTGAGCGCGGCGCAGGTCGATCGCCTGCGCGAAGAGTTCGGCGTCTACCTGATCGCCAGCGGCCGTATGTGCGTGGCGGGCCTGAATGCCGGCAACGTTCATCGCGTGGCGCAGGCGTTTGCCTCCGTAATGTAAGTATTCACTTACTTGCATGCTATATGTAGGCCGGGTAAGGCGCAGCCGCCACCCGGCTTTTTTGTTCGCGCCGGTGCCAGTCATTGCCCGGTGGCGCTGCGCTTTGTGATCGTCTTCTTTTTATTCCGCTTCATAAGCAAAAACTCCTTCCCTTCACCTCCCGCTGGGGTTATGGTCGGATAGTTTTTTGACCATTCACTCAAAATAAAACGATAACAAGCTGAATATTCAGGGGAAAATATGCGCAAGATCACACTGGCGCTCAGCGCCGCCTGCTTATTGTTCTCACTTAACAGCGCCGTCGTCGCGCGAGCTTCCGCCCCGACGCCGCTTTACACCGGCACTACCGCCGCCATTCTCGCCGAGCAGGCACCCATTCACTGGGTTTCCGTGGCCCAAATCGAAAACAGCCTGATGGGGCGCCCACCAATGGCCGTGGGCTTCGATATTGACGATACCGTCTTGTTCTCAAGCCCGGGATTTTGGCGCGGCAAAAAAATGTATTCTCCCGACAGCGAAGCGTATCTGAAGAACCCGGAGTTCTGGGAAAAAATGAATAACGGCTGGGACGAGTACAGCATTCCGAAAGAGGTCGCCCGGGCGGTAATTGCTATGCATGTTAAGCGTGGCGACAGTATTTATTTCGTCACCGGTCGTAGCCAGACCAAAACGGAAACCGTCTCCAGAACCCTGCAGGACGATTTCCAGATCCCGGCAGCCAACATGAACCCGGTCATTTTTGCCGGTGACAAAGAGGGGCAAAACACCAAAACCCAGTGGCTGGAAAAGAAAAACATCAAAGTGTTTTATGGCGATTCGGATAACGACATTACCGCCGCGCAGGATGCAGGAGCCAGAGGGATCAGGGTGTTACGCGCGTCTAACTCTACCTATCGACCGCTGCCGATGGCCGGAAAGTTTGGCGAAGAGGTGATCGTCAACTCGGAGTACTGAGTCCCTGGCAGCGAGTTTGACTCTTTTTTAATCAAATCTCGCTGCTGCGGGTTTTACCTTTCGTCTTCTTGCTGCACACTTAGAAAGATTCATCTTTCATCACGGAGCAGCCTATGTGGTACCAACAGACCCTGACCTTAAGCGCGAAGCCACGCGGATTTCACCTGGTGACGGATGAAGTCATCGGGCAACTCCGCGACCTGTCGCGCGTCAGAACGGGTTTGCTGCATCTGCTGCTTCAGCATACGTCTGCCTCTCTGACGCTGAATGAAAATTGCGATCCCACCGTCCGGTCTGACATGGAGCGGCATTTTCTGAAGAGCGTCCCGGACAACGCCCCTTACGAGCATGACTATGAGGGGGCAGACGATATGCCTTCGCATATTAAGTCCTCTTTGCTGGGCGTATCGTTGATGCTGCCGGTCCACAACGGGCGGCTGCTGTTGGGAACGTGGCAGGGGATCTGGCTGGGAGAGCATCGCATTCACGGTGGTTCGCGTAAAATTATCGCCACGCTACAAGGGGAATAAAGATGACAATTTCGGAGATACTTCAGTACTGCATGAGCAAGCCCGGCGCGGAGCAGAGCGTCCACAGCGACTGGAAGGCCACGCAGGTTAAGGTGGGGGATGTGCTGTTTGCGATGGTGAAAGAGGTAGAAGGCCGTCCGGCGGCGTCGCTGAAAACCAGCCCTGAACTGGCCGATTTACTCCGTCAGCAGCATGATGACGTGAGGCCGAGCCAGCACCTCAATAAGGCGCACTGGAGCACCGTCTATCTGGATGGATCGATTCCAGGCTCACAAATTTACTACCTGGTGGACGCATCCTATCAGCAGGCGGTTGAGCTGCTGCCGGAAACGACCCGACAGCAGCTCTCCGTGTGACAATTACAGCAACGGTTTAAGGAAGCGCGCGGTGTGCGAGGCTTCGCACTCTGCAACGGTCTCTGGCGTACCGGAGACGAGGATTTCACCGCCGCCGCTGCCGCCTTCCGGGCCGAGATCGACAATCCAGTCCGCGGTTTTAATCACGTCCAGGTTATGTTCGATGACCACGATAGTGTTGCCCTGATCGCGCAGTTGATGCAGCACGTCCAGCAGCTGCTGGATGTCGGCAAAGTGCAGACCGGTGGTCGGCTCATCCAGGATATACAGCGTCTGGCCTGTACCGCGTTTTGACAGCTCGCGCGCCAGCTTCACGCGCTGCGCTTCACCGCCGGACAGCGTCGTTGCGGACTGACCCAGACGAATGTAGGTCAGGCCGACGTCCATCAGCGTCTGCAGCTTACGCGCCAGCGCCGGAACGGCGTCAAAGAACTCGCGCGCCTCTTCGATGGTCATGTCCAGCACTTCGTGGATGGTCTTGCCCTTGTACTTAATCTCCAGCGTTTCGCGGTTATAGCGTTTGCCTTTGCACTGGTCGCACGGCACGTAGATATCCGGCAGGAAGTGCATCTCAACCTTGATCACGCCATCGCCCTGGCACGCTTCGCAGCGGCCGCCGCGTACGTTAAAGCTGAAACGTCCTGGCGTATACCCGCGTGAGCGCGCCTCCGGCACACCGGCAAACAGTTCACGTACGGGCGTGAAAACGCCGGTATAGGTTGCCGGGTTAGAGCGCGGCGTACGGCCAATCGGGCTCTGGTCGATATCGATAACTTTATCGAAATGCTCCAGCCCCTGAATGTCGCGGTACGGTGCCGGCTCTGCCAGCGTCGCACCGTTAAGCGCGGTCTGTGCAATCGGGAACAGCGTATCGTTGATCAGCGTCGATTTACCGGAGCCGGACACGCCGGTGACACAGGTAAACAGCCCGACGGGCAGGGTCAGGGTGACGTCTTTCAGGTTGTTGCCGCGCGCGCCGGTCAGCTTCAGCACTTTTTCCGGATCCGCTGCTACGCGCTGTTTGGGGACGTCAATCTTGCGCTTGCCGCTCATGTACTGGCCGGTCAGCGACTCGGGCACCGCCATAATGTCTTTCAGCGTCCCTTCCGCCACCACCTGGCCACCGTGGACGCCGGCACCCGGGCCGATGTCGATCACGTGGTCAGCGGCGCGAATGGCATCTTCGTCGTGCTCGACCACAATCACCGTGTTACCGAGATTGCGCAGGTGGATCAGGGTGCCGAGCAGACGTTCGTTATCGCGCTGGTGCAGGCCGATTGACGGCTCGTCCAGCACGTACATCACGCCCACCAGGCCCGCACCAATCTGGCTCGCCAGACGAATACGTTGGGCTTCACCGCCGGAGAGCGTTTCTGCCGAGCGGGAAAGCGTCAGGTAGTTCAGGCCGACGTTCACCAGGAACTTCAGGCGATCGCCAATCTCTTTCAGGACTTTTTCAGCGATTTTCGCGCGCTGGCCAGAGAGCTTCAGGTTATTGAAGAAGTCCATCGCGTGGCCGATACTCATGTCTGAGATGGTCGGCAGCGCCGTATTTTCCACAAACACGTGGCGCGCTTCGCGACGCAGGCGCGTGCCCTCGCAGGTGGCGCAGGAGCGGTTGCTGATGAACTTCGCCAGCTCTTCGCGCACCGCGCTGGATTCGGTCTCTTTGTAGCGGCGCTCCATATTGTGCAGCACCCCTTCGAACGGGTGGCGACGCACGGAGGTATCACCGCGATCGTTCATGTATTTGAACTCGATGTTCTCTTTGCCAGAGCCGAACAGGATCACTTTGTGTACGTTCTGGCTCAGGCTGGCCCACGGCGCTTCCACGTCGAACTTGTAGTGCTCTGCCAGCGACTTCAGCATCTGGAAGTAATAGAAGTTACGCTTGTCCCAGCCGCGAATGGCGCCGCCGGCCAACGAAAGCTCCGGATTCTGGATCACGCGGTCCGGATCGAAATACTGCTGCACGCCCAGGCCGTCACACGTCGGGCAGGCGCCCGCCGGGTTGTTGAACGAGAACAGACGCGGTTCCAGCTCGCGCATGCTGTAGCCGCAAATCGGGCAGGCAAAGTTGGCGGAAAAGAGCAGCTCTTCCGCTTTCGGGTCGTCCATGTCGGAGACCACGGCCGTGCCGCCGGAGAGTTCCAGCGCCGTTTCAAACGATTCTGCGAGACGCGTGGCGAGATCGTCACGCACCTTAAAGCGATCAATCACCACCTCGATGGTGTGCTTCTTCTGCAGTTCCAGCTTGGGCGGATCGGACAGGTCGCACACTTCGCCGTCAATACGGGCGCGGATATAGCCCTGGCTTGCCAGGTTTTCCAGCGTTTTGGTGTGCTCACCCTTACGCTCTTTGATGATCGGCGCCAGCAGCATCAGGCGCTTGCCTTCCGGCTGCGACAGGACGTTGTCCACCATCTGGCTGACGGTCTGTGCCGCCAGCGGGACGTCGTGGTCCGGGCAGCGCGGCTCACCCACGCGGGCATACAGCAGACGCAGGTAGTCATGGATTTCAGTAATGGTACCGACCGTTGAACGCGGGTTATGCGAGGTGGATTTCTGCTCAATAGAGATAGCAGGGGACAACCCTTCAATATGGTCGACATCCGGTTTTTCCATCAGCGACAGGAACTGACGCGCGTACGCAGAGAGTGATTCAACGTAACGACGCTGTCCTTCGGCATACAGGGTGTCGAAAGCCAGTGAGGATTTGCCAGACCCCGACAGCCCGGTCACGACAATCAGCTTGTCGCGAGGGATTATCAGGTTGATATTCTTGAGATTGTGGGTGCGGGCGCCCCGAACTTCGATCTTATCCATTCACCTTTCCCGGTTGGAACACGGATTGCCTGGTTTGTTTGAAGGACAAACGGCTGTCAGAAACGGCTAATTATGACACAATTTGACCTGTTTGAATATACAGTATTGGAATGCATTTTCTGATTCGCTGTGTAACAATGTCGAGTTGCGGGAGAACTCTGGAACGTGCTACGCAACTATCAAAGTGCAGCATGGAAATGGTACACTCGCGCGTTTACACTATTAAGAAACGTATTCAGGAGACACGAACATGGCCAGCAGAGGCGTAAACAAGGTGATTCTCGTCGGTAATCTGGGCCAGGACCCGGAAGTACGCTACATGCCGAGTGGTGGCGCAGTTGCCAACATTACGCTGGCTACTTCCGAATCCTGGCGTGATAAAGCGACCGGTGAGATGAAAGAGCAGACCGAATGGCACCGCGTTGTGCTGTTTGGCAAACTGGCCGAAGTGGCCGGTGAGTATCTGCGTAAAGGTTCTCAGGTCTATATCGAAGGCCAGCTGCGCACCCGCAAATGGACCGATCAGTCCGGTGCTGAGAAGTACACGACGGAAGTGGTGGTTAACGTCGGCGGCACCATGCAGATGCTAGGTGGCCGTCAGGGCGGTGGCGCACCAGCAGGTGGCGGCCAGCAGCAAGGCGGTTGGGGTCAGCCTCAGCAGCCGCAGGGTGGCAACCAGTTCAGCGGCGGCGCGCAGTCTCGCCCGCAGCAGCAGTCTGCTCCTGCACCGTCTAACGAACCGCCAATGGATTTCGACGACGACATTCCGTTCTGATTTCCGCGTTCCCCAAACAAAAAACCCAGACATTGTCTGGGTTTTTTTATTCCATAAGGGATCAGGTAATCACCATCGGCCAGTCTGGTGGTGTGTGGCTCATCGCCTCAACCATCACCACTTTGATATTTTCCCAGACAGCGGCCATATCCAGCAGGGTAATGCCAAGCAGACCCGTTGCAAACCAGCAGGCAGCCCCCAGCCCCAACAGCGTGCTGATGACAGCGAGACCCGCGTAGTCAGATTTACGAAACTGAATGTTCAGCGTGCTGGCCAAAAACATCAGTACCGCACTCAACAAAGGCCAGCGCAGGAGTACCATGCTGGTAGTAATGGTTGCCATAAAACCCATCCTCTATAAAACAGACGAACTGAATGAAACAGAGTGTTTTCGTTACATAAGTTGTGTGAACTATATCACGTTTGCTGTTTTATTCGCCAGTCCCGGGATGATGAAAAACGAGTGAATCATAGTTGCCGAGAATTAGTGGGTGCCTGAGTGAAAATATATCTTTGCTGGCTAAGTTCCCCAGTTCCCGCACTCTTTATAATGAATTCATTAAGATAGCAAAACTGATGCAAAAGGACGCACTCTGTACAATGTTTACAGCAATAACCCTATGGCTTATGCTTGAGTGGACAATTAATTTTACTCGCAGCTAACCTTTCAGGTTTTTGAATTTCATTATTTTTTTATTTATTTGTACGTTTTTAATTACACACAACGTTGTTTTTAATTCGCTACGCTGAGATTCAGCCTGCGCGTTGGTTTGTCGATTTTTCGAATCTGAAGAAAGTTGCGTCCGGTTTATCGCCTGATAATCAGCGAAAAAAATGAAAGAAAACCGACGTGAGATTGTTAATGACAGCATGCAGGCATTGCATGCGCTGGCTAAGTTAATGCCCCAGCTTCATGCTCAATGTTCTCTGGCCGACATGCTGGCGACCATCAGTCGCGCGCTGGGCGCAAGCCTTGCCTGGGTCAGCGTTAACGGAGATGACGGGCTGAAGCGCGTGGTATCCGCTGGGGAGATGACCTGCCATCCCCTCGACGTGGCCGATTTCCTGGCGAACACGCTGCTCCAGCGGCATCATCGATCGTGGCGGGTGGTCTACTGGAAAGAGAATATTGGCCGCACGTTATTTCCTCCTCAGCACCCGGGCTATGCGCAACTGCAAAGCGGTGTGCTGTGCAAGCTTTCAACTCAAAACTGGCACTGCAGCGGCTATTTCTTTTTAGCGTTCGAAGAAAGGCTTTCTTCTTTGCCGATCCTGAAAAATATCGTCGTGGTGCTGGTCGAAAAATTAAAAGACTATTTCGCGGAAATTATTGCCCGAGAAAAAACGGCGCAGGAAATGCAGCGCGTCGTGACGCAATATAAGACGCTCTTTGAACGCGCCCCGGTTTTAATGAACTCTTTCGACAAATTTAACCGCTGCGTGCTGTGGAATGCCGAATGTGAAAAAGTATTCGGCTGGACGATGGCGGAGATCGCGGAACATGCCGATCCGCTTTCGCTGTTTTATCCCGATCCTGAAGAGCGGCGGCGGGTAAGAGAGTCGGTCAATGTCTCGCCGCTGAAGGATATGTATGAATGGCATCCGCTACGCAAAGATGGCACCCCCCTGACGGTGCTGTGGTCAAACATTCTGTTGCCGGACAACTCTATCCTCAATATTGGGCTGGATATCACTGAGCGGAAAAAAGCCGAACAGCAGCTCGAAGTTAAAGCCACCACTGACGATCTCACCGGCTGCTTTAACCGGTCGGCGATTTTGCAGCAGCTGGAGCTTGCGCTGGCTTCCAGTGCCAGGCAGGAGGCCAACAGTCATTTTTGCGTTCTGATGTTTGACCTGGATTTTTTCAAACAGATCAACGACGAGTGGGGACACCCGGTGGGCGATGCGGCGCTTCTTCACTTCTGTAATGCTATCCGTGAGTTGGCCCCTTCAGGCTCCGCACTAGGGCGCGTGGGAGGGGAGGAATTTTTGCTCCTGCTGGCGCAAACTGACGGCAATGGCGCTGCGCAACTGTCCGCCAGGTTGCGCACCGTTTTGCAAACTCATCCACTGATAGTGGGCGAGAGAACGCTGTCGCTGTCGTTTAGCGCAGGGGTCGTGGAAGTCCGCGGGGGACAGCGGGATACTTCAGCCTTGCTAAGGCGTGCTGATAAAGCGTTATATGAGGCTAAGCATTTGGGGCGAGGAAAAACGGTGGTGGCGGCTGATTATTTATAAATCAGTGAACACAATACACCCGATCAAATAGCATAAAACGTCATGATGACGGTGTGCTTTTTTCATGCTGCCAGAAGTTTGGCTTAATCAACAATCGTCTGTTGTGTTATCTTCCCACCGCCCTTACGGGCTGGATAATTATTTTCCTTAATTGAAACGGAACGAATACTTACAGTTTCACTTACGGGAAAATATTATCGTCATAACGAAATTTAAGATTTTTAATACGAAAAGTCAGTTGCTAACTTCGCATGATTCATGCAACGTAATCACCTGTTTAACACAGCATCCGGCCTTCATTACTACAGGCGTACAACATGCAGGGATATAGGGCGGGAAATGAATCGTAGCGCGCAGCGCAAGATGCTCAGGGTGGTAGGGATCATCATGGTAGTTATGCTGCCGGTGATGCTTGCGCTATGGTTTGCCCAGCTAAGAGCCGTGTCTGAAACAAGCGCCCAGCTACGGACATTTGCTGAACTAGCTTTAGACAAAACAGAGCTGGTTATACAGCAGGTTGATCTGGCCCGGGACGAGGCGGAAAAATATCGGGGCGAGCTTTGCACCCCGGGACACCGTCAATATATGTTGAACGTTGTTCGTGGCCGCCTGTTTGTTGCCGATTTAATTTATGCTGAAGGTCAGAATTTTCTTTGTTCGACCGTTTTTACACCGGATCGTCCCTACGCTATTCCCGTCGCTAATTACACGCGTAAACCTGACGTCGCTATCTATTATTATCGCGACACCCCATTTTATACTGGTTATAAAATGACATATATGCAGCGTGGAAATTATGTGGTGGTCGTTAATCCACTTTCATACAGCGAAGTCATGTCTGCGGATCATTCTCTCTCGTGGGGGGTATACGACACGGTAACCAATGCTTTCTTTTCCGTCAGTCAGAAAGCCAATGTTTCTTTATTAAATTCGATGATTCGGGATAAGGAATCGGTATTTCAAAAAGATAACCGCTTTTATACGATCGTCACATCCCCCAAAAGACCGATTGCGGCCATCGTGTCGACATCGAATAAACGCTTTTATGAAACGCTTTACCATCAGGCGACATTAACGCTGCCGCTGGGAATGATTTGCAGCATTATTATTTTGCTGGTCTGGTCCCGCACCCATCGAGAGCTCAATTCGCCGGGGCGTTTACTGCACAGGGCGCTGAACAAACGCCAGCTTTGCGTGCACTATCAGCCGATTATTGATATCAAGAACAACCGGTGTGTGGGCGCGGAGGCGTTATTACGCTGGCCTGGTTTTAACGGGCAGGTGATGAGCCCGGCTGAGTTTATTCCGCTGGCTGAAAATGAGGGGATGAGCGAGCGGATTACGGATTATGTCGTTGAGGAAGTGTTCAGTGATTTGGGCCATTTCCTGGCTGAGCATCCGCATCTCTATATTTCGATTAACCTGTCGGCGACGGATTTCCACTCCTCGCGGCTGATCGCCATGATTTCTGAGAAGGCCCGCCACTATGCCGTCCGCGCGCAGCAAATCAAAATTGAAGTGACGGAACGCGGTTTTATCGACGTGCCTAAAACCACGCCGGTGATTCAGGCTTTTCGTCAGGCGGGGTATGAAGTGGCGATCGATGATTTCGGTACCGGCTACTCGAACCTGCACAATCTGTACTCGCTGAACGTCGATATTCTGAAAATCGACAAATCGTTTATCGATACCTTAACGACCAACAGCACCAGCCACCTGATCGCCGAGCATATTATCGAGATGGCGCAAAGCCTGCGACTGAAAACCATTGCGGAAGGGGTTGAGACGGCAGAGCAGGTGAGCTGGCTGTTGAAGCGCGGCGTCCAGTTTTGTCAGGGATGGCACTTCGCGAAAGCGATGCCGCCCCAGGAATTTATGACCTGGCAGCAGCAACCTTTGCACTGAGCGTGATTAATTCAACTGGTGGCGATAGTCGCTCGGCGTGCGGTCAAACTCGCGGCGAAACACGCGGGAAAAGGTTTGTTGCGACACATAGCCAAGATCCATCGCGATATCAAAAATCGGCCGCTGCGTTGAGCGTAGCGCCTGCGCCGCCAGCAGCAGTCTGCGCTGACGAATGTACTCACCCAGCGTTTGATGCATGACCGTACGGAACATTCTCTGTAAATACCATTTCGAATAGCCCGACTTTTTCGCGACCACATCAATGTTCAACGGTTGGTCGATATGGTCATCAATCCATTCAATAAGCGTCTGAATAATCTGCTGATGCGACATAAGGTTGCCCCTCTGTAGATACAACTATCTCGGTTAATTCGTCGTTTTCTCTGCGGGGGAGTATAATTCCTCAAGTTAACTTGAGGTAAAGAGGTTTTATGGAAAAGAGATTGCCGCGCATTAAAGCGCTGTTAACCCCCGGCGAAGTGGCAAAGCGAAGCGGCGTGGCGGTATCGGCGCTCCACTTCTATGAAAGCAAAGGGTTAATCAAGAGCATCCGCAACGGGGGCAACCAGCGTCGCTATACCCGCGACGTGCTCCGCTACGTGGCGATTATCAAAATTGCGCAACGAATCGGAATTCCCCTGGCCACGATCGGCGAGGCATTTGGCGTGCTGCCGGAAGGGCACACGCTGAGCCCGAAAGAGTGGAAAGAGCTGTCGTCCCAGTGGCGTGAAGAGCTGGACAGGCGTATTCATACGCTGGTCGCGCTGCGTGACGAACTGGATGGCTGTATTGGCTGCGGCTGCCTGTCGCGCAGCGACTGCCCGCTGCGTAACCCCGGCGACAAACTGGGCGAGCAGGGGACGGGAGCGCGGTTGCTGGAAGAGGATTGAGATCGGTTTGCCGGGTGGCGCTTCGCTTACCCGGCCTACCAAACCGTCAAATGTAGGCCGGGTAAGGCGTAGCCGCCACCCGGCAAAACCCCACATACATAAAGAACTAAAGCGCCACAAAGGGCGCTTTAGTTTTTCCCGGTCTTTGTCTTTCTCTCTATCCCGCTGGTTCACGGGAGGGTTTCCCCCGACATCAGCACCCCTCGTGTCGAGCTGGTTGGGGAGGTTCCGGATTGTGCTGACACTTTAATTCTATGCAAGGCCCGTTTTTTCGCCAGCGACGCTGACCGGTTTTTAGCCGAATTTTTTTCGCGGTGTTGTTCAATTTTCTATAGTTAAAAAGTATGAATAACAGGAGAAAGCCATGCTCACGGTACACCACCTAAACCAGTCGCGCTCGCACCGCGTAATCTGGGCGCTGGAAGAACTCGGTCTGCCTTATGAGATCGTTCACTATCAGCGCGAAAAGAACATGCTGGCACCTGAGGCGCTCAAAAAGGTGCATCCGTTGGGCAAATCACCGGTTATCGAAGATAACGGACTGATCCTCGCAGAGTCAGGCGCCATTCTGGAGTATCTGCAGGAGACGTACGATGCTGAGTCGCGGCTTAAGCCTTTAGATCCGGCGCATAAGGTGCAGTACCGCTTCTGGCTGCACTACGCGGAAGGATCGCTGATGCCTCTATTGTTAATGAAGCTGGTCTTCAACAGCCTCGGCAAGCCGCCCGTGCCGTTTGGTATCCGAACCCTGGGGAAAGCGCTGGGGCAGGGGGTGCAGAAAGCGTATCTCAACCGCCAGCTGGAAACCCATGCACGCTTTATTGAGTCGCACCTTGCTAAAAACAGCTGGTTTGCCGGGGATTCGCTCAGCATGGCCGACATCCAGATGAGTTTCCCGATCTTTGCCCTGCTGGCGCGCGGCGGTATTAATAACCTGCCGCATAGTCAGGCATGGAAAACGAAGGTTGAAAACAGCCCTGGCTGGCAACGAACCCTGGCACAAGGGGGGCTGTTATCCATCCCAGGGGAGGATTGAAATGTAAACAAATTGCGCATAGACGATAACGTTTGCGCATCCTCTGTTTATTTCTTCAGCGTCATAAGTGAATTTTAGCGAAAAACGATAAAGTTCAGTTGAAAAGGGCGGGGATTAGGCTAGATAATCGTTTGCCTTAATTTGACCACCCGTTTGTAAGCGCGGAGCTAAACGTTTGCTTTTTCTGTGACGCCCTTTCGTCGCAAACGCAACACAAGGATTTGACGTTTAGCTGGCAGTGGCGTCTCCACCTCGCTTACGGACTTCCTAAAAAACTCTCAGGGGATGTTTTCTATGTCTACGCCATCTGCGCGTACTGGCGGTTCACTTGACGCCATGTTTAAAATTTCGGCCCGCGGCAGCACCGTGCGCCAGGAAATCGTTGCCGGTTTGACAACGTTTCTGGCGATGGTTTATTCCGTCATCGTTGTGCCGGGCATGCTGGGGAAAGCGGGCTTCCCGCCAGCAGCTGTCTTTGTAGCGACCTGCCTTGTGGCCGGCGTGGGCTCTATCGTGATGGGCCTGTGGGCGAACCTGCCGCTGGCGATTGGTTGCGCCATCTCCCTGACCGCGTTTACCGCGTTCAGCCTGGTGCTGGGCCAGCACATCAGCGTACCGGTTGCGCTGGGCGCCGTGTTCCTGATGGGTGTGCTGTTTACCGTTATTTCAGCGACCGGCATCCGTAGCTGGATCTTGCGCAACCTGCCGCAGGGCGTGGCGCACGGTACCGGCATCGGCATCGGCCTGTTCCTGCTGCTGATCGCCGCCAACGGCGTCGGTCTGGTCATCAAGAACCCGCTGGACGGTCTGCCGGTGGCGCTCGGCCATTTCGCCAGCTTCCCGGTGATCATGTCGCTGATCGGCCTGGCGGTGATTATCGGTCTGGAAAAACTGAAAGTCCCGGGCGGCATCCTGCTGACCATTATCGGCGTTTCCATTGTCGGCCTGATTTTCGATCCGAACGTCCATTTCTCCGGCATTTTCGCCATGCCGTCGCTGAGCGATGACAAAGGCAACTCTCTGATTGGCAGCCTGGATATCGTTGGCGCGCTGAACCCGGTCATCCTGCCAAGCGTGCTGGCGCTGGTAATGACCGCGGTGTTTGACGCGACCGGGACCATTCGTGCGGTGGCCGGTCAGGCGAACCTGCTGGATAAAGACGGTCAGATTATTGACGGTGGCAAAGCGCTGACGACGGACTCCCTGAGCAGCGTCTTCTCAGGCCTGGTGGGCGCAGCGCCTGCGGCGGTGTACATCGAGTCTGCAGCGGGTACGGCGGCAGGCGGTAAAACCGGCCTGACGGCGATCACCGTGGGCGTGCTGTTCATGCTGATCCTGTTCCTCTCTCCGCTCTCCTACCTGGTTCCGGCGTACGCGACCGCACCAGCGCTGATGTACGTTGGCCTGCTGATGCTGAGCAACGTGGCGAAAATCGACTTTGCGGATTTCGTGGACGCGATGTCTGGCCTGATTACCGCGGTCTTTATCGTGCTGACCTGTAACATCGTGACCGGCATTATGATCGGTTTCGCGTCGCTGGTGATTGGTCGTCTGGTCTCAGGGGAGTGGCGCAAGCTGAACGTTGGCACCGTTGTGATTGCCGTTGCGCTGGTGGCGTTTTACGCGGGCGGCTGGGCAATCTAAATTGGCCTTTGATGCGAAAACGGGTGGCTCAGGCCGCCCGTTTTTATTTTCAGGACTCATCCTGTTGCCTTTTGCGTTACTCTGGGGAAGATAGAATAAAAGGCACGACGCCTTCCGGAGTACATAAGCAACACAGCAAACAGGGAACGCATGGAAATCTTCTTCACAATACTCATCATGACCCTTGTGGTCTCGCTATCCGGGGTGGTTACACGCGTACTGCCCTTTCAGGTCCCCCTGCCATTAATGCAAATTGCCATCGGCGCGCTGCTGGCGTGGCCGACGTTTGGCCTGCACGTGGAATTTGACCCAGAACTGTTCCTCGTGCTGTTCATTCCGCCACTGCTGTTTGCGGATGGCTGGAAAACGCCCACGCGCGAATTCCTTGAGCACGGGCGAGAGATCTTCGGCCTGGCGCTGGCGCTGGTGGTGGTCACCGTCGTCGGGATTGGTTTTCTGATCTACTGGACGGTACCGGGCATTCCGTTAATACCGGCTTTTGCGCTGGCCGCCGTACTGTCGCCAACCGATGCCGTGGCGCTGTCCGGCATTGTGGGTGAAGGTCGTATTCCGAAGAAAATTATGGGGATTTTACAGGGGGAGGCGCTGATGAACGACGCCTCCGGCCTGGTTGCCCTGAAGTTTGCCGTGGCCGTTGCGATGGGCACTATGGTCTTTACCGTCGGCGGCGCGACGCTGGAGTTCTTCAAGGTGGCGATTGGCGGTATTCTCGCGGGCTTCGTGGTGAGCTGGCTGTATGGCCGCTCGCTGCGCTTCCTCAGCCGCTGGGGCGGCGATGAACCCGCTACGCAGATCGTACTGCTGTTCCTGCTGCCGTTCGCCTCTTATCTGATTGCCGAACATATCGGCGTGTCGGGCATTCTGGCGGCAGTGGCGGCAGGGATGACCATTACCCGCTCCGGCGTGATGCGCCGCGCGCCGCTTGCCATGCGTCTGCGTGCAAACAGCACCTGGGCCATGCTGGAGTTTGTCTTTAACGGCATGGTGTTCCTGCTGTTGGGCCTGCAGCTGCCGGGCATTATGGAATCCTCGTTGGTGGCGGCCGAAGCCGATCCGAACGTTGAAGTCTGGATGCTGTTTACCGACATCGTGCTGATCTACCTGGCGCTGATGCTGGTGCGTTTCGGCTGGCTGTGGACGATGAAAAACTTCAGCGTCCGCTTCCTGAAGAAAAAGCCGATGGAGTTTGGTTCGTGGACAACGCGTGAACTGCTGATTGCCTCTTTTGCGGGCGTACGCGGGGCGATCACCCTTGCCGGTGTCCTCTCCATTCCGCTGCTGCTGCCGACGGGCGACGTCTTCCCGGCGCGTTACGAGCTGGTGTTCCTGGCGGCGGGCGTCATTCTGTTCTCACTGTTTGTCGGCGTGATTATGCTGCCGATTTTACTCCAGCATATTGATGTCGGTGATTCGACCCAGCAGCACAAGGAAGAGCGTATTGCGCGTGCAGCGACCGCCGAAGTGGCGATTGTCGCCATCCAGAAAATGGAAGAGCGCCTGGCCGCGGATGCGGAAGAGAACATCGATAATCAGCTGCTGACGGAGGTGAGTTCCCGCGTAATTGGTAACCTTCGCCGCCGCGCGGACGGGCGTAACGATGTGGAAAGCTCGCTGCAGGAGGAGAACCTGGAACGCCGGTTCCGTCTGGCAGCGCTGCGCTCAGAGCGTGCCGAACTGTACCACCTGCGCGCCACGCGCCAGATCAGCAACGAGACGCTGCAAAAGCTGCTGCACGATCTGGACCTGCTGGAAGCGCTGTTGATAGAGAATCAGTAGCGCTGTTTTGCCGGGTGGCGGCTTCGCCTTACCCGGCCTACGGTTCGAACGTAGGCCCGGTAAGCGCAGCGCCACCGGGCACTATTCAGACCGTACCCAAAACCCCTCACAACACTGCAGCCACGCCTGCGCGCTCTGCGACAAATAGACCCCTTCACGCCAGATCATCCCTAACTGCCAGTGCAGATCGCTCTCCAGCGGGATCCAGCGCAGCGTGTTTTTATCCAGACGCTCGCAAATCGGCTGCGGCAGAATGGCAATCCCCACGCCCGCCTGCACCATCGCGGCCAGGAAATCCCATTGTCCGCTGCGTACCGCAATGCGCGGCTTGACGTTATGCTGGTTAAACAGCGTCATCAGCTGGCGGCTGAGGGCGAAGTCTTCGTTGTAGATCAGCAGAGGGTGCTCGCCGAGCAGTTCAGGCTTCACCGACTCCCTCTTTAGCCAGTCGCCGGAGCGGGGCACCAGCACGCACAGCGGGTGGCTAAAGAGCGGAAGCGTCGCCAGGCCGCTCTCTTCCTCAACGGGGAGGGCGGTCATTGCCACGTCGAGCTCGCCGTTAGTGACCGCTTGTTGGACGGTTAACCCACCAAACTCCGAAATCTTCAGCTCTACGCCGGGATAACGCTGGCGAAACAGGCTAATCGGTCCGGCCATCATCATGCCGACCATCGGGGGAATGCCGAGGCGAAGCACCCCTTTGGTCAGATGATTAATATCGTCCAGCTCTGCTTCCAGCTGGCGGAACTCCGCCAGAATCGCCAGCCCGCGTTCGAACACCACGCGTCCGGTGTCGGTCAGCAGCAGCTTGCGCCCGTCGCGGATCAGCAGGGTACAGTTCAGTTCATCTTCGAGGTTTTTCAGCATCTTGCTGATGGTGGGCTGGGTAACAAACAACTTCTCCGCTGCGCGGGTAAAACTTTGCTGACGAACCACTTCGACAAAATAGCGCAGCGTTCTTATGTCCATGATTATTCCTCGAAACTATACCTTTGATGATTTTAATTCATTTCAGTCCACACCGTGCGCTCACTATACTGGCGCCTCGTCTCATTTTTGAGGAAAACCCCCATGGCCGTGGCGTTAAGCCGTGTTACGCCTGCCGTTGTACAACGACTCCAGGTCCCGGTTCAGGTACTGCTCTACGCGGGACTGTTTGTTTTCGCCGAATATCTTGTCGGCTGGCTCCACCTACCGCTGCCTGCCAACCTGGTGGGGATGCTGTTGATGCTGACGCTTATCCTCTGTCGCGTGATCCCCCTTAACTGGGTGCGCGCCGGGGCGCGCTGGCTGCTGGCGGAGATGCTGCTGTTCTTTGTCCCTGCCGTGGTGGCGGTGGTGAACTATGCGCAACTGCTGATGGTGGACGGCTGGCGAATCTTTGCGGTGATCGCGCTGAGTACGTTGATGGTGCTGGGGGCGACCGCCTGGGTCGTGGATAAAGTCTACCGGTTTGAAATCAGCAGGCACAAACATGACTAACTTTCAGATCAGCGTCTTGTGCCTGATCGCGACGCTCGGGATCTACTTCGCCAACAAGCGGCTGTATCGCCGGTTTCATGCGCTGCCGCTGATGCCGCTGGTCTTCACGCCGATCCTGCTGGTGCTGATGCTGGTCTTCGGCCATATCTCCTGGCAGAACTACATTGGTGAATCCCACTGGCTGCTGTGGCTGCTCGGCCCGGCGACCATCGCCTTTGCCGTACCCGTTTATGACAACCTGGCGATTATCAGGCGCCACTGGATGTCGCTCAGCGCAGGCGTGATCACCGCCACGGTGGTCGCGGTCTGTAGCTCCGTCTGGCTGGCGAGACTGTTTACGCTGCCCGATGAAATTCAGCGCAGCCTGGCCGTGCGCTCGGTGACCACGCCGTTTGCGCTGGCGGCGGCTAAACCCCTCGGCGGACAGCCGGACCTGGTGGCGCTGTTTGTGGTGGTGACGGGTGTCTTTGGGATGGCGGTGGGCGATATGCTCTTTCTGCGGCTTTCTATTCGGGAAGGAATGGCCAAAGGCGCGGGATTTGGCGCGGCGTCGCACGGCGCGGGCACGGCACGTTCCTATGAGCTGGGCCAGCAGGAGGGCGTTGTCGCGAGCCTGGTGATGATGCTGTCGGGCGTGGTGATGGTGCTGGTTGCACCGCTGGTGGCGTGGGTGATGTTTTAAGCTCCCCGGCCAGAATGGCCGGGGAGTAAGGTTTAGTGCGCGCGGCCCTGCTCAACGCCAAGACCGGTTTGTGAACGAATAAACTGGGCGCGGAATTTCTCGCGCTCCAGGTTACCCTCCGGCGAATTGTCGGTGGCCGAGAAGACCCAGATACCGATAAACGCCACAGCAATGGAGAACAGCGCCGGGTATTCATACGGGAAGATGGCGCTGGCGTGACCGAGAATCTGCACCCAGATCGTCGGGCCCAGAATCATCAGGATCACCGCCGTCAGCAGCCCCAGCCAGCCGCCAATCATCGCGCCACGGGTGGTCAGTTTCGACCAGTACATGGAGAGCAGGATGATCGGGAAGTTACAGCTTGCCGCGATGGAGAAGGCCAGCCCCACCATAAAGGCGATGTTTTGCTTCTCGAACAGGATGCCCAGCAGGATCGCCACAACGCCCAGCACCAGCACGGTGATTTTGGAGACCTTCAGCTCATCGCGCTCGCTCGCGCCTTTGCGGAAGACGTTGGCGTAGAGGTCATGCGAAACCGCCGACGCCCCGGCCAGCGTTAAACCCGCAACCACCGCAAGAATGGTGGCGAAGGCCACGGCAGAGATAAAGCCGAGGAACAGGTTGCCGCCCACCGCGTCGGCCAGATGCACCGCCGCCATGTTATTGCCGCCAATCAGCGCGCCCGCGGCATCTTTAAACGCCGGGTTTGCACCCACCAGCATGATCGCGCCAAAGCCGATGATAAAGGTCAGGATATAGAAGTAGCCCATGAAGCCGGTAGCGTAGAAGACGCTCTTGCGCGCTTCACGCGCATCGCTCACGGTGAAGAAGCGCATCAGAATGTGCGGTAGACCTGCGGTACCAAACATCAGGCCCAGACCGAGCGACAGGGCAGAAATCGGGTCTTTTACCAGCCCGCCCGGGCTCATAATGGCTTCCCCTTTCGGGTGGACCGCCATGGCTTCGGTAAACAGGTTATTGAAGCTGAACCCGACGTGCTTCATCACCATAAAGGCCATAAAGCTGGCGCCGAACAGCAGCAATACCGCTTTGATGATTTGCACCCAGGTGGTGGCCAGCATGCCGCCGAACAGGACGTACATCACCATCAGCACGCCCACCAGTACCACCGCGATGTGGTAGTTCAGGCCGAACAGCAGTTCGATCAATTTACCCGCGCCCACCATCTGTGCGATCAGATACAGCGCCACCACCACCAGCGAACCGCAAGCGGAGAGGGTGCGAATCGGCCCCTGCTTCAGGCGATACGAGGCCACGTCGGCGAAGGTATAGCGGCCCAGGTTGCGCAGGCGCTCGGCAATCAGGAACAGAATGATCGGCCAGCCGACGAGGAAGCCGAGGGAGTAAATCAGGCCGTCATAGCCGGAGGTGTAGACCAGCGCGGAGATCCCGAGGAACGAGGCGGCGGACATAAAGTCACCCGCAATCGCCAGGCCGTTCTGGAAGCCGGTAATGTTGCCGCCTGCGGTGTAGTAGTCGTTACGGGAGCGCACGCGTTTCGACGCCCAGTACGTAATGTACAGCGTCAGCACCACGAAAATCAGGAACATGATAATCGCCTGCCAGTTGGTTGGCTGGCGCTGTACCTCGCCGGTAATGGCATCCGCCGCGTGGGCGGCAAAGGGAAGTGTGGCGGCTAGCGCCGTCAGGACTCGCTTCATGATGCTTTTACCTCTTGCAGTACCGCTTTATTAAGACGATCGAATTCACCGTTCGCGCGCCAGACGTAGACGCCGGTGAGCACAAATGAAATCACGATCACGCCAATGCCAATGGGAATACCGCGCGTCACGCTGGTCCCCTCGTGTAACGGGGTGCCCAGCCAGTGCGGCGCAAAGGCGATCAGCAGAATAAAGCCGACATAGATAATCAGCATGATGATGGAAAGGGTGAAGGCAAACCGTTGCCGCTTATCGACGAGCTCCCTGTAGTGCGCACTATTCTCTATCTGCTGACAAATATGGTCATTCATCACAGAGTCTCCAAAGGTAAGGTTTGTTTTTATCCCCTCTCCCCTATGGGGAGAGGGTGAGGATGAGGGGAGGAAGGTGCGGTCTGATGCCCTCACCCCGGCCCTCTCCCACGGGGAGAGGGAGAAAAGATTACGATGGCATTGCGATGGCCTGCTTCTCTTCGAGCAGTTTTTCCACCACGCCAGGATCCGCGAGCGTTGAGGTATCACCGAGGTTGCTGGTGTCCCCTGCCGCGATTTTGCGCAAGATACGACGCATAATTTTGCCGGAGCGGGTTTTCGGCAGCGAGTCGGTCCAGTGCAGCACGTCCGGCGTGGCCAGCGGGCCAATCTCTTTACGCACCCAGTTGCGCACTTCTGTATAAAGCTCTGGCGACGGCTCTTCCCCGTGGTTCAGAGTGACATAGGCGTAAATCGCCTGGCCTTTAATGTTGTGCGGAATACCGACAACGGCCGCTTCGGCAATCTTCGGATGCGACACCAGCGCCGATTCAATCTCCGCGGTGCCCAGACGGTGGCCGGAGACGTTCAGCACGTCGTCCACGCGTCCGGTGATCCAGTAATAACCGTCTTCATCACGGCGGGCGCCGTCGCCGCTGAAGTACATGTTTTTAAAGGTCGAGAAGTAGGTCTGCTCGAAGCGATCGTGATCGCCGAACAGGGTACGCGCCTGACCCGGCCACGAGTCCGTGATCACCAGGTTGCCTTCGGTGGCGCCTTCCAGTGGGTTGCCTTCGTTATCCACCAGCGCAGGCTGCACGCCGAAGAACGGACGGGTTGCCGAGCCTGCTTTCAGCTGCGTGGCGCCCGGCATCGGGGTGATCATGAAACCGCCGGTTTCGGTCTGCCACCAGGTATCCATGACCGGGCATTTCTCGTTGCCGATTTTCTTCCAGTACCACTCCCAGGCTTCCGGGTTAATCGGCTCGCCCACGGAACCAAGGATGCGCAATGAAGAGCGGTCGGTGCCTTCGATGGCTTTATCGCCTTCCGCCATTAAGGCGCGGATCGCCGTAGGCGCGGTGTAAAGAATATTGACCTGATGCTTGTCGACCACCTGGCACATACGCGCCGGGGTCGGCCAGTTGGGTACGCCTTCAAACATCAGCGTTGTTGCGCCACAGGCCAGCGGGCCGTACAGCAGGTAGCTGTGCCCGGTGACCCAGCCCACGTCGGCGGTACACCAGTAGATGTCGCCCGGGTGGTAGTCGAAGACGTATTTAAAGGTGGTGGCCGCGTAGACCAGATAGCCGCCGGTGGTGTGCAGCACGCCTTTCGGTTTGCCGGTTGAGCCAGAGGTGTAAAGAATGAAGAGCGGATCTTCCGCATTCATCTCTTCAGGCTGATGCTGGTCGCTCGCTTTTTCAATCAGGTCGCTCCACCACAGGTCGCGCCCCTCGTGCCAGTCGATTTTGCCGCCGGTACGCTTAAGGACGATGACGTTGCTGACCGTTTTGACGTTCGGGTTTTTCAGCGCTTCGTCGACGTTTTTCTTGAGTGGGATACCGCGTCCTGCACGCACGCCTTCATCGGCGGTGATCACCAGTTTTGAGCTTGAATCGACAATACGACCCGCAACCGCCTCTGGCGAGAACCCACCAAAGATAACCGAGTGAATGGCGCCGATACGCGCGCAGGCCAGCATGGCCACCGCCGCTTCCGGCACCATCGGCATATAGATTGCGACCACGTCGCCTTTTTTAATGCCTTTTTCCAGCAGGACGTTGGCAAAGCGGCACACGTCGCGGTGCAGTTCTTTATAAGTAATGTGTTTGCTCTGCGAGGCATCATCGCCTTCCCAGATAATCGCCGTCTCGTTCCCGCGCGCGGCAAGGTGACGGTCAAGGCAGTTCGCCGCCAGGTTCAGCGTGCCATCTTCATACCATTTAATGGAGACGTTACCGGGCGCAAAGGAGGTGTTCTTCACCTTCTGATAAGGTTTGATCCAGTCCAGGATATGACCCTGCTCACCCCAGAAGGTGTCCGGGGCGGTGATAGATTGCTGATATTTCTCGTGGTACTGCTCCGGGTTGATCAGGCAACGGTCCGCAATGTTTGCGGGAATGTCATGTTTGTGTATTTGGCTCATGGCTTTTTTTCTCCTTGTAAGATGTTAATAATATGTCGCAAAAACGTTAATAGTAGGGGCTTTACAAGCTTTGTTTATTATTTGGGCTACAGATCACGCATTGTTTGAACAGGTTGAAAAATGAGCGAATGAAACTTTGAAGGAAAATAATTTATGCTGACGATTATTCACATTTATGTTTAAAAAAGCGTTTTTATAACAAAAGGTTATTTATTAGAAACAGGAGAAACTCCCGTCACGGACGCTTTTACGAGTGAAATGCGTCGTTCTTTAAGGCTTGCGCAACAGGCCGCGCAAATGATACTCATACGCCGCGTTAAAAAATCCCATAAATCGACGCAACACAATTCATACCCTATCAGTATGTCCCCCTATTCATGCAGTTTGAGTGAATAAGGCGCTTCATTGAGGAAGTCAGTTTCTATGAAAAACGTTAAAGTCAGCCTGGCCTGGCAGATCTTAATTGCCCTTGTGCTGGGCATCCTGCTGGGCAGTTACCTCCACTATCACAGCGACAGCCGCGACTGGCTGATTGCGAACCTGCTTTCACCGGCAGGGGATATCTTTATTCATCTGATCAAGATGATTGTGGTACCAATTGTGATCTCGACGCTGGTGGTGGGTATTGCGGGCGTCGGCGATGCGAAGCAGTTAGGTCGTATTGGTGCGAAAACCATTATCTATTTCGAAGTGATCACTACGGTTGCGATCATTCTCGGTATCACCCTGGCGAACGTGTTCCAGCCGGGTTCCGGGATTGATATGTCGCAGTTGGCTACGGTGGATATTTCGAAATACCAAAGTACAACCGCTGACGTGCAGAGCCATGCGCACGGCCTGATGGGCACTATCCTTTCTCTGGTACCGACCAACATCGTGGCATCGATGGCGAAGGGCGAGATGTTGCCTATTATCTTCTTCTCGGTCCTGTTTGGTCTGGGGCTCTCCTCTCTGCCCGCGACGCACCGCGAACCGCTGGTAACCGTGTTCCGCTCTATCTCCGAGACCATGTTTAAAGTGACCCACATGGTGATGCGTTACGCGCCGGTAGGGGTGTTTGCGCTTATTGCCGTCACCGTGGCGAACTTCGGTTTTGCCTCCCTCTGGCCGCTGGCGAAGCTGGTGATTCTGGTGCACTTCGCGATCCTGTTCTTTGCGCTGGTGGTGCTGGGCATCGTGGCGCGTCTGTGCGGGCTGAGCATCTGGATCCTGATCCGTATCCTGAAAGATGAGCTGATTCTGGCCTACTCCACGGCAAGCTCTGAGAGCGTGCTGCCGCGTATTATTGAGAAGATGGAAGCCTACGGCGCGCCAGCGTCGATCACCAGCTTCGTGGTGCCGACCGGTTACTCCTTTAACCTGGATGGTTCCACGCTGTACCAGAGTATCGCCGCTATCTTTATTGCCCAGCTGTACGGCATTGACCTGTCGCTGTGGCAGGAGATCGTCCTGGTGCTGACGCTGATGGTGACCTCTAAAGGTATCGCAGGCGTACCGGGCGTGTCGTTCGTGGTGCTGCTGGCGACGCTGGGCAGCGTCGGTATTCCGCTGGAAGGTTTGGCCTTTATTGCCGGTGTGGACCGTATCCTCGACATGGCGCGTACGGCGCTGAACGTGGTGGGTAATGCACTGGCGGTGCTGGTTATCGCCAAGTGGGAACACAAATTCGATCGTAAAAAGGCGCTGGCGTATGAACGCGAGGTGCTGGGTCGTTTTGATAAGACTGCCGATCGCTAACCTCTTAAGCCCGGTGGCGCTGCGCTTACCGGGCCTACGGGTCTTGTAGGCCGGGTAAGGCGAAACCGCCACCCGGCACTTTACTCCTCGCTCAACGCATCAAACTCTTCACATCCCGTATCAAACCCTTCCGTACAGCTCAGGTTCAACCAGTACAGTGCTTTCTGCTTATTTGGCGTGATAAAGCCTTTCTCACCCTGCCTGAACAACATCCCTGCCCAGTACTCGGCGTAGCCCGTACGCGAAAGGGCTGAACTTCGCTTGAACCACGAGGCAGCCTGCACGTCATCCTGCGCCACCTCTACGCCGTTGGCATAAATCAACCCCAGCAACAGCTGCGCATCGACCGCAGAGTCACTGTCGATATCTTCGGTTGCCGTTTGCAGCAGTCTGATAGCCTGCGGATAGTCCGTTTTCCCCGCCTGAGTATTTACCAGAATGCGCGCCAGCATGATCGCGCCGCGTTTGCTGCCAGCAATGTTTGCCTGTTGGGCCAGGGCTTTGGCCTGTGCGTAATCGCCCTGTGTAAAGAGGATTTGCGAGAGCAACCCCATGGCGTCGACATCACCGCCTTTCGCGGCTTTCTCGGCCCACAGCGCGGCCTGCTTGCTGTCGCCGGAGCTGAAGTACGTATCGGCAAGATAATACTGGGCACGCGCATCACCGGCTTCCGCCTGTTTCCGATACTGGCTGCCTATCTCATCCGCGCGGACGAAGGACGTTAAAAACACTAACAACAGAAAAATGGCTTTCATGGATTCTTATCATCTGAGTACACGCCGCGCAGTATAATCGCGGGCGCAAAAGAAAAAAATGGGTGCATTAAGACCTCAGCATCCTACAAGCCGGGCGGAACCGTTGTTCCGCCCATAGAGGTTAGCCTGGGTTGCAGGCTAATTTAGCCGCCACCTCCTGATGTTCACTCTTTATTGAAAACTCGCAGAGCTTACCGCGAGTAATAAAGGTAAAGATCACTATCGTCAGGCAAACAATAAAGACGATGCCTAACGCAGTTTTTAATGGCGTCATGCCTTTTACTCCTTGTCAAAAAAAGAATAAGAGGCTACTCTCAACTTGTTGGAGTTGAGGGAGTAGCCTCGGGTAAATGAAAATTTCCCGGGGCTTTCTACTTTCTGTCCCTCAACAATGCTCAAGACAGAAAGTCTTAAGCACCCGCCGTATATCTTATCCCTCTGAATTAAAATGCAAAGATGTAATTCTTTTTCGCGAAAATTACATTATTTCTGCGAGCCGATTTCCAGAATAGTAATTTATATTTCTTATGAATTAATCGGAAATAAAAAGGGAGTGAATATTTCACTCCCTTTATTCATCGATGAATTAACGGCTTCAACCCATTGCGCTTTCGCGCAGTCGGGCTTTCAGCTTGTTATATTCGTCGATCACGTACTGTTCCGCCGCGTGCTGATCCGCAATCGGCTCAACGTTGACGGCGCAGTATTTATACTCCGGCGTTTTGGTTATCGGGCTTAAGTTCTCCGTTACCAGCTCGTTGCAGGCACCAATCCACCACTGATAGGTCATATAGACCGCCCCTTTGTTTGGACGATCGCTGACCTGCGCACGGGTGATGATCCGCCCTTTGCGCGAATTCACCCACACCAGCGCCTCGTCCTCAATACCAAGGCGTTCCGCATCGGCGGTGTTGATTTGCGCATAGCCCGGTTCGTCCGCCAGCGCGGCCAGCGCGGCGCAGTTGCCGGTCATCGAACGACAGGAGTAGTGGCCCACTTCACGTACGGTGGAGAGCACCATTGGATACTCATCGGTGAGTTTATCAATGGGCGCGACCCAGTCGCAGGTGAAGAATTGCGCCAGCCCGTTCGGGGTGTCGAATTTCTCCTTAAAGAGATAGGACGTGCCTTGATCGGCCTCCGACTCATCCCGGCACGGCCACTGGATGTATCCCAGCTCACCCATTTTTTCATAGGTGGCGCCGTAGAAGTCCGGACACAGACTGCGCAACTCGTCCCAGATCTCCTGGGTGTTGTTGTAGTGCATCGGGTAGCCCATACGGGTGGCGATTTCGCTGATAATCTGCCAGTCCGTTTTCAAATCCCACTTCGGCTCGACCGCCTTGAAGAAGCGCTGGAAGCCGCGGTCGGCCGCCGTGTAGACGCCTTCATGCTCGCCCCAGGAGGTCGACGGTAAAATGACATCCGCCGCCGCCGCGGTTTTGGTCATGAAGATATCTTGGACAATCACCAGCTCCAGATCCTCAAACCCTTTACGCACTGCAGAGAGCTCGGCGTCGGTCTGAAGCGGATCTTCACCCATGATGTAGGCCGCACGCACTTCGCCATGCGCCGCGCGGTGCGGCAGCTCGCTGATGCGGTACCCGGTGTGTTCCGGCAGGCTTTCCACGCCCCAGGCCTTCGCGAATTTGGCGCGGTTCTCCGGGAATTTCACGTACTGGTAGCCAGGATAAGTATCCGGCAGCGCGCCCATATCGCAGGCGCCCTGCACGTTATTCTGACCACGCACCGGGTTCACGCCAACGTGGGCTTTACCCAGATTACCGGTCAGCATTGCGAGGCTGGTCAGAGAGCGCACGGTTTCCACGCCCTGGTAGAACTGGGTCACGCCCATGCCCCAGAGGATGGCGGCGGTTTTCGCCCCGGCATACATCCTGGCCGCCTGACGGATCGCCTGCGCGCTGACGCCGGTTATCGCTTCAACCGACTCTGGCGTGTAGCCTTCGACTATTTTCTTATACTCTTCAAAGCCTTCCGTACGGGTCGCGACAAACGCCTGGTCGTACAGGTTCTCCTCAATGATGACGTGTCCCATTGCATTCAACAGCGCGATGTTCGAGCCGTTTTTCAATGCAATGTGCATATCCGCAATGCGCGCGGTTTCAATTTTGCGCGGATCGCAGACGATGATTTTCGCCCCATTCTGTTTAGCGCGAATAACGTGGTTCGCGACGATAGGGTGAGAATCCGCCGGGTTATAACCAAAGATGAAGACGAGATCGGTATTATCTATCTCGTTGATGGCATTACTCATTGCGCCGTTACCGACCGACTGGTGCAGACCTGCAACCGATGGGCCGTGTCAGACGCGAGCGCAGCAGTCGACGTTATTGGTACCAATAACGGCGCGCGCGAATTTTTGCATCACATAGTTGGTTTCATTTCCCGTCCCGCGGGAAGAGCCGGTGGTCTGGATGGCATCCGGGCCATACTTGGCCTTGATGGCGCTCAGGCGCGTGGCGACGTAATCCAGCGCCTCGTTCCAGGAGACGGCTTCCAGCTTACCGCCGCGCTCGCGGCGGATCATAGGGGTTTTCAGGCGCGGGGTAAGGATTTGGGTATCGTTAATAAAATCCCAGCCGTAGTAACCTTTCAGGCACAGCGTACCCTGGTTGGTTTTCCCCTGTGCGGCCTCCGCCCGGACGATTTTGCCGTTATCGACCACCAGGTGGATCTTGCAACCTGAGGCACAATAAGGGCAAACCGTGACGACTTTTTTCATCAGTCTGCTCCAGTTAATCGAATCATTCGCACCCACTATGCAGCTTCTATGCCATGTTTTTTGTATGGGTATACCCTGACTTTACGGCCCATCCGGGGTGAAAACCCTGACAAAACGCAGTCAATCGTCAAAATTGACGTGTCGACAGGGCGGCGGATGTGACATGGGTTGAATTTCCGTCACTGAAAAAACCTTTTGACTGGAGCCGACGGCAGAATAGTTCAGACTTAACATAATCCCCTGACGGAAGCATACGATGAAACCGGCGATTCTGGTGGTTGATGACGATACGGCAGTCTGCGAACTGCTTCAGGACGTGCTGAGCGAGCACGTCTTTAGCGTGCTTGTCTGCCATAACGGCCAGGATGCGCTGCGCCAGGTGCAGCAGGAGCCGAATATCGCGCTTGTGCTGCTGGATATGATGCTGCCGGATATCAACGGCCTGCAGGTTCTGCTGCAGTTGCAAAAGCAGCGTCCGGCGCTACCGGTTGTGATGTTAACCGGGCTGGGCAGCGAGTCAGACGTGGTGGTGGGGCTGGAGATGGGGGCCGACGATTATATTGGCAAACCGTTTAACCCGCGCGTGGTGGTTGCCCGCGTGAAAGCGGTGCTGCGCCGTACGGGCGTGTTGGCGGCAGAAACCCCCGCAGCGCCCGTCGCGGGCATTGCGTTTAACGGATGGACGCTTGATACCACCCGCTGCGAGCTGAGCGATCCGCAGCGTAATCCCGTGCCCTTAACCCAGGGCGAGTACGGCCTGCTGCTGGCGCTCACGCAAAATGCCCGTCGGGTGTTGAGCCGTGACAGGCTGCTCGAGCTGACCCACAGCGAAAGCGCCGACGTGTTCGATCGCACGATTGACGTGCTGATCATGCGCCTGCGCCGGAAAATAGAGGCTAACCCGCATCAGCCTGCGCTCATCAAAACGATCCGCGGGCTGGGTTACGTGTTTGCCACCGATGTGAGCCGGCCCGAACAGGCGGCATAAGGCTTACGTTATCGCCGGAACAATGATGGCGGCAAAGATGGCAGCGATGCACAGATACTTGAGGGCGTAATAGGCCTTACGGTTTCTTTTTTTCAGACGCTGCCCCCGCTCGCGACCTGCATGAACGTATTTAAAAATGCGGTTAATGCCACCAGTGCTGTCATTCTCGTCATTCGGTGAGCTGGCTGCAGACATTAGCGTGGTTCCCACCCAATGGTTAACCGCCTGCGCCCAGCGCCATTTCATCGGACGCTCAATATCGCAGAAGAGAATAATGCGCGTTTGATCCGTTTTATTCTCTGCCCAGTGGACGTAGGTCTCATCAAAAATAACGGCTTCTCCATCCCGCCAGCTGTGGCGCTGCCTGTCGACTTCAATAAAGCAGCGATCGTCATTCGGTGTGAATAAGCCCAGATGGTAACGAACCGAGCCCGCGTACGGGTCCCGGTGCTTGCCAAGCTTCGCTCCCGCCGGCAGCTCGGCAAACATGGCCGCCTTCACCGAAGGGATTTCACTTACCAGCCGGGTCGTCACCGGGCATAAAGACTGTGCGGAGGGATGGGCATCGGCATACCACTTCAGATAAAAACGTTTCCAGCCGCGTTTAAAAAAGGTGTTAAAGCCAGCGTCGTTATTATTTTCCGCCGCCTTAATATGATGCTGCAAACGCAGCGCCTCTTCACGAATAACCAGCCAGTTTTCCGTCAGCTTATTTAATTCCGGGAAGCGTTCTGTTTCAAAGAAAGGCTGCCTGGCGGGCAGGGAAGAAAACGCTGTCATAAACATATTGATGGGCGCCATGAACGTCGAATGGTCGAAGAGCTGACGAGAAAGCGTCTGTTTTTCTTTGCCGCGTGAATGCGCATAAATAACGCTGATAATGAAAATACCGATGATGATGGCTGCGAACATTTTTCCCTTGTCCTCTTTCTATCTCATTTCGGAAAAGCGTGCGGACAGTGTGCTGCCCACGCCGAATATGCCAGATGGAGAGAGTGTAGTTCGGGGATGTAAAATTCATAGAACTGTAATGAAATATCGCAATTATTGTTAAATTAAACGCTCTCGCGAATCAACGCCTGCAGCTCCGCCAGCGTTTTTGCGCCGTCAATCGCATTGGCTGCCAGCAGGCTTGCCCGCGCGCAGGCGTGCGCCAGATAAATACTCTCTGTCAGCGGCAGCGATTCATGGCAGCCGTATAAAAAGCCCGCGCAAAAGGCATCGCCCGCGCCGACGCTGCCGATAATCTCTTCCTGCTCCAGCATCCATGACGGGATCCAGCGACCCTCTTCACCGCGGGCTTCTCCCCATGCGCCTTCCGGACAGTGGATCACCACCCGCTGGCGTACGCCAGCCGCCAGCAGCTGCGCCGCAGCATCGGCGATATGGGCAATATGCGGGGCGTCGTTTTCGTCACGCATTGTCAGGCCGCTAAACTCACCGGCCTCCAGCTCGTTAATGACGAGATAGTCGAGATGGCGCAGGGCAGGGAGCACCAGCGGCTGATAGCGTGGGTCACCCTTGCGGGAAACCAGGTCGAGCGAGGTTTCATACCCCTGGTCACGCATTTGTGCCAGCAGCCGCGCGCTGCGGGTGCCGAACTCGTCATCGGGCATATCCAGGCTGTCGAGCAGCAGGAGATAGCCGAGATGGAAGATCTTCATCGATCCGTCTAAGCGATCGAAAGCGGGAAGATCCAGCAGGCGGTTGGCCCCCGGTGAGTGGAAAAAGGTGCGCTGTCCGCTGGGATCGGTCATCACCTGCGACATGGAGGTTGGCGCAAAGGTGGTGCGCTGTACGCGCTGGCGGTTGACGTGGTACTGGTCGAGCATCGCCAGAATGTAGTCCCCGTCGCTGTCTTCGCCAATCAGCCCCACCGCCTGCAGCGGCAGGCCAACGTGCATTTTCGCCAGCGTCAGCAGGACGTTGAGCGGCGCGCCGCCGGTTGAGCGTTCGCTGTGGGTGATTTCCGCCAGCCAGCCGCGCTCCGGCCACTGCACGATCTGGTGAACGTGGTCCACCAGCATATTGCCTGCGGCGATGATGCCTTTGCGTTCCATTATGCCTGCCCCGCGCTGCCGAAGATGCGCATCTGTTCGGCGACCGTATCCGTAATCGCCTCTTCTATGCCCAGCAGCAGCTCGGCAAACTCGTCGTAGAGCGGCTGGCGTTTTGCCATACGCTGCTCCACGGCGGCGAGCGCGGCCTGCGACATCCCGGTATAGAAATTGATTTTATGAATGCCCAGCTCGATGGCGCGGCGGAAGTCGGCATCGCTAATCCCGGAGCCGCCGTGTAATACCAGCGGCAGTCCCGTCTGTTGACGAATGGCGTCCAGACGCGGGAAATCGAGCTTCGGCTCGCCCCTGTATTTGCCGTGCGCGTTACCGATAGCCACCGCCAGCGCGTCGATGCCGGTTGAATCGACAAATTCGCGCGCCAGCTGTGGATCGGTGAAGAAGGCTTCATCCGCATGTCCGTAAAGCGCGCCGCCTTCATCACCCCCGACCGCGCCCAGCTCCGCCTCCACCGAGACGCCCACCGCATGGCACATCTTCACCACTTCCCGCGTCTGGCGGATGTTTTCCTCATAGCTCAGCGTAGAGCCGTCGAACATCACCGAGCTGAACCCTAAGCGCAGGGCGCGCACCACCGCCTCGAAATGCAGGCCGTGGTCGAGATTGAGCACCACGGGAATGTCGTGACGGGCGGCTTCGAACTTCACCGCTTCGACAAGGGAATCCAGCGACACGTACTTAAAGTGCACTTCGGCGATGTTGATGATAAACGGCGAGCGCTCCTGCTGTGCGGCGGCGAACAGCGCGCGCAGGAAGTGGGAGTCGAGCACGTTAAATGCGCCCAGTGCATAGCGGTGTTGTCTGGCGTGGGCAAGACCGTCGGCAAGAGAAATCAATGGCATCATTCACCCCTTATATCCGAAACAGGTTGTACTCATTGCACAGCACCAGCAGCGCCGGCTCGTCTTCTTCGATGTTGTTATAGCGGGCAACGGGCTGCAAAAAGTGGTTGTCGTGTTCATCGTCATTGACCGAGGACACTTCCCCGACCAGCACGTCGCCGAAGCCGCGTTCGCCCCAGAAACTGTGGTAAAGACCGGGCGTCAGGCAGATGCTTTCCCCTGGTGTGAGGCGCAGCTGGCTGCCGGGGGCGTGGGTTTGACGGCAGCCGTCGACGGTGACCGTCACGTCGGTGTTTTCCGTCTCTTCATGCGCCCCGGCATTCCATAATTCCACGATCAGATTCCCGCCGCCCCGGTTGATGATGTCTTCCCGTTTACGCCAGTGAAAATGCATCGGCGTGACCTGGCCGTCCCGCACGTGCATGATTTTTTCGGCATAGTTTTTTTCATACGGCACGCCGTTGGGCGAGCCGTTGCGCAGGGTAAACAGCGTCAGGCCCTCAGCGGCAAAGTTGTTGCCGCCGAATGCCGTCACGTCCCAGCCGAGCCTGAGGTCGAACACTTCCTGCCATGCAGCCTGGTCAAGCTGTTGCCATTTCGTTGGCGGAAAGCTGGCAAAAGGCGGGAGATGAACGTCGTGCATGGAGAAAAACTGCCGCGTGTGGCCGAGGATTTCGTTAATGTCGGAGCGTTTCATGGGGACTCCTTGAAAACAGTCCCCTCTCCCTGCGGGAGAGGGAAAAGGATCATTTAACCGTCCACCCCTTATACGTGCCGACGTTCTTTTTATCGATCATCGTCACCGGGATCAGCACGGGCGCTTTCGGCGCAGGTTTGCCCTGGAGAATGTCATAGCCGATCTCCACCGCTTTTGCCGCCATGACCTGCGGATCCTGCGCCGGGGTCGCCACAAACAGCGAGTTTTCACGCTTCAGCGCTTCCTCACCGTCCGGTGAACCATCCACGCCAACGATAAAGAACTCATTGCGCTGCGCCTGTTTCGCGGCCAGATCGGCGCCGATCGCCGTCGGATCGTTAATCGCAAACACGCCGTCGATCTTCGGATTGGCCGCCAGCAGGGAGGTCATGACTTCCAGACCGCCTTCACGACTGCCTTTGGCGTTCTGGTTATCCGAGAGCACCTTGATATCCGGATGTTTTTTGAACTCCGTCTGGCAACCTTCCACGCGGTTTTGCACCGCTGAGACCGGCGGTCCGTTGATGATCACCACGTTGCCTTTCCCTTTCAGGCGGTCGGTAATGTACTTACAGGCCATCTCACCCGCCTGGGTGTTATCGGAGGTGATGGTCGCATCAGCCCCTTCCGCCGCCACGTCAACCGCCACGACCACGATCCCGGCGTCCTTCGCGCGCTTCACCGCCGGGCCGATCCCTTTGGAGTCCGCGGCGTTGAGGATGATCATGTCCACTTTCGCGGCGATGAAGTTGTCGATCTGCGCCACCTGCTGGCCCAGATCGTAACCGCTGGAGACCAGCGTCACCTTGACGTTATCCCCCGCTAGCTTGCGCGCTTCCAGCTCGGCACCTTTGGTGATCTGCACGAAGAACGGGTTAGCCAGGTCGCCCACCGTCACGCCAATGGACTTCAGATCTTTCGCCTGCGCAAACGGCGTTGCGGCAAGCAGCGCGCCAGCACAGAGCGCAGTTACTAACGGTTTCAAACGCATCTTGTCTTCCTCACTCGTAGGGTATTGTTGTTATGCACTTTGATGGTGTCGGGTACGGTATTTGTCGATCAGCACCGCAATGATGATCACCGCCCCTTTGATCACCAACTGCCAGAAGTAGGAGACGCCCATCAGCGTCATGCCGTTGTTGAGGGTGGCGATGATCAATGCGCCGACCAGCGTGCCGGTGATCGTGCCGATCCCGCCGACAAAGCTGGTGCCGCCAAGGATCACCGCCGCAATCGCATCCAGCTCGTAGCCTGTGCCGAGGTTACCGTTAGCGCTGTAGAGGCGTGAGGCGCTCATGACGCCGCCGAGGCCGGAGAGCAGGCCGCTCATGCCGTAGACAAACAGCAGCACCAGCCAGACCTTAATGCCCGTTAAGCGCGCCGCCTGCATGTTGCCGCCCACGGCGTAGATATGAACGCCGAGCGTGGTACGGCGCAGGATGAACCAGCACACCACAATGACCGCCAGGGCGATCACTACCAGCCAGGGAATTGGGCCGAGATAGTTATTGCCGATCCACTCGAAGTTGATGTTCGAGTTAATGACCGTCGTGCCGTCGGCCAGCAGGTACGCCGCGCCGCGCAGCGCCGTGTAGGTGCCGAGCGTGACGATAAAGGGCGGCAGCCCGGCAAAGGCCACCAGCGCGCCGTTAAACAGGCCCAGCACCATGCCGAGCATCAGCGCGGCGGGAATGGACAGCCCGGCGAATTCGGGAATGAGCGATACCACCATCGCGGCCACCGCCGTGGTGCCGAGAATCGACCCCACGGAGAGGTCAATCCCGCCGGTGAGGATAATGAAGGTCATTCCCGCCGCCAGCACGATGTTGATCGACGCCTGACGAGTAATGTTGAGCAGGTTGCTCTCGGTAAAGAAGTTCGGGGCAATAAAGCCAAATACCGCCACAATCAGGATCAGAATTGGCAAAATACCGACCGTTTGCATCAGATCGCTCATCAGCATTTTTTTGGCGGAGGCGGATTTTGCCACCTGCTGCGGATGGGTTGGAGTTGTCATGATTGCACCGCCTGATGATGAGTGTCGTTCACGCCGGTTGCCAGCGTCATAATGTTTTCCTGAGAGATGTCACGCCCGTGAAGCTCGCCCGCAATGCTGCCTTCGCGCATCACGTACACCCGGTCGCTCATCCCCACCACTTCCGGCAGCTCGCTGGAGATCATCAAAATCGCCACCCCTTTGCGCGCCATCTGGTTCATGATGCGGTAGATCTCGCTTTTCGCCCCGACGTCCACGCCGCGCGTGGGTTCGTCCAGAATCAGAATGCGCGGGCCGATGGCGACCCAGCGGGAGATGAGCAGCTTCTGCTGGTTGCCGCCCGACAGCCCGCCTGCGCGCACCTGAGCATGGGACACGCGGATGTTAAGCAGGGCAATGGCGTCATCGGAGATGGCCTGCGCTTTTTTGCGGTTTAACATGCCGAAGGTGGCGTCGCGCTCCAGCGTCGCCATAGTGATGTTCTCCTGCGCCGCCAGCTCCAGAAACAGCCCCTGCTCCTTGCGGTTCTCGGTGAGAAAACCGATGCCGTTTTCGATGGCCGCACGCGGGGAGTGGATCACCACCGGCTCGCCGTCGACCTCAATCATGCCGCCCGTGGCTTTGCGCACGCCGAAGATAAGCTGTGCCAGCTCGGAACGTCCGGCCCCGACCAGCCCCGCCAGCCCGACGATTTCGCCGGAACGCACCTGCAGGCTGCAGGGTTGTACTTTTTTACCGTCGGTGAGGTGATGCACGTTGAGGCGCGGGCTGCCGAGGGGGATATCACGCTCCTTGTTGAACAGGTCGCTTAACGGTCGTCCCACCATCATGCGCACCAGCTCGGAGGCGTTGAGCTTGTCGCGCGTCAGGCTGCCGACGTACTGCCCGTCGCGCAGAACGCTGACGCGGTCAGAGAGTTCATACACTTCCGCCATGCGGTGGCTGATATAGATGATCGCCATCCCTTCATCGCGCAGGCGTAAAATCAGTTCAAACAGGCGATGCGTTTCCCGCGAGGAGAGGGCGGCGGTGGGTTCATCCATCACCAGAATGCGGCTGTTGCGGTGCAGCGCGCGGGCAATTTCTACCTGCTGCTGTTCGGCGATGGTGAGCTTCATCACCAGATCGGTGGCGCTGAACTGTGCGCCGAGGCGGTCAATCACCGCCTGCGCCTGGGCAGCCATCTCTTTGCGCTGCACCATCCCGCCGCGCGACAGCTCGCTGCCGAGGAAGATATTTTCGGCTACGGTCAGATTGGGCGCGAGCTGCATCTCCTGATAAATCAGGGTGATGCCCGCGGCCAGCGCATCCTTCGGCCCTTTAATGTGAAACGACTGACCGTCAATCAGGATCTCGCCGTGGGTGGCGGTATAGGCCCCCGCGAGGATTTTCATCAGCGTGCTTTTTCCCGCGCCGTTTTCGCCCATCAGCGCGTGGATCTCACCGGGAAAAACCGTCAAATCCACACCCTTGAGCGCGTGGAAACTGCCAAACGTTTTGGCAATGTTGCGCATCTCTAATACCGGGGTTCTGCTCATGGCGGATCTCCTGTGAATGCCGATTTCTGCACTTCATCACAGGTGCGTAAATGCAAAATGTCAGAAGCTGTTCATATTTGTCATAGTTATGAATAGCTAATGTGGATCACAGTTATTGAATTACCCTCACCCCGGTCCTCTCCCTGAAAGGGAGAGGGAGCAAATCATTCCCTCGCCCCTTTGGGGAGAGGGTTAGGGTGAGGGGACAACAAAGCGCAAAGGAGCCTCAATCCATGCCATCACGCCCCCCGTTCTTCACCAGCGCCCGCGGTCGCCTGCTGATTTTCAATCTGCTGGTGGTCGCCGTGACGCTGATGGTGAGCGGCGTGGCGGTACTCGGCTTCCGTCACGCCAGTCAAATCCAGGAGCAGGTGCAGCAGCAAACGCTGGACGATATGACCGGCAGCATGAACCTGGCCCGCGATACCGCCAACGTGGCGACGGCGGCGGTGCGGCTCTCGCAGGTGGTGGGGGCGCTCGAGTACAAAGGGGAAGCCGAGCGCCTGAAGCAGACGCAAATGGCCCTGCGCCATTCGCTGGAACAGCTTGCGGAGGCGCCGCTGGCGCAGCAGGAGCCAGCCCTGGCGGCGCGTATTATTCAACGAAGCAATGAGCTACAGCAGAGCGTGACGGAGATGCTGGAGCGCGGACAGCGACGCCATCTTGAGCGTAACGCGTTGCTGAGCTCGCTATACCAAAGCCAGAGCTACCTGCGCCATCTGCAGGACATCAACCGCCGTTATGACAGTAACGTACCGGATGCGCAGCAGCTGATGGAGATGGACCGGCTGATCGCCGCCGCCATCGATACCCCTTCGCCGCGCGCGACCATCCAGCAACTGGACGCGGTGGCTGCAACGCTGCCCCGGCGTGCCGCACAGCCGGTCGTAAAGACGGTTCTGCCTGATTTTAATGCCGAGCTAGGTCAGCTCGCCCCGCTGTCGAAGCAGCTGGAGGAGAGCGATCTGGCGATAAGCTGGTATATGTTCCACATCAAGGCGCTGGTGGCGATCCTCAACAGCGACATCAATCAGTACGTGGAGCAGGTGGCGCAGGCCTCCCGGCTTCGCACCGCCCAGAGCCATCACGAACTGCAATCCATCAGCGTATTTATCACCATTTTCGCCGTGCTGGCGCTGATCATCACCGGGTGTGCCTGCTGGTATATCTACCGCAATCTGGCCTCCAACCTGACGGCCATTTCCCGGGCGATGTCGCGTCTTGCTCACGGTGAACAGGATGTGTCCGTCCCCGCGCTGCAGCGGCGCGATGAGCTGGGTGAACTGGCGCGCGCGTTTAACGTTTTTGCCCGCAACACCGCCTCGCTTGAGCACACCACGCGCCTGCTGAAAGAAAAAACCACGCAGATGGAGATCGACCGCATTGAGCGTCAGGGGCTGGAAGAGGCGCTGCTGCACAGCCAGAAAATGAAGGCCGTTGGGCAACTGACGGGCGGGCTGGCGCATGATTTTAATAACCTGCTGGCGGTGATCATCGGCAGTCTTGAGCTCACCGACCCCGAATCAAACGACGCGCCGCGCATTACCCGGGCGCTGAAGGCGGCCGAGCGTGGCGCCTTACTGACCCAGCGCCTGCTGGCGTTTTCCCGCAAGCAATCCCTGACGCCGCATGCGGTAGAGATGCTGCCGCTGCTGGAGAACCTTCGGGAACTGCTGCGTCACTCCTTGCCCGCCACCCTGACCCTGGAAATTGAAGCGCAATCCCCGGCATGGCCCGCATGGATCGACGTTAGCCAGCTGGAGAACGCTATCATTAATCTGGTGATGAACGCGCGCGATGCGATGGAAGGGCAAAGCGGGGTGATTAAAATTCGCACCTGGAATCAGCGCGTTACCCGCAGCGACGGACGCAGGCAGGATATGGTGGCGCTGGAAGTCATTGACCGCGGCAGCGGCATGTCGCAGGAGGTCAAATCCCGGGTCTTTGAACCATTCTTCACCACCAAACAGACCGGGAGCGGGAGCGGGTTAGGCCTGTCGATGGTGTACGGCTTTGTGCGCCAGTCCGGTGGTCGCGTGGAGATTGAAAGCGCGCCGGGACAGGGAACGACCGTGCGGCTTCACCTCCCGCGCTCGACGCAGCCCGCCGCTGTAGATGATGAAGCGCTGTCAGCCACCGCCTCCGTCGAGAGCGAGCGCCTGGTGCTGGTGCTGGAGGATGAAGCGGATGTCCGTCAGACCCTGTGCGAGCAGTTGCACCAGCTTGGCTATCTTACGCTCGAAGCGGACAACGGCGAGCAGGCGCTGAACATGCTGGCGGCGTCGCCGGATATTGGCATGTTTATCAGCGACCTGATGTTGCCCGGAAGCCTGAGCGGGGCCGAGGTGATTAACCATGTGCGCAGTCACTATCCGCAGCTTCCGGTGCTGCTGATCAGCGGCCAGGATTTACGGCCCTCGCATAATCCTCAGCTGCCGGACGTTCCGTTATTGCGTAAGCCGTTTACGCGGGCGCAGCTGGCGCAGGCTCTGCGGAAGGTCATGGTAATTTGAGATTCCTCCGCTACCCCCGTTTCCTGCTGTTCATTATCGTAAGGCCAGTTCACCTGCGAGTCTGGCCTTATGAAACGTTACTCAACTGCTCTGTTATTTGGTCTGCTGTCACTCACCAGCCAATTGGCTCATGCCGACATTGTTGATGATGCTATTGGCAACATTCAGCAGGCGATCAACGATGCCTACAACCCCAGCAGCAGCCGCAGCAATGACGACGACGATCGTTATGACCGCAGCCGTCAAATCGACAGTCGACAGTACGACGATCGTCGTCGGCAGCTCGAAGACAGACGCCGCCGTTTAGACGAGCGCCAGCGCCAGCTGGATGACGACAGGCGTCGGTTAGAAGAGGATGAGCGCAGGTTAGAAGACGATTACGATCGAGGCTAAAGCCTGGTGGCGCTTCGCTGACGCAGGCCTGCAAAAACCTGGACCGTAGGCCGGGTAAGGCGCAGCCGCCACCCGGCAAAACTCAGTCCAGTACCAGCACCATCCCGTCATACCCCGCTTCAATGCCGTCGGGCAGTGGGTTATCCATCATCCACACGTCAAACTGATGGCTGATATGCGTCAGGATCACCTGCGGGCAGCCAATCACCTCGTTTAGCGCAATCACGGTATTTAAGTCGCAATGGTTTCGCGGCGTTTCGTCGCGCGGTGCATGGCTGCAGTCGATAATCATCGCCTGCGGCTGATTGTTGAGCAGGAACTTCACCGTTTTTTCCGGCAGTCCGGCGGTGTCGGACAGCCAGGCCACGCGGCTGTGGGCCGACTCCAGCAAATACCCGAAGGTCAGTTTCGAATGGTTGAGCGGCAGCGGCGTGACCCGCATACCCTGAAGCTCAAACATCACAAACGGTTCGACTGTGTGGCTGAAATCCAGAATACCGGGGTGTTTAAACAGGTCGTCGCATCCGGCATCGTCCGGCGGACCGTAAACCGGAATCGTCGCGCCCACGCCCCAGCGCAGGGGGAAGAGCCCCTGAACGTGATCCATATGGTAATGGGTCAGCAAAAATTGCTGAAAGCTGCCTGCGGCCCAGTCGTCCATCAGGTGCGGAATACCGGCATCCAGCAGGGTCACCGCATCGTTGAATTTGACCACCGCGCTACAGGGACGACGGCGATAGTTATCCTGCAGGCGCGCCCGGCGACACGCCGCGCAGTCGCAGCCAAAGACCGGCACGAGTTGCGCGCTTCCGGTTCCTGTTAACGTGATTGTCAGACTCATAACGCACCTCTACAGCGGTTTGGTGAATCGGAAATGGCTCTGCGTATATCCTTCACGGACGTAAAAACGATGGGCGTCCACGCGCTTCACGCTGGTGGAGAGTTCGGTCAGCTCCGCGCCGGCCTCTCGCGCTACCCCTTCCGCCCAGGCCAGCAACTGGCTGCCCACCTTTAACCCGCGCGCCTGCGGCATCACCACCAGCTCCTGGATCTCGCCGATCCAGCGCGCGTGATGGAGATGAAACTGCATGTGCAGGCCGATCATGCCGATGACCTGCCCGTTAAGTTCGGCAAGCTGATAGCGCATATTGCGATCCTGCAGATTGGCAAGATAGCCCGCGTGAAACGCCTGGCGATCGAACTCGGCCTGCTTTAACTCGCAGATTAACGCGTAAACGATTTGCGCATCGTCGGCGGTGGCGGGACGAAGCGTGCAGTCAGGCATGCTGTTTCTCCTTCTGACGGATAAGCGATAAAAAGGTCTCGACTGACTGTAGCAAACTTCCGTCGTTATTGAGGACGTGGCAGTCGGACGGGGTATAGCGGGCCGCACGCTCCAGCCGCTGGTCGATCTCACGGGCGGATTCACGACCCCGGCTCTGCAACCGGCTGCGCAGGACGTCCGGTGAAACCTGCAGGCAGACCGGCAGCAGGGCCGCTCCATAGCGGGCGCGCGCTTGCGAAAGATGCGCCCGTGAACCGTTGACCAGCACGTCGAACCCCGCATGCAGCCACAGATCGGTCTCGATGCCGATCCCGTAGTAATAGCCGTTGGCGTGCCAGCTCAGCGCCAGCAGATTTTGCCCGGCACGGGTGAAAAACTCCTGCTCGCTCAGGGCGATATGGTTTTCACTCCCCGCATTCGCCGACCGGGTAATGTACCGGTGCGCCACCAGCAGTTGCGGATGCTCCTGCTGCCGTAAGGCGGACAGCAGGCTGTCCTTACCGGAGCCGGACGGCCCCATTAACCAGATAAGTCTTCCCATCAGAACACCCTCTTTCCCTGACGCCAGACGTGGTCGATATGGATGTGCTCGCCCTTGCGGTGGGCCAGCACCAGATCCGCCCGCTTGCCTTCGGCTATCTCGCCGCGATCCTGCAGGTTAAGTGCGCTGGCCGGGTTTTTCGTCACCAGGCGAATCGCCTGTGGTAGCGTAAAGCGGTTGCCCTCGTCGTCGGCCACCCGGAACGCCGCATCGAGCAGGCTGGCGGGGTAGTAGTCGGACGAGAGGATATCCAGCAGGCCAAGGGAGGCGAGCTTGCTTGCCGCGACGTTACCGGAGTGCGAGCCGCCGCGCACGATGTTCGGTGCGCCCATCAGCACGTTCATGCCGTGCCTGCGGGAGGCTTCAGCCGCCTCGAACGTGGTGGGAAATTCGGCGATCACGCTGCCAAGCTGATGGGATTCGACCACGTGATCGTGTGTGGCGTCGTCATGGCTGGCCAGCGCGATATTACGGTCCCGGCACATCGCCGCAATCCTGAGACGGTTAGGCTGGGACCACTGTGCCGCAAGCGCCAGCTGCTCTTCTTCGTAACGGGCCATCTCCGCATCGCTGAGAGAATACTTGCCCTGATAGTATTCGCGATACTTTTCAATGTTGGCGAACTGACGCTGCCCCGGCGAGTGGTCCATCAGGGAGACCAGCGAGACCGGCTCGCGGCCGACCAGCTTTTCAAACAGCGGCAGGGTGGTGTGGTGCGGCAGCTCGCAGCGCAGGTGCAGGCGGTGCTCGGCGCGGTTGAGGCCGCGTTTTTGCGTCTCCTCCACGGTGTTGATCATCTTCTCCAGGTTCTCCAGACGGTCGCCACCGTCGCGCACGTCACCGATGGCCACCGCGTCCAGTACGGTGGTGATGCCGCTGGCGACCATCAGCGCATCGTGGCTGCTCATCGCTGAATGCGCGGGCCAGTCCACCTTCGGCCGTGGCGTGAAGAACTTGTCCAGATTATCGGTATGCAGTTCGATCAGCCCCGGCAGCAGCCAGCCGCCGTCGCCGTCCATCGCTTCGGGTGAGCGGCTCTGGGTTTCGGCAAACGCGCGGATTGTTCCGTCCTGGATCTCAATCGAGCCGCCAACCACCTCATTGTCCAGTACCAGCTTGACGTTATTGATAATCATGCAGGAGTCCCCATTGGGTGCAGCCTGTCCGCGACGCGGGTGCGAACGCTCTCGTCGTGGAAGATCCCGACGATCGCCGCCCCGCGCGCTTTGGCCTGTTCGATCAGTTCCACCACGGCGGCGCTGTTTTTGCTGTCGAGCGAGGCGGTGGGTTCATCCAGAAGTAAAATCGGGTAGTCGACGATAAAGCCGCGGGCGATATTGACGCGCTGCTGCTCGCCGCCGGAAAAGGTCGACGGGGCAAGGTGCCAGAGGCGCTCGGGCACATTGAGGCGCGTCAGCAGGCTGGCGGCTTTGGCGGCGCAGATTTCGCGCGGCACGCCGAGATCCAGCAGCGGCTGCATCACCACGTCGAGGGCGGAGATCCGCGGGATCACCCGCAGAAACTGGCTCACCCAGCCGATCGTGGTGCGGCGCACGTCCAGCACCTTCCGCGCGGGAGCCTGTACCAGGTCGACCCATTCATCGCCGTGGCGAATATGAATATGGCCTTCGTCGGGCAAATAGTTGGCATAGAGGGAGCGCAGCAGGGTCGATTTTCCGCTGCCGGAATGGCCGTGCAGCACCACGCATTCGCCGCGATTAACCTCCAGAGAGGCATTTTGCAGCACCGGCAGACGCACGCCGTTTTGCTGGTGGAGCACAAAGGTCTTACTTACGTTTTGTACGTGGATCATGTTGGCCTCGCGATTTGTTTTGCCGGGTGGCGGCTTCGCCTTACCCGGCCTACAGGTGCGCTATTCGTAGGCCGGGTAAGCGCAGCGCCACCCGGCAGCAGCAACCTCAGTTCTGCAACACGGACGACACCAGCAGCTGGGTGTAGGGATGGTGGGGATCGTCGAGCACACGGTCGGTTAACCCACTTTCCACCACCCGACCCTGCTTCATCACCAGCAGGCGGTCCGCCAGCAGGCGCGCAACGCCCAGATCGTGGGTGACAATCACCACTGCCAGGTTCAGCTCTACCACCAGGCCGCGCAGCAGGTCGAGCAGACGAGCCTGCACCGAGACGTCCAGCCCGCCGGTGGGTTCATCCATAAATACCAGCTTCGGGTGCGTGACCAGGTTGCGGGCGATCTGCAGGCGCTGCTGCATACCGCCGGAGAAGGTGGTGGGCAGGTCGTCGATGCGCGAGGCGGGGATTTCCACTTCTTCCAGCCAGTGTTGCGCCGTAGAGCGGATATTGCCGTAGTGGCGCGCGCCGGTGGCCATCAGGCGTTCGCCGATATTTCCCCCCGCCGAGACCTGAGGGCGCAGGCCGTCCATCGGGTGCTGATGCACCACGCCCCACTCGGTGCGCAGCAGGCGGCGGCGCTCGGCCTCGCTCATGCCGTAGAGGGAGTGTCCCTGATAGAGTATCTCGCCGTGTTGCGGCGTCAGGCGCGCGGAGATGGACTTCAGCAGGGTGGTTTTGCCTGAGCCGGACTCGCCGACAATCCCCAGCACTTCGCCCGGCCACAGCTCGAACGACACGTCGCTAAAGCCTTTGCCCGGCGCATACAGGTGGGTCAGGTTGTTAACCGAAAGCAGCGGTTTCATTGGCCGTTCGCCTCGCTCTGTTGGCGGCAGAAATCGGTGTCGGAGCAGACAAACATCCGTTTGCCCGTGTCATCCAGCACCACTTCATCCAGATAGCTGTGTTTGGAACCGCAGATGGCGCACGGCTCGTCCCACTCCTGCACCGTAAACGGGTGATCGTCGAAATCCAGGCTTTCGACACGCGTGTAGGGCGGGACGGCGTAGATGCGTTTTTCACGTCCGGCACCGAACAGCTGCAGGGCGGGCATCATGTCCATCTTCGGGTTATCGAATTTCGGGATCGGCGACGGGTCCATGACGTAGCGCCCGTTGACCTTCACCGGGTAGGCGTAGGTGGTGGCGATATGGCCGAAGCGGGCGATATCCTCATACAGCTTCACCTGCATGACCCCGTACTCTTCCAGGGCGTGCATGGTGCGGGTTTCGGTTTCGCGCGGCTCGATAAAGCGCAGCGGCTCCGGGATCGGCACCTGGAAAATCAGAATCTGATCTTCAGCGAGCGGGGTTTCCGGAATGCGGTGGCGGGTCTGGATCAGCGTCGCGTCTTCGGTTTTTTCCGTGGTCGCGACGCCCGTTACCCGCTGAAAGAAGTTGCGGATCGACACGGCGTTGGTGGTGTCGTCCGCGCCCTGGTCGATGACCTTCAGCACGTCCGCCTCGCCGATCACGCTGGCGGTGATCTGAATACCGCCCGTGCCCCAGCCGTAGGGCATCGGCATTTCGCGGCCGCCGAACGGCACCTGATAGCCCGGGATCGCCACCGCTTTAAGTATCGCTCGGCGGATCATGCGTTTGGTTTGCTCATCCAGATAGGCAAAGTTGTAGCCGCTTAAGTTAGCCATGTTTGCGCTCCCGTTGCAGGCGTTTCAGCAGTTCCAGTTCGGCCTGGAAATCGACGTAGTGCGGCAGCTTGAGGTGCGAGACGAAGCCCGCGGCCTCGACGTTATCCGCGTGGGCCAGGACGAACTCTTCGTCCTGTGCCGGGCCCGCGATGTGTTCGCCGTAGTCCGGCGCCTGCAGGGCGCGGTCGACCAGCGCCATGGCCATCGCCTTGCGCTCGCCAAGGCCAAACACCAGCCCGTAGCCGCGGGTAAAGTGCGGGTCTTCATTTTCGGGGGCAACAAAACCGTTCACCATTTCGCATTCGGTCATCAGCAGTTCGCCGACGTTCACCGCAAACCCCAGCTCTTCCGGCACGATTTCAACGTCGATGTAGCCGCTGCGAATTTCGGCGGCAAACGGATGGTTACGCCCGTAGCCGCGCTGGGTGGAGTAGGCCAGCGCCAGCAGATAGCCTTCGTCGCCGCGCATCAGCTGCTGCAGGCGGGACGAGCGTGAACAGGGGTAGACCGGCGGCGTGCGGGTGATATCGTCCGGCTGCGCGCCTGAATCTTCCTCCGTCTTCGCCAGGCCTTGTTTCGCCAGCAGGCTGAAGACGTGCGGGGACGGTTCCTGTTCGGCGTCAGAGGTGCTGAGCGGCGACGTCTCGCCGTTCGCCAGCAGGGTAAAATCCAGCAGGCGATGGGTGTAGTCACAGGTAGGGCCAAGCAGCTGGCCGCCCGGGATGTCTTTATAAACGGCAGAAATGCGGCGCTCCAGGCGCATCTCCGCCGTGTTCACCGGCTCGCTGACCGCCAGTTTCGCCAGCGTGGTGCGGTAGGCGCGCAGCAGGAAGATCGCTTCCACGTTATCACCGCTGGCCTGCTTCAGGGCTAGCGCCGCCAGTTCTCGGTCGGCGATGCCGCCCTCGGTCATTACCCGGTCTACGGCGAGGTTTAGCTGCTGCTCGATTTGGGCGACGCTCAGCTCGGGCAGCTGTTCATCGCCCCGTCGTCTGTGCGCCTGCAGCGCATGGGCGGCGGCGATGGCCTTCTCGCCCCCTTTAACGGCAACGTACATCAGCACACCTCCACGTGGGTGGTCCGCGGGATGGCCAGCAGGCGTTCGCCGCAGGTCAGGATCAGGTCAATGCCCAGCGGGAACGGGTGCGGGCGCTCGGTCAGCTCGTGAATGATGCACTCCGGCAGCTGCGGCGCGACCATGCGCTCGTCGGCGATGCCTGCGCCGGTCAGGCGCAGCATGCGGCCGCCGCTCAGGCTGGCGACCTGCAAAATCAGCGTGGCGCTGGTTTCCGGGGCGACGGCGGTGCCTTCGCTCAGGGCATTCAGCTGTTCATGGCTGATTTGTTCGTCGGCCACGGCAAAGATCGCCTGCCGGGGCTGATCGACCAGCGGAGCGCCGGTGTGAAAACGCAGGTTCTGGCTGGCGATGTCGTTCGACAGGGCGCCCGAAAGCCATACCGGGGTATCGTTGTCGGCCAGGGTCAGCAGTACGCTGGTGGTGGCCAGATTCAGCGGCAGCCAGCCCTGGGAGAGCTGGTGCAGCGAGACAATCACGCCCGGCTCGCTCATGGCCTTCAGCAGGCGACGAAAACTGTGTTGGGCATCCTGGACGGCCAGGGTAAAAGCAGGTTGAAGCGTCATGCGTTGTCTCCGCGAACGAGCGTAAAGAAGTCGACCCGGCTGGTATTCACTTCGGCCTGACGCGCGGCAAGACGTGCGGCGCGGTCGGCCTCCAGCGGGGAAATAAGGGTTTCCATCAGCGTCTGGAAATGCGGTGGTTCCTGTAAAAGCGCGTCGATGACCGCGCAGCGCTCGGCGTGGGCTTTATCACGCCCCAGCACGTAGCTGTAGCCCAGCGTGCCGCTGTGCAGGCGGATCGCTGCGCGGGTGAGGGTGGCATCCCCGGCGAAAAAGCGCTCGCCGGTGCCGCCCATGCGCGCCTGGATCTGCACAAGGCCGATCTCCGGCGCGCGGAGGATGTCGTACCCGGGGGCCAGGCTAAGGGCGTTCATGCGGGCAGACAGCGCAGCAGGCTGGCTGTGGGCCAGCACGCGCATCCAGCGCTGTCGGGTGGCGGTGTCGAAGTGCATTCAGTGCTCCATGGTGAATTCGATCATGTCGGCGCGGGTCAGGCTGACGGAGTATTCCGTCGCGTCGATCTCGCCGTCACGGTGGTTGAGGGTGCGCACGCAGAGCAGCGGGGCCATATTGGGGATTTCGAGCACTTTGCTCTCTTTCGCCTGCGCGCGGCGGGCGCTGATGCGCGTCTGGGTGCGTTTCAGCGCAATGCCTGTCGCATTCTGGAGAAAATCATGCAGCGAACCGCTGGAGAAATTCTGCAGCACGGGCCAGAGGGTGAGATCCGCGAAGTAGTGGTCTATCTGGCACACCGCGACGCCGTTGACCCGGCGCAGGGTGCGCAGGTGGATGACGTTGTCGCCCTCCTGAATACCCAGCGCGTCTGCCACGTGGCTGGAGGCCGGGCGTAAGACCGAGAGCAGCTTTTCGCTGGTCGGGTGGCTGCCCTGATCCAGCAGGTTCTGGCTAAAGCGCGCCTGGGCGTTAAGCGGGTAGTCGAACGGACGCATCAGCACCAGCACGCCTACGCCCTGACGGCGCTGGACCCAGCCGCGCTCGACCAGCTGGTCAATGGCGCGGCGCAGGGTGTGTCGGTTCACTTCATAGCGGTCGGCAAGCTGCTGCTCGGCAGGAAGGTAGTCTCCGCAGCGGTAGTGCGTGCGCAGCTCCACTTCGAGCTTCGCCGCAATCTCTTGCCAGCGGGTGGGGTAACTGGTCGGATGTCTGGATAAGTGCATAGAAAACAAAGCCTCGCTTCTCAGATGAAGTGCTTACGCAAACGTTGAGAGAGGAAATCCAGCAGGCTGACGGTGACGATGATAAGCACCATCAGGGCGCAGGTTTGCTGGAACTGGAAACCGCGAATCGCTTCCCACAGGGTGACGCCAATCCCGCCTGCGCCGACCATGCCGACGACGGTGGCGGAGCGGACGTTGGACTCAAAGCGGTACAGGGAGTAGGAGATCAGCAGCGGCATCACCTGTGGCAGAACGCCGTAGAGGATCTCTTCGATTTTGTTGGCGCCGGTCGCGCGAATGCCTTCCACCGGACCGGGCTCAATGGCTTCGACCGCCTCGGAGAGCAGCTTGGAGAGCACGCCGGTGGTGTGGATGAACAGCGCCATGACGCCCGCAAACGGACCCAGGCCGACGGCGACCACGAACAGCATCGCAAAGACCATTTCGTTGATCGCTCGACAGGCGTCCATCAGGCGGCGCATGGGCTGGTATACCCACCACGGCACGATGTTTTCGGCGCTCATCAGGCCAAACGGAACAGAGAGAATAACGGCCAGCGCGGTGCCCCAGACGGCGATTTGCAGGGTGACCGCCATTTCGCTGAGGTAGTCCTGCCACTGGCTGAAGTCCGGCGGGAAGAAGTCGGCGGCGAAGGTCGCCATGTTGCCCGCGTCTTTGAAGAGCAGCAGCGGATCCATTTCCGCGCCCTTCCAGGAGATAACCAGCACCGCCAGCAGGATGGCCCAGCTTATGAGCGAGAACCAGCTGCGCTTTGGCGGTGGGAGGGTGATGGTTTGCATGTTTGGCTCCGTGGGGCTTTGTGTGCCGGATGGCGCTACGCTTATCCGGCCTACGATCCAAAATGTAGGCCCGGTAAGCGCAGCGCCACCGGGCGAAAAGCGTTACTGCACCGCTTTATTCACGCTCGTCATCGCGCCGAGCGCGGCGGTCAGGCGGTCGAGGTCTTCAAGCTGGGCCTGAATCGCGGCCACTTTGCTGGTCTTCTCCTCGTCCTTCAGGCCTTTGTTGTCCTTCACGCCCTGCATCTCTTTAAACAGCGCCAGCTGGCGAATCGGGACCAGCTGCAGGTCGCTTGACGGGCGGAACGGTGCCCAGCCCAGACGTTCGAGGACTGCTTTCTCTTCCGGCGTTTTGCCATAGGTCATAAAGAAGTCGTACACCTTGTCCTTGGTGCTTTCGGACAGGTTTTTACGCCACACGATCGGGTCGCCGGGGATCAGCGGGGATTTCCAGATAACCTTGATCTCTTTCAGCTTGTCCGGTGCGGAGGTCTTCAGCTTGTCGAGGTTCTCGGTGTTGTTGGTGGCAACATCCACCTGCTTGTTGGCCACGGCCAGTGCGTTGGTTTCATGGCTGGCGTTCACTGTGCGCTTGAAGTCGCTGGCGGAGGCGTTATTTTTGGCGAAGACGTAGTAGCCAGGGACCAGGTAGCCGGAGGTAGAGTTCGGATCGCCGTTGCCGAAGGTCAGCTCTTTGCGTTTGGCGAGCATGTCATTGAGGTTGTTGATTGGGCTGTCTTTGTTGACGATCAGCACGCTCCAGTAGCCCGGGGAGCCATCTGCCGCGACGGTCTGGGCAAAGACCTGGCCGTTCGCGCGGTCCACCGCTTCCATGGCGGAGAGGTTGCCGTACCAGGCGATGTCCACTTTGTTAAAGCGCATCCCCTGGATGATGCCCGCGTAGTCCGGGGCGAAGAAGGCGTTCACTTTGATCCCCAGTTTGGTTTCCATATCTTTCAGGAACGGTTCCCACTGAGGTTTCAGGTTTTGCTGTGATTCCGTCGAAATAATGCCGAAGTTCAGCGCTTTTTCCTGCTCTTGTGCATACGCCGGGCTTAACAGGGTGCTGAGGCTGAACATGCTGGTAAAGGCCAGCGCGGCAACGGCTTTGTAGCTCATGTACTTTCCTCGGATCGGGTTTAATTAAGCAGCCTGCGCGTTCTCTTCGACGCGGTTAATGCTGCGGTAGAGATGGTCAAAACGTTCGTTATCAAACTGATGGCTCGCGCCATCAAAGAACACGTGTCCCTGACGCAGGGCGACGATGCGTTCGCAATAGCGCAGGGCGTAATCCACCTGATGCAGCGTGACCACCACGGTAATGCCGTCGTTCTGGTTAATGTCGCGCAGGGTTTCCATCACGATGCGGGCGGACTCCGGGTCCAGCGAGGCAATGGGTTCGTCAGCGAGAATGATTTGCGCTTTCTGCATCAGCGCGCGCGCAATCGCCACGCGCTGCTGTTGTCCACCGGACAGGGTGGAGACGCGCTGGTGGGCGAAGTGCGCCATGCTGACGCGGGTCAGCGCCTGTAAGGCTTCCTGCTTCTGGGAAGGGGTGAACCAGCGCAGACAGGTGCGCCAGAACGGGGTGCTGCCGAGCGCGCCAATCAGCACGTTCTCCAGCACCGTCAGGCGGTTTACCAGGTTGAATTGCTGGAAGATGTAGCCCGTCTGGGCACGGCTCTTGCGGATATCGCTCGCCAGACGCCCCGCGCGCTGTACGGTATTACCCAGCAGCTCGACGTGGCTTTCCGGCGTTTTATCGCCGGTGATAAGCCCGCTCAAATGGCGCAGAAGGGTGGATTTACCCGAGCCGGAAGGCCCGAGAAGCGCCACCATGTCGCCCTGCCGGACGGTCAGATCAACGGCATGCAGAGCCTTGTTGTGATTGAAGGTCTTGCTCAGTTTCTCGACGCGGATGACAGTTTGCATGTGCTGGGCCTCACGATAAATGTGGCCTCATGCTGGCGCATCAATGTGACATTCGGGTTAAGTGCAGGTTGCGGGAGTTTGAAGAGTTGAGCGGAGTTTGATGACAATCACCGTAGGCCCGGTCAGCGCAGCGCCACCGGGCGCTGTTGCCGGATGCGCTGCGCGTGTCCTGCCTACGACGTTTGTTGCTTGACGACGTTAATCATCCACGGCACGCCGTATTTGTCGGTGACTTTACCGAAACCGTGCGCCCAGAAGGTTTCCTGCCAGGCCATTTCGATATTCCCGCCATCGGCAAGGTTGTCGAACCAGCGTTTGCCTTCATCGACATCCTGGGTGTCGAGCACCAGCGTAAAGCCCGCGTACTGCGCGTTGCTGCCAGGCGGCATCCCGTCGCTCATCATGATATCGCTGCCCGCAATGCGGACGTTGGAATGGGCGATAGCCGAATCCGGAAATTGCATACCGGACGGACAGCCTTCATCGCTGTTATCGCTTTTTGGCATTTCGCCGAAGGTAATTTTATAGAGAAGCTCTGCGCCGACGGCTTGCTGGTAGAAGGCGGTGGCCTCAGCGCAGTTGCCGGCGAAAGAGATGTAGGGACTTAACGGCATAATCTTTACCTCACGTAAGAAAAGCCCATTAAGTGTAGTTCCCGAAAGCCCGGCAAGCGAAGCGCCACCGGGCGGGTAAATCAGTTCTTTTTCACGAACTCAGATTTCAGTTTCATCGGACCGAAGCCGTCAATTTTGCAGTCGATATTATGATCGCCTTCAACCAGACGGATATTCTTCACTTTGGTGCCGATTTTCAGCATGGAAGAACTGCCTTTCACCTTCAGGTCCTTAACGACGGTAACGCTGTCACCGTCTGCCAGCAGATTGCCGTTAGCATCTTTCACGATGAGCGCATCAGCATCCTGAGCCGGCTCGGCATCATTCCATTCATGAGCGCATTCCGGGCAGATGAACATGCCATTATCTTCATAGGTGTATTCAGAATTGCATTTTGGGCAGTGTGGAAGTGACATATCGGTATCCTCAAAAGTGTAAACGCGCTGGAAAGTGCCAGCAAAATGACGGCAGGGTGCCGAAAAAGGCGGCAAGTATAGCGCAAATCCACACCGTTGTCGGTGATATTGTGAATTAAAAAAGGCAAAAAGCGTATCGGGAGTGACACGTTCTGTCAGTCAGTTAAGCGATGCTTACGCCCATTAACACGGTGGGAAGAAATGACGATAAATATATCGAATATTTTATTGCAGCAAATTGCTACGCTCTGCCATTTCGGATAAGGTGAAGCGACACATTGTTATTTATCGCCGGACTTCACTGCCCTACATATCTTATGGCAGTGGCGCATTACCTCTCTTTTTAGGTGGATAAATAATGATGATATATCCTGAAGTTTCTTAAAAATGGGCTACGCTTTTTTCTTTTGGCTAACGGGCCAGGAGAGAAGCTATACACGCCATGCAAGGATAGTGAATTATTTCTGATTATCTTCAATCAGTTATATTTCGGCGAACATGTTTTCCACACGTGATCATATAAGCCTGAACGACATAATTAAAACAAGTGGCTTAATAAAAGTAATAAATTTGCGTTAAGGAAAGGCTTTTATCATGCACACACAGACCATTTTTGAATTAAGCCAGGAAGCGGAGCGTTTGTTACAGCTTGCCCTGCAAAATCTTGATACGTTGAAATCAATGCCGACTGCAATGCTGGAGAGCACTGCGGCTGCTATTACAGGCGAAACGAACAACGTTTTACCTTTGCATTTTAGCGCGCGCGGCGTCGACGCGCAGCAGGCGATGCTGAATAATGAATTACGGAAAATAACCCGGCTGGAAATGGTCCTGGCCATTGTGGGCACCATGAAAGCGGGAAAATCGACCACCATTAATGCGATTGTGGGTACCGAAGTGCTACCGAACCGCAATCGTCCGATGACGGCGCTGCCGACGCTGATCCGCCACACGCCGGGCCAGAAGGAGCCGGTGCTGCATTTCTCTCATGCCTCCCCGATTGATGAATTGATCCAACTGCTTCAGAAACAGCTATGCGATTACGATCGCGGGAAGCTGGCCCAGCGTCTGGAAATTGATAAAGACATGAATACGCTGCTGGAGCGCATTGAAAAAGGGGAAGCGTTTGAGAAGCATCATCTGGGGGCGCAGCCGATATTTCATTGTCTGAAAAGCCTCAATGACCTGGTGAGACTTTCCCAGGCGCTGGGCGTGGCGTTTCCGTTCTCGGAATATGCGGCTATCGAACATATCCCGGTCATTGAAGTGGAGTTCGTGCATCTTGCGGGCCTGGATGCCCACCTCGGGCAGTTGACGCTGCTCGACACACCCGGGCCGAACGAGGCCGGACAGCCGCATCTGCAAAAAATGCTCAGCGAGCAACTCTCTCGCGCATCGGCGGTGCTGGCCGTGATGGATTATACCCAGCTTAAATCCATCTCTGATGAAGAAGTCCGCCAGGCCATTTCCGCGGCGGGAAAATCGGTGCCGCTGTATGCGCTGGTGAATAAATTCGATCAGAAAGATCGCAATAGCGACGATGAAGAACAAATCCGGGCGATGATCTCCGGCACCTTAATGAAAGGCAATATTTCGCCTGGGCAGATTTATCCCGTTTCGTCCATGTGGGCGTATCTGGCGAACCGCGCGCGCTACGAGCTGAGTACGCACGGGCAACTGCCGGATCATCAGGAGCAACCCTGGGTGCAGGATTTTGCCGAAGCGGCACTCGGACGTCGCTGGCGTACGGCGGACCTGGACGATATCGACCATATCCGACATTCTGCCGATTTGCTCTGGGAAGATTCGCTCTTCGAGCAACCGATACGCAAACTGATTTACGCAGCCTATGCCAATGCCTCGCTATACGCGCTGCGTTCAGCCTCGCATAAGCTGCTCAACTACGCGCAAAATGCCCGCGAGTATCTCGATTTCCGCTATCAGGGGCTGACGGTGGCCTTTGAGGCGCTGGAGTTGAATATCGCACGTCTGGAAGAGGACATGGCGCTTTTGCAGACGCGTCAGTGCGTGGTGAGCGATGAGGTGAAACACGAGGTTGAGGAAGCGCTGAGCGCTACCGCGGACTTTATCGGCTCCCAAAAAACCGCGCTACACCATGAGATTGACCTGGTGTTCAGCACGCACCCGATTCTTGATTTGCCAGGCACCGACCGGCCGAACCTTCGCGGTGAGGTGCTGAAGCAGCTGGTTCTGGACGATGAAGGGCAGGCGCAGATTGCGCTGAGTAAATTACGCGCCTCCTGCGAGCAGGTAATGCTGGATGCCCAGACGAAGATCGGCCGGGAGCTGGCGTTACGCTTCGATCAGCTGGAGTCCACGCTGGCGCGCTCCCTGAACGAAGCCATGCGTCCCATCGAAACGCGTATTAAAGAGCATCTGAGCCATGCGGGTTTTCGGGCGCGGATCAGCTTCCCGGCGTTTCAGGCAAGCCAGCTTAACTTTAATACGCGGGCGCTGTTCAACGATGCGATTGCGCAGGACGACAGCCAGGCCGTCCCTCCCTCCGGCGGGAGCAGCATGCGTGAAACGGTCTCTCGTTGGCTCAATAATCCAGGCTGGGGCTGGGACGAGTATGTGGAAACGCGCACGCGGTATGTTATCGATATTGCGCAGCTACATGACAAATTTAAGCAACATATTGATCAGTTTTGTGAACAAATACGTAAAGCTTTGTCCGCTCAGGTCGATGTCTCTGTTACGGCAGGAATGGCGACGTTCTTTGCAGAATTTTCGTTGTGCCTGACCGGGTTACAGGAAAGCTTGCGTGATAGCCTCGCAGTGCGTCAGCAAAATGAGCACTCAACCCGAGCGCTCTGCCAGTTGTTGAAGCAAAGCATCACTACTGCGACGTGGATACAGGAAGATACCCGACTGTTACGCGATGATATTCAAACCCTATTCGCGGCAGAGCAACCATGACAACACCACTACTGGACGGCCCCGGGCGAACGCTGGAGTGTATTAATCCAAAATTTATGGTCGATCTGGTGCAGGGGAGAGACGCGGCGCGTCATCCTCGCCTGGGACCACAGCAGCTGCAGTTTCGTGAGCGTTTGACGCAGGAAATCATGACGCATACCCGGCTACGCCCCTGGGCGATGGCGGGGATGCTCAATGAAAATGCGGGGCTGCGTCTGGGGCTGGCGGAAAAACTGGCCAGCATGCTTGATCCGGGTCATCTCGCGCTGACGCTGATGGCAGAGAAGCTGATTGCGCTGCGTCAGCAGACTCACCCGCGCACCCTGCAGTCCCCCGGACTGACGCAGCAGTACGCCGATCTCGTGTCTCATTTTACCCAACGCGCAGCCTATAAGGAAAAGGCGCTGACCCAGCGCGGCCTGACGGTGCAGGCGGGTGAACACAGCGAGCAAATTTTTACCCGCTGGCGGGCCGGGCATTATGATGGCTGGTCGCTGGCCGGGCGCTGTTTTATCGTCCTGGAGGAGCTGCGCTGGGGGGCATTTGGCGACGCATGCCGTCTCGCGAACGAAGATGTGGCGGCAATGCTTAAGGATAACCTGCGCAGCATGGCGGCTAACTATCTGGCGCAGGGCATCAATGCCTCCCCCACGACCCGCCATTTTTATCATCAGTGGCTGACAACGCCGGCTTCGCCGGGATTGATCGATCATAAAGACATGCTGGGCTGGCTGGGGGACTGGTGTCAGGCGGATAAGCATCCGGTGAGCTGGTCAGTGACGCAAAACTGGCAGACCGTCGCGCTGGGAATGCCGAGGCTCTGTTCGGCAAAACGGCTGGTGGACGGGATGGTGGAAGAGATTTTTGGGTGAATCCCTTCTTCCCCTCACCTTGATCCTCTCCCCGGGGGGAGAGGGAATGGTTTGGTGCGGCGCGTTAATGATTCATTTCAATTGGTTTCGGTTCAGGCTGGGTCTCTTGCATATTCCCGTAGCGTTTCGCATACAGCGCCGTGACGATCGGCACCAGAATCGCGGTGACAATCACGCTGGCCGCAACCAGCGCCGTCGCGGAAGCGGCCACCGGTTCGAAGGCCGGGTTAATCTGGGCAATAATCACCGGGTTGGCGACGGCAGCGCCTGCGGCTGAAGAGGCGGCGACGCCCGCTGTGCCGTTTCCTCCGCCGATCGCGCGGTCGGCAATGATTAGCGGGATACCGGTAATGATAATTACGGCGACACCCAGCACAATACCCAGCAGGCCGGTATCAAGGATAACCTTCAGATTGATGGTGTTCCCCAGCGCGAAGCCGAAGAACGGGATCAGCACCGGCGTGGCTTTGCTGAAGAAATCACGCAGATCGTGATCGAGATTGCCAAGGGCAAAGCCGATCAGGAAGGGCAGGATCGCGCCGACAAAGTGGTGGGGTTCAAAAGAGGCCAGGCCAGCAGACCCCAGGATCAGCATCGTCATCAGCGGGCCAGACTCCAGAGACATCAACACAAATGCGCCGGACTCTTCTTTTGTCCCGTACTGATTCATCAGGCTGGCGTACAATCCGCCGTTAGTCATATCCATCGCCGAGACAATCGCCAGGACCGATAATCCCGCGAAGAACCCGGTCTGAATTCCAGTCTCCGGGATGAACATCGCGCATATCATCGCTACTGCCCAGGCTACCGCTATTTTGGTTATTACCAGCGTACCGGATTTCCGTAATACGGTACCCGTCGCCCGCAAATTAATGGATGCACCGATACAAAAAAACCAGACGGCAAGAATCGGAACCGTGCCCGTTATCATGCCTTTTGTGAAACCGCCAAAATAAGCCCCGGTATCAGGGGCAAGGGTATTCAGGATGGCGCCCAGTACCAGCGGAACCAGCATCATACCGCCGGGTATGCGTTCTATCGTGGCTTTAATCTTCATAGACAATCCTCACATCTGACCCCGCCTGACGGGCGATCGGTGCTAAAAATTAGTCAATAAATTCAATTGATTGGCGTTTTTGCTTGAGGGGTATTTCTCGATAACCCTGCAAGGAAAATAAAATTGTGCTCTCGATTGACCTCATTGGAAAACACATGAAACGTTGTATTCGGATTTATCATGCGATCAATGGAATATTGATTCAATGAAAATAAAACATCGTTTTAGTTATCTTTGTCACATATTCAATGTAAAAGCATCGATGGCTTCCTTATGATGAAAATTTATGTAAATTGGATGTGAGAAAACGTGGTTTGTTTTTTTTGTTGAGAAAGAACTCATGATGTGTGTGAAGTGGCTCTAAAGGCGGGGATGAGAAAGTGCTTATTTGCACTCATTGACAAATCCGGGAACGAGTTGACCTGACGCTGAAATATGTGTGAAGTTGATCACAAATATAAACGCTGGTAGGGTAAAAAGGTCATTAACTGCCCAGGCAGGCGTCAACAGGTTCGGTTGTATCGACGTAAAACGTCAATGTAAGTAAACCTGCTACGCTTGAATAAGGCGATTCGCATGGAGCGGATCCCATGGTTCACAGAACGTAAACTGGACTGTGAAACAGACAGGGCCGAGTCAACGAGGATAGCTATGCTGAGAAGGAAAAAGATTAAACCCATCACGCTTCGCGACGTCACCATTATTGATGACGCAAAACTGCGTAAAGCGATTACCGCAGCCTCGCTCGGTAATGCGATGGAATGGTTCGATTTTGGTGTCTACGGCTTTGTGGCCTATGCGTTAGGTAAAGTGTTTTTCCCCGGGGCCGATCCCAGCCTGCAGATGATTGCCGCACTGGGTACGTTCTCCGTCCCCTTCCTGATTCGCCCGCTGGGTGGTCTGTTCTTCGGTATGCTCGGTGATAAATATGGTCGTCAGAAGATCCTGGCTATCACCATCGTCATTATGTCGATCAGTACATTCTGTATCGGTCTTATCCCGTCTTACGCCACCATCGGCATTTGGGCACCGATTCTGCTGCTGATCTGTAAGATGGCGCAGGGCTTCTCCGTGGGCGGTGAATATACCGGCGCCTCGATCTTTGTTGCCGAGTATTCCCCCGACCGTAAGCGCGGCTTTATGGGAAGCTGGCTGGACTTCGGCTCCATTGCCGGGTTCGTTCTGGGCGCGGGCGTGGTGGTGCTGATTTCAACCGTAGTGGGGGAAGCGAACTTCCTCGACTGGGGCTGGCGTATCCCGTTCTTCCTGGCACTGCCGCTGGGGATCATTGGTCTCTACCTGCGTCATGCGCTTGAAGAGACGCCTGCGTTCCAGCAGCACGTCGATAAGCTGGAACAGGGTGACCGTGAAGGGCTGCAGGATGGTCCGAAGGTATCGTTCAAAGAGATTGCCACTAAGCACTGGCGCAGCCTGCTGACCTGTATTGGTCTGGTGATTTCGACCAACGTGACCTACTACATGCTGCTGACCTACATGCCGAGCTATCTGTCGCATAACCTGCACTACTCGGAAGATCACGGTGTGCTGATTATTATCGCCATCATGGTCGGTATGCTGTTTGTGCAGCCGATTATGGGCCTGTTGAGTGACCGTTTTGGCCGTCGACCGTTCATTATTCTGGGAAGCGTTGCGCTGTTTGCGCTGGCAATCCCGGCATTTATTCTGATTAACAGCGATGTGCTGGGGCTGATTTTTGCCGGTCTGCTGATGCTGGCGGTGATCCTTAACTGCTTTATCGGGGTGATGGCCTCAACGCTACCCGCGATGTTCCCGACCCACATTCGCTATAGCGCGCTGGCCGCGGCCTTTAACATCTCGGTACTGATTGCCGGTCTGACCCCGACGCTTGCCGCCTCGCTGGTGGAGAGCACGCAGAACCTGATGATGCCGGCTTATTACCTGATGGTGATCGCGGTGATTGGTTTGATTACCGGTATTACCATGAAGGAGACGGCGAATCGTCCTCTGAAAGGCGCCACGCCTGCGGCATCGGATATTCAGGAAGCGAAAGAGATCCTGCGTGAGCACTACGATAATGTAGAGCAGAAGATTGAGGATATTGACGCCGAGATTGAAGAGCTGCAGAAAAAACGCTCCCGACTGGTGGATCAGCATCCACGCATCAACGAGTAATAAAGAAACCCGCCAACGGCGGGTTTTCTTTTATTAGCATCCGGCGGCGATGTAGTCGCCATTGGCACTGATGGGGATCACCGTCAGGAATAGCACCGTCGCGAACAGGATCAGGACTATCCCTCCGGCTATTTTGACTGCCGGCACCAGCCAGCTTAATGAGGCGCTTTCTCTGAACCAGGTCACCGTACGTTCGCGGGCGTACCGTACAGCCAGGGAAAGCCCCACAATAGAGAGCGCGGTTCCCAGAGACATGGTCATGACTGCGGCCACTCCCCAGGTAACAATGCCCAGCGCGTTCGAAAACATCAGAATCATGATCGCCCCGCTGCACGGGCGTGCCCCAATTGCCAGAATCACGCCCAGACGGGTTTTCCAGTCGCCCTGCGTCAGATCTGTACCTACGCCGTGATGGCCGCAGCCACAGTGTTCGTCGTGCTGATGAAGCGGCTTAATGGCAGAGACAGACATCCTGCGCGGGCGCAGACTCTTCAGCGCCTGGTAAATGACAAATGCGCCGAATGCGCCAATAAGCACTGCGCTGATCTTCTCCACGTACCAGCGGCTGGTACTGATATCCCCTGAAGCGAGGTTGAACCCTACCGCCAGAATAAAGACAAACAGAATGGCGCTGACGCCCTGCATCAGGCTACCCAGGAAGGGGACGACCCGGGCGGCCAGCTCGCTTTCCTTATTGGTGGTCAGATAGGTCGTCACAATGAATTTTCCGTGCCCGGGTCCGATGGCGTGAAGGACACCATAAAGGAAAGCCCCCGTTAACAGCCATAACCCACCGCTGTACTGGTGGTTATTCAGCTGCAGCAGGTACATCACCAGATAACGGTGCAGGGTAATTTGCGTGGCAAGACACCACTGGATAAAGGCGTTCCAGTGCGTATGCAGGGTAAAACCGGCAAAGAGAATTGCCAGCAGCATCAACCCTGCGGTAGGGAGACGCCAGTCACGGGTGAGGCGTTGTGTGGTCATGAAGCGGTCTGCACAGAGGAGAGTATTTGCCGCTAGTATAGTTGATCTTCCCGCTCAATTCGTTGGATCGCGTCCGGATCTGTGCATGATTGTGGATAACTTTGTGCATAAAAGGGTATAAGGCGGGGTTTTGCTGGGGAATGCAGCAGTCAGTCATTTTTTTGCAACTTTTCGGTTGCGGTCGTTCGGGAACTCCCTATAATGCGCCTCCATCGACACGGCGGATGTGAATCACTTCACAAACAGCCCGGTCGGTTGAAGAGAAAAAATCCTGAAATAACGGGTTGACTCTGAAAGAGGAAAGCGTAATATACGCCACCTCGCAACGGTGAGCGAAAGCCGCGTTGCACTGCTCTTTAACAATTTATCAGACAA
>NZ_VWWX01000009.1:0-124951 GCF_011752745.1 Enterobacter sp. Acro-832
CGCAAAAACTTTAGTCTCCGCCCCTTTCCTTCCGCCCTTCGCCGTTGCTCCTTTGCCCTTTGCCGCGAGAGAACTCACCAGGGAGATGGACAACCATCACCACAGGAGAAAACCAGGATGCACACACAAAACGTCAACGTCAAAACCGCCGCTCAAGAATCTACCGGAAGATGTGATTCAAACCTCACCACGTCCCAGTTCATGGATCTGTTTTGCTGGGTCCTGGCAGCATCTGAAGGGGAACCACAACCGGCAATTTTTACGCCGCCTGAGAATGCCACTGAGCTGACGTTAATTAATGACGAATGCCCGGATTATATCTCTGTCTGGTTTGTCGATGGTCGTCCGGTGGCAGCTGCAATGCCGCTGGATAATTTTCACCGCGTTATTCCTTCATCACTAACAAAATAATCAGGAGTAAATAAAAATGGTCAGTTTCGCAAGCCGCTATCGTATACCTACCTCGATCCGTAAAGACCGTCCGCTGACGAATGAGGAATTACAGCTCATCGTTCCGAGCGCGTTCTCATCGGATAAACACGATTCACGCTCTGAACGTTATACATATATCCCGACCATAAACATTCTTGATCGTCTACGTGATGAAGGTTTTCAGCCGTATTATGCAACTCAGTCACGTACACGTGACCAGGATAAACGCGACTTTACGAAGCATATGCTTCGCCTGCGTCGTCATGACCAGATTAACGGAAAAGAAGTACCGGAAATTATTCTGCTGAATAGCCATGATGGTTCAAGCAGCTATAAAATGATCCCCGGTATGTTCCGTCAGGTTTGCAGTAATGGTCTGGTTGCATGGAAGGATTTTGGTGAAATCCGCGTACCCCATAAAGGGGATATTGTCGGGCAGGTTATTGAAGGCGCTTACACGGTGCTGAAAACATTTGACGCGGTTGATGAAAACATTGACCTCATGAAAAGCATTCAGCTCACTTTGCCTGAGCAGCGCCTTTTTGGTGCGACCGCCCTGGAACTTAAATACGATGGAAAACCAGCGCCGATTACACCGGAGCAAATTATTAACCCTCGCCGTGTGCTCGACAGAGGCCAGGATTTATGGACCACGTTTAACGTGGTGCAGGAAAATGTGATCCGTGGGGGAATTCGTGGCAGAACGGAAAAAGGGAAGATGACCAGAACGCGGGAAGTCACCGGAATAGATGGTGACATCAAATTAAATCAGGTGCTCTGGAAAATGGCGGAGGAGTTTGCAAAACTGAAGGCCTGAAAATTAAGCCGCTCAACAGAGCGGCTTTTTACTGCCCGCTATGTGATGATGCTGTTTCTGCAATTTTAATATCATGATCCTTTCCCGCAGCTGGCGCGAGACGTTCAGAAAGTAACTTTTTTCGGGCCAGTAATACACGATATATATTTTTGATGTCCTGTGCATAGGCCTTGCGCTGTACAATGAGCTTTTTGCTCGGCCCCGTATTATACATCCCCACGCTGTCCCAGTTTTTTCCGTATGACCGAAAGTTGTGCGCCAGTACCCATGCTCCAGTATAAACACAGATACATGGATCATTTAACAGGCGCTCACGGGTAATATTGGAGTTTTTAAGTTTACCGTAATGGGAACTGTTCACCTGCATACCGCAGACATCTTCCGTTCCATTCCTGTTTGATCCATTTATCGCATCCGGTACCAGATGACTCTCTTTAATCGAAATTGACATAAGCAGCAGCGGATCAATTTGGTAATCTTTTCCGGCCTGATCAAAGCACATCTGCGGAGCTGCGCCAGCAGATAGTGAAAGAGTCAGTAAAACAGCAGGCAGTAACGATATTTTCATGGTTTGGCCTTTTAGCGAAACAAACGGGCTCTGGAGAGGCGCTTTAAAAAATACCCCGGCGGATCGTCGTAATCAAGTAAATTCACTACAAACGCGCGTGAGCGCTCTCCTGAAGGGATTTAACACCTGTCCGAAATAAACATGCCAGAGCGGTAGACGGTATTAACATGCCGCTCTTTACTAACCCTTTAAAACATCACACCCCACGCAAGACTTCGTCTTGCAGATTTTTCCTTTTATTTCAGTGGGATGTTTGTAAGAAATTTGCGCGCTTTTGGAATGTGACCATTTAATGTCGTACATACCGACACTACACTATCGTATAATCCTGATACCTGTTAGTGTCGGTATGTCACACATGTATCGTACAATTGTAGATATGCTTTAATTCCATTGAATTATATATCGCACAGTGTCACACTGTCGCACATCCTAGTGCTGGATTGTACTACTGTATAGAGCGTAAATTCACAGCAGTATCAATCCATTACACCTTTGCGCAGCAATCTGATAATCCACCAACAGGCTATATGTAGTGTCGGTTCCGACACTAACTTAAAACAGGTAAAAAATATGGGAAGAGTCGGCATCTACCTTAAAGATAAAATTGAACGCGAAGTTCGTGATATTGTTCAACAAGACCTGCAAAACGGCGCCAATGCTGGAGAAGCAAACATATCAGCCACCTGCAACGAATTAATCAGGCTTGGACTGCTTGTTTATAAGCGCGATGGCGAGGATGGCAACCATTTTGATATTGAAGGATATCGCAGAGACCTCATAAGAAAAGCAGCCGGCTCACGTGAAGGCACAGTTCTCATTGCAACACTACTCGCTGAAATGTATTTAAAAATGACAGGAAAAGACGGCGAGGGCAGCCTGGAAGATACGCTCGATATGATTATTAGCGGCATAAACACAGCCGAGAACGAAGCGGAAGCAAGGCACTTCATCAACGAAAAAGAATAAATCTGCGAGCCGGACACTCCGGCTCGCATCGATCACTGAGACGATTTTTCATCCCAGGGGAGGTCACTTTTTTCCACCTCTCTTATTTTTTCCTTCAGGAAAACTTCAAACTCCATACAGAGAACTTTAAGTGCCTGAGCATCCTCGTTCTGGTCAAGCAACCTTTCCGTAAAATAGCCCAGCGTATTCATCAGGCGGGTGAGCATTTCGTCATTCAGACTACGGTTATGCACCTTCGCCATTGCCCTGATTTCATCAGCAAGATTCTCGGGAATACGCATGCTATATCCGGTTGTTTTCCCCGGAAGCAAAATCCGCTCACCCTCACGCCACATCCACAACTGTTCCTGCTTGAGTGGGGTTTTAACTTCATCCACAACTTCAGCTGATTCACTATCAAGTAATTTCCCAAGCCACTCCTCGAATCTTACCGCTAGCGCTATGAGCCGCTCACCCTCCGCAGTTTTAATGACTGGCTTACCCGGCTGATAATTTAGCGACAATAAAAGCCTGGCAATAATTTCCTCATTCACACTCCTGTTGCCAGCTCTGGCACATATTCTCAGCTCCATAAGCAAATTATCCGGAGCACGCAATCGCCACTCCACCGCTTCACCTGGCTGGAACTTACGCGGACGGCCGCGACCATCCCACATTTTCTCTTTAACTTTCATAGCTATAGATCCCGGAGGCCATTTCCGAACTTTCTGGTCAACAAAGCCTACTCACTTACATATTCGGATAAATCTGAATGATTCCAAAAAGTGTGACATACGTCACAGTTTTTTTTTTTTAGGGTCATGGGACAATTGCGCCCGCGTAAACAAGCACTTACGCGATTCACTTTTGTTTACTTCGGAGAAAACAAACATGTTAACCAAAGGCAGTGCCCTTAACGTCGGTAAGGGATGGGCGGTAGCGTCTTTATTCCGCAAAGCACGCGAAAATCGCAAAGCTAAATTTTACTTAAAGTCAGCAGGCGCTTTTTTAATTGCACTTATGGTCACTCACCCGGCATTCGCATCCGGTACTGACCTTCTTTCTTCACAGAACACCACGGTTAATTCCACCTTCGGTTCTGGCTCCTCACTGGTTAAATGGTTCTACATCGCCGAAATCATCATGGGCCTGTTTATTTACATTAAGGCCCGCTCACCACTGGTGTTCGTCGGTATCGTTATGGCAATCATCTTTACCCGTGTCGCCTTCGGCATCGCGAGCTAAATGATGAATGGGGAAGGAGATAAATATAACTTCCCGGAAACAATGAACCAGCAGGACCGCTATTTAGGCTTACCGATTGACGAATTGATTGTTACTGCACCCCTTTTAGTTTTGGGGGTGCTTAACAATCTGTCACTCGAACTTGGTGTAATCGCGGGATTCCTCTGGTTTATCGTCAGATATCTGAAAAAAGGGCAGGGGTCATACTGGTTACTTAATTTCTGTTACTGGCACTTGCCATCACTTTTATTCAAAGTAACCTTTCGCCAGATACCTGATTCAAGTTTCCGGCACTGGAGGGCATAGTTTTTCATGAAACTGAATATTAAAGGAGAGCGCGATAAACAACTCCGCTATGCGTTTATTGGTCTTTCAGCTTTAACTTTACTCATGGGCGCCGGGAATGTACTGACAGGGTCACTGGCCTGGTATTTCGCCACAACCCAGAAAACCATCACCACACCATTAACGTTTAACCGCCCATTTGCATCAGATTCTAAAAGTGTCGATGCCACCGGTTTGACACAGTTCGCTGCTTCCTTTATTTACTGGCGACTCAACGTTACCCCGGAAAACATCGAACATAACCAGAAAATGATTCTTGGATTTGTCCCTTCCGCCGAACGGGACGTACTCAAGAAAGCCCTGGACATAGAAACTGAGCGCATCCAGAAAGCGGGCATCACCACCCAGTTCGACACGAAAGAAATTCGCGTCATGGATGATGGCTCCGTGCAGTACAGCGGGGTACTGAAATCCTCCACCACAAACGGCGCAATCATCACGCCACTGAAAGACCAGGAAAAAACCTACCGACTGAAACTGAGCTATGACAACGGTGTGATTAACCTCCACAGATTTGAAGAACTCAGGCCGGTATCTTCCACCAACTGACAGGACTGCCCATGAAATTTCGCATTTCACCGGCAGCTGCTGCTGTGTTTCTGGCAGCGGGATTATTTACCAGCGGCCTCCGGGCCGCTTCCGCACCCGCAGCCATTCCGTTTGAGAACGACGCCGCCTTTAACGTCACCCTCAGCAACACCAACCCGAGCAAGGTTGTTGTCGACGGAGAACTCATTACCAGCATCAGCGGACCAACCGGTGCGTATGACCAGAGCCAGACCGAGGACGGAGCGCTCATTCTGTCTCCGCTTGTCGGCCAGAACTTCACCCTGTTTATCCAGACTGACCGCGGCTCATCGCTGAGCCTGAACGTCAGGCCGCAGCCGGGTAACGGCAAAACACTGCGCTTCACCCCGATGTCACCACCACTTCGCAAGAACGACGATGCGAAGACATGGGAAGAAGGGCAGACCTATGAAAAAACGCTGGTTGCGCTGTCCCGTGCCGTAGTCAATGGCCAGGTACCGGACGACTACCAGGAATACCCGGTCAGCCGGATGCCGGCTTACTCACCCGCCAGTGATGTACGCCTGACACCTGAACGCCAGTTTGTGGGCAACCACCTTCGCGTGGTGCGCTTCCGGATGAGCAACCCGGGCAGCATCACCCGCAGCCTCCGCGAGCGCGATTTCTGGCGCAAGGGCGTCCGGGCCGTAATGCTGTCGCAGAATCAGCTCTACGCTGGCGGTGAGGGGTATGCCTGGATTGTGTTTTCAGATGACGGAGGTGCCCGCCCATGACCATCAGCCTGAATGAAAACCTGAAAACCCGCCGTAAGCAGATTGCCATCCTGGCCGCCGTCATTATTGGCGGCGCAGCTGCAGCAGGCGGCGTAATGTGGTACGGGCAATACCAGCAAAAACAAAAGCAACCCGCACCGGTTGCAACACCAAACCTGACCGGCGTTGTGACCGCGACGTTTAACGAGCAGGTCAACGATGCCGCTCTGACGCAGCAGCAGGCAAAGACCTCCGCTCTTGAGCAAAACCTTGCCACGCTTGCCCAGCAGTTCGCACAGAACAAGCTCACCACCGAGCAAAAGCTGGCCGAAAAGGACGCTGAAATTCAGCGCCTGAACGACCAGCTTACGAAAGCCCCCGGCAGCAACGTGACCACTGGCCAGCAGACACCACCTGCAGGTCCTAACGGAACACCACTCCCCGGTCCCGTTGCTGCCGGCCAGGCCCGACCACCCGAATACAATGTGACCCCCACAGGCACACCGGCCGCCACTGGTGTGAATATGGGACAGGGCGCAGCGTTCTACCCGGGCGGCTCTGGCCAGAGAATGACAGGTGGCCTGTCGACAACAAAGTTCAAATACGAAAGCCTGCAGAAAAAGCCAACTAAATTGCCCTGGATTCCTTCTGGCTCATTCTCTGATGCCGTCCTGATTGAGGGGGCCGACGCGAACGCCAGCGTCACCGGTCAGCAGAATACCAGCCCTGTTACCATCCGCCTGCAGGGCAACATTCAGATGCCCAACAACAAGGAGTTCAACGCTGACGGCTGCTTTATTGTGGGGGAGATGTGGGGCGATATCTCAAGCGAGCGCGGAAACGTCCGCACCCAGTCCATCAGCTGCATCCTGAAAAACGGCAAGCACGTGGACATGGAGTTTCAGGGGCATGTCAGCTTCCAGGGTAAAGGCGGCATTCGCGGCAAGCCCGTTATGCGAAACGGCATGATTGTCGGCTACGCCGGCGCAGCAGGCCTCCTGTCAGGCTTTGGCGAGGGTATCAAATCTGCCGCCACACCATCCGTCGGCCTCGGCGCCACAGCGGATGTCGGTGCGGGTGATGTGTTTAAGCAGGGTATAGGCGGCGGGGCCAGTAAGGCGGCCGATACGCTGAGCCAGTACTGGATTAAACGCGCTGAACAGTACCACCCGGTGATTGATATCGGTGCCGGCAACCAGGTCACAGTCGTGTTCCAGAAGGGTTTCCGCCTTGAAACCATCGAGGACGCCGAGGACGCGAAAGCGAAAGAGGAACTACAGAAAGCCGGCAACGCCGCGCAGAATGCCGTGACCCCGCAACCTGCGAGCCAGACCACGGTATCCAGCACCACCTCAGTCGGCAACATCAATCCTGATGATGTTCTCCGCCAGGCCAGCCAGTTGCGACTCGGTGACACCATCAACTAAGGAGAAGCTGCATATGTTGTTTAAAACCCAGCTGGATGTTATCGAAGAGGACCTGAAGAAATGGCGCGCCGGGAAAAAGCTACATAAGTACCGGCTATTCTGGTGCGCAGCAGTTATACCGGCCAGCTTTGTTCTCTACGGTGTTTTTTATCAGCAGCCTGGTTTTATTTTTATGGGCATGGTTGTCGCCCTCATCTTGTTCGCGGCATCGCCTGGCAGAATGGATGCCCCCAATAGCTGGGAAGGCCGAATTAATCAGGCATTACAGTCCTTTAGCCCGATAGATAAAGACGCGTTCGAAAAATTGTGCCGCACAGTGAATGAGAAGAGGGCAATAGAGCCTGATGATATTGCTGTGTGGCTCAAAGACGAAAAAGAAGCGCGTGCGCTTTTCGAACGTCAGCGAGATGAGCAGCAACGCTACAGCTTCACTAAATGGCTGGATAAACGGGAGTCTGACCAGAAGGCCGAATGTAATGAGGAGGGCAAATGAAACGCACTGCCGCAGTTTTGTTTTTGGCGCTCACACTGGCAATCCCTGGTGCGGTGAATGCGGCGGATACAGTATCGGTTCTCAATACGATGGTAGCAGTGAATGCGGCGAACACAGTATCGGTTCTCAACTCAATGGCAGCCCAAAATCGAAGCAATCAAATTGCCCGATTTGAAGCCCTCGAACATGAAGCCCTGACTCAGCCAGATGCATGGAAAACGTATCACCAGGTGTCTGACTCAGTACCTGGGGACGCACCTACCGAACTGCAAAATCGCTACCGCAGCCTCGCTGTCTCACTAGCAATTAAGGCCGCAATGACCTGTTCTCCAGAAGCCCTCAAGCTCCTTGAGCGTAACGATGTGATTGAGTTTCGTGTACTCCGTTCATCGTTAGTCTCAGCCTGCAGAGCCGCTAAATAAGGAGGTTGGAATGCGTGATGAAGAGCGTAATAACACACTGCTCGCGAAGATGCGGATTCACATTGCTGCATGGGAGGCTCGCCGGCCCACTCCGCAAGAAAATAAGTACATTTTCTTTTGGCTTGCAACCTTCATCGTTGTACTGGTAGCTACGGTTTCAGTGCTCCGCCCGTCATTGTTTGCGCTGTGTTTCCTGATTGCCTGGTTTTTTCTGAGTCAGAAGATATTTATGCGAATTATCCCGCGTTACAACGAAAGCTGGGAGGAGGTATTCGACAGGTTACTTTCTGATTATGAACCCCTGAACCTTTCTGCCTGGGAACACCTGAAGCACCAGGCTGAAACAGAAGGGCTGACGGCCAGAATTGTCAGCAACTGGTATCGTGAGGAAGCCAGGTCTGTCTGGCCAGAAAAGAAACCCGACCTGAAGTTCCTCCATAAAATCACTGACGGTAACGAGAAAATCGGAGAGAAATGAAGCGTACCAGAGCCATTTCATTACTGGTAATAACTGCCGGAGCGACCTGTGTTTCTGTTTACAACCATACTGGAGGGCTCACTGTGTTACTCACCCTGGTGACCATAGGCGCACTAGCTCATGTCATCAACGTCTTCCTGTAATTCATTTCACTGGAGTGTTTATGTCTGCCAACATGGCACGCAACCCATTTCTCAAAATCCTGTATGAGTACCGACACGTCGCTTTTTTGGTGCTTATTTATGCCGCAGAAATGACGGTATGGGCAGTTCTGAATCTGAAGGGACTCGGTGACGAAGACTTTTCCACCTGGCGAATCTTCCTTCTCGTGAGCGTGGGTGTTATCGCCGGCAGTGCGGGAATCTTAGATGATCCCGATGACGGATGGATGGTGTATGCAGGAGCCCTCACGCCCTGGCTCATCGCGCCTTTTGTCGTCATCGTATATGGCTTCATTCAAATGAACCTCCAGTTTCTGTCTATGGAATGGTTCTTTACCTGCGTACTGCTCAGTTTTAGCCTGCAATTTTTGGTCATTTTCCTTAACCGCTTTTCCTTTTAAGCCCTAAATCCACCCCCTTCACACATAACCCTGAATTACCAACCGGAGTTACCCCATGAAAAAAATACTGGGTGCTGCACTGCTGTGCAGCGCACTGACCGGCTGCGCCGGTCTCAATTCTGATTTTGACTGCAACAAGACCGCGACCGACCAGTGCCTGACTACCGGTGAGGCCAACAAGCTGGCCGCTCAGGGTAAAAGTCTGGATGACCTGACGGCAGAGAAAACCGCAAAAAAGCCTGCGGGTGAAACCCTGCCGGCACTGCGCAATTCAGCACCGGTCGTGAATCCCTTCCGTCCTGTCTCCGCCGCAGCAACCGGAACCACCGCCACTAAGCCTTCTGCACCGCCCCCTCTGACCACAGCGCCGGCGAAATCGTCTGGCTCGCTGGTCACACCGCTGGCCACATCCAGCCATGCGACCCCTGTGCCGGTTAACTCTGCGGGCCGCGTTCCGGTTCAGCGTATTCCTGACGCCACGCAGCGCCTGTGGATTGCCCCCTGGGTGGACACAGACGACAACTTTCATCAGCCGGCTGTGGTCGAGTTCGTGAAAAACAAATCCCACTGGGATGAGAGCTATCGCGTTATCGGGGAGGGCGGGGAATGAGCAGCCATTACGTTACCGGCAAGAACGGCATCGATCATCTGGCGAAATCCTTAATCCATTCACGGAAAGGAACGACGCAAATCACCGCCACACAGTCAGTCGATACCGACGATGAAACGCTGGCCGTTCTGAGTGTGAGCTGTGACTGGCAGATTAAAACAGCCGGTGATGCACCGCTAACCGGGCAAATGAACGAAGAGAAGCTGCGTCGCCTGGAGTTAATCCGGGCCGCTGCGGAGGGCCGAAAATGAGTTTTGTCGACAGCCTGATGGATATGCTGAAAAACGGGAAAGAGGAAGACGGGGCAGCAACGGCCCGCAACAACCTTTCCCAGACCTGGGACTATCCGTCCCTGGTCGCTGCGCTGCCTTACCGGTATTACGACGACAAGAATGAAATTTTCGTCAATGCCGGCTCTGCGGGCTTCATTATGGAGGCCGCCCCGCTTCCTGGCGCGAACGAGCAGGTGATGGCCGCGCTCGATGACATGCTGCGTAAGAAGCTTCCCCGCCAGACCCCTGTGACCGTCATTATGCTTGCCAGCAAGTGTGTCGGGGAACGCATCGATCGCGGCGTGAGTAACGACATGTGGAAAGGGGGGATGGCCGAACACCTCAATAAAATTACCCGCGCGTTCTGGCAGCGTTCCGCGCTGCACGGGCTGGCCAACGAACGAGAATACCCGCTCTACCTGCGTAACTACCGTATCTTTATTGTCTACGGTCAGCCCATTAAGCGCGCTTCCCAGGTTCAGCGGGTGATGGATGACCTGATTCAGATACGTAACACTATCCGCGTCTCACTGGGCGCCGCGCGCATCGACAGCATGAACACCGATGTGCACGCTTTCCTGTCTGCGGTACGCGAGCAGATGAACTACCGTCAGGAACAGGTGCTGACGTCCTCCGGGGACTACAACGAGGATGAGAAGCTCAACCGCCAGGTGGTTGATCCTGGGATTGACCTGAAGGTGCATCCATCGCATATCCGGATGGAGCTGCCGGAAACCATTGACGCGCGCGGGACACGCCTGCCGGCATCAGCATGTCGCATCATTAACATGCAGCTTGCTAAAAACCCGCGTCGATTTGCGCTCTGGCAGGGGGCTGACAATCTGCAGAACCTGCGTTTTCCCGACCTCGGGATACCCTGTCCCTTTATGCTGACCTGGACGACGGCGCTGGAAGAACAGACCAAAAGCCAGAGCGAGGCTTTCCGTAAAGACCAGGACCTGTCTAAAAAGGCCAACTCAGCCTACGCTGCACTGTTCCCCAACACCAAAAAAGCTGCAGAGGAATGGCGGCGTACCCGAGAGCAGCTTCACAGCAATGAAATCGCGCTCTGCAATACCTACTTCAACCTGACCCTGTTCGCCCCGGATAACAATACCGAGGCACAGAAGTGTGAACTGGCCGCCGTCAACGTGTTCCGTAAGAACGAGCTGGAAATGGTGACGATACAGTACCAGCAGATGCGTAACTGGCTGGCCAGCTTCCCGTTCGTCATGCAGGAAGGGATGTGGGAAGACCTGAAGATGACGGGGGCAACGCTACGCTCCAAGTCATGGAATGCGGTGAGCCTGATGCCGGTCGTCGCCGAACGTCAGCTGTCCAACGTGGGGATGCCGCTGCCGACTTACCGCAACCAGGTGGCGTTCTATGACATGTTTGGTGAGGAGAACGGCAGTACCAACTTTAATATCGCCGTCACCGGCACGTCCGGGGCAGGTAAATCCTTCCTGACGCAGGGCATTCTTCGCGATGTACTGAATGCCGGGGGATACGCCTGGGTTATCGACATGGGGGACAGCTACAAGAACTACTGTCACCAGGCCGGCGGGGTTTATCTCGATGGCTCTAAACTGCGCTTTAACCCGTTCGCCAACGTTAAGGACATTAATCATTCAGCGGAAGGGATTGTGCGCCTGCTGACGGTACTCGCCAGTCCGACGCAGCCGCTGGATGGCGTCTGTGAAGCGATCCTGCAGAAAGCGGTAATGGATGCGTGGGAGAAGAAGGCAAACAAAGCCCGTATCGACGACGTTCATAATTACCTGACCAATGAGGATGTGAATCAGGCGTTCGCAGACAAGCCGACCATCATCGCGCGTCTCGCTGAGCTGGCCATGCTGCTCGATACCTACTGCACCTGGGGGCCTGACGGAGAATACTTCAACGCCGATGCCCCGACGCTCGATGGGGAAACCCGCTTCGCGGTGCTGGAGCTGTTGAGCCTGGAAGACAAGCCGAAGCTGCTCTCGTCCATCCTGTTCTCGCTCATTCTTGCGATTCAGGAAAAGATGTACCACAGCCCGCGCGACCTCAAAAAAGTCTGCATCATCGACGAGGCCTGGCGTCTGCTGGGTGGCTCCAACCCACACGCGGCAAGGTTTATCGAAACCGGCTACCGCACCGTGCGTCGTCACCGTGGGGCGTTTATCACTATCACCCAGGGCATCAAGGACTTCAGCGCCAGTAAGGAAGCAGAAGCCGCGTGGAACAACAGCTCCACCAAAATCACCCTCTTGCAGGATGCGAAGGCATTTAAACAGTACCTTGCCGATAACCCGGATCAGTTCTCGGACATGGAAAAAGAAGTTATCCGTGGCTTCCAGCCCGCCCTGCAGACCGGCTACAGCTCCCTGCTGATAAATGCCGGTGAATACAGCTCCTTCCATCGCCTGTTCGTCGACCCCGTGACACGTGCCATGTTCAGCTCGCGCGGTGAGGACTTTGCTTTCATGCAGAAAGCGCAGAAAGAAGCGGGAGCGACTGCGGAAGAAGCGGCGTATCTGCTGGCGGAGAAAAAATACGGCAGTGAACTTCGTGAACTTGAAGAGTGGGTGAAAGCAGCATGAGTGAACAACAAAACAAGCCGTATAACAGCGACACCGTCCGCGACGGTGTAACGATCGCCAGCAAAACATCCCGCTGGGTTAAGGCCGGCATGCTGGGGCTGGCGGGACTTCTGGTTATGACAGGCGTGGCATACGTGACGGCGAAAGTCGTCACTCCTGAGGTGGTGGTCTTCGACATGAAGGGGACGGTGGACCTCTTCATGCAGCAGTCCGCTCAGCTGCAGCTCGATGAAAACCGGGCTAAAGCGATGACCCAGCAGTTCAACGCGGCGCTGACCGGCAGCCTGGATGCATGGCAGTCCTCACACAACGCCATCATTCTGGTGAAGCCGGCGGTGATGAGCCCGCAGCGCGATATCACGAATGAAATTCGTGCTGATATTGCCCGACGCATCCAGGGGGGCCAGTGAAAAAACGACTGCAGCTGACGGTCATGATGCTGCTGATGCTCTCCGCCGGCAGCGGGGCGAAGGATCTCGGTACATGGGGCAACGTCTTCGAGCCTGCAGAGCAGGACATGCTGGCGTTTATCCAGAATCGCCTGAAGGGAATGGAGCAAACGGGTGAACTTGACCGCCTGCGCAAAGAGGCAACCGACAGAGTGAAGGAGCATGCGGTACGTCCGACGCCGGTGGAAGGGCTCACGAAAGCGAAGGAATACCGCAGCTTTGCCTGGGACCCGACATTTACCGTGAAGGAAACGATCACTGACATGCAGGGCAACGTGATCGCCCGCAAGGGCGATACGGTCAATCCTCTGGATAAGGTGCCCTTCAGCCAGGTGCTCTTTTTTATCGACGGCGATGATAAGGAGCAGGTGAACTGGGCCCGACAGCAACTCGCCGGTCAGACCAGCGTGAAGGTCATCCTGGTGAACGGCAACATCAAAGAAGCCAGTGATGCACTGGATGAACGTATCTACTTCGACCAGTCCGGCGTACTGACCCGTAAATTCGGTTTTGAACACATTCCTGCGCGGATATCCCGCGACGGCCGCGTGATGAAAGTGGAAGAAATTCCGGTATCAGGAGCGAAAAAATGAGTGCAACAACGTTAGGTGACCTGTTTCCCGAAATGCGTCAGGCGGTTACATCCCAGCGGCGTTACGCCAGAAAACCGCGTAAACCCGCTGAGACAACTCCGCGCAAGGGAACAGCAGAACGACTGAAGACGCTGTATCCCGAAATTGACTCCTGGCATCCGGTCCTGGTGACCAAAGCCTGGCTCCACTGGTGTGAACAGAACCAGCAGGACAGCCGGGAGCCGTCAAAACGTGATGAACGGTTTCCGGACTACATCATTCACCTCTTACTGGAGAACATGCGGGCCGAGGACAGTGCGAAACGTAAAAAGGGCCCGACGCTGTCACTTTCCGAGCGTCTCGACAGGTTGTTTGCAGGCGAAGAGCAGGAGAACGCCGAATGTCACTGATACACAATAGCGCTGTGCCGTCTGTGTCTCAGCATATGACAGGTCACAATGCTGATAACAAAGGCTGCGACGAAACCGTGAATCAACTCTGTCAGCTGTACCCTGAAATCGCGTCATGGCAACCGGCGCTGATCGCCGGTGCCTGGCATCAGTGGTGCGCGCAGAACCAGCGGCAACCGATAGCGCAGGACGAACGTGATGAGGCGTTTCCCATGTACCTCGTCAGGCTTATCCGCAACAGAATGGAGGAGATGAACGCATGGCGTTAATCGGCTGCTTCACCGGCCCTCAGGGGCTGCAGGGGGTGCTCACCTGTTTGCGCGATACTGAGGGCATGACCGGTATTATGGTCGTCGTTGCGCTGCTCGCTGGCTGGATTGTTGTTCAGTACGTGGCATGTGCCCGGCGTGAACGACGGGTGTGGGTGAGCAGACCGGGAATACCCGTCCCTCTCCCACAATTTGGCGGTGCCCGACATGCTGACGCGGTTCACGCCTTTGCTAACCGGGAATACTACCAGGTGATGCTGGCCGAACTGGAAAAAGCTTTGACTGACGCAGGCTACGAACTGACGCGTGAAGAATCACTGCGCGTGACGATGCCAGAGGCAGACCGGCAAAAAATCAGCCGCCGGATTTTCCGGGCGCGCCAGTGTTATACAGCGCCGAGAGTAACTGAGCAGGCGATGCAGGACAGCGAAGATGCGGCAGTGAACGATGGTTACGCCGGCTCATGGCTGAATTTACTTATCCGGGGCAGTGAGCGGGAAGGGTGGTACATCACAAAACCGGTACCGGAATTCGTTCCGACGAACTTTCCGTTAAAACAGGTCACCATAACTGTCAGTGCAAAACAGTCTGTCCTGACGCGGGATGTGGTGAGAATCATCAACGATGTGGCTGAAAAAGTGAAAAAACAGCCTTCATTTCCTGAAACACCGGAACGTATTGCAGGTGGTGTAATTAGCACTGAACTGTTATATGGAGCTGATCAGCGGCAGGTTAAGGTGGCGCCAGGCTGGTTTAATTCTCCGTCTGGAAATGATGTTCCTGACGATATCGCTGAAGGACAATTCCCGCCGGCGGGGAGGTCAGAATACCGGCATTTCATTGTCCGGGCGCAGGCAGGAAGGTTTTATACCCCGGCTGCACTTGCCTTCTATATTGAGGAAGCTGGTCGCAGGATAGAACAGGGGGAATCCAGCGGAGCAAGCTACGAAGATGACAGCGGCTACGCTTTCGCCGTGACGCCTGCAAAAAACACGCCCTGATACAACCGCGCTGCCCTTCAGGATGTTCGGTGCTCACTGCGTTGCGCTCCGCCTCAGCCTGAATGTCATCCCGGTTTCCGATTAACCCCGACCAGGTAACGCCATGAAAAAAGACCCTGATACTGAAAAGGGCCAGAATGTTACAGCCGTTCGTCATGATGAAAAATCGGCTTTACGGCTTAAGGCCATTCTTGCAGAAAATCCCCTTTATTATCCCTCAATAGTGTTAAGAGCTGGTTTACTGGCTCTTGAGGATATGTCCAAAGACCAGCGGCTGGCATTCATCATGAAAGCGGCCGACAAAACCCAAAACCACTAGTCCTACTTTCAAGCCCTCCCGCCGTCCGGTGGCAGCGGCACTCCCGGAGATACCCCATGACTCACCCTGAATCTGTCAGGCCGGTGACGGTTACCCGTGACCGCAATGGCTTCTGGACGCACCCTCATTATTTTGTACCTGCCAGTGATGAGGCCACACAGACTGAATTCGGCGACTGGATGCGCCAGCATAATCTGACCTGTGCCACCCGCTGGATGGAAAACGACGCGCCTCGGCAGGTGATCGCCGACTGGGAAAAGGGAAAACAAAACATCAGTGACTGGCTCCCTTCCGCACCAGAGGGGGAGGGCTGGTTCATTGGCTCCATTCATGATACTGAGGACGGCCCGGTCTGTGTATGGCTGCGGGAGGTGAAATGAAGCACTTTTCATGGCTTGCCGGTGTGTTGCTAATTTTTCTGTCATGGACACCGGTTCAGGCTAATGCTGCCAGCAATGCCGGTGATGGACGCTGGGTTAACCCGATAAGTGACGTCTGCTGGAAGTGCCTGTTCCCAATGACGCTGGGCAATATTCAGCTGGCGTCCGGGCCGCAAAAGGACACCAACAATCCGTCTTCGCCGATCCAGATTTGTCCGGTAGGTATCCTCTACCGCATCGGTCTGGCCATTGGGTTCTGGGAGCCCATGGCGATGGTGGACGTAACCCGTGAGCCGGGCGTCATGGTCAACATGGGGGGCTTTAAAATCGATCTCGGGCGTACGGGAACGGGAACAGCAGGGCAGAGTGACCGGCCCGCTGCCGGCACGTTCTACCATGTTCACTGGTACAAATACCCGCTGATTTTCTGGCTGAACATCATCACCAGTCTGGGGTGTCTGCAGACCGGCGACATGGATATCGCCTATCTCTCCGAAGTTGATCCTCTCTGGAATGACAGTACGCTTTCGATGCTGATTAACCCCGAGGCTGCGCTGTTCGGCAACCTGATAGCTCAGGGTGCCTGTGCAGCTGACGCAGCTGCATCATCTGCGGGTCTTCCTCTGTCGCCGCTGTTCTGGTGCGCGGGAAGTCAGGGGTCTATCTATCCGCTAACCGGCTATACCAGCGGTGAGTTTTCTCCGCTCGAGGCCTCTCTGCTGGTCGGAGAGCGAATGGCCTTCAAGATGCATCGTGAGGGGCTGGTATGGAACTCTGTGGGCGCGGACGTCGCCGTATGTAACCAGTATCCATCCCCGATCATCCCGAAAGAGCGATGGCGATACCAGATGGTGAACATGTACCCCGAACCGGGCAACTGCCATCCCTTCGGGGCCAGCACGCAGCTCTGGGGCACAACGCATAACTCTCCATCCTCCAAAAAGAACTTCGGCTACCTCTTCTGGCGCAAACGTAACTGCGTATTCCTTTAAGGACATGACAATGAAAAACGCTTATCTCCGGGCGCTGACGATCAGCGTCATGATTGCTTTCGCGCCGCTGGCCCTGGCGAGCGCCCAGACCGATATCTCCGTCTCCGACCATAGCTGGATCAAAGGTCAGCAGGATGCGCTGACAGCGATGAAGGAAGACCTGCAGGGGCATCCGGCGGCCGCACCCGTCTTACCGCAGCAGCAACTGGACCTGATTAGCCGCCTGCAGGGCGATATCGCAGCCCAGACCAACAAGATGGGGGAAAAAGACACGTTCCCGGCTATTTACTTTGTGAGCCTCGGTATTCCACGTGAAGGTCTGCTGCCGATGCTGAAGGATGCCCGCCGTTACAACATTCCGCCAACGCTGCGCGGCCTGGTTAATAACGACATGCGACAGACCGCGGCGGCAATGTTTGAGCTGAGTAAGGAGGACAAGGACGCTGGCGTGCAAATCGATCCAACGTTGTTCACTCAGTACAACATCACCACGGTACCCGCCCTAGTGGTGACCTGCCCTGGCCACTATGACGTAATCAGGGGAAGTCTGCCCCTGCAGCAGGCTCTCGAAAAAGTGGCAGAAAATGGTGATTGTGCGGCAACGGCACGCCATCTTCTGGAGGCCGCAAAATGAAAAATCTACTTTCAGCAATACTGATGCTTTTTCCGCTTCTGGCTGGCGCAGCTGATCCTGCCTTTGAGGCGGGAGCGAGCTTTGGCAAGGGCAATGCTTCCGCCGGCACGGGAGCCCTGAAGAATCCGGATACCGTCACGGGGGCAATACCAGGCTATACCGCTAACCCACCGGAGAAAGGGTATTACGGCGGCGTGGATGGTGGTGATGGTGGGCTCGCCAACAAAGGGCAGGCCGCTCTGCAGGGCAATGACGCAGCGCAGTCGGTTATCAACTCCGGAAAAACGAACCCGACGCCCGCCATAGACCCGAACGCACCTTTCATCACTATCGGTAAAAATGCGGAAGCTGGCGCTGACGGTGTGCTGAACGGGACCGCGAACCAGTGTAAGGAGGTGACGGTATCGAAAACCACCTTTGAAAATTACACCTGTGATAAGGATGTTGCCTCAGTGGAAGCCTGCTCAAGAACGGCAACACCTGGCGGACATACTTCCACCACGACAGTGCAGAAAACTTTCACACTGACGGCGGCCAATGGCGATGTTGTTTTTACGAATAACGGTACTTCCTTCAGTTTTAGTTTTAAAGCGCCGGCATCAGGACCGGTGATCAGCGCGCATTTTTACTGGGCGGATCGCGATGTCAATGCCGGGAAAATCTCCTGGTGGGGCATCAGCAAAACTATGGTCGGGAAGGCGTTTGACTGGGAGATGCCGGGCGCTCCGGGGACACCGTTGTCGCAGGGGGGCTCGTTACCTGCCGGTTCCTATCAAAGCACCGGATGTACCAGCGGAAATCAGGGGGTCTGTAGAAAACATATCCAGGAGCAGATAGCTGACTTTCAGTCAGGCGCGTCAGGCTTCACGCTGGTACTCGTCATGAACGCGGTTGAGACCACTTTTGTCCCGGAAGTGAACTGGTCCTCATCCTGTGGCCTGGATATGTCGAAGGCGCAAAAAACCACATCAACCTGCACCTCTCCGGGCGGAAACAAAACCATAGTGAACAACGGTCAGAGCTATGACGTCTATAGCGACTGCTGGGAGTACACCGATAACTATGTCGTGCCGTCCGACTCCACGGGAACCTGCGGAACGCTGATGACAAACCCGTCATGTACAGTGGCCGGAACGACCTGCACCGAATCAACCGACGGGCAGTGTACCCACATGAGTTACACCTACCAGTGTCAGACCACGCATCAGTCGGGTGGCCTGGTCTGCGGTGGCGACTACATCTGTAAGTCAGGCGAATGTGATGAGACCAATGGTGCCGGAAGCAGTGGTTTTGATACGGCGGTGGCCAAACTGGCAGGTCTTGCCTCGGCGGCTGAAGATGCAAAAGGTGCCAGCAGCGCCATTGATGTAAAAGTTTTCACGGGTAAAGCCATGCGGTGCCGTAAGGCCTTTGCAGGGTTCTCTAACTGCTGTAAAGACTCAGGCTGGGGACAAAGCGCCGGTCTGGCCTCATGTGATGATGAAGAAAAGGCTATAGGGAAGGCGAAGGCGAAGAAAATCACCGTCAGCGTCGGCGAGCGGTGTGACCGCCAGGTGCTGGGTGCCTGCATCCAGAAAAGTCAGGTCTACTGCGTCTTTGACGGCAAGCTTGCCCGCATCATTCAGGAGCAGGGGCGTCGCGACCAACTGGGTGTGAAGTTCGGCAGCGGAGACAGTCCGAACTGCCGGGGTATGACAGAAAAGGAATTGGAGCGAATCAACTTCGACAAAATCAACTTCTCTGACTTTTATGAGGATTTAATAAAAAACCAGAAAGTGCCGGACACAAGTACCCAGATTCAGCTTATAAAGGATCGTATCGCAGCGCAGGTGAACCAGCAGGGAGGTGGGAAATGAAGCGCGTCCTCTGTGGCCTGCTTATGGCGCTAACGAGCCATACGGCGCTGGCCGAGGAAATTGTAACGCCGGCAGAACCGTTCACCGGCTGGTCCTGGTACAACGAACCCAAAAAGCCGCCGGAGCAGTCCAGAAAGCCGCAACAGCCTGCGCCGCAGGCCATTCCGGATCTCAGCAAAATGTCCCCGATGGAGCAGGCCCGGGTACTGAAAGAATACACCCAGGAGGCGCTTAATCGCGCCATCCTGTTCCCCTCTCGGGAAAACACGGCGACGTTCCTGCGCTGGCAAAAGTTCTGGACCGATCGTGCATCGATGTTCAGCCAGTCCTTTGCGGCGGCGCAGCTGAGCCATCCGGACCTCGACTACAACCTGGAGTATCCGCACTACAACAGCATGGCGCCGTTTATGCAGACCCGTGACCAGCAGACGCGGCAGAGCGCCGTGGAGCAGCTGGCGCAGCAGTACGGTCTGTTCTACTTCTACCGGGGCAGTGACCCGATTGACGTGCAGATGGCGGGCGTGGTGGCGGACTTTGCGAAAGCCAACGGTATTTCGCTTATCCCGGTATCGGTTGACGGTCAGGTGGCTGCCTCCCTGCCGCAGAGCCGTCCGGATACTGGGCAGTCCCGGTCGATGAATATTACGCATTTCCCGGCGCTCTACCTTGTTGACCCACGAAGCAAGAATTACCGCGCGCTGTCTTACGGCTTCATGACGCAGGATGACCTGTCGAAGCGATTCCTGAACGTGGCCACCGGCTTTAAACCCAATTCCTGAGAGATGCTTATGCCATATAGACTTTTTACCCTTATCGGTGAAGCCGTGCGGGTTGCCATGTATTCCTTGATTTTCGGCCCGGCTCTGGCGATGTATGTTTTTGTGATGCTGGCGACGTCACAAGGCTCCCTTTCCCAGCAATTCCTGACGACTTTTCATGACCTGACTGATGGCGTACCTGCCGGCAAGGTGATGGCTTGTGTTAATGAAAATGTGATGCCAGGAAGCTTCTCGCCGCCTCAACCCGGAGAGTCATTAAAGCCCGTGCCCCCCGCTTTAGAGAAAGCACCGCCTGAAGTGTTATGTCAGCGCGGTTGGGTGGACAGCGATTCCTGGGCGCGTTCGGTTGATGCAACGCTACGCAACTTTTGGCTGATGGCGGTGATATTTGGCTTTGGAGTGTGGTTTGTATTCCGGGGCCTGAACCTGGCCGCCCGAAAGAAAATTTCACCAGACACGCATTCGGTTTTGGCACGGCAGAACAAGGAGACACACGAATGAAACCCGCTATTCTCGCAGGACTGATTTTCTGGGGCACGATGGCGCGCGTACTGAGCGAGCTAATGACCTGGTCCGTAGAACATACACAGCAAGGGCTCTTATGGCTGTGTAATGGTATGTGGGCAGGTGCGGCAGGGATGGTGGTTTATGCCGTGTATCGCTGGTTCCGTTACGAAAGAGGGCAAGCGCATAAGGAAGCCGATCATGAACACTAAAACTGCGCTCACTGCACTCCTGTTATCCCTGCCCCTGCTGACGTACGCCGGTGTGCGTGAGGAGTTAATGGCGCTTGAAGCGACAAAAACGGCTTCATCCGCTGACGCCGCAACCATCACCGCCTCCACCATTCCGGTACCCGCGCCAGCCAGCCTGATGGCGCTGCCGGACGGCCGTCGGGCTAACATGAAAGATTATGCTGTGGTGCTTTTTATGCAGGCGCACTGCCAGTACAGCGCGAAGTTTGACCCGCTGCTGAAGGGCTGGGCCGATGAGCATGCCATCAGGGTATACCCGTACACCCTTGACGGCGGCGGGGACGTATCTTATCCGACCCCGATGGTCCCACGTAAGACGGACCCTAACTCACCCATCGCAGACGAGATTGTCACCTTCTTCGGAAACGGTTTGCCGATCGCGACACCGACAGCCTTTATGGTCAACGTCAATACCCTGAAAGCCTATCCACTCACCCAGGGCGTGATGGACATCCCCGCACTGGAGAGTCGGATGGCCAGTCTGATTCAGGCTGACATGGACAACGTCGATCCGAAAACGCTGCCGCCCATGCCGGCAAGCGCGCAGGTCACCCCTCAGTAATACAAACGGACTACAAAATGACGACAAATATGTATGCGTTATCGCGTACCGAGCGCGTGTGGCTGTTATTCAGCGTGACGCTGCTTGTGTCCGCAGCATTCTATGGGGTACTGGCCCACCGGGTGGTCAGCGTCCTGGACCGTCCTGAACTGACAACCTGTCTGCAGGACTTTCCGGTGCTCCTGCTTATCTCGCTGAGCATCGGTTTTTTATTCACCGTCACCGGGCTGTACGTCTGCCGGCAGACCCTGGCCAGGAAACCCCGGGAGGAGATTGCATGATTAAGGCTTTGATAACAGCCGGTGCCGTTTTCGTTGGAGGACTGACTGCACTGACGGCTCAGGCGGACGTCAACGGCGATCTGAACGGCTTCTTCAATAATCTGGGCTACAGCGGCAACGTGACTCAGGCGCAGGCCTGGCAGGGGCAGGCGGCCGGGTACTTCTCCGGCGGCTCAGTTTACCTCCGGAACCCCGTCAAAAACGTCCAGCTGATCTCGATGCAGCTGCCTTCCCTGAACGCCGGCTGCGGCGGTATCGACGCCTATCTCGGGTCCTTCAGTATGATTAGCGGCGAGGAAATCCAGCGATTCGTGAAGCAAATCATGAGCAACGCTGCCGGCTATGCTTTCGATCTGGCACTGCAGACGATGGTACCGGAGCTGAAGCAGGCTAAAGACTTCCTGCAGAAGCTGGCCAGTGATGTTAACTCCATGAACATGAGTTCGTGCCAGGCAGCTCAGGGCATTATCGGTGGGCTGTGGCCAGTGACGCAGGTTTCCCAGCAGAAAATCTGTCAGGACATTGCAGGTGAAACCAACATGTTTTCCGACTGGGCGGCTTCCCGACAGGGCTGCACCGTTGGAGGACAGGGCGACAAAGTCACAGCTAAGGCAGGGGATGCTGAGAAGGATCAGGTGCTGAAGAACAAAAACCTTATCTGGGACACCCTCAGTAAGAATGGTCTTCTCGGCAACGACCGCGCGCTGAAGGAGCTGGTAATGAGTACCGTCGGCTCCATCATTTTCAACAAGAATGGCGATGTGACAATTCTGACGCCACTGGTTGATAACCGCGATTTGATTAAGGTTCTGATGCGCGGGGGAACGGCGAAGGTCTACGGATGTGATGAATCCACTCTGTGTCTGGGACCTGTTGTCACCAATCTGACGATTTCTGAGTCCAACGCTCTGGTCACTCTGGTTAAAAACCTGATGCTCTCAATGCAGAACAAGCTGGTCGACGATACTGCGCTGACCGATCAGGAAAAAGGCTTTGTGAACACCACCTCTGTACCGGTGCTGAAGTATCTGACTAACGCCCAGAGTATGGGGATGAGCGCCACGTACCTTCTGCAGGTTTCCGACTTCATTGCCCAGGACCTGATGATTCAGTACCTCCAGGAGCTGGTGAAACAGGCAAGCCTGTCTCTGGCTGGCAAGAACTTCCCTGAAGAAGCTGCCGCAAAACTACGCGACAACATTATTCATGCGCAGGGACTTCTCGCCGACATGAAGCTGCAGTCCGCAGCTGATCAGAACGCGCTGGACGGTATCGACCGCAACATGCAGTACCTGCAGCAGCAGGTATCCACCATTGTTTCAGGCTCCTATCAAAGCAACTATCACTGGGGTGATCGCTGATGCTTGAGATATACACTATTTATGGCGGGGGAATGTGGAAAACGGCGCTGGACGCCGTAGTCACCCTTGTCGGTCAGAATACTTTCCACACATTAATGCGTATTGCCGGCACCTTCGGGGTGCTGGCCGTACTGCTCACTTTCATCAAACAACGTAACCCGATGGTTTTCGTCCAGTGGCTGGCGGTCTTCATGATCCTGACATCCATCCTGCTGGTACCGAAACGCTCAGTGCAGGTCATTGACCTGTCCGATCCAGGTGCAGTCTGGGTTACTGATAACGTACCGGTTGGCCTGGCAGCCATCGCGTCGCTGACGACCAGTATCGGGTATAAGATGGCGTCTGTTTACGACATGCTGATGGCCAGACCCGACTCGGTGACCTACAGCAAAACCGGGATGCTGTTTGGCTCGCAGATTGTGGCGGAAACAAGCGATTTCGCTACGCAAAATCCGGAGCTGGCTCAGATGCTGCCGGATTATGTGGAAAACTGTGTGATCGGCGACATTCTTCTGAATGGTAAATACACCATCAATCAGCTGCTCAATTCCACTGACCCGCTGACGCTGATAACCAGTAACCCAAGCCCGCTGCGGGGCATCTTTAAGATGACCTCCACTTCACGCCAGTTCCTGACCTGTCAGCAGGCCGCAACGGAGATACAGAAGCTGGCCAATACCGACGTCAACCCGGGCAGTGCGACGTTTACCTGGCTGACGAGAAAGGTCTTCGGCAACAAGCTGAATGGCGCGACGCTTCTGGCCAACGCTATGGGGGAAAGCTACGGATATTTTTATTCCGGTGGTATGACTGCTGCGCAGATCATGAAGAACAACATCACGAACAGTGCAGTACGGCAGGGGATCAAGGGATTTGCCGCTCGCTCATCAGACACGGCTAACCTGCTTAATCTGGCCACCGAGAACGCGGCTACAAAACAGCGTCTCGCCTGGGCTGCAGGTAACGAACTGGCGACCCGCACGCTGCCGTTTGCACAGTCCCTGCTGATGCTTATCCTGGTGTGCCTGTTCCCGCTGATGATTGCGCTGGCCGCGTCGAATCACACGATGTTTGGCCTGAACACCCTGAAAATATACGTTTCCGGGTTTATCTATTTCCAGATGTGGCCGGTGATGTTCGCCATTCTTAACTATGCCGCCAACTACTGGCTGCAGAGCCAGTCCGGGGGCACGCCCCTGGTGCTGGCCAACAAGGATGTGGTTGCGCTGCAGCATTCGGACGTGGCGAATCTGGCAGGGTATCTGTCCCTTTCCATTCCGGTGCTGTCGTTCTATCTAATCAAAGGTGCTGCGGCGATGGGTTCTCAGGTGGCAGGGAGTGTACTCAGCTCGGGCGCCTTCACGTCAGCTGGTGTGGCAGCAACCACAGCGGACGGAAACTGGTCGTTTAACAACATGTCGATGGACAATGTCAGCCAGAACAAGATGGATACCAACCTGATGCAGCGTCAGGGTCAGCAAACCTGGCAGGCGGATAACGGCTCCACGCAGACTCAGACGGCCGGTGGCCATACGGTTATCGACGGCTCGGGTGCAATGTCGAATCTGCCGGTGAACATGAAGCTCAGCCAGCTGGCCAGCAGTGGTTTCCAGGAGTCAGCCCGCCAGTCGCAGGTTCAGGCGCAGACGGCGCTCGATGGCTACAACCACAGCGTCACCAGTGGCTGGTCACAGCTGTCCCAGCTTTCTAACCAGACCGGTACCAGCGACAGCCTGATCAAAGGCAGCGAAAACAGCCAGGCCACTAATGCAACACGCGGTGCTGGCATGATGTTGTCTGCCGCTGAAAGTTATGCGAAAGCGAATAACATCTCGACGCAGGAAGCCTATAACAAACTGATGGATATCAGTAATCAGGGGTCTATATCTGCAGGCATTAAAGGAACGGCCGGAGGGGGGCTTAATCTGGGCGTTGTTAAGTTAGGTGCTGAAGGAAGTATATCAGGAGATTTGCGGCATTCGACGGGCAGCTCAAGAGGAATCCAGAATTCAGATTCCCATTCGCAAGATATGCGGCATGATCAGAACAGCCAGGCAGTTAATGACTTCCGCCAGGGTATGGATATGGTTAAAAGTAGCCGTATCACCGATGGCGCGAATCATTCAGAGAATGCTGCAAGCAGTAATGTTCAGCAGCTGGCTGCAACGCTTAATGATGCTGAAAGCCAGTACCATCAGTACACCACCAGTTCGACGCAGAGTAGCGAGTTCAGCAGGATGGCCACCGTTGCTCAGAACCAGAGTGCAAGCCTCGATACGAACTATACACAGGAGTTTGTGGACTGGGCGGCCAATAAATACGGCGATAAGGCACAGTCCATGCTGACAAGTGCGCCGTCGGCGCGCGAAGCGGCGATGGAGTTCGTAAATGAACGGCTCAAACCAGAAATCATGGGGGATTATCAGCAGGGGCGTTCAGATCTTACCAGCGGTCAGGAACATGCAGCATTCAGTGGGGAGCATATCGTTCAGCCAGCGCGTGGCAGTCAAGAGGTATCAGGTTCATCTGGTCATGATGCTGGAGTCAGTTACAGCTCTCAGGATGGCGGTGCTCATAGATCGGGAGGTGTTGGCAGTGCCCAGGCTTACGGAACGACTCAGGGCGCTGAATATGGAGGCCCGCAGGGTGGGAATTATTCTGCCAGAACAGACGATTCTGTTTCGCCGGGTATGGAGCAGTCAACTGTTCATCAGGGACAAGCAGCCGGACAGAGAAGCAGCTCGGGTAATATCACCTCTTCGGCAGGCATGGTTGTTGCCGGTGGACGCACCACTGCGGATGAAAGAACCGGCCACATTGCAGAATCGCACCCGGAGTTCCATCATTCAGGAGCCATTAGGGAGAAAGGAAACACGTATGGCCAGGAGAGTGAAGTTACTCATAGCCGTTCAGGAATTAATGTTGGCGGCGAAAAAATACGTGGTGATGCTATGCAGGAGTCCTTCAAAGAAAATCAGGCTAAGTTGCATGAACATTCCACGCAGGGTTTTGGTCACAAGAATGAATTACAGCGCCGAGTGGCGGAACAAAGATCTGAAAATGAGCATAAAATCAACGAATCTGCTGGAGAAATTGATAAAAAACAATCCACTGTTCAGGCATCCAGTGATATCCTGAAAGGAGAAAACTTAATCGGTCAAGGGCGATTCAAGCTTGGTCGTGCCGAAGCTGAACTGGATCAATCAAGTAAACTCAATCCGTTTAATGATCTCCAACCAGATGAACTGCAACAGAGAGTGGCAGAATTAAGGAAGAAAACTGGAGGGTAAAATGAACAAAAAAGTAAGTGCTTATTGTTGTTTCATTCCAATCGGCATTTATGCAGCTTATTCTTTAAGCATGCAGGTACTTTTTGACGTGCCATTTATGGCTAAGAGCATGCTCTTATCAATTATCCCCAGCGCTATCTATCTGCTCTGCTTTTGGAAGTTACGAAGCAGCAAAAGAGGGATGGGTTTAAAAGCAACTATCCTGAGTAACGGAGTGCTTGCAGTCTTGCTAACCTTCCTGATGGCATTTGTAGGTAATGATACAGAAAGTGCTTTAATAGCAGGCATAGCTGTTCACTCGTTAATAGCTTTTATCCTAGTGGGAGCAGTATTGCGGCCTATTACTTACAAGGATAATACCCTTCTTAAGGATGAAGATAATGGGCGGATATACCTTATCCGGAACGGGATAGCTCATGTGTTACCAGATAATGAGGCTCAACGTCTTAACGCTAGTGACAACAAAATTATCAGCTTTTCAAGCAGCCAAATGAGTATCCAGGATGCCGGTATAACCCCTGTTCCTTTAAATACTTCCTTCAACGATTCGTTCAGTAATGGAATAACGGTGAACCCAGCATCAGGAATGCCAATGGTTGGTGGCATCTCTGGCCTGGATATACACGGAAACAGTTGGGGAACAAACTTTAACGAACCTTCAAATACGTATGACCCTAACCGGGGATACTGAGAGTAAGGGGGCAATGGCCCCCTTAATTTTTGTAGTAATCTAAGCCAATCATCTATTTAACCTAAATTCCCTTTCAAATCAGCCGATAACGTCTCTGTTAGCTATATCTCGCTAACGGGGACGTTTTTCTATGCACAGGATGAATTCATGAAATTAAAACAATTAGCCGTTGTAGGTCTGATCGCTTCTACTCTCGCTCTGTCAGGCTGTGGCGCCATGTCCACTGCGGTGAAGAAACGTAATCTTGATGTCAAAACCCAGATGAGTGAAACCATCTGGCTGGAACCATCATCAGAGAAGACTGTTTATTTGCAGATCCGTAATACCTCTGACAAGGACATGTCTGGTCTGCAGGCACAAATTACAAATGAACTGGCCGCGAAAGGCTACCGCGTCTCCAGCTCTCCGGACACGGCCTACTACTGGATTCAGGCAAACGTACTGAAAGCTGAAAAAATGGATCTGCGCGATGCACAGGGGTTCCTTAAGACCGGGTATGAAGGTGCGGCAATGGGTGCGGCACTGGGCGCGGGTATTACGGCGTATAACTCGTCGTCAGCTGGCGCAACGCTGGGTGTAGGGCTGGCCACCGGGCTGATTGGTATGGCTGCAGATGCAATGGTTGAAGACGTGAACTACACGATGGTGACCGATCTGCAAATCTCCGAGCGCAGCAAAGCGGCCGTCACTACCGACAATATCGCCGCCCTGAAACAGGGCACGTCAGGTATTAAGCTGCAGACCAGCACGGAGCAGGGCAACCGTGCTAAATACCAGACTCGCGTGGTATCCAACGCCAACAAGGTGAATCTCAAGTTTGAAGAGGCGAAACCTGTCCTGGAAGCGCAGCTGGCCAAGTCCATCGCCGGCATCATGTAATACCTGCGGCTGCGGCGATCGTCGCAGCCGTTCTCCCGCACAGCTGATTTTTAACCGTGCTCATTCCGGGCAGGGTGCGTCAGTGCTTTCTGTCAGTTACCAGTAATTACGCTTCCTCGCATGACTGCGCCTGGCGCAGCCCTGTCTGCGGCGAGCGTTGCGTCCTTAATTTCAAAGGAGTTCGTCCATCATGATGCATCAGATATATGAACGTGCAGATTACTCAGCTGAATTCTGGTCGCTTATCCATCTGGAAAGCGAGCTGATGGTGGCGAAAGCCTATCTGAATGTATTTGCTTCACTTCCGGAGGGGCAGGGTATGACCATCATTGCTGGCTGGGCTGGCTATGAATTCACCCTTTATGATCTGAAACCTCAGGAATGGCATTCAGCGGTTTATAAGGATGTGGCCTCTTCAGTCCGTTCTCTGGCCGCATGTATTAATGAACAGGACTGGGAGGACGGGTGCCAGCAGGCCAGATATGAGCTGAGCCTGATGTAATAAACCGGCGCTTTACCCTCGCGATACCACGTTTTACAGCAACCTTTTCAACTTTTCTTCTCTGATAACACACATCACCGCGCAGGTGATGCGATAACGGCCGGACAACACTCTATGAGCTTCGCAGGAAAAAACCTCACCCAGGGCGGGCAGATGACCGCCTACCGCTGGCGCATGTTCATTCAGGTGAACAACTGGATAGGATTCTGGATCTTCATCCTGTTCGCCGTGCTGACTACCGCCATTTTTCTCTGGCGAATTCCACAGGAAGCCCTTGATAACGGCTCCCTGTGGTGGTTCGCCAGTATCAACAGCAGTTTTATCGATCTGATGCCGGCAACGGGGACGCCAAAAATTTACGACGTCCACTACTGGTATGCGCCAACGGCGACGATGATGGTGCTCAAAATGACCCTGCCGCAGATCTATGCGGACCCATACATGCAGGCTATGGGTGACCAGTGCCTGACTGAGCTGCAATGGGCGGCCGGCGCCAGTGGGTTGTTCAGTATGGTGGTGTTTATCGCCGTGACATGGTTTATCGCCAATATCGGTCGTAAGGAAAGTGAAGACGAATACATTTCCGGTATGCAGCTGACCGACAAACCTGCTGAAGTGAATAAGCTGCTGCGTAAAAACGGTGAATTGTCCGATCTGCGGGTGGCTGATTTACACATGGTTAAACGGGCTGAGGTAATGAACTTCCTCATGCATGGCACCATTAACGTGGGTAAATCAACCATCATCCGCTGGCTCCTGGACTACATACGCAAACGTGGTGATCGGGCCATCATCTACGACTCCGGCTGTACCTTTACCGAAACCCATTACAACCCGTCCACCGATTTCATCCTGAATGCCCACGACGAACGCTGTGCCAACTGGCAGATGTGGGGTGAGTGTATTGATGCAGTCGATTATGACAACCTGGCTGCCAGCCTCATTCCGGTGGAAGGGGAGTCCGATCCATTCTGGGTTTCAAGTTCACGGACCATCTGCGCTGACCTCGCGATACGTATGTCGGTTGACCCGGACAGGAGTATAGAGAAGTTTCTCAAAACCCTGCTGTCACTCAGCATGAAAAGTTTACGTGAATATCTTGTCAATACGCCTTCAGCCAACCTGGTTGAGGAGAAGATCGAGAAAACAGCAATCTCCATTCGCTCGGTGGTGACCAACTACGCCAAAGCGCTGCGGTTTCTTCAGGGGCTGGATGACGGCACCAAACCACCTTTCACCATTCGGGAATGGATGACGCAGGAGCGTTATGACAACAGCTGGCTGTTTATTTCCACTCAGGCCCGACACCGTAAGAGTGTGCGACCACTGATTTCACTCTGGGTGTCACTGGCCACATTGTTACTGCAGAGCATGGGGGAAAACAGCGAGCGGCGCGTATGGTTCATTCTTGATGAAGCCCCGAGCCTTCAGCGCATCCCGGAACTGGCTGAAACGCTGGCGGAAGCGCGTAAGTTTGGCGGCTGTTTCGTGCTGGGGATGCAGAACATGGCGCAGCTGGTTCACGTCTACGGCCGCGAGCTGGCTAAAAGCATTTTCGACCTGATGAATACCCGTATGTACGGTCGTTCGCCGAGTGCGGAGATGGCCAAAGTGGTCGAAGAAGAACTCGGTAAGCAGCGTACGCGCAAAATCCGTGAATCAAACAGCTACGGTATGGATCAGGTGCGTGACGGTGTGTCCCTCGGCAAGGACGAGGTCAATAACCCGATTGTCGACTACGAGCAGATCATGCGGCTGCCAAACCTTAACTTTTATGTGCGTCTTCCAGGCGAGTATCCGGTCGTTCGCCTGAAGCTGAAATACCGTCCATTCAAAAAACGTCACGCTGGCCTTCTCGAGCGCAATATCCGCGATGCACTGAGTCCGGAGCTGGAGAACGTTATTAAGGAGAATGAGCGCGCAGCGACAGCGGCAGGTCTGACGTTCCCGACCGGTGACGAAGTGCTGGAGAAGGGTAGCGACACATCATCTGTAGCTGGCGCTCCTGCTCCGGTTTCGTCTGCAGGCGCATCCGGCTCTCCGGCGACATCGCCCGTCGAAAAAGTGGCTCATGCCCGAATGGAGGAGCCGAAACCATCACGCAGCGTTGCACCTGAACAGAAGTCGGTACCTGCCAGGGAGCCCGTCACATCGCGAGCAGCGCCAGTGGTACCGGAAGTCGTAACTGAAAATCACAGCACGGTGACAGACCCTGTCACCGAAGACAAAAAAGACAACGTCGTTTCACTTCGGTCTTCTCCTCCTTCAGTAACTCGTCAAAAAGAGACTGCGCCCCTCAAACCGGAAATACCTGCAGCACTGCAAAAAATCCGCAGCAGAACCCAGCTGGATGCTCCCTCCGAGCCAGCTGCAGTCGGCGCGCTGGGGATGCTGAAACGGCGGCTCAATACCGGAGCCACCTCAGGCGAAGAAGAAGATCAGGCCAACGAGAATGCGGGCGAATCAATGAACCTGGATATGAAGGTGACAGCACTGCCAGACGGCGGCCTGAGTCTGACGACGGCTGGGAAGTCAGTGACACCGCAGACCCCGGATGAAGCACACCGGACGAGCCGGCAACTGGCGAAGGAAGAAGAGAACATTTTAATTCACCGTCACGCGGACGATCCGGGTTACGACGAAAACGACCATCACTATTACGACAGAGAGCATGACCTATGATGTCAGTCGCCCCAGTAGCGTCAGCCGGCGAGGCTGCAGGCTACTACAGCAATTCCGATAACTACTATTTTCTGGGCAGCCTGCAGAGCCTCTGGATGGGGGAAGGTGCAAAAGAGCTGGGCCTTGAGGGCAACGTCCGTGGCGATGACCTGACGGCCGTGCTCGAGGGCCGTCTGCCGGACGGCTCACGGCTGGGCAAGGAGGTTAACGGACAGCACGTCCACCGCCCGGGCCATGACCTGACCTTTTCCGCTCCCAAGAGCGTGTCCATTCTGGCGCTCATTGGGAATGATAAAGAAATGGTGGAAGCACATAACCATGCCGTCCGCGTGGCGGCTGGCTATGTGGAGAAGCTCATCTCGGCCCGCGACACGAAAGACGGCGTTACGTCCATTGTACACACCGGCAAGATGGTGGCGGCCGCCTATACGCATGATACCTCGCGCAATCTTGATCCTCAGCTGCACACCCATCTCCTGATTGCCAACATGACGGAGTATGCGGGCAAATGGAAAGCCCTGGCCACGGACTATATCCATAACGCCGGCTTTATCGAAACCGTCATGAAGCACCAGGTCACGCTCGGCAAAATCTATCGCAGCGCGCTGCGCGAGCGGGTTGAAGCGCTCGGTCATGAAGTGGAAGAAGTAGGTAAGCATGGCATGTGGGAAATCAAGGGCGTTCCGGAAGAAGTCAGGGACGAGTATTCCTCACGGGGCCGGGAAATTCAGGGGGCCGTGGGGGCTGAAGCCACGCTGCGCAGCCGGGATGTGGCCGCCAAAGACACCCGCAGGGCGAAAGTCGACCCTTCGAGGATGCGCCTGATGGAACGCTGGCTGGGCCAGATGAAGGAGAAAGGATTTGACCTGAAGGCGTATCAGGAAAGCGTGGTGCCGCGTGATGCAGGTCTTCGTGAGACCGCGCCTCAGCCGGAGCGAGATCACCAGGCTAAAGCGGTTCCCGCCGTGCCTGAACAGGCTTCTTTGCAGACGTCGTCCAGGGCAGAAAAGAGCGTCGATACACCAGCTCAACCCGCAGAACGGGAGAGTCTCTCCCGTCAGCCAGTACCACAACAGACTGACACGCTGAGTCAGCCGGCACAGACCGGTCCCGAAAAGACGCCGGTAACCAGGAGCTTTCCTGCAGCGCAGCTGGACACTGAAATACCCCGCCCGGAACTGACTGAGGCTGTCCGGCTGGCCATCTCGCAGCTCAGCGACAGTAAAACGCGCTTCACCTTGGGCGAGCTGATGATGACCACCGCTGAGCTGAGTGAACGGCTGCCGGAGATTAAGGATATTCGTGTGGCCATCGATGCAGCGCTGAAGGACGGCATGATTGTGCCGCTGGACAGTGAAAAAGGGGTTTTCACCTCCCGTATTCACCTGCTGGATGAACTCTCGATCCAGGCGCTGAGTCAGGAGCATCTCAAATCCACAAAAGTCGTCAGTTTCACCCGCCCGGCGCAGTACGCGCCGGCGGCGCTTGAAGTTGTGGAGAAGGACGCCCTGGTTCTGATGAATGCCCCGTCAGGCGTGGCGGGCATCCGTGACCTGACCGCGCAGCTGGCTGGTATTGCCGGCGCGAACGGTCGTGACGTGCAGGTGCTGGCCAGCTCTGCCGAGCGCGCCATTTCGCTGGCAAAATCCGACGATTTGCGTGAACGGATTATCAGCCGGCAGCATGTTCTGAGCGGTGATTTCCACCTTAAACCCCAGAGCACGCTGATTATCGAAGGGGCAGAGCGTCTGGGGCTAAAGGAGACGTTGGTTCTGCTGGGCGAAGCGCGCGCGCAGGACGCACAGCTCGTCTTTCTCGACAGTGCCGGACGGCAGGCGAACGGTAACGCCATGTCCGTTCTGGAGTCCGCGGGAGTTGCTCGCTCCCGCCGCACGGAGCCTGCGCCCGGGCTTGAGGCCGAAGTGGTCAGTATTCCGAACAAACGCGACCGTTACGAGGCGCTGGCCAACCGGTTTGCAGAGCTGAGCGGAGGAACTGATAACGTCACCGCCGTCGTGGTCGGCAAACGTGAACAGGCGCAGCTGACGGGTCTGGTACGTGAGGCGCTGCAGAACGCAGGGCAGCTGGGGCGTGACGGCGTGGAGATAGAGGCCCGGCAGCCGGTGTGGCTCGACAGCAAAACGCGCCGCATGCCAGGTTCGTACCGTCCCGGCATGGTGCTTGAAGATCGCACGGACGCAAAAGAGCGTAAGTCCTATGTGATTGACCGGGTGCATGAGGACACGCGAGTCCTCTCGCTAATCGACGGTGACGGCGTGCTGACCCGGATGAAAATCGGGGATATCAGCGCTGACTGGCGTCTCTTCAGCCGTGAAACCCTCAGCGTGGCCACCGGCGAAAAACTGCTGTCCGTGGCGGGTGACCGCGAGCACAGCCTGAAGGCCAAAGATCGTCTTGAGGTGACCGGGATAAGTGAAAAGGGGATTGAGGTTAAACGGGGGGAAGACACCCTGACTCTGCCAAAAGACCAGCCGCTCTATCTGTCACATGCTTACGTGACCGCGCCGGGCGGACGGGATAACGACACCGGTGTGGTGCTGGCCGCGCTGAACAGCCGCGACATATCGACCCAGACCATGAACTCGCTGGCACAGAGTGGCCACCGGGCGGAAGTGTTCACCGCCGAAGTGCAGGACCGGGCTGAAGCCCGGCTGCAGCGTATGAAGACCAATGCCTCTCCCGTGCAGCTGGTCAGAAATCTGAGCGGTCACCAGGACGTCAGTCAGGCGGTTGATTCACTGCATGACAGCGTCAGGACTGACGCGGGCCTGGCCGTCTGGCGTGCCATTAACGACCAGCGCACCGTGGTGATCAGCGAGCTTAAGCTGGCGACGGAAGCGCAGAAATATCATCCCGACCTCGAAGCCATCGGGAATGAAATTGGCGCGATGATTAAAAATGGCGAGCTGTTGTCCGTATCCGCAGGGGGAGAGCCGGTACTGGTGTCCCGGTCCACCTGGGAGATGGAGAAAGCCATTCTGCGCGTGGTGGAGGAAGGGAAAGGTACGCAGCAGCCGTTGCTGGAACAGGTACCGGAGGCCGTGCTGAACGGACTCACCGATGGCCAGAAAAAGTCGACCACCCTGGTGCTGGGTACCACGGATCAGTTTATCGGGATTCAGGGCTATGCCGGCGTGGGGAAAACCACGCAGCTGAAGGCGGTGATATCTGCACTGGAGACCCTACCGACGGACGTTCGTCCGGTGATGACGGGGCTTGCTCCTACGCACCAGGCGGTGAAAGAAATGAGCGACGTCGGTGTCCGGGCGCAGACCATCAAATCCTTTGTCGTTGAGCATGACCAGGCGACGGCCGCAGGCGGGAAACCTGACTATAAAGGACAGGTGTTTCTTATCGATGAATCATCAATGGCAGGCAACCAGGATACGGCGGCATTGTTCCAGGCCATTGCCAGCGGCGGCGGACGTGCAGTCTCGATGGGGGATATCGACCAGTTTGAAGCGGTCGACGTGGGCGCGCCGTTTAAGCTGATGCAGGAGCGAAGCCCGATGGATGTGGCCATCATGAAGGAAATCGTCCGTCAGAAAGACCTGCAGTTGCGCGGCGCCGTTCACGACATCATCGATAACCGGATCGATGCGGCCCTGCAGCGCATTGAAACCCAGCCGGCTGACCGTGTGGCGCGTAGCGCTTCAGCCGCGCTCCCGGAAAGTGCGATTCAGGAAACGGAGACGCCTGTTAACGACATCGTGGCGGACTGGACGGGCCGGACGCCGGAGGCGCGGTCCCGTACGCTCATCATTGCGCAACTGAACGCCGACCGTAAAGCGATAAATGCCGGCATTCATGCCGCGCTTGCAGCGCGGGGAGAACTGGCGGAGAAGGCCATTAAGGTGCCTGTGCTCGATAAAATCACCCATACGCGCCATGAGTTCAACAAAACAGAGGCCTGGGAAGCAGGGATGGTGGTTAAACGCGGTGACCGCTACCAGGATGTGGTGGCTGTTGACCGTAACGGCAGAACGGTGACGGTACGTGATGAGGAAGGGAAGATTGCTCTGATTTCACCGAAGGAGTTGATCACCGGTGACGTGCAGCTGTTTCGCCGCAGCGAGATGGAAGTCCGTTCCGGCGATCTGCTTAAGTTCACGGCGACCGATCGCGAACAGGGGCAGATGGCCAACCAGCGCTATACGGTGGAGTCGGTCAGCGAGGAGGGGAATATCCGTCTGAAAGGGGAGAACGGTCGCGTCACCATCAATCCGGAGAAGGTCCGGGCGCAGCAGCATATCGACTACGGCTGGGCCGTCACCGGCTACGGCGCACAGGGGGCCAGCAGTGATTATGTCATTGCGCTTGAGGGCACGAAAGACGGACGTAAGGCACTGGCTTCCCGTCGTGCCTTCTACATTTCAGCCTCACGCGTGAAAGAGCACGTCCAGATATACACCGACGGGAAAGCGGACTGGGTTAAGGCGGTAAAAACACCGGAGCGTGATATCAAAACTGCGCACGATGCGCTGGCACCGGAAACGCAGCGCAAACAGGCGAAAGCCATCTGGGCAATGGGGCAGCCGGTGAATAAAACGGCCATCGGTCGCGCCTGGGTGCGCCATCAGGGCATGCAGGATGCGTCACTGACGGCAAAAATCATCCCGGCCACCCGGCGCTTTCCTGAACCGGCGCTGGCGCTGCCGGTTTATGACAACAATGGCAGGAGTGCGGGCCTGGCCCTGGTTTCCCTGGTTTCCAGCCCGGAAGGACGGATGACTCAGGGGGCGACCCGAATGGTCATGACAGAGCGTGCCCGTGGCGCCGTGCTGCAGCGGAGTCAGTCCGGAAACACGATTGTGGCCAGCGACCTAACGGCTGCACTCGATGCAGTACGAAATCATCCAAAGGACGGCGTGGTCTGGCAGACCGGTGATGAACCGCCTTCAGCATGGCTGCTTAAGGTAAGCGGTGGGACAAAGCAGGATGTGTCGCCGGGTATTGTCTCCACGCTGACGGACGAACAGAACGTACAGCAGCTGCGCGAGCAAATGCTGGCAGACCAGGTTCGCAATGAAGAAGCCGGACGGAGCAGGCAGCCGGAGTCGTTGCTGGCGGAAGTTCCACAGGAAGAGGTGATCAGACTGAAACCGGAAGACATTAACCCGCGTAAACCGGAACCACTCAACCCGGATGCGGATGTGATCGCCAGGGTCAGAGGTGAGGAAAACACCGATGGACAGGAAATAAAAGCCGCTGCAGGCGTCAGAAGCGAGCTGGAAGGTGCTGACAAGACCGCTGGTGAACAGTCGCGGGCATCGCGTGTGATTGCAGATCTGGCAAACGCTGAACGAGACATGCTCAGGGCGGCAGAAAATACTGAACGCGGCCGCACGCTGGAGCGTGAAGAACAGACCCTCACCCGAACCATTCAGAAAGAACGTTAATCCCCCTTTTAATCATGAGAATCAGGCTATGAAAGCAAAAAAATTAGCAGCATTAATAGTTACAACATACATTGGCTTTATTTCAATGGCACACGCTTCGGCCCCTCAGCCCTTATTCAGCCCAGAGCAGGAGGCACGTATCGGCGAAATCGCTGCTGACTACCTGGTGTCGCACCCGGAGATACTGGTGACGGTCAGTCGTAAGCTGCAGGAACAGCAGGAGACACGTAAGCAGAAGATGTTTGCACTCAGCGTGATGGAGAATCAGGCGAACCTTCTGCATGATCCGGACACACCGGCTTACGGACCTGATAATGCAAAGGTCGCGGTGATTGAATTCTTTGATTACCAGTGCGTGTTCTGCAGCCGCTTCGCGCCGGAGCTGGAGAAGGTCATGAAAGCGCAGCCGGACGTCCGCTACCTCTTTAAGGAGTGGCCAATTTTTGGAGGTCGCTGGGAAGCTTCACTTCAGGCAGCGCAGCAGGGGCTTACGGTCTGGCAAAAGAAAGGGCCGCAGGCCTATGTCACCTATCACAATGCCATCTACGCCACCGGTCATAATGAAGGCAAACTGACGGCGGAGGATATTCACGGAGCAGCGTCAAAGGCGGGACTGACCACCCCAGCTCCTGGCGACCATACCGCATCCCTTGAGAAAAACAGTAACTTGGCAGAGGCACTGGGACTCACCGGAACACCGGGGATCATCGTCATGCCCGTTAGCGGAGCCACGCCGGACACCATCACGGTTTTCCCGGAAGCCGTTTCTGCGGAGAAACTACGAGCCGCCATCAATAAAGCGTCTTCAGCTAGGTTAATGAATAGTTATAGAATTCGTTAAATTAACGATTTTAACATATTGATTATCATGAATTTTCATAACAACAGTAGAATAAGTTCTACAGGAGTCGTGAGGGGCGCATTTCGATACCACGGTACCACGGATTTGAGAATGAGATGGTGTAGAACGCTGGCTACTGTAGTCTGTTTAGCCTTGAAATCCCTAACATGGCTACCAACGAAAGACGGTGAATCTTGCCTAGGTGTACCAGAAGGACATCTAGACGCATGTAACACTCAGCAATGCACAGCACATCAAAATTCTGAAAAGTATGGCATTTTTAGATGTTCAATAGCTTACATTGAGTTATCATTAACTAGGATTTCACTAAATGTGGATTATTATGAAAATTTCACTAAGCAATGTAGGATCTATAAAAGGGTCTTCAATAGAAATTGGTGACCTGACGGTTATTGCCGGAGAAAATGATACTGGTAAAAGCACATTCGGGAAAGTGCTTTATGCAATCATTAAATCTTATAACACTTATTATATTGAGAGAAATAGGCTCAACAATAGAATATTGATGTCGAACTTTAAAGAGATAGTTGAGGCAACAAGATACCTCTCTATTAATTTGGAACAGCATCATCTGAATAAAGTTCATTCAGCGCTACTAAATCTTCAGCAGTCTATTGTATTTAATAAAGATATCGATCTTGAAATAAAAAACCTGCATGACATTATCGACCTACCTATGAAAGGAGGGCAGGAGATTTTTCAAAGCGAAAAAATGAACGAAGAGAAAAACACTCTTAAAGATGTGGTTTATAAGTTCTATCACAATTATACTAGAACTAGGAATAGTGATTTTGATGAAGACCGTTACTGCAAATCATCTCATGATATTCTTAGAAGTGAATTCGTAAATAAGATCGTTTCTAACAAAGAACAAACGGCATCTATAACTATAGATTTCATTTCAAGTTCTGAAAGAAAAAGTTCTTTCCAAATGTCATTCAATGACATTAAAGTTGAAAAACATAATTTGGTAGGTGTCGATAACTTTAACTTTAAAGACGTGACATTTATAGATTCACCAGCAATATTGCAATATTATCAGTTGATGAGCGCGTTCCCAAACGACAAACTTTCAAGTATGAATATACCACATCATACGATCGATGTTTTGTCTAAACTCAAAACCTCTAAAATTAAATCAGACTCTGGTTATAACCTTAAAATCATTGACTCATACGATGGAGGAATGATAATAAATGATGATTTGACTCAGTTTTTCTTTAGAAAAAACAATGAGTTGATACCATCAAATAACGTAGCCTCTGGTGTTAAAGCCATTTCTATTATTGAAATGTTATTTGAAGGCGGGAATATTAATGATAAATCAATAATTATTATTGATGAACCAGAGACAAACTTGCATCCAAAATGGCAAATTGAATATGCTAAATGCATTTGCAATTTGGTTAATAAGGGTTGTAAATTCCTAATTACAACTCATAGCCCATACATGATTGAGGCTTTCAAAGTATACTCTTCAGAAAGCAAAAGAGTGAAATTTTATTACTCGAATAAAAATGACGGTAATGTCAAGTATAAAGACTGTCATGGAGATATACACGAAATTTTGGAATGCCTTTCCAAACCATTTGATCAAATCATGCTGGATTCTGGTAATTATGACTATTAATGAGAAAATCATTTATGACTCGCTTGTAGAAGAATTCAAAGGTGACGTAAGAAGTTTTCTACCGCTGACGGAAATGAGTCGAAATGAGGATAATAATAAAGATTTTGTCATTAGCGATTTTGAAATGTTTAATTTTGATTGTTTTAACGCTATGGAGTATGGTGTTAATCCACAGCCTAAAGGTAAGGAGAAAGAAAAAACTCCAGATGGTCTTCATTATAGAAATGAAACTTTATACTTTATTGAATTCAAAGAAGGTCAAACTAATAAGTTAGAAATAAGAATGAAAATTCATGAGGCACTGCTTGGTATTTATAACTATGCAGTATGCAGCAAAGGGATTATTAGCAGAGAGGATTTTTTTAACCTTCGAATTTCGTATTCAGTGATTAAAAAGGGTGACAGAAAATCTCTATCTAATCCATTCTATAAGCGCATATATATTACCACTAACTTTTTTAACCTAAAATCTATGAACGGCTTTTTATTACAGAAAACTCATGTCTTTGTGGATAACCCGGATATTGAAAGGTTTTTACATACGGTAACTGAGGGTAAATGTGCCCCATTGCATTTTGCTTAATAAGCTTATAATTCAAGTGGTTACATTATATAATGTGAGGGAAATTGATTTTAACGCAACATATCAATTAAATTTAATTTTTCGCATGCAGCACGCAACCGCTCGTGGGCACGGAGATCATACTGCTGTGTAGTGGTGACGCTGGCGTGGCCCATGGCGTCTTTGACCGTAATTAAATCCTCACCATTATCCAGCATGGCTGTGGCAAAGGTTCTCCTTAAATCGTGCGGCGCGCATTTGGCTATCCCGGCCTGGCGCTGGCGTACCTGCAGGACATGGTACACCGTCTGGTCGGTCAGGCGGTCGTTCGTCAGGGTGTCAAATCGGCGAATGCGGGTGAACAGCGGCCCAACTTTTTCCCCCCGAACCTCATCGATCCACATCTGCAGGCGCTGCCAGGTGCCGGCCGGCATGTAGGCCAGACGTTCCTTGTTGCCCTTACCCAGCACACGTAGTGCCTGCTCATCTGTTACAACGTCACTCAAATCCAGCCCCACGGCCTCAGAGCGACGCAGGCCGCAGCCGAGGATAACAGCCAGCATCGCCGCATCGCGAATGCCGATACTGGAATTATCTGCCTCACATGCACCAAACAGCGCCCGGATCTCTTCCGGCGGCAGGGCGCGGCCGCGCGGGAGACGGCTGCCGCGCAGATTACGCACCGCCCGGATGTGCTGGAAGCTTTCCACGTCCATCAGCCTGAGCATCCAAGCTTCCTTTGCCACCCCTTTCAGCGCCGAAAGGTAGGTGTTGACGGTGGCCGTGGCCCGGCCGGTGTCGCGAAGCAGTTCGGTCACGGCCATCACGTGATGGCGCCGCAGGCTGCCCCAGCTGCAGGCATCCAGGGAGCCGGCGCCGAGCAGTCCGGCAACAATATTGAGAAACGAGGCCATGGTCTGCCGGCTGCGGGGCGAGTTCAGCGAAAGCAGGTAGGCCCGGGCGGGGCTGACCGGAGCATTCTCACCGGACAGCGCCGGCAGGAATTCCATACCGGGTGACATGACGGCTGAGGGCAGACTCAGCTCCGGTTCATCGTCGGGCATCAGGATCATGTCGGGCTCCGTCCGGGCCGGAAAGGGACCGGCGCGCTGCGTGAAAAATCGAGGTAAAGGATATGGTCTGAGCGTACCGCAGATAGTCTACTTTTTCAAAGGTACATTTTAACAAGTAGAAGAAACTGAACCATTCTTCGGACATTGCCGCGCGAACAGCTGTTATCGGTCAGATTCGGGTAGGTGCCTGTACGCTGTAACGCTGCTAATTTATCAGAACCGCTATAATAAAGAGGAAGGCTAATAATGAATCAAAAATGGAAGACAATGTTAATATCAGTATTAACACCGTCTGGCATCATATCAGGGATCGCACTGACAGTTCTCTGGGGGTATTTCAGTCGCCTGGACAGGTTGGATGTTTTCTTTGAGGTCATGAGTATAAAAAGTATTTTTGTTCTGGTTTTCGTCGCTGCCACACTCTCGTTAGCGTTTCTGTTATTCATTTTTTTTGTGATCTCGCTGTTTATTCCTCTTGTAATTCCACAGGATATAAATAATTTGCCTGGTTATGAAAAAATACAAAATAATTTTTTAACAGTACTGATGATTGCCGGTTTCCTTCCTGTAATTTTTATTTATATTTTTTACTACGTTTTAGATGTCAGTCAGACCTTTAAAGCTTATTCCGGCTGGATATCCATGATAAGTATCGTTCTGATGGCTATAATTATTTCCGCTCTGATGACCAGAAAACATCTTGAGCAGGATTTATCATTTAAAAACAGCACGATAAAGTGGGTTCGTCGGGGGCAGATTTATCTGTTAATCCCAGTGTGCATTGCCTTTCTTGCTCATTTACAGGTTTTCCCGCTTGAGATAGTGTTCAGAAATATCAGTGCACCTGATGAGAAAGTTAACTTCTGGACACTAACAGGGGTGGCCTTCATTTGCTACATGTTGTATTTCGTGTCACTGTTACCGGGTCTCGTATATCTTCGAATGGATGCAAAAAGTAATCTCCAGAAGAAAATAACCACTTCCCTTATCGCTTCATTGATGGTTTTATTACTGATATCTACAAAAATCACTGTGGTTCCGGTAATTTTTACACATGCAGTCATCAAACTTTCTGGAATAAGTGACTTCACTGCTCACAGTTATATCATTAAATCTGATGAATATCCGGAGGAGTTTTTCAGAAACTCGCTCTGGAAAAAAAATTCAATTAAGCCGGATAAGTATTACTCAGTCCGGGCTGTGTCCATGTTTACAACCAATCAGTTTAATCTCCTTTGTCCTGAAGAAATCATGGAGGCCTACCGTGAGAGCTGGAAATTTAATCCCTGGAATGCGGAGTTCGATAACGATGTAAGGCGGAAGCTTCAGAAAAAAGCTTCTTACTGTGTACCGGTAGCAGCATCATCTTTAAAAAGATGGGATGTTCCTTTATAAGAGTAAGCTCATTAAAACTGCGGCTGGTTATTGAACGAAACCGGTCGCATATCAATTTACTTTTATCAGATCATCTGTCAATATAATAATTTAGTTTCTAATTGGCCGGAGTTTCCAGAACAAAGCGGGCATTCAGTTGACGCAAAAACTGAAATGTATTTATACAGGGAACGCCAAACTGACGGCATATATTAGGGACTTTAACTTTTTTCGTTCCGTCACTCAGGAATGCTTCATGAGTGACGACGACTGCGCCTGTAGTTTTAGCTTTGGCAATTATCCACGGATCCGCTTTTGCGAGAAAATTATCTCTGTTGCCTGCATTATAATTTCCATCCATCACTGACTGGACGAGTTCAATATAAACAGACTGGGTTTCATCGTCATCATTTTTAATGAAATGTTCAGGACGCGACTTGACCCACTCTGCCAGTTCGTCATTGCCATCTCTTAATTCGCGTCCAATCATATCAACACTGCAGATGTTTCCCAGTTCAAACTGAAGATCAAGCCAGTGCCAGTAAGCAGGGCAGATATCCATCCCATAATACTGATTTTTTGCCTGAATATATGTATTGGCATCCAGCAGATATCTCATACACCAAGTTCCTTAGCAAATACAGGGATTTTAGCGGGTTTTATCCCATCAAGCAGAGCGCTGGCTTCCCGCAGAAGAAGCTGGCCACTCAGGGCCTGTCCGACAACAGCACGAGAAAACGGCTGGCTGATTTGTGCCTTTTTGGTCCGGTAATATCCAGGACCTCCGCCTTTTTTTTCTCTCTCCAGCCATTCTGCTTTAAGGCGCGCAATATAACGGGCATATTCCTCATGGGTTATAAAGCCCATTGTCAGCGCCCGGCGGGAAATGACCCAGCGGCTGACTCTGAATTGTTGTTCAAGTTGACCCAGGTTTTCTTCCCAGTAATCTATGTCTGTTCGCCAGGACCGGACGAATTCATCTGCCGGTACAAGAAATTCAGCAGCCACGGCATTGCACAGGATTTCTTCCTTACGTGATGTCCGTGCATCCCCGTCCGAAATACCGGGCTGGCCGATCCATATATGACTCAATTCGTGGATGAGAGTAAACAGTCTTGCTCCAGGAGCATCCGCATGATTGATGAATATGACTGGGGCATAATCATCAGTAAGAGCAAAGCCGCGAAATTCTTCAACCCTTAAGGGGCGGGTAAAATGTCCCAGGCTGGCCTGGCGCATAACTAAAATGCCGAGAGATTCAATACGGTTAACTAAATCACGGTAATATTCATCGCTGTGCCCGCGTTCAGGAAACAACCTGACGTCGAGTGCCTGCCGCATATCCTTTACGATAGCATCAGCACTGTGTCGTACAGATAAGCGGCCAACATAAGGATTAGGGCTTTCCAGCTGTTGCCGGAGGTAATCACTGTACCATTCCTGTCGCTGCTGCATCAGTTTAATCAGGTCCAGAAGTTCAGCACTCGGCTGTTCTACTGGCCGGCTGTCCTGAGTCCGTAAATCGGGAATAGGTAGGGACTCAACAGGGGGATCCGGTAAAAACAGGTACCCGAAGGGAATATGAGATTTTTCAGCAATAACCATTGCCTGGTTAAACGTTACCTGCTGTTCACCGGATTCCCACAGGCTCAGGCGCTCCTCGGTCACGGAACATTTGGCTGCAAATACGGACAAAGAATAACCCGCGCGCTGTCGCGCCCACGTTATCATTGTATGGTTTATATTCGCGGTTGCCATGCGTTTTCCCTCTGACTTGAGCCACGCCGGAACAGCACGCAAGTCGTAATAATTTTAAGCATAATCAAAGTAATCAAGGATTCGTAGTATTTTCTTGGTTTTAAACCTCGTCAATACAAATATTCATCACATATTTGATCTTATCATGAGAAATTTGATAGAAAACTCCAGCGATGCTCACAGCCATCAATCAGGATGAGCTATCAGGCACAGATCCGACGCTGACACAGCTGACGTTCACGCGTCGACAGTAACTTGAGGGAGATCCATAATCCAGTTTGTGTCATCAGTTACGCACTGTCTATTTATCTAAATTTAGCTACTACACAACGACTTCGCATAACAAAGATTATGTTAAATATAATAATTTAACTATTTTAAATCAATGAGTTATTTGCATGTTAAGTACTCCTCAAGAATCTAATATTCTATTGCGGGAGTTTGAGGAACAAAGTCCGCTCCTGGGTTTGCGACGCTTTAAAGCCATGGTGAAGATAAAAGCTTTTAGCCTCTTCAGTCAGAGCATGAACCATGATCGCACGGACACCAATATTTTCTGCGACCCGATAACAGCGCAATACTGCATCGTGCAGTAAATCAGCACCAAGCCCTTTTCCTCTGAATGACACATCGACAGCCAGGCGTGCAAGTATGATTACGGGGATCGGATCAGGCATATTGCGCCTGAGACTTCCCGTAGCTTCCACATGGTTAACGCTGCCGGTGGCCAGAGAGTAAAAACCGACTACCTGCTCAGTGTTTGTTTTACAAACAACGAACGTTCTGGCGGCACCAAGGGACTGGTTTTTTAACCCTCTCTGCTTAAGCCAGTCATCGAGCACCACCTCTCCGCTGACGAACTCAGCCAGCTGATGAGAGCTGGATAATGGTACCGGTGCTGTTACACGTCCCACTGAGGTTTCCTTGCCAGGAGTTTCTTGATGGATGCATCATCCTCAACCGGCGCATCGAGCATATCGATAAACTCAGCATACTGCTCATCGTTAAAATTGAATACGCGACGATCGAGGATCACATTCTCCGCAGCCTGACAGGCCATTTCAAGAATAAAATCCGTACGCGATTTATGGAGGATCTCTGCAGCAGCATCGATAAGTGCTCTTTGAGACTCCTTGGCTCTGAGGTTGAGCTGAACATCTGATTTCATGAGTGCGCTCCTTGTATAGCAATTGCTTTACAAGCATATCATAAGGAAGCTGTATAGCAAATGCTACACAAATTTATCTAAATGCCGTTAGGATACTAAAGATCCAGCTTATAACTACTGAATTCAAAGCCCTGCCTCTAAATTTTTCTTCACTGCCTGGCTTACTTAACAAACCCAACTTCCTGACATTGCGGCGAGCACTGCCGATTAAAAGTCACAACTGGAGAATTAGCACGCATACAATCGACGGTAATCTGGTCATACATCTGGAAAATTTTGTTGCGAAAAGGTAGTATCCCGATCGTCAGCGATCGTCTTGTGGTGGGACAGATTGTTGATTCAGATTACTTTTGTGACCAAACTCAAACTGACGGTTTGACTGCTTTGTGGTGAGGCAGCCAGGTGGCAGAAGAAGGTTTTACGGAAGAAATGCGGACTTCCGGAAACAAACAGGGACAGGACGTGTCCAGTAAAACGTTCAGGAGCAGGTGACGGGATTTCCCGGAGCCTGAATGCACAAACCCCCCGATATCTGTCATCAACTTGGCGGAAGACACAGGTATCAGGGGGTCCAAAAGCAGGCGCGTTGCCTGTGAAGGATTATAACGCATGCACCACATAACACAACACCCGGCCGCCATAAGAACAGGCCGCCGTGAATGACAACCAGGTTTCTGTTCACTGGTCAGATCTACCGAAAGATGAGCTAGCCCGTTTCTGGCAGGATGTCGATGCCGGCACTCAGGGTAATTTCCTCATTGCACCGGTCAAAAAACTGACCCGCCGCAAACGCGGTGAGCATTCCACAAAAGCCAAATGTGAGAACCCGGCCTGGTATCGCCCGGAGCATTATAAAAAGCTCTCCGGACAGCTCGGTCATGCCTACAATCGCCTGGTAAAAAAAGACAAAGAAACCGGGCAGGTCAGCCTGCGCATGCATGTTTCTCGTCACCCTCTCTATGTCGCCGGCCGCCGAAAAGCGGGACGTAAATATGGCTTCCGTCCGGAACGTCAGCGCCTGCTCGATGCGCTCTGGCCAGTGCTCATCAGCTTCTGTGATGCCGGCAAGCATACTGTCGGCATGTGTATCTCCCGTCTGGCAAAAGAGCTCAGTGTAAAGGACGCCAAAGGCAATGTCATTCCTGAAACGGAGGTGACTGTATCACGCCTTTCACGGCTAATTGAGGAACAGGTACGGTTTGGCGTTCTTGGCCTTGCGGAAGAACGCACCTGGGATCGTGAATCCCGCTCCTGGCTGCCAACGTATGTCTATATCACCCCCGTGGGATTCCAGATGCTGGGCGTCGATATGGACAAGCTGTTTAAAGAGCAGGAAAAGAAGCTCCGCCAGAGCGCCGAGCGTGAGCAGCTGATCCGGCAAGGGGTGATGAGCGAACATGATGATGTTCAGCCCCACTCCGCGCGGAAATGCTGGTCTGGCCGTAAGCGTCGGGAGGCACTCGTTTACCGCCGCAAAAAAGGCGCGGAACGTAAGCGTGCCAACAATCTTATTAAGCTGCCGGCAGATGAACGACTCCATGCAATGTCTGAATGGATTTACCGCAACCTGCCGCCTGACGAAGCGTACTGGTGCACATCTGAGCGCCTGAAGGATCTGGCCATCCAGCATCTTTACCAGCTGGATCTGGCGCTTTCTCCACCGGACTAGTTACAGACGACACAACAGTTTTTTCTGTTTACAGGCCCCTCACCGGGGCTTTTCGTGCTGGTTTTTTTCGGCCATTCTGCTCATTTTTCATCCTTCATTCCTTTCTCCTTCCGGTCACCATGACGTTCTGGCGGTCGTTATGGCCCGCAATGGCCAGTGTCTCTTTTTTTTACACAGGAATCCGCAAACGAATAAGTGAAGTAACCCGGAAATGAATAAAAAAAATTCCGCAAAACAGTCTTACTTCACCTTTTTTATCCCTCTGTTCATTACATTCCAGAGCAGATCTTTGTCTTCGGCCACTTTGTGGATAACGTAAATTGCCTTCGCATGCAGCGGCCTCAAGGCCGCGCGCTCAGAACAAAATCAAAAGTTCCTCCCGTCGCAAGCGCCGGGCCCTATTCTGGCCAGAACCCAACACTGCATACTTACCTGACCCCTGCTAAACCGACGCCGCCCCGGCCCGAAGGGCCGGAACACCCTCGCTTTAAGATGGATGTTGTAACTAGAAATCAAAGCAGCTGCAGTTAGCGTCGCGGCAAGCCCACTGTACACGCTCGTAAGCGCCTGACGGCGCTAACGCGGAGATACAGCCCGTCAGCGGCCAAAGGCCTTGACGGACTCACTCCGACCGCGCACATCATCATTCGGCGTGGCGGTTAACGGATATGGCTTTGCAGGGTAAGGGATGGGACAGGCAGAACCTTTCAAACAGCAGCGGCTTACGCCGGTCACGGCGCCCGTCGGCATTATCTCCCTGTCTGGCCTCAGCTGGCGCCTCCATGCCGCGATGCGGCATCAGTGAGTCCAGCTGTATCACCGACGGCATACCTTTTTTTTGTTGTCAAAAATCGTTTCGGGAATATGCTTTCAGAAACAGATAAGCGAGGCGATAAAATGGACACGTTGCTTTTACCCGGCCAGAACCCCCGTGCCTGGGCGGAAACCATGATCAACCTGGAGGCCAGGAAACTGGTTAACACGGCCAACACGGTGGCGGCTATGCATCTCCAGGATGGTTTTATCCGGATTCAGTTTGTTGATGAGATCAGGGCATTCATCATGGCCCAGTTTGAGGCCGCACGCCGGGCAAAAACGGATGATGACTGTATGGCCTGCCTGCAGGCATTGCGCGCAGAGAACACCAGTCTGCTTGAACAGTCTCGTTCGCTCAAAACTGGCTATGCAAAACTCTATGCCGAGGTGAAGGTTGTCCGGGACGAGAACAAAATTGTGGGCTACATCATTTCAGCGGTCGACGTAGTGGTGGCCGGTGCGGCCATCTTCGGTGGGATCGTCATGATGTCTTCGATGACGCCGGTGGGCGTGGTGGCTGGCGCGGTGATTGTCGTAAATGGATTCAACACGATTTCACGGGAAGCCGCGCACAACTTCCTCGGCGATAAGCAGACGGAGGGAATTTTCGCTGACGGCTCGATGGAGATCGCTGAATTTCTGGGCTTCAGCCGGCAGCAGGGGCTGGGGACCTATAAGGCAGTCACACTCTTCAGTGAGGTCTACGGCGCGTATGGTCTGCGGCTGAAACCCGAAGCCCAACGGCTGTGGTACTGGACCAGGCCAGATTTCTTCAGGAAAGTATCCGGTACGCCACGTCCCGCAATGGCGCTTAAAATTGCGGGATGGGGGGTTAAAGCCAAAGTGGCGCTTGATTTACTGACTATTGAGCCTTCCGGGAAATAGTCTTCTGCAGGCGGAATGCTTTCCAGCCCAGCGCAGGTGGGAAGGTCACCCAGGCGATGATCAGGACAACAAGGGAGCTCATGCCCCCGGAAAGAATGTGTGTCCGGCTGCCGGCAATAAGCGTGACCAGCATTACCAGAACCAGCGCGACCGTGATCCATACCGACACACGGAACCGCCGTGAGAGCGCATCGATGAGATGCTGCATGGTACCTCCGCCTGCTGCAAGCCGGCCCTGTAATTTGTCCACTTCGCTCTTGCTGAAACCTGCCTCAAGCAGCTCTTTCTCACTGATAGCCATCTCGTCCTCCCTAATCAGGCGAAAGTATACTGTATCAGACCAATAATCCCCAGGTGACCGGCGTAAGCATAATAAAAGAAATTACGCGGCATGAAACGCTTGCGGCCCTCCGGACAGATTTTACTGCAGAAGGAAACCACTGCCAGGGGGAATGCCAGAGTAGGCAGCGTGGCCAGTAATAATGTTTCTGTAGGCAGATCCGGGAGATGCGATAACCCGTTTAAACAAATCAGTGACAGCACGGCAGTGATGGCCGCCAGCCGCTGCACTTCGGGTGTATCGTTGCCAGAAACGGTTGCCATACTGATGGCCAGCGTTATTCCTGCGAGCCCGTAGCTTGCCGGCTGCAGTGGCCAAATCATGAGGGCAAGGAGCAGATATCCCACAAACATTCCTTTCCGGCCGTGCTGGTACTGCAGGGCAATCAGCTGCGTGACGCCGGCAAACACGAACAGAATGTTCAGGGCCCACCAGGGCTGGTGATGCCAGAAGGCCAGGCTGAACACCGGCTGCGTGATGACTGCCCAGATCCACAGACGATTGGCTCTCTTCTGAAGTCGTTCCGGGGTGCGCTGTACGTTCATCGCCCATATAAGCGTGAACAGGGGGAAGGCCATCCGGCCAAGCGCATACATCACCGGCAAGGCTGGCGACAGAAACACCGTATTGATGTGGTCGATAATCATGGCCAGAAGTGCGAGAAGTTTGACCATATCGAGAGCTGCGGGACTGAGCTGGCTGGCGTTCCGGATACCGGGAAGAACGTCGGGTACTGAATGATTCATGCTGTAGATTCCCCTTGCGACACGCGGTTAACAGCCAGCACTGAACATAATGCCAGAATGCCCTGCCGGTTTGCGTTGTGACCCTGATCTTTAGTTTCTCCAGAATCTTGCGTACTGCAAATTCTGATTTATCACGCAGCACGCGCATTGCGCCTGCCACATCCTTATTCTGAATACAAATACTTAAATTATGAAAATCGTTCACACCGCCCCCTTTCTTACTCTCTTATTATCGGCCGTGTGAATATTATATTTAGTGCAGTAGGATAATTCCTAATAAAAGTTTTATATTACCACCCCCCCCAATTTTAGTCATATTACTGACCATACTTAATGGTTGACAATGGTTTATTAATTATTTGCATTGCTTGCAGATGCCTTTGCCTTGACCAGAGCGAAATCTTCACGAATAGATTTTGCGGCAGGCTTCCACCCTTTAGCCCATTCCTCGTTCATACGGCCTTCACTGACAATTTTCAGGGTGATGGCATAAGGGGTGCGCTGCAGTTTCTTCGACAGCCAGAGTATATGATCATCGATTCTGTCATCCGGAATATCAGAAATAATCGAATGAATAAGGTCCAGGTCCTCCGGTGCCCACGGTTTTCCGGAACGCGGAAAAACTTCATCCGGAAGGCGTGGTTTTTTTTCCTTTTCTTCTTTTACCTGCTTTCTGGCTTCTTTTTCAGCTGTGATGAGGCGCTGCCGTTCTGTTAACCCACCCAGAGTTGCAACCGTCCTGACCATATTTTCGCGCTGCTCACGCGTAATATTGACTTCACCGCATATAATGGCATTTAACGTATCGATAAGAATTTCCAGTTTGCTTTCGGTTAATTTGAAAGTCATACAATAATCACCTTAATTTTTATTCGTTTGTTGCTCATCCTGATGCAGACTACGCCAGCGCCACGGCTCTGTCTGACCCGGTTCTGACCAGAGTCCAACTGACTGACGGCGGGCTTCGGCCTCCAGAACAGCGTAGTCTGGCCGGACGGGGTTTCCGTGGTACCGGTATGCCCAGGCCAGGCCTTTGCGTACCTGTTCGGCATTTACATCCGTCATACCAAGCCATATGGTACCCAGCAGGCGTCCATAGCGATCCGTTTCACTTCCCGTGACGGTTACGGGCCGCTGAGCCACCATCGATGAGAGTTCCTGACGTGAACGCTGGCCAAAGGGCTGGCTCTTTTCCGGCGCATCGATGCCAGCCAGGCGAACGCGCGTCAGTCGGTTTCCTGGATCAAGTATCTCAACGGTATCCCCGTCCAGCACGCGCACAATCCGGCCGCTGATATCTGCACTGGCCGAAAACGCCACAACGAACAGGACCAGTGTGCAGAACTTCCGTTTCATTATTTATTATCCCCGGTTGCATACCCTGCGGGTATTAAGCTCGTAAATTTCAACCCGGCTTATCCTCCAACGAGGCTTTTTAAAGGAATGCCAAACATTGAATGTAATTTCCTGATCATGGGCAGCGTCAGATTACGTTTGCGGTTAAGCACTTCATAGACCCGGTTAGATTTTCCAATTGCCGGCTCAAGATCTTTTACCGTCAGCCCCTGCTGTTCCATCCTGAATTTAATAGCTTCAATCGGGTCTGGGGCTTCGACAGGAAAGTGTTTGTTTTCGTATTCATTAATCAGCACACACATGATTTCAAAAAAGTCTCCCTCCGGGGTATCGGCAGGAGGTTCGTTATCAAACATAGGCTCCACAGCGCGTAACGCGGCTTCATAGTCCTGTTCAGTTTTAATTGGTTTAATCTGCATAGGGTTTACTCCAGGCTGACAGTTTCAGCATCTATTTTGTCATATTCTTTATGCGTACCGATGAATTTTATAAACATCCATCCTCGCTGGTATGCAATCGCAACAATTAACCGGTAGTCATTTCCCTTAATATTAAAAACCACTCGCCTGTTTTTAAGAATACTGGCACTGCGATATTGTTCTTTGATTTCTGCCGGGGTTTTCCATTCAGCTTTACTGGCCTCATCTACCCAGGCTTTTAGCGGCTGCTCTGCATCGGGATTCGCCGTCCAGAAATCCCTCAGTGTCTTGATAGCGATTATCTTCATGTCATGATGATAGTCCCATTTTAGGACTATCTCAAATTTTTTGTCCCGTCATGGGACTTTAATTCATTTGAAGAGACATACCAGAGTGTCAGGGCCGGCTATGCCTGTACTGAGTGATTTCATATTTTTTTGTTGCCTGCCTGCCGTCGTGACATGAGCTTAGGATACACAAGGCTCAGGATACCCCTGGGCCACAAGAGGTATCTATGATGAATTATCAGATGACGCTGAACGAACTCGTTACCACCACAGAACAGGCCAGAGCGGACTACCGCCGTCATGGTACCGAGATATCCAGAATGTTCTATGAATTCTGGTATGTACTGCTGGGAACGGAGGCTTTCGACCAACAGACGCTGACGCTCAGGTGTCCGCTTGCACTGGAAGAAATGTACCGCCTGGCAATTGACGCGCCGTAGAACTATTCAGTTGCAGGCAGAGCCGCGAAAGCGGCTTTTAAAGATACTTACCTGAACTGCTTTTCTGGTGTGCAGATCCACTCAGCCAATCAGCTGCAGGGCATAACTGATATTGAGGCCTGTCATATTGGTATTGAGGGCCTTCATCATGTCTGCACTCGTATACTTGACATTGCCCTTCAGGCTTCCCTGATAGCCTTTTGACGTGACCACTGCCAGTTGTTCCGGATTGCAGAGGGCTTTCATGCCTGCGAGCAGGTCTGACTCAACGGCACGCAGATAAAGCGGGGAGGCCGCCACCACAAACCGATCGTCAGACCTTGCCTGCATCAGCGTCTTCAGGGAGGTACACCGTCGTTCCGAAGGTGGACGCCTTGTCAGCCGTTCCCAGTGAGTGCGATGGCAGAACGGCATCGTGGAGAAAGTCGCTTCATACGGGACCACGGGATCAGAGATATGAAGTAGCCCCAGGCCTGCGGATAAAATCCATATCTCAGCACCACTACGCGCCGCAGCTGCAGCTGCCCTGCTCCAGTGCTGGCCTGTATACAGCTCGCCGGCGGTCATGGGGGGCGATCCGCGACGGGCCTGCGCCAGTCTTTCCAGCCAGACCCCGTAAGCCCTGCCGGCATCGCGCTCATCCGGAAAAACCGCATCACCTGCAGCCACGGTTTTTCGACGCGTGCAGGTAACGATGAGATGGACGTTACCTTGCCCTGTCATACTGTTTTTCCATTAAGGAGGCTTTCTGCAGTATCGTGCAGCCATTCATAAAGTTCGCTGCCGTCTTCATCTAGGCCGCTGTCGAGATGAATTTTCTTCTTTGTAACGGAGCCTCCGTATTCCTTGATTTTTCTCAGCAGACTACCCAGTGTTTCGTTTTTCTTCTGAATCACTACCCGATGCTGGTACTCCGCAAACTGGTTCAGAGTGAGATCGATATACCAGCCATCCAGTTCCAGAATTACATGTGCCTCGATAGTTGAATTTTCGTTATCACGGAAGTCTTTAGTCGTTTTCATCAGCAGGACAACCGGCTTTAGGGCAGGGTTGCTGTCTTTCAGGTACTGCGCCAGAAAGTTGCTGGCCAGGTCGCAGCAACCGTGGGGAAATTCGTTCAGCTCATTCCAGCGGTTCATATGAAAACATTAATTTGAACGTGTGTCGGCCGCGAGCATCAGGGCATTACGGAAGGCATGGATACGTCGTTTTAGATCTCGCGTCATTCTGTTTTCTCATCAGTAGCATTTTTCTTAAGGCTTCCGGCTGCCTGTTCATCATTCATCGGCTACCGGCTAATCGCTGCTGAGAAGCCCAGTTCAGGCCGGTTTGACGCTGATAAGTCGGTACCAGGTCCGCCCGTCTTCTTTAAAGCTCCCTTGTACCACGATACTCACCACATCACCCGACCGCAGAAACGCGATGGATTCCGCCAGTGAGAGAGTGTTTGTATACACCCGCAGCCATTCTTCCCCAAGCAGGACACCAAAAAAGGCATTCCCGTTCGCGCTGGCGGTCATCACATGCGCAGTTCGTTGAACTGTACCGGTGAATGTACTTTTTCTGCCCCGCAGAAAGCTAAACAGTCCCATCTTTTTCTCCTCAGTGATGGTCAGCCGGAGATTACGCTGGCTGTGGTCGCTGACTTCTGTTTTCATTTCGTCACCTTCCCGCTTTTCGGCTGTGCCCGGATCAGGATCAGCTGCTCGGCCTGCAGGGGGCGTTCAGTCGTTATTTCCGGACGGTGAACAGTTCACCGATCGGGGGCTTCCCCGCAAATATTGCATCATGGCAGTCGACCATTTCCTTCAGGACAGCGGTAAAAAGCTGATGCAGGGATTCTATGGTCTCTTGTGTTTCTGCCTTCCTCATACCAAGAATTAATGCTTCATAGTTAAGGCCGTAGTAATGCAGCGGCGGTTGCCTTGCCCGATAGTGACGGGTTACATTTTCTCCAAGCTTTGTTACCAACCAACCGCCCACCCCTTGCACCTGCTCAAAGGCGGTTGTCATGGCTTCAATCTTGGCAGCGTAAGGTTCCGCAGGCTTGAGACCATAGGTGTTCAGCCGGAACCGTATTTCCCTGATTGACTGCTGAACTGAATCTGCTGTGTACAGAAGCAGGGTTAGTTCATTTACCGCTTCCGTGTAGGCTTCCAGATCGTCACCTTGCAAGGTTTCGTTATATTTCTGGAAGGCTTTCATGACCTTTTCAGCGGCCGATGTCAGAGTATTAAACGGACCCAGATGGATGTACTGCTCGTTAACCAGGGCGATCGCCTCCTTGTAGCCTTCCTGAGTGGTCAGCTGAGGCAACCAGCTGCGCGCGGTAAGATAGGCAGCGACGGCAGCCCCGGCCATCACCAGATTTAGTACGGCGGAGAGCCACTCGGCCGGACCACTGTCTTTGACTGTCTGGCCAAAAAGAATAATAAGGATCAGGGCGGCAAAGGCCACCACTGCAAAGGCGTGAAGCACACGGTCTGTCCGGCTGAATTTCACGGATGTATCTCCCCGGTAGGTTTGTGCACAGCATCAGCGTGCTCAGTGTCGCGCGGTACCGTGCTCTCATTGACCTGCACCCCGACGGCAATACCAGCGTCATGGCATGCCTCCAGCCAGCTGGCAACCTGCAGGGGATCGCCTTCCAGGCGAGTTAACCTGCCACCAGTGTCCCACAACTGCAGGCAAGTGGTCCCGTCGAGGCGTATCACAAAATCCCCACGGTATGCGGTACGTGCGACGCCATCAATCATGAGCAGAACATCATCACCAGTCGGCCCCGGACTGCCTGCCGGAATGGCCGAAACCAGGGGAAGCACCTTCACCTCGCTGGCACGCTGCTCCGCCAGGACCCGCGCCTGTTCGTCAGCGAGAAGCGGGGCGGCCAGCGCCCGGCCGGCGTCCGTCAGCTCGACGGCCAGCCGCAGGTTCGGCGCGCGAAGGCGGCGCAGCCAGCCCGCAGCCTCCATCCGGCGGCAGGAGGCGCGGAGGTTCGGCCCGTACACCGGGGCGTCCCCGCCCTGCTCCAGCACCCGCTCGATATCCTTTGTCGCCACCGGCCCCGGACGTTTCGCCCCGAGGGCGGCCAGCACAATCAGCACCCGCCGCTGCAGGGGGGACGGGCGGCGGCTTGTTTTCTCCGTCACGACCTGGTCTCCCTGAGACCATGTATCAGCCCCTCAAGGCGCAGTCTGTCAGCGTCAATGCGGTCCATGTCCGGCACGTCCGGGTACCCGCTCATCGCGAGGATAAACCAGAACCGGAGAATGTCTGAGGCCCTGTTCAGCTCCTGGACGTAGTACGGACCGTCCTGGCGAAGGTCGCATTTCCTGATTTCTTCTTCTGTCTTTTGCGCCAGCAGCTCATAGCTGAGTGAAAACGTCACTTCGTTATCCATCCTGCACGCTCCGTCTGATAATGTCCGGTCAGGTAAAAAATCACACTTAGAATGATTTTCTATTGATTCAGTAAACATCATATCAGATATGATTTTATGATTAATGATTAATATCATATTCAGTATTATTTTATGCGATTTGTTTGATTATCATATCATTTGACGGATTCCCGCTGCGCAGATCCGATTTCTGGCTAAGCCGGATCTCCTGCGTAAAAACAGAAAGGACACGGACAGGGCTGCCCTGTAGCCCGCCGAATACAGATAAATCGTGACGAATGAACTTTGATATTGCCTGGAGAGGGAATAGTAAGGAAGAGCGCATGCTACGCTCTTCCTTTGACGGGGATTAAGATTTAATAAACGCCAGAATATCGGCGTTTATAACGTCTGCATGCGAGGTGTGCATGCCGTGAGGATAACCCGGATAGATCCGCAGCGTGCTGTTGCTCAGAAGCTTATCCTGTAACAGGGCGGCGTTTTTATACGGCACAACCTGATCGTCATCACCCTGCATCACCAGAACCGGTACGGTAATGGCTTTCAGATCGTCGGTCTGGTCGGTTTCTGAAAAGGCCTTAATCCCTTCATAATGCGCTTTTGCACTGCCCATCATTCCCTGACGCCACCAGTTACTGATGGTTCCCTGGGAAACCGCAGCGCCATCCCGGTTAAAGCCATAGAACGGGCCGGATGCGACATCGATATAGAACTGCGCGCGGTTGGCTGCCAGGGCCTGACGAAAACCGTCAAAGACCGTTACCGGCGTACCGCCAGGATTACTGTCGGTTTTCACCATCAGCGGCGGCACTGAACTGACCAGCACAGCTTTTGCAACGCGGCCCTGCGGCTGACCGTATCTGGCGACATAGCGTGCCACCTGGCCTCCGCCCGTTGAGTGGCCTACGTGTACTGCATTTTGCAGATCCAGATGTTCCATGACGGCAGAGGCATCTGCTGCATAGTGGTCCATATCGTGCCCTTCACTGACCTGGTCAGAACGCCCATGGCCACGGCGATCGAATGCTATGACGCGGAATCCCTGTGCCAGGAAGAAAAGCATCTGGTTATCCCAGTCATCTGCACTCAGCGGCCAGCCATGATGGAACACGATGGGCTGTGCCGCTTTGGAGCCCCAGTCTTTAAAGTAAATATTCACGCCATCTTTAGTTTGTACGAATGCCATTGGTTGTCTCCTCATGTTGATTCATATGACAAGCATTTACTTTGCTCACCGGCTACAGACAACAAGGCGGGAAGCCAGACACGGCAATTCATTGCGCACTGGCAAAGGTGGTGCAGATGGAGCATGTAATCCATATGAAGACCTTCCTGTCTTTATTATCCTGAACCAGACCTCGCTGGTCTGGTGCTCACCTTAACGTCAGCACCGGTACATGTATATTATATTTTGCCTGTTACAGTAATAATCATGATTTATGATTTTAATGTTCAGCTATTTGATATTTATCAGTTTTTATCTTTTAATTTTGTGAGCCGTTTGCTGGCATCAAACCCACTCCGCATGGACTTCTACTGCCAGATGACGAGTGCTGACTTCCCGGTTTAGCGCCTTAAACACCGTCATTTCCATGCCCTTTTCTGTCCTCTGTGAGGCGGAATGACTAAGCGTGTGTGAATATTCTTAAATACATTCCATACTGCGTTGCTTTTTTGTTACTTCTGTGTTTTCACATTGTGTTTTTTAATAAGAAAATGCCTGGTTACTCTTATTTGTTTATTTCATGTTTTTCATTTTTACGATCTAATATATCGTCAACTGATCGCGCGCTGGAGTATTATCCTGTTTATTGGTTGTTTTTTTATGTTTTTCTGGCATATGTCTCTGCATGAGAATCTTTTCGTGAAACATCAGATCGTTTACGTGCATTCGTTTGGTTTTTTGTTCTTGTTCCGGATTTTCGGTCAGATAATCATTTCAAAATGTAAGGGGTGATTTAAAAAAGCAATAAATACACGGCGGGATGTATATCCCGCAGGTGTCTTCTTTTGCCTGTCCACTTCATTTTTATAGCGGCAGAAGGACGTGAACGGATATTTCTCTTCTGCTGCTGAATTATTTTTAAGCTCAACAACTATTAACAGGAATTAATTTAATGAAACTGAATGCTATTGCATCTGCATTTGTTCTGACCATGGGTATGGCTGCCTCTTCTGTTTATGCAGCGGACGGTGGTAGCGGTGAAATCCGTTTCGTGGGCTCTATTATTGACGCAGCCTGCTCTATCAATCCTGACTCCACTAACCAGGAAGTAGACCTGGGCCAGATTGCCGCTGTTCAGCTTAAGGATAGCGGTACCTCCACGCCGCGTAACTTTGAGATCAAACTGGAAAACTGTGCGCTGAATGACGACGGTTCTGCTCCTTCTGTTGCTGTGACCTTCGGTGGTGCGCAGGCAGTTGCCGGCGAAGACACCTGGTTCGGTATGACCGGTGACTCCAACGGTGCGGGTGTGGTTATCACCGATGCGGCAAGCAACATCATCCCGGTTAACGGTACCTCTGCTGCCCGTGAGCTGATTGTGGGCGACAACACCCTGGCCTTCTCTGCTTACCTGCAGGGCGTGAGCGAAGACATTCAGCCTGGCGACTTCACTGCGGTGACTAACTTCACCATGGCGTACGAGTAATTCATCGTCTGACTGTGATACCGGCCCGGGCATTCGCCCGGGCTTTCCGGGGGAAATATGCCTGTTTTATACCGCACGCTCTCAGTCCTCTTGCTGTTGCTGCCGGCCGTATCCGGGGCCTCCCATCAGGGGCAGGGCCGGGTGACGATGACCGGCCAGCTTCTGGCATCGGCCTGCAGTATCCACACCGATGACGTCTGGCAGGAGGTGGACTTTGGTACGCACGGACGAGAGACCCGCAATGATGCGGTGTTTCGCGGAGGACTGCCGGTCACCCTGCGGCTGGTTAACTGTTCACTGGAAAAAAGTGACAAGTGGCAGTGGGTTACGGTGACTTTTGACGGTGATCGCTCAGCTGCCACTGAACCCAGTTTTGCCGTGCGTGGCGAGGCTAAGGGCATTGCACTGCAGATGCAGGATACGCGCGGACACACTGTCCACCCAGGAGAGCCGCTGCCGGAAGTGGTGCTGTCGCCCGTCGGTAACCGTCTGGATTACCGCCTGAACGTGGTGGAAACGAAGGAGCCGGTACAGGAAGGTGACTGGACAGCCTTTATCCGTTTCATGGTTGAGTATCAGTAATACGCATATACAGAACAATAACGATATAAGTGGGTAAATCAATGTTATTCCGTCGAAGCAAACTGAGCGTATATATTCTTTGCGCCGTTTTTGGTTATGCGCCTTCTGCATATTCCGTGGAGTTTAATACGGATATTCTGGATGCGGAAGACCGGAATAATATTGATTTATCCCGTTTTCAGCAGGCCGGCTATATTATGCCGGGCACTTATTTATTTGCCCTGCGTCTGAATGACCGCGTTATCTCAGATCAGGAAATTGTTTTTAAGGAGTTTTCCGGCGCGGACGACAGCAAACCCGAAGTCCGCGCCTGCCTGACGGAGGCTCAGGTTGAGTTGCTGGGGCTGAAGCCGGAGGCTCTGGAGAAGGTGCGCTTTGACGCACAGGGTCACTGCGCCGATTTCTCCGCCCTTGAGGGCGTGATGCTCCGTGGCGACCTGGCCGAATCCGCGCTGTATGTGTCCGTCCCGCAGGCCTGGCTGGAGTACCAGGACAGTACCTGGCTTCCGCCTTCCCGCTGGGAGAACGGCATTCCGGGAATGATGCTCGACTACAGCCTGAACACGAATGTCACGAAACCCACGCAGGGCAGCCAGAGCCAGTCGGCGAGCGCCAGCGGTACGCTGGGTGCCAACCTGGGGGCGTGGCGCCTGCGCGGTGACTGGCAGGGCAGCTACAACCACACCACGGGAAACAGCAACAGCACACAGCATAATTTTGACTGGAGCCGGGTGTACGCCTATCGCGCCCTGCCGGGGATGATGGCGAAGCTGACCCTGGGTGAAACCTACCTGACATCCGATATTTTCGATTCGTGGCGCTTTACCGGGGCCTCACTGGCCAGCGATGAGACGCAGTTACCGCCAAAACTGCGTGGCTACGCGCCGGAAGTGTCGGGGATTGCGCGCACGAACGCCAAAGTCACTGTCAGCCAACAGGGCCGTGTGCTGTATGAAACCACCGTGGCAGCCGGTCCGTTCCGTATTCAGGATCTGAACAGCGCGGTGAACGGCGAGCTGGACGTGAAGGTGGAAGAGCAGGACGGCAGCGTGCAGACCTTTCAGGTCACGACCGCGACCGTGCCGTACCTGACCCGTCCGGGCCAGGTGCGCTACAAGCTGGCTACAGGTCGGCCGTCTGACTACACGCACCACGTGGAAGGACCGTATTTTACCACCGCGGAGGCTTCCTGGGGGATCACCAACAGCTGGTCGCTGTACGGCGGCGGGATTTTCTCGCAGGATTATAACAGCCTGGCCGTCGGCCTTGGCCGCGACCTCTACCAGTTCGGTGCGCTCTCCGCAGACATCACCCAGTCCATGGCCCGCCTGCCGGACGGTGACCGTCCGCAGGGACGATCCTACCGGGTGAGCTACTCCAAACGGTTCGAGGAAATCAGCAGTAACCTGACCTTCGCCGGGTACCGCTTCTCGGAGCGTGACTACCTGAGCATGCCGGAATACCTCGATGCGCGTTACTACGGAGGGGCTCGCGGCAGCAACAAGGAGCTTTATACCGTCACGGCGAGCAAGAGTTTTGAAGACCTGCGGCTCTCCACCAACCTGAGCTGGTCGCACCAGACCTACTGGAACCGGCCGCAGACCGACCGCTACAGCCTGTCAACCAACCGTTACTTTGACATCGGGGACTGGCGCAACATGTCGGCCACGGTGTCCGCGAGCCGCAGCGACTATAACGGCCGCCGGGATGACAGCGTCTGGCTGAGCCTCAGTCTCCCGCTGGGCGGCGGTACCGCCAGCTACAACGGTAACTGGAGCAATAACCGCTACAGCCAGACCGCGGGCTGGTACCAGCGCCTGAGCAATGACGACAGCTACCGTCTGACGGCGGGGACCCGCAGCGGTAACGGCGAGTCGCTTACCACACAGGCCAGCGGGTATTACAACCACACCGGGGATATGGCGGACATGACGGCCAGCATCAGCTGGCAACAGAACAGCTACACCTCAGGCAGCCTGTCTTTGAATGGCGGCCTGACGGTGACCGGAGAAGGTGCGGCGTTGCATGGCAGCAGCGGCAACGGCGGGACCCGCATGATGGTCAGCACGGACGGCGTGGCCGGGGTGCCGATTGGCCGCAACGGCAAAACCAATGCCTTCGGCATCGCCGTGGAGCCGTCCGTGGCCAGCTACTACCGTACCACCACCGAAATTGACGTCACCCGACTGCCGGATGACGTGGAGACCGCGGGCACACCGGTCGCCGAAGCCGCCCTGACCGAAGGGGCCATCGGGTTCCGCCGCTTTGACGTGCTGAAGGGGGCCAAGGTTGTGGCCATCCTGACCCAGGAGGACGGTACGCATCCACCGTTTGGCGTCACCCTCCGCAACAGTGCCGGGCGGGAGCTCGGGATGGTGAGCGATGGCGGTCTGGCCTGGATTTCCGGGGTCAACCCGAACGAACAACTGAATGTATACCGGGGGAGTGACGTGATGTGTACGGTCACGCTGCCGCCGGTTATCCCGGCGCAGCAGCTGCTGCTGCCGTGTACTCCGGCGAACCGGAGTGCACCTGCCGTCACAGACCAGTAGTACCTGATTGATTGAGTAACTAAACCATGAAGCAAAAAACCGTAAACACGCTGTCCGTCCTGCTGCTCGGCAGCAGCCTGACAGCCCTGTCCGCCCCGGCGATTTCTGCCATTGCGCTGGACAGGACCCGGGCAATTTTCCCGGGCTCAGAAAAAAGTCTGGCGCTCAATATTTCGAACGCCAGTGATAAAAAACCGTACCTGGCTCAGGCCTGGCTTGAGGACGCGAAGGGAAACCGGATGGACGGTAATGCCGGCACGCCCCTGACCGTGACGCCGGCCCTGCAGCGCGTGGAGCCCGGGCAGAAAAGCGTCATCCGCGTGAACGCCCTGCCCCAGGCCGCTGCCCTGCCACAGGACCGGGAGAGCCTCTTCTACTTCAGCGTGCGGGAGGTTCCGCCAAAAAGCGAGCGCCCGAACGTCCTGCAGCTGGCGCTGCAGACCAAAATCAAGCTCTTCTACCGCCCGGCTGGCATTATTCCGGAGCGCTACAGCCGCCAGGACGACAAGCTTGTGCTGCATAAAACCAGCGGCGGCTACCGCATCGAGAACCCGACCCCGTATTACATCACGGTGCTCGGCGTGACCGGCGGGGAGACGCAGCCGGTGGCGAAGTCCTTTAAGAGCGTGATGATTGCGCCCAAATCCAGCGAGACGGTGCAGAGCGGGACGTTCAGCCGTCCGTGGGTAACCACCATTAACGACTTTGGTGGTAAACCGTCCATACCGTTCAGCTGCCAGGGTGAGACCTGCCGGGCTGAGCCGGTCGCATAACGGATCAGGAGAGCAGATGAGGCAGGGGAACAGATTGACCGGCGCCGCGTGGGGCTGCCTGGCGCTGGTCTGTGCCGGACTGGCGTGCACCGGTCCGGCCCGGGGGAACTGGGAGGTGGATGGCCTGAACGGCGGCATAGCCGCCCGCGGCAGCCTCGTCAGCCAGCCGTGCAGGCTGTCGCCGGAGTCGGTGGAGCAGGAGATGTCCCTGGGACAAATCGCCCTGTGGTCACTTGAGCGTCCGGGCTCGGTTTCCCTGCCGGTCACCCTGCAGCTGGTTCTGGAGGCCTGTCCTGCCGGACCATCCTGGCTCGCTTCGCCGCAGCGCCAGCAGGGTGAGCTCTGGCTGTCCGGGCAGCACGGTATGGCGATGACGCTGACGGGGGATGCCGACCCCACCGACGGGCGGTATTTCCGCCTGCGCGGCAGTGGTCGTGGCGTGGCCCTGCGCCTCGAAGACGACCGGGGTGAATGGCTGCAGCCGGGCCTGACGGCGCGTCCGCGCGCCCTGTCGCCCGGACGCAACGTGGTTCCCCTGAAGGCGCAGCTGTGGCGCACGTCTGCCCCGCTGCAGGCCGGCGAGTTCTACGGCGTGGTTAACGTAAACATGGAGTACGAATAATGGGACGACGACAGCGTATACGCCGGGGCGGGCTGACGGAAGCGGTGCTGTTGTGTGGCGCACTGGCGTCCCTGCCGGCTCAGGCCGACACCGACGTGGAGTTCAGCGGCACCCTGGTGGCAGACCCGTGTGTTGTGGACACGGACTCGCAGGAGCAGGAAATCGACTTTGGCAATATTGCCTCAAAAACCTTTATCAACCACGAAAGCACGGCACCGAAGGACTTTCGCATCCGCCTGCTGGAGTGTGACCTGACGCTGGGCACTCAGGTAAGCGTGACCTTCCTCGGCGACGAGTCGCTGACCCAGCCGGGCGCGTTTGCCGTGACCGGGGACGCGAAGGGTATCGCGGTCAGGATTGAAGATGCGGAAGGACGCACGGTTGCACCGAACCGGGCACACGGTGCCGGCGACCTGCTCCAGGGGGAGACCGTGCTGGCGTACCGGGCGCGCGTCACCGCAAAGAACGTCAGCGAGGTGACGGAGGGAGAGTTTATGGCCGTGGCCACCTTTGCTCTCGACTGGGAGTGACCATGAATATTCATCACGCGGAGTACGGCATGAACAGGGCCGGAATGTGCGGCTGCCCGCCGCACCTGAAATGGATGCTGCAGGAGGGCTGCGTGCAGGGTATACGCCTGCAGCCGTTGATGTCACTGCAGAGCCTTACGCCTTTCGGGATGGAGGGGCTGTCCCTGCTCGATCCGCCAGTGCTGACTGAACTGTTCTTTAAGCACCTGCCGGCGGAGACGGCGCTGTCGCTGTTTCTGCTGCAGGCGGAAATACTGTCGCAGAAATACCCTGATAGCCGGCTGCTGCTGAACCTGCCGGTCAGGGCACTGCAGGCCACGGACATGCTGGACCGTCTGCTGACCCCGCGGAGGGATTTAAGCCGGAATGTGGGTATTGAAATCCAGGACCCGGGTGCACTTACCGGGATGTCCGGCGCCGAGCGGCACTGCCTGGTGGTAACCCTGATGGTGCTGCGCGAAGAGGGCTGGTCACTGTGGATGGATGACCTGACCCCGGCCCTGCTGCCGGAGGCTGGCTCGCTGTGCATGACGTTTGACGGAGTCAAGATTGACCGCAACGAAATCCATCGCCGCCGCTATGAACCCCGGGCGCTGGCGCACCTGGTGTCGCGCTGCCGGGGGTTGGGTAAACAGGTGGTGGTTGAGGGGATTGAAACCGAAGCCGACCTGCAGCATGCGCAGGCGAGCGGAGCCGATATCGGGCAGGGTTTTTACTGGCCGGAAACTATGCTTGACCTGCCCCGCCCGCTGAGGGGGCTGCTGTGAAACATGCAGCGATTGTTCTGCTGACTGCCCTGCTGGGCGGGTGTGCCGGCAAGTCGGATATTCCCGCCCCGCCGGTAGTGGTGACACCTTCCGGACCTGAGGTGGTTACTGACGTTACCCCTGCGAAGAGGGCTGCACCCGCCGCGGAGAAGACGGAAACTACGGGTATTGCAACCTGCGAACAGGAGATGAACGTCCTGGCGAAAATCTCCCCTGAAACGCACCGGCGGATGCGCCAGCAGTTTGCGCAGCTGATGCGCCAGGCGGCCGCGTACGGTGATATCAGGGGCCAGGTCAGTGCGGATTTACGCGGGGCCACCGACACGCTGTACCGCTACCGCTCAGGCCGGCTGTGTGCCGCCATCCGGGCGTCCCTGGCGGAAGGGCTGATGCGACAGGCCGGAGATAACGGCGCATGAAGCGCCTGAGCGTATCCCTGCTGGCGATGAGCCTGCTGCCGGTCACGGGCGCCATGGCGGAGAGCAGTGAGGATTTTATGCGCTTTGCACAGGAGTGGACGGCACAGGAGGCGCAGAAAAAACGCGCTCCCGTCCCGAAAGACGCCCCGCCGCCGCGTAAGCCGGCAGCGGGGAGCGTCACGCCGGCGGCTGTAAAACCCGGTCAGCCGGTGTCACCGCCGCAGGAAAACCGCCAGCACGATACCGCCCCGGAAAAGCCTCAGCATAACAGGGCTGTGGCGCCGGTCAGTCCCGCAACTAAGCTGACCGCCCCGGCGCCGATACCAGCTGACCCGGTGCGTGCCGGACAGTGGCTGAAAAAAATGTGGATGAACATGACCCTGTCGCCCGACGAACAGGCTGTCAGGGGCCGGTTAGCCTCACTGCAACAGGAGCGGGATAAACTCGCCGGTGAGCTGGACCGGCATAAGGCGGAAGACATCCGGCGCCAGGACGCCCTTCAGCTGCTGCAGCGCCGGCTGAAACAGCTGCAGTCCCCGCCCCTGCCGGAGGATGCGCCGGGACTGGAGAGTTTCTCTGCCGGGATGGCGGCAGGTATCAACCTGCGTGAACTGCTCGACGCACACGCAGAGCTGGGTGTGGTGACGGACCGCAAGCATTTTATTGCCGGGGTCCGGGAAGCCATTCAGGAGGACCAGCGTCTGTCTGAAGAGGATTTTCATCACTGGCTGAGGGCGGCAAATGAACGGCTCGCAGCGGCAGAGGCACGACAGCGTGAGGCTCACGCTAAAGAGGATGCGGCCTGGCTGAAAACCTTCCGGCAGGAGCCGGGCGTCCGGCAAACCGCCCCCGGCGTCTGGAGTGCGGTGCATCATGCCGGCGGGCCTGCGTGGCAGCCCGATGAGCCCCTGCAGGTGGCCATCAGCCGCCGGACCACCTGGGGTGAAATAAAGGAAGACTCCGACATCAGCGGTGTGGTACTGGAAGGGCTGAGCGACACGCTGCCGGAGTGGATGCAGCCGTCGCTCAGGATGATGGGCTATCACGGGCAGGCCCGTATCGGGCTCAGGGTGAATGAAGCAGGCATACCGGATGTGAACGGCCCCCGCGTGGAGGTCTGGGATATCCGGCTTGCCCGCGCAGAGAAAAGGAGCGAAGAGGATGAAGAGCGACGAGGAACAGGCCCTGCTGGCGATGCTGCAGAGACTGGCGAACCAGACCTTACATGACAGCTGGGCGTCCACCCGGGAAGTGGCGGATGCAATGGACTGGAGTATCTACCAGGCCCGCATCCATCTGCTCACCCTGCGAAGTGCCGGTCTCATCCTCAGCCGGCAGAAAGGTAAGGGACGGCATAACGCCCTGGAGTGGAGGGTCATCACGTGAACCTGACCTGTGCTGAATACCATCCGACCGGAAAAGGCCTGAGGGTGTTCTCGGATGACCGTTTTTTTGCCCGCGGGGCCGCAGAGCTGCTGCTTCGTGACCGGCGGGTCCGGGAAATCCTCGCCCGACGACCGGTTAATGTGGTGCATTTTGCGGACCACCGTTACCTGATGGCCTGGAGCTTTGCACCGACCCTGCCGACCGGACTGACAGTCATCGCGGGAACCTTGTCCCTGACGGAGAAGCTTGCCCGGCTGTTCAGCCCGCGCCGTGTGGGTCTCGCCGGTATTCACCGGTCAGGTACGGAGCTGGTTCAGGCGGTACTGGTGACGGATATCCGTCACACCCTGGAGCCGGAGCCCCGGCCGGAAGATGTCTGGCTGACCACGGAAGAACTCGCCTTTATGTGGGCCTGGAAGGGCGGGCGCCGGCCGGATTACGGAGACAAGCGCAACAGCCGCCTGAAGTACCGGCTGATGCGAAGAGTGGGGGCTGAGAATGATATCGGCCTGCTCGTGCGATTTCGGGTGATGTCATCCGGGATTAGCCTGCTGCGTACCCGGGTCAAACACAGGGACAAACGTCAGCCAGAGCATCCGGGCGAAAAATGGTCCGGAGACACAGACATTGAACAAGAACATAAAAGAAGGCAGTAACCATGAAAAAGAGTAACCGGGTGCTGTGGGGGCTGACCGCCCTGCTGCTGCAGGGAAGCCTGCCCGCCCATGCCGCGCTGACCGTGGACCGTTCCCGCCTTGTGTATAACGAAGGTGAAAAGTCGGTCAGCGTCAACGTCACTAACCGGAACGAGAATGACCCGTACCTGGCCCAGGCGTGGCTGGAAAACGAACAGGAAGAAAAGACCACAGGGCAGCTGATGGCCCTTCCTCCGGTGCAGCGGGTGGAGCCGGGTGCCAAAACCCTGGTGCGCCTGCAGACCCTGTCTGACGTGAGCTCCCTGCCGTCAGACCGGGAGAGCGTGTTTTACTTTAACCTGCGTGAAATCCCTCCAAAGTCGGACAAGGCCAACACCCTGACCCTGGCGCTGCAGACGCGGCTGAAGGTGTTCTACCGTCCCAAAGGGCTGATGGTGGACCCGATGCTGGATACGGTGCCGGGCACGGAGACGCTGACGCTGACCCGTCAGGGTGATAAGTACGTGGTGAATAACCCGACACCGTATCACTTCTCGTTTGTGGAAGCGCGCAGCAGCCTGAAGGGGAAAGGTATCGAGAATTTTGAGCCGGAAATGGTGGCCCCGAAAGGCACTGTAACGCTGAAGCCGTCGGCCAGCGCGCTGGGCAACAGTCCGGTGCTGATGTTTGTGAACGACTACGGTTCGCAGCGCCTGCTGCCGTTCAGCTGCAGCGGAAATATTTGCAAGGCCGGAAAAGTGCAGATACCGGCGGCAACCGGAGGGGCATAAAATGTGTCACCACCGGATAAAAAAAAGCATATCGCTGTTTGCCGGGATGCTGATGTCAGCGTCAGGGATGGCGGCAGAGGGGGATACCACGGTCATCACAGTCAGCGGCACGTTGGTCGATACACCTAACTGTACGGTAAACAACAATAATACCATCATGGTTAATTTCGGTGATGTTGTTACCACTCTGATAGACGGGGGGGAATATAAAAAAACTGCTTTACCGTATACGCTGACCTGCAACTCACTGGCGCAACAGGGGCTGAAAATGACACTGACCGGAACAGCTTCTTCTGTCGGCAGCAGTTATTTTGCGACCAATAGAGCTCAGTTAGGCATAAAAATAACGTACGGCGATTCCATCATATCACCTAACGATAGCCTGACGTTTAATTACGGGGTAACACCTGTTCTGTATGCCGTACCCTATTCATCAAACACCGCGGCGCTGCCAACTGGGGGGTTTTCCGGATCGGCAACAATGGTTTTTTCATATCAGTAAAGGAGTAGGTATATGACCCTTTATTTACCATACATTCTGGCCGGAATGGTGATCATGACATCACAGGTAAGTGCTGATTCCACCATTATCTTTGGCGGCACCCTGATTAATGCCCCCGTCTGCACCATCAATGGTAATAATATTGTTGATGTTAATTTTGGTGACGAAATCATTAGCCGCCTTACTGATGGCGTGAATTATAAAAAGCAGATTGAGTATGCTCTTGATTGCACCAGTGTGGCCAGTAACGGCATGAAAATCGCGCTGAGCGGAACCGGTGCATCCTTCGGTACAGGTCTGTTATCCACCACGAAATCCGGGCTGGCTATCCAGCTGTACCATGACGACACCCGGCTGGAAAACGGAAAGGCTGTACCGTTCAGTTATCCGTCAACGCCTGCGCTCTATGCAGCACCGATAGCCCAGGACAGCACTACGCTGACTGCCGGCAGTTTCACCGGAACTGCGTCATTAATCCTGAACTATCAGTAGGGAGCGAGCATGAAATACCTGTCAGGAATAATTACTGCCATGAGCCTGATGCCTGGTCTGTTATATGCGGATGCGACTGTTAATTTTAAAGGCACAGTGATTGAAGCTCCGCCCTGTGTGGTCAGTAATAATCAGCTGGTTACTGTTGATTTTGGGGATGAAGTGATGACCACCAGGGTGGATGGCTCTAATTATAAACAGCCCATCCGATTTACCCTGGACTGCAGCGAAGCACTGTCGTCTAAACAGAAAATCCGCATCACTGGTGAGACGGCGGGTTTTGACCCCATATCGCTGTCAACAAGTGTAAGCAGCCTTGCTGTTGCCCTTTATCATGATGATGTGCGGTACACACCGGGGGAGTGGATACCTTTTACTGACCCGGATGTACCGGCACTTTATGCCGTTCCGGTAAAACAGGACAGTGCCACGCTCAGTGGAGGAGCCTTTTCTGTGCTGGCCTCCCTGGTGGTGGATTACCAGTAGCCGGAAGGAGATGAATATAATGAAAAGCCGTTGTTTTTATTCGGTGTTGATGGCTGTTGCCAGTCTGGCGGTGCTAAACAGTATTCAGCCGCTACGGGCTGATGACCCGAAAAACCTCGAGATGAAGGGCACGCTTATCACCCCGCCCCCCTGTAACCTGAATGGCGGAAATACCGTGCACGTATCGTTCGGCGATAAAGTGGGTATCCGTAAAGTGGCGAGTGGAGTATACCGCCAGCCCGTATTGCTGGATCTGGAATGTGAAGATAACAACCTGGCGTGGCAGATGACGCTTGCGTATACCGGCACGCCGGCAAGTTTTGATACCGACAACGCGACGGTAGTGACGGCGCAACAGGCCGCTCTGGGAGTCAAGATTTATGCAGATGGACAGCCTCTGCCAATAGATAAGGTACTGCGAATTAGTGGTGACTCGTTGCCGCAGCTTGAAGCTGTTCTGGTACAAAAACCAGACATTGAACTTTCGGAAGGAGAGTTTACAGCCAGAGCGTCATTGATGGTTGCATATGAATAATGTCAGGAAAACCAAACGAATTATTTCATTAAGGGAATTACCTCATCATTAACAGTGTTAGTGATAAAACAACAAGTAGGATTCATTATGTCTGTAATGTTACTCAACAGAATAAATCTCAAAAAATTGATATCAGTCAAATTTATTTTTATTCTTTTAGTTGTTGCCTCTAATAGCGCATTGTCTGCTGTGAGCGGAACATGGTGGTTTCCTAAGGGAATAATCAGAGATGATGTCAATAATGTGGCTATCATTGAAATGGAAGTGTTGCCAGTAATTCTTTCTGATGCAGATGCTGATACTAGGGCCATATATGATAATTGCAATGGATGTATTGCTGGAATGTCTATTATATGGCAACCACAGTCATCGAGTACCTATATATACTGGACTCAGTTTGGTATGACCTATTCAGGAAGTCAGAGAAACAGAACATGGAGACAGTTAATCACAGAAGGTAAGTCAAACTATACTTATCGGTTAACTCTGGATAGTAGAGATAGCTATGATTATCCGTGCATTACTTCTGGTATGTATAACACCCTCCTTTCCGGGAGGCCATCCAGTGGAAATATGGGCTTATATTTTACAAACCCACCAGGGTATCATGAGCCTACTGCAGGTTGTATCGCTGTTCGGCCTCCTAACAGATGGTGTGCGCTATCAACACCAAAAGTCAGCTTTGATTATGGCGTAATGCAAAGTGCAACCGCAAGTGGTGTATCTCGAGAAGTTGATGTCACCATTGATTGCTCTGCTTCCATGTCTTATAACCTCAGGCTTGTAGGGACAAGTGGGGGTATCCCATTAAGTAACGGTATGGAGGCATCCATAACTGCAGATAACAGGCCATTGCAATCAACATTATCTGGGAATGCGGGGAGAAACACTGTTCGATTAAAATCAACACTGACAGGCTCTCCTTCAACAACTGGCGCTTTTAGTGGAAGCAGTGTTTTATTTGTAGACTATCCATGAAAATCGTAGGGTTAGCGATAACGGCAGCCAGAAAGGCCAATTGAGCCTTTCTGGCTGCCGTTATCGCGCTGATGTTCGTCGTCATCTGGCAGATAAACTGGTTCGTGGCTACTTTACGACAAGGCTTAAGATATGATTTATTCAAATCATGTGAATCGCCACGGGTTTAACAGACACCTCGGAGTCATTTAAAATGACTTAAAGAGAGGTGCCCATGAGCGGTAAACGTTATCCCGAAGAGTTTAAAATTGAAGCAGTCAAACAGGTTATCGATCGCGGTCATTCTGTTTCCAGCGTTGCAACACGTCTCGATATCACCACCCACAGCCTTTACGCCTGGATAAAGAAGTACGGTCCGGACTCATCCACTAATAAAGAACAGTCAGATGCTAAGGCCGAGATCCGCCGACTCCAGAAGGAGTTGAAGCGGGTTACTGACGAACGGGACATATTAAAAAAAGCCGCGGCGTACTTCGCAAAGCTGTCCGACTGAGGTACGCCTTTATTCGTGACAACTCCCGTTGCTGGCCTGTTCGTCTGCTCTGCAGGGTGCAGGATGTTCATCCCAGTGGCTTTTACGCCTGGTTTAAGCAACCGAATTCTCAGCGCCATCAGGTATATCTGAGACTGACGGGACAGATCAAACAGTTCTGGCTGGAGTCCGGTTGCGTTTATGGTTATCGCAAGATCCATCTGGACTTGCGGGATAGCGGGCAAAAGTGCGGAGTGAACAGAGTCTGGCGACTGATGAAGCGTGCCGGGATAAAGGCTCAGGTCGGGTACCATAGCCCGCGGGCACGCAAAGGCGAGACCAGTATCGTATCGCCCAACAGGCTCCAGCGACAGTTCAATCCGGATGCTCCGGATAAGCGTTGGGTAACGGACATAACCTACGTCAGGACCCACGAAGGCTGGCTGTATCTTGCTGTGGTTGTTGATCTGTTCTCACGCAAAATTATCGGCTGGTCAATGCAATCACGGATGATGAAGGACATTGCCCTGAACGCACTGCTGATGGCTGTATGGCGGCGTAATCCCCAAAAACAGGTGCTGGTTCACTCGGACCAGGGCAGTCAGTACACAAGCCATGAGTGGCAGTCGTTCCTAAAAGCACACGGCTTAGAGGGGAGCAATCGTTTTTCAGTCGGGTTACCGGCCAGATGGCAATAATGAGTTAATTTTTATACCTTATAAGCAATAATCCCTCTGTTCTTCGCGCCAGATCCGAAAACTCCCGAAGCCGGAAGTATTGCGTATTTGTAACGCCCTTAATTCAGGGCGTCCGGGGCAGGATTTATTTGCTCAGGAGGCTGAGTGCTGACTGAATTGCAGCAGGAAGAGCGGGAAGTGCGCCGGCAACCGTCACGACATTGGCGACATCGCCGAGCAGGGCGGAAATTCTGTCACCAAACTGGCTTCCTGAACCTGCTTTGATTTCTTGCTTATACTCAGGATCAATAACGGCAAGTCCCAGTGTGGACTGGACGGCATCCATAACGGGTTCGATACCAGAAATACTGTACGATTCAAGTGCTTCCTGAATCTGAAATAGTTGCCTGAGGAGCATGGTTTTCATCGTGAGAGGGAGTTCAGCACTGCGTATCTCCCCGCGAAGTTCTGTAATTCTTACCAGCAGTGATTCGATTTCGTCTACAGCAATGCCTGCGTGAGTACCCCGTGTTTCAAAAACATCAGACAGCAGGCTCAGCTCGGATAGGGTTCTTTCGTCTATGTGGTTTCGAAACGTATCCCAGCGCCCATTTAAAGACTGTGAGGTAAATGCGCTTTCGACCTGACCTCTCCAGTAGGTAGATTTATTCCTGAGTGAAGAAAAATGGTCTTCTCTCACCTGTTCTATTCGCTCTGGAAGTTCCATGACTCGTGCCAGCCGGGAAAGCAACTGATGCTCAGACAGATTCTGTGCCAGCAGTAGTGTTTTCCAGACTTCACGACAGGAAGCTGTGGCCTGATGACGTTTGCCTTGTTCAAGGATGTCGAGCAATCGCAGAGCCGGGTTGTCAATTTTCAGTTCACTCATTCTTTAAATATTCCGTAATTAAAGGCTGCAATTATTTCACCCAGTCTTCCAGCACCAGACCCGGCACCCGCTCAAATTCCCGCACATTGTTCGTCACCAGAACAGCGCCGGCGGCGATGGCGTGCCCGGCGATCGCCGTGTCGTTCGGGCCGATCGGCGTGCCGGCGAGGCGCAGCGCCACCTTAATCTCCGTTGTCGCATCCACCGCGGCGCGATCCCAGGGCAGGATGGCTTCGAGGCGGGCGCAGAACGCGTCAACCAGCTCAATGTGGCGCGGAGAGGCCTTCGGGCCGGTGGCACCGAAGCGCATCTCGGAGTAGGTGATGGCCGAGACCACGATACGGTGGCCGCGCAGCACCGCCTGCTCCAGGCGCTTCAGCACCGCTTCCGGCTGCTCGCGCATGATGAACGAGCAGATACAGGTGTCGAGCATATAGATTTTGTTCACAGGTTAAATCGTCCTTCGTCACTGACAACGTCCTCGCGCTCCGCCATAAAGTCCGGGTCAGCTTTTTCGAGCTGCGCGAACGAGCCCCAGGTCGGCCGGACGGGACGCAGGATGATGCTGTCCCCTTCCCGGACAATCTCCAGCTCGCTCACCCCCTCAAAATCCAGATCCCGGGGCAGACGGATGGCACGGTTATTGCCATTTTTGAAAATAGATACGGTTCTCATAATTTTTTCCCTTGAAGCCTTTGCCCGAAAGTGAGCAAGGTCTGTAAATAATTCAGACCAGTAAAAGGTGACTGTCGGCTCTTGTTAAGAGCATATGTATAGTATAGGTAGATGCTTTGCATATGTATATCCTTTGCATATGCAGATGATGAGGATATGCGTATGTCAGACATATGCAGATGCCTGGCATATGGATATGTCATACATATACACAGTTTCCTCTTTTTCCGCTGGGATCCGATTTCTGGTGAAGTCGGATCTTTACCATTTACTGATTGATAAATGCTAAGGAGATATTTGCAGATTTAAATCGTCATATAGAAAGGGGGGTTGCGCTGGCTGACGGTATACTTTGCACGCTGAAAAGGCTGAAATTGAGTTTTCAGCAAACCATACCTATTTCAGGGAAACATATATTGTTTAAGCGCATTCAGAAATATGTTGACCCTTGACGGCAGATGACGTGTTGTCGGAAAAACAGCCCAGACGGCCAGCATCTGGGAAGTCACGTCTCCCAGTTCGATTTTTACCAGATCTCCGGTCTCAAGCTCTTCCCTGACATCCCATTCCGTTAACTGCGCAAGCCCCGCCCCGGCCTTACAGAGTGATCTGATTTCTTCAACATTACTGGCGCTGAATCTTCCGTCGATACGGATATGGCGGATCTGCTCTTCAGCCAAAAATGCCCACTGTAAAACCCCTGTTAGCCGCAGGCAGCTGTGAGAATATAAATCAGCCAGGCTCTGTGGGGTTCCGTAACGCGCCAGGTAATGCGGAGACGCGCACAGCACGCGCTGATTATCTGCCAGCTTATGCGCCACCAGGCGGGAATCTCGCAGTGGGGCGATACGGATGGCCACGTCAAACCCCAGACCGACGATATCCGTAATATTGTCATTCAGTTCCAGCTCGATTTTCAGCTCCGGGTTACTGTCCAGCAAACCGGGCACGACAGGTAAAATAGTCCGCCGTCCAAATCCTGAAGGTGCGGTGATACGCAACTGCCCGGCGGCATGTTTCTGATCATTTGCAAACAGGCGTTTCGCGTCCTCTTCGGCTTCGAGCATTGCCCGGGCGTAGGGCATAAATTCCTCGCCCTCATCCGTCAGGGCGACGGCACGGGTGGTGCGGTGTAACAGCCGCCGCCCCAGTTCGTTTTCCAGGCTGGCCAGTCTGCGTGACACTGTCATCGGAGTGGTATTGATACGTGCCGCAGCCTTTGTCAGGCTTCCTGTTTCAGCACTCAGCAAAAAGGACTGGATGTCTTTTATGTTCATTTTAACGTTTCCCGTTATTCAGGCGTATCATTAAGGGCTATTTTTGCGCTCATATCGCTTCATTATAATGATTTTATTTTTAATCCTGTGATTGAGACCTTAACGATGACACATCACACTCTTTTCCGTTCAGGGCACATTAACCATAAGGTGGCCCCTAATCGTCTGGTTGTGGCACCAATGACGCGCATCTCTGCTTCAGAAACGGGAGTTCCCGGGGCGCGGATGAAAGCGTATTACAATCGGTTTGCCCGCGGCGGTTTTGGCACCATCATTACCGAAGGTATTTATATTGACGATGCGTGGTCACAGACCTACGCCTTCCAGTCAGGCTTAATCAATCAGGAACAGGTTCACGGCTGGCGTGAAATCACAGAAAGTCTGCACCGTTTGGGGAGCCTGGCAATCGCGCAGATCCAGCATTCCGGCGCGCTGTCTCAGGGAAATATGTACCGGTCAGAAACGGTGGCCCCTTCTGCGGTCAGACCCAGGGGAGAACAGCTTAAATTTTATTACGGTGAAGGATCATACCCCATCCCACGGGAGCTCACAGACGCAGAAATCCTGGACATCATCCGCAACTTTGCTGCCACCGCAGCACGTGCCGTCAGCGAGGCTGGCTTTGATGGGGTTGAAATCCACGGGGCTAATGGTTATCTGCTCGATCAGTTCCTGACGGATTATACCAATCAGCGTACAGATCGCTGGGGAGGGGACATGACATCGCGTTTGTCCCTGATACTGGCAGTGGTTTCAGCCGTACGTGAAGCAGTCGGGCAGGACTGTATTGTCGGCGTGCGGATATCACAGGGCAAGGTGAATGACTTTTATCATAAGTGGGCAGAAGGCGTTAAAGATGCTGAAACGGTATTCTCGCGTCTTGCCGCGTCCAGCCTGGACTACATCCACCTGACCGAGTATGAGGCCTGGCAACCGGCTTTCGGTGACTCCCCCCTGACTCTGGTTGAGCTCGCACGCCGGTACGCGCCTGATCTGACGATTATTGCCAATGGCTCGGTAGATACGGCGGAGAAAGCGGAAAAGGTCATTGCGCTGGGCGCCGATTTTGTGGCGATCGGCAAAAGCGCACTGGCTAATCCCGACTGGCCGGCGCGGGTTCGCGAACAAAAGGCGTTGCGTGAGTTTGACCCGGCTATTCTGTCTCCCCGGGCAGATGTGAAAGACAGCGAACTGAGTTAATCACATCTGATTACCGTTACCTGTTATCAGGGCCACCAGGGGGTATTGCCTGCCGTCTTACCACATGTTTGTTATTTGTCCCTACGCGTTATTTTTCTGTCCGACAGAGTTTAATCTGTCGGACAGAAAATCGAAGAGAACACGCGTGCGGCGGGAAACCGGGCCGGTTTGCGGGCGATAAAGGTAAAGTCCCCAGGACGCGGCTTCAATGTGTCTGAGAACCGGAACGAGGAGCCCTGCTGTTATATAGGGTCTGGCCATAAAATCAGGCAACTGGCCGAGCCCCAGGCCGTTTTTTATGGCTTCACAGTACATATCCAGATCGTTGGTAACAAACGTCGGTGACCGGGGAAACCAGTTGCGCTGTTCGAACATCCATGGCCAGAATCGATTACTGGCGGCATCATGGAGCGCAACCGAGGGAAAGTTTATCAGATCGTCAATATCGGCTGGCACACCGGTACGGTGTATCAGAGAGGGCGATCCGAGCAGGTAAAACGAGATGTCCATTATCTTACGGGCAACGAAACGGTTATCCCTTACAAATCCTGTCCTCACTCCGATATCAATCTGTTCATCAATGACGTCAGAATGCCGGTCGCTGAGCATCAGTGATACCTGAATTTCAGGGTAAACAAGCATAAAATCCCGGATAAACGGAAAGAGCAGCTTACGTCCGAATACCACAGGGGCAGTCAGCGTGACTGTGCCGGAAAGTTTCTCATCGTCTGCATCCTGATTAAGATTCAGCAGTGTATCCATTTCCTGCAGGAGTAGTTTACTCTTCTGGGCCAGAATTTCTCCCTGGCGCGTTATCCTGCGCTGGCGCGTGGTCCGGTAAAACAGGATCTCCCCCCTCCGCCTTTCCAGTTCCTGTACGGCACGGGTCACGGCCTGAGGTGATTTTCCGAGCCTGACAGCGGCCTCCTTGAAGCTTCCGCTTTCGGCAACCATACAAAATATCCTGAGCAACTCAGTCAGATTCAGCATCCTCGCCTCCCTGATTCTTCCAATTTACGGAATTAACAAATCCATATTATGTCATTTTTCTTCACAGGTTCAGGTGCTAATTTTTAACTATCCCAACAAAAGGAAATCTTCATGACAAAGACAAAAATGCACGCACTGTATCTGGAAAACTTTGATGTCAAAGCCTTTACGCCCGTAATGCTGGATATTCCCGCTCCGGCTCCGGGCGAGGTCCTGGTCAAAATTCATGCCAGCGGGGTCAATCCTATTGATTACAAGATCCGCAGCGGTCGTGCACCGTATGCCATGCCCGACCTCCCGGCCGTGCTGGGAACGGATATGGCGGGAGAAGTGGTGTCTGTCGGTGACGGCGTACACAATTTTAAACCCGGCGATGCGGTGTATGGGCTGACCGGCGGTGTGCGCGGCCTGCAGGGCTCGCTGGCCGAATATGCTGCTGTGGATGCTCGTTTGATTGCTCATCAGCCGTCTAATCTGGATATGCGCGAGTCTGCCGCACTGCCGCTGGTTTTCCTGACGGCCTGGGAAGGTCTCGTTGACTATGCCGGTGTGAAGTCCGGAGACAAAGTGCTGGTTCAGGGCGGCGCAGGCGGCGTCGGGCATATGGCCATCCAGCTAGCGAAAGCGCTGGGCGCTGAGGTGTACGCAACCTGTTCAGCTAAAGATATTCCTCTGGTAGAGAGCCTTGGGGCAACAGCCATCGATTACCGCAGCGCCACCACCCAGGAAATAATGGAGAAATACACCAGTGGTCAGGGCTTTGATGTCATTTACGACACGGTTGGCGGCCCGGTGCTTCAGTCCTCTCTTTCTGCCGTCAGATACTACGGTCACATTGCCAGCTGTGCCGCATTCTCAGAAACCAACCTGGCGGACTCGTCTTTACGCTGCGTGACGGTATCCGGTGTGTTTGTCCTGCTGCCTATGCTGAGTGGTATTAATCGCAGTCATCACGGAGAGGTTCTGCAGGAACTGACGCGTCTGGCTGAGGCGGGCCTGGTTAAACCCGTACTTGATCCTCGCCGGTTTACCCTTCACAACGCACTGGACGCCCATGATGCCGTTGAAAACGGCGCAGACATCAAAGTCGTCATTGATATCATCTGAACCTAACAGCAGAACCGGCAGGACCTGCCGGTCAGGAGAGAAAAGATGGCCAGAGTCTACCGGTTTAATCAGCTGGGAGGGCCGGAGGTATTACAGCTGGAAGAACTGCCGCTGGCGCCCCCCGGTCCACAGGAGGTACGGGTCCGCATTCATGCTATCGGTCTGAATCGTGCTGATGTCATGTTCCGGCGAGGAAATTATGTCCTGAAGGCTGATTTGCCTTCCCGGCTTGGTTATGAAGCTTCCGGCACGGTGACGGACACCGGCTCTGGCGTCACGTCCTTCCGGGCCGGCGATGAAGTTTCCGTGCTGCCGCCAGACAATCCTGGCGTATACGGCACCTATGCCGATGAAATAAATATACCCGCTTCCTGTCTTGTCCATAAACCTGCCATTCTTTCGTTTGAGGCCGCGGCTGCAGTCTGGATGCAGTACCTTACCGCATGGGGAGGCGTCATGCACGCCTGCCGCCTTCAGCGCGGCCAGTATATCGTTGTCACTGCCGCAGTCAGCAGCGTGGGCATCGCCGCGCTGGAGATAGCCCTGCTTGCAGGGGCTGTCCCTGTTGCCGTGACGCGCAAATCAGACCGGCATGATGTCCTCAGGGCGATGGGGGTGCAGCACATCATTGTTTCCGACGGCCCGGGACTGCGCGAGGAGGTGGAAAAAATCACCGGTCCGGACGGTCTGGACTGCGCTTTTGATGCCGTGGGAGGGCCATTCGTGGCCGAGCTTGCGGCGGCGATGAAGCCTTTCGGGCGCATCGTGATCCACGGTTTTTTGAGTGATAAAGAGACCCTCTTTCCCGTGCGTACCGCTATCCGTAAAAGCCTGGCGGTGGAAGGGTATTTTTTTGCAGAAATACTGCGCTCACAGACACTGCGTAATGAAGCGAGCGGTTTTCTGCTGGAGGGGCTGATCACCGGTAAACTGAACGTTATGATTGACAGAACTTTTCGGTTTGAAGAGATGACTGAAGCGCACCGCTATATGGAATCAGAAAACCGCTCTGGTAAGGTTGTGGTGCTGGTATGATCGTGGATAGTTAGCCCGCAGTACGGGGCAAAAATACCATGCGGGCCGGACTATCCGGCCCTTTTTATTGTGTCTTATTTACCGTCCAGAGCCTGAATAAGTACTTTAGCAAGTTCCTTATCCGACTGTGGATTCTGACCCGTAATGAGTTCCCGATCACGTACCACATGCGACTGCCATTTAGGTGCCATGGTCAGTTTGGCCCCTGCAGCCTGCAGTGCATCCTGGACATAGAACGGCACGTTACCGTGCAGGACGTCTTTCTCAATCACATACTCTTCATCGTTTGAAAAAATGGTCATATTGTATCCGGCATACTGCCAGTCTTTGCCATATTGCTTAATGGCTTCAGCCTGACCAGAAACCAGCGCGCGGCGATACTCGGTTGCTGTGTTCAGGGCGGCCAGTGACGCGACAGGTCCATGGCACAGGAATGCTGTGGGTTTTGCCTGCCGATGGTTTTCCTGAAGAATTCTGCGCAAATCAGGATCCTGCATCAGGTCGTTCATGGGTGCATGCCCCCCGGGAACATACACACCTGCAAACTCCTTATTTTTTTCAGCCGCAGCTTTCAGCGTCAGGGGACGTTGCATACTTGGCCAGCTTTTCACCCAGCTGAGCGCTTTGTCCAGATCCTGCTTATCATCGAACAGGGAGACCTGAACTGACGTCCTGTCCATTACCGGCGTTTTCCCGTCCGGAGTGGCAATCACGACATCATAACCTGCGTCTATCAGCTTCTGAGCTGGCACAGCCAGCTCATCGAGGTAGTAACCCGTAGGATCTTTTTTTCCATCCTTCAGGATAAGCGTGTCAGTGGAGGAGGCAACGACAAGAATTTTTCCTTTTGTCCCGGCCCCTGCGGCCTGTACGTTAGCGGTGAAGCCGATCAGAGTGATGGCAACCATTGATGAAACGAGTGATTTATGCATTTCTGCCTCTGTTTATATTGATAACCAGTGCGTTGTTCATTACACAGTCTGGCGGGTTGGCATGATGACAACCTGCTGAAGATTGACGTGACGCGGTTGTGAAGCCAGAAAAGCAACAACCTCAGCCACATCTTTCGGCTGAAGAAAATCAATTTGCTTTTCTGCGCCGGCAAGCCACTCTTTGGCACCCTGAAAAGTCACATGGCTTTGCAGCTCTGTTGCGACAATCCCCGGCTCAATGACAGAAACACGGATATTTTTCGGCCCCAGTTCAAGACGCAGATGACGGGTCAGATGACTGACGTAAGCTTTCGTTGCTGAGTAAACTGCAAAATAGGGATAGAGATACTGGCCAGCAATGGAAGAGGTGTTGATCAAATCCACGGTTGCGTTCTCTGCCGCAGCCTCGGACAGATGCGGAATAAAGGCATTGATAACATTCATAACCCCGCTGACGTTCAAATCAATCTGATGCTGCCACTCGGACAGGTTATGGTCTTCAATCGCACCGGGCAGCATGACACCGGCATTGTTGAAAACCAGGTCGGCCCGTCCCCAGAGATCATGAATGGTGCCGGCAGCAGCCGTAACGGCATCCACGGAAGTCATGTCTGTTTCGATGGCAAGGGCGATGCCACCGCCTGCGGTGATTTCCCGAACGATCTCATCCAGTTTGTCTTTCCTGCGCGCCAGAAGGGCGACACGTGCTCCCTGACGGGCTAGTAATTTCGCCGTTTCACGACCAATGCCACTGGATGCACCGGCGACGACCGCCACGCGGCCGGACAAATTTGAGTTGATGTCAGACATTTCAGCCTCTCTTCAGTTTTTCACGGTGATAGAGAACTGATGATAGAACGGAGATATACTGATATGTAGTTGCTAAAAAGATGAATCATTGACAACTATTAGTTTCTAAAAGTGATGAATCTTTTTCCTGAATAACGAAATATCCGGATGGACTATGAACGAACTAAAAGCGATTTCCGTTTTTATCAGAGTGGCAGAAACGGGGAGCTTTAATGGGGTCGCTATCGCGGAGGGCACGACCCCCCAGTCTGTAAGCAAAACAATTCGCCAGCTGGAGAGACACCTCGGAATACAGCTCTTTCACCGGACAACACGACGGAATGTCCTGACCAGTGATGGCCAGCGTTTTCTCACGACAGTAAAACCGGTCAGAGATTCACTGCAGCAAATTATTGACTCCACCCGCAAGGCCCCTAACGATGAAGTCGGGCTCATCCGAATAAGTGCCGCGAGAGCTGTGGCCAGAAAGGTGCTGATACCGGTCATAAAAGAGTTTAAAGCTATCTATCCAGGCGTAAACTTTGAACTCATACTTGAGGAACGCTTTTCCGATCTGGCTGAAGATCGTATTGATGTCGGATTCAGGGCCGGTGGGCAACCGGATGCACAGGTGATCACACGCCGCCTTTTTCCCATACAGGATATTCCCTGCGCGACGACAGAATATTTACGCGTTCATGCCCCTGTCAGGGAGATCGACGATCTTGGCCGGCACGCTCTGGTGGGGTACCGGAATCCAACCACAGGGCGGGTATTGCCCTGGGAGTTCAGTATTCACAGCCAAACTGAATACCGGCATCCGGAAATAACGTTCTGCACCAATGATACGGAAACGGAAACCGAAGCCGTTCTGGCCGGGCTGGGGATTGGTCTGCTGGACAGCATTAATGCGGCACCACACCTTCGTTCAGGACTGCTCATCCCTCTCCTTACGTCGTATATCAGCGCCCGACGCGGTTTGTATATCTACTATGAGCAGAACAGGAACATGACCCGAAGGTTAAGGTTATTTATTGATTTTGCAATTGAAAAACTCCACAACAACACGCGCTATTTTATGTCTCCGGATGAGCTCAACGCCATAAGCATATGACGTCATTATCGCCCTCAGCCCTTATTCTCCTGGCGGCGAAAGTTGTTAACCAGCAGGGGCAGCAGCTCAGGAAATTTTTCACTGAGCTCCTGTATACGCAGCACGGATGCCCGACGGTTGCCGTAGTCAAACTGGCTTATCAGTCCGGCTTCACGTAGTACCCTGAAATGGTGGGTCAGGGAAGCTTTTGCTACCGGAAAACCAAATGAAGCGCAACTCCGTTCTGTTCCTTCCTCGAGAAGTGCAAGTCTGCTGATAACTTCCCGTCTCAGGGGATCGGACAGGGCGGAAAAAATCTCGTTCAGGTTTAGCTGATCTGGTGTGGGTTCTGGTAATTTTGCAGACATCTTGTGCCCCCTTAGGTATGGCTTGACATTTACCTTTCACAGTTTAAGGTATGACCTGTATTGTACCTTCTGGCCCCTTCAGGTTCCAGCAGGACACAATCAGCATGTTCAGATACCACGAGGAAACAAGATGGAATATACAAAACTGGGCTCAACGGGGCTTGATATTTCCAGGCTTTGCCTGGGTTGCATGACGTATGGCGATCCGCAGTCAGGTGCGCACAGCTGGACGCTTGATGAGGCACAATCTCGCCCGTTGCTTCGTCATGCGATTGAAAAAGGCATTAATTTTTTTGATACCGCCAACAGCTATTCAGCCGGAACGTCAGAAATTATTATCGGAAAAATACTCAAAGAATATATCCGGCGTGACGAAGTTGTGATTGCCACCAAGCTCTACGGCGCTGTGGGAAGCACATGGATGCCCAATGGTCAGGGCCTGTCAAGAAAGTCCATCCTGATGGAAATTGATAACAGCCTGGCCCGTCTGCAGACCGATTATGTTGACCTGTATCAGATCCACCGCTGGGACTACAACACACCGATAGAAGAAACGATGGAAGCCCTGCATGATGTGGTGAAATCGGGAAAAGTACGGTATATCGGTGCTTCATCCATGTACGCCTGGCAGTTCGCCAAAGCGCAGGAAGTGGCGCGCCAAAACAGCTGGACCCCTTTCGTGTCCATGCAGAACCATCTCAATCTGCTCTATCGTGAGGAAGAGAGGGAGATGATCCCAATGTGTGCCGACCAGGGGGTGGGCCTGATCCCCTGGAGTCCGCTTGCCCGGGGGAAATTAGCACGACCTGTAGGAGAAAGTTCAGTGCGTAATGACACAGATGTGACCTCACGTCAGCTGTTTGCTGCGACTGAAGAGGCTGATAACCGGGTGATCCATGTGGTTGAGAAGATAGCACGCAACCGGAGCCTGCCGATGGCGCAAATAGCGCTGGCATGGGTGCTGAATAAGCCCGGAGTCTCAGCACCTATTATCGGTGCCTCAAGGATCGAGCAGATGGATGATGCCATTGCTGCCCTGCAGATCCAGCTGACCGAGGAAGAAATCACGGCGCTGGAAAAGGAATATATTCCGCATGCCATAGCAGGCCATAACTGACATCTTCATTTGGAGCGGATGGAGTCAGGGATCGCCCATTCGCCCCCCCTCCGAAAAACCGCTCTTCCAGGCCCGCTTTTTCTCTGGATATGATGATCAGTGTTGCTATTGCAGAACCGGGCTGAGACGTCGGGCTCGCGGTCCTGGTTCAACAAGTGATTTATTTATTCAGCGTAACCTTCCGGCTGGACTTACCCGCAGTGACTGGTGTTTTAGCGTCTCAATTACACATCACGGGCGATACTGATAATGGTGAAGGTGGGTTGCTGATTTTTTATGATCTTCTCATGCTTTCATCGCGTCAATCAGTGCCCGCAGACCAGCAGACTGGTGTTCACGTCTTCGGAAATAGAGGTAAGCGCTCTCAGCCGGAGGATACCACTCTTCAAGACAGCGGGTCAGGCTTCCGTTTTTGAGATAGGACGCAGCCCTGGCTTCCCAGATGTAGGCAAGTCCGAGTCCATAAGCGGCTGATTGAGCCATTGCTTCCTGGCTGTCAACCGTCAGTGCCCCGTCAATATCAACGGAAATTGTTTTTCCGTGACGCTGGAACTCCCAGCTGAAAAGGGCACCACTCGGAAAAGCATACCGGATACAATTGTGTTTCTGAAGGTCATCCGGGGTCGCGGGTTTACCGAATTGCTCAAAATAATCTGGGGCCCCCACTACAATAAACCGGAACGTGGGCTTAATACGTACAGCAATCATATCCGGTGATAAGCGTTCGCCAAACCGTATACCGGCATCGTATCCCTCCTGAACAATATCAACCAGTGCGTCTGTTGCGACCACCTCAATCTTAAGGCCAGAGTTTCGTTTAAGAAGATCAACCACGTATTCCATTACAAAGGGTGCCATTGAATTCGGAATAGTGATCCTGACGGTTCCCACAGGGGAGGTGCGATATAAGTTCAGTTCATCAAGCGCTGCGCGTACATCCGCCATTGCCGGTTCCAGTCTGGCGTACAGTGCTGCTCCGGCATCCGTGAGTGAGACACTGCGGGTTGTCCGGTTAAAAAGCTGCACACCCACCCGCTGTTCCAGACTGCGAATTGAATGACTTACCGCGGAACCCGATGTCCCTCGTTCAGTTGCCGCACGAGAGAAACTTCGATGCTTCGCAACCGAAGCAAAAACCGCCAGCTCTGAAAATTCCGCGTTGTTCATTAATGAATATTGCTCACTTATGTTTTAAATATTATCCACTTTATCATACGAATTTGTTGCGCCATAGTTTCAGAGCCTGTGAGTTCATTCATTAATGGCACTCATTCCGTCTACTGTCCCCGGGGGAAATAATGGAACAAACAAAAATTTTTCAGAATCTGGCCGGTAAAGTTGCCCTGGTGACCGGAGCAAGCTCAGGAATTGGCCGTTCAGCTGCCATTGAACTTGCCCGGAGAGGTGCGCGGGTTGTGGTCAGCGCGCGCAGAATTGCCGAACTTACAGCACTGGTGAACGAGATTAAAGCTGAGGGCTTTGAAGCAACGGTGGCTGTGGCCGACATCAATGTTGAACAGGAGATTATCTCTCTCATTGAAACCGTGCTTCAGACGTATGGCCGTCTTGATATTGCCTTCAACAATGCAGGGACAGAAGGAAAGTTCACCCCGTTCATTGAACAGACTTCCGCGATTTATGATGAAATTTTCAACGCCAATGTGCGGGGTGTGTTTCTGTCAATGAAATATGAAGCCAGAGCGATGCTGGCGCAGGGAGGCGGGACGATTATCAATAACGCGTCCATGGGAGGAGTCATCGGATTTGCGAATGCTGGCCTCTATATCGCAAGCAAACATGCCGTGCTGGGATTAACCAAAACAGCTTCCATTGAGCTGTATAAGCAGGGTATTCGCGTCAATGCGGTTAATCCTGGCATTATCGATACCCCTTTCCAGGATCGCATCTGGCCTGATGATGAGGCCAAAAATACCTTTGCCTCTTCAACTGTACCTGGCCGTGCTGGCCTTGCGTCTGAAGTGGCCTCAGTTGTCGCGTTTCTTGCCTCTGACGACGCATCTTTTGTATCAGGTCATGGACTGCTTGTTGATGGTGGTTATTCCGTTGCCTGAGCCTGAAGGCAAATCTACCAGCCTCCTGACAGCCTAAGGCTCTTTGTTCAGCGCCAGTCAGTCGGGGGATTACTCTGAGATATCTGTAAAGCGCCTTACCGGCGTAAGGAAACTGTTATGACAATGCGAATTTTAAGAAATGCTGTGCTGGCGCTCAGTCTGGCCTCCACGGCAGCTTTAGCCAACACTGGCTCCGCTCCTGAGCACAAGGGTAAAGTGCTGCTCGTTGCATCCAGTACGAATACGCTGACCTTCAAGGATGGACGTACCCACCCTACAGGATATTTCCTGGGAGAGCTTGTCATTCCAGCCCAAGCCTTTCTGAAGGCAGGATATGACGTAGTGATTGCCACGCCAGACGGCAATACTCCTGCACTCGATGTAAATTCTATAACGACCGAACATTTCGAAGGCAGTGAAGCTAAACTGGCTGATGCAATGCGCTTCGTCACCACCTATCCGGGAATGCAGAAGCCACAGACGCTTCATACAGTGGTTCAGGGCGGACTTAAGGATTTTGACGGAATATACCTGCCAGGCGGTCATGCGCCAATGGTGGATCTCATGCAGGATAAGGACCTTGGAACAGCACTTCGCCAGTTTCATGCCGCCGGGAAAGCAACCGGCTTACTCTGTCACGGACCGATTGCACTGACCTCATCCACAGATAATCCTTCCGCATTTCGTGCGGCAATGGTTTCCGGTGATACCAGGGCGGCGGCAACTGATGCTCAGGACTGGATTTATAAAGGATATAAAATGACCGTCTACTCGACAGCAGAAGAAAAATCAGTCGAGAAATTCCTTGGGGGTAACATTCAGTTTTATATGGAAGATGCCCTGACGGCTGCGGGAGGGCTGGTACAGGTAAGGGCTCCCGGTACCGCATTTATTGTTGAGGACCGGGAACTGATCACCGGCCAGAACCCTGACTCAGCCCACATGATTGCTGATGCCATGGTCAAAAAACTGAATGCCCAGAAAGCAGCGCGATAAATCGTATCACGGCAACTGACAGGCCGGTGGCATTAACCGCAGGCCTGTTATGACTATTATGGAGTGCCCATGAAAACTTTCGGCAAAATGAGTTTAATCTGCATGACTGTCTTCGGCATGACGGCGAACGTATCCGCACATCATGGATTTTCTGGCAAGTACGATAACACACGCCCACTCTGGCTTCAGGGTACTATCCAGACCGTCGTGTTTCAGTATCCTCACGCCATAGTTAATCTGGTCGTGCCACCGTATGAGACCCCTGGTAGCAGGCCCACAAGTGCACCGTTCCTCTCTTCCGATCCCGTCAGCGATCCTCAGTACAGTGGCACAACCGTCCGGCTTGAATTTCCTCCCGTTTCACGATTTAACAGTCTGGAAAATGAAATTAAATCAGGGGATAAGGTGAGCGTGATTGTCTTCAGAAACTGCGAACAGCCTCACCAGCTTCGTGTACAGTGGATCCGTCTTACTGATGGCCGGGAGGTGGCACGCAGCGGTCGCGTACAGACTGAAGTGGAGGGATGCGCGAAGTGACGATGGAGATGTTTCTGAACTGGCTTGGCGACTCATTCCTGGCCAGTCTGATTCGGGATTTCCTGTATCCTTATGTGCGCGCCATACATGTTGGAGGTGCAGGTGTGCTGTTTGGCAGCCTGGCACTCTTTGATTTACGTATACTGGGCCGTAAAGGTCACGTTACTGTTGCCGTCACGAGAGAACTGACCATGGGTCTTGTATGGTCAGGTTTTATGATGTCGGTCACAGGCGGCCTCCTGCTGTTCTCCGCTCAGCCTCAGGCTCTCTGGGAAAATCATGCCCTGCGTGTAAAACTCCTGCTGATTCTCACCGCAGGGCTGAATGCATTGTTCTTTGAATATCAGTTCCGGAGAGTCAATACACTTTCTTCACTTCGCTTATCAGCTGGCTTATCGCTTATTCTCTGGACAGCAATATTGATTAAATCGGCACTGATCCCTTATTCAGGTCAGAGATAACTGCAGAAGTGTGACAGGCCGTGTTAACCGATTGTCTTGTCTTAATCTGATCATAATCATTATTAAAGACCGTTTTCATCTGACTCATGGTTCAAATATTTCGCAAATCCTGTCTCACGGCTTTCCGGTTCGACATATTGTGGACATTCGGCAAGGCAGTGACAGGTTTAATCCAGCACATTCGCCCCTGTCAGGCTGAACCGTCGGTGAACCAGGAACCAGAATTAATCCCTGCCCACCCCGTTAAAGAGTAAAAAAAAACGTAACAGGCAGCTGCATTCACAGAGTAAGGAATACGTTACTTTCATCAGCTGCTTAAACAGCTACGGCACTATTCAGTCACTGACAGGGTATCATCTGTAAAAATTTTTCCATTTTCAGCATAGAGTATACAGAAAAGAGCCATTATCCCCATTAATAAGTACCCTGCAACAACAGGTATTATTGTTTGATTAAACAACTGGCCTATGTATCCTCCTATCACTACCCCACCGACGGTTTGTATAAATCCGAATGCTGATGAAGCCGTTCCGGCCACCTCTCCCAGCGGCTCCATTGAAAGAGAGTTCATATTCGATACTGCCCATGAAAAACAGGACATAATTATAGCCAGTAACGGGAAAAATACCCAGAACGTCACTGGCCCGTGAATTGAGAACAACAGCAGTATTCCGCTAGAAAGAATTAACGCCAGTACAGCACCATGTGACAACCGTCGCATTCCAATGAGTCTGACCATTTTTGAATTATAAAATGATGATACCCCCATTAATCCGGCAACTGTCGCGAAGGCAACCGGGAAGAATGGACCTAAATGAAAAATTCCGACATATATCTGTTGTGCAGAGTTAAGAAATCCAAACAAGGACGCAAACATAAACATTCCGGCGAGTCCGTAAGCGAAGGCCATTCTGTTCTTCACAACAACACGGAAACCTTCAAAAACAGAGGTTATCGTCAACGAACGTCGATTTTTAAGTGATAATGATTCAGGTAATCTGAAGTACACCCATATTCCAGTAAAAATACCCGCTAAGCTCATGGCAATGAAGATACTCTCCCAGGGACCAGCAAGAAGCAGAAGCTGTCCTGCTCCAGGAGCGAGTACAGGAATAGCCATGAAGAGCATAATAACAAGCGACATAACTTCAGCCATTGAGTGCCCTGAGAAACGATCCCGCACAACCGAAGTGGCGACGACTCGTGTGCTTGCTGCGCCTATTCCCTGGACTAAACGCAGGGCTAATAATGTTGCAAAAGAAGGCGACATAACAGCCATGGCTGAAGCTAAAATGTAAATGATAACGCCAGCAAGAAGGGGATTTCGGCGGCCAAATCTGTCAGAAACGGGGCCAAAGATAATCTCACCAAAACCATAACCGAACATATAAGCACTTATGACATATTGCTGGCTGTTCTCCCCCTGAATACCAAATGCCTCCCCCATATACGGAAGGGCCGGTAACATAATATCAATGGCTAATGAGTTTAACGCCATTAATGCTGCAATAATCCCTATAAACTCACTTCTGGATGGTGTTCTGATATAAATACCGGCCATTTTTCACCTTTAAAGTATAAAGACTGGTCTTCCAGTTTTATTCACGTTGCTTTTCACGGGCAGATTATATCATGCTGAACAGACTAAATTGATGAAGGTCGCTAAATGCACTGCTGAGCCTTGCTCAATACTGCAGAAGGGCTGTGTTAAACATTGATGCGCTGTATTTGCAGGATTTTATTGTTCGGGTTGTCAAATATTATTTTATTCACTTAAATGTGTACCCGCGTTCCTTTATATGACAGGGGCGCAGGATAAACGCTGACGCTCAGCATATGATGCGCGTCAGCCTGGAGACCTGCCATCAAATTCCAGGCAAACCCTGTTATATCATTATTGTCTTCAGTTCCGTGACTTATCACCCGGAACAGTACGGGCCGGGGCAGATATAGTCAGAAAAGGTGATGAAATGATGTACCTGTGGAAAAAGCATTCGAGACGATGCAGTTGCCTGAAGCCATTTCCCGGCGATGCCAGTGGTTCAGTCCCAAACACGGGACTGACCAATTTTGATATTTTAATGCATAAAATCATATTTTGTTGCCTTTAATGCAATAATTAACCCACCGCAATAATGTGCAATCTTTTATGTGTATTTGGCAATAATCCTTCTTCTCTCCTCCACTGATCCGAAAACCTTCAAAGGCGGATCCTTTCTGCTGGTTCTTCCACTTATAGGGTCAGATAGCGGCTGATACGGGTTTATACTGGGGGCGTAAAATTTCAAGGTACTGAGTAAATGTAAGGTTGCCGGGCATTAACAACGATGTGCAGAGGAGGCCGCGGGCAGCCTGTTTACCCCTTTCTTTTGGCGGCCCGGCTCTGCATCATTTTTTTTGCTGAAAAGCTCTGTTTATTTCCCGGCACTGAGAAGGGTATTCTGAAGACGGTTTCTTACCCTCGAACAGCAATTCATTTTCCTTCAGACACATAGGGATCATGACTGCTTCATAGAATTTATCCCACCGCTGTTGATTACGGTCGTTGTGTTCCCGGATGGCCATATTAATGGCTTTGTAGTTCGCTCCGACAATAAGGCCCACAAACGCCGATATAAGCAGGGCGACCATTGCGTAAGGTATGAAGATGCGCCAGCTGCTGGTTGCATGCTTACCAAGAAGATACGTCAGAAGAGCGGTGATAACGCCCAGAACGCCTGTGACCAGAGTCTCTGAAAGCGGAGTCGAACTGCCACCGGCTATCCCCCCTAATATGACGCCAAGAAAACAAAATGCCACAATCAGGGGCTTATGCTCAGGGCTCGACGGTTGCGCCGACTTATGCAGAATAGCCATGCATAAAACTGCAATGCCAGTAATTCCGACCAGCATTGGCACGACCAGATTAGTCATGGTAAACATCAGGGGGGCAAAGTATTCTGTAAAGCCTGTCATTTACGGTCCCCCCGGAGTCTGACCCACGTTGTTCAGGGTTGCTCCTCTGGTGGCATCCTTACCAGCCCCTTCGTTCAGGTTTTCAACCGCTGTTTTGCCTGCATCTTGTCTGGTTTGATATGTACCTCCGCCACCTGTGCCTGTCGGTACGCGAGCAGTGGTACAGCCCGGGGTTTCGCAGTGAACTGTGTCTCGATCTGCTTTCTGGGTGACCTCACTTGAGACCTGTGCCATCCCATTACCGGCAACGTTTTTGAACTCCTTTGCTGCATGGGCAGCAGCTGGTAAAGAACAAATAACAAGAATCCACATGAGCCGTTTCATTTGATCTCTCCCCGATAGATAAAACCGGATGCGGGTGCGTCAGGACAACACACCTTTAAATAGAGTTAAATACGTGCTGGCGGGATTGCTCTTATCCGTTTGTATGAGGCAGTCCGGGAAAGGTACTCCTCTCAGGCCAGGTTTACCCGGGGGTAAACCTGGCGGCAGGATCTCAGGAGGTGGACCCGGTCACTCCAGGCGATCAGTGGGCTGTACGGGAAACTCATGTCTTTATTGATAACAAAACAGAACATTATTTGCATTTCCGGCAATAATCCACCATTCACAACAATCCGGTGTTTTTTGTGCATGTTCTGCAATAATCCTTCTTCCTGTCTCCGGAGATCCGAAAAAAGCTAAAGCCGGAGAGTTGCTGTTGCACCTGCAATTCAGCGGGATAACACACATGAACGGCAGCAACGCGCATAAAGTACTTCCGCAAAGACTGACGATGTGGAAAATCCGGAAGCGGTTTTACATGTCTGCTCTTAATTAAATTAAGATATAAAATCATATACATACAAAGTTTTCAGTTGTTATCAGGCGGGCCGGGGAAATTTTCCGGAAGTACGTGAGTTGTCAGAACGCGGATTACGCGGATAAAAATTTTTACTGGAAATACCGGTAAACCGGGCTGTCCTGTGTTTCACATCTTCAGCAGCAGGCTGTATACGGTGCTTGACCGCTGTTCATCTGAGGCTAATGAGCAGCAGCAAACATTGAAGACAGCTTTAATGCCGAAAATGCTCCGGGTAATATATTCCTTACGCCAGGTTATTGTGAATTTATACAATGAGCAGTAACTGTCTGAATATTTAATAAAGTCCAGTTTTACACTCAATATCACCTCTCTTTTTGATTATTTTTTAAGGTGATGTCTCCGGATTAATTTGCGAAAATTAGTTGCGTTTTTATAAAGGTGAATAACACCCAATGTAAATCCAGTCGATAAATGTCTATTTAACCAAGAGTGATATGTAATGAAAAAAATTGTGAAGATTTGCGCAACCGCTGCTTTAGTGTTGTCATACGCTAATTCAACCTTCGCAGCAAACCAGAGTACCGACCTGAAAGTTCAGGGTACCCTGACCATGGGTTCCTGTACACCGACTTTATCTTCAGGCGGTGTGGTGGATTATGGAAAATTATCTATTGCCACCCTGGATGCGAGTGCGGTAAACCAGATGGGGGAGCATGACATTACTCTCTCTTTGACGTGCGTTAGCCCGACGAAAGTGGGTTTCAGTGTGGTGGATGACCGGACTGATAGTGTCGCTGACACTGCCCCCAGCATAAATGGTTTTAACGCTAAGCCTTCGCAGGAATTTGGTCTGGGTAAAACCGCAGGCGGAGTCAATTTAGGTTCATTTGCTATGCTGCCTTACAGTGACAGTGATCACACATTTATTGATGATAAACCTGGCTCCCTAACTGTTTCCTGGGATAAGGGCGCTCACTGGTTGCCGTCGACTGGTTTTGTAAACAATGATGGTTCTGAAATCGTGTCATTTGCCGATGCTAATGGTGCACCTGTTGCCCTGACGACCGCCTCTGATGTCATTGGTGTGAACGCAGCCATTCAGGATACAACTACGCTGGCTATCACCGATGATACATCCCTGGATGGTCAGGCAACCATTTCTGTTGTTTATCTTTAATAATCAAAGAGTTCAGCTCAATATAACCGGAAAAGATCGGTTATATTGAGTGATGACGCTGCCCCTGATACCACTTGAAGGGTTAGTTCATTTTTCTGTATTCTTCCGACCGGGCACTGATGATTTCGTGATGACTCAAGGAGGCATACGGCACTTTCCGGGCAAATCAGTCATTACCTGACACGCTTTCGGATGTATCCCTGTTCTTCCAAAGTTCTGCTATTTCGCTTCACCCCGAGCCACGTCACATCCGCCCCCCCCCCATTGCTGGAACAATAAATTAACTGGCCGCTGTGGGCACAGATGATGCAGGGATAACCGCGTGCAGACGGTTGTCCCCGTCATTCCTGTGAAGTATGTATCTCGTATTACTGACTTACAGATACACAAGACTGAGTGTGGCCAGGCCCTCATAGGGCTGATCATCGGTCAGGGCCAGCGTTTTCAGGCTTTGTACAACGGGATGCACCGACAATGTGGCTGTGGCCGTTTCTACTGCTAATGGTCGGGAGAAATCATCGGTACTTGAAAACGCCATGATATTGCTGCCGCTATTCGATGCTTTGGTTGAACTGGACGCCAGCTGCCACTGCGTGCCGCCATTGTCAGAATAAATAGTACGGGCAGGGGTGTTATTAACGACAGGAGTCGGCAGGCCTGAGTCTGCGACATACAAATAAAAGTGCCCGATATGTACCTGCGCAGGCGTCAGGCCAATGCCAAAACCGTAGGTCTGAATATCTGCACTGCCCCCATCGAGAGTATCCTGGCGGTCATCCTGAAACGAATATCCCACCACAACAGGCGCTGTACAGGTTATGTGCATATTGATGCTTCGGGTGTCCAGGCCACTGGGCGTATCAGTATAAAGATGACTGACAGGGAAATCGCCAAATTCCAGCACTCCTCCATTATCCAGCGATGGCGTACAGGCACCCTGTTCGACAGCGGCTTTTATCCGGATGTTTGTTGATGTTGCCCCCATGGTAAAAAAAGGTAACATGGTGAACGGCAGATAGCAGGCAAATCTTGAAAACCGTAGTTTCATTTCATTCCTTATTAAACAGAAAAAATGAGTAAGGCACTCTTCAGGGAATTCATTGTTAATACAGAGGGAATTATGAATGGTGAGATTAGTGCAACTAACATGCCCGCCATATATATTTATATTCTAAACCCTGTTATGGCGTGGCGAAACATCTTATCCGGATTAGAATTCACTAACTTAGGCTGGATTACTGCTATTATCAATAAGAGATTACAAATAAAGATCGCAAAATCGGACTCACTTTTAACTGTATTTATGGGTTATTTTTGGGGTGCTAAAAAACATCAGTCTCCGTAGAATATTGCTCATCAAGTATTCATTTTCTGTTTGATCAATATACACCCAACTGGAGACAATATGTTTTCTCTTAATCATTCTGCACGCCTGTTAACGCTGGCGCTGCTCATCAAATCCGTCACCGCGTTTGCGGCTGGTATGGTCCCGGAAACATCCCTTCTGCTGATTAACGAACAGGAGAAGGGAGGAAGTATTAATGTTAAGAATACTGACCCACATCCGTCCTTGCTGTATACCAGAATCGTTGATTTGCCTGATGATAAAGGAGTTCATCTGACACCAACACAACCCGTGTTGCGGGTTGAGCCAGATCAAACTCAACAATTACGGTTTATTCTGACCACCGATGCCCCGCTGACCACAGAGCATCTTAAGCGTGTGGTATTTGAAGGGATCCCCCCCAAAACGAAAAGCGATCATGGCCGGGTATCAATTAATATTCGTCAGGATCTTCCGGTGTTGATCCACCCGGCAAACTTACCTGTCATAAAAGATGCCTGGACACTTCTGAAGTGGAGCACCTCGGGTAACACACTGACCGTTCATAACGATTCACCCTATGTGGTCCGCCTGTCCGAGCAGGTGGTCGCTCAGCCTTCCGGTGTCCGGATGAAACTGACCCGCCCTTACATTCTGCCAGGTCAGACTCTCACAGCAAATTCGACGCAGTCTCTGGCGGGTGATCAGCGGCTCCAGTTCTTTCCGGCCAGCCGCTACGGTATTCAGGTAGCCAGCTATACCGCATCTCTGTCCAAATAACCTCTGCCGGATAAATATTTCATGGTCTCGTTATCACGTCGTTACTTGCCGGTAGCGGTGCTCTGCTGTCTGCCATCCGTATGGGCTTTTGCTTCAGATGCTCCGCTGGAGTTTGACAGCAGCATGTTAAAAGATCGAGGGCTCGATCCATCCCTGGGACAGTATTTTGCTGAAAAACCACGCTTTATGCCGGGCGTTAAAGTCGTCAATGTCGTGGTGAACGGAGATAAGAAAGGCAAGGTTGCCGCCACTTTTGGTCCGGATGGACAACTTTGCGCAACCCCCGGTTTCCTGCAGGGTGCATCGCTGGTTGTTCCGGCAGATCTGTCCGGGGCTCATGATGATGAACATCCTGATAAAGCGCATTGTTATGACTACACCCGGTCCTATCCCGGGAGCGTAATCACCCCCGTTCCGTCTCAGGAAGAGCTCGATCTGGTTGTGCCTCAGGACGCGGTGGATACCACTGGTGAGGGCGATCAGGTCCGGAATTATACGACGGGCGGTACCGCCGGTATTTTTAACTATTCGGCATTCACCACGCAGAACACGGGTAACGGAACCCGTACTGAAACAAAGCAGATGATGCTGGAAGAAGGTCTGAATATGCATGACTGGCTGCTGCGCAGCCGGCAGTCTTTAACCGAAGAGGACGGAAGTCGTCATACCGATAATCTGTATTCTTATCTTCAGCATACATTTGTCCGTCAGCAGAAAATTTTCCAGGCAGGCCAGATTAATACCGCAGGTTCAGTCTTTGCCGGTACTGCGATTTCCGGGATGCAGATCATGCCGGAAGACGCGCTGGATAATGAGGGCAACAGTGGCGTCATGGTTTCCGGTATTGCCCGCTCAGCACAGGCCCGGGTTGAAGTCAGACAATCCGGAAGAATGATCTATTCAACACTGGTTCCTGCGGGGCCCTTTTCGCTGAACGATGTCCCGGTTATCAGCAATAACGTCGGACTTGACGTCACGGTAACCGAAACAGATGGCAGCCGTAGTCATTTTCAGATCCCGGCAGACGCCATTAACAGCCATCAGTTGCGCAGCCCATCCGGCCTGTCTGCTGCGGTGGGACGGTATCGCAGTGATACGGACAGCTCGTCTTCTCCCCTGCTGGCAACCATGTCCGATGGCTGGAGAATTTCACCGCGCGTCAATATTGGTAGTGGGCTGCTGGCTGCCGAGGATTATGATGCTGCAGCGCTCACCCTGGATACGCTGGCTTTTCGCCAGCTCCTGATATCGGCAACCCTGAAAGGATCTGCTGACCAGAAACATGACGTCAATGGACACAGTACGACGCTTGCGGCCAGTTATATGCTGGGCAGCAAGGTCAGCATGGACGTCAGTATGACGCGTTACAGTTCAGGGTACAGAGAACTTGAAGACGCTGTGTCTGATGACGATGACTTTGAACAGTACCAGGGGCAGTATTCCGCAGGTCTGCACTTGTCTCTGCCGGATTATGGTTCTTTTTCATTCCGGTACTCGCAAAACCAGGCGACATCCGGCGGGCAGGGTAGCCAGTATATCAACGCCGCCTGGGGAAAATCGTTTGGTCGTGTCAGCCTGAATATCAGCTGGCAGCACTCCCTCGGTCAGGAAGAGGATGAGCAGGATAACAGCCGTGTCAGCGATGATGATGGAGATACCGTCTTTGTTAACCTGAGCCTGCCAATTGGTGGCCAGAGGATCAGTGCTTATTCGCATACCCTTCACCATGAAACGAATACGGGCGTGCAGGCCAGTGGTGATGTGGGCGACAGCTCAAACTATTCACTCTCTGCCGAACGTAATGTCAGTACCGGAGAGAATGGCTTTAATGGCTCGCTTAACAGCAACCTGCATTACACCCGTGTTGGCGTCAGTGCAGGGATGAACGGCTCAGATGAACGAAATTACAGCCTGGCACTGTCGGGCGGGATGGTGGCACATAAAGATGGCCTCACCTTCTCCCCATGGGCGGTCAAGGATACCTTTGCCATAGTGGATGCCGGAAAGGACTTACCGGGCACCCGGATCTCAACCCCTTCCGGGGATGTCTGGACGGATCACTGGGGGCGTGCTGTTGTGCCGTCCGTCAATCCTTATCACAAGGTTCGTGTTGAACTCGATCCTGCCAGTCTGCCGGATAATGTGGATGTGGAAAACGGCTTTGGCGAAATTGCTGCCGGTCGTGGGGCCGTGGGCGCACTGCACTTTAATACGCTACATGTTCACCGGGCCATGTTACATGTCCGGATGGCCAATGGCAGCGTGCTCAGAAAGGGCAGCACCATCGTGGATGGCGCAGGCCAGTATGCAGCGACAGTGGTGGATGACGGGATACTGTTCATCGAAGATGTCAGCCATCAGCCTCAGCTTTTCCTTATGGATAAGGCGAATCACCAGGTATGCCAGATTGAGTATCAGGCTTCTCCGGAAGCAGAAAGTCATGTGTTTGAGAACATCACAGGGGTATGCAAATGAAGCGCTGTCTTCGTGTTCTTATGTTTCTTGTCTCCGTAATGACAGCATCGTCCCCGGCTTTTGCGGACTGTAATGTCACCGTTTCTGACAACAATGTCGATTATGGCCGAATCAGCAGTAATGAGGTGAGTCAGCATCATGGCGACTGGTACGCGCTCGATGAGCGTGATGTCAGGATCATCGCAGTTTGCAGTGAACCCCAGGCTATGGCCCTTTTCATCAGCGACAGCTCAGGATTGCGGCGTTTCCGGTTTGGTGACAGTGGTGATCTTGTGGTCACGGCACAGCAGGGAATGCTGGATGGCCGGCGTGTTGATTTGGGGAAAAGCCGTACCCATGGCGCATTTTCGCCAACGGGAACCCGAAACAGAAAAGCGTTACTGGTTCTCAATAACGAAGGCCTTCTCCCGGTTCGCGGAGGAGAGGTCGCCATCGGGCAGCAATTTTCAGTTGTTCTGCACCTCAGACCGGCACTGAAAGCCGGACAACTTTCTTCATCCGGCGAAGAAGAACTGCTGACCAACCTGAACGTGCAGCTCGAGACACAATAGCTTTCTGATGCAGAACAGTCAGAGCCGGCATCCCTGATTTGCCGGTTCTGCACTATCTTTAACAGTAATAACAATGAGGGGAAAACATGTGATGACGAACGCCAAGGAAAATATTCAGCAGCTAATTGATGGTTTATCGCAGAAACAATCTATTTTTTCGAAAAGGAAAAACCAGGTTATTACGATGGATGGTTTTTCAGAACGCAATATTATCCTCTTTCATCAGGGGATTGTCTCAGTGTGCCGGCTCAGCGATGACCGGCTCCTGGCTAACTTCACGGCCCCCCGGGTTTTCGGGATAAATTACTATCTCGATGAAGTTTTCACGTATTTCAGGGCCTGTACTGATGTCAGCTATGAATTTGTGCCACTCGTTGTGGCAGAAAAGATCATCGCCGACAAAAATCTATGGAAAGAAGTTGCAGTCAACCATATGGTTACCCTCAACCAGATCTTCCGCTATGTCAATCACATGGCAGGAGTATCCAGCTATGCACAAATTATTAATTGTCTGTATCAGTTGCAGGCAGAGCCTGACATCATTCGACTTCGGCGTACCGCTGCCGATTACATTGTTGAAAAAAGCGGGTTGTCCCGTAGTACGGTTATGAAAATGCTGGCTCAGCTCAAAACTGAAGGTAAATTACTGATGAGTAAGGGGCTCCTGATGGATGTCCGCAATCTGGAATAATATAATCGCGCTGTTAAGCGGAATATCATAAGATGATGAATAATTATCCGGCAAAATATTCCGCCTTTCCCTTAGTGTTTCTGCCACGCTCTCCTGCTTTTACACCATGTGCCATTTTCGTCCTGTTAAACCAAATAAAAGATAAAACCGGGTGTATTTTTGCATCCGGTATCGGATTTTATTTTGCTGCATTATTGGCTGGATTATTACGCTGTAAAAAACGACAATGCCTGCGGTGGCATGAAAAGTGAACAACAGCCTTATGCCCGCGTTCACCCCGGCGTCATATAATGCTGATGCCGGCACACCAATCCTGGACACTGATACACTGTCGATAATCAGTGATACCCCGCTGGCTGGGCAGGGCACAATTCCCATAATGTATCTGTCATTAGCCATCCAGTCTTCCGGAGAAACCCACTTTACCCGGTTGTTATTTTGAGCGAACAGACCTTTATCTGATATTGCCCGGCCAGGACTGTTTTCAGGCTTAATAATAATTATTATAAACCCATATAAAATTTTATTTATCGGCTAAGGAATAATTAACTCTGACTCTGGTTTGTTTTTTATGTGTTTTCGCCATGTTTTTATCTCAGTTCTGGTTTGTTTTTCTTCGGTCACTTTTGCTTTTGACCATATCCTCCCGGAAGCATGGGAAGCGGGTCGACGGGTTGCCCCGCCCGTGAATACCGCTCAGCCCGTCAGCCACGCTCATCTGAAGCAGAGTATCATGCAGGAGTTCCTGTCATGGCAGGGAACGCGCTACCAGTGGGGCGGCAATAACCGGCAGGGAATTGATTGTTCCGCCTTCAGTCGCCGGGTGGTTGCGGCAGTGTTACATCGCTCCCTGCCCCGCACAGCGCTGGCACAAAGCCGGACGGGCGTGGAGGTTAGCCAGTCGTCGCTGCAAGCCGGTGACCTGGTCTTTTTCCTGACGCAGCCCGGGGTCCACCACGTTGGTATTTATATTGGCAACCGCCAGTTTATTCATGCTTCCAGTTCGCAGGGAGTCACCCTGTCTTCTTTATCAGATCCTTACTGGCAGGAGCATTACCAGATGGCGCGCCGGGTTACTGCCTAGCGGACCTGCAGGAACGCTTCACGGGATGATGCGCAGTATATCTGTATAAATCTGTTTTCACCGGCTTTATGCAGTACGGGAAGCGGCCTTAAAAACCCTGGTGACAGGAGATTTTCTGCTGCCTGGTACCGGCTCCGGCTTGTGCGGACAAAGTACCGGGCAGGAGTTCCTTTTTTTAAGGCTATTACCGTCGTTATGATTTCAGAATACCGGCCAGGCCAGTGGCGGCAGCAGGCGGGCGGCCCGGATGGCATCCACGTCGGCACGAAACTGCTTTTCTTCCGCCATCCAGAACAGGTGGCGGCGAAACAGCTGCAGCGCCGGCAGTTCATGCCCTGCAGCTTCGATGAACAGTGCACAGGTCAGCGAGATCCCCTGTGGCAGCAGCGGAATGCCGGTCTCAAGCTGACGTACACGCAGGGCAAGCCAGGGAACGGCCCCCATCATGATACGCTGCAGATCCGCCTCACTGCCGATGTTCAGCAGCCGGCAGTATTCGCGGTTTTCTGAGAGTGTCTGGCCAGCGTCATACCAGTTATCCGTGAGCGGCAGGCCGGTGACTGCGGCCAGCTCTTTATCCATCAGCGCGACCAGCTCGCTGGTTCGTGAGAAATTACCGATCAGATCCCCAAACGCAGCCGACAGAAAAGCCTGCAGAAAATCACTTTTCGATTTGCCGGCGGCTTTTGCCTGGGCGGTGATGGCCGCATCGACGTCAGCAGGTACATGTCGCACCGTCAGGGTGGAGAATGCCGCATCCTGTGATTTTTTCATGCCATTATTCATTATGCTTATATTCCTCACCATAATCACATTTGATGTATTTTACGTCTTGTATTGCAGTTATGCATCAGTATTTAAAATATGCATCACTTTTCATTGGTGGTACCTTTCTGTTTTATTTGCCTGCATTCCGGCATCGCTGATGCCCTGCAGGGCTCGCCTTTTTTCCCGGGATCCGAAAACTCATTGTTCCGGATCTTCCGGAACCCCTCCGGCGCGAAGCGGCGCATAAACACAATATGTAGCGGTGTAATCAGCTGCTCATGACGCTATATGTTGTGCCTCTCCCCTGCCGCGTGACTTGGTGCCCAGCGGCCGATATTGCCGCTTTGCTTATTTCCCCGCCGTGGTACACTTCCGGAAAGTTGTGATACGCCAGAAAATCGGATCTACCGGAAACGGTCATCCGGTAATTTACATGAGTGGCTATATGGCTTCTTATTATCAGCCTGAAAATGATTACGGCAGGGAAAATCATCCAGGTGACAGACGCAGGGTTGTGCTTAGCCGATTATGCTGCACGGCATAATTGCTCTGAGTGACTATTTTAGAGGTAATGGTATTGCCGAAAACTCTTCGAGAAGTTTGTGATTTTCTGACCAAATGCGGTCATCAGTATCTTTGGCTGGACTGGCGTTCATGGTCTTCTAATCCGAAACCACAACACCTCAATGAACAACCGTTTGTCACATCCTGTTCGGGACGAGAGCTTGCTGAGTATGACGGAGCCACATGGTATTTCATCAACTGTACCGAGTATCTCCATTTCAATGCCATCGACGATTTTGATAACCCGGCAACGACTAAACATGCCTATCTGACAGCCGATGATATTGAAACTCACAGAATATACTCAGGCCTATAGCTCGTCTTGGTGTGCGAGTGATTATGCAGGCGGGATTTATCAATCAACAAGGAACAAACATGGCTGACTGGTTTATTGCGACCGAAGGTGTGAAGGTAGTGAAGGACAGCGCCAGCCTGTGGCCGCAAATCATTACGGCGGTTACATCTGCCGGTGCTGCATTCGGTGGTGTGTGGTACGGGCAGTGGCGGATAACACAGCGAGAGAAAGAAGCTGCAGCTGCGAAGCTGGCCAGCGAACTTTTCTTTATCGGCACGGAATTGATCTGCCTATTGGAACATTTTGCCGATCAGTGCAGTGATGTTACCTGCGATTCAGATCCTGATAAACAATACTGGTCGGTTAAAGAACTGCCTCTCCTCCGTCTGGAGGGCATCGATGGCGACTGGCGTTCTTTGCCCGCTGAGATGCTTTTCCGGCTCCGCAACCTGCCGGCCCTGAACAGGGAAGCCCAGTATGTTATTGAAGGCGTATTCCGGTACGGCGCACCTTATGAAGTCATGGAATGCGCCCGGTACCAGTATGCATGTCTCGGACTGAAAGTGCTGCTGATGGCCTGGCGCCTACGCCGGGTATGCGACCTTCCACCACCACGTGAAGGGGAACTGTGCCGGAGAATAGGAGCCGTTCTATGGCGAAACCGGCGAGCGCTGTGGCCCCGGCATGTCATACGGCAGCTGAAGGAGAAAAATGACCTGTGAAACTAAATCCTTTGAACGCACTGCATGAAAACGAAGCCGCAGATGACATTATCGCCTTACTGAAGCTCTGTCAGCAGCTGCAGTCGGAAAAGGACGGCCGGGAACGACCAGCTCCCGGAACATATTCCCGCAATGAGGATGAATTTGCCGATCGTATCCGTTCCGCATGCGGACACGCCCTGCAGCTGCGCCGGCTGCTGCCGATGACGACGACCCTGAGCGCCATTAGCGCCGGGATGGAACGCCGCCGGGGCGAAATCAGTTTACTCCCGGGCGAGGATTACGCACAGAAAGCACTGGCACGACTTACAGTGCAATACCTGTCCAGCGGGGACCATAAACAATGATGCCGGCAATACCAGGCCAGGGCGTTTCTTTTTCTGCCACGCAGCTGCCGGTGGCCATCGACTATCCTGCCGCACTGGCCCTGCGTCAGATGGCGCTCGTTCAGGACGAACTGCCGAAATATCTGCTGGCGCCGGAAGTGAGTGCCCTGCTCTACTATATACCCGATCTCCACCGCAAGATGTTGCTGGCAACCCTCTGGAATACCGGCGCGCGCATTAACGAGGCGCTGGCGCTGACCCGGAGTGATTTTTCCCTGATGCCGCCCTATCCGTTCGTGCAGCTGGCCACACTCAAGCAGCGGGCGGAGAAAGCGGCCCGAACGGCCGGCCGCTCACCTGCCGGTAGTCAGGCGCATCGCCTGGTTCCGCTTTCCGATACGAACTATGTCAGCCAGCTGGAGATGATGGTGGCCACACTGAAAATACCTCTTGAACGACGTAACAAGCGCACCGGCAGAACCGAGAAGGCGCGCATCTGGGATATTACCGATCGGACGGTCCGCACCTGGCTCAGTGAAGCGGTTGAAGCGGCTGCGGCCGACGGGGTGACGTTTTCCGTGCCGGTGACACCGCACACGTTCCGTCACAGCTATGCCATGCACATGCTGTATGCCGGAATTCCACTGAAGGTGCTGCAGAGTCTTATGGGACACAAGAGCATCAGCTCGACGGAAGTTTATACGAAGGTATTTGCACTCGATGTTGCTGCACGGCATCGTGTTCAGTTCCAGATGCCGGAGACTGATGCGGTTGCATTGCTAAAAAGCAATAATAACAAAGATAATAAGAACGCAGGTTAATAAGATGACAAGTTACCATACTAATAAGTTAATAGGTTAATAAGTTAATAACTTAATAAGTTAATAAACAGATAGTTTGTTACTCAATCAAAACGCCAACAACCGAACATGTTATCTACATAACATGTTCGTAAGTTGGTAAGTTGGTAAGTTGGTAAGTTGGTAAGTTGGTAAGTTGGTTTGAATTATCTATTTTAATCTCGATTTTTCAATAAGTTGAGATATTTCTTCTCTTGATAAATTTCCTAATGCCATCACAGCAGCTCTTACCACATCTGACCTATTAACTCTGCTACGCCCTGAAAGCATCTCCTCCCTTATGATATTGTCAATTGAGTTAAGATTCTCATCAGCGAGAGAGATGCTGACTGGTTTGGCTTTACTACCAGCAGGTTTTTTACTTGGTTCGTCTAAATTTTTTGCAGTGAGACCAGCCGTACCTCCGTTTATAAACGAAGCTTCGTCCCTTGCTGGGGTATTTGCTCTATTCCTCACAGAATGATCTCCTTAACCAGAGCTTCAATTTCTTCTTGGGCTTTGATGTTCTGCGTTTCGAAAATTGTCATCGATTCAGCCCAGGCATCCCTATGAGCCTTTCTGTCACAAACGCGAGCTTCAGATAGCTTCATTTCAGGGAAGTCTTTGAGAACATCTGCTGCCTGATTAGCTTCATTCACGAACATGTTCGTTGGTGTCATATTCAACACCAAATATCCACGAACACATTCATTGAAATCCTTTGCAGCAGTAAAAACTGAGCATGTATGCGGTACGACGTCTAAATCCATCTGAGATGGGCGCAGAGGGGAAATAAACACGTCTGCAGCCATTAATCCACTACGCATCTCCGCACTATCGCGGCCAGCACAATCGGCGATAACAAAATCATAAGATTTTTCATGCTCTTTGAGCATAGCTTTAATGTTGCCGGACGCTCCTGTCACAGGCATATGAGGTAAATTTTCTGGTCGATTGTTATACCAAGTTAACACTGATTTTTGATCGTCTGCATCTACAATAAGCACTCGCTTTCCTAATCCCATAAGATATGCAGCGATGGATACTGCGAGTGTACTTTTACCTACTCCGCCTTTTTGACTACCAAGAACAATGATCATCTTACAACCCCTCATCTTTGTTATCTTGTTAAGATGATATGATAACAAAAAAAGATTTTCAACAAACATCGACTCTGTTAACTTGATATGATATTAACTTAATATGTTATTAATAATCACATTATCAGTAACTTAATTACTTAAATGATATCTTAACAAATAATTAAGTTAATAACTTAATAAAGTGGCAACACTATTGAATTACGGAGTAAATCAATGGAACTAGTGTGGAAAACGAATCCGAGGGGCCAACTTGAAAGGAAACTGAATCTGGCGGAGCGAGAGGCATTGCTGCATGTTTTTAGTAACGGTCGTAAACCCGCTCAGGCTGATTTACGAATAGCCTACAAAATTCTTGAAGAAATGGATCGCAGCAATCTGTGGTTAAAGTGTGATTGCGTTGAGCAAGACCCGAACACAGAAGGTCCATTTAATTGTGAGGTTAACGTTGCAAGGTTACGCCACGTTAAGACTACAAGACCACATGATGAACAATGCCCTCTGTTCAGGCTAAAGAAGAGTAAAGATGCCGATAACACGGCCACTGAAGGAAAAACCAGCCCACTAAACCCGGTAGGTGGAAACGACTGGTTACCAGTAAAGAAGAAAGAAACCAGAATCACTTCTTTGGAAGGGCCGGTAGTTCCCGGAAAGCGTCGACGCAAAACGCTTAAACCCATTCCTGCTCTGGGTCGAAAATTGCTGACACTCATTCAGGCAGCCGGCCTGAATCAAATTGAACTTGTACCAGAGTTTCAAAGTCCGGGGCTTGTCGGTTCGATCAACAAAATAAAAGATGTGCTGGATGAACATTCAATGGGCAATGGAACACTGCTGAATATGCTGTTCAGCTGCGCGCCCTGGCTGTCCCCCGAACGGATTAACGACATGTTGACCCAACTGGAAGTCTCTCTGGGAAAAGATAGCAGTGATAAGGAGGCATGCGTGTATGTCATTGGTATTGCGACCGATGCCAATCGGGAAGAAGTAACCTTCACCGTTCGGGGTAATACTTTTGTCCATAGGCCTGAAGCCCGCGTCAGCATCAATGGAGAAAGCACATACAACGCTGGCAGCCGGGCGCCTTACTGGGCAATACTGGAATACCGTAGAGGGAGAGATGGGAAAATTTACTGCCATGAAGGCTATGCGCATGCCGCATATACGCTGGATAATCCGGTGCCAGTGGATAGCAATAAAGAGCGCGACACTCTTAAGGTAATAATTAACGCCAGCAGCTATGCAGGCCGTCAGGCCAATCATCCGGAGGCGATCAGCCTCAGCAAGCCACTCTTCACGTCGAAGAGCATTATGAATGGGGTGGAAGAGGTCATTCATCCTGATTTCATACTGAATGTGGTACCTAGAAAGGAAAATACAGTTATCACTTTCATCATTGAAACAATGGGCTCTGAATCCGAGGAATATGTTGCGCGAAAACAACAAACACATAGCTGGATGGAGCAGGAGGGCGTGCTCTTAACAGATCCTCCGGGCTGGCCAGAACCTTCAGACAGGACATTTAATAGCTTCTTGCTCAAAAACATTTTTAGTGCAGGAAAAATGCACCAGTAGGTACAACTAGAGATGTTGATTTCAAACAGTGACAATAAACCCTCAACTTGAAGTGAAGTGCATAATCCGTAGTGTGACAAACTACCCTCAGGGCTGAGGGAGAATGTGACAAGCTGCACTGAGGTAACTGTGACAAATTGCCCTCATTAAGTGTTTTTAAATTACAAATCGGCACCATTTTGTACCTGAACACCAGATGGGGCAATGGAAAGTGGTCTGTACTGTGACAAATCACCCTCAGATCTTTAATTTTGGTGTGACATACCGCCCTCTGAACTGTGACAGATAACCCTCATATTTACACAGGTTGAATAGAGGTTATATCACTGAAAGAAAAGACTATATGCGTTGTCTGACGGCCTTTCTTTTTCTCGATATAAGAAAGACGCATTGGCGTTCTGCTGTTGATCTCATCGACGCTCGCCTGCAAAAAGCGACGGCGAAAGTCTGGCATACGCTGATAGCTCTGGGGGAGCTGGTAGCGTTCCATGATCCATTCTATTTTGAGGGACACAACGCCCGAGCCATCTGGTTTACGATACTGGCAAAGAGACTCGTAAAGACGCATGGCATAAGGATTGGTAATCTCTTTCGTTTCACTGAGCCGAAACTGTGTAAAACGGTTCTGAAGACCAATGAAGAAAGGAATTAAATAAGGGTTGATATGCACGCTGTACAGTCCTCTGGAAGGGCTGTGTGCACGTTTGATAAACCAAGGAAAAGATTCATATCCCTTTTCTTCACCTGCATCTTCTTCAGGGCGATAGAAGACAACTTCCTTACCCGCGAACCCCTTAAGCGCCTGACGGATATCCTTACTGGCCTCAGCTGATGTCAGCCCGAAGGTCTCCGCGTATTTAGCTACCTGTATTTCACAGATCCCATCATGTTCCTGAAGTGTGCCATCAGATTTTCTAATCTGGTCTACAAAGAGATAAAGCATACGCTTCTGGTCTCGGGAGAGACTATATGCCGCTTCAGTCAATTCATTTGACTGGACAATTCGCGGGCTATTCTTACGTTTTTTATGGTTGATAACCGCAACTTCCGTCATGACAGATCCGTGTAAAGTGTGACAGGTTTTTAGATTGTCACACTAAATGAAAAAGAGTCAACAGGTAGGGATAACTTTGTGAGATACAGCAGTTTATGAGGGCAATTTGTCACAGGGTTAAGGGCTATTTGTCACAGATACAGAAGTGGATTGAGGGTGATTTGTCACACTCAAAGGGCAAATTGTCACACAGATCCTTCTGAAGCCCGCATGGTTAAAGGGCTGAAAGGCACTCTAAAAAGAAAGATCTAAAAAAGATTAAAAAAGATCTTATAAAAATATGCCAGTAGATAAGTGGATAAAGCAGAGTGGGGTATCCATTTAACACCGAGCGTAAGCAGAAATTATCCGTGCAGTTCCCTGGTGCTTCCTCGCTCACTCGCGGGCTTCGCCCTGTCGTTCGGCTGCGGCGAGCACTACTGGCTCTCTCTGAAAGGCGAAATTTAACTGATCCTCGCTATGGGGATATCTTTCCAGCGGGTGGTGTACGCAGGGGAGAGCATATCGCGTTTCATCTGCCATGCAGGCGCAATCCCTCGTCCGGCAAACCAGACCTGTCCCAGACCGGAATGATTAATGCCATCAAGAACCTTCATCAGCTCCGCGCTGTGAGGACGTGGCGGACGTTCGTCGAACAGCTGCAGTTGCGAAACACCGGAGTCGGTGAAGTCATTCAGCATCACACCGGCTTTGGCATACCGGTGGCCATCCTTCCAGATACGCTCCAGAGCCGTTGTAGCGGCTGCAATGATGTCCCGGGTATCCTGAGTGGGGGTAAGCAATTTTTCGGTAGCCACGTTGCCATAGTAAGGCTCTTTAACGGCGAACGGAGACGTTTTGATGAAAACGGAAATATGCCGGCAATACTGGCGCTCTTTACGCAGCTTTTCTGAGGCCCGCTCTGCGTACTGACAGACAGCCTGCCGCAGCGAATCGTATTCAGTGACCTTCTCACCAAAGCTGCGGCTGCAGACTATCTGCTGCTTTGTTGGCGGGGCTTCCTCAAGCGACACGCAGCTTTCTCCGTTTAGTTCGCGCACTGTTCGCTCGAGAACGACGGAGAAATTTTTGCGGATAAAGGTCGGGTTCGTCAGGGCCAGATCGAGCGCGGTTTTGATGCCCAGAACATTGAGCTTGCGTGCAATACGGTTTCCCACGCCCCAGATCTCTTCGACCGGCTGCAGTGAAAGCAGTTTCCGCGTTCGCTGTGGATTCCCCCGGGTGAGTGCGAGCACACCACGAAACTGTTTCCACTCCTTTGAGGCCCACTGGGCTGATTTTGCCAGGGTTTTCGTCGGCCCGGCACCCACGCCGATGGTCAGTCGGGTACAGTCATACACATACTGGCGCAGCTGCCGGCCGAAGTCCTCCAGGTCCATGCAGTGCTCAACGCCGGTCAGGTCGAGGAACATCTCGTCAATCGAATACTGTTCCACCCTGGGGGCCAGCTCCTCCAGGCAGTTCATGACGCGCGCTGACATCGAGGCATAAAGTTCATAGTTGCTTGAGAACGCGTATATTTTTTCCGGGTACCTTTCGTTTTTCATCTGAAACCACGGCGTGCCCATTTTGATCCAGGGCTTTGACTCGGCACTTCTTGCGATTACGCAGCCATCGTTATTACTGAGCACTACAACCGGCTTTCCTTTCAAATCCGGGCGGAAAACACGTTCGCAGCTGGCATAAAAGCTGTTCACATCGGCCAGGGCAAACATCAGTACATCTCCCTCGGGCGGTGGATGATGTGCGTGACGACGCCAAAGATATCCAGATCGTCCGGGTCGGGATAAATCGGCAACCAGGCGGCGTTCATGGGCTGCAGCGTCAGTCGTGGCGTCAGCAGCAGCCGTTTGACCGTAAACTCCCCCTGCACGCTGGCCACAACAATATCGCCGTGCTGCGGCTTCTCTGCACTGTCCACAACCAGCAGATCGCCATTGTACAGGCTGCCGTCGGACATACTGTCACCGCTGGCGCGAAGGTAGTAAGTCGCGCTCGGATGCCGTATGCAGTAATCATGGAGATCCAGGTCAGACTCGACGTAGTCAGCTGCAGGGCTGGGAAAACCGCAGCTGGCCAGGTCTGCAAACAACGGATGGGCCTGTGGCGGGAGTTCTTTCCCGGTGCTGAAAAGCTGCAGTTTCATCTTTCCTCCTGACGTCTAAATATACTGGTTATGCATACAGTATATTTAACAGCGTGAGGATAATCCAGATCGCCTGCGCCATGAACAGAGTGAGTACCCTAAGCTACTCAAAATGTTCGGTAATATCATTTTGATTATTTTGTTTTGCTCACAATGAGAAACAAGGCTTTTATTTTTCCATTCTGCTCTTATAATGTGTATCAAATTGAGTTTAATTGACGGAGCATAATGATGAATATTTACTGCGATGATGGTTCAACTAATGTTAAGCTGGCATGGTTTGAAGGAAACGAGCTGCAGACCCGGATTTCTGCTAACTCCTTCCGGCATGGCTGGAAAGTGGCGGAGTTCAGTGCCGCAACGTTCAACTATCAGGTGGGCGGGCAGAAATACACCTGGGACAGCGTCAGCCGGGATGCCATCCCGACAACAAACGTGGAATATCAGTACGGTGATCTCAACCTGCTGGCCGTGCATCATGCGCTGCTGAACAGCGGACTTGAGCCGCAGCCGGTGAGCCTGACCGTGACGCTGCCCCTGAGCGAGTATTATGACGGGGACTGCCAGCGGAACGAGGAGAACATCCGACGCAAACGGGAAAACCTGATGCGTGAGCTGGTTCTGAATAAGGGCAGGGCATTTACCGTCACGGACGTAAAGGTGATGCCGGAATCACTGCCGGCGGCGTTCTCCCGTCTCGCGGAGCTGGAGCCCGGACCCGCTGAGACCACCCTGATTATCGATCTCGGCGGAACCACGCTCGATGCCGGCGTGATTGTCGGACAGTTTGACGATATCAGTGCGGTACACGGCAATCCGTCTGTCGGCGTGTCACAGGTCACCCGCGCAGCTGCAGGCGCGCTGCGGGCGGCAGACAGCGAAACCAGCGCGCTTATTGCTGACACGGTCATCCGCAACCGCAATGATCGTCAGTATCTGCAGCGTGTGATCAACGATGCCGGAAAAATCGACGATGTTCTGAACAAAATTACAGAGGCAATCACTTCCCTGGGCGCGCGTGTCACCAGTGAGCTGACGGCCTTCAGGAACGTTAACCGGGTATTCCTGGTCGGGGGAGGGGCATCCCTCATTGAAGAGGCTATCCGTCAGGCCTGGCCTCTGGCTCCTGACCGTATCGAGGTTATAGGCGATCCGCAGCTGGCGCTGGCCAGAGAGATTGCCCTTTACAATAAAGAGGACTAAACGTGCCGGACGGCCAGTATTCTTTCTATCTGCACAGCGACGATCGCACCGACATCGCGGCGATGGCGACCATCAGCACCATCTCACAGCCCCTGCGCGGTGACTTCATCCGGACCGCCGCCACCGCTGGGGCGGTGATGTACCAGACGGATGCCCGTTTACCGGCGCTGATACCGGTGTTCTTTGACGGGCATTTGAGCGCCATCCGGCTTTGCGCCGTGATGGCCCTGGTCTCCGGCTCCTGGTCTTCTCTTTCCGGACTTCCTGATGAGTCGGAGGGCGGTGTGGCCGCGCTGGCCATGTCACCGGAGACGAAATATCAGCGCCGGCGTTACACCCTGACGCTTCTGGATGACCGGAGCAGTGAACGGGTTGAGCGTGTGCTGACGGGGGTGTCATCGCGCCTGCGCGGAGAACTGCTGAGAAACCTGATTATCACCGGTCTGGCCCTGCATACGACCGCGCCGGAGCTGCCGCGTCTGCTGGCCAGCATGCCGGTACCGCCCGGCACGGTCAGCGAGCTGCAGGTTCTGGTTCGGCAGATGGCCGGTACGGCTGGCGTGAGTAAAGCTGTAGTACCGGAGAAACCAGCAGAGCCTGCCGTACCGGTAACCGATGAAGCGACCAGGATAAAGAAAAATATGCGACGGGCGTTCGGAGACTAAAACATGTCAGTGATTAAACAGAAAGCAGAGCAGTGCATTCATACCTTTCTCCGTGCCCGGAACGTGCCTGAATCTCAGTGGCCGGAACGGGTAAAAAAGATCGGCAGGGGAATGATACTGGCAGGTGTTGCCGTCGTGGTTCCCGGTGTTCTGGTTGATAATATCTCCCTGCCGGTGACAATTGCGATGCAGGTCTGCTACGCCTCGCTGATCGGCCTCGGTGTTCTCCTGGCGTTTGACGATAAAAAGCCGAAGAACCGATCCTGAGCAGGAACATCATTCAGAATGGTAACCAGACAGCCCGGGATGGACTGATGCAAAAGGTTAAGAGAACGAGGCTGACGCTGGCGCTGGCGGAGGCCAGCGAGCTGTTGAACTGTCAGGAAATAAAGGAGATGAACAACAATGAGGAGGACAAATGAAGTGTAATACTGCAATTTTGTTTGTGGCGCTCACACTGGCAATACCCGGTGCGGTGAATGCCGCAGCCACAGTGGCGGTTCTTGACCAGATGGCCACGAAAAAGCAAAAGGAACGTGAAGACCAGCTCGAAGCCGTGGAACGTGATGCTTTAGCACAGCCAGATGCATGGAAAGCATATCTACAGGTGTCTGACGCAGTGCCTGCTGATGCCCCCATCATGCTGCAAAACCGCTACCGCAGCCTCGCCATTTCACTGGCACTGAAGGCTGCAATGGCCTGTTCGTCAGACGCTCTCAAGCTTCTCGAGCGTAACGACGTGATAGAGTTTCGCGTACTCCGATCATCGTTAGTCTCAGCCTGCAGAACAGCTAAATAAGAGAGCTGCTGAGAAACCTGATTATTACCGGTCTGGCCCTGCAAACGACCGCGCCAGAGCTGCCGCGTTTGCTGGCCAGCATGCCGGTACCGCCCGGCACGGTCAGCGAGCTGCAGGTTCTGGTTCAGCAGATGGCCGGTACGGCTGGCGTTTAACGAGAAAAAAACAAAGGGGCGGGGATGAATATGAATATGAACATTAACCTGAAGGAAACAGTATGAAGCTTGAAGAACTGTCAGGAGACGAACGCACACTGGTTATTGTGGCACTGCAGGCGCTGCACCGTGAGAGACTGACCGCATCAAATGCTGTCTTTACGGTTTGTAGTCTGGCCGGAAAAGAGCAGCCGCCGGAAGATATTTTTGGGCTGCGTGAAGTTCAGGATGCACTAAGACGTATTGGTGCAGCTCCTCATAGATAAAGAATGTTTCGTCGTTATCCTGTCGGCGGGTAAGTTGGTCAGGATAGTTCATCTGCCCGGAACAATAGTTCCTGGAGAAAGTTAATATGAGCGATTTTCCTTTTGACTGTACGACTGATCCTGTAGAGACCGAGGTATTCCAGGCTCTTGCGGGTTATAAAATGGCGCTGATCAACGCGCATTACCGTAATTTCTGGCACCGGTTTTTATGCAAACTTAAGGATGAAGAGGCTCTGAAAAATGAGCGTATACTCGTGATTCAGGAGAAACTGTGTCGGGTTGTTGTCAATAAAAGTCCGGAACACATCCAGGCGTTAAAAAGAATAAGTGATGAACAGTCAGACGCAGCCAGATTAAAGGATAAATTCAGCAATCTGATTGATACATCATGCCAGTCTGCGAAGTCGGGTATCGGCCACGTGAAAAGGCGTTGAAAAAAAGGACACCATCCGGGGAGGGGGTGTCCTGAAGTCATGCAATTCGATACAGGCGAAAACCCTTCAGATGTTTTCGGCGCTGATAATCACACAATCACTTCGCACTTTCACCTGCCATATATCCGACTCAAAAAAAAGACGTCTCCGGTCGGGGACGTCCTGAAATCGAAGGCACACATGTCAGATAACGGCGCGAATCCATTATCAGCGTGCATTCTGCCATACCCTCACGGACTCATCAGCTACCAGAACCGGTAACAAAGGATGTCGGTTTCCTCCGCCTTATTGCCGCCAGCCGGCGGCGTGTTCAACGCCGTGCCTTCACGCTAACCCGGCCGCTGCGGTCGCAAGGGTTCACGTTGTCTCCGTCCTCACCCGTTCGCACCTTTCACGGTGCATTCAGCCCGTGAAAGGCTTGCGCTGCGGCTTGCGGCGTCGCCCCTGCGCCCTCCGCTTTCCGCCGGGTTTTTGTGGCGGCACGGCGCAACAGGGTGCCGCATATCAGAGAGGAGTGTGTCTATGTCCCGTTTTATTCTGGGTGACTGCGTGCAGGTGATGTCCCGTTTTCCGGCGCGTGCCGTCGATTTTATTCTTACCGATCCGCCGTATCTGGTTGGCTATAAGGATCGTACCGGCCGCACCCTGGCGGGGGACAACTCTGCCGAATGGCTCCAGCCCGCCTGTCATGAAATGTACCGCGTGCTGAAAAATGACAGCCTCATGGTGAGTTTCTATGCCTGGAACCGCGCGGATCTGTTTCTGAATGCGTGGAAAGCGGCCGGCTTCCGGGTGGTTGGCCATATCGTCTTTGCCAAGAGCTACGCCTCAAAATCGACGTTCGTGGGTTACACACATGAGAGCGCCTACCTGCTGGCGAAGGGGAGGCCGCAAACCCCGGACCGTCCTGTCCCGGACGTGATCCCCTGGAAATACACGGGCAACAGACACCATCCGACGGAGAAGCCGGTGCAGAGCCTGCGACCGCTGATCGAATCGCTCACGCGCCCGGGGGCTATTGTCCTTGACCCGTTCGCCGGCAGCGGCTCCACCTGCGTGGCCGCCGCCGAAGCCAGCCGCCGCTATATCGGGATCGAGATGCTTGAGCAGTACCACGCCGCCGGCGTCCGACGTCTGGCACAGGTTGAACGGGCGAGAAGGATGCCGGCGGCCAATGACGGCGCGTTTTACCCTGACTGGCCGGAGGCGGCATGAACTACCCGGGCCTTGAGCACCTGCGCGCGGACGTGGCCGCGCTCAGCAATGCCATGTGTGACGTGCGGATGCTGCTGAACCGCCTCGAATCGCAGCACCGGCACGACGCGGCAACGCTTACCGAACGTATGGCAGCGCAGACCCTGCGCCGTATCAACACCCTGCTTCTTGAAGCCTACCGCGAAGCTCTGGTGCTGGACGAAACCTTTCAGGACTGACTGACCCTGCCGGGCTGATGCCCGGCATGTAACCCCTTACAAGAGAGAAAAAACGATGTACGGAACCCGCGAAGAACTTTGTGTACAGCTTGAAAACATGTTCACCTTTGACGAACCCCTGGTCCTGCTGGTCTGGACGGAAGAAGGGATTAGCGTGGCCTGCCGTGAAGCCCAGCCAGAACCGGACGGGACTGAAATCCGGAATCTGATGAAGGCGATCGGCGAAATGAAAATGACGCAATACCGTCAGGAGGGGATAAATCATCAGACTATCAGCGATCTCCTGGCCCGTCAGCGCGAAGCGGCAAACCGTCAGGTGAGTGTTCCGGCGGTACTCCTGTCCCGCGTCCTGCGTAACTATGAATGCGAGCTGGAAAACCGGATCGGTATGGCCTGGGAAGCCGGGCGGCAGGAGCCTGAATCTGTCAGGGATGAGCTGAATAACGTTCGCGCCCTACAGGAGGCGCTGGCCGCCTGAGAGAACGCCGGGGTAACGCCCCGGCAACCGGTGGCCATCCACTGCGAATAAGGATGTCAGTGCCTTCCGCTTCTATCCGCCGCTGCCCTCCGGGCAACGTCGGGACAATGAAACTCACCTGAAGCTCCGTGCGGTGACGGCATGCGCCGTGACTTCACTGTAGCCCGGCCGCATCGGCCACAAGGGTTCGCTGACGCCTCCGTCCTCACCCGTTCGCACCCTTCACGGTGCATTCAGCCCGTGAAGGCTTTGCGCTGCGGCTTGCGGCGTCGCCCCTGTGTCCTCCGCTTTTCGCCGGTCTGTCGTGTCGTCACGGCGATGCCGGAACCGAGAATATGTTAACCGTGGAGGATCTATGAACCAGACCGTGACCTGTGATGCTGTTCGTCTTGAGGGTGCGCAGCGCCTGACTTTCCTGCCTGATTTGTTTGGCGGCGATTTTATGACGTCCGAGGCATCCGTGTACGCCTATGCCCAGCGTTACTGCCCTGAGTATCAGGGGGGATTCTGGCAGTTTTACCGGCTGCCGGAAGGTGGCGGATATATGGCGCCTGACGTGGAGAGTCTGACCCTGTGCAATCCGGACAACTGGTTTGAGCAGACTGTCAGCGGGGAAGTGGCGGGGATCATCCTCACGGCGCTGGTACTGAATCACCGGAGCTGGCACCACAGCAACCATGACCATGAGGAGCTGTGCCGCCACTTCTGCCGCCGTTATGAGCAGCTTATGGCATTTGCTGATACCCATCCGGAAAGCGCCACGATCTGGCGTGCCCTTGACTGACTGACCACGGGCGGCGATGCCGCCCGACTAAAGGAGAAAAACATGATTGGTACAGCAAAAGAGATCGCCATCGAAATGCTGCGTGATGACGATAATGACGGCGAGAAATTTGTATTCGCCAGCTGGAGCCGGAACGATATTCGCGGTCTCTGCATTGACTGGGATCTCAGTGATGAAGAGATCGACGTGGTGATGGAAAGACTGGAGGCAGAGCTGTATCCCTCCGGATGTGTCCCTCTCATCTACAACATTGTTGAGATGATGGTGGAAGAAAAACGGAAACACCGTAATGTCACCATTCCGGCTGCGGCGCTTGCGGTGGTGATGCAGCTTGCAGGGAAGGAAATGGAGCGTATCGCTGTATGCGCGGAGGATGGAGGCGGATCAGCGGCAGAAACCCTGAAAGAAGAAAACGACGTCATGATGAGCCTGCGCGCTGCGCTCGAGGCCTGACAGAGAAGCCGGAGGCATTGCCTCCGGAAACAGAACAAAAGGAGAACACCATGCAACTGTCACCGGAAACCCGCAACATCCTGCGCCAGTATAAAACGCTCATCAACGAGCGACGTCGTGAATCAGGACTCAGCCCCGTAACCACAGCGAAAGTGCTGGATGAGATCTGCGAATCGGCTACCCGCCAGTGCGCCGTCTATCTTTGCGGCCACTTCATTCTCCAGGGCAGTCAGGGGGATGGAAAGTAAATAATCCGGGCGGGGCATAGGCGCCGCCTGTTCGCGCGCGAAAACCCAGTCATCCCTTCGGGCTGACGGGGCGGCAAGGCCATCGCCTGCGGCGCTGCCCCCTCCCGCCCCTGGTGTAAGTCAGGAGAAATGCAGAGGAATGGCATTGTGGGGGCAAATTGTCACGGATACGGTCCTGCGTGGCGTGGCGTGGCGTGGCGTGGCGTGGCGTGGCGTGGCGTGGCGTGGCGTGGCGTGGCGTGGCGTGGCGGCTCTGAAACCCGATCAGCAAATTCTCTGAAAACACCAGAATCCCACTTCTGGCCCCCTTCGGCTCCCGGCCAGCGCTGCTGTCCGCTCGTCGAGCCCCACTCCGCCAGGGCGGCCGCTGCGCACCCGCCGGGCTCCGCCGAACCCCTGCGGGTTTCGGGCTGACGCTAGGGTCTGATGGCGAAGGTCAAGGGCTGCGGCTTCTCCGGCCGTGCCGTCCGGAACGCCTTCACCGCGCCGGCTGATGCCGTCGCTTTAATGGCGCCACGCCGTTCCGACGTGTCGGGTGTGTGCATCCTGTTCCCCCGGTGAAGCCATCCCCCGTGTGTCCTCAAGCGGAGGGCTGCTTGTAGCACCGTCGGGTCGTCATCCAAGGGGTGAAATGCACTCCGCCAAAACTTTTTGCGTGCCGCAAAAACTTTAGTCTCCGCCCCTTTCCTTCCGCCCTTCGCCGTTGCTCCTTTGCCCTTTGCCGCGAGAGAACTCACCAGGGAGATGGACAACCATCACCACAGGAGAAAACCAGGATGCACACACGAAACGTCAACGTCAAAACCGCCGCTCAAGAATCTTCCAGGAAGATGGGGGAAGAACAAACCCCTGTTTCTGTCGCACGGGAGTGGGTGGCTCAGGCCACTTCGCTGAAAGCGGGGGTCACCGTCACTCTGTCCGATGTGTCCCGATACGGCGACGTTCAGGTGGAGATCCGCACCAACGGAACGCTTAACTGGCACGCCTGGTCGTTTGAACCGGATTTTCTTTTGGAACTGAAACGCAACCTGCAATACGTGCAGCTTTAACCGTAGGCCGGATGTCCGGCCTTAACCCAGAGAAGGAGGAAACATGCAGAACCTTAACACCCGTCCGGCGACCCGTAAGGTCGGGCAGAGCACCGAAATCGTGAAGCTGCTGCGCATTCAGGCCAGCGACACCCACGTGGTCGAGTTTGACAACGTGGACACCCGATTTAATGACTGCAACAACTGGCAGGTGATGGCAGGAGGCAAACGAGTCCTGTTCAGCAACCGCATGTATGAGCGTTTTTCAGATGTGAAATCGGGGATCGTGGCAACGATCAACGTGTGTGAAAACAGCGGCAGTGTAACGGATAAAGCGATGCTCGAAGGGGCAAAAATCATGATGCAGATTCTTGATGGCTATCCGTCCTTTGCAGCACTGGCAGCACACCCGAAACGCATTACCGGTTAACCGAGTGCCGTGACCGGATCGCACTCCGGCCACGGCTAACCACAACTATCACTGAGAGGTAAAAATCATGGTCGCCACCAATACTACGGCAAAAAAACCAGCCAGGAACCCCCGTAAGACAATATCTGCGGAAAAAATCGCGCAGTCTACCGAGCAGAAGCTCGTCCAGCTGCTCGCTGATACGCCCGTGCAAATCTTCCCGTATTCCCGCCTGTCACGCACTGACTTAAACACGCGCATCATTCCGCATACCGATCAGGAAGTGGAAGAGATGGCCGACAGCATTCAGGCAATGGGCATCCTCCAGAACCTGATCGGTGCAGAACTGCCGGACGGTACGATCGGCATTGTCGGCGGGGAAGGTCGCCGCAGAGGCACAGGCATTCTGGTGATGCGCGGTGTGCTCGATGCAGACACGCCGTTTGTTCCGGTGAAAGTCCTGCCCGTTGAGATGGCTGTGGCGGCCTCGATGATCGAGAATGGTCGACGTAAAAACATGCATCCCGCCGAGCAGATTATCGGTTTTCGTACCCTTCAGCAGGAAGGTAAAACGGCCTCTCAGATCGGCGCACTGATGGGCTATCACCCGCGCCACGTTCAGCGCTGCCTGAAACTGGCGAATCTTGCCCCCTCCCTGCTGGATGCACTGGCGCGGGATGAAATCTCCCTTGAACAGTGTGAAGTCCTGACACTTGCTGATACCCATGAGCGTCAGGAGCAGGTCTGGAAAGAGGCTGTTGTACAGTGGCGCGATCCTGCTGTACAGACTCTGCGCAAAATGGTGACCGACGACAAGATGGCCATCAGTCACCCGATGTTTGAGTATGTGGGCGAGGAAGCCTATACCGCCGCTGGCGGTACGCTGACTGCCGACCTGTTCAGCGACAAGGACAGCACCTTTGCCGATGCGGCGCTGGTGAAATCCCTGCTGGCTGGCAAGCTCACTGTACTCGCTGCCCGCGTTAAGCAGGAGCAGGGCTGGGGCTGGGCTGAGTTCCGTATGACGGAACTACGCTTCAGCGGTGAGGACAGAGAACTGTACCGTTTTGCCATGCCGAAAGCTGTCCTGACGGAAGAAGAACAGAAGCGCGTCAGTGAACTGGAAGAACAAAGGGACGCTACTGAAACCTACGATGACGAATACGAGCTTCAGCAGCAGATCGATGACATTTACTGCGAGGCGCAGTACCGCGAAGCCACGCCGGAATTTCGCGCCGCGCACGGTATCTGGGTGTCATGGGATGGTAACAATTTTCGGGTTCAGCCAGGTATCCGCAAGCTGACCGACGAAGACCGGGCAGCTGAAGAACAGGCGCGTCAGGAGCGTGAAAGCAATGTGATCAGACACACCACGCCTGAAATTCCCGCCGACGCTTATCCGGCAACGCTGGTAAAAGCCATGTCAGCAGAACGTACTCTGGCTGTTCAGGCCGAACTGGCGGGTCGTCCCGACGTGTCGGTGGCGCTGCTGACGTGGACACTGTGCCTCAGTATGTTTGACCGCACCCACGGTAAACGCAGCGAACCGCTGAAAGCCTCCGTGTCCTCGAATCAGTATCACCTTGCATCACTGGCTCCATCCGGTGAAGAAGGGAAGGCGCTGACGGCGCTCAATGCACAGAAAAAAGCGCTTCAGGCAACGCTGCCAGAAAACTGGCATCTCGATTTCACCTGGCTGCTGTCATGGTCAGCAGAGCAGGTGAACACCCTGCTGGGATTCTGTGCGGCGCACGGTATCAACGGCATTCAGGAACGCCTGTATAACCGCACGGACACCAGTGAACTGGACGCGTTGGAAGCGGCGCTGGAATTTGACCTGCGCAAGTGGTGGCAACCGGGTGCAGAGAGCTACTTCGGCAAGCTTACCATCGCCCAGATCGGCAAAGCCTACGAAGAAGCCGGACTGAGTACCCGCGCCGGAGAGATTGTGAAGCTCAAGCGCCGCGATGCGGCAAAGGCCGCCGAACAGGATCTGAATGCTCAGGGCTGGCTGCCTGACTGGATGGTGCGCCCTGCGCCAGCCGCCGAGGCTGAAGAAGCCACTGAATCCGACGCTGACACCACTGACCACGCTGCTTAATACCGGAGGCCGCCGCCTTCGGGCGGCGGGAACAGACATGACCATGCAATATGACCTGAACCGAATCAACACCCTGACCGCCACAGACCTGGAGTTTATCCGTCAGCAGGGCGAGGACGCGCGCCGCGCCCTCAGCGATGCCGTGACCGGCCTTCTGTCGACACCTGAAGGATGGTGCGTCTGCGCCGAGTTCCGCACCGAGTTCGGCGGCTTCTTCCCCGTCCAATGCCGCTTCAGTGAGGACGGCAGCGATGACTGGCATCTGTGCGTGTGTAGCCCCGGCGAAGTCTCGCCTTACTGGCTTCTGGTGCTGCTCTCCTCCGGCGGTGAAGTGGTGCGTACCCTTTACCAGAGCGACACGCTCCAGCCTGACCGGATAAATAAGCTGATCGCGCAGCTGGCGGGTATGCGCCGCTTTAACTGCACAGCCAGCACCGTGGTGAACCTGATGAGCGTGGAGGTGACAGCATGATCCCGTCCTCACACGCGCTCGTTTCCCTGAAGCCCGCCCGTCAGGCTGCAATTCAGGCTATCAGCCATGTTGAGTCTGCCCGCGAACGCGGAGCACGACTGCCCGCCATGCCGTATGTGCGTACCTTTCTGCGCTTGCTCACGGGCAGCGGACGCCTCAACGCCACGGTGGCCAATAAAATACCTGGCCTGCACTGGGTGCCAAATAACCGTCATTCGAACCTGAAACAGGTCGAGGAAGCGCTTAATACGATGATTGCCACCAGTGGCGAAGCCTGCCCGCTACCGCTCACGATTGACGTGCAGGCCGAGCTATTCCCTGAAGTCATGCACACCCGCACGGGGCGACGGCTGCACAGGTCCGGCATTAAGACCACGCGTCAGCTTCGCCGCCAGTCCCGTGAGTACGAACAGCGCTGGAAACTGCGCCAGAACCTGCTGGAGCAGGCGAAAATAGACCTGAATTTTCAGTCACCGGAAACCGTCTGCACCTGGTACACCCGGTGGAGCGACGAGTTTGACGCGGCAGAGCTTGCTGCACCGTTCTGGCGCTGGCAGTCGCGGTTCGCGTCGCTGAAGGAACTTGACTGGCTTCGCATCAGCGGTGAGCCGCTGTATGCAGTGATGTATGAAATCCCGTTTATTGTCCGGGAAACACCTGAGCATGTTCGTGTCGCTGAACGCTGGCAGGTGCCAAATAAGCTGGCTGATCGGAGCGGTGTATGAAGTGGCGCTATTCCCTGTGCTGGAAATTGCCACACAAGCCCTGCCCTGGTCCACTGGAGCTGGTTTCAGTTGTCGTGGAGGCAGGGCAGGCGGCACCTGAAGAGGTAATGTCACGCTGGGTAGCTGGCTCAGGTTACGCTGTATGCGTGGATTTTCTCGGTCAGAAACAGATACAGCGCTGGAGCGATGAACGGAAAGCCGCAGTGAGAAGGCGCAACATGCAGGCACGGATTAATCGTGTTGCCCCTTTGTTTGCCGATGAGTTAATCGAGCGGGAACTGGCAGCGCGTCCGGCGTATTTCAAAGGCAAATCTGCCCGGTGAATCAGATACAATGTTGTCTGACTGCTCAGACAAAACATATAAGGAAAGCAGAATTATGAGGTACTGGTTGCTCGTTATCTTCCTGAACGTGCTGTTCTTTTTAATCGTCAGGCATGCTGCGCCAGAATGGGAAGGCACGACAGGCTATTATGCTGGCCTGTTCATATGCAGTCTGATAGCGATGGTTATCACATGGCGTGATACGCCAGACTGGTTCGATAAAGTCCTGCTCGGCGTAATGAAATACGGAGTTCTGAGTGCCGGGATCATCTTCTTTGTCTGGGGCGTCGGGTACAAGCTGGCATTCTGGGGGCAGGGTAATTCTGATGCCGAATTTGTAAGTGCATTTGACGTCATTTTGCCCAATCTTGCGCTGGTCACGGGCGTAGTGATCGCGGGATGGGGATACCTGAGATATTTCAGGCGATAAGCAGCATAAAGCGTGGATATACCTGGTAAGAAATAGCTCCTGCCCGGTATAATCGACGTGGCGCTTGAGGCTTTTTGCCTCATGACGTGAAGGTGGTTTGTTGCCGTGTTGTGTGGCAGAAAGCAGAAAGCCCCGTAGTTAATTTTCATTAACCCACGAGGCCACCTGTATGCCTAGACAACATCAGGATAGCCTCTTAGATGCCGCAAGGCAAGGAGAAGAAGGCCATGAAACTGCCGCGAAACACCCTGCTCTGGTGCGTATTAATAGTGTGTCTCACACTGCTGATATTCACTTACCTGACACGGAAATCGCTCTGCGAAATCCGGTACAGGGACACGGACAGGGAGGTGGCAGCTTTTATGGCTTACGAATCCGCTAAGTAGCTAACCCCGGCGGGGGGAAACCCCCGCCATTCAGGGGCTGAGACTGTGTGGACATGCCTGAAGCGCCTTTATGAAGGGGTTGCCGGTTCGCCGGTAGCCCCTTTTTCCTTCCCGATGCGACCGCACGCCTGAACTTCCGGGAAGGGCTGTTCCCCTGCGGGGAACGGGGGAAGGGGGACGCGCCTTCGGCGCCGTCCCTCTGCTCCCTCCGCCTTGCCCTATCTCCTGCCTGATTTTGCTTAAGTCAGAGCACCACGAGTTACCTGCCTGTATCTGGCTTCAGCCTGGTTTTCCCTGTGTTCTTCATCCCGGGCGTCATATCCGTCGTCCTGCTGGTTAACTTCCTCAGCTGCAGCTCCGTGGCCATAACCCGAAAACAGGGCAGGGCGATGGCCCCCTTCGGCTCCCGGCCAGCGTTGCTGTCCGGTCGTCGAGCCCCACTCCGCCAGGGCGGCTGCTGACGCACCCGCCGGGCTCCGCCGAACCCGCAAGCGGTTTCGGGCTAACGCTAGGGTCTGATGGCGAAGGTCAAAAGCTGCGGCTTCTCCGGCCGTGCCGTCCGGAACGCCTTCACCGCGCCGGCTGATGCCGTCGCTTTAATGGCGCCACGCCGTTCCGACGTGTCGGGTGTGTGCATCCTGTTCCCCCGGTGAAGCCATCCCCCGTGTGTCCTCAAGCGGAGGGCTGCTTGTAGCACCGTCGGGTCGTCATCCAAGGGGTGAAATGCACTCCGCCAAAACTTTTTGCGTGCCGCAAAAACTTTAGTCTCCGCCCCTTTCCTTCCGCCCTTCGCCGTTGCTCCTTTGCCCTTTGCCGCGAGAGAACTCACCAGGGAGATGGACAACCATCACCACAGGAGAAAACCAGGATGCACACACGAAACGTCAACGTCAAAACCGCCGCTCAAGAATCTTCCAGGAAGATGAGGGGGAAAACCGTGTCGTACACGATCCTCGTCGCTGAGACGAAAAAAAACTCTGAGGAGGAATCGGACGTTCTGGAGTTCAGCAGCCTTGCAGAGCTGAAGAAACTGCGCAGACGCTGCCCCGAAACAATGCGCTGCACCTATTTCTACGCCCTCAGCAGCGGCGTCGATAAACAGTTCCGCCATATCCATGTGGCTGAAGCTGACCACTTCAAACAGTTTGTGCGCCTGATCGAGCGCGAAGGTATCGACATTTAAATCCGGTTCATCCCGTGCGGCAGCCGCCGCACTGAACCTCATCAGACAGGAGCCAGAAACATGAGCGTTAACACCACGACCGCAAAGGCCTGTTCCGGAAATGGGCATATGTCAGCCCCGGAGCCTAAAACAGCCTCTCTAATTGCGATTTATGGCAATGAGGCGAGCTATTCATGGAACGTTCTGGAGGATCTGAAAGCTGCAGGTGCTTCTTATACCCGCAGAAACATTATCGCCGATATGTTCCGCCGTCTGGGCGTTCAGTAACCCGGACTTACCTTTGACCCGATGCGGTGCTGTATAGCAGCTACCGCTCTGAACTAAATCAAACAGGAGCCTGAAAGATGAACGTTAACCCCCCGACCGCTGCACCAATGGCCTTTTTCGTTCCGTCTCATAACGCCGTTTATGACCGCGCAACACAACAGGACGGGCAGTGGGTGACTCAACGTGAAGCTAAAACGTTGGAATCCCTTCGCCGTCTCTATCCGGATGCGGAGCTGATCCCCGCGACTCTGGTACAGGAAAAGCAGAATGACGGCTATCGCCGTCCCTGGGTGGAAATCACCGAGGCCCGCTATATCGACCAGCTGGAAACGTTGCCGCCAGTGGACTGGTGCAGGGGGTATGGTGGGGAGTCGTTCAAGTCGATGGAGTTTACGGGCGGGGACGTGACCGCGATTTTTGTCCGGTATGGCGCGCGTTTCTTTGAGTGCCATGACCTGCACACCCGCCATCACCGGGAGCTGATTGGCGACGTGATCACCCGTTTCTGTCTCGATACGCCGCTGAATTCTGCGCATTAAAAAAGCAGGGTTGCCCCTGCTTTCTCAACGCCGGGTAGCCGCTGCAACGGTGAACCGGCAATCACAACCAAAGTAAGGAGATTGATCGTGAAATTTGACCCGCAAACTGTCGCACAGGCGAAGGCATTTGTAAATGCCCTCCGCGCCGGAAAACGCGCACGCGTCCCCGCGCTGCGCTTCTCACAGTGGCAGCAGTTTCTGTCCGTGATAAATGCCGAAACGGGCTACGCCGCCGAGGCTGACTGTGGTCTGGCCGTCAGCGTCTATCCGGCGCTTGGACTGGCTTAACAGGAGGCGGCCGCCTGCGGGCGGCCGGTAAGGTGAAACCATGTCACAACTGAGTTTTGAATCCCTGTTCCTGGCAGACCAGGCTGATCCGAAGCAGCGGGCTTCCGCTCCTGTCCGGGTGCAGTCCCCAGCTGAGGCTCGTAAGCAGTTCGCCAGTGTGTTCCGTCAAACCGCTAAATATATGCGCCGTTCCGAAGTGTTCCGCGACTTTATCACCCTGGCCGCCAGTGGGCTTGATATAGCGAGCATACGTTCGCCAGAAAGCATCGAAAACAGCCGACGAATCTGCGGGCGGTATCAGCCGGACGATTTAGACGCCATGAGACAGCTGTTCTGCCTGTTGGTGGAGGGGCTGGCGGGTGAAATGCATGATTTTCTGGGCGCACTGTATATGGAGCATGAGCTGGGCGCGGACGAAATGGGGCAGTATTTCTCTCCGTCCTCCATCTCCCGCCTGATGGCCGGACTACTCATGCCCGGCGCTCAGGAGACGATAAAGCGTGAGGGTTGGATGACGCTAGATGAGCCTACTTGTGGTAGCGGCGGGATGGTTATTGCCTTTGCATACTGGATGGCTGAGGCGGGATATAACCCCTCAGAACAGCTGTATGCCACCTGCACAGATATCGATCCGATGGTGGCTGATATGGCCTTTATCCAGCTGTCACTGCTGGGTATCCCTGCGAAAGTCGTGACCGGTAATACGCTGACCCTGAAAGCAAACCGCGTGCGTTATACCCCCGTTTATTACTTCAATGACTGGCAGGGACGTCTGGAGTTTCGCAGTCGTTTCGAAGCTATGAAAAACTTTCTGGCCACAGTGGCCGCCTGACTGACAGAGCGGCAGGGCAGACCTGCCGCAGGGAGAGAGAAAATGATGAGCAACACACTGAACGCTGTTCCGGCCACCGTGCTGGAGACGATGGCAGAACGCCTGCAAGGCCAGGCTGAACCGATAAAAATCCGCAGCAACGATGATCACGCCGCGCTGGCTGCAGATGTGCTCTGGAAATTTGCCCGTAAAACCGGGCTGAACAGGGAAAGCGAAAGCGTGCAAACTGTCATCACGGATTTTCTGGCCAATCTGCTGCACCTCTGCGAACAGTGCGAGCCGGACGGGGCTGGCATTGAGGGATTTAATGTCCTGCTGAATATGGCCATGATGCACTATGAGCAGGAAAACGGAGGTGACAGCGAAGAACCGATCTGATCGGAAATCCTGGCCCCGGTGCATATCATCGGGGTAACCGCAAAAAACTCTACCCCTTCGGGGTAAACGGGGAGGGCGAAAGCGCCTCCGGCGCTCCTGCCGTTCCCCGTTGCTGTGCTTCACTCCTTCCCTGCGATCATAACCGGCATCCTGCTGGTTAACTTTCTCAGCTGCAGCTCAGTTATGGACATAACCCGAAAACAGGGCAGGGCGATGGTCCCCTTCGGCTCCCGGCCAGCGCTGCTGTCCGGTCGTCGAGCCCCACTCCGCCAGGGCGGCTGCTGCGCACCCGCCGGGCTCCGCCGAACCCCTTCGGGTTTCGGGCTGACGCTAGGGTCTGATGGCGAAGGTCAAAGGCTGCGGCTTCTCCGGCCGTGCCGTCCGGAACGCCTTCACCGCGCCGGCTGATGCCGTCGCTTTAATGGCGCCACGCCGTTCCGACGTGTCGGGTGTGTGCTTCCTGTTCCCCCGGTGAAGCCATCTCCCGTGCGTCCTCACGCGGAGGGCTACTTGTAGCACCGTCGGGTCGTCATCCAAGGGGTGAAATGCACTCCGCCAAAACTTTTTGCGTGCCGCAAAAACTTTAGTCTCCGCCCCTTTCCTTCCGCCCTTCGCCGTTGCTCCTTTGCCCTTTGCCGCGAGAGAACTCACCAGGGAGATGGACAACCATCACCACAGGAGAAAACCAGGATGCACACAC